>CAVPGW010000028.1:0-84759 GCA_963704055.1 Pirellulaceae bacterium | reverse complement strand
AGTCGCCCGCACGATGACATTGTGGCTGGCTGCCGCTTCGCGGTCCAACAGCGTGCCGTCGGCCACCGTCACCACACCGGTGCTGCTATCGATGGCAAACCGTCCGCCCGCGTTATCGTCGAGCGTGTAGGTGATCGTGTTGTTGGTCGCATCATCATCCGACGCCAAGCCCGTCACGCCAACGACGGTGCCGTTCGCGGAATTCTCGGCGACTGCGTTGACAACGACATCGCTGTCGGTCACCGCTCCGACGTCGAACTCGTCAACATCGGTGATGGAAATCGTGAAGACGCGGGTCTGGAACGATCCGTCGGTCGAGGTGGCTCGCACGGTGATGCTACGGCTGGCCCCGTCGGCTTCCCGATCGATCGCCCCGGCCACGGTGACGATGCCGGTCGACGAGTCGATCGTAAACCGGCCGCCGTCGTTGTCGTCAAGTGAATACGTGATCGTATCAGTTCCGTCCGCGTCATCGGAAAAGGCGGTGACGCCGACCGCCGTACCGATGCTCGCATTCTCAGCAACCGTCTCAATCGTTCCATCGGTATCAGCGATTGGGGTGGCACCGAATTCGGAAACATCGGTGACACTGATCGTGAAGCCTTGCGTGCTGGACGACCCATCACTGCTGGCGGCCCGCACGACGACGCTGTGGCTTGTATTCGATTCGTAGTCGAGCGCCGCGTTGACGGTGATTTCGCCAGTTGAACCATTGATCGCAAAGCGGCCGCCCGCGTCATCGTCAAGCGTGTAGAGAATCGTGTTGTTGGTGGCATCGGCATCGGAAGCCAACGCCGTGATCCCAATCGAAGTACCGATGCTCGCATTCTCAGCGACGGTGTCTGCTGCTCCATTGCTATCCGTAATCGCACCAACATCAAACTCATCGAGATCGTCAATACCTATCGCAAAGACCTGATCGGTGAACGAGCCGTCGGCACTGGTGGCTCGCACCGTGATGTTGCGAATCGGTCCATCGGTTTCGCGATCGATGGACGCCGAGACTGTTACCACACCCGTGTTGGCGTCGATGGCAAACCTGCCACCATCGTTGTCTTGCAACGAATAGGTGATCGTGTTGTTGGTACCGTCAGAATCGCTGGCCGACGCGCTCACTCCGACGGCCGTCCCCACAAGCGAGTTTTCGGCGACAGCGTTCGTCGTGGCGTCGACGTCAGTCACGGCTCCAACATCGAACTCGTCGACATCCGAGATGCTGACGATGATTGCTTGCGAATCAGACCCCCCGTTACCGTCAGAGACCTGCACGGTGACTTCGTAAACATTGTTGAAGTCCGAATCCAGCGGTGCCTCGAAATCTGGCGATGCAATCAAAGCCAGCTCGCCAGTGCTCGAGTCGATTGAAAATCGGGCGGCGTCATCCCCACCGGCGATCGTGTAGGTCAAGGTTTGCGCCGGGGAATCGGCGTCCGTCGCTGCAACGGTCGTGACCGTAGTAACATTTTCAGCCAGATTGATGGCTGCGGTCTCTGCGCCACCATTGGATATGATCGTGGGCGGGAAATTGGTGGCCACGGTGGGCCGGATCGAAATCGCGCCAACGGCCCATTGATTGTTGTCGCCGAATGACCACGACATGTTCACTGATGCGGCACCGTCTTCGACGCTGGCACCGGAATTCGCATCAATGCGATGGAGGTCCCACAATTCCGACTGGCCCGAGCCCGGCGAAAGGTTGTAATTGCTACCGCTTTCGATGGTGATGGCGGCAAAAACCAATTCGTCCTCCCCGGACGTGACGTTGACGCCTGGGTTAGAAGAATCGCCGCCCGCGGAGGCAAATGTCCCCAAGGGTGTTGTCTGGTCGACGCCGGTAAAACTGGTGACACCAACAACCGTGCCCGCCGAGTTGGCACCAGAGAGCGTTACCACGACATCATGAGCTCCCAGGTCCGGTGCCACCAAAGCCCAGACTTCAACACGAGCTTCGTTGCTTCCGTTGGCATGCGCGCCCACGAATGTCAGCATCGTGCCGTTGTAGCTGATATCGCTGACCGTCCGACTCCCCGGATTGGCCATCGAAACGGATACCAACATCAGCCGGTCATCGCCTGACGAGGTGTGCGAAACGGTCAGACCCGAACCGGTCGTTGATCCGGTGGTCTGGCTGTCGGTCGTCACGCGAAGGTCCTGAACGCTGACGGTCAGTGCCTGTGTGTCAGTCCCTCCTGCGCCATCGCTCGCTTGCACGGAAACGTCATACAAGTTGTCGAAATCAGCATCCGTGGGACTCTCGAAATCGGGAGCGGACACGAATGTGAGTTCGCCCGTCGAGCTGTTGATCGAGAACTTTGCCGCGTCTGCACCGCCGACGATCGAGTAGCTGATCGTCTGGCCCGGTAGATCAGCGTCGAATGCGGTGACGGTCGTCACCGCCGTTGAATTCTCAAGCACATTGATCGCTGCCGCTGGGCCCCCACCATTGGAGGTGATGACCGGGGCGTTATCGTTCAGACCGTTGACGCTAATGGTTGTGCCCGCAGTGCTGAAACTGCCGTCGGACGATGTCGCCCGCACCGTGATACTGTGGCTGGCCGCCGCTTCGCGATCCAGCAGCGTGCCATCGGCAACCGTCACAACCCCGGTCGAAGCATCGATCGCGAACCGGCCACCCGCATTGTCGTCCAGCGTGTAAGTGATGGTGCTGTTGGTGGCGTCGTCGTCGCTGGCCAGCGCGGTTACGCCCACGACCGTGCCATTGACAGCGTTTTCATCGACCGCGTTGGTCGTGCCATCGGCGTCCGTGACTGCTCCGACATCGAACTCGTCGACGTCGTTGATGTTGACCGTGAGGGCCTGGTCGGTGAACGATCCGTCGGATGACGTTGCCCGCACGGTGATGTTACGGCTGGCCCCGTCGGCTTCGCGGTCGATCGCACCGTTGACCGTGACCACGCCGGTGCTGGCGTTGATCGTGAAGCGACCGCCGTCATCATCGACCAGCGAATAGCTGATCGTGTTGTTGGTCGCGTCGTCATCGCTGGCCGTCACGTCGATGCCCACGACCGTTCCCACGGTCGCGTTTTCATTGACGGCGTTAGCGGTGCCATCGGTGTCGGTCACCGTGCCGACGTCGAATTCATCGACATCGTTAATGGCGATGGCGAACACCTGATCGGTGAACGACGCATCCGACGAGGTCGCCCGCACGGTGATGTTGCGGCTGGCCCCGTCCGTTTCACGGTCGATCGCGCCGTTGACGGTGACCACACCGGTGCTGGAGTTGATCGTGAAGCGCCCGCCGTCATCATCGAACAGCGAATAGGTGATCGTGTTGTTGGTCGCGTCGTCATCGCTGGCCGTCACGTCGATGCCCACGATGGTTCCAATCGTCGCATTTTCATTGACTGCGTTAGCGTTGCCGTCGGTATCGGTCACCGCCCCGACGTCGAACTCATCGACATCGTTGATCGCGATGGCAAAGACTTGGTCCGTGAACGACGTATCCGATGACGTTGCCCGCACGGTGATGTTACGGCTGGCCCCGTCGGCTTCGCGGTCGATCGCACCGTTGACCGTGACCACGCCGGTGCTGGAGTTGATCGTGAAGCGCCCGCCGTCATCATCGACCAGCGAATAGCTGATCGTGTTGTTGGTCGCGTCGTCATCGCTGGCCGTCACGTCGATGCCCACGACCGTTCCCACGGTCGCGTTTTCATTGACGGCGTTAGCGGTGCCATCGGTGTCGGTCACCGTGCCGACGTCGAATTCATCGACGTCGTTAATGGCGATGGCGAACACCTGATCGGTGAACGACGCATCCGACGAGGTCGCCCGCACGGTGATGTTGCGGCTGGCCCCGTCCGTTTCACGGTCGATCGCGCCGTTGACGGTGACCACACCGGTGCTGGAGTTGATCGTGAAGCGCCCGCCGTCATCATCGAACAGCGAATAGGTGATCGTGTTGTTGGTCGCGTCGTCATCGCTGGCCGTCACGTCGATGCCCACGACCGTGCCGATCGTTGCGTTTTCATCGACCGCATTGGCGGTGCCGTCGGTATCGGTCACCGTGCCGACGTCGAATTCATCGACGTCGTTGATGGCGATGGCAAAGACCTGGTCGGTGAACGAGGTATCCGATGAAGTGGCTCGCACGGTGATGTTGCGGCTGGCACCGTCGGCTTCCCGGTCGATGGCGCCATTGACGGTGACCACACCGGTGCTGGAGTTGATCGTGAAGCGACCGCCGTCATCATCGGCCAGCGAATAGGTAATCGTGTTGTTGGTGGCATCGTTATCGCTGGCCGCCACGTCGATGCCCACCACGGTTCCAATGGTGGCGTCTTCATCGACCGCGTTGGCGGTGCCATCGGTGTCGGTCACCGACCCGACGTCGAACTCATCGACGTCGTTGATGGCGATGGCAAAAACCTGGTCGGTGAACGACGTGTCGGATGAAGTTGCCCGCACGGTGATGTTGCGGCTGGCCCCGTCGGCTTCGCGGTCGATCGCACCGTTGACGGTGACCACGCCCGTGCTGGCGTTGATCGTGAAGCGACCGCCGTCATCATCGAACAACGAATAGGTGATCGTGTTGTTGGTCGCGTCGTCATCGCTGGCCGTCACGTCGATGCCCACGACCGTTCCCACGGTCGCGTTTTCATTGACCGCATTGGCCGTGCCATCGGTGTCGGTCACCGTGCCGACGTCGAATTCATCGACGTCGTTGATGGCGATGGCAAAGACTTGATCCGTGAACGAGGTGTCGGATGAGGTCGCTCGCACGGTGATGTTGCGGCTAGCCCCGTCCGTTTCGCGGTCGATCGCGCCGTTGACGGTGACCACACCGGTGCTGGAGTTGATCGTGAAGCGACCGCCGTCATCATCAGCCAGCGAATAGGTGATCGTGTTGTTGGTGGCATCGTTATCGCTGGCCGCCACGTCGATGCCCACCACGGTTCCAATGGTGGCGTCTTCATCGACCGCGTTGGCGGTGCCATCGGTGTCGGTCACCGACCCGACGTCGAACTCATCGACGTCGTTGATGGCGATGGCAAAAACCTGGTCGGTGAACGACGTGTCGGATGAAGTTGCCCGCACGGTGATGTTGCGGCTGGCCCCGTCGGCTTCGCGGTCGATCGCACCGTTGACGGTGACCACGCCGGTGTTGGAATCGATTGCGAATCGGCCGCCGTCGTCATCGAGCAAGGAATAGGTGATCGTGTTGTTGGTGGCATCGTTATCGCTGGCCGTCACGTCGATTCCCACGACGGTTCCAACGATCGCGTTTTCATCGACGGCGTTAGCGGTGCCGTCGGTGTCGGTCACCGCTCCCACGTCGAAATCATCGACATCATTGATGGCGATGGCAAAGACTTGATCCGTGAACGAGGTGTCGGATGAGGTCGCTCGCACGGTGATGTTGCGGCTAGCCCCGTCCGTTTCGCGGTCGATCGCGCCGTTGACGGTGACCACACCGGTGCTGGAGTTGATCGTGAAGCGACCGCCGTCGTCATCGAACAGCGAATAGGTGATCGTGTTGTTGGTGGCGTCGTTATCGCTAGCCGTCACGTCGATGCCAACGATGGTTCCAATCGTCGCATTTTCATTGACTGCGTTAGCGTTGCCGTCGGTGTCGGTCACCGACGCCGACGTCGAACTCATCGACGTCGTTGATGGCGATGGCAAAGACCTGGTCGGTGAACGAGGTATCCGATGAAGTGGCTCGCACGGTGATGTTGCGGCTCGCTCCGTCCGTTTCGCGGTCGATGGCGCCATTGACGGTGACCACACCGGTGCTGGAGTTAATCGTGAAGCGACCGCCGTCATCATCGGCTAGCGAATAGTTAATCGTGTTGTTGGTGGCATCGTTATCGCTGGCCGCCACATCGATGCCAACCACTGTGCCGACGACTGTGTTTTCGTCGACCGCATTGGCCGTTGCGTCGCTGTCGCTAACTGCCCCGACATCAAATTCGTCGACATCGTTGACGGTGATCGAGAAGATTCGCGTCTGGAATGATGTATCGGTCGACGTGGCTCGCACGGTGATCGACCGACTCGCCCCATCTGCTTCGCGGTCAATGACGCCGGCTACCGTAACGATTCCCGTATTGGTGTCGATGGTGAATCGGCCGCCGTCGTCGTTGTCCAGGGAGTAAGTGACCGTGTCCCCGGTATCGGCATCACTCGCAAACGCCGTCACACCGATTGCGGTTCCGACAGATGCATTCTCGAGCACAACTTCGGTCGCGCCGTCCGTGTCGTTGATCGCGGTCGTCGTGTTGTCGTTCACCAGAGTGATGGTGATGTTGAATGTGCCACTTGCCGGCGTCGAACCGTCTTCGCCCCCGTCGGCCAGCGAGAACCCGAAGCTGTCAGTAGTCGTCTCGCTGTCATCGTGGTCGTAGGTTACTTTGCCCGCATCGAGATCGGCCTGTGTGAAGGTGTTCCCCAGGCCAAGGGTACCGAAACCGTTGAGTGAGAGGGTTCCGTTGCTCGGTAGCGACGTGATCGTATAAGTCAGTTCGCTTCCGTCGTCGTCAAAGTCACCTTCGCTGAGCATCACCGAAGTGATCACGTTGCCGGTTGAGCCCTCCAGCACCGTTGTGCCGGTGTTTGCCGCAATGGTTGGCGCATCATTGACGCCTGTGACTGTGACGGTGACCGTCGCGGTTTCGGTGCCTCCATTACCGTCATCGATCTGGTAGGCGAAGGTGTCGGTTGCCCGTTGGCCGCTATCCAAATACTCGAAGCCGCCATTAGGATCGTAGGTAAAGTCACCTGCGGCGTTGACGGTCAAGTTCGCTCCGGAGGGAAGCGTGAAGGTCGAGCCGACGTTCGCACCGCTGCCATTGATCTGGGTGACTGTCAAAGTATCGCCGTCGATATCGATGTCGTTGGCAACGATACCGCTTGCGACCGAAATAATCAGCGGTGTGTCTTCATCAGTCACGTAACCGGTCCACTGCGGGCCGACCGTCCCCGCACCGCCATCGACGAGCGTGCCGCCGTTGCCGGCTGCCGTCGAGTCGGCGGTCGCAGCGCCGGTCCCTTCGCTGAACGACCAATGTCCGGCCAGTCCCGCTTCGCCACCGGTTAGCACAGCGTCGAGGTTCGACTGGATTTCACCCTGCGTCCGAGCGGTATTCCAAATCCGCACATCATCGATTTTTCCATCAAAGAACTTATCGGCCGGATTGTTTGACCGGCCACCGATGCGAAGTTCATTCAGCACCGGGTAAGCATCGCCAATCGAGCCGCTGCCGTCATAGACATCGACCACGTTACCATTGACGTAAGTCGTCACGGTACCATTGTCATAGGTAACGGCGATGTGAGTCCACTCGCCGTTGGTCACCGTGTAGCCGGTGTCGTGCCAGGCCCAACCGGGATCGGTATTCGCAAAAGCCCAGTAGATCTTATCGTCGCTGAACAGGGCGACTTCGTATTCCCCCTCCTTGTTGATGATCATGCGGTTGGCATTGGCCGAGGCATCGGGGTTGATCCATGCCTCCATCGTCATGCTATTCGTCATGACCAGGCTGGGATCATCGGCGATCACGACATAGTCATCGATGCCATCGAATTCGAGACCGAACGAATCATTCACGGCCACCGGTGCATCGGGCTGGGCGGTCACCGTGGCGGTTTGAGTAATCGTGTTGCTCGTTCCGCCATCCCCGTCGGTCATCGCAAATTCGATCGTGCGGGCGCCGGTTGCCGGATTATCCGACGTATTCCAGAAGGTGATATTGCGCATTAACGCTTGCGTTGCAGTGGCGTTGGCGCTGCTGTTCAAGTTGACGACCAACGTCGAACCAGGATCAAATCCGCCGGTGAACGATCCGATGACCACGGCCCCCGCGCCGAAGTTATAGGTGACGCTGTTTCCAGTCACGCCGATTTGGCCGACACCGGTTCCCTGGTTCCAGATCGATAACCGATCACCGAGTGATCCACCCGCGGAAAAGCTGACGCTCAACGCACCGCCGTCAAAATCGGTGCTGTCGGGGTCGGCGACGGTGATCGTGCCGTCAATGACAACCGGCGCGCCGTTTTCGGTGAAATCGACCGAACCACCGGAGTTGGAAATCACTGGGGCCTGGTTCGAACCGACCCCGTCAATGATCAAGCTGATCGCATCGATGCTCTCTTCGGGATTGTCGAAGTCGACGTTGCCGTCGCCATCGAACAACATCGTCGCTGTGCCAGCCGCCGTGCCCGATCCGTAAGTCGTCGCCGTCAAGTTCAGTGCGAAGACATCGTGTTGCGTGACGGCCAGGTTGTTGTCTCCCACGGTGCCAGAGGCGCCGATGGCAACAAGAATATCCCCGGTGCTGAGCGAAACCCCGCCTACCGTCGCCCCGGTTTCCACGAGCTCGATTCCGACAATCGGCTCTCCGCTACCGCCCCCGTCGATCCCGATGTCATCACCGTCGACCAACACGGCACTGCTATCGGCGCTGGTGTCGTACCAGTAGATATTGTTTTCCTGAATGTTTCCCGACTGGACAAACAAGAAGTCCCCGGCATCAAGAACGACATCACCACCCACCGCGACCGCTTGTTCGACCAAAGTGATGCCTTGTGTCGGGTTGGCACCCGGTCCATTCATCACCAATCGAAAATAGCCACTGGAATAATCCCCAGGATTTTCCGCGCGAAGCGCGTAGATATCACCTTCGGTAACCGCCAGGCTATTGGTCCACCCCGCCGGCGCCCGGAGGCGGCGGTGGTCAACGTGTCTCCCTGGCCAGCTACGAAAATCAGGTCTTCCGACAAGAAATCCACGCTGCCGCCTGATATTCCGGCACCGGTAACGGTGATATCGGAAGTGACGTAATGCAAACCTCGAATTTCGGTGTTTCCGTCGCCCGCAAACAGGTCGAAGTTGGAGACCAACGAGAAAGTTCCGTCGGTCGTTCCAGCGCCGAACGAAAGATTCGGATCGCCCATTCCGATCAACGAGGATTCCGACCAACTGGGCAATCCGGCCACGCCGCTGTCGGGCTGGCTGTAGGCGGGTCCGACGTCGCCGGTGGTCGACATCCAGAGCAAGACTTCCGTCGGCTCCACGTAAACGCTCGCGGTTTCGGTTGCGATGCTATAGGCCGTGGTGCCGCCATTGGTCGTCGTATTGACACCGGACGTTCCTGAGGAATTGCCGTCCGTGGTGTCCCATCCGCGGAAGGTAATGGTCGCCGTTCCGGTGAATCCAGTATCGGGAACAAACCGAATCAGATCGCTTGCCGTGTCGGTCAGCACAACGGCCGACGCGTCGCTGACCGATCCGAAGTTGTTCCAGGTGCTGCCGCCGTTGGTTGAATATTGCCACGTTCCGTTGGTATCTTCGACCGCCGTGACAGCGATTCCTTCCAGACTGCCGCTGTCGACATCGGTGATGCGGTCACCTCCGGCACTGGAAATGATCGTCGCTACCGAATCTCCGTTCGGGTCAGTCGTATTTTGCAGCACATTGGCCAGTTGCATGCTCCCAGCGTTGTCCAGCACCGGCGCATTGTTGACGTCCGTGACCGTGATCGAGGCTGTCTCAATAGCACTACTGAATGACGTCTCGCCGCCGTTGACAGATACGTCGACTTTGTTCCCAGCCGTTCCGCTGATCTGGTCCCAAGCACGGAAGTCGAAGCTTGCGGTGGATGCGTTTTGGCCATCGGGTACAAAGCGGACCAGGTCGGTGCTACGTAGTAACAAGGCAGAAGTTTCTGACACCGAACCGATGTTCGTCCATGAGCCTCCGCCGTTGGTGGAGAATTGCCAAGTGCCATTGCCGCTGCTGAGCGACGTGATCGCGAGTCCCTCGACCGATCCAGCGTCGACGTCGGTAATCCGGTCGCCGCCCGCGCTGGCGATGATCGATGCGACCGTGTCACCGCCATTGGAAGTATCATCTTCGCTGATACCGGTCAGAGTCATCGTACCGGTGTTATCCAGTACGGGCGCCTCATTGACGTCGTTCAGATTGACGGTGATGGTTGCCGTGCCGAAGGCCCCTTCTGGATCGATCGTCGCCACGGTCAGGCTGAAGGTCGATGTGGTTTCAAAGTCGAGCGCGGCCGTATTGGCAACCGTGATTTGGCCGGTGTTGGCGTCGATGGCGAACGCACCGTCTTGGTTGCCGGCAATCAATGCGTAGGTAACCGCTCCGCCCTCGGGATCGGTTCCAACGGCCATTCCCACCGATGTTCCGCCGGCGCTGTTTTCGTCGATCGCGAAGGTATCAGCAGCGATGATTGGTGCCGCATTGCCCTGGTAGCTGATCCCCCAAATGGTCTCGTTGTTGTTATCCAGATTTTCGTTGGCACCCTCGAAAAAGCGGTCAGCTGTGGCGGCCGTTGTCCCGCTGCCCGTCGACGTCACAATAAGGACAAAAATATCTTGTCTGGGAGCATCGATCGTCGGTGCGTTGCCAACGGCGGAGTCGTCTCCTTGAAGAGTGACCAGCAGCTGCCCGGCGGTCAGTGATACGCCTCCGATAACGGTATCGGCCTGTACCAGATGGATGCCTCCGATCTTCTGGTCGATGTCGATATCATTCCTGTCAAGAAACAGAGTGGTCGTGCCGGTCGTGGTGTCGCCGAGAGAGCCTGGCGTAAAACGCAGAATGTCATTGGCACTGCCATCATGGCCGATCAGCAACTCGCCGGCGCTGAGGGTGACGCCACCGACCGTTGTCGTTTGCTCGACCAGCGTAATGCCCGTCACGTTTCCGTAACCTGTGTCGTTCTTGCCGTCGATCAACCGGAAGAAGCTGCCCTCGCTGTAATCGCCAAAGGTGTCCGCGCGGAAGACAAACACATCTTCCTTCTTGTAGGTCACGCCGCCGAGGCTTTCGTCTTCGTTGGTTGAGAGCAGTAGGTCGCCAGCGTAGAGTTGGATGTTGTTTGTTCCGACCTGCATGTCTCGCGTGACATAATGCACAGCGTTCACACGAGTGTTTCCATCGCTGGCGTCGGTCACACCGTCGGAGAGCTTGACGGTGTCTAGGTTGAATGCGTAGGAGAACGTGCCACTCGTTGTCGACGCCAGCGGGTTGGTGTTGCTGGTTTCCAGTTGTGTGATATCGCCGTAGGTGACCACGTCACCACCCGTCACCGAAGGGATGTCGGTGCTGCCGGTTCCCGCTTCGTCGTTTTCAAAGGTCAGCCAGAGCTGTTGGTTCGACGGTTCGACCGTGATCGTGACGGTGTCGGTATCCAACATCGCTCCGCCGGCGCCCGTGTTGCCCTGGTCATTGGTCACAATCTGCACGCTGGCTGTGCCCGTAAAGTCTGCCGTGGCAACGAAGGTGGCTCCTTCCAGGGCAGCATTGATCTCGGAAATCGTGCCGGTGAAAGTCATCGTCGCGTCGTCGGTGCCGTCGCCGACGCTGAAGGTCAGTCCGTTGTCGCCCGACAGGTTGATCGTGCCTCCGGTCGCCGTCAGCGTGACCTCGAGATCGCTGCCTGCCGCATCGGGATCGCTGATCGAAATGGCCGTTCCCGTCGCCGTCGAGAACAACAGCATGCCGTCTTCATCAATCGTCTGAGCCCCCGGAACGGTATTGACCGGAGGGTCGTTGATGGCGATGACATCGATGTTGATGGTGTCCGTATCGGTCAGTGGACTTCCCGCCGGAGAGTTGCCCAAGTCATCCGTCGCGACCTGCAGCGAAGCGGCGCCCAAGTAGCTGGCCGTCGGCGTGAAGATCAGTCCGTCCAACGCCGTATTTAAGCTCGTCAGCGTTCCCTGGATCGTCACCGTACTCGATCCGTCGGCGCCGGCGGTGATGGACAGTCCGGCGGTGGTCGCCAGGGTAACCGTTCCGTTGGTGGCGGTCAGGCTGACTTCGATGTTGTTGCCGCCGGCGTCGTCGCTGATGATGATTTGGTTGCTGTTATCAGCCGAAAAGACCAGAGCCAAGTCTTGTCCAACGGTCTGGTTACCCGGCACGGTGTTGAAGGGAGCGTCGTTGGTGCCATCGGGCGTCACGGTGATCGTCACGGTCGCGGTGTCGGTACCGCCTTGGCCGTCATTGACCTGATAGGTAAATGTGTCGGTATCGGCGAAGTTGCCGCCGGGCTCATCAAACGGCGTGTAGGTGAAGGACCCGTCGCCATTGAGGACGAGCGTGCCGTGCAGCGGCCCGTCTACCAGGCTGGCCGTTAGCGGATCGCTGTCGGGGTCGCTGTCGATGCCGGCGCCGGTGTTATCGCTGATCATATTGCCGGCCAGCACGCCGCCTTCGCCAATCGTGTAACTGTTACTCGTTGCGGTCGGCGATCGATTGAGCACATACTTCGCGATAAATGCATCGTTGCCGCTATTGGCAACCTGATCGTAGGCACCGCTGGTGGTTGGATAGTCCGACGATGCGGTGTAGCCCGTAACGTAGAAGTCACCGGCGCTGTCGACAACGATGTCGTGGCCGTATTCGGTGTCACTGCCGCCCAAGAATGTCGAAAACGTCAGGTCGGCAGCACCAGTGGCGGCCGGATTCAGCTTGGCAACAAAGGCATCATAGGTGCCGCCGCCAAAGCTGCCCTGCGTCGGATCGACCAGTGGTATTCCGCCGGCGGTGTGGCCCACAATATGAACCACGCCGCTGCTATCGACGACCAGTCCTTTGGCACTATCGAGCCCGGCACCGCCCAGGTACGTGCTGTAAATCAGGTCACTCGCTCCACCGCCTACGGGATTAATAATGGCCAGGAAACCATCCGTCCCACCACCGCTGGTTTCCTGGTACGCACCCGTGGTGGTGTCGAAGTTGTTGGAGGAAGTTTGGCCTACGATGTAGACATAGCCATCACTGGCTCGATAGTAGACGTCTTCGGCTTCGTCGCTGCCGCTGCCGCCGATATAGGTCGAATAGACCAACCCGCTCGCACCGGAGATGTTGGTATCCAAGACCGTAAGGAACGCGTCGGAACTGCCTTCCATGGTTGTCTGGAAGGCACCGGCAGTCGTGGGGTGACCGGAGAAGGCGGGGCCGACAATGTAGACTTTGCCTGCCCCATCAACGGCGATGCCATTGGACCGTTCAAAATCGGTGCCGCCACCAAGGTAAGTCGAATACAGCAGATCCGAGCTGCCGCCACCTGCCAGTGTCAACTTGGCAACATAAATATCCGAGCTACCGGTAAACGATGTATCGTATGCGTTCACGGTGGGCAAGTTGTTCGAGAGTGTCTGCCCGGTGATGTAGACATCACCCGACGCGTCCACTGCCATCCCGCCGGCCGCCTCGCTGCTCGCGTCTCCCCCGTAAAAGGTGCTGTAGAGCAAGCTGTCGCCGGCCGCGTTCAGCTTGCCAATCACAGCGTCTGCCGAGCCGCCGAGGCTGGTATCGTAAGCTCCCGCCGTGGTGGCATAGTCGGCAGAACCAGAGGAGCCGACAAACGTGATTTCCCCGGCACCGTTGACGTGGATGCCTCCCGTTCCGTAATCGTTGCCAGTGCCGCCGATGTAGGTGGCATAAACCAGGTCGGCCGCCGCTGCCGTTCAACGTCAGCTTGGCAACATAAATGTCCGCGCTGCCGGAATGCGATCCAGTCGTTGCCGGAAAGTCTGTCGAATAGGTGGTGCCGAGCACATAGACATTGCCCGCACCGTCTTCGGTAATGTGATAGGCCGCATCGTTGCCGGTTCCACCGAGGACCGTCGAGTAATTGAGAACCGGATCGATCACCAGTTCCCGGCTGATGTCGTACTCGCCCAGAGTAAAGCCAACGGTTCCATCGTCGTGGATGATGTAGGCACTCTGCACCTCGATCAGAGAGCCATCCTCCCCATATTGGTAACTGAAGGGCGCAGCAAAGGTGATGAAATTGCCCGCATCGTCCAGCATCAACTCAAGTTCGCCGGCGTCATTGATGGCAACGTCGATCACGCCATCGAAGTTCAGTCGGATTGCGTTGGGATCGCGATATGCGTCGACGATGAAATCGTATTGCAGTTGGCGCTGGTTGCCGTAATAACGCAGGTCGATTCCGTCATACACACTTTCGTATCGAACGCTGGAGAAATTCGTGACGTCGGTTTGCCAATTGGCTGAGTCGCCGATCAGATAGTTGCTGGTCATGGCAAGCGGATCCAATCCGGTCGCCTCCGGATCCAGATTGGCACCGACCAGATCCAATCGAACGACATGCCGGCTGTCGTCAACCTCGAGATCGATGACTGCATCGCCCTCGGTCAGGAAGACCGAGTAACCTTCACCGCGTGCCAGGTAGTCGACCGCGCTGTCGGTTTGTCCCGTATTCTGCTCGAACGCCAGTGCCAATTCATTCAACTCCAGGCTCGGCGTCTCTTCACCCTGCCCATCGGATGACGAATCGGTCGAAGCCGATGGATCGGCCGTTTCCAGCACGCCCCACCAATCCTGTTGGGCATCGAACGAAAACGCGATGGCCGATTCAATCTCGCCCAGCGTGTATTCCAACTGCCAGTCACCACCGAGCGACTCATGTCCCGTCGCATCGTCGCTGGCAGCCACGTCGCAATCGGCCAAGGCGGCGATCGAATCGATCAACGCGCGACCTTCCGAGGTACTGGCCAAATCGCAACCGTAGATCAGCAGGTCAGCGTCCTGGTCGAGCGATCCGGCCCAAGACGCGAGATCCCCGGAATACCCTTGCGCCGATTCCGCATCCAACCGCGCGTTGCCAAGCTGGATCCCTTGCCCGTCGCCATGGCTGACGATGTGAATCGCATCGACACCGGAGAGTTCGCTCAGGGTTGCCGTGATCTGCTCGATCCCGTCCTGATCGGCGGCCAGTTCAACCACCAACCACTGAGTCTGATCGTCACCTTCGCCTCGTAATCCATCCAGCAGAGTCTCGGCATCGTCGACTGCCGAATCAACAAAGACCACTTCCAACGGCAGAGCGGGATCAAAGGTGGGCGAGTCGGCGACGTCTTGCGGAACCGCGATCGCATCGCCGGAAGTTGGGTCGAGCCCAGCAGCGAGTGCCGGATCAACACTGGCTTCTCCGTCCGCTGTCATGTCTGCCAGCAGCGACGCGGCGAAATCGGGATCAGCATCGACTGACATCTCGGCGCCGTCGAGACCCTCGCCGCTGAGGAGGATGCGGTCCTCCAGCGGATAGAAGTCGAAGATGCGAGATCGTTTGTTGCTGCCCATCTTGCCTACCTATCCTACAACTGGGAAGGATTCGTGGCGACGAACTGCGCACAGCTTCCCTATTCGGTACCAATGGAAAACTACCCCGCTTTTGGTCGCCACGCGGGCAGTTCGGCTCAAAGTTGTCAGATAAGTGAGACTTTGACGATTAGGCCAACTTCAACAAATGCGCCGGTTGCACCTGCTGTATTCATGATGTGGACGGTTTTTCGTCACAGTCGTCGCTATCCATCCGACAGGTATGACCGATCATCGAAGGGGGCGACTGTGCCCGCGGTCGCCTTTTCGCCAACACGAATTTTGAGCAGGGATGCTTTTTCGGATTCATCAACTGTCGCGAACCCAGAAATTCATGCGGATCATGATTGTGATCACGTGTGTCTTTTCCACTGCGCAGATCGTGCGAGCTGAGACGGGTGCTGAAACGTTGCCGACCGATCGTGAGGCGGTCAGTAACGCTGACAGCCCAATTGACTGGTGGCATGGAGAGGTTACGCAGTCTGTGCTGGGTGCACCGCAGTGGGTCACCTTCGATCTGGAAACCGTGCTGCTGGATACGCTGGGAAACAGCCCGCGAATCGCCAGTGTTTCACGCCGGACGAGCGTGGTGATGGAGAAAATCATTCAACAAGACGCTGCCTTCGATTCGTCGGTGTTGTTCGAGTCGAATCTGGGGAGGACGAACGATCCGGTCGGCAATAGCCTGATCACAGGCGGTCCGCCCAGGCTGATCGAGGAAAACTTGACCAATCGCGCAGGCATCCAGAAAAGAGGGCGACGCGGAACCACCCTTGACCTGTCACAAGAGCTAGGCCTGCTGAACAGCAACAGCGACTTTTTTGACCCGCCTGATCAGGGCAATTCGCGATTGAACCTCAGCCTGACTCAGCCGCTGCTGTCTCGCGGCGGCAGGGTCTACAACGAGCGATTGCTGACCCAGGCGCGGATTGACTCAAGCGTGTCTTGGCAGGACATGCGGGGTGAAGTCGAGCAGCGGATCGCCGACGTGATTGCCGCGTATTGGGGACTGTACGAACTTCGTTGCCAGCTGCTGCAGCAAACCCAATTGCTGAAGCGAGGAGAGCGGATCGAAGCGATCGTGAAGGCACGGCGTGACTTTGATGCCGGTCGGATTGAACTCGCCAAAGCACGGCAGCGCGTGGCGCGGCGTGTCGACCGACAACTGCAAGTCAAAGCCGACCTGGAAAGACAACAAACTCGCTTGGCAAGTCTGGTTGGCGCCGAGGAGCTGATTGGACCCGACGGCGCGCTAGAACTGATTCCGCTGGAGTCGCCGATTTTTCCCAACATTGAACTCAACCTACGTGATGCTGTACTGCAAGGCATCGAGAACCGACCCGAAGTGCGTGCCGCGACCGCCGAATTGGAATCGGCCGCCTTGTCGATTCAGGTGACGCGCGCCGAATTGACGCCACAGCTGACCGCAGTCGTTGACACCTATCTGATGGGCCTGAACGGAAACTACAACGTCGTCCAATCCTTTACGGACCAATTCACAACCGGCGGGCCGGGAATCGCGGCCGGTCTTCTCTATGAAGTGCCATACGGACGACGAGCCGCCAAGTCGCGATACCGCGAGGCGCATTTCCTGTATCAGCAACGTAGCGAAGAGCTTCGCGAGGCGATCCAACTGACCCGCGCCGAAATCGAAACGACGTTGATCGATGTCAAGACGGCGATGGCCCAGCAGGGAACCAAACACAAGCTGCTGACGACAGCGATCGAAGAAGAAGATGTGCTCACGAGACGCTGGGAAATGATGGGGGGTGATGGCGCCGCGGTGGGCACCGTGTTGGAGAACTTGCTGGATGCCCAGCAACGTCGAACGGAAGCGGAACGCGAGTGGATCACGGCGCAAACACAGTACCTGATTTCCTTGGTCGAACTGCAACGGGCAATGGGAACGCTATTGATCCGGACCGGTATCGCGCCCATTCATCAGTGCGACAACTCGATTGACTTCATTCAAACGGACCCAGACATCCAGCCCCCGGCGTCCGCTCCGCAAACGCAACCTGATCACCAGATTTTCCTCGAAGGGGGACTCCAGCGATGAGCTATCCAACCAACCGCGCGGCAAATAAACATCGTGTGGTAGACGAGTGTCGCCTTTCGCTCCGCGAAAGTAGCGTTCTTCGTTTCTTTCGCGGAGCGAAACACGACTATCGCAGCTTGCTGGCCTGCCTTGTGGCAATCGTGGTGTCCGCGCAAGTTCACGGGCAAACGACCAAGGTTTTGTCGCCGAAGCAGACGATGGTTTACGAGGGATTTCACCGAGCCAAAGCACGACATCATGGTGGCCGCGACCGAAATCGGGCGGCTCGAGTCGGTGAATGTCGAGGTGGGCGATCATGTCAAGGCCGGCCAGATTGTTGGACAGCTCGAAGACGCAATCCAAGCCTCCTCGGTGCGAATCGCGAGGCTCCAGACGGAGATGACTGGCGAGCTCCATGCCGCCAAAGCCGAGGTCGACCTGCACCAATCACGCACGCAAACGCTACGTCGACTGGCTGCCGATGGAACGGCGCGGCCCGATGAGCTGGTTCGAGCCGAAACCGATTTGCGCATCGCCAGCAGCCGATATGCCGCGACCCAGGAGACTCTGGAGTTGCGAAGATTGGAACTTGAACGTTTCGAATTACAGCTCCAACGTCGTGAGATTCGCGCCCCGATGGACGGCGTGATTTCGCAGGTGTTCCATCAACCGGGAGAATACATCACGCCGGGCGATCCCGCCGTCGTGCGTCTGCTGGTGATGGACAAACTGTTCGCAGTCTTCAACATTCCCGTCGAAGACACGGCAGTCGTAGAAGTCGGATCGCCTGTGCGAGTATTTCTGCGCAGCAGTTCGACCACGATCAACGCGGCGATCACGTCAATCGCTCCGGACATCGATGGCGAAAGCGGAACTGTCCAAGTGCGAGTAGAACTCGATAACGCCGGTCGGAGCCTGCTCGCGGGAGACCGTTGCACGTTGCAGATGGCCTCCCACACAGTTCCAAGCAGCGCACGATTGCCCGCCACCAAACCGCCTGCAAGGGGAACGGTCAAGAGATGAGTCCCAGCACGCCACGCTCACCAGAATCATCGATAGCGGCGGAGCAACCACCCGCCTTGCCGCTGCGCGTCTCACTGAGCGGCCAGCACGATGCGATCGCTGCCGCGTTGGACGATGCCGTAGCACAACTAACCGCTGTCACAGAGATTGATCCGTGCAGTGGGCGCGAGCCAACTGGCGGGGAACAAACTGGCGGGGAACAAACGGACGATAACCGAGTTGCCCGCGAAGGTCCCCCGCAAGACTCAACGCCACTCTTTCAATTGATCGAGAATATGTCGGCGGCTGGGAGTCGTCGTGACGCTGTGGCGCAGATGGTTGAATTGCTGGTTTCGCAATGCGGCGATTCCCATGTTCGCTGCAGCCTGGGCAAGGGACGGTTGAAACATTTGTTCGATAGTCGTCTCGGCTGGCTAGGTCCGGAGAGTTCACTCTATCAGAAAGCGTCTGAACAGTGGGAATCGCCATGGAAACGGGCCGACGATCCTGAAAGAGATGTGGCATACTGCGTCCGCCGCGGGACCAAAATTGAACTGAGTTTTCCGCAGCCCTACGGAAGCGGGCGATGCGTGGTTTCGATCACAGGCGAGCGAATCGACAGCCGTGTGTTCCAGTGGCTGCAACCGGCGGCAAAAACAATCGGATCGGTTCTATGGAGCCGACCTGCGCGTTCATGGCCATCCATTGTAGTACGCATGGCGAGACGCAGCTCGATCATGCTTGGGGCTGCCGGTTTCGTGCTGCTACTGGTTGCGATCTGGCCGGTGCACTATCGAGTCGCCTTGCACCGCCCGAATCGAAACAACCAAACAGCGAATGGTGGCCACACCGTTCGAGGCAACCCTGTTGCACGCGAATGTCAAACCGGGGGACACCGTCAAGGCGGGCGATATTTTGGTCCAATTGGATGGTCGACCGCTGAGATTGGAACGCGAAGCGATCGAAGCGGAAATCCAGCAAATCAGCAAGGAACATGACGTAGCTCTGGCGACGCGGCGGATCGCGGACGCACAACAAACGGCCCTAAAAAGGCAGCAACTCTCGCGACAATACGAACTGCTCAGCCAGCGGCTCGGACAACTGGAGGTGATCAGCCCGATCGATGGTGTCGTGGTCAGCGGCGATCTTGAGCGCTTCGTCGGCTCGCCGCTCGAACGTGGTCAAACGCTGATCGAAGTCGCACCGATGGACAAACTGATCATCGAAGTCGAAATCCCCGAGTACGAGATTGGATACGTCAGCAAGGGTGCCGAGACACGCATCAAAATCGATGCGATCGGGGGCAAGTCAATCCGTTTGCCACTCGAGGAAGTCTATCCGTCCGCCGAGCTTCGTGATGATCGCAACGTCTTCATCGGACGGATCAAGATCGACAACGCAGACCAGAAGCTGAAGCCAGGCATGCGGGGCGACGCAACGACTTACGGTCCGCTTCGTCCGTGGGTTTGGTCGTGGGTGCGAGGCGGCATTGAACGGACACTTTGGTGGATCGGTTACTAGCGCACAGCTAACAGTTCACAGCAGGAAGCATGGATAGCGATCTTCAATCATCCGGCGAAACCGCTCGTGTGGCGATGGATCCGCAAATCGTTTTCTCGCGACGTGAAGTCGGCGGACAAACGACGTTCGTTGCGCATTATCCGGCGCTTGGCAAGTACTTCAAGCTGGTGCGGAAGAATATCATGTGGTCAGCCTGCTGGATGGCAACCGTAGTATCACGGAGATCCTGCAACAGCTGGAACTCGACGGAGTCACCTGGGATCCGAACGAAGTCGCTGAGTTCATTGGCAAGCTTGTGACCAGCCAATTGGCTAGCACAGTTGGCTCCCCTGCTCACGCGTCGCCGTCGACTGGCCAGACGCCACGACAGGCCCAGCCCAAGACTTGGTCGCAGCGATTGCCTGCCGTGCTGTCGCTGATGATCAGTCAACGAATACCATTGATTCATGGACACGCGATCGCCTCGAAACTCGAGCATCGATTCGGCTTTGTGTTCTCGGGCGTTGGCATGTTGTATTGGTGCGGGCTGGTCATCAGTGGATTGATGATCGTCGGCGCGCACCACCAGGATTTCACGGACGAGCTGCGTCGCATGTTCGATCCCGGTTTGTGGCTGTTGCTGTTTGGCATGTGGGCGGTTGCGAAAGTGATTCACGAGGCGGGACATGCGGTCGCCGCGCGGTATCACGACGTGCACGTGGGCAACGTCGGAATCATGTTCTTTTTGATGGCGCCGCTTGCCTACGTCGACGTGACCGACGCTTGGAAGCTGAAGAGTCGCTGGAGCCGAGTGCAGATCGCGCTTGCCGGCGTTTACCTCGAGCTGGCTGCGGCCGCAATGGCGGCTTGGGCTTGGTGGCTCTTGCCCGATGGCTACGCAAAAAACCTTGCCGCACGGTTCTTTCTCATCGCGGGACCCGCCACGCTGTTGGTCAACGCCAATCCGCTACTTCGATTGGACGGCTATTACGTTCTTTCTGATCTGACCGAGATTCCCAATTTGCGAATGCACGGACGGCGTCAGTTGGCAGCTTGGCTGGAAAAACTTCTGCTGAAGATCGAACCGCCGCGGCCACTGCTGTCGGGTTGGCGACGAGCATTCGCGACCGTCCACGCGGCCTGCAGTGTCATTTTTCAAGTTGTCTGGATGGGTGGCTTGATCATCGGTGTATCGATTTGGGCACGTGGCCTTGGAATCTTACTTGCAGCGGCTGCTTTGCTGCTGTGGGCCGTCCTTCCGCTCTCGCGATGGGCCACGAAGATTTGGAAAAGCGATCCGCCAGATTTTTGGCACCTGAACTACAGACGCAAACGACTGCTCTGTTTCGCCAGTTTGTTACTGTTGTTCGTCCAATATTTATGTGCAAGCCACTCGCCATTGGCCCGACGCGTTCCCATCGTCGTCCGATTCCATGATGAACAGATTGCGCGAGCGAGCGCGGATGCCTTTGTGCAAAGTGTCTATGTGACTCGGGGCCAGCGGGTCAAGGTAGGCATGCTCCTGCTCGAACTTGAGGATCCTGAGCTTCTGATCCGTCGTGAAAAGAAGGCGGACGATCTAGGAATTGCGGAACTACGGGCGATACAGTTTCGTCGTCAAGGCGAATTGTCGCAGTCGGCCGCCGAATCGGAGAACGCCGAGAGCCTACGTCGTCAACTCGCTGAGTTGGATCAGCAGATCAAGGGGCTCGATGTGATCGCCGCGCGTGCGGGATTGGTGGTGAGTCCGAAAATCAACAGTCTGAAGGGACGATTTGTTAGGCAAGGCGAAGAGCTGCTACGAATTTCGGATCCGCAGGAGAAAGAGCTGCTCGCTGCGGTTGCCGAATCGGACATGCAGGCCTATCAGGCTGCCGCATCGCAAGCTGTTTCGGCGGAGGTCCGACTGCGGGGCGGAACGACCTTCCAGGCAGTGCCTGCTTCGCTACGCCCGCGAGCAAAACGAAGCTTGCCGCACCCCGCACTCTCAGCAACGGTCGGCGGCCCATTGCCCGTCGAACCGTCACCCGATGAAAACGAAAAGATCCGTGTCATCGAGCCCCAAATGGAAAGTCTGACCTCGCTCGATCCCGTCACCAGCATCGAGGTCCAAGCAGGCCAGATCGGCACCATGACGATTTCTGATAATCGCTCCTTAGTCGCGCGGGTGCTCGACGCGATGACACGATAGACCACGCTTGACATCGCCAGAGCTGTTCGCAACTCCTATAATCAGGCCTTCATTGATGGTTCTTCCGGAGTTTTAGTGGCAGATAGAAAATTGCATTCAAGGGGTGGCCGGTGGTCGAGCGTCAGCGAGCCCCCGGAATTCCATTGGCTCGCGCCTGGGGGCTCGCTGACGCTCGACCACCAGCCACCCAATCATTGCGGATCAACCACTCAATTCGCGGAAGAACCTCACTGGTCATTCTACGAGAGCGTGATGATGGGCTACGTGAAGGAAATCCCGAGCTGTTTCTTAGCGGCACCGGAATTAGATGAGAACTTTCGGCCCATTGCGATCGCCGAAAAGACGGCGCTGTTGATCAACCCTTTTTACGCCAAAGATCCACACGCCAGTTTCGGCAAGCATGTGCTGACGCCTTCGCTGGCGCTGACATCCGTTGCCGCCGCTACTCCGCACGATTGGGCGATTCGCTACTGGGACGAAAACCTGCTGCAAGGATGCCCGCCGGTGGAGCCGTTTCCCTCGGTCGTCGGTATCACGGTCCACTTGACGTTCGCCAAGCGAGCTTACGAGTTGGCGAAGTGGTATCGCCAACGCGGATCGGTGGTCGTTTTCGGAGGACTGCATGTGCTCTCTTGCCCCGATGAAGTGCGTCCGCACTGTGACGTGATGGTGATTGGCGATGGCGTGACGACATGGAAACAGGTGCTGCGTGACTTTGAAGCAGGAACACTGAAACCGCAATACACCGGCTCGTTTCGATCCGCGTATCGCGACGCACCTGCCCCTCGTCGCGATTTGCTGCCCAAGGAATCGTTTCTAACCACGACCAGTTTGATCGCGACACGAGGCTGCCATAATCGATGCGGGTTTTGCTACCTGTCAACCGAAGGCTTGCACATGCCTTACCAGATGCGTGATCCAGCGCAGATCGCCGCGGAGTGGCTCGACGATGACCAACCCTATGCGGTGTTTACCGATAACAATCTTGGTTCCAAACCGGAATATCTCAAGCAACTCTGTCAAACACTGAAGCCCCTGGAAAGAATCTGGAGTGCCGCGGTTTCGATCGATGTCGCAGACGATCCGGCAACCGTTCGGGAAATGGCGTTGGCCGGATGCACGGGAGTCTTCGTCGGCTTCGAATCGCTGAACGACGCCAACATTCGTGAGCAAGGTAAGAAGAGTCCGAAAACTGACGACTACGCACGACGGGTACGGCTATTGCACGACCACGGGATTCAGGTCAACGGCAGCTTCGTATTTGGGTTCGATCACGATGGGCCTGACGTCTTTGGCACGACGGTCCAGTGGGTCCAGGAGAACCGCTTGGCATGCGCGACGTTCCACATCTTGACACCGTATCCTAACACTCCGCTATTCCGACGACTGGAGCACGAGGATCGTATCCTTCATCGCGACTGGAGTCTGTACGACACCGCTCACGTTGTGTTTCGACCGCAACTGATGACGGAAGACGAACTGATGGAGGGCTATGAGTGGTGCTACAAGACGCTGTTTTCCCACCGCTCCATCTGGGCACGGCGGCCCGAGGATTGGCGTGCGGTCCCGCCCTACCTGGCGATGTCCTACTTGTACAAACGCAGCAACTGGTATTGGCGACACCTGATCAAACACCGCCTGACTGCCGCGGCATGGCGGCTGCTTGTTCAGTGGACCCGCCGACGTCACGTGCGATTCCGAGCCAGACTCGAAAACACGCCGCCGGAGACTCCGCTAGCCACAAGCGGATCGGTGGTATCAGCCGGTGTTTGAGGTTCGCCAGCGCCGTGCCACGCTTGGTTCGTAGTCACCCGATTCATCGAGCTTTTTGCGCGCGCAACCGCATGAATGCCGTCACTACAAACAAGGCGTATTCCAGGACCTGTCCCGGCGACAAACCGCATTTGTCAGGCTGCCAGGACAGGGAGACTGTCCGGCTTAGCGGTTCCGTTTTTGTGAGGACTTCCGACGCTCGTCGTTTGGTATAGGCACCGAGAAGAAAGTACATCGCTAGATTGGACAGCCGCGGAGCGGCGAGAGAATGTAGCCTGGGGTAAGGGTGCGAGCTTTCAGCGAGCAACCGCAGCCCCAGGTTGCGGTTGCTCCAGGACATTTTTCCCCCGCGGCGTTTGGGCGGCTACGCCGCCCAAACGCCGCGGGGGAAAGGTTCTTTCGGGTTCGCTTACCTGGGGTTACACCAGCCTCGCTGTCGCTCGTTGGTTCACCCCAGGCTACCCTCTTTCACCGCTCCGCGGTTACCCAAATCTCATCGCAACCGGCATCCTCAGCCGGACGGTCTCCAGGTCCTGGCTGGCCCTACGAATGCCGCCAATCGACGACGGGCCAGGTACTAGGCGTGCGTTGGCAGGCTTGATCCATCAAATGCGTCGGGCAGCAACTGAGACAGCTTGCGGGTGCGAAGCGAACCGTCCAGCACGTCAACCAAAATGACGGGAATATTCGATCCGAACTCGGACAAGAATTGGCGACATGCTCCACACGGCGTCACGCCACCGAGGCTGGCAATCGCAATCGCTCGCCAGCTTCGGTAGCCCGCTGCGATCGCCGCGGATGCCGCGACCCGTTCGGCGCAGATACTCAGCGAATAACTTGCGTTCTCGACGTTGCAACCGACGATGACTTGGCCATCATTCATCAACAACGCGGCACCCACATAGAAGTGACTGTGAGGTGCATAGGCTTGATCTCGAACATCACTCGCAAGGCGTACGAGTTTTTCAACTTCATGCGTCTTTAGCTCTGGCATCTTGATGACCCACCTCAAAAAGTTGACGAGTGTTACTGCTGCTGCTGCTGCTGCTGCTGCGCCTTGTTGCCCCTGGTCTGGCGGACCGAATCGTTTTAGGATCAGCGGACGATGTGGAACCTCGGTCTCGCTGATTTCCACCGCTGTACCCAACGCCATAAGATAATCGGAAGCTTGACTCTTGTGGGCGTGCAACGTCAAGATTGGCTGCCCCTTGGTGACTCGATCTCCGATGCGACCATGAATCTTGAGTCCGACGCGATGGTCAATGCGATCGCCCTTCTTGCGTCGCCCTCCGCCCATCGCAACCACCGCCTCCCCGATCGCCAGGCAGTCGTAACGAGCCAAAAAACCACTCCGCGGAGCCACGATTTCGCTTTTCGGGGCCAGCTCCAATGGGCAGTCGAGACTCCCCCCTTGCGCGAACCATCCGCTCAAATCGTTCCATCGCCTGGCCATCATCCATCGCTCGCCCCAGTCGAACTCGCGCATCGTCAAGCGTCGCGGCGACTCCGACCTGCACCAAAAGCTCAGCGCACAATTCAATGGTCAAGTCTCGAACTTCGCCGCCCTGGCCCTGAAGAACGGCTACCGACTCGTTGATCTCGACCGCATTACCGACGGATTGTCCAAGCGGCTGATCCATGTCCGATAGGACCACGGAAGTTGGCAAGCCGGCTTGCATACCGACACGGACAAGAGACTCGGCGAGCTCTGTGGCCTGCTGCTGTGTCTTCATGAACGCACCGCCTCCCGTTTTGACGTCCATCACCAAAGCATCAAGGTTGGCTGCGAGTTTCTTGCTCAAAATGCTGGCCGTGATCAATGGAATCGACTCGACCGTACCGGTCACGTCGCGGAGCGCATACCATTTGCGATCAGCCGGCACGATTCGCTCACTTGCCCCCACGATGAAGGCACCCACCTCACGGAGAACTTTGAGCGATTGGTCGGACGGAAGCTGTGTTTGAAAACCATCGATCGATTCGAGTTTATCGAGCGTACCACCGGTCAACCCGAGACCGCGCCCGCTGATCATCGGAACATCCACATCACAGGCTGCCAGCAGTGGGGCCAAGATAATCGAGACCTTATCGCCAAGCCCACCTGTGCTGTGCTTGTCGACGCGAGGCCGACTTTCCCCGGTCTTCCCGCGCGGCAGCAAATCGCCGCTTTCCAGCATGGCGCGGGTTAACGTTAGGACTTCGCGAGAATCCATTCCTCTTATACAGATTGCCATGGCGAGAGCTGACATCTGATAATCGGCAATTTCGCCCGAGCAGAACCCACCGATTAGAAATCGAATTTCTTCATCCGTAAGGGCATGACCCTCGCGTTTTTTCGCCAGCAGTGTTGATGCGAGCATGTCGGATGATTTCGAAAAAGATAGTCCCATACAAAACCCAGACTGCCCGTTATATTGCATTGTCGTGGATCTGGCGAATTGTCGCCGTTTCATGAAGCACAGGACTTCTTGGAGAAGACGATTCCTGATTGTGCAGCGTTTCCTGAAAATGAGTTTTTCCTGATGATCCATTGTTTTGGCAAATCCTGGCAACGGCTGACAGTCGGCGTTGCTTTGCTTTTCGGCGTCTTGTTCCTCACAAGCGTTCAGGCGGACGATCCCGAATCCGGCAAGCCGAAAGTCGCTGCCAACGAAATCACGCAAGACGAAATCGATGCCGCCGAAATCGATGCGGCGGTGATTCACTCCCGCGCGCTCTCGCGAGCGTTTCGCATGGCCGCAAAAAAGGCAACGCCGTCGGTCGTCACGATTCTGACCTTCGGCCAGACAAGCATGGTGCCCAATCAACAAACTCAGCAACAAAGCGAAGAGGATACCGAAGACACACCGGGTGAGCCAAGCGAAGCGGATGAGAACCGTCTGACGGGACTTGGCAGCGGCGTGATCGTTTCACCCGAAGGCATGGTGATCACCAACAATCATGTCATCAGGGGCGCCAAGCGTGTCGTCGTTAAGTTGGCGGACGAGACCGAAATCCCGGCGACCGAGGTGCGCGGAGACCCCGACAGCGACGTGGCCACGCTTAAGAATTAGTCCCGAGGGCGCAGGAGGATTCGCGAGTACCGAACTGGCTGACTCCGATGCGGTCGAAATCGGCGACTGGGTGCTTGCCATCGGCAGCCCGTTTCGGCTGGAAGCGACCGTCAGCGCCGGCATCATCAGTGCCAAGAATCGGTCGCTGAAAAGGATCAATCGCGGCAGATTGATCCAAACCGATGCGGCCATCAATCCAGGCAATTCGGGAGGCCCGTTGATCGATCTGGAGGGACGAACGGTTGCGATCAGCACCGCGATCGCAACGCGCAACGGCGGCTACCAGGGAATCGGATTTGCCATCCCGATCAATCACGCGAAATGGATTGCCGATGAACTTGCCAAGCATGGACGGGTTCGCCGCGCCGCGATGGGAACATCGTTAGTGGCAGAGTTGAAGCCGCAGATTGCCAACGAAGTTCGGTCTGGAACCCAACCTTGGCGTGCTGGTGTACCAAATCATCGAAGGCTCCGTCGCCGAACGAGCCGGCATCAAGCCACTCGATGTGATCCTGGAATTTGCCGGCGAGCGAGTGCGGAGTCCCGAGAGTCTGCAAGAAGTCATCGAGACGAAAACCAATCGGATCGATTCAAGAGGTGAAGGTGCTTCGCGACGGCGAAGAGATCACGCTGCAAGTCGAACTGGCGACCGTCGATGATCCAACGGACGAATGACAAGGATCAGGAGCCGTGGTCAAGAATCGGCAAGAAGATGGACGCGAGGACGATGATACCGAAGACAACTCCTAACGAAACCTGCCCTGCCTCGACGTTGGTCGTTGTCGCTTAGATCTCGATCAGCTCGCGAATGAAATTTGGGCGGGGGTCGCCTTTTCCTTGCGTGTCGCATTGAAGAACTCGCTGACGTATCGCACGGGAGCTCTTTTTTCGGGGACTTTGAAGCGGTCACCCTTTTGCAGCACCGGCCGGTACTCATCCATGCGTCCGAATTGTCGTGTCCCCGCCGCTTGGCACGGGAACCAGTAGCCATTGCCGTCGGCATCTTCGAGATAGAATTCGGGATAGCAATGGTCTGGGATCCAAACCATGCGAGCTGGAATGCGCGTTGTTGCGACACATCGCGACAAACAGGCTGGTCATTTCTTCGCAGTCGCCTTTGCCATCCCTCAATGCTTGCGAGGCATTCTTCAACGGACCTTCGACGTAGTCGACATGATCACGCACGTAGTCGTAGATCTGCTCGACTCGTGCCCAGTCGTTTTCGACTTCGATCCCAGCGATTTCACGTGACGCGTTCTTGATACGCGCGTTCGAGGAGTCGATGTAGGGACTGTTGCCCGTGTAAATGCGAAGATCACGGTCGGGTCGCTTTGGAATCACCAAATCGTCGGTCTGATCGGGTGCTAAGATCCGCGACCGTTCGATTTGAAACGTGAAGGTCATTTCCACCGTCGATCCCGCCGGCACTCGCGCCATCCGTAGCACCACCTGTTTTGCGCCTCCAGCCAATTCACGTGCTTCCCAAGCCGGATACCCTCGAGTCAATCTTCTGGCCGATGACCGTGACCTTCTGCTCCGGCCAGTCCATTGGGACTGGGAAGGTCGCCAACACGTTGGTACAGGTGACCGGAGTCTCCAGAATCAACCCGATCCGCCAGTTCTGGATTTGCGGAGAATTGTATGCCAGACGACTTTCAGGACTCTCGCTTGACGTATCCGCGGACGTCCGGGCCGTCATTGCCGATCACGCCGTCATTTTTGATCGAGCCCTCGTCCTGCCCCGACGCGGTCGCTACGGAAACTGAGAGACCTGCCAACAGCAGTTGCCGACGCGAAAGCAAAACAGTGGACGAGATCGGCAACATGATTGGATCTAAACGCGTGGATGGCTGAGTCAAACCGAAACGGCCGGAGCAAAATCTCACCCGAAAGTAATCTTTGCTCCGACCGTCGCTCGCTACGATTGGTTCCAGTTTAGTCGCTTGACGACGGGCTGGACCACGAATTCATGAAACGTTCTAGAGGGCTGTCGTGCCCTGCGGGAGAGGCTGTTCCCAGAGAATGCGGTTTCCATCTGAGTCAAACTTCTGGGAGTTGACGCGAGCGTCGAAGTTGTCCGATTGGATCGGTGCACTCGTGCCGGGGTAAACCTGTCCGCCAATGACTTGTTCGCCAACGACGCCGTTATAGGGAACCGACCCGCCGACAATTCCGCCGTTTGTATAGGGATCCGTGACCACCGGGCCGTACCCACCGACAACGTTACCGCAATCGCCGCCGCATTCGCCGCCGCCGTATGTCATGCCGTAGTCGGCACAGCCGCCACACGAGTTACCTGCATACGCTTGTCCGCCATCGCCACAACTGCCACAAGGATTGCCTGCGTAAGCTTGTCCGCCATCAACATTGCCGGTGTTACCGTTGCAACCACAACCAGATGCGGGCGCAGTCACAACGCTTCCCTGATACGCGGGCGTTTGGCACTGAGGTGCGCCGTAGGCTGGAGCAGCGTAAGGCGTTTGCCCACAAGGTGCTTGCATGGCCGGCGGCGGAGCTGGAGTTGACGCTCGATTGCACAATCCGCATCGCGCACCGCGTCCGAACAAAAAGTTTCTCGTGCTGCCGCAGCCCGAGCTAAAGATCAAAAGCGTTACAGACGCGATGATCGAGCAAATGCGAGTGTTCATTGTAGTTTTCCTTCATTAGCATAGCGAGCGTAATCGGTGATCTCGAGTACGAGACCGCTCAAAATTACGTTGCCATCGATGATGTGCAAACGCAACATCGTTTTTTTTCTGCAACAATCTGATTACACCAAGCAACACACTGATTTACTTACCTAGAAAATGTTGATGAAGACTTGGCTACACACCGCGATGGTTTTGACGATCGCATTGACACTGTTGATTGCAGCGCCAGCGTGCGAGCTGATCAGTACTGCGATGCACTTGGATGACTCGAGCGCGGAAGCGATTGAAGTTTCGGGCGCAGCCCGCTTGGATCGGCAGCCGGATTGTCCGTGGGCGGGAGATCGATTGTGGTTCATCGACACGAATATGATGACCAGCGAGATTTGCCGCGCGAATCTCGAGAGCTCCCGTTTTCTCCGTCTTTCAGTTGGATCACCAGGGACACGCCTCGAAATCGACTCTTGAGCAATACATCGATTCGGCTCGTGGGCGCAAATCCGTGATTTACGTGCATGGAAATTGGATGCCGAGGGGCGAGGCCATTCCCTATGGTCTGCTAATCCGTCGGCAAGTGCTCTGTTATCGCAAGTCGGAAGCGATTGATTGGGTGATTTGGAGTTGGCCAAGTGCCCGGCAAGGGCCCATCATTCGCGACGTTCGCCGCAACGCAGACCGGACCGACGCACAAGGACTGTACTTGGCATGGGTATTGAGAAAGCATGCCGAGGCCTCGATCCCCGCCACATTGATCGGGTTCAGTTTTGGTGGCCGGGTGATCACCGGGGCTCTGCACGCACTCGCTGGAGGCAAGCTTGCTGGGCGACAATTGCCAGGGCCCGCGATTGGCGACGTGCGATTTGATGCAGGCCTGTTGGCACCAGCCATCGAAAGCGACTGGATGGCTAGCCGTGGTTATCACTCCAAAGCGACCGAGAACCTGGGCAAGCTCGTTTTGATGTATAACCAACGGGACGCTGTGCTGAAGCGGTATTGGTTGCTCGACCGGGTCAGGGGAGCGATGGCATTGGGCTACACTGGTCCCCGGTCGTTTGCTCCCCGGACAGACGGCAGTAAGATTTCCGTTCGAGCCCGCGATTGTGCGCGGTATATCGGCATCCAACACAGCGAACTTGACTATTACAAGAAGTCTTGCCGCGCGGCGCCGAGATGGCTGCGTTGATTGATGACGTCGACATCACCCACTGAACCGAGTTCGGCGATTTTTGCAAAACACATCGGCTATTTGTCTGGGCGTTGGCTGGCCCACCAGAGCATGCACATCGGGGTCAATGATGTCGGATTCCGACAAGGCGTGACTGCTGTTGAACGCTTGCGAACGTATGCCGGCCGGCTCTTTGCCCTCGACGAGCACCTCGATCGCTGGCAACGTTCGGTCACTCAGCTGAGTATCGCCGGCCTGCCATCGGAACTCGCGATCAGGGCGATCATCGAAGATCTGCTGGCCAAGAACGCCGCGTTGCTTCAGTCTGAGGGCGACGTCGGCCTCACCATGTTCGCAACACCCGGCGAACCTGGCGGTGATGGCCCAACACTCGGATTGCACCTGAACCGATTGAATCATGCGGTCAACAAGCGGCGCCGCGAACAAGGACAACCGCTGGTCGTCACCAAAGTCAGGCAACCCGATCCAGATTGCTGGCCGCGATCGATCAAGGTCCGCTCGCGCATCCACTATTACCGCGCTGACGCCATCGCCCGAGCAGTTAACGAGGAGGCCGTCGGGATCTTGCTCGACAACGATGGCAGCGTGACTGAAACGAGCATCGCGAATCTTGCCATCGTTCGAGCAGGAAGGATCGTTTCACCCCCTGCCGATCGCGTGTTACCAGGGATTACGCAGTCGGTCGTCGAGTCGATTGCCGCATCGGCAGCGATCCCCTGGTCAAACAGAGCCATCACGGTCGCGGAGCTTCAGCAAGCCGAGGAAGTACTGTTGATGGGAACCGATGGCGGCATCTGGTTCGCCAGCTCGCTGGACGATCAAAAGATTGGCAACGGATCGCCCGCGGAGGTCTATCTCTGCTTATGCGAGCGTTTTGACGCGCTCCTGCGTCGCTAGATCAGCTCGCCTCGTCGCTCGTTTGTCCCAAAGCTGATTTCCCCGATCACTCGGTTGAGGCAACCGAGCCACAATCGACTTGTCACTCCCACGCCACGCCACGCCGGCCGACCCGCTACAATGCGCCGCAGTCAAAGTGACGATGAACGCGATCGTCACGTCACATCGCTTGTCGGCGTTCGGCCGTCCCCCTCGCGTGGCCAATGGAGACTTTGAACGTGAATCGTGTGCAGCTGTTTTCGTCTTTCACCACCACGCTTTGTCTGGCTGTTCTGCTTGGCGGTGGGTGTAGTACTGGTTCCCAAACCCAACACAGCGGATCAAACGCGGGTGTTGGTGCGGATTCGCTGCGGATCGCCGTCATTCCTAAAGGAACCAGCCACGAATTCTGGAAGTCGGTTCACTATGGTGCCGAACAGGCGGCAAGCGAACTCGGCAACGTCGAAATCGTCTGGCGAGGTCCCGTCGTCGAGAGTGACACCGGCAGTCAGATCGAAGTGGTCAAGAACATGATCACGATGCACGTCGACGGGATCGTCCTGGCACCCAATCAAAAAGGTGGTTTGGTTGATGCCGTTGAGGAAGCGATCAGCGAGGGCATTCCGGTTGTGATCTTTGACAGCGGCTTGGACGAAGGACCGGAGATCGTCAGCTACGTGGCCACCGACAACTACAAAGGTGGCCAAATGGCGGCTCAGCAGATGGCCGCGGCGATCGGCGAAAAAGGAAACGTGATCTTGCTGCGGTACATTGCCGGCAGTGAGAGCACCGAACAGCGTGAGCAAGGTTTCCTGGACGGCCTGAAAGAGTTTCCGAACATCAAGGTTGTATCGTCCGACCAACGCGGCGGTGACAACGCGACCGCATCGAAAGAGAAAGTCGACCAGCTGCTGCAGGTTCACGGCGAGAACTTGGCTGGGATTTTTGCGGTCTGCGAATCGAACGCGAACGGAACATTGGAGGCCTTGCGAAATGCGGGCCTGAACAAGAAGGTCAAGCTGATCGCCTTTGACCCCAGCGACGCGTTGATCGAGGCACTCGGTGACGGATCGTGCAGCGGAATCGTTCTGCAAGATCCGGTGCAGATGGGGTACCAGGTCGGTCATGACGATGGTCGACGCCATCAAGGCGAACCGGCCGAACCGTTCATCTCGACCGGGGAATACGTTGCGACGCCGGAAAATATGAACGAAGCAGAATATCTGACTTGCTGAAGCCGGAGATTCTGGAGTAACCTACCGACTTGATGGATACGGCTTTGCTCGAAATGCAAGGGATCAGCAAACGGTTTGGTCCCACACACGCACTTCAAGACGTTTCGCTGTCCGTCTCTGGCGGCGAAGTCCTTGCCTTGATTGGCGAAAACGGCGCGGGCAAAAGCACGCTGCTGAAAGTGCTGAGCGGCGCCCACCGAGCAGACAGCGGCCCGATGACGATCGCCGGCAGACCGTTTCGTCCCCAAGGTCCGCACGATGCGCGGGGCGTCGGCGTCGCGATGATCTACCAAGAGCTGAACCTTGCTCCTGATCTGAGCGTCGAAGACAACGTTCTGTTGGGTCATCCCGGGACGGGCGGTGGTCTGCTGTTTCGCACATCGCAGCGTCAAGAGTCCGGCGATGCACTCGACGCGGTCGGGTTGACCGAACTGAGTCCGAAAGCGATTGTGGGCGAGCAATCGGTTGCGACCCAGCAGTTGATTGAAATCTCGCGTGCCTTGGCAAGCGATGCGAAAATCATCTCTGTTCGACGAACCGACCAGTTCACTTCCGCAAAAAGATGTTGCGCGCTTGTTCGAAATCATCAATCGCCTAAAGAGCAGTGGTATCGGCATCATCTACATCAGCCACTTTCTGGAAGAAGTTCGTGAGGTGGCTGACACGTACACCGTGCTGCGTGATGGGCGAAACGTTGGCGCGGGGCGCATCACGGAAGTTTCCGATGACCAAATCGTTTCGCTGATGGTCGGTCGCGACGTGGACGATCTGTTTCCCTCGGTGCCGCACCAGCCCGGCGAGCCGTGGGTCCAGGTCGATCAGATTCAGGGAACCCCCTATCCGCGCGACGTCAGCTTTGTCACTGCGTCGCGGCGAAATCTTTGGATCGCCGGATTGGTTGGTGCGGGTCGCACGGAGTTGTTGCGCAGCATCTTCGGGCTCGATCATACCACTGCCGGAGTGGTCACGGTCAACGGCAAGCATATCGAGAAATCGGTTCGAGCCCGAATGAAAGCTGGGTTTGGTCTGCTTTCGGAAGACCGCAAAAACGGAGGGACTGGCACAAGACCTTTCGATCATCGAAAACACAACATTCGGTGCTCTCGATCCTTACACAAAGTTGGGTGTGATCAATCTGCGCCGCCGCGACCAAGCTGCGATGGAACTGATGCAACGGGTCGAGGTGAAAGCCCATTCGGGAAATCAATCGGTCGCCGAACTCTCCGGCGGCAACCAACAGAAGGTCGCGATCGCGCGAATTCTGCATCAGCAGGCCGACATTCTGATGATGGATGAGCCAACCAAAGGAATTGATGTCGGAACAAAGGCCGAGATCTATCGCATGATGGGCGAACTGGCAGCCGAAGGAAAAACGATCGTCTTTGTCAGTTCGTATTTGCCCGAACTCTTGGCCGTCTGCGACCGCATCGGCGTCATGGCACGAGGCGAGCTTCGGGAAGTCAGAGACGCGAAGGACTGGACCGAAGACGACGTGATGGCAACCGCGATCGCTCTGGATGATGCACCATCATGCAACGTTCCCTCAAGTCCGAGGCCAATCCTTGTCGACGCATATGCTAAAAACAATATTCAGATCGCAACTCGGGCCGCTCTTCGCCTTGTTGTTCATCATCGCTGTTGTTCGCGGTCGCAGACAAAATCTGGGGCGCAAGGTTTTTTCTTGTCGGTTCGCAACATGCGAGTGATCATGAGCTCGGCTGCGTTGATTGCCGTTCCCGCGTTCGGGATGACGATCATCATCATCGCCGCGGGAATTGACCTGTCCGCCGGAACGGCGCTGACGCTGTGCGGAACCGTGCTTGCTTTGCAACTGAAGAATGCAGACGTGACCACGGCTGACCCGGCGTTTGCTTCGACCATGGTGTTCGCGCTGATGGCAATGATTCTTCACCGGGTGCCTTTGCGGGTTCGTCAATGGTGTGTTGATCAGTGCGACAAAAGTCGTGCCGTTCATCGTCACGCTCGGAACGATGACGATTCTGTTGGGGATCGGGCAAATCATTGCCAACGAGTCGACCGTTTACGCGCCGAAAGAACATATTCCGAATGGCTAAAGTACCTTTGCTACACCGGATTCGAATTCGCAAAACTACCTGATTCCCGGTCTGGCTATTCCTGCGAGTGTGATCATCGCGGTCGTGCTTGGCATTCTGGTCGGGCTGGTGATGCGATACACGGTATTTGGACGAAACGTATTCGCGATGGGATCAAGCGAGTCGACCGCGACGACTTTGCGGCATCAATGTGCCGATGACGATCGTGTCGGTATATACGCTGGCTGGATTCTTTGTTGCCATTGGCGGATTGCTCTATTTTGCCGACGTCAAGAATGGCAATCCGAGTGACGGGACAGGAAAAGAACTGGAGATCATTGCCGCCGTGGTGCTCGGTGGCGGCAGTCTGAGCGGCGGCCGTGGCTCGATCTTTGGCACGATGGTCGGGGCACTGATCATCACGGTGATTCGCAGCGGTTGCAGCCAACTGTCCATTCCAAATACGTACACGCACATCATCATTGGCGGGATCATCATTATCGCCGTGATCGTCGACCAGCTCCGGCATGGTTCGCCCGAGTGGTTTTTCCGGTTGCTGCCCAGCCGCGATGATTCGGCGTGATGGGAAAGTTGCGCCCCTTGGCGGCGTAGAATGTGCCAGGGTCGTGATCACGTTCTACTGTCGATGGACACCGAGTGACCGTCGACATTCGCCTAGTTGAGAATTCCTGTTGTGCTGAATCGCTCCTTTCTTCGCGCCCTTGGCGTCCTCTTCTGGATTGCCATTGTCGTTGCTGCTTTCGCTGGAACCCGTATAGCGGGACCGAACTCCCACGATTCCACGTCGAAGCTCACTCGCTACTTCACGGGGCCGAGGGCGACGACGCAAGCCACCGATCCGGCCGGGCGACTTCGTGTTCATGATCCGATTTTTGAAAGGCGGGAAGACTCGACGTGGGAGCAAATCGGACACGTCGTATCGGTTTCAGCCGATCAAGAGCATCAAGTCACACTTCTCTGGTACGCCGGCGGATTCCCCAACGGATGCCGGCTGATTCAGTATCGAAATAGCGGGCGACTGGAGGAAGTGGTTGCCACGATGCTTGGGCCAGCGAAACGACAACAAATTCAACAGAGGTTAGCGGCGACGATCAACGCTCACGGCGAGGAACTCGCGGCCGCTTTTGTGCCGCTGGTGCAAACCAGTTTACGCCGTTCACTGCCGGTCGTCGAAGAAGAGTTTCGTCGCGCGGTTGATCGGCATCGCGGCGAAATCGATGAACTGGCGATGCAATGGAATGATGAAGTCGTGGAGGAAAGGTTGATTCCGTTGGCGCGTCGCGAGATCCTGCCGATCGTCCGCGAGCATGTCGAGCCGACCGCAGAGCGAATCGGAAGAGAGCTTTGGGATCGCGCGTCGCTTTGGCGATTCGGATGGCGAGCGGCCTACGACAAATCCCCATTGCCGCGAAAAGATCTTGTGCAGGACGAATGGAACAGGTTCGTTGATGAAGAAGCGGTTCCTGTTTTTGAGTCACGCATGGACGATATCGTCGCCTCCATCCAACGCATCGTCAGTGATGTCGCGGCCAACGATGCGGTGCGAGCGGAGCTGGCCGATGTTGCCGGAAAGATCGCGGGCGATCCGGAGGCTCGCCAACTGGTCCGGAACATCCTCAAAGAAACACTGGTTGAGAACGAGCGACTGCAGGAGGTTTGGAGCGGCGTTTGGACGAGCGACGAAGCACGACGTGCACTCGACCTGGCTGGCGATCGATTGGAGCCCGTCGTCCGACAGATTGGTGACGACCTGTTTGGCTCTCAAGAGCAAGGAATCAATCCGGACTTCGCGCGTGTGTTGCGAAATCAGATTCTCGGCAAAGACCGACGCTGGATTGTGCTGACACCGACGCACGACACCGCATCGATGTCCAGCATCGAAGTTGCCGAAGAATCGATGCCCTACCCGATTGTCTATTTGGCGGATCGTAGTCGCACTGGGGCTGGCGGCCAATGAGCGATCAGGAGTCCGAACCGGGGAATCAACCGCCGTTACGCCTGGTGGATCTGCACATCAGTGCCGGACCACAGACGTTGTTGGACGACACGAACGTCACGATTCCGGGCGGCAAGATCACCGTGATCGTAGGTGGAAGCGGTGCCGGCAAATCGGTGTTGCTACGGACGCTGGCAGGGTTGCTACCACGCCAAGGCGAAACGCTTGCGTGGAGCGGCACGATCGACATGGGGCGAACCGCCGATTCGTCAACCGAAATGTCCTCGGCCAAGCGGGTCGGAATCGTCTTTCAGCAATTCGCGTTGTTTGATGAACTCTCACCCACCGAGAACGTTCAATTCGCGATTGACCATCGAAGCAATCGGAACAAACCGCCTTCGCAAACCGCTGCGCAATGGCTGAGCGAGTTGGGAGTTCCGGCCAAGACTCGAGTCGCTGGATTGAGTGGTGGTCAAAAGCAACGATTGGCGATCGCGCGCACGCTGGCGGCAGATCCGGACATTGTTCTCTACGACGAACCGACATCGGGCTTAGATTCCGCCAGCGGCCGTAAGGTGGCGGAGTTGATTCGTGCGACGCACAACGCGCATCAACGAACGAGCATCGTTGTGACTCACGACTACGAGACGCTGATCCCGATCGCTGAGGAAGTGCTGTTGCTTGACTCGGAACAAAAGCAATTGGTCTTTGTCCCAAACAGCGAGTGGTCCGAAATTCCGAAGCGGATGAAGCCAGTTGCGTTGGAAATTGCGATCAGGGAACCACCCAGTGCGTCGCAGATGGCGTTACGCGCATGCGACGATTTCCTCTCGGCAACCGGATCGGCCGTTGTCGCCGCGGCCAGATTGCCCTTTGACGCACTGCCAATTTTTCCGAAACTGCGTTGGGGAGGTCGTTTCCTTGCTCACTATTTGCGTCTCGTTGGAGGTGTGTCCGCTTGGATCTATTTGCTTCTGGCGGGATTGATCATCGGCTTCACGACAACCTACTTCACCTTCAAGTTCTTGCCGTTTCGCTTGTACACGCAGCCGCTGTTGATCGACGAACTGTTGGCCTCGATCGGATTCGCGCTGTACCGGATCCTGGTTCCGGTCCTGGCGACGATCCTGATTGCGGCCCGCTGCGGCGCGGCAGTGGCGGCGGACGTGGGCGTGAAACAGTACGGCGGGCAAGTTGACGCGTTGCGTACGCTCGGTGTCAAACCGAAAGCCTACCTGTTGGTTCCTATCGTGTTGGCGTTCATGCTGGCGACGCCGCTGCTGGAATGGCTCGCCTACAGCTCGGCTCGACTGGTCAGTTTGGCGACTTTTCATGCGACGCACCCGGCGATTGGCCCCTATTTTTGGGAGCAGCACTTTTATCGCAATCTTGATGCTGGCGTCCACAACCGGCCGTTGGGGTGGGGCTGGGTGCTGCTAAAGAACATTGCCTGCGGTGTCGGGACAGCGGCAATCGGTTACTATCGAGGTATCGCGTCAAAGCACTCGGCGAGTGATGTCAGCAATGCAATCACCTCGACAGTACTTTGGACGACGTTGTACGTATTGGTGGTTCATTTCACCGTCGCATTGATTGAATTCTAGAAAACGTTTTCCAACAGAGACAGACTCGCCCAATGGATAAGAAAGCAAAGAAGCGACTGGACGTGATTAACAAGAAGCTTCAGACCCTGCGTCCTCGATTGTCCGGTTCGAGGGAACAAGCCGACGATCCGCAAGAGTTGAAACAACTAGAAGATGAGATTGCGAAGCTTGAAGCCGAAGCCGCCGAGCTGAAGGCATCGAGTTGATTCTCACGCTCTTAGCTGCGGAGCAGCGTCAGCATATAGCCTGGGGTGCAACGAGCCGAGCGACAGCGAGTGTTCGTGAAACCCCAGGTAAACAGAACAACCACGAGACCTCGACCTGCGTCGGTTTGGCGGCTAAGCCGCCAAACCGACGCAGGTCGAAGGAGGGCCTGCTCGCCCGAAGCTCGCAAACCTAGCCCCAGGCTATAGCTGTCACTGCTCCGCAGTTATCACGTGCAAGGGTCAAGATTGGCTTGAAGCGATGATTTGTGTCGACACCAATGCCCACTGGTAGGGTCAAGCGGCATTGGCAAATTGCGAAGCTACTCCCCAGAAGCACCTTACACAAACTCGCCCGCGACCTTATCGAGGCCCTTTTGCAGTGCCTCCTGCAGCGCCCCGTCGCCCGTCGAGTCATCGGAAATTCGCATGCCCAATTGTTTGGCCAATTGCTCGAGCGTTTCGGCGTTGTGGCGGCGAGAGAAGCTGAAGACGGTTTGCACGCCATCGCAGTCGTGGATCGAGACAGAATTGGTCACCCACCCACAACGGACTTGAGGCTCATGGTCGCTCGACAACACATGCTCTTTCGTCGGCATCCACCAATTCGCCTCCTCTAGCAACCATCCTCCTGCTTTGCCGAGTTCTCCCTGTGATTGTGCAACTGGCCTCAGCCGCAAGCGACTCTTTGCTTTGAAAGGGCCGATGTCCGCTGTTGGAAACACGATCAATTCGGGCCGCTTCGGTGTTCCAAAGCCGCTCCACAAACGAGCGATCACAGGGTCCAGAATCATACTGCGATAGAAGCGGACCCGGCGACTGATCCACCGCAACACGATCGCGGCAAGTAGCAACATCGACAAGTTGATAATCGTTGCGACGGTGGGACTGAAGGCATAGACCGCCATCAGTGCGACACAGAGCGACTTGTTGCAGACCTCGAAAATTGCGTCCAGCAGCGGCACCGGCGTCAGCCAAACCATGAATTCGAAGAAGAACTTGACGCTATTGATCACCAGGATATTGACCACCATCGCGATCGCCAGCAGAGTGTCGGCGGTAAAGCTTACGATGCCAAGCTGAACCATCGCGACTTGCTCGGTGCCCGAAGACTCCATTGACGTCGCGACTTTGATGGCCAATAAGATCACGATCACGGAGTACGTTTCCAGACGATCAACCGCCTGGGCAAACGGTTTGCTGACCTTGGTCAACCGTGGCAGGCTGGTCAGAATCGTTAGCACGAGGAAGATCGCGAACAGCCATCCGCTTTGCAGCGGTCCGGACGCGTCCAGAACGGGATTGGCAGCCATCCAATCGGGTCCCCAAAGGGCAAGGCCGGAAAGGCATGTGACTCCGAAAAAGGGTGACAAAGCGACTGGTGCAAGCGGGCCTAGCCAATCGACCACGCCGGTCGAATTGATCCAACCGGAGGTTGCCACAATCGTCTCAACGTCAACGGGCCCCTCGAGTTGCTCTTCGATCTTGTCAACGGAAAACGCATTCGGTGACGATGAACTTGGATCGGCCGTGTCTTGCCCAAGCGAACTCGTATCGACTGCCGGCGGCGAAACCAAGGCAACAAAAAGCAATAAACAGATGAATCCGTCGCATCCAATACAATACTCCAGCTCAGCACGTGTTTGAAGGGGTGACCCTCTGAACCGAACCAGGTCAGCCCCTTTAACACGTTTTCAGTCTAAAGCATGACCTGCCGGTGCGATCGGAACAAGCTTTCCGGCGCGGCCGGCGGCCCATCGACGGAGCCCTTCAAGGCGTTGCCGACCGCGCGCATAGTATTCCTCACCCAGGCTGGCGAGGTGCTGTTCGATCAGAGTTCGGTAACGCGGCTCGGCGTCAGGCGTCGGGCGGAACCAAGCGAGTGTTTCGATTTCAACCGCGATCGCCTCACCGATCTCCTGGTGCCCTGCGACGGTTGGATGGAGATGATCGACAAAGAACTCGGGATCCGCAATGCCGTCGGGAATCCGTATGCCATCGGAGTTGCGTTGATCGAGTTGCTCCACCGTATTGACCAGCGGAATTCGATACTCACTGGCGATGTCGATCACGGCTTGGACAATCGGCGTGGTCGCTCGGAGTGGGCAAACATCGAAATCGCGAGCCGCGGTCAGGTACCGCAACGACATCGCGGTTTCCCCACGCAGATGATGCAGGCGACCAGCAATGTAGTTTGCACCCGCGTGCTCCGGGTCGATGGCAAGACAGGCAGCACACGCCGACAACCGCTCGCCCATGTCGACAAGATTGTCCTGAGCGATGTTCCAAGCGTCGTGGAAAGCACTCGATTGCGATGGCGACAGTCCGGCGCGCTGCTGGACTTTGAATGGAGGCGTGTTGACGAGTTCGGAAGCGGGAACGCAGAGCACCAATGGCACGTTGGCTCGCTTGGTTGCCGTTACCATTCGCCTCAAGGTCGCGTCGAAATGACTCTCGACTCCTGATCGCCAGCTTGGGTCACGCTGATACCGCCGCAGGCCGCCAATATGATCGAGCCGTGCGTCGACTTCTGCCGCCATCGAACTCGGGGCAATCGACGATCCACTCAATTTGCTTTGGATCCAGCTGACTGTCTTGAGCTTTGACGCGGCTCGCGAGATCCAACGCCGCGATCCGCTCATTCCGCGAACGTCGGCGTACTCGCGGTCTTCCAAAAATTCGTTGTGTCCCGTGTAAACCACGATTGCATCGGGCTGATGATCGAGCACTTCATCAAGAATTTTCGCGACTCGATAACTGGCATAAGAAACACCGCCGCAATTGACCACCTCGAAATCTGTTTCGGGGCTGGCTGCTTCCAACCTCAACCTCAACCATGTGGCGAACGAGGTCTCGATCGAATAGGGGCGTCCTTGGACTGTCGACCCGCCCAATACAAAAATCCGGCGCACGCCTGAAGGTTTTTTGGCAAGAAAGGAGTCGGGTTGAAAGAAATTGAATCGTTCGCGCGGAATTTCCCAGGCGGCCTGACGCCTGATTGAGAACAAACAGCGGACGCAACTGCTGCAGATCAACCACTGGGTCGAAATCGACAGCACTAGCCGCCGGCGGCGTGAAGAATCGTACGGCGATCTCTAGCAACACGAACGGAGCTAGCGCGATCACGACCGACATGCCGCGCATCAACCATCGTCGCCCAGACGGGCTGGGCGATCGGTGTCGGGCAAGCGGATCAGCGTCCATGGAGCGACTTTTCAAAATTGCGATCGACGACGCACCAGGTGGGAGGGCGCGGCACAATATGGGAGGGCGCGGCACAATATGGGAGGGCGAGGCACAATATGGGAGGGCGAGGCTCCTGCCGAGCCGCGATACTGTAAGCCTGTTTCGCGGAACCGGTTCGGCAGCAGCCTCTCCCTCCCCAAACGCCTACAAATCTGAGGACTCGTCAAAGTGGCGTCCCTATTACAGAATACTAGCTTCGCGACAGCGGCTGGAATCGTCGATTGCCCGCCTAGTGCTTTGTCAAAGCTTGATTTTGGGGTTGGCCGGGAAAAGCTGTCAGGTACCAAAAGCCGGAACGGCCCTTCGGGTGCTTCGCACTTTTGGTACCTGACCCCTTTTCCCGAAGCAAATGGAACCCTCATTCTTAGTCGTGACAAAGCACTAGCCGGAAAACCATGCATCGACATCTCTATTTGACCGGATACCGCGGGACAGGAAAAACGTCTGTTGGTGTCACGCTCGCAAAGTCGCTTGGCCGTCTCGTCATTGATTTGGATCAAGTGATTGAGGCAAATGCCGGGAAATCGATCCGCGAGATCTTCGAGCAGGGGGGGGAGCCGCTGTTTCGTCAGCAGGAAACGGAGGCATTGAGGACAGTCGCGGATGCCCCACCAGCCGTGGTCTCGCTGGGAGGCGGCGCGATTTTGAGCGAAGACAACAGAGGCGTCATTCGCCAGTCCGGCATTTGCTTCTGGCTGGATGCCGATGCTGAGACGATTGTCGAGCGAATCCATCGCGATCAGACGACGGCAGACCGACGACCGCCGCTAACTTCGCTGGGCGAACTCGAGGAAATACGCCTGCTGCTGACCCAGAGACGGAATCTGTACGCAGCCGCAGCCAGTCATCGAATTGATACCGGCGGCAAATCGGTCGACCAGGTTGCTGGCGAAATTCTGGCACTGCTCCGCGACGAAAGCGGATAATCGGCTACCGGACTGTGGCGATCGGTCTATTGCCGGAAACGCTCCACGGGGTAAGCTGTGCGTTTCATGCAAGATCGGCTTCTTCGAACGTGTTTGAAAAAGGGGGCTGACCCTCTGTGAGTTTGGTTCGCGGCCGCAAAAGGGCGATGAATCGAACGCGAATGGTGTCGTCAGACTTCTCTCGGAAAGGGTCAGACCCCTTTTTCAAACACCTTCTTAGCGAATCTTGCGCGTTGACGACGAGCCGGCCCCACGTTCGGCGTCGAGGATTGTTTACTGAAACGGGAATTCCTGGCGAGGGTCGGCCAAGATCGCACAGGCATCACCGAACGTGAGAAGGAATGAAGCGTGTTTGTTGCAGCGTCGACTGAGTGCTGGCCGGGAACGGAGTTCATTGAGGCCATCGAGATCCTCGGCGATCTCGAATTCACCGCGGTGGAAATCGCAATCCATGAATCCGGAATACTGAAGCCGAGTGAGTTATTGTCGGACTCGGATCGTGCGATCCAAACGCTTCGTCACACTCATCGGCTGGACATTTCCGGCTATAGTCTGGAATTGGCCTCGAAGGGAGATCAACACTACAGCGATTTCAAGAACATCTGTCGCATCGCCAAAACCACAAAGGTCGTGAACATCACCGTTCCCTCCGGCGAGCAGGGGACGCCATTCAACGAAGAAGTCGAACATCTGCAGAAGCTGGTCGAGATTGGCGAAACCGAAGGGGTACGGGTCTCCGTTCGCTCACAGCTCGGTTGCCTGAGCGACGATCCCGATACGTTGATGGTGCTATGCAACAACGTCGATGGGCTTGGGATCACGCTCGACCCCAGTGTCTACATTTGTAATGGCAAAGAAAAGAATCTCGACAAGATTCTGAAATTTGTCTGCAACGTTCACCTCCGCGATTCGCGACCAGACGCTTTTCAAGTCAGCGTTGGGCAGGGTGAAGTCGATTACGGAAAACTGGTAACGCAATTGGAGCGTGACAAATACAATCGTGCGCTGACTGTGCACATGGGTCCGATCGAGGGTCTAGACCACCGTGTGGAATTGCGAAGCTTCGACGACTGCTCGAGACATTGATGTAGTGCTGGAATCTATGTTGGGCGATCGATCGCTACGTGAGCGACTGCAACAACTGCTGTCGGGCGCCGAGTCATTACCGCGACCGGGTGTGCCTCCGGAGCTTTCCTACGGGCGTCATCGTGGGCCCGCCAAGATGGGGTCGCGGGTCGCCGCTGTCGCCCTTGCCCTCTACCAGGATTCGGATGACCAGTGGACGATTCCATTGACGTTGCGTCCCAGTTCGCTTCAACACCATGGCGGTCAAATCTGTCTTCCCGGCGGGCGGGTGGAACCCGACGAAAGCATTCTTGAAGCCGCGCTTCGGGAATTCGAGGAAGAACTTGGCGTTCGACCCGACGTGATGTGCTGCTGTGGCGAACTGTCAACGCAGTATGTCTACGCCAGCGATAATCTGGTTCACCCGCTCGTGATGCTAATTCAGCCGCCGATTCAGCCTTGGAAGCCCGATCCGATCGAGGTCGAAGAGGTGATCCCGTTGCGTTTGAGTGTCCTCTTGGACCAGTCCGCGAGAACCAAGCTGGTCAAGCAGCGCGCCGTCCGAAAAGCGGATCGGGAGGTGGGAAAGCTGAAGTTTCGAGCTCCGGCAATTGAGCACGATGAACATGTGATTTGGGGCGCAACCGCTCTGATACTTGACCAATTGGCCCGAATCTTGCAACATCCGTGAAGCCGCATTGGTAACTGCCAAAAGAGACTCAAGGAAATTGACACACGTTCGACTCTTCCTACAATTCTGCCGCCGGTGGTGCTTGTTTGCCGCCATGGCTCATAATCGTGGTTCGTTGGCCGACGGTTTTGCCTGCGGTTGAACGGTCCACTCCATTCAAAAGGAAATACAGATGGCTTCTGACGCCGTAAAAGAATTCACAGATGACAACTTCGATACGGAAGTATTGAAAGCGGACGGTTCCGTCCTGGTCGACTTCTGGGCACCATGGTGTGGTCCGTGCCGCCAGATCGCGCCAATGATTGATGAGCTGGCCAGCGAGAATCCGTCGGTCAAGATTGGCAAGGTGAACATCGATGACAATCCTGGCGTCGCCCAGCGGTTCGGGATCAGCAGCATCCCCACTCTGTTAGTCTTCAAAGCAGGCGAAGTCGCCGAAAGCTTTGTCGGCGTTCGACCGAAATCGGCGCTGCAAGAGCGCTCGATGCGTAATCGGCGATTCGTGTAGGCTCAACGCCGAAACAAACCCGAAGTACATTGTTGAACGGCAAATCGAAGGCGACTGCGTCCGCCCATAGCAGTCGCCTGCGGCTTGCCGTTCAACGACTTCCTTGGACCGATAATGTGACGTCGCGGATTGTCGCTAGGGAAGCGCGGCGGCCATGTCTGCGGCCGCGCGTTCGGCCAGCATGCGTGTCCGTCCGGTAATTGTCCCGCTGAAGTAAACGGGCGATATCCACGAGTTCCCCGAGATCGGTACATTCACGATCACTTCGACAATCTGAGTGTCGTCATTGATCGTGTTTGGGTTCACCGTGACGGACTCTCCGGAGACGTTGAGGATGGCAAGATGGGCTTTCGCCTCGTTTTTGACGTCACCGCTCCTGGCTCCGATGATGATTCCCTTGCGAGCGGCCAGATAGGAGGCATGCTCGACCGAATGCTTGAGCATATTGAGTCTGACAAACTCGATCGACGCGAACACGATGATCAACAGAACGCTGATCGCAACCGCGAATTCGACGGCGGCTGCACCGGGGCGGGTCGACTTCCTTCGTTTGGCAAACTTTCCAATCATGAGATGATCCTATTGCGTCAGCATGGAAGGGAGTCTTCGGGCGATGTTTCGAAACGCGTCGTTTAGCTGCTGAGCGTTGACGGCATGGTAGTGCGTTCCTCCGGTTAGGTCTGCGATCTGCTGCATCAGAGTTTGGTCAGCTTCAGCGCTGAAACTGACCGTGTAAATTGGAATGTCTTCGGCGGCCGCAGCGGCGGCGGCGATCAGCGGATCGCTCCCAGCGTTGTGCTTTCCGTCGCTCATCAACACCAAAGCGTTGTTGGCCCACGGTCGGCAGTGTTTTGGTTCAGTCACGGCATCGATGGCCTCGAGGATCGCATCACCAACGGCCGTCATACCACCATCAAAGACTGACGAGATCTTGAAGTTGCGGTTTGCAATCTTTGTGTAGTCATCAGTCAAGTTCTCTTCGCGTTTGGCCGTATCGGCGTAGCTGACCAATCCAACTTTCTCGACCTTCGCCGTTTGTGTCAGCTCGTCACAAAAACCATTCACCGACGCGACCAGGTCCAGCCAGCGACTATTGGGCGGAACCGGATCGCCGAAACTCCAGCCTGACGGTGCCGCCGCGGGTGTTCCTCCCCCACTGGTCTCGTTGGCAGCAAAGGCCATCGAGCCGCTGCGGTCGACGATCACCGCAACATCCAGTGTGGTCTGGGAATTGGTCGCGGTACATGTAGGCCGAATATCAAACGTTGACCCAAAAGTTGGAAAGAACGGCTGCAACGCGCTGCCCGCGCCTGCCGCAAACGAGTTCGTCGTCAATCGAACGGCGTTCCCATTGGTGCCCGGCGTAAACGTGTAGGCTTTGTCTTTCGAGTCGCGCTCGCTAAGCCCGTATTCTAGATCGGACGCTCCCACCGGAACGACAATGGATTCGACTGGGTTGAGCGCGGACATTTGTTGGGCCGCAACGAGTGCCTGTGCCTCGTCGCCTGTTTCGGCGTAGATGCGTCCCGCAGAGCGTACCGCGGCGTCGGTCACGATTTGCACCTTGGTATTGACGACTTGGATGTACGCCAAGTTGATGGCCATCGCCGCCAAAATGAACAGCACCGGCAACAAGAAGACCAATGCGACCATCGTCGCGCCGGCTCGTGAATTGTTGGAATGGGTCACTGTGAAAAACCTGTTTGGAACGGGAAAGATGAGTCCACCTGTCTGCGGTGCTACTCGGCTCGCATCACCACTGACTCGCTAATTGCCTTGCCATTGAAGAACATTCCCCCGACAACCGCATTTGCCGAACAGTCGGCGGTGATCGTGACTTTGAATTCGTCGCCCACGATCATCGACTGCGGATCCACCGGATCCAGCGTAATCGTGTAGCCTTTGATGTTTCTGTCATCAAGTATCAGCTGACATTGAAAGTCCACGGCACCCGCATCTATCCCCGGCATGATTCCCACTCTCGCGCCTTCGTAGGCGGTGACCGCCAAGTTCTGCTGCAGCTGCAGCATCACGCAAGCCTCGATGGTTCCGATCAACAGCACGACCAGAATCGGTAAACAGACAGCCAGTTCAACCACTGCGACTCCCTTGCGGCGTCTGCAGTCGGATCGACGTTTCACAGCGTGAGTTTTCTTGAACATGCGGGTGCTAAAGCCAGTGATCGGCGGTACGGCTGTGATGAGAGGATAAAACCGATAGGTGGTCACAGCTGAAGCCTAGTGCGCGCTAGGTAAACCGGACGGGTCGATACACCCGCTGAAAAGAGAGAATCTTGGCCTTGCAGGATCGGCAAATCCGCCTGCTCTGGTTATGACGGCTTCGCTTCGCTTGCCAGCATCCAAACAGCACGGTCGCTGCCGCAAAGCGAGCCTGGAATCGACAAAACACTTCTATTGCCGGGCACCATCAGTCAAGGTGTTGACCGCATACCAAGTCGCGGATTGCTCGTAGTCCTCTTCAATGCCCCCCACTAAAACGTGTTTGAAAAAGGGGTCTGACCCTCTGTGAGTCGGTAAGCTGTGTTCATTTTTCGTTCAGGTCGCAGCGAATAACTGCGAACGCATGTTCGCGGCAAAGGGTCAGACCCCTTTTTCAAACACGTTCTCAGACGCCAGAATCTCCCTGCGAAGAGGACCACAACTGGAATCCGCGTTTTGCGAGAGGCAACGTTGGCCACTACACCTGTCTACGATGTTGGCGAAAAGAGTGCCAAGGCGTTCGAGCAAGCCAGACGCCTGATGCCGGGCGGGGTGAACAGCCCCGCCAGAGCTTTCGGGGCGGTCGGCGGCACGCCTCTGTTCATTGACCATGCCGAAGGACCGTACCTTCACGACATCGACGGTCGGCGGTTTATCGATTACATCGGTTCGTGGGGCCCAATGATTCTCGGGCATGCCCACCCCGAAGTGATTGAGGCCGTCGTCCATGCCGCCCAACGCGGTACCAGTTTCGGCGCGCCGACCGAAGCTGAATCGGAACTTGCGACTCAGATTATCGACGCGGTGCCGAGTGTCGAGAAAGTCCGTCTGGTCAACAGCGGAACGGAGGCAACGATGAGCGCGATTCGAGTTGCGCGCGGTGCCACGGGCCGCGACAAGATCATCAAGTTCTCCGGCAACTATCACGGTCATGTCGATAGCCTGCTTGTCGCCGCCGGGAGTGCCGCGGCGACGCTCGGTGTTCCCGATTCACCTGGGGTCACCCCGGGCGCCGGTCAAGACACGATTGTGTTGTCCTATAACGATTGCGAAGGGGTCCGCAATGCGTTTGCCGAACATTCCGGCCAGATCGCTGCGATCATCTTGGAGCCGGTCGTTGGCAACATGGGCTGTGTGCCCCCGACGATGGAGTTTCTGAACTGCGTGCGAGACGAGACGACCAAAGATGGCGCGATTCTAATCTTTGACGAAGTCATGACCGGGTTCCGCCTGGCATTCGGTGGTGCGCAAGAGAAATTTGGAATCACACCCGACATGACAACGCTGGGAAAAATCGTCGGTGGCGGAATGCCGTTGGGAGCCTACGGTGGACGCGCCGACATCATGGACCAGGTTCTGCCGGCAGGCAAAGTGTTTCAGGCGGGCACCCTCAGCGGCAATCCTGTTGCCGTCGCGGCAGGCAGCACGACCCTTCGACTGTTACGTGACGATCCACCTTACGATTACCTCGAATCCCTGGGCGAGCGATTGGCGTCGGGGTTGGACAACGCTGCCGCCAACGCCGGGATCGAATATCAAGTCCAGCGTGTGGGAAGCATGATGACGCTGTTTTTCAATCCCAATCCGGTGCGCAACTGGTCCGCTGCCGACCGCTGCCGTCGCGAGCTGTTTGCACGGTATTTTTGGGGAATGATTGGTGAAGGCATCTACATGCCCTGCAGCCAATTCGAGGCACTCTTCTTCGGCCGCGCACACACCGAATCAACGATTGACGAAACGATCGCCGCCGCCGCGAAGGTCCTGCAGAGGCTGTGATGGTTGCTCGATTGTCCCCAATCGAGAAGTTCTCGGCTGGGACAGCCGAGCGACAATCGAGAGCCGCAGACGCTCGCCTAATCTTTCGGCTGGTTACTCAGGATTTCGCGGATCCTGAGCCCGAACTTGTCGCCAATCTTGATCGTCTCTCCGGTGGCAATCGGCTTGCCGCCAGCCTCCAGAACGAGTGGTTCGTCGCAGTGCGCATCGAACGTCAGCATCGATCCCGGCACGAGCGTGACGATTCGCTCTAGAGTGACGTTCTTACGAGCCAGCGTAACGCTGACCGGTGTCTTGATCGACAGCACGGCTTGGGAGTAGCTGGTTCGTTCGTCTCGGTCTGGGTTCATAGTCGATCGAATGGGCGGGATAAGCGAATTCGAGTCAAAACGACTAGTCGCTCCGACTCTTTATCGACCTTCAAGCCGCTAAAGATTGCCCAGAGTCCGCGATTGGCCGAGGAAAACACCCCGGAATGGCTCATTTTTTGGAGGTTACCCCCCAACAGCGGGTGTGGGTGAAGCAGTTGCCTAGATACATTGGTCGCTTCAGGGTTGGCTGGACGCGTTTTTGTCGACCATCACACCCCACCTTGAGTTTACGAACCACTGATCTTTTGAAATAGAAAGCTGCGAGATGTGCCTACTGGCTGTTCAGTATCGCTTGGTCCCCGAAAGTCCCATTTTGGTGGCAGCAAACCGCGAAGAGTATTTCGATCGGCCCAGTATGGCTCCGTCGATTCAGTCCGGAAAGCCACGTGTGCTATGCGGGATTGACCAAAAAGCGGGTGGTACCTGGCACGGTGTCAATCAGAACGGCGTGTTTGTTGGTATTTGCAACCGTGCGACCACGATGCCGCTATTTGGCCAACGATCGCGTGGGCTGCTCGCCCTTGACCTGCTTCGTTGTACGTCCGCTAGCCGAGCGCTTGAAAAAGCGGAGGCCGAGTTTGCCAAGACCCGTTATGACGGTTGTAACCTCATCATTGCGGACGCGAAGAATGGATATGCCATCCACGCCGACGAACATCAAGAGGTGGTCGAGCTGCGTGATGGCTTGAACATCATTGGTGCCAGAAACCTGAACGATCCAGAAGACCAGCGAGTCCAGATGGCTCGTCGGCTGCTGACGCTTCAGACGCTCGATTCGCCGGTTAAATTCTTGGCCGTTGCCAGCAAGGTTTTTGCCCGCGCACCTGTCGGACCGGGGCGCCCAAGCATGGTTGTTCGCAACGCGGATTATGGCACGGTCAGCAGCACGCTGATCGCCCTGGGCGTGAAGCCTCGAGACGCGATCTATCAGTTCAGCAACGGTGCCCCGGACCAGGCCAAGTACGAGGACTTTTCGCCGATGCTTCGCGACATTCTCAGCCGTGGGCTACGGGAAGCGCGAACCAAGGCGAAAGCTCAAGGTTAGTGCTGAAGTAATGACGACATTTCACTCTCCTTCGGGAGGGCAGAAAAAGGGTGAAGGAAGAAGTGTGAAGTTTGAAAGAGGATATTTTCCTTCACTCTTCCTCCTTCCTTCTTCACCCTTCAAACTTCTCCTGCCCTCTCCGGGCCCGAGAGCCGGACTCTCCCGGAGGGAGAGTGATTTCAAGATCCGCAAAGACAATCTATCTCAGGCTGAGTTAACTTATGCCATCTGCCAAGTTGGAATCACTTCGTGGCTCGCTGTGCCTCGTCACCGGTGGTGCCGGTTTTATCGGTTCGCACATCGTAGATGGGCTTCGTGCCGAGGGAGCACGGGTCCGCGTGTTGGACAACTTCAGCACAGGGTTCGAGCACAACCTGGAACACCTGCAAGCTGGCAACGACTTTGAGATTGTTGACGGTGATGCATCCGATGCGGACGTGGTTTCGCAGGTGATGCAAGACGTCGATGTTGTATTCCACCAGGCGGCGATGGCCAGCGTCCCCCGCAGCATGCGTGAGCCCGACCTCTGTCACGCCTGGTGTGCGACCAGCACCGTTGAACTGTTACGTGCGGCTGCCGCGGGGAGCGTGCGGCGGTTCGTGTTTGCTTCGACCAGCGCTGCGTACGGCGATTCACCCTTCGTGTCGAAGCGCGAAGTCGATCCGGTCGCGCCGCTGTCGCCCTATGCTGCGGCCAAGTTAGCGGGCGAAGCGTATTGCCAGTCTTTCTACCGCGGGTTTGGACTCGAAACAGTCATCCTCCGCTACTTCAATGTCTTCGGCCCGCGGCAGGATCCACAAAGCGAATACAGCGCGGTGATTCCCCGATTCGTTTCGATGATCTTGTCGGGAAACCCGCCGATCATCTTCGGCGATGGTCAGCAGTCACGCGACTTTGTCTTTGTCAAAGACGTTGCCAAAGCGAACCTGCTGGCCGCAACGGTTCCCGGCGTCGCGGGTGGAACCTTCAACATCGCTCGCGGTGAACGAACCACGTTGCTGGAGTTACTGACAACGCTGCGAAGCATTCTGAACCAGGAAATCGAGCCTATCCATCAGCCACCGCGCGATGGCGATGTTCGTGATTCGCTGGCCGACATCACCGTCGCCCGTCAGCGGTTGAAATTCGAGCCAGACGTGACGATGACCGAAGGGCTTCGCCGCAGTGTCGACTACTATCGCAGCTTGGTCGAACCATCGGCAACCGCCTGAAGGTTCTTCCGCGAATTTAGGGGTTGATAGGCAAAATGATTGGGTGGCTGGTGGTCGAGCGTCAGCGAGCCCCCAGACGCGACGCATTGGAATTCCGGGGGCTCGCTGACGCTCGACCGCCGGCCACCCCGTAAATCCCACCGAAACTGCGGAAAAACCTACTGTTTTGGTATCGAATCGCTCAATGGCAATTCGCCTCGCAGCATTTTTCCTCCTTGCCCCACCAGTCGTAGGTAGTGATCGCTGGGCAAGCCCTCGTAGGTCAGAAATTCAGCGCCGTTAGCAACGGGCGGATCGTTTGTGCATTTGAAGATCGCCGTCCCCTCGTCCACCTCATCAAACATCGCGACATATAGCATGTCGCAACCGGCTCGTTTTGCACCGGCGATCTGCGACCACAGGAACTGCCCCTTTCTACGTGGGATCGCATCAAGTTTCTCGCCCTTGAGGTTGTGCCAACTGAATCCTGGAAAGACGACAGGCAGAAACTCCAGATCGTAACGATCGCACCAGACGCGGTCAGCTTGCCAGACTGCATCCGCATGATGGGTGGCTTCTTTGGGCGTACGGTATCGTCCGACAGACCACGGACTCACGATGTCAGAGAGCTTCAGGATCGCATGCAACAGGGGATCATCAGTCGCATCCCGTCGTCCTTCACGCCAAAAGGACGGGACCCCCAACATCACGGTGCAGCCTTCGGATTTGAGCCACTTCACCAGCTCCAGGCACTCGCTCAGCGAATAATTGCGATCATCACTGAAACCAATTCCCCACACCGCGACGATCGGACCACCTTCGTGATGTAGGTAGCTGGGATCGCTGGTGATCTGCATCTTCGCCTGCAGGGCGTTCCAGTCATCTCGGACGCGAGTGACTTCTCCCGCGGCAAGACCGGTCAGGTCATACATCACCGCGTACGCGCGTCCCGACTCTTTGGCTCCTTCGCGAACATGCGACAAGACGCTGTTCTTGTGTCGCAGTGAATCAGGTTGTGAGAGTCCATGGGCGAATCGCTGCAGGAAAGCTCCGTCGATTCCATACTCACGCATCCACTTGAAGTGACGCAGGACCGTTTTACGATTGCCACTGCTAAATACTTCGGCCACGCTGCCGTCGGCATGTTTGAATTCAGTTGGATATCGCTCGTCTGCGTCCAACTCCGACACGTCAGGCCACAGGTCGACGGTCACGTTCCCAGGTGCGAAAGGCCTTGTTCGCCTTTTCGCCCAGTGTGTCCAACCAAGATTCGCTCCATCACCTTCGCAGTTGAACCAGCCCTGATAGCCGCACATGACTTTGCCGGTCAGGGTACTCGCGTCCACTTGGGTCGCTGCTGCCGGCCCAGCAGCAAGCAACGCAGTCACCTGCAGAGACAGCAGCAAAACGGAAACAGAACAGAGCCTCTTCATGGGGGCAACTATAGTTTTGGCGGTTGCATCGGATTGGGGACTTTCTTGTATGGAGTGCGGTACTCAGGGCGGAGGTCGACACCGAATCCCCGTTTCTGCTCCCAGGCTGCTCGAGCCGACCACGGCGAACCGGGATGCGTTTTCTTGATCTCCGCAAAAAGATTGTTGGCTCGTTCGATGTAGGGCTTGGATTCTTCGGTACGCGCTTTCTTGACCGTATGAATGTCCCAGTGCACGTGTTGCTTTCCGTCTTTCATCCGCGGTGCCGTCTTGGGATCGGCGATAAAGGCTTCCAATGCGACTCCGTATTCATACATGCGTGCCTGATAGGCAATCAGTTGAGCAAGGATGATGTCATAGTTCGCTTGCCAGCGCGGATCGGCTTCCTGCTGGCGAAGGTATTCGCCGTCCAGCAACGCCTGTTCCGCTTCTGCCATGTAGCGAAGATGCTTCTTGGCCTTGAGCTGCTCTTGCCGCGCTTGTTGCACGAACTTGGGCAATTCAATCGCAAACTCCATCCGCATTTGAACGGCTTTTTGATTCGCCTTCCCGTATGGATTCAAGTCTTGGATGACTTGCCAGATCAGAGTCCGTAGCGGAAACTCATCGCGATCGGACAAGACTTCCTTTCGCGCCCGCAAATCAGGCCGATAGGGGCGCAGTGCCTCCAGTTCATACCGTTGCTTGTAGCTGCCCACCAAGTCGGATTCGACACTTGGCAGCATAAAGAAAATCCCATTGGTTTCCCGCGCCATCCTGGCTTGTTCATAGGGTCCAAATCCGCTGCTAAAGGCATCGTGTCGTCGCCGAAAACCGTTGGTTTGAAGTTGCTCGGGGAAGGCCGTTTCGGGACCTCGATCGATCTGCAGCCAGTGAATTCGATTTGTCTGTGGGTGTAGCCAACGAATGAATGCGTACGGATAGCCAAACACCGATTCTCGACCCAGCACATAGATGCGGCACTTGGCCGACTTGGCGACGGCGATCGCCTGCTCGAGATAGCCGTCATTGTTGCCGCGGTCACCGCTTTCATCGCTGACCAGGATCAAGGCCATCTGACGTCCCCGACGAGCCAAATCACGATAGGTCGTGATCGCACGCCCGACCGCGGAACACATGTATTCCTTGCCTGTCTTGTCGACCGGTATGTCATCAATGGCCTTGCGAATCTGCTCCCGCTCGGCGGTAGCCTTGTGCCCAGTGTGGTCGATGAAATTACCGCCATAGCTGGTCACAGCCGTCAACAGGGCGTTATTGTCTGTCCGTCCGACGAGTCCCAGTTGTTCGTAAACGCTTTCAAAGCGATCACGGATCTCCTCTTGATCATCCTTCATGCTTTGCGATTGGTCGAAGCACCACACTGCCAAGACCGGGCTTTTGTCCAACATCCAAACCAATTCTTGGGCGAGTCGATCGAGTGCCTGTTGGTAACTGTCAACGATGTCTCTCGCTTCACCTTTGACATCGCCATCGGGGACTGGCTCGATCAACGCGATGGAGTCCGGAATACCAATGGTCGGCGCGTTGATCGTCAGCTCGGACGTGTCGGCCTTTGCCACCAGCGTTGGGTCCAGGCTCGGAGTGCTCATCGCCGCAGCCGCGAATGACGGTGCGGGAGCAGCGTTGAACAAGGCGACGTTCTCGACCACGACATCGATCTCAGGGTCGAGTTCGACTTCAACTGGCGAATCTTCGACGTCGCCCGGCGGCAGCGACACCAATTGCGAAATCTCGCTCGATGTCTCCTCGTAGGTCACGATCGCCAACAGCAGCAGGATCACCGTGTGTACGAGCAAAGAGACGCTCGACGGTAAAAGCCTACCGGCGGTCTCACGCCAGTCGTGCGAATCGTCATCGACTTCCGCGGCAGCGACGAATACGCCTGTTGATTCGAGTCTTTCTTTCCCAACGGCCGGCATCAATGGCCCCTCTTGAGAATGGTGTGATAAGTTCGCCTACAATCACGGCTGTTCGTGGCTTTCTTGATGTTACTCTGGCTCAGCAAGAACCCCATTGATTGTAGACGATCGCAGCGATGGAAGAATTTCGAGGGTCACCGGATTCATGAGCGAATCACATCACGAGATCGAAGAAAAGAAACTTCCGCCAACGCTGATCGCGGGGGGTCGAATGAGGGGTAAGCGAAAAGCTACAAACCTGTGCCACCTTCCCGGGAAGTCTATTTGGAAGGACCGGGGATGATCTTCAAAGGCAATCCCAAGAAATACGTGACTGACGTCCAGATCATGATCGCGCGGTCGACTCCTGGTCAGCAATATCCCGGTTTCGAGCGTAATTGTTGCTCGTTTGTCCCAAACGAGGTCTCACCGAAATCTCGTTTGGGACAAACGAGCAACAATGCTCAACGATCACCACTTGTTTACATTTGCCGGGAGGTCTTTGAAGTACTTGCCATCATTGATGATCGCAACTCCCTTGATCCAATCGGCAGTAACCGGTTTCATCTCCGCGACGCTGCCATCGGCAAGCGCAACGAGCAGGCTTTCCTTGTCCAGTAAACCGCTACTGGCGAGATCGTCCAATGAAAAATCTTCCGGCTTGGTCCAGGGGATCTGCGTCTCGGCCTCGACCAACATCACCGTATTGCTGGTCCCATCAATTGTGTCACGCATCTTTGTCGGCTTGCTGTCACCGAGGATCGTGCTGTCACCCACAAAACCAACATATCCCGTCATGGTCGAATCGGCCGGGTCGCCCGGCCGTCGATAGATCCCTGGCATCTTATCGAGTACTTTGAGGTTATGTTCGCTGTCCCACGGTTCCTTGAAGTTGTACTGCTCAAACAACTGCTGTTCTTTGATGTAGGGTAGGATTGCTACTCGCCAACTGCAGGGGTACTCGTTCTCGTTCAGTTCACGATTGGATAAAGCACCGTGCGATTGCGGAAAAGCGTTGTAGGCGTCGTGATACTGGTGAAACGCGACTCCCAATTGCTTCAGGTTGTTGCGTGATTGAGTCGCATCTTGGGCGATGCTGGATCGCTGCATGGCCTCGGTGATTGCCTCGATGCTCGATTCTTTCGACTGCAGACTCTGGTACATCGCTACCGAGTACAAAAGATCCCTGCCTGCAGGGTCTTGCATTAGCTTTGCGAGGGCGGTGGGATCCGAGTCGAGCTGGATCTTTGAGAGCGTGACCGTCGATACATCGGTTGCACGATACAACTCGAAGGATTCTGGAAAGCCTTGCTCTGACGCCCGCGGCATGACAATCTGAAGTTTGCCATCGGGAAAGAACCGGTAGATCGCTTTGTAAGTCTCTAACGGCTGATTGCCTTGCCTCAACACCGTCAACGCGATCCGGGTGATTTCCGACTCGAGCTTGACTTGCCCACACATCAGAGGCACAGATCGACGCATCAAAACAAAATCGTGCTCGTGGAAAATCATCGCCATGCCCTCAACGTCTGCGATCGGCGCATTCAATCCGCGATTCATCCCCATTTCGGCCCGCCATACACCCTCGAATCGAGATCTGTCGTCTGGTGGAGCAAGTTTCGACAAGTCGATCGCCGAGTCGGATGACGTTGCTGCTTGCGCTGCCACCGGTGTGCCGTCGAGATCGACGTCGATGTCGCCATTTTCGTGGATGGCGATACTACTTGTGCGAGGTACGTCGACTTTAATTTTCGATCCATCCGGATGTGTGATGGTGATTGTCACACCCGCCAACCAACCCAGAATCAAACCACCAAGTCCGCTGGCAACCGCAACCGCAACTGGTACACGACGCTTCCAGAAAGGTTGCGTCATTATCGTTCTACTGGGGGCAATTACTTGCTGCGCTGATGGCTCTGCCGCCAGCGCGCTTCGCACCAACGACTTCAAATTCGCGCCCCCGGCATGTTTTTGCAATGCGGCGACGATCTTGTCAGGTGACGCCGGTCGATCATCGGGCGACTTGGCGAGCATCTGGTCGATCAAGCTGGCGAGCGCAGGAGGCACGTGCGGCGCGACCGATCGAAGCGGTGCCGGTTGCTCAGAAACATGCGCCGTCAGTTTCGCGAAGACCGTGGCGTAACGATCGCCCTCGAACGGGGCGCGACCGGAGAGCAACTGATAGAGCGTGCAACCGAGACCGTAGATGTCCGCTCGAATGTCAACTTCACGAGCATCATTGATCTGCTCCGGCGCCACATAGTCGGCGGTGCCCAACGCCTGTCCGGTAGCGGTCGCAGCGGATACATCTTGCTCAGCATCGCTGGCCCGCAGCCTGGCCAGTCCAAGATCGAGCAACTTGACTTCGCCGTCTCGATTGATCATCACGTTGGAGGGCTTCAAATCGCGGTGAACCTGGTCTTGTGCGGCAATGTAGGACAACGCTCCGGCGATTCGGGCCCCGATTTCGCAGACATTGGCGACCGACAACGGACCCATGCGGCCGAGAATGTCCTTCAAATCGAGACCGTCGATCCATTCAGTCACCAGCAGCGCTACGCCGTCAACGTCTCGCGCATCGTGTGCGGTGACGATGTTCGGATGACTGAGCGATCCAATCGACCGCATCTCTTTCTCGAACCGATCGTGCATTCTGGGGTCCGACAGTCGATGCGACGCGAGCACTTTGACCGCGACGGTTCGGTCGAGCTTGGTGTGCTGGGCCAGATAAACATTGCCCATACCTCCGCGACCGATACTACGAACGATCTTGTAGTCGCCAATCGAGCTGGGAAGGTCGATCAGGTCTTCTGCGTCTGCCTGGTTGGCGGCGGCCAACGCGCCCAACGCGATCGCCATTGCCGACTGGCACTGCGGCTCAAGCTCGAACGACTCATCAACGGTGGAATGACGCAGGCTGGCGACCAAGGTGTCGTCGAGATCTTCCGCGTCAGCCATCCAACTCTGGCACGACGGGCAATCGCGGAGGTGGGACGTCAATTCATCCGCTTGCTCCTCGGACACCATCCCGCTGGCGTAACGCCGAAGCAATTCTTGTTCTGGACAGGTGGCGATCATCGGACGTTCCTCGGCGGGTAAAAGTTCGTTTGGGGCAAATGCGATTTCATTCGCCCTCCACCATGATGAACGCAGGCCTCTGACACCATCTTTGTCAAACTCAAGGAAGTTCGCCCAAACGCTGTCGAAAACGCCGTAAAACTCGCGATTTCGCCTGGTAGACCGACGCCACGTTCAGCTTCAGCCGCTGGGCAACCTCGGCGGCCGAGACTCCTTCCACTGTCATCAGCCAAAACGCCTGCCAGGTCGTCGGCTCAAACTCCGACTCCACCAAGTCAAGCACGCGCCGCGGCAGCGACTCGTTGAGATTCGCCTCGCTGATCGAATGGTCGAGCGAATCGCGGAGCTGATTCATTTGCACCAGAGCCGCAGTACCTCCGGCGGCTTGCGGCTGTTGAACGCGACGACGGTGATGATCTTTAACGCAATTTCGAGTGATGGTGGCCAGCCAACATCGAAAGCTTCCTTCGGTCTTGCGGCGCTGGAATCGACCGATGCCGCGTGCCACGTTGATGAACACCTCTTGAACCACGTCCGTTGCATCCTGGGCTGACAATCCTGATTGGCGACACCAGCGATAAACGATGGGGCTGAACACCGTGACAACTTGAGCCCAAGCGTCAGGCTGCATCTGCTGGATTCGCTCCAGCAGGGATGATGTCAGCGATGGCAACTCGGATGGCGGAGGGTTCGGCTCGCTCATGAACTTGGCGGCAGATCGAATGCTTCAGAGTTTGGGTGGCTGGTGGTCGAGCGTCAGAGTTTGGGTGGCTGGTGGTCGAGCGTCAGAGCTTGGGTGGCTGGCGGTCGAGCGTCAGAGTTTGGGTGGCTGGCGGTCGAGCGTCAGAGTTTGGGTGGCTGGCGGTCGAGCGTCAGAGCTTGGGTGGCTGGCGGTCGAGCGTCAGAGTTTGGGTGGCTGGTGGTCGAGCGTCAGCGAGCCCCCAGGGCACGAAGTCCTCAACGCGACGACGTCTGGGGGCTCGCTGACGCTCGACCACCAGCCACCCTGTCTCACCGATTACTAGTACGCCGCGAGCTAAATCTCCAAATCCATACGTATGCCACCGGCCATTCCGGCGATCAAATTGTACAGCAACGCAAAGATGATCCCGCCGATGAATCCCATGGCACCATAGAACAGCGGAAGCAGGACGATCGCGGCGATACCGCCGACCAAACCGCCGGCTGCCTGCTGGCCGCCAATTGCGAGGCCGGCAATCGAAATCATAAAAAAGATTGCACCAACCACCAAACCTATGATCACATACAGAGCCCCCAGCATAACGCCGCAGGACATCACATCGAGTCTTTTGATCACGACGCTGCGCGTGCCTGCCGATTGCACGGGACGAACGTTCGCCTGGTATGGTGCATCGTAAGGATTGTTTGACATGACCCGGATCCCCCTCGTGAAAGATAGGTAGTGTAACGCTTCCAAAACGCGGATCGATTAAAGTAGCAGATCGACGAGGTGGCGTGGGAATGTCGTCGTTTGCTCGGCAAACGAACGCTAACGGGACGTTCGTTCGCGGAGCGAACGACGACTTTCATAAACTCAATGAACTCGGTCACTACTACTCTACGGGAACTCTTTCAGCGGGACTTCGCGGTAGAGGGTCAGCATGCCTCGGACTTCGTCCATCTTCTTGCGATCGAGTGGGGACAGTTCATCCAATTCGTGCGTCGATCGGTACTCCTGAGACTGATCGCCGCGACTGCACCGTCAATGTTGTTTCCAACGGCAGCTCGCCCATCGTGGCGATGTGTTGGTCCAGCGTCATCCTTCCAAACGGCGGTGGCCCGAGTCGACGTAGAATGTTCAATCGCGAGGCAAGAATCGCGAAACGACCATAGTCGACGGCAATGCTTGGGTCATCGGGAGTTTGCGTCGACGTGTGATACTCGAGATTGCCAAACTTGATGGAGCATCCAATCACCCGTTTGCTCGGCTCCACTTGCGCCAACAATCCACGCTGTTCCTGCTGCTCTGGTGTGACCGCTGCCGCCCGCGCCTGTGCGGTAACCATCTCGAGGTCGCTGGTCCCCAGCACCGTTTGCAGCTGAGTCTGCCGATCCAGGATTGTGACCCGATTCTGCGATTCATCAAAAACCGTCACGAAGCGGCTTTCGATTTTCGGCAGATCGTAAACCAGCCCCTCATCGAACAAGATCAGATGCTCGGCGAAAGGATCCAAGTCGGCACCGGCATAGACTTTTGTCGTCAGCCGGAAAGTGGCAGCGTCAGCGATGTCGGCGATCGTAATCCAGGCGACGGCAAGTGCTGCCCAAAACGGGACACGCTTCGTAATCCAATCCATGTTCAGTTCGCTTCCGAGTTAGCGCGTGTCAAAAAGGGAGTCTGACCCGCCGGACAGTTTTTGAACACGTTCTCGCCTAGGAATGCCGCTGCGGCACGACTTGGGAATCACCGTCCAGATAACCGCCGTAACTGATTGGACCTGGACTTTTTACAGGTCCGGAGCGTAGAAAAGTGTCTGGGAACCCGTCCAGACCAATGCGGACGGCATGAAACAGTACGAAACTCGGGATCCTCCATGTGGCGAACGCTTCTCCTTATCCCCCACGAAATCGCGGGAATCCCCGTCGTCGGCCTGGGTTGGCTATTGATGTTGCTGGTCGCTGCGTTGGCAGTCCGACTGTGGCTGGCCAATCGGCAGGGCCAAACGGTCGGCCAGGTTTTGAAGTTCGAAGGGATGATGTGGGCAGCAATCGCGGTCGCGATCGTGTTCGTGCTGCCGCTGATCGAATTGAAGAATTTGGACGGCGAGCCAGTCGGAATGGCGATTCGCGGCTACGGCGTGATGCTGGTGATCGCTGTTTCTTCGGCGGTTGCGTTGGCGGCCTATCGAGCCAAACGGCGCGGCATCGATCCCGAGATCATTCTGTCGATGGCTCCTTGGGTGTTTGTCGGCGGGATCATCGGCGCCCGAACATTTTTCGTGATTCAATACCGAGACCAGTTCATCGGCGAGACGATCACAGAGACGATTGCGAAGATCGCCAGGTTTACCGAAGGCGGGCTCGTCGTCTACGGCTCGTTCATCGGTGGATTCTTGGCAGCTGCCTATTTCATTGCACGAAACCGGCTACCACTGCTAAAACTCGGCGATGTGATCGTTCCGTGTATGTTCTTGGGGGTCTTCTTTGGCCGAGTCGGTTGTTTGATGAACGGCTGTTGCTACGGAGGTCGATGTGAGGACCACTGGGCGGCATTGCACTTTCCGCCCACCAGTCTGGTGTACGAAGATCAGATACGGAGCGGCGAAATCCTGGGGCTTACCTTTGATCCTGAGTCGCGTCGAATCGAGAATGTTCGCGAGGGAAGCTTGGCGGCCGACGCCGGTATCCGCGTTGGCTCGAAACTGGAAGCGTACGGAGAGGATCGAACGCCGCTGCAGAATGCGTCTCGCCTGATCCCGAGTGAGGATGCGCGAACCGGAATCTACGCCACGATTGATGGAAAGCGTTATCGCTGGGGGCCTGATCAACTGCCCGCCCGCGCCTATCCTGTCTACGCCGCCCAACTACTTAGCAGCGTAAGTTCGCTTCTGCTATGTTTGTCATTGTGCGGACTGTCGATGTTTGTGTTGCGTGACGGGACCGTCATGATGCTCGGTTTTGCTGCCTACGCGATCCTGCGATTCGTGTTGGAATTGGTGCGAGTCGACGAGGGCGGACAGTTCGGAACCGATCTATCGATTTCTCAATGGGTCAGTCTGATCGTGTTCGCTTGTTCGATGGTTGGTTTGTGGTGGATATATCGAACGCCGCAGGTTGCTCCGCTACAACCTCAGGCATCGCAGGGCAGTTAGCGAACGTGTTTTGAAATGTGAGCCGTGGGCTGCCGCGGGCCTGGAGCCGCCAAACGTCGAGGAAAGGAGGCCGCGGCTAGCGCCGTCGGCTCACAAAACGCATGATCGACGATTTCAAAACACGTTCTTAGCGAACGGTTGACTGGGTTGTTGCGAAGTTGTTATGAGCGGACATGATGTTTCAGCGTGATCGACGACCTGAGTTGATGGATGATCCAAGTCTTCCCATGGAAGAGCATCTTCGCGCGCTTGCTGCGTTAGCACGTGTGAATAAGTTGAGCGGCGTGGCCGGGGCGATGTACCGACATCTTCGCGCGTACGCCTGGGCCAAACCGAACCAGACGATACGCGTCTTGGATGTCGCCAGCGGCGGCGGCGACATCCCCATCGCATGGGCCAGGCGCGCCAGGCGCGACGGGATTCGACTCCAGCTCACTTTGCTGGACATCAGTTCGGTCGCGATCGAGCAGCAGCAGCGTCTTGCCCGCCGCAACGGTGTCGACATTCTCGCCCTGCAACACGATTGCTTGTCAACGCCGCTGCCTATTGGATTCGACGTCGTGACCTGCTCGCTATTCATGCATCACTTGGACGAACATCAAACATTTCGGCTGCTGCAATCAATGCAGATTGCCACCGAACACGCCCTCATTGTCTGTGATCTGGAGCGGTCACGTTTGAACTTGACGTTGGTTCAGATCGCCGCACATTTACTCACCCGGTCTCGTGTCGTTCATCACGACGGGGCACTGAGTGTCCGCGGCGCTTATACGCTGCAGGAGTTTAAACAGCTTGCCGAGAACGCGTTATCGCGACCCGTTCGAGTCAAGCGGTCGATTCCCTGCCGCTTCATTGCCACGGTGGATGAAGATACTGTACCGGTGGCTGTTCCCGCATTCGCCTGACTTTCCATGCAAATGATCGAGACTGATTCGTGAAGCAATCGCCCGTCCTGGTAATCGGCGGTGGAGTTGCAGGAGCAAGTTGTGCGTTGCGATTGCGCCAACGCGGTGTGGAGGTGCTTGTTGCCGAGAAAGCAGTTTTTCCGCGTGCGAAAGTTTGCGGCTGCTACCTTGGCGGCGCCGGGCTGGCCACGCTCGAGCAATTCGCGTTACGCGAATGGGCGCTCGAGACAGGCGTACCGACACGCATCTGGCAGGGTTCGATCGGCGGCAAACGCGTTGATTTACCACTGCCCGGCGGAGTTGCCATCTCGAGAGAGGCATTGGACACAAAATTGCTCGGCTCGGCAGCGCGACGCCGGTGCCAGCGTGATGATGCCGTGCCTGGCCACGATCGACAGTCTTGATCAGAACCGGGTCATGGCCACCTTGCATCTCGATGCCCAGGTAGAGCAACGGGAATTGGCTGCAGTGGTGGTTGCTAGCGGACTCAACGCCAGTGGACTGAGCAGCGTTGGGTCGCGACCGATCCTGCCCTGGAAAGAGCATCCGCATGGGCCGTTTGGCGTTTCGTTCATGGCGTCGTCCGAGACGATTCAGCAGGGCGTGATTTACATGGCTTGTGACACCGATGGATACGTGGGCCTGGCCAGACTTGAAGACGGCCGTGTCGACCTGGCCGCGGCGCTGGCCTCCGGAACTGTCGCCGCGTCCAAGCGGTCACCGGCACAACGAGTCGAAGAGATTCTTGCTCGTAGCGAACTGGGCGATTTGGCGTTGGAGGATCGTTCGACTTTGATGACGACGCCGCCGCTCCGCCGAACGCGAACCGCCGGCGTCGGCCGAGTGCTGGCCATCGGCGACGCGGCGGGATTCGTCGAACCGTTCACTGGCGAGGGAATGACCTGGGCAATGCAAAGTGGGATGGAGGCCGCCAACATGATTGCGACGTCGATCGACGACCTTTCGACCATCGGCGATGCATGGAATCGCCGGCTTGCCGGTCTGCTGCGGCGAAAAAAGTTCACCTGCCGGATCGTCACCGCCGCCCTCCGCTCGTCGGTAGCTCGTCGCGCCGTCGGCCAGACGCTTGCCAGTTGGCCGAGTCTTGCGACGCCCTTGATCCGCAGCCTGAATCGCGGCTAGAGCATTTCCATGAATCTCATAGAAGGCCAGGACTTGGAGACTGTCCGGCTTACGGAATTGTTAGTTCAACACGAAGAATAAGAACCGCGGAGCGGTGGCAGCATGTAGCCTGGGGTGAATCCAACGAGCGACAGCGAGGCTGGTGTAACCCCAGGTAACCGAAACCGAAAAACCCTCCCCGCCGCGATTTGGCGGCTACGCCGCCAAATCGCGGCGGGGAAAATCGGGTTTGCACGCATGACCTGGGGTTACGGTTTGCTCGCTCGAAGCTCGCAATCCTCACCCCAGGCTAGCATCTTCCACTGCTCCGCAGTTGTCTTTCGTAGTGACCAATCACAACGCCGGTGCATACTGTTACCATCGCACGCTGCAAATGACACGGTGCGCCGAAGCTCCTAAGCAGGACGCTCTCCAAGTCCTGGCCTACCCTAAAATCAAGCTTTGACAACGCACTAGTGGCTCGATTGGGACAATCGAGCAACACTCAACCGAGCGACAATCCAACAATCGCTAACATGCACTTTCGGCGAGGCGGGTCGTTTTGGTATGGACCGACGTGCCATGGACGTTCTACCGCTGCGTTCCGTCAATTCGCCTGCCGCGAAAACGAATTTCGCTGGATTTGATGCCGTTCGCGCGCTGGCCGCCTTTGGTGTGGTGTTGCTGCATAGCGGTGTTCCCTACTTGCAGCATCCGATGCCTGGACTGGCATGGCCGGTCCGCGACCGGGCAAACGTGATTGTCGATTTCGGGTTTTGGTGGATCGAACTCTTCATCATGCCGTTGTTCTTGGTGATCGCCGGTTTCCTGGCGTGGCGGACGCTGCAGCGGCGTGGCCCCGCTGTGTTGGTCAAGAGCCGCGTCAAGCGGTTGCTGACACCGTTGTTGTTTGGCATTTTGGTCGTGCTTCCGCTTGACCTGTACTGTTGGGTGCTGGGCTGGGTGGCGGAAGGTCTGGTTGCACCGATCAAACTGAAAAGCCTGAAGTTCGACGGCGGTATCGATCGCGACCTATGGGGGCTGAGCCACTTATGGTTCTTACAGTACTTGCTGTTATATGTGCTTGCGATCGCGATCACGATGTTCGCGCGTCAGCGGCTAGCGATTCTGAAACGGATTCGTCTCAATCTGACCGCGATGACTGGGATTGTGCTGTTGGCCGGAACCGCGGCGTTGTACGTCCGCCCCGAAGTGGTCTGGGGTTTTCAGCATGCGTTTCTACCGGTTCCGAGTAAATGGTTTTACAGTGGGTTGTTTTTCGCGTTCGGCGCGGCGCTCGCGGCGCATGACGGTCAACTCGCCTGGCTGAGGAAACACTCCCAGCGACTCGTCTTTCCAGCACTGCTGTTTTCGCTCGTCGCCGTCTTGCTCGGTCGTTGGCATCTTGCCGGCGATGAGGATCAGCAGCTCGCCGAGATTACGCTCGCGGCACTGACTTGCGGCAGCGCCTTGCTGCTGACGTCTGCACTGATCGGCGTCGCAACCAGGCGAATCGATCGGGTCCCCCCTGGCATTCACTATTTGGCAGCTGCCTCGTTTTGGATCTACCTCGTGCACCACCCGATTCTTGGTCTGGTGCATTTGGATTTGAAATGGTTGGTCCCGGGAATGAACGCCGTCGCGAAAACAGCTGCGGCGTTCCTGATCACCAGCGGCGTGTCTTTGCTATCGTACGAGGGCTTGGTACGTCGTACCGCGCTGGGGCGATTGCTTGGATTCAGCTGGGAAGCCCCCTCGACGTCAGAACAAGACGAACGAGTCCTGCCGATCGGCTTGCCGCCTGCGGAGGATCCGTCGGTCGCCGCAGGCAGCCGCGAATCGACCCGCAAGGCAGCATGACCGGATATCTCCCTTGGGCTGATGAGAATGTTTCGATGACCTGCCCCAAGCGGTACGTATCCGAGCTATTGAAAAATGAGAATTGACAACTGCAAAATGCACAATGAACGGCGTGACGCTGCCGAATCTACATTTTGCATTTTGCATTTCTTATTTTGACTTTTTCAATGATTCACTACGCGCAGGAAAAGGTACTCAACACATTGTGCCTCCGTCGCCCAATTTCCAATATTTTCATCAGCCCAGATCTGCCCCCCCAATGCGTCCAGTACCGGCCGCCGCCAACGCCCCTCGTGAGTTTTGCGCCGCTCCGCTAAAACAGTGTTTTGACCGGTCCTTCAGTTGCTGAGGAGAGTATGGCGAAGGGATTGTTCACCCAGGGCGTGTGCGTCCTGTTGCGCGAGCCGATCACGGTCGCTGACTTGGAGCAACGGTTCAAAGGATTCGAGCTGGTCGGTCGCCACGAGTCAACCGATGACGAAGACGCTCCGGAGACGCTCGTCTATGACTATCGCTCCGAAGTCAACGGACATCTGCTTGTCACGCCGGCGTCATGTAAATGGCCCGATGACATGGGCGACCCCGACGAATCCCCCGAGAGATTTGTCGCCTGGTCACTCGGCCAGTTCGGACCATTAGCGTTTCCAGGTTGCCTCCAGCGAGCGGGCGAACAGTCATGGGGCTGGGAGGACGGCAGCGACGAGATCCGGAATCACAAAGCCCACGTTCGCTTGCTGATCAGCTACGTGCTTGGCGTTGAAGAGCCCGAAGACGATGACGATGACGTACCGTTGGTCCCCGAGGACTACGATCCGGTGCATGAGTTGAATTTCTTGACTCGTGCCGCCGCCGCCGTCCTGGAGATGCCCGAGGCGATCTGCTATTTCAACCCCGGCGGCGAAGTGCTTCGTGATGACGCGGGTTTGCGCCGCGGCTTGAACTATGCGTGGAACCATGACCTGCCGCCCCTGGACATGTGGACGAACGTGCGGCTATTTCGTGCGACAGACACATGGTCGTTGATGGATACGGTCGGCAACGGCCAAATCGATCTGCCCGATCTCGAGGCCGTCTATGACGCGGAAAAATTCGAGCCCGGCGAGATCGAGCAGTTCCTTCGCAGTGCGTCGCTGTACATGTTGCAGGGTGAGGAGGAAGTCGAAGACGGCGACACCGCCGACGGCCCGGGAGAGATCAGTTGGCAGGCGATGGAATGTGATGACGCGCTGTCCGACCCGCCCCGGCCAACCATTCGCTGGATCCCGCAAGATGGAACCGAACCCCCGGAAGAGTTGCTCGAGAAAGGTGAACCGCCCGAGTTCGACGAAGACTTCTTCGATGAAGATGATGATGACGAGGATCTGGACGATCTCGATTGACCTCTGAGGTCCGAATCCAGATTAAGGATGTTGACGTCATCTGACCAAGGATTGTCGATCGGAGTTCGGGCAATTCTTCCCTCGATTCAAGCTCGCCCGCGATCCACAGGCCGGAATTGACCCAGAGAAATTCAAGCAGCACTTTGAACTCTGAGAGACCAAGATGATTTCTTCGCCGTGGAGTACTACGTTGCGGAGGATCGATATCCGCGGATCCGCTTGATTCGCCGCGAAGGCCGAGGGGCCAGCGAAAAAGAGCTGGTGAATCCTCGATCGCGAATCCGCACGAAATGGTCCAGCCAATTGGATGTGCAAAAGTACTACGCACGTTTTTAAGTTCTGCCCGACAGCTAAGACACTTACATGACGGTGCGCTGGCTCTTTCGCGACGCGGGAATACTGGCTGGCTGGGATCCCCCAGGACAAGAACTGGATCCTTACATCCTGGGTGCCGGGCGGGATCGAACTGGGCCCACCATGCGAGAAAAAACCGGCAGCTCCAAGCGGGGAAGCCGGCCCTTGTGATTGACTGAGGCCTTTAGGACGCTGGGATTGCGACTAGATTAGAGCTCGTCTTGTCGCTCTAATTCTTCTTTTTTCATCTATCCTTGAGTCTTCAAGTCCAATGATGTACGAGAGTCTGAATGTCTGAACAGAGCATCGATCGGCCCAAATCAGCGGCGAAAACCGCGTCTCCTTCCACCACTTGGCCGGAGTGCGCGAACGTTATTGCGTGCAGGTGAGCTGCGTGAATTATGACACCGCGGTTTCCTGCATTGTTGACGCCGCGAATCGCCGTCAAAACGGCGTCGTCTCGTGCTACTCCGTCCACGCCGTGGTCACGGCGAGCGGAGACCGGTCGCTGAAAGAGCAGGTCAATCAATTTGCGATGATCACGCCGGATGGGCAACCCGTGCGATGGGCCTTGAATCTGCTGCACGGAGCCCGATTACCAGATCGAGTTTACGGTCCGGAACTCACGCTGCGTGTATGCGGCAGCGGCGGAAAACAGCATTCCGATTTACTTGTACGGTGGGAGTCCAGAGACACTCGAGCAACTCGAACAACGCCTGCGCAGCCGGTTCCCGGAATTGAAGATTGCGGGTTCGGAATCTCCTCCTTTTCGTGATCTATCTGAACAGGAAAACGATGAAGTTTGCGAACGGATAAATCGCAGCGGCGCCAGGATCCTATTCATCTGAATTCCTTGGATGCCCCAAACAAGACTTTTTTGCCGCGAAGAATGCGGATCGAATTCAGGCGGTACAGATGTGCGTCGGGGCAGCCTTTGACTTTCATGCCGGGACAAAGCCGATGGCACCGGGCTGGATGCAGCGACACGGTTTTGAGTGGTTATTCCGACTCTGCTGCGAACCCCTGTCGCCTCTGGAAGAGATACCTGGTCACAAACACAGTGTTTTGCCTGAAATTAGCTGCTTCTGCGCCGGCCACTGTTCTTCACCGATCCAAGTCCACCGGACCATCAAAGGGGCGTCTCCGGTAAAACGATGTGGATAGAAAGACGTTTGCGTTTGGCTCATGCATTTTTGCATCCAAACATAGGTGTCATCAAAACGGCGTGCGACCGCGCTAACAACGACCCCAAAATCACTGCCCCCCCCGAATGCGGACGAGCTCCGGATCATTTCCGCGATCCAACTGCGATACCGCTTCTCTTTCTTGCCCATGTAACCACCTAACTGACTTGGTGTTATGCGAACAAACCGCAACCCCAGCGGTCTGATCTCGCTCTCAGGCTGCTGTGGGGCACGAATCCGCCGATCAAAAATGGGGGTGTGGTAAAGAGGGGAAATCCAGGATCAATAAGTATAGTTTGTTCACTTTAAGTGCTCGTGTACGTTACGATGTGCCTAACAACCGCTACAACCCGCTTAACGGTCTCACGTAAACCGCTCTTCAAATAACGGAGAAAAATCTAGATTAAGCAGTTAGCCAACCTGCAAATGTTGACTAGCTTGGCTAAATTGTTGCGAGCGTGTGGTCAGGCCGATTGCCGGGGGTGAGTGGGGTTGACCATTACTCCCGAGATGCCGTTGATGGCAATGTGATTTCGTGGGAAGCAAGCGTCTGCAATCGAGCGGGCAAAATGAACGACAGCGAAGACTAGGATGTATGATTCCCCAGATACCCCCCCCCATTTTTGTCGCGGCGATTTTTTTCGTCGCCGTCCTCTCTGAGGATTGAGCCTACCAAACTCCCACCGAATCCCGCTTGGCACCCCCCCACAGCATGAGATGAGCATTCAGGTGTTCCGTAAAACTCAATGGATGGAACGATTACCGTGGCGCGCTGCGCGACCCGGAATTGCTAACGGCGGCTCAATTCAATCGTGAGATCGCTCGCGAGCGAGTCCGTGCGTACCGACGTTCGTACCCCTTTTGCTTAGTCACCATTGACCTATTAGGTGGCAAACAAGGTCGGCGGATGTCGAAGACGTTGGCTGGTCTGTTGCTTCGAAATCTTAGGTGCACCGATCTCAAAGCAATGCTGGGGCCGAACAAGTTTGCTGTCCTCTTAGTCGATACACCCGAGATGGGTGGACGATCGGCCATCGATCGGATTTTTCAGCTTGCGAATCAACACGGCATGAGCATCGCCGTGAATCTTCGAGTCCACGACTCGGAAGGATTTGATCCCGAGGATGATCCACCCGAAGGGGGCCAACGATTTGAGGACCAGCCCTCGGCGGAAGAGCTTGAGTTCGATTCGAGCGTGTTCGTTTCACCCCACGATCCGCTTGTTCGGCAATCGCTGCTGCGGGCGGCCATCAAGCGCGCAATCGACATCGCGGGAGCGAGTGTGGGTCTCCTGGTGACAAGCCCCGTGCTCCTGGTTTCGATGCTTGCAATCAAACGCTACGATTCTGGACCGTTGCTTTTTACGCAGACTCGTGAGGGATTGCGCGGCAAACCCTTCACGATTTACAAGCTTCGCTACGATGCTGGTCGACGCTGAGCGAATGCAATCGGCACTCAGGGAACACAGCCATCGAGACGGTCCCGCCTTTAAAATTGTCCACGACCCTCGTGTGACTCCCATCGGCAGGTTCTTACGAATCACTTGCATCGATGAATTGCCACAGCTCGTAAACGTTCTCAAGGGTGACATGTCACTGGTTGGCCCGCGTCCCTTGCCATGGAACGAAAGCCGTGCCTGCAGAAATGGCATCGCCGTCGGTTGGATGTGCGACCGGGAATTACCTGCGACTGGCAAATCGAAAAAGCCAACATCGATTCCTTTGATGATTGGATGCGGCTCGACTTGCGATACATCGATAAGATTGGGCTGTTTCGCGACCTGTGGCTGATTGCCAAGACGTTCACCGTACCGGTGTATGGTCGAGGAGGCGATTGAGGATGAAACCTAGCAAACAAGTCAATGCTGCTGCGATTTTCGCCATACCGACCTTTGCCAGTGAAATTTACGATTTTCTTGATGCATCCAAAAACCACACAAAATTCAGATCCGTTTGAGACAGGAAACCAACCAGTGAATATGCGAATCATGTTTTGAACCGTGGGGACCATGAGATCACGGAGCATCGATCCTGCGCACGACGATGACGCAGTCAGCGCCGATTTGGGTTGAAGCGGCTTCGCCCAGCGTCAGTTTAGCTTCGTACCTGGAAGTTCCCTTCATGCACAAGCGGCTCATCCTGGCTTGCACATTGGCGGGAATACTGGCGGGTTGGCTAGCCATTCTGGTATGGCCCAGAAGCTATGAATCCGAAGCTAAACTGATGATGCGAGTCGGGCGTGAAGTATACTCGTCGGACCCGACGGCCACCACCAGCTCAACGATGTCCCTGCAGAAATCACAGCAAGAGGAGATCGTGTCGGCATTGACCGTTTTGGGTAGCCGCCAGATCGCCGAGGTCGTCGTTGACCAGTTGGGCCCCGAAGTGATCCTGAGTGGTCAGTTGCCAGGAGTTGAGCAAGAAGCTGAACAGGGCGGCGGTGGAGGAAACACCATCGGCGAACGTTTGAATGCGGCGGCACAGGCGGCCAAAAGCTGGTTATACAAGATGACGCTGACCGCAGGGATTAGTTCGGAAATCAGTGATCGAGAGTTGGCGGTCATGGAATTGCTCTCCTCAATCAAGGTCGATTCCCCCGTCGATTCGACAATCGTCAATATCAAGGCGAGAGCCAAGAACGCCCGCGATGGCCCAGACGATCGTAGAAAAAGTTACCGAATCGTTCTTCAACGAGCACTTGGAGGGGTCGCACACTGACGGCTCGTACGAGTTCTTCCAGGAGCAGTCCGCCGATGTCGAGAATCAAGTGAACAAATTGGTCGCCGCGCGGGCAAAATTCATGCAGGAGAACAAGATTGTTTCGATCGAGCAGAATCGCCAGTTGCTAAGCAGCCAGTTTTCGGGAATCGACCGGGATCTTGTGCTCGCATTGGGAGAACTCGAACAGGCGGAGGCCGAAGTGGAGGACCTTCAAGCAAAGCTGCTGGAAGTGGATGACGAAATTGTTGCAGCGAAAATCGCCGGCAGCGATTCCACCTGGAGCGGCATGCGGCAACAGGTCTATGCGCTTGAATTAGAGGAGCAGAATCATACTGCAACCTTGAGGGAAGGACATCCGAGATTGACACGTGTGCGCGCACATTGAAGGGCGCGAGAGAGATCCTGGCACAACTTCAGAGCGAACGCGTCGATGAAGACATGACGCCCAACCCCATCATGATGGGACTGAAAGAAGAGCTTCAGGAAAAGCAGACGCGTATTGTCGGATTGCAGTCAATGATCGAGGAAAAGCGGCAGCAGCGGTTGGAACTGGAAAAGCAGGCCAAGGCGTTGCTCGAGCAGGAACGCCACCTCACGCAAACGGACCGCGACATTGAACTGAAGACCGCCCACCTCACGGTCATGCGGGAAAAGCTGGACGAAGCTCGCGTGATCGAAGAGCTGTACTCCGACAAGATCTCCAACATTCATGTTTTCCAGCCGGCAACCTTCGTAGAGCGAGCCGCCAGTCCTGATAAAAAGATCTTGGCTGCGGGATTTCTGTTTCTGGGTCTGACCACGGGGCTCGGCTTGTCTTTCTTGCGACAAGGCACCTCGGCTACCCTACGAACCGGCGAGGATGTCGAGTCTCAACTTGGCTGCCTCGCGGTTGCCAACATCCCGCGATTGGGGCGAATGAAATCACTTCGCCTGCGGGACCAGCGGTTGTATCGGCAGAAGTGCCAGTCCCTGATCGCGGAAGTTCTGTTGAGCCAGCCTCGCCCTCAGCACTCCGTGCGGCGTTCCCTTGGCATCATTAGTGTCGATGCCGGTGCAGGGGCCAGTACGCTGGCCATGCATCTGGCAGTGACAAGCAATGCAGATTGCCGAATGAAAACGGTCCTCGTGGATGCCGATTCGCGACAGCGTTCAATCTCTAAGATGTTCGGACTCAACGGTTCGCCTGGTCTGGTCGAACTTGTCAGCGGGAGTGCATCCCATGACGAGTGTTTGCAAAAGGTGAAAGACACGCCGGTCGAGTTGATTGCCTCCGCCGCAGACTCTTGTGATCAGCTGCTCTCCGGCAGTGGCGAAGAGATCGTTCAGGCTCTGCAGGCCTACCTGAACGACTGTGACCTGATGATTGTCGATTTGCCCGCTGCGAGTCAACCTGACCAGGCTGTCGCTCTCGCGCAACACCTCGATAGCGTTCTGGTCGTCGTCGAATCAGAGAAAACAGAGATCGCCAGTGCCGAACGTTTGCTGCGTCGACTCTCCGCAAGCGATACCCAGCTTATCGGCGTGGTCATGAACAAAACTCGCAACTACTTACCAAGGGTTGTCCGTAGTTTTGTCTCTCCCCGAGTGTAGATGTTGCCTGACGCGTGACAAAGACACTTCGTATTCATTCACACTTGAGTCCAGCCGACAGGGTGGGCAGTTGTTTTAGCGAGCTACTATGTTGACCCGTGTCACAACGCAAAGACGCCTGAATCCGCTGCACGGGGCGGAGTTCTCCGCGGTCGCCTCGCCGGCAATCGCTGCATATCCCCGAAAGCAAGTGCTCCGCCAGCCTGTTGTGGCACTTGGCGCCTGCAACGGATGTTGTTGGCGATCCTCATCTTCGACATCCCGTTTCACTACGACATTCACTACGGCTACGACCTGCACATGGCTGAACTGAATGCCTTGGGCGGCCTGCAGCTATCACTGACCAGCTTTTGTGTTCTTGGCCTATACGTTCTGTGGTTCGCCGAAGCGTCGCTTCATCGCTTCGCTGTGAGTTCCCCCTCCGCTCCTCGGGTAAGTCGCTGGCTGATCCTGTATTTGGCAGCGGTGGTCGTCTCTGCTCTTTTCGCGCCGCGGCGTGATCTCGCCTTTTTCGAGCTGAGCATGCTTCTGCAGACCTTCTTGGTTTACTTCTACATCATCAAGAAAGTACGCACCCGCAGCGACATCCTGTATCTGGTCTTTGTCCTGCTCGCCAGCATGCTTCTTCAGTCCCTGGCGATGATCGGTGTGTTCGCGATTGGATACAGCATTACGCTCGGCCCATGGGTGCTTGAAACCAATGGTGGCCGTGTCGGCGGGCACAGTGGGATCGCCGAATGTCGCTGCTAGCCTCATAGAACTGTTGCTCGCTCCCTGTTTGGCTGTCCTCTTAATAACGCAAAGACGGCGTTGGCGAACTATGCTCGCTATGGCGGCTTTCCTCGCCGGTGGGCTTGCTTTGCTCATCACTTTTTCCCGCGGGGGCTGGATTGCAGCAATCGCGTCGGTTTCGCTGTTCTGTGGATTCGCCTGGTGGCGTGGTTGGCTATCCCTCAGGATACCTCTGACGTTGGCGATCTGCGGTTTCTTGGTTTTGTTACCCTTTTCCGGTGAGATCTTGGACCGGTTGTTTGGTGAAGAAGGCGCGACGGCGGAGGGCCGCTTTATCATGATGGAGCTCGCCCAACGCATCATTGTCGACAACCCGCTGCTGGGAGTTGGCGCGAACAACTTCGCGGCGGTTATGGACGATTACATTGTCAATCCAGACTTCACCGGCGCTTGGTTACACACAGTTCACAACAAGTATTTGCTGGTGTGGGCGGAAAACGGAATCGTCGGCCTAATTGCGTTCGCAGGATTCCTGCTTTCAGCAGTATTCTGTGGTTGGCAAAGCTGGAGATCCAACGATCGTCTGCTGGGGCTGCTGGGCCTTGCATTTGCAGTTGGAATCCTAGGCCAGATGCTGCACATGAACCTGGCTCTTTTTCATGGCCGGCTCCAAGTCCAGCTGTTGTGGTTGGTATGTGGACTGCTGGCATCGATCGCGGCTCTCGCGGTCCCGCGCGCGGACGCCTGAGCCGCAACGCCGCGCGGTGACCCCCCATCTCGAAACGGTCTGCTGATTGCATCCCGGGCAAACAGCTCACTGCAGGACGAAACTCGAGTCTACTTGGAGATAGAGTCTGTTCCAATTTGGGTGCATTGCGTGGGTCGAATCTGCATAGTAGGGAATATAGAACCGACATTGCGGAGTCCCGGCAGGATCCAACAGTATGTAGCGAGCCTGATTCGTTTCTTCCACAAGAATGTTATTGTCGACGGTCTGAATCTGTCTGCCCTCGGTGCGGGAAGCAAAGACGCCATGCGCGAAAAACGCGGTTGTTCCATCCTCGAAATTAAAACTTGCGATGTTGCTGCTTTGCTCAAATAGCTTTCCGTCCCGAGAGAGCTTTTCAGGCGGTAGAACCACATTGTTGTTAAAGACTGAAATGGCCGAATCGTTAACGATATTGATGTCATGTTGGGCCAGCCACGGGCCCTGCTGATACCAGACGACGGAGCCATCTTCGGGCCGGTACTGTATTACAATGCTCTTGTGACGCAAACTCTAAACACATCTCCCCTTTTCCAGAATCGACCGCCATTTTTCATGGGCAAGACGTCATTGAGATGGTAGGGGTCCGGGCCGTACTCCTGCATAAAGGACGGCGTAGCTGCCACCAATTGCTCGAACAGGCCGTTCTCAGCCAGGATTTGACTGAGGGAATAGAAGTACAACCTCTTTCCATCCGCTCCCAGGCAGAGGACCGCGTCCTCGCGAAACTTGTAGGTCTTTGCCAGGGGGTACCCCCAGTTCACTGAACAGGTCCAGATATTGCCCTGCTCATCCAACTCGATGGAATGGTGCACCATCTCTTCGCTCTTCCAAACAAGTCTCGAGTCTTTATCGATTTTATACAAGTATCCAGGGAACCAGTGGTGAACAACAGCGAAAAATCTTCCGCCATGATTGGTGAATTCACCTGAACCGACGGATATTGTTGGCGACCCTGCTGGCACATTCACTGGTATCGTTCGCTCCGCAAAACCGGCTGTAAGATCTCTTTTCAAATCCTGAAGATCATCGAATATCTCTTTCAGTGGAATGTCCCAAGACTTAACCATCTCACCTGATTTAATGTTCTGGAGGTACACCTTTCCCCTATGTTCTCCCTAATAGCGATAATGCAGAAGAAACAGCTGGTCGTTCAGGCACGCGCAATCCTGCAGTTTGCCCAGTTCCCGAATCTCAACGTTGTGCTCAAGCAGGACTTCCTGGGGCTCTCGGCTCGAAAACCACCGCTTACCATAGTCCGGCACATCGCGAAGAAAGATCACGGTCCGGTCGGCAAAGTTTCTGTCTATCTCCCGACTTCCTCTCCGCCCGGACGCTGAGCCAAATCAGGGCCCAGGACCAGAAAAGCAAAATCAGGATGATCCGAAGGGATCTAACCACTTGGTCCATGTCTAGCTTCATGATTGATTGCCAGCCCCGCCATTCTGTCATACAACGCCGAAAGCTTATCGTCCGGCTCCGTGGTCCGCTCTGGGAAAACCTCCTTCCACTCCTTGAATTCGAGCACTCCATCTGCTCCGGAGCAACACCAATAAATGGGCACAAACTCAGCAGGGATCCCCGTGGATCGCTCCGGTAGTCCTCGTAACAAAAAAACAGAAACCGGGCTCTCCTTCGTAAAGACTGATCGCCTCCTGATAAAAAATATACCAAACCTCCAGCCAATGTTCGATGGAATTCGGGTTCCCTTCCGGCAGGGCCGCCCATCCTCCTGTGACGCACGAGCGTTTTGACATGCAAGCCAAACTCATGGTGAACCAGGAAATCCATGTAGTCCAGGCGAAATCATTCTCCGACTGCAAGGCGGAGAGATTCCTGTGCTGCTGAAGCAACGATTTCGCTTGGGCATAGGGTTCCCGGAACGGAATGATCGTGCGAGTGCGAGGTTGTTCTCTGCATCCAGTTGGTGAAGGGATTTGGCCCGCAGCAGGTGATTGTTGTTCTTGGCCAAGTAGGTTTTGTCTTGCGCCACCAGACTCCGGAACTTCTGATATTCGTGATGCACTTCCGCCGTCACCCCATGGCCAATCAAGCGATCTTCGCGACAAAGTCGGCGCCGACAAAGTGCAGCCAGAACGGTTCTTCCAGCGCTTCGTAGGTGCTCAGGCTGTGCGTCATTCCGTCTTTGTGCGACCGTTCCTTTTCGTGTCCTCTGTCTTTCGACATCGTCTTGGGGCCGGTACGGGGCATGAAAATGAACGGCATGTTCAGGTAGGAAAGGCTCACAAATTCAGGCAGTTGGCCGAGGTACTGCATCAGGGAGGTGGAACCGGACCGAGCCAGTCCGGAGATGTAAACATGCTGAGATGGCGATGACGACCGAATTGCTTTCTATGAAGCAAGCACTCCAGCTTGAACTGCAGTTTTGCCACGACCTGATTGCCGAGAAAGAGATAATGTAAAAATTTGTCGATTGCGGAATATTCCTCTTCACGGATTTTTCTTGGAAAGGAACGGGACCAATGCCAGCGGGGTCAAGGTCCCCACAACGAAGGGCCAATCAAGTAGGTAGCCTGGAAACAGTGACGTGAAAAGATGAGCCGACTTGGGGTCCGGAAGAGCCGGCCACGGACGTAGCCTGCATGATCGCTACGATCGCAATCTTCCCGAGGACCAGTACGAATAATCAGACAGTCTTAAGGATCACTGCCAGCAAGGAAAGGGCAACCGACTTGTACTCTTTGGCGATCCGCTCGAACTTCTGGTCATCGTCGAGCAAAGGGTGCCCGGAGAAGTAAACGAACCTCGATATCGAATCGATCCAACGGTTGGTTGATTTGGTGTACTTGACCAGCCAATAAACCATGAATCCGAATAGAAACGATTAAACCGAAAAGTAATTCTAAAATCACGACTTTCGTTGCCGCAAGAATCGTTTAATCGGGAACCACAGAAAGGTGACCAGCGTGATGATGACAACGCAATCACCCCGATTACCACCAAGATAACGCCTGCACCTAAACCGGGCCCAAATAGGCTACAGACGATCAATGAGGAACCTCATCTGTAGGCTCAAAAAGACGCTTTAGATGCGCTTCACGTCATGCTCATGAGGACGTTGTGGGGGAGGTCCTGAACAGCTAGAATCATAGTCCGCAGGTCCCATTTATTCAATCGGGATGTCATAGATTGGACCAGTGCAGTGGCTGTCTTCAGTGGAGGCGTCTCACATCGGACGGATCGTCTTGATCGTATCGGTTAAGACAACCGGCGATTGCGTGGATCGAGTTTGTGGCCGATTCTTGCTCGCTGGAGCGCCGCAGCACAATCAGGATAGGTCGAAGCGTTTGGGCTATTGCTGGAAGGCGTGTTCTTGACCCAGTGCACCGTTGTATTCGCGCACCGTTGTATTGCGGGCGAGGTTTGCACTGACCTTTAGCGACACAAAGCTCGAACAACCTTTCGCTGGACGGAACCGACATGTCTAATTATGTTTTTTCTTATGATTTCGGCACCGCGAATCGGCAACAGCAGTCGCTGTTCTGCGCGGACTCCAACGATGAGGTTGCCAATAGCCAGACGGAGGCGAAGAGGTGAGCGCGTGTCTTCATAGGAGTCGGCGCCGATAGGCGACGATTCGCGTGGTAACCATCGACGAAAATGCGTTCGCGAGTGTGGGGGGGCGGCGTTACTGTTTGGTGTTTTATTACCGTTTGATAATACTGGTCCCGACGTCGACGGTAATGACAAACGCGCATGACAGATTCCTCGGGTAAACTTCAGGCAGTGGAAAAGCAGGATGATGAGTCGTCGTCCCCTTCGAGTGGACGCCGAAGGATTGCACGCAACGTTGCCTCGATGCTGACAACGAACATTGTCCAAAAAGCAACCATCTTCTTGATCTACATCTTGGTGGCCCGCTACTTGGGTGCTCACCGGTTTGGCCAACTTGCCCTAGCGACGGCCTTGCTGTTTTCCTGGCATAAACTTGCCCTGCTCGGGCTCAAGACTTTTGTCACCCGCGAAAGTATCGCGGAACCGGGAGTTGTCGGCGTCGTATCTTCTTCACGGGAGTGTCATCGGTTTTTTTGCATCGCTCTGTCGGCTACGCTGTGCTCGTGCTGTTCGTGACGCAGATGGACTACAGCCCGACACGCGAGAGGTGATTTATCTTATTTTCCTCGGGTTTGCCCTTCTTGGTGCTTAGCCAGATCAGCGAGGGCATTTTCCAGGGATGGGAGCGGATGGACCTGGTTGGTTATGTATCCGTGCCCATTTGTGTGTTGAGGGTTATTTTCATTCTTGTCTTGCTCGAGATGGGACTGGACATTCAAGGCATCGTCATCTGCCTGACGGTCTTGCAGTTTGCCACAATGCTGTTGCAGTGGCTTGTGCTCGCGCGTTGCATGGGGATGCCGCCAATGGCATTTGGCTTGGACACGGCAAGGGATATGATCCGGTCGTCGTCTCCGTTTCTTGGAATTCAAGGCATGGTCGCGATCGAGATGAGTGTCGGCGTTACGATCCTGTCCAAGATCGGCGGGGAGACTGCGGTTGGCGTTTACGCTGCCGCCAGTCAACTCTTGGGACCTGTCTCATTGCTACTCAAGAGCGTGGCGTTTGCCTTGTTTCCTGCCATGTGTCGTGGTTTCGACTGGAAGTTCGGGCCAATTGTTTCTCTGTGGTACGCAGGGTGATCGAAGGGTTGATGATCATCGCACTTCCTGCGGTGGTGGGACTCTTTTTGCTGGCCGATGTCATTTTGATCTTGTTTTATCAAGATGCCGATTTTCTCGTCTCCGCGGGAGTACTTCGCATCATCGTCTGGACGTTGCTCGCCGAGGTTTTGACGAGCATCCTGGGGCAGGCGTTGTGGGCTAGTTCGCGCGAGAGATTGTCACTGCGAATTTCAGTCATCAACACGCTCGTGCAGTGTGTGAGCAGCATCGTGCTGATCAGCGCGTTTGGCGTGATGGGCGCGGCCGCAAGTGTGCTGTTAACCTCTGCGTTCAACCTGATTCAGCACCTGATTCCCACAGCTGAAAGCTTCTCGGTCGCTGGGCTGGCGTCAGCGATGACAAAACCAGCGGTCGCAACGACCGTCATGGCCGCGTTTGTCGTGTATGGTCGTGATTTTCAACTTGCCGCGATCATCGGTTATGCGGTCGTCTTGTACTTCCTGGTACTGACCGGGCTTTTCATCTGGTCAGCCGGAGGATTGAGCCAGTTCAGGGCGGCGTGCGTTAACTTGTGGACAACCTAGTGGTCTGTCTATGTTGGCTTTACTAATTCATCGAACAGGGGTCAGGCCCCAAAAACCAGATGGCCCGCAGGGTGGTTCGCATTCTTGGGGCTTGACCCCTTTTCGTAAACTCAAATTTGACAAATCACTAGGGTCCGATTGGTTATGAAGATTCTCTTTATCACGTTTGACTTTCTCGATTTCTCAATGCGTTTGGCCAGCGCGCTTGCCGAACACGTTGACGTGTGCCTGATGATGCCGCGTGCCGAGGCCCAACCTTTTCCTGAAGTGGCTCAATCCGAAAGTGAGTTTTCAACCCTTCGATAGGCCACGTCTGCGACAGCCGTTGCAGCAACTTCGCCTGACGCGGCGGCTGATTCGCGATATCAAGCGGTTTGATCCGGACCTTATCCACCTGCAAAAGGGACAACTCTACTTCAATCTGTGCCTTCCTTTGTTCCGCCGTTATCCACTCGTTGTGTCGATCCACGATCCGCAGCCTCACATGGGGATGCAGCCAAGACGCCACAGAGCGTACTGAACTTTGGCCGGAAATGGGCACGGGGCGGTGTGATCGCGCACAACGAGACGATGAAACAGGCTATCGTCGATCTCGTGGGGATTCCGGCACATCGAATCAGCATGTCCCGCACATCGAATGCGGCGATGGATCAGCTGCCCCCGACGTGGAGGAGAGAGCGCCGTGAGGTTCTTTTTTTCGGGCGTATTTGGAAGTACAAGGGCTTGGATCATTTGATCCGTGCTCAACCATTGATTAGCAAATGCGTCCCCGATGCCAAGATCGTGATCGCAGGTTGCGGCGAAGATTTCGCGCCCTATCGGAGTGCGATGACAGATCCTGAACGGTTTGAGGTGCATAACGAATTCGTATCAGAGGAGAAACAAGCCGAACTTCTTTCGACGGGCAAGCGTTGTTGCCTTGCCTTACATCGAGGCGACCCAGAGCGGTGTCGTCCCGCTAGCCTATACGTTTGCAAAGCCGGTCGTGGCGACCGCGGTCGGCGGACTCCCTTCGCAGGTCGATGATGGCTGCACAGGATTTCTTGTTCCGCCGCGCGACATCCAGGCACTGGCGGACAAAGTAACGCTGTTGCTCCAAGACGAGTCGTTGCGACGCAAGATGGGCCGCAACGGACGTGACAAGCTTGATCGTGAATGGTCGGCCGGCGTTGTCGCCGAGCAAACAGTCAAGGTTTACCGTGAGGTGCTCTGCGAATCGGGTAAGGGAAAAGTCAGGCGGGTGCCATGGCCAAAACTTAGATCGACCAATTACCATGATCAGGGCAGTCGTGGCATCCACCCATGGGTTCGGCTTGTTGCGAGGCAGATCGTGTACAACCCGTCCGGTCATCGGCTCGATTGCAGACTCTAAATCAAAGACATTATCAATGGAACCACAACTTGATGGGCTGACCGTGGGTATGATCAACAATCCGGACAAAGAACACGGGAAGACAATCGTCAATGTCGGAGGTACCAGTCGATCCGGCAGCACCATGTTACACTCAATGCTGGGAAATGCGCCGAACGCTTTCGCTTGCGGAGAGGTGGTGAGCTGGTGCCGACCCAAGTTCAAGCATCACTTTCGCATTACTTGTCCTTGTGGCGAGAATCCGTGTCCTGTGTGGAAAAGCTGCGGCATTTGCCGGCGCGTGAGTTCCATGTCGAGGCGTGCCGCCAATTGAACGTGCAATTTGTGATTGACTCATCGAAATTGTTAAGCTGGATTTTTGATGTACATCGTTGGGCTGAATCAAGTGGGCTGAACGTGTACAACGTCTTCATTTGGAAGGATCCAGTTGACCTGTGACATTCTTTTTGGAAACGAGGCTACGATCGGATGCGCCGGCGATCGGAGTTCGTCAAGTACTATGGTCGGATTGCTGATGCGGTCTGCCGCTGCTGACCGTGAACTACGGCGACTTAGTTCGCCAACCGGGACCGAAGCTTGCGGAAATCTGTAATGCGATCGGAATGGAATATTTTGAGGGAAAAGAACGCTTTTGGAAAAAGGGCAACAACCATCATTTGTTTGGCAGCCCAAGTGTGCGACGACAGGCCGAAACGAGGAACTCAAACATTAGTGCGCTGGTAGATGCATGCCCCGAATTTTCCGAACAGGCTCGCTTCGTTGAGCAATACGTCGCACGTGATACGGTGATGAAAGATCTCATCGAGTTCCTCCGCCATCGCGATGTTTCCAGGTTGGCGGGTGAACCTCGTCCAGAGAGATTCTTACCGCGGCAACCGTTTCCACCGTGGTACTACTGGCAGCGGGCGAAGCAGTGGTACGGACGGCTATTTCCTCGGGAATTACCCACGAATCAATTGAATGAGAAAGTGTTGTAGTAAAAACTCACGATCAATATTATCGGTCGTCATTTTGTTCTTGGCTTGGCTCTTATAACCTGTTTGCAGATTGACGTTGGCATTACGCTGGGACGGACGAGTCTGTGCCGCGCCGGTTTATCGAATCGCGTTTGCCCGGTTTTCAATAACACAACCTGCGGCGATAACTCATTCAATATGAGCCCCATCCACTCATGCCATGCAGCTTCCGAATAGCGTTAGTCGCCGGCTCCAAGTACAGTTTACGTAACGCGTAGTCTATGTAACTTGCTGCCATCGGTATGCTATCAGATTGATTTTGCTCTTGAAAACTTTTCCACATCTTCTGCTAATCGTGATCCATACGCTTCAGTATATTCGCAATATAAGTTTTCTTGGGACCTATGATAATTCAATATCAAGGCGGTTTTGTTCTTCGATTTCGGGGCCATATTTTTGCAGAATATCCTCTGCTGAAAACTCACCGCGGGCTCTGTTTTTTGTGCGGTAGTGTGGATCAAAATCAAACGGCTTAAGGATATCACGTAGCATCACCAGGTATTCATCGAAACGCTCGACGATTCCCACCAAGAGAAACTTTGATTTGAGTATTTTCTTGGCCTCGTCCAGATCTTCGCGACCTACGAGCTTACAGGTTTGGAAATTCCTTACCCAATCTGTTTTCTAGAAATTCCTTGAACTCCACTTTTCGCCGCATTCGCTCTCGCCAATGCTGGTACTGAGAAATGTAACGTCGTACTGGATTCCGAAGCACAGTCACGTACAGGACACACTCGTGGGCCGATGAAAGGTCTGCGTACGGCTTAACTGCATGGCCCGCTATGCAGCGCAAATCGGGCAACAGGCGTTTGGATGCTCGCAGGTCACGAGCGGTGAATACTCCGTCGGATTCGGGCCAGAAAGGCCTGACGTCAAGATAACGAAACAAAAAGTTCCGTCTCAATATATGAATAAACGAGGTCCCGGCTGATTTCTCCATATGAACGAACGCCAGCAAGTCTTTCTTACGATCCATTACTAGGTCACGCTTAACGCCGTTGATGTTTTGTTTCTCAAGTGTCTGGAGCGAGTTCCCGCTTCGAGATCGTAGCCAGTAATTTCGTTCGTCTTGCGGCAGTCTTGGATGCCATCGAGGAATCGAGAATATTCGTTGCGCACGGCTAACCGTTCAGGGGGGCTCCTCCGCCCACGTTTTCTTCGTGTTTTGGGCAACTTGGATCACGGTCTTGGTTCATCTCAGGAACAGTATTTACAGCTCTGAACAAAGCCTTGATTATCGTTAAGAAAACCAAAAAGCAAAGGGTATTTTTCCGTTCGTTCATCCGTTCGTTCAGTGGGATCGTTGGACACCAACTCGTTTGGGCTCGAGCTTGTTTTGAGGTTGTCGATCGTGCATCTTGTGACCCGACGGGGTTTGTCGCGGGCCTTCTCTATTCGGCGTTTGCCGCGTCGGGGCCCGAGGCTAGCGCCCACGGCTGACCCTTCAAAACGTGTTCTTAGCGTTGCTTCGACGGCATCTTGATTCCCGCTTGCTTCACAGAGTTTGCCGCCCCGGAGAAGCACTTGGAGCTCAGGGGGGGGGGGGCTTTTCAATGAACCAAGAACAGCTCGGCTGAAAATACAAGCGGTTTCATGTCAGATCAAGGCAAGTCCTAGCGGCAACTCGCCCTAATCTGCACAACGCGCTATTTTTCTGCTGGATTGCGTCGTGCCTGATTGTTTTTGTTGAACACCTATCGTCGCAGACTAGGGTGTGAAAAAATCACGTTCCAAGGGGGCTATTTTTAGTGTCGAGTCTCGGAAATCACCTTGATTGGAAACACCGTCAGTAGTTGGGCATTTCTGTCCGTCAAACCAGCTGAATGATGGGCAAGAGGGTCGGGACCGAATTTCCAGGTCAGCTCCTAATCACGCTACCAAGTCTACATCGCAACGACGCGCATGAACATCAGAATGGTCAATCCATCACCCCGGTCGGCTGATCAATTCGAGGGCGTGCCCGACGGTGCCATTGATGATCGAATTGCCCGGATTCCGGTACTCCACCTGATGCCTTGTGTGGTGGAGATGAGCATCACGAACATCGTCGCTGATCAAATCAAGAACTTTGCTGACCGAGCATACGACTGGCACGTTGGTGGATTGTATGGCGTTGAAGAGAATGAGCCATTAGGCCGGGTGAAGGCGACAGTGGTCGATTTCTCCTCGATGGCCAGAGGCAACCTGGGTTTGCCCAGGGCCGTTCGCGCCTACGTGCGAGAGCATGGAATCAAGATCATCCATACGCACACTCCTCGTACGACGGTGGTTGCTGCCTTAGCGCCGGCATCAGGCGTCGGGCTAAGATCGTGACGACGAAGCACCTGCATGCGGTACCCCAAGAACGCAGTGCCTGGGGGTGGTTGTTCACGCTGGTCGACCGCTGCGCCAGACCTACATGCCGGACAAGATCGTGGCTGTCAGTGACGATGTCGGTCAGAAGATCCTGGCCTTGCCCGGGGTCCGTCCTATCGCGTGTCCGTGATCCAGAATGCCGTTGACATCGAATGCTATCGCGCTCCGGAACAACGCGAAAGTTGCCGCACCGAATTTGGCATCGCACCCCAGTCGCCCGTGCTCGGATTTGCGGGGCGGATCACCACGCAGAAGCGAGTCGATTTGCTGCTGGAAGCCTTTGCCGAAGTGCTAAAGCGTTATCCGATGGCACGCCTGCTGGTCGCAGGCGACGGGGAGGAGCAGGCAAAACAACAAGCTTACGCACAGCAACTGGGTCTCGCAGGACCAGAGGTGATTTGGGGTCGGATACCGCTGCGACATGCCGCGTTTGCTGGCCGCAGCAATACGTTGG
>CAVPGW010000027.1:0-217746 GCA_963704055.1 Pirellulaceae bacterium | reverse complement strand
CGTCGAACCTTCGGCACGACAAACAACGTCACTGTTGCAGCTTGGCGAAAGAATCGTCGCGGGCGGGCCGGCCGAGCGGCTCGCCGCGTGGGTCGATTTCCACGGCGAACTCAACATCGATGTGAATTGGCTCGAGCTGCAGTTGGGAATCGCAAGCAGCGATCTTGACTCGACAATCCAAGCGGCGATCGATGCCGGCTGGGTGCAGATGCCACAGCAAGGGCGATTGGTTTCGCCGACTGCCGCCGAGCGAATTCGGCGGTTCGTGTTGAAACTGCTGACCCATCAAGCAGAGGCAACCGAGAACGCATGGTTGGTCGAAGAGGCGGTATTGAAGCGCGCTCGGTCTGCTGGTTCACCGCAGGCGGTCCGGCCGGTGATCGACCAAATGGTCCGTGATCAAGAGTTGGTTCGCGTCAACGAGATGGTCGCAGTCGCTTCGCAAGAGAACGTGTTGTCCAAGAAGCAACGGGCTCGGATGGATCAGATCTTGACGATGTTTGGCGGATCACGGACTCCGCCGACGATCAAGGAGGTGGCGAACGAACTGGGGACTACAATTGATACCGTTACCTCGTTGGTTCGCTTCGCCACACAGCAGCAGGTCGTGATCGATTTGGGCAAAGGATTTTTTATAGCCCGCGATACCTTTCGAGAGTTATGCGGGGAGTTGCGAGAACTGTTCGCTCGTTCGCCCGAACAATCTGTTGCAAATATTCGAGACCACTGGCAGATCACAAGGAAGCACGCGATTCCACTGCTAGAGTACTGTGATCGAATCGCCGTGACACTGCGGCAAGGTGACAATCGCGTCGCGGGGCCGGGTTTGGACAAGATGTTGTCGGAGCAAACAATTGAACATGACTGAACAGCTACGGAATTTGCCTTCGGTCGACGAAGTGCTGCGTTGTCAGCAGCTGGCCGATCTGCGTGCACTGCATCCGCATCGGCGACTGGCTCAATGGGCACGCGACGCTGTCGATCATTTTCGCAACCAGATTCTCGATGGCGTCCCGATCGACTCCGCCGCGGCGCTGCAAATCGTGCTGGACCGGGTGCGTCAAACACAACAGGGTGACGAAGGCCAATCGATCCAGCAGGTGATCAACGCGACTGGAATTGTGCTGCACACGAATCTGGGGCGAGCGCCGCTTGCCAGGCGTGCGAGCGAGCGGGTGAGCAAGGCAACGCAATACACAAACGTCGAACTGAACCTGCAGTCGGGCAGAAGAAGCAAACGAGGCGAGCGAGTTTCCGCCCTGCTGGCACAGCTTGGCCGGCAGCGAAGGCGCACTGGTCGTCAATAACTGTGCCGCCGCGACGATGCTGGTGCTGCAGGCGATCGCCAAAGACCGCGAGGTCATCGTCTCACGCGGTCAGTTGGTGGAAATTGGTGGTGGCTTTCGATTGCCGGATGTATTTCGGGCGGCCGGGGTCGTGCTGCGGGAAGTTGGCACGACGAATCGGACTTACCTGCGTGATTACGAAGCTGCAATCAACGATCAAATCGGGTGCGATCATTCGAGTTCATCGCAGTAACTTCCTGCTGACCGGGTTTGTCACCGAGCCATCGATTGATGAGTTGGTGACGATCGATCGCCCCGCTGACGTGCCGGTCATTGATGATCTCGGCAGCGGTTGTATCGAGGATCTTGCCCACCTGGGGCTCCACGAGCCAACGGTACCTGAAAGCGTCAAGTCGGGTGCCGACCTGACTCTATTCAGCGGCGACAAACTGTTTGGCGGTCCGCAGTGCGGAATCATTGTTGGACGCGGCAAGTGGATTGATCTGCTCGGCAAGCACCCGTTAATGCGAGCGGTGCGTGTCGACAAGCTGACGCTCGCGGCACTCGAAGCGACCACTGAAATCCACCTTGCCGGCGACGCTTTCACGGAGCTGCCGACGCTGCAGATGTTGTCGATCGGTGCCGACGAGGTTCGATCGCGGTGCGAGCGATTGCGCGGCCGCATCGCGGACTTGTGTGAAGCAGAGATTGTCGCCTGCGAATCACAAGTCGGCGGTGGATCGGCGCCGGGTGCGGTGCTGGCCAGTTTCGGATTAAAGATCTCTAGCCCGCGTGTGGATCGGCTGGCCAGGTCCCTGCGAACTGGAATCCCGGCGGTTCAGGCCCGCGTGACCGAGGACAGCTTGCTGTTGGATTTGAGAACGGTCGCCGAGGATGAGTTGGAAACGCTCGTCACACGACTTCGTGTTTCTTTGTCTGCCGCCGATCAGGATTCGAGTCCATGATGATCGAGCGGCTGAGTGCCCGGCATGTTGTGCTGCTTGGTATCGGACACACCAACGCCCACGTGCTCCGCATGTGGAAAATGAATCCGATCCCTGACACGGATTTGACATGTATCTCCGACAACACGATCGCCACCTACTCAGGCATGCTACCGGCCGTCTTGGCTCGCCAGGTTCCCACGGAGCGAATGCAAATCGATCTGGTGAAGCTCTGCTCGTGGGCCGGGGCGCGGTTGATCACCGATCGGGTGACGGGAATCGATCACCAAACCAGCGAAATCCTCTTCGCCGATCGTCCGCCCATCACGTTTGACGCCCTCTCGATCGGAGTTGGATCGATTGCGACCACCAATGGCGTCGAGATCGAGAGTGAATCGTTCGTCCAGATCAAGCCGATGCAAACGTTTCTCGCACGCTTGCACGACGCCATTGCCAAGGCCCTGCAGCGATCCGAGCGACCTGACCTTCGCGTCGCCATCGTCGGCAGCGGTGTTGCTGGAATCGAAATCACGTTCTGCATCCCTGCCTTCCTCGAGTCAGCCACTGACCGATCGTTTTCGCTCCACTTGGTGACGCGTAGTGATCAGATCCTGCCGGAAGTCGAAAAGCGAACTCGACGTCTTGTCCATCGCGAACTCGACAAGCGAAACGTAAGGGTTTCGACCGGCAGGGGCGTGGCACGCGTGACCCCCGAGTCGATCGTGATGGACGACGGCAGCACGATTGACGCAGATTTGGTGATTTGGGCCACAGGTGCAGCGCCGCCCGCGTTACTCAGCCAGCTCAATCTTGCACTCGATGATCGCGGATTTATCGCCACCAATCGTACGTTAAGCTCCACTTCCGCCAGCCGAGTCTTCGCGGTCGGCGACACCGGCACAATCATCGACGAAGGCTTGCCCAAGGCTGGCGTCTATGCGGTCCGCCAAGGCCCGATCTTGTGGGAAAACCTCCAACGATCGCTCAACGGCACACAGCTTCAAGAGTACCATCCGCAACGATCGTTCTTGAAACTGATCAACATGGGCAATGGTCGAGCCATTGGACAGTGGAAGGGATTCGCCTTCTCGGGTCGCTGGGTGATGCGTTTGAAAGATACGATCGACTCTGGTTTCATGCAAAAGTTCCGAGTCGAACCAATGGTTGGAGAGATGAACGGTTCCGGCGACGCCATGCAGTGCCGCGGTTGCGGTTGTAAGCTCGGTAGCGACGTACTCGAGTCCGCTCTCGCCTCTGAATCAAAGATCAAGCTGGAAGATGCCGCGGAGATTGGCGGAGACGGCCCGCTGAAGCTGGTTGCGTCGACCGATTTCTTCTCCAGTCCAGTCGACGACGCATTCCTGGCCGGCCGAATCGCAGCGTTGCATTCTGCCAGCGACATTATCGCCAGCGGAGCGCAGCCGACCGAGGCGCTCGCGAACGTGGTCGTACCAGAAGGCGATCCCCAGACGCAGCAGCGAACGCTCAGAGATTTCTTGCTTGGAGCGCGGCGCGAGTTCGATGTGATGGGCGCCTCGGTGGTGGGTGGACACACGATCGTTGGGCCCCGAATGGAGATCGGATTCACCGTCATCGGCAAGCCACTCGGTCCAGCACTGATTCGTAAACAGAATTTGAAGCCTGACGATCACCTGTACTTGACCAAGCCGCTGGGCATCGGTGTGCTGCTAGCCGCGCAGATGCGAAGCATGTGTCCGGCGGATGCCTATACGTCCCTCTTGGCTGCAATGTTTCAACCGCAGCACGCCTTCGCCGGAATTGCTGTCGACCTGGGTATCGACGCCGGTACTGACGTCACCGGCTTCGGTCTGATCGGCCACTTGATCGAAATGTTGTCCACGAGCAATGTCTCGGCCGTCCTCCAGCTCGAGGACATCCCAATCCTGCCCGGCGCTGTCAAATTGGTGGAGCAAGGAGTCGAGAGTAGCCTGGCGCCCGACAATCAGAAATTCGAGAGTGAGGTCGCCGCGTCCGATGAAATCCGCAAGCGACCGCAATACCAGATCCTCTTCGACCCCCAAACCTGCGGAGGGCTACTGTTGGGAGTCGGCGATTCTGTGCGCGAACCGTTCCTGCAGGCGGTCGATGCAATGGGCCTCCCCACCCCAACGCACATCGGCCGCGTGATGGAGCGTACCGAAGGTGAGCGTCCACTGACGATCGAATCGAGATAGCTGCATATCGAATTTCGAAGCTGTTTTGCCGCAGTCGTTTAACTCGGATCATCCATCCGCCGCATGGCGACAGAACTCGTCGGGCTTGGGTGGTTCTTTGGGGGGCTGATCCCCGCAGACTCTCACTTGCTGCATGCACCAAAATTTTTGCGCATCACAACATTGGATAGCCGCGGAGCGGCGAAGGCATGTAGCCTGGGGCAAGGATTGCGAGCATTGAGCGAGCAGCCGCAGCCCCAGGTTTGCAGTACGCCACGTCCTTTCTCCCCGCGGCGATTTGGCGGCTACGCCGCCAAATCGCCGCGGGGGAGAGTATTCGATTGGGTCGCAAACCTGGGGTCACACCGACGCTCGCTGTGGCTCGGTCGGTTCACCCCAGGCTAGATGCCGTCGCCGCTCCGCGGCTAAGAGGACTTCACAACATCAACGCACAATGCTACGGACTTGCCCGCAACGCCGGAATCGGCGGGTAGAATGCCCAGTGCTCAACATCAAGTACTTCGACTTTTTGATTTTTGCCTTCCCAAAATCATGAAACCACCTTCACGACGATTGTTCCTGAATGCCGCGGCATCAGGGCTTGCCTCCGGTTTGCTCCCCTTGGGCCAACACGCAACACTGCGCGAGCGAGCCGACGCAGCGACCGCGTTTGCCGCGAGAAGTCTGGGTCGCCAGCGTTTGCCAAGCGGGATTGTCGGCGAGCACGACTGAAGAAATGACCGAGAAGATGCTGCGTCGAATGGAAGAGATCGTTCCACAGCGGCCCGACATCATCTGCTTGCCAGAGATGCTGCACGTCGCAAACTTGAAGCAACCCAGGCCGACATTGCAAGCGTCAAGCGAAGCCCCCATCGGTTCCATTTCCGGTCCGTATGCCGAGTTCGCAAAACGGCATCGCTGTTACGTCATTTGTCCAATCAGTACCGTCGACCAGGGCCGCTATTACAACGCTGCCATCGTGATCGACCGTGACGGTAACTACGTGGGCGAGTACCGAAAAATCAATCCGACCGACGGCGAACTGGACAAGGGAATCACCCCAGGACCGATCGATCCGCCCGTTTTTGAGTTGGATTTTGGCACGATCGGCATCCAGACTTGCTACGACATCAACTGGCACGACAATTGGCGACGTCTCCGCCAAAAGGGAGCCGAGATTGTCTTTTGGCCATCCGCGTTTGCGGGCGGGAAGATGCTCAACTCGCTCGCCTGGATCAACAAGTTCTTCGTTGTTTCCAGCACGCGAATTCACGCCAGCAAGATTGTCGATGTGTTGGGCGACGACATTGTTTCGACAGGCCGTTTCGACAATTGGGTTTGCACGCCGCTGAATCTGGATGTCGCGGTGGTGCAAACTCACAAAAACATCGACAAACTCGACGAAGTCGCGGCGAAGTACGGCCGCAAGATCGATATCAAGGTCCAGCATGTTGAAGCGTGGGCGCGGATCGAAAGTCGCTCAAAGTCAATTTCAGTCAAGGAAATTCTCGCTGAGTTTGATCTGGAGACGTCCGACGCGATGTTCGCTCGCGAGACGCAGCGACAGAATGCGGCACGACCCTCGTCGCATTAGCTGGCACACGTCGTTCGTAGTCACCCGATTCATCGGGTCGCTCTCTGGACAACCGCATGAATGCGGTTACTACGAACGAGAATTCACGAGGCCTTCACTTCAAGCCCGCGCATCGTTCCCGTCGAAGTTGAAAATCGATCGACAGGCAGATTCATTCGCTGCAGCATCGATACAAACAGATTCGGCAGCGGATAGTTGTTGTTTGTGTCGAATGCCAGGTGGCTTCCGTGTCGGAAACCGCCCCCTGCAAAAAGTACCGGCAGGTTCGTGGTAACGTGCGTATTGGCGTTACCCAAATTGCTGCCATAGACCACCATGGTGTGATCAAGCAGAGTTCTAGAGCCTTCGGTGACGTCTTTCATGTTCGTAAACAACTCGTCCAGCAACCGCATGTGCCACTGATCGATGGCTTCCAACTGCGAGATCTTGTCTTCGTTTTTTCCATGGTGCGACAGATTGTGATAGCCATCGGTGATCTTGGTCCCCTCAACGTCAATGGCGGGTGAATTGACGCTATCGAGCAGCAGTGTGATGGCGCGCGTGGAATCCGTCTCCAGTGCCAAGCGGGCCATGTCGTACATCAACCGGACTTTCTCCATGTAAGCTTTGGGATCGTCCAAGTTCAACGGAGCCCGGCCGCGTGGTTCAGGTTTTGGCACATGCTCCCACTGCTTGGACGCCTCGAGTCGCTGTTCGAGTTCGCGGACGCCGGTCAAGTATTGTTCGACGCGCTGACGGTCTCTTGGTCCCAGTTGCCGCACCAATGACTTCGTTTGTCCAGCCACTGCGTCCATGATGCTCTGGCCGAGCTGCAATCGCTGGACTTGCTGGCGGATTTCCTCCGCTGAGCCTTGCAGGAACAACTGCTCGTAAACCGTTTGAGGGTTCTCTTCGCAGGGGATCAACACACCGGCTCCCGTCCACGACAAACTGCGTTGCCCCTGCTTGACGTTCACGCCCAGCGTCATCGATGGAAATCGCGTCAGGTGCCCAACACGCTCGGAAATGAACTGATCGAGCGAGATCGTATTGCGAAAACCGCCGCTGCCCGGATGCGGAGCCGCCGTCAGGAAACAAATATCGGCAGGGTGTCCACCATCCACGTCCGGGTGCCAGACGCCGCTGAAGACCGTGAAATCGTCGCGATGTTTTCCGAGAGTCTGCAAGTAAGGCGACAGAGTGTAATTCGAGCCAGCATCAGCCGGGAAGAATTTTTCTGGTAGCAAACCCAGGTTATTGCAGATGCCCAGCATCCGTCTTGGTGCAACCGCCGCCGGATCGGACGTTTGCTCCGCAGCCGACAGCACGGCGGGCCGCATTGCATCGAGTAGCGGTAGTGCGACTCCAACACCCAGTCCACGTAGAAGTGTGCGTCGAGGTAAGGCGGAATTCTTAAGTAGAGTTGGCATGGCTACGACCGATGGTAATGGTGTTGATATTCACTTGTTCAAGAACATTTGACTGGTGGCGATGTCCGCAATCAGCGAGCCGACCGGATACCCGCTGGCGGCATTGCGATCCAGAATGCTTTCGATCTCTTCTCGATCGCTGAAACGTGGTGCCGCTCCGGTTGAGTAAGTCACAAGTTGTTCCACCAAATTGCGTGCGATCGATCGTTCGTCGGCCAACAGCAGTCGCTTCAGTTCCTGAACGCCGGCAAAGCCGCGGCCGTCAGGCAACTCGCCGGACGGGTCGACCGCTGGACCGCTTGTGAAGGTGAATGGTTGACCGTTCTTGCCGTACCCGGCAACCGGCTCGGCATCTTTTCGGAAGCTGCGATAGGTCTCGCGGTATCCGCCCACCACATCGAAGCATTCCAAGGCAAATCCGGCGGGATCGATGATGCGATGACAAACGTTGCAGCTTGCATCCGCCCGGTGTAATGCCAATTGATCGCGGATCGTTGTCGCTCCTCGCGTATCGGGTTCGATGGCAGGTACGCTTGGCGGCGGCGGCGGAATGCTGACCCCTAGGATGCGCTCGTTCACCCAGGCACCCCGCACGACGGGCGAAGTCGTGGTGCCATTGGCAGTGACCTTTAACACGCTCGCCTGTGTCAGCAAGCCGCCGCGAACGCTATCGGCGGGCAACTCAATGCGACGCAGACGCGTCCCTTCAAACACTGGCAGACCGTAGTGTTTCGCCAGCCGTTCGTTGGCAAAGGTGAAGTCAGAGTCGATCAAATTCCGGGCCGGTAGATTCTCGCGAACCAGCTCAGCGAAGAACAGTTGCGTTTCTTCCAACGCGGCGTCGACCAGGGAATCGTCTAAGTAGTAATCGGGGTACAACAATTCGTCGGGCGAGGTGTCGTTGATTTTACGTAAGTCAAGCCAGTAGGCTAAGAATGCGTTGACGAATTGCTGCGAAGCCTCATTCTGCAGCATCCGTTCGATCTGCTGCCTGAGAATCTCAGGCGAAGTCAACCGCTGGGATCGCGCCAGTTCTCGTAGCTCGGCGTCCGGCGATGCGTTCCATAAGAAGAGGCTCAGGCGTGATGCCAGCGCGACATCGCTGAGCCGTCCAGGCCGCTCGTCCAGGCAAATGAATCCCGGCGAACAGAGCACCGCGGTGTAGCCTGCCAACATTGCATCGGTGAACGATATGTCGGCGTCTAACGCGGTTTCGACGACATCGACAAATCGCTCGATCTCCTCCGTTGCACTCGGCCGCGCGTAAGCAGCTTCCATGAATCGCGCCAACAACCGCCGCGCGTCATTGATCGGCTGCTGCGACTCAACCACGACTCGTTCACCGTCCTGACGCAACGGAAGATCATCGAATAATAATCGATGTCCGGCGGATGGCCATTGATCAACGCTGGGGCCTTCCACTTCCATCCAACGGAAGGCCACGCCCGGCATGCCATCTTTTTCGGCAAGTGGATTGTGCCAGTTGGAGGGGCGGGAACGAAACAAACGTACCGCATCGGGCTGAATCGACTCGCCTTCAAGCAACCACACATCGAGTTCCTGAACCGTCGGTTCGATCTGAAAATCGAATTCGCCCAATCGGCGCAACTGTCGCGGCGGCGATTGCGAATAGATTACGACCGGTTCAGATCGCCGCCCGCGGGAGGTCTTTTCGCGATCCGGTCGCCACCACCTTTTCTGCTCACCGGAAGCCCAGAATGTGTAACCCTTGAATCGCAACTTGTAACGCCCGGAACGCGGTGCGGTAAAGGAACTGAAGCGAATCTCGATTGGCTCGTAACTGCTGGCGACGACGCCGAACGCTTCCTGCTCACGCTTGACTGGATCGCTATCGCCGACAGTAAACGGCTCATCTGGATTCCGCAGGACCATCAAATCAGCGTCGTATTCCAGCAGCGGAAACGTCGCGCGTTCCGGGCTGCGATTGAACACGGTGTAATGAACTCGCCGGTTGAAACTCTCTTGCTCGCGAGCGTAGTAACGAACGGTTTGCGGCTCAGGGCGCTCCGCTTGATAAGCGATGACTTGCCGCAACGCGTACTGGGCCGCTTGCATGTAGCGAGCGAGATTGACGTGCGAAACATCGAGAGCTTCCCCTAATTTGTTGAAGCGATGGAGTTCACCGTCCTCCGGCAAGATCGACGCCAACTGCAACCAGGGCGCGTGTAGCAAGTCGCGAACACTGTTCTCGTATTCGAAACGATTCATCCGCCGCCAAACCGCGCGTCCATCAGACTCGGATTGTTTGCGATCGATCTCAACCAACTGCTTGCACAGCGGATTGACAAAGAGGTCTCGCTGTTTCGTCGGCAGTCCGCCGTCCGGAGGCATCTCTCCCGCAGCGACACGATCATGAATTTTGATCCAGGCTGCCAGATCGCCTGCATCCGGTTTGCCGTGCGATGCCAATTGCTCGATCAGAAGCGTCAAGCTGAAACCGCCCTCAGGTTCGGACCCGGAATGGCAATCGAGACAATGCGCCTGGAGCTGCTGTACGAGTGCCGAAGATTCCGTTTGTTCGCCCGCCGGCGTCGGATCCCCACTGGCGATCACCGCAATGCAGATCACAAGCGGCAGCCAACGGCAAGGAAGCAAAGTTTCGCTCATTTCGGGTGGGTGGGTAAGGAAGTCTGCAATGCGTCGGGGCGGGATTCTAGGATAACACCTCGATCAGCTAGCGTTCACCGTAGGCCGACCTGTCCTCAGCTCGACCAATCCGCGATCGTGCAACGGTAAATGGTCGAATTGGGGACAGGTCGACCTGCTAAGACGCCGCCATGCATCGTTCGGAACTGAGACGAGTGTGCGAATCCGCACCCTCTCCTGCAGTCATGCAAGGCATGTGACCCCTACCGCACAGTATTGTCGGCGACTAGTCCCGCTGTGGGCAAGCGTGAGCGGGGTAGAGCATCTCATTAATGCCTTTTTCCGAGTGATACTGATCCGATTGCGGATCTCCGTTGAATTTGATCGGAAGAGTGCAGCTGCGGCACGCTGCCTGCTTCTTTTCCTAAAACGCCTTGTGTCCGCGCTGAGCGGTCGCCGTCGGCTAGCCGTAAAACGTTCGCCTTTTGGCCAGAGGGGGCCCGTGCGTCAACTATAATAGGTATCTGATGAGCGAATCGATCAATCCCACTCGAGGCGACGCTGTTTCGGGTGCCAAATCAGTAGATCACGAATCCGACGGATCATGCGACGCGATCTGCTATCGCATGGAGCCGGCGAAGCAGATGCTTGCGGGTGAAGCATGGGGGGACGGCTGCGAGGCTACTGACGGCACAAGCAAGATGCCACCCTGCCTGTTGAGTGACCAGCAGCACAGCGTCGTCCACCTGGATCGCGTCACTCGTGTGGCACTGATGGTCACGCCGCAACCCGATGGGCGAGGCAATCGATCAGGCCTGGGAAGCTGTTTCGACGATTCGCGTGATCTTGAAACAGCAATCGGTTCCGATGACTTTGACAAAGCAAACGGTTTTTGTCCGCTCGGCCGATGACATCGAGGCGTTCCGAAAGCTGTTTGAAGCGTACTATGGAAACCGCGTACCAGCGACCAGTTTCATCGTTCAACCTCCTTGTGGCGGCCAGGCGTTGGCAATCGAAGCATGGGCACTGGGTGGTGACGATGTTGACGTTCAGTTTCCGCTCCCCGACGTAGTTACAGTTGCCTACGACGGATTGCGTTGGATCTATGTCGCAGGCATTTCGGCACCCAGCAGCGCGACGAGCGCGTATGCGGAAGCCGAGTATGCGTTCGAGGAGCTTGCACGCCGATTGGACGGGGCAGGCGCAAGTTTCAATGACGTCTCACGGATCTGGCTGTACCAGGGAGGAATCACCGAAACTGAGCAAGGTGATGATCGAACGTGCATCGAGAGATACCGTGAATTGAATCGTGCCAGGACTGACTTCTTCGAGCGTCAGGAAGCGATGGGGATGATGACGGTCGGCCGTGATGGCCAGACATGTTATCCGGCCAGCACCGGGATCGGCATGGCTGGCGGCGGGCTCGGCGTCAGTTGCTTGGGATTGCAAACTCAGCGCGACGATGTCCTGATGCAGCCACTTGAGAATCCACAGCAAACTTCCGCATTCGATTACGCGCGTCGATTCTCGGCCAAGAGCCCCAAGTTCTCGCGCGCGATGGCGGTCAAGATTGGCAACTACGTGACGACTTGGGTCTCCGGCACCGCCAGCATCCTGAATTCAGAAAGCGTGCACTTAGGGGATGTCGAGAAACAAACCGACCAGACAATCGACAACATCGAGCGGCTGATCAGCCCTGAGAACTTTCAACGACATGGTTTGCCGGGTTGCGGCGCACAGCTTACTGATTTAGCCAAAGTTCGAGTTTACGTGAAACGACCCGAGGACTACGAAAAGTGTCGCGCCATCTGCCAGCGTCGCTTTGGCACCGTACCGATCATTTATGCACTCGCCGACGTCTGTCGCTCGGAGTTGCTCGTCGAGATCGAGGGAGTCGCGTTCTCCAACGAAAAGCAATAGACATACATCCAATCCACTAGGTGCATGATGTCGAGTCGTCCGTTCGCACCGCAAGACTTCGGTGTGATCAGAGTACGGAACCATCGCTTTAGCAAGCATCGAAAGCCTTGGAGTCCGTTATTGGGCTTCCTCGTCGCCAGCTGTCTGCCTGTGGTTCTGCTGATTGGCCTGATGTGGTGGTTGGTGAATCGGCCGCAGACGCAATTGCCGCCGCGCCGAGGCGAGTGACCGAGCGATCGCGAGTGAAGTGGCAACGTCGGCCGAGATGCTGCCGGTGAACGACGTGCCGCCGACGGATTTCGAATCAGCATTCGAGCCTGCGTTTCCCGCGGCGGACGTCTGGTCTTATCTCGACACCCAGGAAGGCCTGTTTGAGACGGACTTGCCGATTCATGGAAATAACTCGGTCGATGACATTGTCTTTTCAAATTTGATCGAGCAGGACATCGAACCTGCGCATCCTTGCTCCGACGAAGTGTTCCTGCGGCGCGTTTACGTCGACGCGATCGGAACACTACCGACGGTGAGTCAGGTGAGCGAGTTTCTGGATAATCCCGACGAACTGAAACGCGAAGCACTGATCGACCAGGTGCTCGAGCAGCCCGAGTTCGCCGACTACTGGACCATGAAGTGGTGCGACCTGTTGAGAGTGAAAGCGGAGTTTCCGATCAACCTTTGGCCCAACGCTGCTCAAGCCTACCATCGCTGGATTCATTCGGCAGTCAAGAACAACATGCCGTATGATCAGTTTGCTTATCAGTTACTGACATCATCGGGAAGTAACTTTCGAACACCGCAAGTCAATTTCTATCGCGCGCTGCAGAGCAAAGAGCCCGCAGCGATCGCGCACGTCGTCGCGTTAACGTTCTTGTGCGAGCGAACCGAGCACTGGAACGCCCAGCGACTTGATGGCATGAGTCAGTTCTTTTCCAAGGTCGGCTACAAGCCAACCGGCGAGTGGAAAGAAGAGATCGTCTTCTTTGATCCCCGTGGTGACGAAGACGGTGCACGAAGTCAAGCGATAACAGCGGTCTATCCCAACGGCGTCAAAGTCAAGATCCCGGCGGGCCAAGATCCGCGAGAGGTTTTCGCCAAATGGTTGATTGACAAAAGGAATCCCTGGTTTGCCCGCGCGCTCGCCAACCGCGTTTGGTATTGGCTCCTGGGCAGAGGCATTGTCGATCCGCCTGACGATGTGCGTAGCGACAATCCACCCTCCAACCTGACGTTGCTGAATCATTTGGCGGAGGAATTGATCGCCAATGACTATGACCTCAAACACCTCTACCGGTTGATCCTCAACTCCAGCGCGTACCAGCTTGCCTGCATTCCCCAATCGAAGGATTCTCGTGCGGCCGAGCACTTCGCGTACTATCAACCACGTCGTCTGGACGCTGAAGTGTTGATCGATGCGATCTGCCAGATTACCGGGACGACTGAAACCTACATGAGCATCATTCCCGGAACCGTTTACCTTTCTGCCGGAACATCAACGGGCGATCGCGCTACCCGATGGCAGCATCACCAGCAGTTTCTTGGAGATGTTCGGGCGTCCGGCTCGCGACACCGGAATGGTATCCGAGCGGATCAATCGCTTGACAGCATCCCAAGCCTTGCATCTGCTCAATTCCAATCACATTCGAAACAAGATCAGGCAAGGCCCGGCGATCAAGGATCTCTTGAACGAAGCCATCGATTCCTCCGATTCCGCCGAATTGATTTACATGGCGGTTCTCTCGCGGCGACCGACCCGCGGTGAACTGATCACCGCCAGTCAACTTTGTGAATACACCAGTGGTTCGCACGATTTGATCTGGGCCTTGATCAACAGTGACGAGTTTTTATTTCGACACTAACACGTAAATCGCAATAACTCATATTCACGACCGCCGCAGGAGACAACTGACGTGGGCAAGAGCTATCCCCCGAGCATTTGGGGACCAACGCTAACGCGACGACAAGCGGTTCATAGCGGTTTGCTGAACACGGCAGGCCTGATGATCGCTTCGCGACTTTTTGCTGCTGAGTCGGCCACCGGTAACGATCCGCCAATCGACTCTGGTGTGCCAGCAGCCAAGGCCAAAGCGGTGATTCAGATCTGGTTGGCGGGCGGACCGCCGCATACCGACACTTTTGATCCCAAGCCGGATGCGGGAAGCAGCTACACCGGGCCGCTGCAGAGCACCAGTGAAACGAACGTGTCGGGAATCCGAATCGGACAACTGCTGCCGGAACTCAGCAAGATCGCCGACAAGTACTCGCTGGTTCGTAGCATGACGCATGGAGTCAACGGCCACGAAACGGCTTCCTATTTGACTCAAACCGGCCGCATGCCCGGTCGACTCGTCTACCCGGCGGCCGGAGCAGTGGTGGCCGCTTTCAAAGGATTTCCCGAAACCGACCAACGGGCCGAAGAGAATCTGATTCCCCCGTACATCGTCTTGACCCGACCACAGGGGCGATTCTCCGAGTCGGGTTTCATGGGAATCAAATACAAACCTTTCGCCACGGGAGGCGATCCGAATGCCGCGCGATTCGCGGTGGAGGGAATTGTCTCGCCTGATTTGAACGAGGACCAGCAACTGCAACGACGTGAATTGTTGGACGAACTCAACGCGCTGGGCCGAGCGGCCGATGGCGATCCCAAATTGTCGATTGCGGCGGCAGCACGTCAGCATGCTTACGACTTGATTGTCGGTGATGCCGGGTCAGTATTCGATCTTGCCCGGGAACCGGATGAGATGCGAACCCGCTATGGTCGCACCACGTTCGGTCAGTCGTGTCTTGCCGCGCGTCGACTGATCGAAAATGGCTCGAAATTCGTGACCATCAATCACGGCGGTTGGGACACGCATAAGGATCATTTTGGCGCCATGCGCCGCAAACTCCCCGAGCTCGATCGCGGCTTGAGCACGCTCATCGCGGATTTGGATGATCGCGGTTTGCTCAGCAGCACGATCGTGTGGTGCATCGGAGAATTCGGACGCACACCCAAGGTCGCAGCGGAGTCGCCGTGGAATGGCGGACGCCATCATTTCGGTGCCGTGTTCTCCACGCTTGTTGCCGGAGGTGGATTCAAAGGTGGGCATGTTGTGGGCGAATCGGACGCTCGTGGCGAAACCGTCAAAGATCGGCCGGTCTACCCAGGTGACCTGATTGGAACGATGTATGAATTGCTGGGCATTGATCCCGAGGCGAGCCTGCCCCATCCCATGGGCGAGTTCGTTCGCGCGACTCCCGGCGAAGACGAGGGAATGGAAAGCGGCGGACGACTGAATGAGATTACCTAAACGAGAACCCGATCACCCTGGCTCCCCTGGCCCCCGCAAAGAAGTCGTGCAGCTTACACGCAGCGAGTCCTTCAAAGTAGCCATCACGCTCCGTCGTGATGTAGCCCGACCGAGCGATTTTCCAGTGCCTGGAACATTAATCGGAGCTTGTGCTCTCGATGGAATGCGACTCGTTCGATCTGGATTTCTCGGAAACACCGCACATCGTCGGGCTACATCACGACGGAGCGTGATGGCTACTGAGAGCTGCACGACCTCCAAAGCCGGCGGAGAAGGGAGCCAGAATCTCCGATCTGCGAAGCGAGGTGGCATACGAATCATCCGCTTATTCATCGTCATCCTCCTGACAACACTCGCCAGCGATGCGTTGGCCCAAAGTGGCGGCCGCGACCCGCACCTGGCATATGCGTATCCCGCGGGCTGCGAGCGAGGAACGACTTGTGAAATCGTCGTTGGCGGACAGTATTTGAAAGAGGCGACCGAAGTTCATTTGGCCGGAGATGGGGTCCAGGTCGAGATTGTGAAATGGTACCGTCCGATGACTTCCGGCGAGCACAACAGCCTCCGAATGGCTTTAAGCGATGCGCACGAGCGACTGATCGAACAGCGCGAGATGAACCGGAATGACAAGAAGCCGTCCGACGCCGAAGTCGCATTGGCCGCCGGCGTCACCGAATACCAATTACGCGAAATGGAGATCTATCGACAACGGGAGCGAGATCCAAAACGTCAACCCAACGATCAATTGGAAGAACAGGTGACGCTGAAAGTGACGGTGGACAATGACGCTGAGTTGGGCAAACGCGAGCTTCGCTTTTTGACCGAAAACGCGATCTCAAATCCGCTTTGGCTGCGGATTGACAAGTGGGTCGAGATCTATGAGTCCGAACCGAATGAGGCGGTGCAGCCCGATTACACGATCGACCGTCTACCCGTGGTGATCAACGGACAAATCATGCCCGGCGATGTCGATCGATTTTCGTTTGAGGCCCGGAAGGGAATGCGATTGGTAATCGCGGCAGCGGCTCGCGACGTCATTCCGTATCTCGCCGATGCGGTTCCCGGTTGGTTCCAGGCGGTCATGCGGCTGACCGATTCGGCTGGAAACGAAGTGAGTTTCGCCGATTCATATCACTATCGCCAGGATCCGGTCCTTTACTTTGAAGTCCCCCGTGACGACCGCTACACAATCGAGATTCGCGATTCGCTGTACCGCGGGCGCGAGGACTTTGTGTACCGAATCACGCTTGGTGAGATTCCGTTTCTGACCAGCGTCTTCCCCCTGGGGGCTCGCGTCGATTCCGAGATCAAGGTCCAGCTGCAGGGATGGAACCTGACGCAAACAGAACTGGATGTCGAAACGATGTCGCGGCGACAATATCGTCCGGTGCGATGGTACTCCGCGCCCCAAGGCAGTGGCAACTCAGTTCGCTTTCCACTTCAAATCGATCATTGGCCGGAGTTGATCGACCAAGAGCCCAACGACGACCGATCCCATGCGCAGGAAATTTCAACGCGCATGACAATCAACGGCCGAATCGATCACCCCGGCGACCGGGACGTGTTCCTGATCAAAGGCGGCGGGCGGATTGTCGCCGAGATTCACGCCCGGCGTTTGGGATCGCCCCTCGATTCGGTGTTGACCTTGACCGACGCCGACGGCAACGAAGTCGCGTTCAATGACGATCACAAAGATATGTCTCAGGCGATGTTGACGCATCATGCCGATTCGCATTTGACCGCCTCGCTTCCGGCAGGTGGAAATTATCTCCTGCAGGTCACCGATGCCCAGAATAACGGAGGCCCCGAGTTTAGCTATCGCCTTTGCATGCGAGCCCCGCAAGCGGACTACGAACTTCGCGTCGTGCCGTCGAGTATCATCGCTCGCGCCGGACAAGTCGTTCCAATCACCGTGTTCGCGCTTCGCAAAGATGGCTTTGACCAGGACATCGAATTGAGGCTCGTGGAGCCACCAGCGGGATTCCGCATCGATGGCGGTGTCATTCCCGGCGAAGCGGATCAGGTCAGGATGACGCTGACCGTTCCGAGTACGGCCCCCAGCGAGCCGGTCACCTTGGAAATGGAGGGCGCAGCCCGTCGCAGGATACGCGATCGAACGGCGATTGTCCGGCCTGCGATTCCCGCCGAGAACATGATGCAGGCATTCATCTGGTATCACTTGGTTCCGGTCGAAAATTGGAACGTGGTTGTCAGCGGCAAGCCTGGAGCCAAGATGCCGCTGCAGGTCGTCATGCCCTCGCCACGAATCACTTTGCCGCGCGGAGGGGAATTTCGTTTGGCGGTTGTGCCGATCAAGAACACTGACGTCGACCAGTTGCACGTCGAGTTGAGTGATCCAGCGGAGGGGATTACCGCTTCGATCATTTCAGATCCCTCAGGGGCAGTCGCGATCGAGCTGAGCACGTCCGCCGACGAGGTCGTGCCCGGATTGCGTGGGAATTTACTGATCAGCGTTTACAAGGAGTACACGCCACAACCCACTGAGGCCGATCCGTCACCCAGAGCACGTCGCACCGACTACGGTTTCTTGCCGGCGATTCCTTTTGAGATTTCCCAACGCAAGCCGGTGCGATAGATCAATGGCGCGAGCGGCGGGGTGGCCGGCGGTCGAGCGTCAGCGAGCCCCCGGAATTCCACAGGGGCGCCGCTGGGGGCTCGCTGAAGCTCGACCACCAGCCACCCAAGCATTTTGGATCGGCAACATCAAGGCACAATGTAACAGCCAATCAGTACTCATCCCGCTTTCTTGGCCTCCGGCTTCGGTTCCTTGCAGTATCGATCGAGCCAGTCGAAGAAGATGCGATGCCACAGCACGCCATTTTGCGGGCCCATCACCCAGTGACCTTCATCGGGAAAATACAGAAACCTGGAGGGCACGTGCTGGACCTGGGCCGCGGTGAAAGCCTCGATGCCTTGCGTCACCGGAACTCGAAAGTCCTTCTGACCGTGAACCACCAGCAGCGGTGTCTTCCAGTTCTTCACGAATCGGTGCGGTGAAAAACGATTGTAGTCCCGCTGCGTCTTCGGGCTTTCCCAATAAGGACCACCTAAATCCCAGTTCACAAAGAACAGCTCTTCGGTCGAACCGTACATCGATTCGAGATTGAACACGCCGCAGTGAGCGATCATGCAGGCGAATCGATCCTTGTGGTGACCCATCATCCAGTAGACGGTGTACCCGCCGAAACTGGCTCCGATCGCCCCCACGCGTTCCTTGTCGATGAAATCCTCGGCGAGCATTGCATCTGTCGCCGAAAAGATGTCCTTCATCGCCTGGCCCCCCCAGTCACCACTGATCTGGTCGTTCCATTTGCGGCCAAAGCCGGGTAGCCCGCGGCGATTCGGGGCCAGAACGACGTAATCGTTGGCGGCCATCAAGTGGAAGTTCCAACGAAAAGAAAACCACTGACCGATTTGACCCTGCGGCCCACCCTGGCAATACGTGAGCATCGGCCACTTCTTATTGGGATCAAACCCCGGCGGATAAATCACCCAACAGTGGATCTTTTCGCCGTCGCTCGCCTCCACCCACCGCTGCTCAATTTCAGGTAGCTCCAAATCGGCGTACACGTCATCGTTTACGTTCGTGATTGTCTGCGAGTCTCCGTTGGTCAGATCGAGCATTGCTAACTCGCTTGGCCGCAGCATGTTCATGAACGAAACGAGCATTTTGGTTCCGCGGGGATTGATGGCATGAAGACTCCAGTTGAAACGGCCACGGCTGACCTGATCCGCGGTTCCGCCGCCCGTGCGAGCGATGCGATAGACCTGCACGGTCCCCTCGTGTTCGGAAGTGAAGTACAGCTGTTCACAGTCGGGCGCCCAAACGGCTCCGTGCGCGGTCTGGTCCAGGCCAGCAGTTGCCTCGCTGATCTGTCCACTCGTGCGGTCGTAAATCATGATCCGGTTGCGATCAGACTCAAAACCTGGGCTTGCCATCGAGTGAAAAGCAAGAAACCGTCCATCGGGCGAATAGACTGGATCGTTGTCGTAGCCTTCCATCGCCGCGCTGATGTTCTTTGCTTTGCTGGCGTCCTCAACGTCGACGATGTAGACATCGCTGTTGGTTGATTCGGCCCAGTCCTCGACATCTTTTATCGTGTAGGCGATTTGCGATCCGTCAGGCGCCCAGGCAAACTGCTCGCTGCCACCAAAGGGAGGAACTGGACAGTCAACGCGACGGTCTTTCATGAGATCAGTGGCCTGCTTGGCTCGACCCTGCTCGTCGAATTCCGCGACGTGCAGATGAGAGTACTTGTAGTCATGCCACTGGTTCCAATGCCGGAACATCAACGAATCGATAATGCGAGCATCAGCATCCGGCAGATCTTCGTAAAGTTCGGAAACCTCGTCGTCGAGTTTGATGTCGACTGTAAAAGCCAGGCGAGTTCCGGTTGGGTCGACCTTGAGATTCGCGATCCCGTCTTCGATATCCGTGACCTGATAGATTCCACCATCGAGCGGATTGACCGCCCAAGCTTGGGGCTTGCCGTCTTCCTCATTGCCGGACATCCCGCTGATGTAGACTCGCTGACCGAACGGCGATGGTGCGAACTGCACATCCCCAAGTGATTTCCAATCAGTCACCAGTGATCGCACCGAACCGGAGGCAAGATCCTTGACGTACAGCGTGGACGTGCCTGAGTTTTCTTTCAAGTCGTAACGTTTCACCGTGTAAGCCACGAGTTGACCGTCATCCGAGAGCGCGGCATTGCCGACGCGGCCCAGTTTCCATAGGAGTTCTGGGGTCATACGCGTCACTTTCGTTTCTTCCTTCGTGCTCTCGTCTTTTTCTGCAAAAACGGAGGCGTCGGGCTGCAGGGCGAAAGCGATGAGGAGGGCGGTCACAAAGCGAATCACGGTTGGGCTCCTGATGATTGTGGAATCGTTCCGTCACATTCTATGGCTTCTGGTTTGGAGATCGTACTCCTGCTGAGTATCGAATTGTCGAGAAGGATTGGTGTCTCAACGGTCGCGGTCTTGGCCGTGGGAGTGGGCTGCCAAACGGATAAGTTTCAAACGGGTACAATTCGTTATACGAAACTCGAAAGGTCAGGAACTCTCATGTCGAATTCGCCGAAATGCCCAATCATGGCCGCAGTCATGGCCTTCACATGTATCTGTGCGTCGGCCGTCGCCGGCGACCAGCCTCAATGGGGCCAGCGTCACACGCGTAACATGGTTTCCGATGAAACCGGATTGCCCGAAAGCTTCGACCCTGAATCGGGCCGAAACGTCAAATGGTCCGTCGATTTAGGCGGCCCCTCCCGCGCCACGCCCGTGATCGCTCAGGGCAAAGTGTTCGTGGGAACAAACAACAGCGTCCCGCAAGATCCACGCCACAAGGGGATTCGAGGTGTCTTGCTTTGTCTTGACGAAGAAACAGGCGAGTTCCAGTGGCAACTGACGGTTCCCAAATTCGAAGGCGATGAATACTTGGACTGGCACCTCGGCGGGATTTGCTCGCCGCCCACGGTTGAGGGAGACCGTGTCTATGTGGTCAGCAATCGGGCCGAGGTTCTTTGCCTGGATATCAACGGGCAAACCAACGGAAATGATGGCCCTTTTCGCGACGAAGGACGGCACATGGTCAGTTCCGCTGATGAACCGATGGAGGTCACCGACAAAGACGCTGACATCATCTGGAGCTTTGACATGCCGAAAGAACTCCATGTCCATCATCACGACGCCGCTCACAGTTCGATTCTGATTCACGGTCAGTATCTCTATCTCAACACAGGCAACGGCGTCGACAAAAAACATTCGGGAATCCCCGAGCCGGACGCGCCGAGCCTGATCGTGATCGACAAAGCAACCGGCCGATTGGTGGCTCGCGACGACGAGCATATTGGTCCGCGGATCTTTCATTGCACTTGGTCTTCACCGGCCTTTGCTGTCGTCAACGATGTGCCGCTCGTTTTCTTTTGCGGAGGTGACGGCGTCTGTTATGCGTTCAAGGCACTCGAACCAACGAGCGACACAAGACCAGTACGAATGCTCCAGCGAATCTGGCGTTTCGATTGCGACCCCGATTCTCCTAAAGAAGACGTGCATCGTTTCGTCGGCAATCGCCAGGACAGCCCTAGCAATGTCAAGAGCATGCCGGTCTTCCAGAATAATCGGCTGTTTGTGACCTTCGGTGGCGACATCTGGTGGGGCAAGAACCAAGCGGGACTCAAATGCCTCGATGTCACGGGCACAGGAGACATCACGCAGAGCGGCCTGCGATGGTCTTATGACCTGGAACGTCATTGCTGTGCAACGCCGACGGTCTATGACGAGATGGTCTTTGTGGGTGATTTGGGCCGAGTCTTTCACTGCGTCGACGCAAATACCGGCCAGTCGCTGTGGCGACATTCCACGAAGGGGGAAATCTGGTCGACGGCACTTGTCGCCGATGGCAAAGTCTATATCGGCAATCGACGCGGTGAGTTTTTTGTGTTTGCCGCGTCGCCACAGAAATCGTTGCTCAGCAAAGTCGACCTGGATGGCCCCATTTGCGCGACGCCAGTAGCAGCAAACGGCAAGCTATACGTCGCCACACTTGGGCGTCTGTTCGCTCTTCAGGAAGGCATCGCTGGGGGCGAGGACGACAAGGAATGATCAGTGCGACGGGATGAATGACGAGGCCATGAAGACGAGACGATGCTTAGGTCGTCGCCAGTCGTTTTTGGAATCGAATCACCGCCAGCGACAGAACCACAAAGCCACAAATCGTGAGGCCGACGATCGAGGGAATCAAATCGCGGAAATCGGCGGCTCGTAACACGATGCCGCGCAGGATTTCGATGAAATAGGTGACCGGGATGCCGAACGTGAGCACGTAAATCGGCAACGGCATCTCGCTACGCGGGAACATGAATCCTGAGAGCAGCACCGAAGGCAGCATGATCACGAAAGCGAATTGAACGGCTTCCAACTGCGTCTTGGCGATTGTCGATACCAGCAAGCCCAAGCCGAGTGAACAGACCATGAACAGCATCGACAAACTCAACAGCAAACCGATGCTGCCGTTGATCGGCACGCCAAAAACGTAGATCATCACCGAGAGAATGATCAGCATTTCGACAAAACCGAGCATCGCATAGGGCAGCAGCTTGCCCAGCAGCAATCCCATCCGTCCCACCGGTGTCACAAACAATTGCTCCAGCGTGCCGATCTCCCGTTCGCGGACGATTGCGAACGAGGTCAAGAATAGCGTCACCAGTTGCAGAATGATTCCCACCAACCCCGGCACAAAAAAGTGGGAACTCTTCAGGTCGGGGTTGTACAGCATTCGCGTTCGCGTTTCGATCGGCAACGCCATTGGCCCATCGGATCGCGCGCCGGGGCAATGTTCAACGCCTCGCCTTTGGTCCGCGCCGATTGGATCGACAGGTTCAGACCCAGCAGCTGCGCTGTGCTTTGGGCGGTCGTTGCAACTTGCGAATCGCTGCCGTCGATCAGGACTTGAACCTGAACTTGCTCGCCGCGGATCATTCGATCCGTGTAGGTCGGAGGAATCTTCAGCCCAACCTTCGCCCGACCTGACGTCAGCGCGCGGTGAAACGATTCGTCGTCGTGAACGTGCTCGATGATCTCGAATCGGCGCGTGTTCTCCATTGCGGCAACAAAGTCGCGTGCGTAGCGCCGGCCGTCCAGATCGAAAACGACCGTCGGTATGTTCTCGATCTGCGTATCGATGGCGTAGCCGAAAATGATCGTCTGCATCACCGGCACCAGCAGCGAGAAGAACAAGGTGACTGGTTGGCGGCGAATGTGATAAAACTCCTTGACCAGGACTGCCCACAAACCGGCGATCGACATTCCGCCCGATCGACGCGGCTTTGGTTGTCTTGCCGGCCTTGCGGATCGGGGCTCGGTGCCTGGTCCGGCGGCGCGTGTTTCGCTTTCGCCTCTGCGTTGGCGGTGAGCGTGACAAAGACGTCTTCCAACGACGGCGAGATTTCGCGATGGCCGACCTCTTGTGCGGGCAAGCCGATCTGCTGCAGCAACTGCTCCGGCGATAGCGTTTGGTCGACCAGCACGTGAACGGTTTCACCAAACAGCGTCGCATCGTGCACGCCGCTGAGCCCTCGCAGATCCGATAGATGTTCGGTCGCGTTCGGGATTTGCAATTCGTACCGTCGCGTACCCTCAGGTGTCACGTCCGGCAGCTTCTTGAGTTCATCCGGTTTGCCCAACACCAGGAGTTTTGACAGGAAGATGTAGCCCACATCGGTGCATCGTTCGGCTTCGTCCATGTAATGAGTCGTCACAAACAGCGTGACGCCGCGACCGGAAAGCTCGAACAACAAATCCCAAAGTTGTCGCCGCGCGACGGGGTCAATTCCCGCCGTCGGTTCGTCCAGAAACAGCACCTCCGGCTCATGCACCAACGCACAGGCCAGCGCCAGTCGCCGTTGCCAACCGCCCGACAATGTGCCGGCGAGTTGGTCGACATAGTCGTGGATCGACGTCAATTCCACAACGTGATCCATCCGCTCTTGAAGCTGCCGGGCGTCGAGTCCGTAAATCCGCCCGTAAAACTGAATGTTCTCGCGAACGGACAGATCAGCATACAGACTGAATTGCTGCGACATGTAGCCGACGCGGGGCTTGATCGTTTCCGATTCGAGGTACGCGTCGTGACCCAGCATAGACGCTGTCCCATCGCTGGGCGGCAAGATCCCCAGCAGCATGCGAATGATCGTCGACTTGCCGCTGCCATTGGGGCCGAGCAGTCCAAAGATCGCGCCGCGGCGAACTTGAAAGCTGACGTCTTCGACCGCAATCCGATCGCCGAATCGACGCGTCAGCTGTTGCGCATCAATGACAATATCGTTCATGGCTGCCGGCTCGCCGCATCGAGCCAGACATCGGCCGTCATCCCCGGTCGCAGTTGCGTCGTGCTGTTCTGGATCGCGACTTTGATGCGAAAGACTTGCTTGGCACGTTCCTCCGGCGTCTGCACGTTGCTGGGCGTGAATTCAGCCTGACGCGAAATGAAAGTGAGCTCGCCCTCAAAGCTTTCATCCGGAAAACTATCGACGGTGACCAATAGTTTCTGACCAATCTGCAGTCCGACGCGGTTTTGCGGCACATAGGCCCGCACCCATAAGTGATTGTCGTCCATGACCGAGAGCACCGGGCCGCCGGAGGGAACCAGATCGCCTTTCTGCAAATCGAGCGCTTCGATCACTCCATCGATCGGACAGGTGATGACAAGCTCTTTCTTTTGTTCACGGATCACATCCAGCGCGGCGCGTGCGGCATCGCGCGCGGCTTTCGCCCTTTCAATTTCCTCCTTGCGATATCCGTTCTTGGTCAGATTCCAAGCTTGCTCGGCTTCATCGAGTCGTGCTTTGGCTTCCCGTTTTTCCTCTTCGCGGGTGCCGACTTCCAGCAACTCAAGCTCTTGTTTGCGAACCAGGAGTGCGGCACGAGCGGCGTCGAGCTGTTCCACCGCCGCGTCAAACTCCGACTGTGCGATACTCTTTCTCGCTCAGCAATTGTCTGGCGCGACTATAGTTTTGCTCCGCAAGCACCATCTCACTATCCGCGAGTTGGACCCGGCCTCTGGCAGCCTCGATCTCTTGTCGGCGCGGCCCGGCAACGAGCAAATCATGACGCGCTTCGAATTGTTCGTAACGAGCTTTCGCCTGCGCGATTTCCTCCGGACGAAAGCCCGCCAACATGCGTGCGTATTCGGCCTCGAGGGCCGCCAATGAACTTGCCGCTTCTTGTTCGCGCTGCAATAGATCAAACGGCTCCAATTCCACCAGCTTTTCACCGGCGGTGACTTGCTGTCCCTCTTGAACATGAACGGCCAGGACCCGTCCACCCAGACGAGACCCCACACGGATTTCGTCCGCTTCGATAAATCCGGAAACGCGATTGGGCTTGGGGCGGTACTGGCTATACGCGATCAAGCCAACCAGGATGATGACCATCAGCACGACGACAGCGGTGCGGCGAATCATGAGAGGTCTAAAAACGGGGATGTTGGACGATCGGTGTTAACAGCCTACATGGTGGCAACCCGCTGGACAGCGCCACTTTGAGTTCCCAGTCACCCCAATCATGGGTGTTTGCGCACGCAGCCGCATGAATGCGGTCACTACGAACAGGAACGCGGCGGACCTACAATGCGGGCATGTCCAATTCACACTGCACCATCGACGCCTCGGCTAACTCGCCCGCATGGGGCTCGCACGCAGCTGCGCGACTGGTGTTGCTGCTGTTGGCAAACACATCTTTTCCTCTGACTGCCGTGTGGGCCCATCCGGAGGGTTTCAGCGGATTGCAGGTAACCATCACCGCCGATCAGATTCAGGTCGCCGTCACCGTGCACACCCGTGACCTGGATGCCTGGTTCCCAGCGGGCAAATACCCGGATTACGTAGCCGATGTGACCCGTGAAATGGAAAGGACAGCCGACGAGATTGTTGAAGTGCAGATCGAGGGAGAGCGACAAGAGATCGAAAGTATCACAGCGTTTCTCCTGGAAGTCGGCTTGATCGAGATTGACGTGAATTACCCGTTACCTGAATCGGGCGATCCGATGGAGTTGCTGGTGTGGTCCAAGCATCTGATTCGAATGCCAAGAGGCCATCAGCAATTGCTTTTTGTCGAAGACCGTCGCCAGATCATGCCCTCCTCCGGCGAGCCATCGGACACCTTGCAAGGCGTGATGCGGTTGGATGACGTGTTGACGATCGAGCGTGACGCAGCCGCCGTCATATTGCCCCCAATGGTCGCCGCGGATGTGAGCCAGTCCGCGGCACCCACCAACAGTTCGTCCGTTACCAAAGACGGATGGTCGACCGCAGCCAGTCGCGACAGCGAAGAAGACGAACATCAAGTCATGAACGCCGAGGCGTCGCGCAAACCGAAAGCCGATGTGGCCACCGCTCAGCCCACCTCTCGGATCTCGTTCTTTCTGTTCGGCGTCGAGCATATCATCACCGGTTACGATCACCTGTTGTTCTTGGCAGCACTACTTCTGGCATGTACGACATTTTATGAGGCGGCGACGATCATTACCTGTTTTACGATTGCCCATTCGATCACATTAGCGATGGCGGCATTGGACGTGGTGCGGTTATCGGGAGCAATCGTCGAACCATTGATTGCCTTGTCGATCGTTTACATTGCGATCGAGAATTTGTCAGGAAAGCCGGCGCTGTGGAGGAGAGCTGCGATCACCTGTTTCTTTGGGTTGATTCACGGGTTGGGTTTCGCATCGGCATTGCGAGACATCGGCTTGGGCACAATCCCAGGTGGTGTCGTGTGGCCGCTGTTGCGATTCAACCTGGGTGTCGAAGCAGGGCAATTGTGTGTGGCTGCGGTCCTGCTCCCGCCGCTGTTGTGGGCGAAGCGAACCGAGCGATTTTCCAGGTGGCTCGTGCCAGTCGGATCGGGTCTGATCGCGTTGGTCGGTGCGTATTGGCTGGTGACGCGAGTCGCTTCGCAGTTTGCGACTGGCTAGTTGGCGTTCTGTTCGTAGTGACCGCACTCATGCGGTTTCCGGCAAATACCCATGAATCGCGTCACTACGAACGTGTGCCGGTCCGTTCGGTTCACTTCTCGAGACCAACTCCGTTCGTTTTTTGTTTAACGGCAAGCCGCAGGCGACTGCGAAGGGCGGACGAAGGCGCCTGCGGCTTGCCGTTAAACGAGATCGCTGGATCGACGCGGAAACACGGTCGATATTGCGTTGCGAAGCAAAACTCACCAAACCCAATGCGAATTTGATGCGGCAGGCGCCGCGGCTTGTTACAACGATAGGGAAACGTAGTGGAGCAAAATCAGGATTTAGCCCGCCAGGCGAGGTGAAAGATGCATTTCAATTTGGTAATTTCTCGTCACTCCGGCTGCGTGCGCCGAGTGCTTGCAGCCCTGCTGTGCCTCGTTGCTTTGGGCGGTACATCCCGTGCCTCGGACGAAGACCGTGTGACGCTACGTATCCGATTTGGCATGAAAGATCAGAATCCGACCGATTGGAGCGGAAAATTGGTCGTCGGTTCGGGCAAGGTCGAATCGATTCGCGGCTGGCGGTGGACGCAACAAGATTCGGCCGAGGAACATACCTGGTCGGTCCGCACGCGACGCAAGAACGCGCAGACTTCGGCCGACCGAAAGCGAATCGCCGCGGGACTGCAATTGCCGATGACTGACAACGGCATTTTGGTGACGCTTGTCGGTTGCAGCGAGAGTCAGCCATTGCAGTTCGAGTCACAACCGGCCAACGTCACGTTCCGGCTCGATCAATTACCGTACGGAAAGAGCATGTCGTCGGCCGGCGGCAATGTGGTCATCGAGCGTGTGCCTGCGATTGAGCCGCTCGCGACGACGCTTGCGGACGAAGACTATCCTGCGGCCGCCACAAGCAAGGACGGCACTGTTTACGTCGCTTATCTGGCGTTCACGCGGGGCCGCGATTTCCAAGGTGCTCGCGAGCGCGTCGCCACCAAGGAATCGGAAGCAGTGCCGAATCTCGCCACGCCGATTCGCACCATCGACGCGCCTGGTGATCTGGCATATCTCGCTCAGCCCTCCGGCGGCGACCAGCTTTTTCTCCGTGTCCTCCGCGACGGTCGCTGGAGTGAACCGATTGCGGTCACCGATGGAGATCACGAACTCTATCGGCCAGCTGTTGCAGTCGCCGGCGATGGTCGCGTGTGGGTCTTTTATTCAGCACACGTCGACGCCGACGAGAATCTTGATTATGGCAACTGGGAACTGCTTGCTCGCAGCTTTTCCGCGGATGGCAGTGATCCGTCGGAACCCGTGAACATCAGCAAAACCGTCGGCACTGACTTCATGCCTGCCGCGGCAACCGATTCGGATGGCCATGTATGGGTAACCTGGGTCGGCGCTCGCGGCGACAATTTTCATGTCTTCGCATCTCACCAGCAGGAGGGTGGTTTTTCCCCGCCGGAACGTGTCAGCGCATTCGGTGGAAACGAATGGGAACCCGCGATCGCAGCCGATGCCAACGGGAACGTCGCCGTCGCTTGGGACACCTTTGAAAAAGGCGATTACGACGTCTATGTAGTGACGCGCGGCGAGGATGGAAAACTGGGCGAGCCGCAAGCCGTCGCCGCGTCGCTCGCGTTCGAGGTGCGTCCGTCAATGGCGTTCGATCACGAGAGTCGCTTGTGGATCGCGTATGAATTGAGCGGCGACCAGTGGGGCAAGGACTTCGGAGCGCTCAAGAAGAAAGGCATCCCGCTTTATCAAACCGGGCGTTCGCTGGCGGTCAAAGTCCGCGACGCCCAGGGCGGCTGGTTCACGCCCGATGACGTGATGAATGCAATGCCGGGGACGCAAGTTGGCGGCCGCGCTGCCAGCGGAAATGCTCAACAAAGACAACCAGCGAGACAGCCGAATCGCAGACCGATCACCAGCATCGCACCGACTTATCCCCGGCTCTGTTGTGACGGACAAGGCAACGTATGGCTTGCCTTCCGAGGGAAACCCGGTGGCAACTGGCGCGTTGGAGTCGGCACGGTGTGGTGCGAGTATTTGACGCGACTCGGCAGCGACGGATGGTCGGCTGCCGCTTGGGTTCCGCATTCGAACAACATTCTCGACAATCGCCCGGCGCTCGTGCCCGTCGGCACATCCGACATGTTGGCCGTCTTTTCCGGTGACGGGCGCGGCGAAGTCGATCCGCCTGAGGTCGACGACGTTCACTTACCGGGAAGCAGCGACGACGCCGATGTGGGTACGCAGACAGAGTCGAAACAAGGACGCGGCGGCCGTAACCCGAATAAAATCGATCCGAACAACAACATCATGTTCAGTCGACTCGACGGACCGGATTTTGCCCAGCCAGCCGGTCATGCTGAGCTCACGTCGATCGCCGCGGAGACACCTGCGGCTCCCGCGGGTGACGTGCCTGCGGAGCGAACCGATATCAAGCGGATGCGAGATTATCGCGTGCAACTTGGCGATGAAACACTACGGATTTGGCGCGGCGAATTCCATCGGCATACGGAACTTTCGCCCGATGGAGGCGGCGACGGCGGATTGCTGGACATGTGGCGTTATGCGATCGACGCCGCCGGAATGGATTGGATCGGCGACGGCGATCATGACTATGGCAACGGCCGCGAATATTCTTGGTGGACAACTCAAAAGGCGGTCACGTTGTTTACCTTGCCCGATCACTTCGTGCCCGTTTACAGCTACGAACGCAGCGTTCGCTATCCCGAAGGTCACCGCAACTGCATGTTCGCTTATCGCGGCGTGCGTTCGCTTCCGCGTCTGCCGATCTCGTCGCCCGATGAATTCGCGCCGGCACCCGACACAAACCTGCTGTACCTGTACCTGCACTACTTCAACGGCATTTGTGCGTCGCACACGTCGGCGACCGACATGGGGACGGACTGGCGAAACCATGATCCCGAAGTCGAACCGTTTGTCGAAATCTACCAGGGTGACCGCAACAACTACGAAAGACCTGACTCACCGCGGTCCGCGGTGACCGAGGCGAAGCTGAAACAGTCGACGCCGGAGAAAGAAAGCATCGGTGGCTGGCGTCCAAAAGGATTTGTCAATCTGGCGTTGCTGAAAGGGTATCGGCTGGCGTTCCAATCCAGCAGTGATCACATTTCCACGCATCTCAGCTATTGCAACGTGTTTGTGACTGATCCGACGCGACAGGGAATTGTGGACGCGATCCGCCGCCGCCGCGTGTACGGATCGACGGACAACATCGTCGCCGATGTGCGCTGTAAAGTTGGCGATACGGAACACTTCATGGGCGAGGAGTTTACAACCAAGTCCGCTCCGACCCTCGACGTGCGGCTGATCGGAGCGAAGAACATCGCCAAAGTGACGATCATCAAGGACGATGTGGAAGTTTTCGTCAGCGAGCCGAACCAGCGGGACGTGCACTTTCAGTGGACCGACCCGAATCCAACGATCGGCCAAACCAGTTACTACTACGTGCGCGGCGAACAACAGCCGGACCTGGAGGGTGCGACCGCCGGCGAACTGGTGTGGGCGTCGCCGATGTGGATTTCCGTGCAGCCAGAGTAGCTGTCACCTCGCCAACTTGGGGCAATGGATCTGGTTTCTCCCGCGACGGGATTCACAAAAACTTTCGTTGGGGGCGGAACGAGTTGCGATATCGGTCGCTCGGTTCGTACGGCGATGCTTGGCGGCGGAGGGGGTTGTTGGAGGCGCAGCGGTCCCAGAGATTCTACGGGACAAATCCCTGCATCGGCAAAAACCTCAGCAGGTTGACACATGAACGACTCCACGACACCCGATGGCAAACCAGCGTTCTCGCCGCTGCGCAGCGTGCATTCAACTTCTTTAGTCGAGTTGCTCAAGACGCTTGGCGTATCGCTGGCGGTCACGACCTACCAAGCCGGTCGACTGGTCGTGGTCCGAGCCGACGACGACTCGGTCAACACGCACTCTTGTGCCATGGAAGCTCCCATGGGTTTGGCCTTTGACGGAACTCGATTGGCGGTGGGAACGCGAACGCAAGTGGTCGAGTTCCGCAATCAGCCGAGAGCCGGCAAGAGGATTCCGCCGTTTGGCAAACACGACGCGTGCTTTCTGCCGCGTCGCACTCACACGACCGGCGACATTCGTGGGCACGAGATGGGATGGATCGACGACGAGTTGTGGATTGTCAATACAAGGTTTTCCTGCCTGAGTACGATCGAACCTGACTACAGTTTCGTCCCGCAGTGGCGACCATCTTTCATCAGCGCGCTGGCCGCGGAGGATCGTTGCCATTTGAACGGGATGGCGATCATCGAAGGAAAGCCCAAGTATGTGACTTCTTTGGGAATCGCCGACACGCGACATGGTTGGCGTGAGAACAGTGCGTTTGGTGGGTGCTTGCTGGATGTTGAATCGGGCGAGGTGGCCGCCTCGGGTCTGTCGATGCCACATTCGCCTCGCTGGTATGCGGATCAGCTTTGGGTGCTTGAATCAGGACGGGGCACGATCGCGACGGTCGACACTGCGGACGGAACCGTGACGACGGTCGCAACGTTGCCAGGATTCACGCGTGGCTTGGAGTTTCTCGGTCCTTATGCCTTCGTCGGTCTGTCACAAGTCCGTGAGTCGGCGATTTTCAGCGGCATCCCGCTCTCCGAAAGCAACGAGGAGCGGTACTGTGGCGTTTGCGTGGTCGATATTCGAAACGGAACAACTGTTGCCTTTTTGCGATTCGAGGATGCGGTCCAGGAGGTGTTCGCGGTGCAAATTCTTGCTGGCATGCGGTATCCCGAGATCCGCAACGAGGCGAATGACCTGGAGAAGCTGATTTCAGGTTCATTCGTGGTACCGAATGTGTCTTTGAAGGATGTGACGCGGCCAACGTAGTACCACGTATCGCCTGGTGATTGCCCCGAAAGGTATATACAGCGATGATCATCTTTGGTTTTTCACCGCACAAGTCCGGGGTCGAAGACATATGAAAGCACTCGTCAAACAACATCGGCGCCCTGGCCTTACACTGGCCGATGTTCCGGAGCCGGAGATTGGAATCAATGACGTTTTGATCAAGGTGGATCGAACAGGAATCTGCGGCACCGATGTGCATATCTACAAATGGGACGCTTGGGCTCAGGCAACGATCCCCGTGCCGATGGTTGTTGGTCACGAGTTTGTCGGCGAGATCCTCGAAGTGGGATCCAATGTCGCGGACTTTCATGCTGGTGAAATCGTCAGCGGAGAGGGGCACGTCGTCTGCGGTCGCTGTCGCAACTGCCTCGCGGGGCGGCGGCAGCTCTGCGCTGACACGAAAGGAATCGGAGTGAACAGGCCGGGAGCGTTCGCTGAATACCTTTCATTGCCGATGACGAATGTCTGGCACCACGACACTTCGATTGATCGCGACGTCGCTTCGATCTTCGATCCGTTTGGCAATGCCGTTCACACAGCCTTGTCTTTTCCCGTGCTTGGCGAAGACGTCTTGATTACCGGTGCTGGCCCAATCGGATGCATGGCGGCTGCCGTTGTGAAGCATGCCGGAGCTCGCTATGTCGTGGTTACCGACGTCAATCCATGGCGTTTGGAGCTGGCCAAGAAAATGGGCGCGACACGCGTTGTCGATGTTCGTACCGAAAGTATTCGTGATGTCCAGAAATCACTTGGGATGGTCGAAGGATTCGACGTCGGACTCGAAATGTCCGGCAATGCCGACGCATTTCGTCAAATGATTCACGAAATGTGCCACGGCGGCAAAATCGCGATGCTCGGCATTCCAGCGGAGGAAATTGCCATCGACTGGAATGAAGTCGTGTTCAACATGCTGACCATCAAGGGCATCTACGGTCGAGAGATGTACGAAACATGGTACAAAATGACCGTCCTGATTCAGGGAGGGCTTGATCTCTCTCCCGTCATCACGCATCGCTTCCACTATTCGGAATTTGAGCAAGGGTTTGAGGTCATGATGTCGGGAGAATCCGGAAAAGTAATCCTGAATTGGGCTTAGAACGATTTGAAGCTTGCAAACCCAACGATACCAAAGTGATGAATTCGCATGTCTGACGCATTCCTGAATCACCTTGCTAGTCAATTGGACGAAATTCGTGAGCAAGGCCTGTTCAAGGCCGAGCGAACGATCACGACTCCGCAAGACGCTCACATACGAGTTGGTGACGGCGAGACCGTGCTCAACATGTGCGCGAATAACTATTTGGGACTAGCCGAACATCCGGAAGTTGCGAAGGCTGCCCATCAGGGACTCGACAACTGGGGATACGGACTTTCGTCGGTTCGCTTCATCTGCGGCACACAGGCGATTCATAAGGAGCTTGAACAGCGACTGAGTGAATTCCTGGGCACCGAAGACACGATTCTTTACACGTCATGCTTCGACGCCAATGGCGGATTGTTTGAGACGCTACTGGCCGAAGTCGACGCCGTGATCTCCGACGAACTGAATCATGCCTCGATCATCGACGGTATTCGGCTGTGCAAAGCGAAGCGTTATCGTTATCGAAACAGTGATCTTGTCGACTTGGAAACTCAGCTCAAAGAAAGCCAATCCGCTCGGTTTCGCTTGATTGCCACCGACGGAGTTTTCTCCATGGACGGACACATTGCGAACCTGCCTGGGATCTGCGATCTCGCCGACCGGTATGACGCCCTGGTGATGGTGGATGATTCACATGCCGTCGGATTCATGGGCCCTCGCGGGCGTGGGACTCATGAGTTCCACGGCTGCATGGATCGAATCGACATCATCACGGGAACCCTTGGCAAGGCTCTGGGCGGAGCAAGTGGCGGGTACACAAGTGGACGACGGGAGACCGTCGAACTGCTGCGTCAACGATCGCGGCCTTACCTGTTTTCCAACTCTGTCGCTCCCGCAATCGTGGCGGGTTCCATACGAGCCATCGAGCTACTGAGCGAATCAACGGAGCTGCGCGACCGACTGGAGGCCAATACGAAGCTCTTCCGCGCCGGCATGGAAAAGGCCGGATTCGATCTGATTCCAGGTGAGCACCCGATTGTTCCGATCATGCTCGGCGATGCCGCGCTGGCGACGCGAATGGCTGACCTGATGCTCGAAAAAGGGATCTACGTGATTGGCTTCTTCTATCCTGTGGTGCCAAAAGGGAAAGCTCGAATTCGCACGCAAATCTCCGCTGCTCATTCGCGCGACGACATCGAGTTCGCAATTGAGAAGTTCACCGAGGCCAAACGCGAACTTGGTGTGTGAAGTCATCCGGTTTCAAGAGGCATCTAATCGCAGGAATGTTCTGGAGCGATTGCGACACTCCTCTACTTCGCAGTGCTAAACGCAATGCGGTTCACTTTTCAGCATCGATCCAGCAAAATCGTTTAACGGCAAGCCGCAGGCGACTGCGTCTGCCCTTTAGCAGTCGCCTGCGGCTTGCCGTTAAACGAAGAATGAACGGTGATGATACTAAACCGCGACTAACACTCACCAACGGAAGAACCGATAGGGGTCATCCCACTCTTCGGGTTCATCCAGATACAGCCCCTCGAGCCAGCGGCCCTGGGTGTTCGTACCGACACGGGCTTCAGTTGGGGCCGCGAAGCGATCCAGCAACGGCGTGGTGCCAGCGACTCCCATGTTCGCAAGCAGCCGCGTCAGCAGGAAACTCGTGCGGCGATAGGTTCGCTTCACGTTGTGCGGCGCGTGCTGCGACATGCCGACGTCGTAGGCCGGAATTTGACAAAAAACGACGTTGGCACCCTTGGCCTTTCCCAAGACGCCGTCGCCGATAGCCGCTGCTCCGGACAACAGCGGAAGCGTCCGCGGGGCCGCGTTGTGGACGTCCGCGGGGCTCACCCCGGATAGCAACGATGCGACTCCGAAGGGCTCGAAGTAGCTTGCGATGTGCTCTTTGCTTCTGGTTGCGACTTTCATCGGCAGGAAAGCGTTTGCCTGCTGTTGGTCAAGGCCAATGCCCAGCAGCCGCCCGCCTGCTTCAAGCCAGTCAGCGATTGCGGCAGAGTCCCCGGCCAGTTCTTGCCCTCCGCCGCGTCCCACCACCAGAACCTGGTCAGCGTTCAGCTTGCCAGGCTGATAGGAATTCAGCGCGACGCCTGCTGATTCGAGATGTTGCCTTCCCTGCGGGATCACCAACGTAGACGGCGGAGCGTGGTGGTAACGGCTTCCAGTTCGCGACATATGCGAGCACGTTCCGCGCCAAGGTCTCGGCGGCAGGGTCGCTCGCGGTCCGACCCGTTACGTCCATCTGGCAAAACAGCATCATCCCTTTGCCCTCGATGTATCGCATCAGTGGGCTGTACTGCAGGCTGTAGCCGCCATCAAGGATTGGCAGAAAATCGCCACGCGGCGGCTTCTCGATCAGCACCGACGCGACGTTTCCGCGATTCCCGCATCGCCAAAGTCGGGTCACCGGAATGCCGCACCACGTAACCGTCGGCGCGTCGTTGAACTTGGGACTCAGCTTGTATTCCAATCGGGGCGGTACGATCGTCGCTTCGCCGCGCCAGTTGCTCAGCGCCTCGTCGTTGACACCCGCGAGAATCGGATGGTCGGGGATCCGCTTGAAGGCCCACCGCAGACCGCGAGTTGCCACGCGGAATCCGAGCCGATTCTGGAGGACGTCCGGGGTCTGCTCGAAAACCAGGACTTTCAAACCAGCTCGCACCCGCGTGATGTCCGGCGCCGGCCCGGAGATTGTCAACGCGTTCTTTCCAACGATCAGAACGTCGTCTGACGACAAGTCGGCTGCCGCGTCCACGGCGCGGTAGCGGATCCCCATGCCGTCGAGCCACCGGCTTGTCTCACCCACTGAATCGAATACCGCAATCTTCGCGTTCACCTGTGGCGCCGCCGGTTGCGGCAGAATGTTGACGGAGAAGCTATCCTGCTGCGTCTCACCGCTGCTGAATGTAACGGCCGCACTCAGTTCATATTTGCCGGTAGGGAGATTTTCGGGCAGCTTGATTCGCAGCGGGACTCGTTGTTGCAGTCCAGTCGCCAGGCTGATCTCGCTGGTACCCGTGATGGGATCCGCCAAGTCGAATGACCATTGGCATTGGCAATTCACCGTCTGCCGTGAATTGTTGATCACGATCAACTGTTTCTCGACGGTTTCACCCGGCAAGAAATTGTGGTCTTTGCTTGTGAACGCTCCCGGCTTGCCCGCGATGTAGGCCAGCAGCGGCCCGTTGTTGCGCATCAGTGCCTCGGCAGCGACCGTGGGAATCCAGTCGGCACGATCAAAGGCCAGGTCGATCCTCTCGTAGCGATCGTCGATGTAATCGGCGCTGAAGCCGGGTCGCTGCAGACGTTGCCAATCCACTTGCAGCTCTTGGCGATCCTTGCTGACTCCATCGCGCAGCGTCCAATAGTGCCCGTGGTTCCAGGGCGAGTTGGCCGACAGTTCCCATGTTCGAAACGCCGGCCAATTGTCCGAGAAGTACTTTGCGTAGACGGGATACCGCTCCGAAAATCTGCTGGAGCCGACCGCATTGGGATAGTCCCAGCGATGCCAACCACGGCCGGAGCGAAACTGCTCGGCCTCCCAGCGCAGGTTCGATTCCTCCGCCGCGCTGATTCGATACGCCTGATCGCCGAAGAACTGCGCGTTCCACTCGGCCATGCAGAACTCCCACGGTACCTCTGCGCTGCCAAACTCGCGGCGGCCTTGGTACCAGCCGCGGTACATCGTCCAGTCCCAAGGCATCGGGACGCTGTACTCGCAGGTGAAAGCCGGCTTGACCCCGTTGGTCGACCAATGTTCGAACCAGTCGGACATTTCCTGGATGGGAACGAAGTTCGCGTAGAAGTTGATCGTGTGCATCGAACCCAGGTTTCCCGAGGAATGATGGTAGACAATGCGACTGGCGTCGAGATTCTTGATGATCGCCTCGGCCCGCAGGGCGAGCTTCACATTTCTGGCCGACCACTGGCCGCGCGAGCGCTGAATCCCATCGATCATGTCAGGATTCATGTCCTCGCCGTATCCGGTCGCATTGTGGCTGGTCGAGTAGGCAACAATCGACGGATGGTTCTGCGCGACGCGGACGTAGAACGCGGCGTGCCGGGCGTAACCGTTTGCAGCGTCGGCATCCGGTTTGTCCCACTCGTATTGCCCGAAGTGCGGTTGAGAAAACGCAACCAGCATCCCCACATCGTCTGCGGCCCTGAGCAACTCGTCGAAGCTCAAATGGGAGCCGGGCTCGCAGCCGTAGTTGTGTGTGTAGACGAAGTTGATCCCAAAGCTTTTCAGCCGCAACAGGCTCTCTTTCGCCGCCTCGTAGTTGGCCCAGGCAGCGCCGACTTGTGCGTTGTCCATTGGAACCGACGAGAGGAAAATGCGACTGTTGTTCAGGAAGAAGTCGCGACCGTCGATCCAGAACTCTCGGAATCCGAATCGCAGCGGTAAACCCGTGTCCAGCAGGCCACCGCCTACCTCCGAAAGGGATAGCTGGACTTGATACATGTTCTCAGGCGTATGCGTGTCCCAAAGCTTTTCAGGTTTCCACTGCTTCGTTAGCGTGACGTGTCCCTGCTCCAAGTCTTCTGTACCAAAGGGCTTGCTGGCAAATTCCAGCACCGAGCCCGGCCCGTCGGTTACGTTAGCGGTGAGCATGTACGTCGAATCAGTGGCAAGGCCGTCGATCGCCACATCGAGGTGAAGTGACCACTCGCGCACCGAGGTAACCACTTTCGTGTTCCTGATCCGTGGACCGGGCGGTCGACTCGCCAAGTAGACATCACCGCACAGTCCGCGTCGTGCGACGCGGCCCTGGATCTGTTTGGCGGAAGCAGTGTCGCTGTACGAGAGCATCACACCCTTCAAGGGCATGGCCGTCACGAGCATGCTCAGCACATGCGTATCGCCCGGCTTGCACATCGCCGACAAATCGAGCTCGCCGGATGGGAATCGGATTTCGCCAGCCTTGATGCCATCGACGTAGACGACTGCAAAGGAGTTCACGTACTGAGCTTGGAGCACGATCGCACGTCCGTTCCATTGTTGAGGGACGGTGATCTCGCGCTGGTACCAAGCCGCCTTAACGCCACCGAGTCTCTCGGTCTGCCAGTTCGGATGGGCGTAAACCGTCTGGCAATCTTTCTGCATGTAGTCGGTGATGCCCGGCCAGGCTCCAGGCACCTTGAACCAGCCCCAGTTTTCTTCGGGCACAGGGCTTGCTTCAGGCACAGGGCTTGCTTCAGGCACAGGGTTCGAGCCCTCCGACGCAGGCTGCCAGCGCCAGAGGCCATTGATGCAAATCCGCTCCCGCGTGTTCGTTGAGTCGCGATGGGCTTGCTCCAAATCCCACACGGCCTCGACGCCATTGGGCAACGAAACCGCCATTTCCTCCGCAGCAAGCTCCTCGACTGCGGCAAACATGACAACTGCGAAAAGGCACGCTGCGATTCCGCATTCATTGGATACTGACCGCATCGAATGGCTCCTTGCCAGCTTGGCCGGCTCAATCAGACAATCAATTCGCTCGACGAGCGTATTTGGAACTCAGTTTATCAAGATTGTTGCTCGTTTGTCCCAAACGAGATCTTGCCGATAACTCGGTTGGGACAACCGAGCGACAATCCTTTTTCGAGACATTGCAGCGCCAGCCACCTTCGAGCCATTTGCGTTCCCGCGGAAACAGGGGAGATAGATTTGCCCGATCAACGCAAACACCGTGGTCCGCATTCTCAAGATCCGCGGATTTTCGCCACCGAGAACGTGCCGAGTTTGCGCGACGCGACTCATGATCTAAGTTGGCTTCTGACCAGACACTATGCTTCAAATTCTTCACTCAAACTGGTCGGCGATCGGTATTCCCTGACGGCGCGGCAACGAGTGGCGATTTGCGCACTGCGCATGCAGCGACGACCAAGTCGCGAGCAGGCGGCAACACCAGGTGCAAAGTAATGACCTTGAAAATCAGGAATTGTGGATCGACGGATTCAACGTGCTCACATCCGTTGAAGCGGCATTGTCCGGCGGCATTATCTTGCATGCGCGCGATGACTGTTACCGTGACATGGCTAGCATGCATGGCAGTTATCGAAAAGTGGAAGAGACGGTTTCCGCCATTGGCATTCTCGGAGAGCTCATTTCAGCGTGGAATGTGTGTTCCTGCCGGTGGTTCTTGGACGAGCCGGTTTCCAACAGTGGGCGATTGAAGACGATGCTGCGAGAGGCTGCGGACCAGCATGGTTGGAGATGGCAGGTGGAACTCGTTCGTGATCCCGATTCGGTTCTCATCCGCAGTAACCAGATCGTGGCGTCCGCTGACAGTCAAATCCTCGACAAGGCACAGCGTTGGTTCAACATGGCGAGAGCCGCGATCGATTCGCGAGTCCACGACGCCTGGATCGTGGTTCTATCAAATTAGCGATTTCTACAACTCCCGGATTCGGATTTTGCGAAACTTCATCACGAATGGTCCTTGGCCCGTGATGCCGTGAACCTGCAGCCCAATGAAGCCTGTGGGATGCGTGGCGTAGACGTCTTCGCGTGTGATGTCATCGACTGGCATCTCCCTGTTCCACTGCGGCACGCACCAGGCCATCTCGATCCTCCGCCATCAACTGCTGTTCCAGTGATGTGGCGGGATCAATCTCCACCTCAGTATCCGCCGGGCTGCGGATAAACGCGACGAGCGCGTCAAGCTCGCGATCTGAGAACTGACTGAGCGCCGGCATCAGCCCCTGACCGTTGCGGATGCCGATTTCCATCTCCTCATCCGTCTTCTCGGAGATCAGCAGGTTTCGGACGAGCGGCAAGGCACCTTTTCGATCCGACTTGTGGCACCCCGCGCAGGCCAATTGATAAAGCATCGCGCCGTGAGCAACGGGTGAGACACGCGTCAGATCGGACTCGTGCACCGCCAGTCGGTTCAGTGGCGGAGGCCGCAAGGGGAACGGTTGTGTCGGCCAAGCCTGTTCGCCGGGAATGTTCGATGGCGGCACCGGCAACTCCGGGGTCGGAAACAGCGGCTCGCCCGTTTCCCGATCGAGCACGAGGGTCAAGCCCATCTTGGTTTCCCTTCTTGTCGCCAGGGTAGATGCCCCACTCGGTGTAGTTGTCCAGACGATCTGGCTCGCCTGCCCAACCGAGGGAAGTGAGCGCGATCAGGCACAGGAGGAGTAGGCTGAGCGAACGGTCGTTATGGATTTTCATCAGGTTGAATTCCGCGGGTCGTGTGGACGTTATCAACGCAGGCTCTTGGTGACTTTTTAGCGGGTGGCTGGTGGTCGAGCGTCAGCGAGCCCCCAGGAGCGCCCAATGGAATTCCGGGGGCTCGCTGACGCTCGACCGCCGGCCACCCCAGGAATGCAACTCTCGATTTGCGACCAAAACTCCCAAAGAATCTCAACCCCAAGAAGATGCCCTATGGAAGACGACCTGAAAAGAGTGCGACACATTCGACCGTTGCCAACGTCACATCCTCGAATCGTTCCTGGAGTGCACGTTCGAGGTCTGGATAGTCATCGGCGGAGTTCGAGAAGATGCCCTGCTTGTTGTAGAACTTCATCAGCCCGATCGCTGCCCAACTCTTCTGCACACCATTGGAGAGGATGGTGGAACCGAAGATCGTCGCGCCTCGATTCATCAGTGGCATCAGGTGATCGAACGCGATGGCCTTTTCAGTGATCGAACCCGGCAAACAGTGGAGCAGGTAGTTGATGCCTACCGAGTCAAACTTGGGAATGCTCGCTGAAACGGGTTGCAGAATGTCCTGCCTGTACGTTTCCGGTGTGTAACGAGAGATCCGCTTCGATGCGACTTCCAACGAGTTGGCATTCAGGTCCATCAACGCGACCCGAGGCGACTGCGATGGAAAGCGGCAGCGATCCAAGAAATACCCCGTCCCCACACCCACGTCCAAGTGGTTGTCGGAAACGCGTTCATTGTAATGCGCTTCGATTCGAGCGGACGGACACTTCCAAATGCACCGGTTGGAGATTCCCAGCACGACGATATCGTAAGCAGCCAGCGCGTTTTTCGAGTAGACCGCTTGGCCGGCTGCTACCTGCGCGGAAGTAGGCTTCATCAGATTTACGTTAACTGTGTCGAAGCGCTTCGATCGGGTTCATTTTGGCAGCTTGTCTAGCAGGGTAAATTCCAAACACGATTCCCACGGCAAGCGACACCAGAGTCGCGATCACCACGGACCAGAGCGTAACAACGGTATCCATTCCGGACAGGTACGCAACCAAGATAGGTGCGACCAGACCAACGATCACGCCAATTCCGGTACCGAATAGCGAGAGCGAAGCGGTCTCGATCAGGAACTGGAAAATGATGTCGCCTTGCGTTGCACCCAGCGCCCTGCGGATGCCAATTTCACGAGTTCTCTCGCTGACGCTCGCCAGCATGATATTCATGATGCCGATGCCACCGACCAGCAGCGAAATTGCCGCCGTCGCGCCAAGCACGAAGTTGAAGATCCGCTGAGTTGCCTGGGCTTGCTCAAGTAGGTCCAGCGGAATCGTGATCGCGTAATCATCCTTGGGGTGATACTTCGCAAGCAAGCCCTCCAGCGCCGCCGCGGTCGGTTTGACGTGGTGACGATCGACGACGCCAACGGTAATTTGGCTGATTTCGATCCGCTCTCTGCTGAAGCTCCCTTGTTGTCGTCGTGTGATGACATCCCCCACCCTGCTGCGATCGGTTGATAGCGGTATGACGATATCTTGATTTTGATCGGAGGCAGAGAGACTCGATCCGACACCCGCGGACGGCGTTTTGTAGCCCTGAACGCCGACGACTCGAAAAAAGTGCGTATTGTCGACTTGAATCGATTTATTGATGGGAGACTTGCCGCGAAAGACTTTCTTGGCGACGTCTTCACCGATCACACAGACGTTCGAACGCAGTTTCAAATCAGCCGGTTCGATGGGCCGACCTCGCACAATCTCGATCTTGTTCGCCGCAAAGTAGCTGGGATAGACTCCCACCATCCGCGCATCGATCGATTGGGCTCCATACCTCGCCTCCTGCCGAAACTCGCGGAGCGGCGTCACGCTGGTGACCGAGGTCAACGTTTCCTCTATTCGACGCAGATCACTGTAAGTCAGGCCGAAGTTCTGCTCGAAAGAACGATAGTTGATTTCTGCATCAGAGTTGCTGGGCTTCTTGCTCCGCAAGATAACATTGTTGACTCCCAACGCTTCGATCTGCTTCTGCGCCTGTTGGCTGGCGCCTTCGGCAACAGCCAGCATGACAATCACACTGGCGACACCAAACACGAGCCCCAGGACTGTTAGCAGAGATCGCAGTTTGTGCATCAGGACTCCGCGGATCGAAGTCCAGAAGATCGCGCGGTATCTTCCGAAAAATCTTGACATCACGCTTGTGGCCCAGGTGGTCCGGGGCCGGGTGCGGGGGACTGCTGAGCCTCCTCTTCCACGTCAGCGAAATCCTTGATGCCCCGTTGATAGGCATCCAGTGCAACTACATCGCCTTCTCGAAGTCCCTCTTTGATCTCCACAAAAGAGTGCGTGCTGCGCCCGATCTCAACGAGTTTTCGCTCGCTCTTCCCGCCCTTCACGGGATAGACATAGGATCGTTCAAAGTGCTCCGTAATCGCACCCACGGGGACCGATATCACGTCTTCGTAGGTTCCGACGAGGATGTCGACCTCCGCCGTCATGCCAGGTTTGATGGCCAGTTCCTTGGGGAGCTCGTCAATCAGGATAATCGTTTCATAGTTCTGTACGCTCGAATAGCTGCTGGCCGCCATCCCGGCCACGCTGGAAACGGTTCCATTGAGTTTTCGATCGGAAAACGCATCCAACCGAATGTCGACCTTCTGCCCGACCGCGATCTTGTCCACAACGGACTCATGGACGTTGGCTTTGACTTGCATGCGTGTCATATCGGGCAGGTAGTAGACGTTGCGTCCGGAATACATCTCGGTGCCCTCGCGAATGCGTTCCGATGGGTCGTACCATCGTTCGTTGGCATAGGCGACCGTTCCATCCTGCTCCGCGAGGAGCTTGCACTTTTCCCTCAGCTTTCGCTGCTCCTCGAGTTGTTGCTCTAGGATTTTGACGCCACTCTCGGCGTTTGCGATCGCCGCCTTCGCTTTGGCAGTCTCGGCGTCTGCGGTCTTCTGTGCACGCGAATACTTCAGATCCGTCTCCTCGACCTTGCCCCGAAACTCGATCAGTTTCTTCTCACGGTCGTAAGTGACCAAGACTTTCAACTTCTGTTTATCGCGTTCTACCTGAAACTCGAAGTTCTGCTCACGAAGTTGATATTCCAGTAGTTGCTGCGGAGTGCGATAGCCCTTCTTGACCAAGATCTCGATATTGTTCTTTTCATCGCGGACCTTTTCCAGCTCCGCCTCGGCTTCTTTGATGGCGCGATTGAGATCGGCTTTCTCCGATTCGAAGTCACCTTTTTCGTATTTGAGCAAGTCAATCTCGGCGATCTCGAAGGCCAACTTTGCAGCGGCGATATTCGTAGCGTTTTCATCTTCTTTGATGGACAGCAATTGGACAGCCTCGGCGAGCTTTCCCTTCGCTTCATTGACCTCCACTTCTTTCTGTTTGATTTCTTTATCGATCTCGGTGGTCTCGAATTCCGCGACGCGTTCACCTTTCTTCACGGCCGTACCCTCGGGCGCGATGAAGGTGATTTTGCTGCGCCCGGAATTTCGCATTTTCCGTAGACCGTTTTCTGACTTTCGATCGTGCCGCGTTCGACCACCCGATCCTCAATCGTGCGGCGCTGCACCACGTAGGTTGAACTGGCTTCGGAGTTGGCCGCGGTGTCGCCGAAGAGCCCCGGGATTTTGAGAACGCCAAATCCGATCGCACACAGAATCAGCGCAAAGAACGTGAAGTTCAGATACTTCTTCATCAGCGTCAATCCAAAAGCCCCAACTCACAACGGACAGAACCAGCGGTCACCAACATGTAGTTTAACCCAACTTGGCACAGCACCAGCCAAATGGTCCTACCGGGGTTTTAGTGGCAGATCGAGAGTTGCATGCATGGGGTGGCCGGCGGTCGAGCGTCAGCGAGCCCCCGGAATTCCATTGGTTCGCCACTGGGGGCTCGCTGACGCTCGACCACCAGCCACCCACTCATTGGGGCTCTGCGAACTCGATTTCCATCGCCGACTCGACCAACTCAGGTTCGAGTACCATCGGGGCAATTTGCTCGATTTCACGTTCATCTTGCGACTCGACGCTGAACCATTGCGGCGGGAAGTACGCGGGATCAATTGCCACGTATCCCTCGAGCGTCTTCAGCCCCGTTTTTTCGTTGATCCAAGTTCCGTCGGCGTCCAAGTAGAGCATGCCCAGTGCCGCGAACAGCCGCATCTTCTGGATTCGGTACTCGACCCAGTTGACGATCAACCCGTTCTTGGCCTCCAGCAGGCCTTCGAGCGCCAGCAGCAAGTTGAGCGTGAGATTCGACTCCGCTTGCGAGCTTCTGCGCAGATCAATCTGTGCTTGGTCGACCTGCCGCGTGGCCGCGACGACTTGTTGTCTGGCAATCTGAAAACTGACGCGGCTCAACTCCAATCGACGTAGCACCAACCTGACTTCGTTGGCGATTTGATCTTCGGCAGCAATGTAGTCACGACTGGCTCGCTGATATTGAATTTGCGAAGCGCGATAGATGTTGCGTTCATTCAGTCGGTTCAGCGGTCCGTCAAACTGCACGCCTATGTTGTACTCGTTGTTCGCTGAATCAAGCTTAAACGGACTGTTCGAGTTGGCGTCACTTCCAAGCTTGACTCGCCCCGTCACGTTCAAGTCGCTCTCCAAGGCGTCCGCTGCCACTTGGACTCGCCGATAAGAATCCATCACGAGTGCCTTGCTGTTCATCAGATCGAGGCGATTCTGAAGTGCAAAAGTAGTTGCTGTTTCCCAGGCGATCGCCTGAGGTTCGATTTCGATCAAGAACAGCCTGGTTTGAGTTTGTGCCACGTAGAGTTCAGAGATCTCGTCCCGCAGCCGCCGACCAATTGCTTGCTCCAATGCCTTCCAGGCGGTAATGGCGGTATCGTCTTTCTCGTCCGGAAGGATGTCGTCGAGCGTGATGTCCTCAAACGAATCGACGCCTTCGAGGATCTCTTCCAGGGTTTTCTGTTGTTCTTGCCGGGGCTCTTGCGGAGGATTCTGCTCGTAGTCATCGAGCCGCTCAATCAACTGCCGATTGAATTCTTCACGACCTTCGATGCTTTTGCGCAGTTCGGCGAGACTACTCTCGATTCGTGCGGCAAGCAGTTCCTGCTGTTCAAAGTCCAATCGATCGTCGTCCGTGAATTCGGAATCATCCGTGGCCTCAAGATGCTCGCGCCAGCGGGCCAAGTCTGCTTCCACGTCCGGCAGGATCTCCGCTACGCGTTCACGAAGCTGCTGGTACTTTTCAAAGGACTCCTTCAGTGCGGCAGGTGGAGCTCGCGAGGGAGGGAGGTATTGAACAAGCGACTCATAAAGGTCTTGCGCATCGTCTTGCAGTTGAACCAGCCGTGGATCAACCAGCTCGAATGGATCCAACAATGATTCATCGATGTCGAAGGACACCCAAGAAGGCAGACCGAGAGCAAATTTGTATTGGTCCTCCGAAGTCAGCAGCAGCTGCTCGGCCGAGAGCAGAGTGCGACGTCCATTTTGGTATTGCTGGAAGACTTGATCCACTTGGACCTGGGAAACGATCTTCAACGCCGAATAGAATTCGTGCTCGATCAGATTCTGCTTGAGGTTTTCGACGTTGGTCTCGGTGTTGCGAATGGCTTGCAGCTGAGTCAGCAGGCCGAGGTAGCGTTCCATGACGTCAACGTAAAATAACCGCCGAAACCGAGCGAAGTCACGAACTTGATACAGCAAGTCACGCTCGGCCTGCGTCAGGCCCTCCAGACGTACGTAGCGAAAAGCGCCGCGCAGCAGCGGCTGTGTGAACGTGGAGATAACGGCGGCAGAACCTGACTGAATTCCGCCAGACCCAAAATCCCAAGAGACACCGTTCAGGACCTCGGTGGCAAACTGTCCGCCGCCGGCAAGATTGCGACTAAATCCAAATCGATCCGCCAGGTCCAGTACCCGCGCTCCGCCAAGGTCCGAACCCGTCGCCGTGAATTCTGTTCCGATTCCGCCGAACCATTGAGTATCAAACTCGAAACGATCACTCGATAGGGCCAAGGCCGCCAAATAGACGTTCTCGAACTCGGTTTGGTACTCGCGACTGTTCAACAATCCCAAATCAATCGCCAACGGTTGCGACAACTTGATCTTGCCATCTTCGGTCCGCGGAACCAAGTCGATCCAAGCAGGATTCTCTTCACTCGATCGCGTCGGAATCTTGCCGTAATAGCAAACCTGTTTGCCATCCGGCCGGACCATGTATTGATGCGCGGCGATGTCATCAGGGGGCTTGGGGCCGCAATCATCTTCGCTGGCCACGTACATGCGCGAATCACGACTCGGCTCCACCCGGCGGTTGGGTAACGTCCAACGTGGATCCGTCTGACGGCTTTTGATCAGACTGTAAGATTCGGCGTCCGCCCGTTGACGATACTTCGACCTCGTACAGCCCGCGCAGCAAAGCACAAGTGCCGCGGCAAGTACGACATGCCAAGCTGCAAAGGTTCCGGTTCTAGGGAGCTGTGATCGGTGCCCCATAGTCTTGGGTTCCTAATTGCCTGCAATTCCGGAGTTGCTCTGCGGTATAGCATTTATCGGATGTAGCGGCGGAGACGTTCGGTTGATCGAGTCAATCCGAACATGCGAATCGCCCCGGACCGTCGTTTCAGGGCGAGTCTGCGGATTAGCGAAGATGTTCCAGCAAAGTCCAATGCGAGGAACTGTGGTTGGCAAAATCGCCTGTTCGGATCAGCTTGGCAGGTAGAAGGGCAGGGGAGTAAATCCCAGCGGCACGAACAACAAGCTGGCCCACCCCAGCACGGTCCGCCCAGTTCCCAAGGAAACATAATCGTTCGCGGTTGGCGGATGCACGGGCCCCATCCACATCAGCAACAACAGCATCAGCGTCCAGCCCCAGTAGCCCCAGAAAACGACCGCCACCGCGGCAGCCAGCAGCAGACCTTTGGCCAGCGCGTGTGCCCGCTGCCGCAGCAAGGCGTACAAGACATGCCCGCCATCGAGTTGACCAATTGGAAAGAGATTCAAGGCCGTGATGAAGATGCCAACCCAGCCAGCGAAGGCGACCGGGTGCAGGATCACGTCCTGGCCCTCTGCCAAAGAACCAAACGTGAGATAGACCAACAGCTTGATCAACAGTGGCTCGCCCAGCATCAGTCCCATTTGTTTGTCGGCAATGACCACGACCTCTGACCATTGCAGCCCGAGCACGCAGAACAGCAAGGCCGGCACCAACCCGGCAAGTGGTCCGGTAATCGCGATGTCAAACAACGTGCGGCGGTTGCCCATGCCGGGTGCCATCAGGATCACGGCCCCCATCGTACCGATGGGACTGATCGGCATGGGAATGAAGTAAGGCAGGCTGGCCGGTACGCCATACCGGCGAGCCTGAAGGTAGTGCCCTAACTCGTGGGCCAACAAGGTCGACATCAGGGCCAGCGAAAAAGCCCAGCCGCCCACGAGGTAGGTGCTCACGCAGGTGGCGACGAAGAGCGCGATCGGCAACAGCCTGCGCGGACGAGATCGTGGCGGTGAAGGCAGCTCCGCGACGAATTCGTCATCCCATTCTGTTTCGTCGGCTCGAGGAAATGGTGCTGGGTATTCCGCTGACATACGAAGCACCATACCGCGTACGTGCACTTCGTGCAGCCCTGGTCTTTCCACACTCTCTATTTTGATGCGCTGATCGGATTGTTCAGAAACTCGATACCTTGCAAGAACAAGTGTCTGGACCACTCATAGTTACTAGCACCTCGACCGCCGGCCACCCCGTAAATGCAACTCTCGACCTGCCACCAAAACTCCGCTAGGAAACCTCCGAGATAACTTCTGCTTCAATGTTCCTTGTCCTCGGGCAGAGACGAGACTGATTGCCGCTGTTCCGACGCTCGCCCACCCTGGCACGTTAGGCACTGAGGTTGATTTGACAACCAAGAACATGAGCTTGCCAAACCTTACTTCCAAGTGACGACGCCCTTGCTCGCTTCGATATCCAGCCAGACCGAGGCGTGCTCAAACTCTCTGGTGTATTGATAACCTTGCTTGCTCGCGGGGCCCTTCGGCGGGCCCAGCGGTTTTCGGTATTCGGGAAAGGTGTGCAGCCAAAGCTGGCTGGCACTTCCCTGCGGTTGCACACTTCCCTGCGTTTGCACTGGGTTCACATCGTAGCCGTCGTGAACACAGAGGTAGCTGTAGGGCTCCGCCAGGATCAGGAATAGAGCGATGTTGTATTCGAGTCGCTGCTGACTGATGCTGGCGAGATCCTTGACCGCTCCACCTTGTTCATCGACGCCATCGCCCAGCGAAGTTTCCCCGATACCGAGAGTCAGGGCGATGATCTTACCCTGAGCTGCCGCTTTCTGTGCGGTCTTGATTCCTTTGGCGATGTAGTCGGCTTTGCTGACGCCACCGACCTGATGCTCAAAGCCCTCCAGGTACGAACCATAGGTTTCGCTCCCGGTGGTCTTTTCAAAAGTGATCAGTGGGTACTTCGCCAGATAGTTCACTTCTTCGGGCGTGAAGGCCGCGGTTTTCCTCACGTGGATGTACAGCGGCAGCGTATTCCAGCTGAACGCCGGCATCTTGCTGGAAGCCGGTTTGTCTGTCGCTAACGCGGGACGGTGATCCTCTCCTCTTTCAACGCTGCCGTTACCGTCCTTGTCCAAGCGACGCATTTGCCCTTCGGCATCGACGGTTCGGCAGGGTTCATCATCTGCAATGCTCGTTTGGTCTGCGTGCGTGATGCTCAGCATGCCGTTGAGAAGCAATCCGACAAAAGCCGATGCGAGGATTGATTTTGTAGGTAGGACCACTTCCGGCTCAGTTCTCTGAAAAGATGTTGCAAAGGGTGATCCGCAGCCGCCGGCCTCAGGCGTCGAAGCTGACCACGTTTACACTCGAAGTCACGCGGCTAGCGCCGCCGGTTCGCAAAATGCATGATCAACGATTTTCGTCGCTTTCGACCGCACGCGATTCCCATGCATACCAATGAGAGCACGACAAGCGATGGTGGCTCTGGCACCGCGGTCACGGAAGAACGCCAGGCCAGGCCATAGTCAACGGCTCGATCACCAGAGACCTGTAGCGTGTATGTGCCAGAAGCGAGGCCCTTGTAGTAGATGTGCTCGAAGTTGTCGATCTCGCTAATGCTCTGGTCGATCAACGCATCGGAGGAATCGAAAAACGAAAGGTTAAGGTTCGCCAGACTAGCCCCGGGACTCAAATCGACAAAGGGCGAAAACCCCTCTTCGGTCATGTCCGAATCTCCCACGTCGATGTTCCAACTCAAGAAGATGGATAACTCGTTCATGACTTTGCCACCGTCCACCACAAATTGGTACGAGAGTGGTCCCGTGAAATCGCTGGCGGTCACGAAGTCATAGCCGAACAATCCGACCGGCGACGCGGGAGCACCGAGTGCACCGTCATACTCGCCACCTTGGAGGATCTTGAAGCTGTTGTACACGTTCAGTTCACCCACGCCGTACACCTCGTCAATGGGACGCGTCGCGGTTCGGTCCCATGTCGGGAGCTCCGACTTCGCGGCTCCCGCCATCAGCGTGGCCCGCATCGTCTCGACGTGATCAGCGCCGGTGCCCGACGCATACTCGTACAACATCGCCGCGGCCGAAGAGACCATCGGCGTGGCAGCACTCGTGGTGGATGCCGGCGCCACAATGTCCGGCCGCTGGCGTCCTGTTCCATAGAAACTCGTCGTTCCAGCCCCGTGGCCGCCATCCGACCTGCCCACGCTGATCGCATTGTATGAGTGTGCCAGAAGTTTCGGGATGTCTCCACCGTTGGTTGACCCACCGATCACCAACACATCGTCACGGTTGACAACGTAATCGACGCGTTTGGCGAGATTTTCAGCTTGGGCATCGCTACTCGCATTCTCGATCCAAGAATGATTCTGCACTTTGAACGGTTGGGACGCCGGATTTGTACCGGATTCGTATCCAAGTTTGTTGTTGAGCCAATCGTTTCCATCATAGACCGTGATGTGGGCGACACCCGGGGCAGCACTCGTCGTATTTCCAAAGAAGATATCGGCAACGCCATTCGCATGACCATTCACACCAACGTTCGTGCCGGTCCCATCAACGAAAGTCTTGCCCGAGAAGTTCGCAGACGCGGTATTGGGCATGTAGGCGGCGCCGGCTGGAGCTTCGCCCATCGAGACCGTAACGCCGGCGCCGGTCGGCACCGAACCTCCAAGCTCCATTTGCAATTGCGTTAAACCGATTTCGTCAGTCCAATCCCCCAGCGCGGCGCGTGGGCTGACGAGAGTGACTAGCCCGAATGCCAGAACAGAAGCACAACGGGCGACAGTTCCCATGAGTGGGCCAGACGAGTCCATGGCAATCAAATGGTTTTAAGAAATCATGCCGTCCCGGCAGAACGAGCAGCCGCTCCACATTCGCAAGCCAGAGTTAGAACGGCAAAAATGTCTTCGCAGGGACCAGGCGTGACCGCTTCCATTCATGTTATCTACAAGGAATCGCCCCACATAGTAGCCAGATCATCATTGCGCCCGTTTTTTGTTTGCAAAACTTGAGAGTCGTTGTGCAGCGGCGTGGATCGTCCGTTCAGTCGGGCGGCACTTCGACTCGGGCGAGCGACTCGAAATGCGACTCCGCGGGCACGGGCAACAGCGGGAAGTCGCTTTGCTCGAGGGGTTGCCGATAGAAGTTCCGAAGTCCCGCAATAGAGCGTTGATCTCAGTGACTTGCCTGAGGCCGCACCATCCCCTTCAATATTGGCTTTTCCAACCCAACACAACTTTGAACTCCGTGAAGTCATGACGCTTCCCTGTTGCTGACAGATTAGGGAGATTCCACTGCTTCTATGCATCGTTGGAGGCGTGGATTACCGACTCCGGCGAAACGAACGGCTGGCAGCGCACGCCTGACCTGGATCCGATGAACCACTCGGCAGTCAAATGAAAGATACAGACTCAGGATCGAATCCCGTTGCGAACGGCCCTACTCGACCGATCGGAGACGAACGAGGGCCGGATAACACGATCGAGCTGGAGGCACCGCAGGTAGCCGATTCGGATCAGAATGTCGGTCCGCAAGACTTGTCTCAGATGTTCATCGAGTTGATGGAATCCTTAAGTCCCGAGCATCAAGATCTTGATCGGACGATGCCGGAGACCAGCTTGCGTCCGAAGTCGGTTCATTCCGTTTCCGATGCTGGGCCTGTTTCGGTGCGGCCAAGGGGAATCCAAGCGGTGTCGGACGCATCTCCTGCCAATCACTCGGAGCCGATCGACGACACAGACTACCTGACGATGCAGTTGCTCGGGCAAGGAGGGATGGGGACCGTCCATCTGGCTCGCCAAATGGGGCTGGGACGGGTCGTCGCACTGAAGCAGATTAAGCCCCAAGACCGACATCAGCCGTCGGTCCAGTACGAGTTCCTCACGGAGGCGGTGCTGACCGGAAAATTAGAGCATCCGAACATTGTCCCGATTTACGAAGTCGGTAAGTCCTCCGACGGGCATCTGTTCTATTCCATGAAGAATATCAAGGGCCGCGCCTGGGAGGACTCGATTGGGACAAATAGTCTCGATGCGAATCTCGACATCCTGATCAACGTGTGCGACGCGATTGCATTCGCTCATTCCGAAGGCGTGATTCATCGCGATCTGAAGCCCCAAAATATTATGATCGGTGGGTTCGGTGAAGTGCTGGTGTTGGACTGGGGGCTGGCTGTGCTGACTGATCCCGACGGTGATGCCACGAGGTCGCCAGCCGGAACACCGTCGTACATGGCTCCGGAAATGGTCAATCCGCCATTGCACATTGGACCTCACAGTGACATCTATCTGCTGGGCGCGATTCTGTTCAAGCTTTTGACCGGTTCAGTACCTCACAAGGGCAATTCCGCCAGGTCCTGTCTCGAAGCCGTTTCACGGAACGAGATTGTTAGGCCGGAGCCAGAACGGGTCGATGCGCTGGATCCATCTGGCGAGTTGCTGAAAGTGTCGTTGCGGGCCATGGCGACCAAACCAGAGGATCGATTTCGAACGGTCCCCGACTTTCAGCAGGCCATTCGGGATTTCCTGTCGCATCGGGAGAGTCTGGTGCTCTCCAGCCGGGCGCAAACGTCACTCGATTCTGCCCAAGCCTCGAGCGATTACACCCAGTATTCTCGGGCTGCGTTTGGATTCGAAGAAGCACTGAAATTGTGGAGCGGAAATGTTGCGGCTGCCGAAGGCGTTGCTGCGGCGCGCCTGGCATGGGCGTTGTGTGCGGAAACGCAAAGCGACTTCGACCTGGCGCTTTCACTCTTGGACGAGACAACGGCGGAGCAGCAAGAGATACGAGTTCGGGTGACTGCTGCGCGCGACCAGCGCGACGCACGAGAGCACCACGTCCGGCGACTCCGGCGAGTCAGTCTGGCAGCCAGCGTGGCGGTGGCGGTGGTCGCCAGCATTGCTGCCGCGTGGATCTATCGTGAACGATCCAAGACTGACCTTGAGCGAGCAAAAGCCGTGGCGGCTCAACTGGACGAAGCCAAGCAGCGACGTCTAGCCGAGCAGAACGAGCAGGAAGCACAGAAACAACGTCGCGCCGCGACGCTCGCGGAAGCTGTCGCGAGGAGAGAAGCAGACAACGCTTTACGCAAATTGTATCACAATCACGTGCAATCCGCGCAACGCGAATTAGCAACGGATTATGCAGCAGGATGGCAGCATTTGGAATCATGTCCCGAGCATCTACGTGGTTGGGAATACCGTTATGTGGCAACGTTATTCAGTGACCATCACGAATCGCTGCGAGGACACGTTGCCGATATCCGCACGATGGCGTTCGCTCCCGACGGGCGTCACGTGGTCAGCGGCGGGGATGACGCGACCGTGAGGCTGTGGGACGCCGACACAGGCGAGGAGGTACTGAAACTTCAAGGACACGCGGCAACCGTCCGGGCAGTCGCCTTCAGTCCCGACGGTAGTCGTATCGCCAGCGGAAGTTGGGACAAGACGCTGAAGATTTGGGACAGCATTTCGGGCGAGGAAATCGTGACGCTCACCGGAAATACAGACCGTGTTTTTTCCCTGTCCTTCCGCGCGGATGGCAAACAAATCGTGAGTGGCAGTTATGACAATACGGTAAGGGTGTGGGATGCCCAGACCGGTGAGGAAATGCTGTCGTGGAAGGCAAACAGCGGCTACATCACCGTCGCTTTCAGTCCTGATGGAAGCCGCATCGTCAGCGGTGGTCTCGATGATCAAATCAAGATTTGGGACGCTGGCACTGGCGAGGCGAAGTTGACGATTCAGGCTACCCCGGGGACCGCATCCGCCGCCTACAGTCCCGATGGTCGTCGCATTGTCAGCGCTGGAAAGGATGGCTTCATCAGATTGTGGGATGCGGATACGGGCGAGGAAACCATGTCGTTCCATGGACATCAACATGAAGCCAATTGGGCCGCCTTTAGCTCTGATGGTAACCTGATCGTCAGTTGCGCTCGCGATAACACCGTTAAGCTTTGGGACGCTTACACAGGTGACCAAAAGCTGGCGCTCAACGGCCACAGTGGCGTTGTCTGGCGGGCCGAATTCAGCCCTGACGGCAATCGCATCGTCAGTTGCAGTCGCGACGAGACGCTCAAGGTATGGAACATCGACGGTCGAGAGCAACGGATCACTCGCAGGGGACACACGGGTTACGTGCGTTCGGTGGCGTTCAGCCCCGACGGAAATCGTATTGCCAGTGGTGACCGTTTCGGGCTCATCAAACTTTGGAATGCAGACAAACGTGACGATACGCTGACATTGAACAGCTGGGGCAATCAGTGGTCCATGGCCTTTAGTCCCAATGGCCGTTTCATGGCTAGCGGTGGCGACGACATGATCGTCAAGATTTGGGATGCTGGCACTGGCGATCTGTTGTTCACGCTTGAAAGAAACACGCAAAGAATTACTTCGTTGGCTTTCAACCCGAAAGGCAGCCAACTGGTCTATTTCGGCAGTGCACTCAATTTGGTGGATGTCGATGCGGGCGAGCAGGTGTGGAGTCTTCCGGGACCTCCGAGCGGTACGAACGCTTTGGCCTTCAGCCCGGAAGGTGGTCGCGTTGTCGCCGGTGCATTCGACGGAAGCCTGACCATTATGGACGCCTCCACAGGCCAGGATCTGCGGACCATCAACGGTCATACGGGTTACGTTTCTGCCCTGGCTTTCAGCCCTGATGGCAAACGCATCGCAAGTGCCAGCGCCGACAAAACCATCAAGTTTTGGGATGCCCAAAATGGTAAGGAATTGCTGGCACTGCACGGTCATACCAACTTAGTCACGTCGGTTGCGTTTTCGCCCGATGGCAGCCGCATCGCCAGCGGCGACTGGAACAACACGCTCAAGGTATGGGACGCCAGCACCGGCGAAGAGACGTTAACCCTAACGGGCATGCATGTGGCCTTCAGCCCCGACGGTAGCCTGATCGTCAGCGGTAACAACGACGGCACGGTGAAGTTCTGGGATGCATCGGGTGATGCTGGATTCAATCGATCGCAGCGACTGGTTGAATCAGAGGAACTCGGTGACACGGCGAATCATCGTTATCGTGCAGAGATCGCTGAGAAGACGGATGATTGGTACGCGGCGGCTTTTCACCTGGGGTGGCTGATCGCGTTGTGTCCTGATGAAGCGCCTCTCCGGCAGCGTCGAGCGAATGCCGAAGCAACTTTGCACGACCGTGGCCTGGCGATTCCACCAGCCGTGTCCCAACGACAGCTCGAGGGTTACCGCGGTGTCCTCTACTCCCGGCTGCTTGAATCGAATTCCCTTGCGGATTCGGAACGACTGTTGCGTCAGGCACTGGTCACTCTCGAGCAAGAGGAACCGGAATCCGAACTGACAATGCACGTGCGATCACTCTTGGGGGCCGCATTGTCAGGGCAGCAGAAATACTCGGAAGCCGCACCGTTGGTCGTCGACGCCTGTGTGAGCCTGAGTCGAGCCAAGAGCATTTGGTTCCCGGCGGCATGTCACCGTCTGTTGGCTTTCGCGGCGGCATGGGGAGGAGCGAGCGAGTCGCCAGCCGAGGCACGCCAGTTTCTCGAACAACGGCTGCAACAACACCCGGCCAACGCAGACTTGGCACAGGCGCTCAGTGAAGTCCTGAAACAGTCAACGAGTATGAACTGGTCCGTGCTCAGACCGACGGAGATGAATTCAGTCGGCGGCGCCGTATTGACTCCCCAAGAAGACGGTTCAATTCTGGCTACCGGTACGAACGTGGACGCCGATGTCTACACCTTGATCCTCGACCAACTGCCCTCGTCCATCGCATCGCTCCGCTTGGAAGTTCTAGCTGATCCCAACCTGCCTGGTGGCGGCCCCGGCCGGCACGAATCCGGCAATTTCCAACTTGCCGAAATTACCTTGCACACAACGCAGGCCGCCGCCGACTCCCAAGAAGCTCCCGTAGCAATCGCAAACGCCACGGACAGTTATCACTGGACCGGTGAACCGATCGCACATGCGATCGACAACAACCCTGATACGATCTGGCACGTCTGGGGGCGACTCGGGGAAAATCATGCGGCGATCTTCCAACTAAAGGAACCATTCGCGGCTGGATCGAATGCGCGACTGGTTGTACGGCTCCAGCATTCCTCGCGTGAGCCGGGAATCAACCTTGGGCGGTTTCGCCTGCTGGCTACCGAACACCCACTTGCGGCCGAGGCAATGGAGCTGAATAGGCATCTACAAGCCGGTGAACTGCGAGGTTTCGAAGCGCTCGGCGCTCGCCACTTCATCAACCGCGATTACGCTCAGGTGATCGAGCATCTGACGAGGACTACGGAAAATCCCCTCGATTCGAGTGTCACAGAGCTGATTCTGCTTGCTCTTGCACACCACGAGCTGAAGCATTCGGAACAGGCACGCGAGCTCTGCGACCAGGCGATCCAGCGGCTCCAGGACGCGGGCAATCCGTCCGTCCGGCGAATCATTGAATTGGCCATGACTCGAATTGTAGGTCCCCAGCGAGTCCGCGCCGTGATTCCTAACACCCAACTCCGTGATCAGAATCCCCGCTAGCTCGCTCGTAAAAGTCTGCCAAGGGAAGACGCCAGCTCCCTCCTGATGCTCATTGCCGGAGAGGCCCGTCCATCAGATTGGACTTAGCATCGTTTACACCTGGCAGTTGACGACGTCTTCATTCCAAGCCCCAGGTGATGACCCGCGAAACACGTATCCCTCGTGACCCGACTCGTCGGCATAGCGTCTGAGCGATCTCCGCAACCGCGTCGCCGGATGTGCTGCGTCCGAGTACGGCAACCGTACCGCCGCTTCCGCCACCGGTGATCTTGCCGCCGAACAATCCGGCTTCCGGCCCAGCCTGGCGTACCATTTCAACCAACCGATCCGTGCCGGACGAACCGAGACCGCAGGCCGAGTAACTTTCGTGCGATGCATACATCAGCTCGCCCATTTCGATGCACGTTGATTCGTTCGACGGGCGCAGCCAGCAGTTCTCGAAAGCGGTTGACCCTGGCATGCTCGTAGATCGGATGCGCCGTCGGCTGCCGGATGGCATAATTCCGATCGGGATGGACCCGTGTCACCGGATCACTCGTTCCCAAATACTTGTCCAAGAACTCGGCACCGGTCATCTGCTGCGGGAAGTCGTTCGGCGTACGACGTTATCAAACTCGTCCGGAGTCAGATTTGCCAAGTATCCGTGCCAGACCGGATCGTCGATTCTGACCAAGGAGTCGCTGATCGGTTGCCGCGACATCCAGGCCTGCCATCGAAGCAATCATTCGATATCCCATGAAGGCACCAGTACGAACCGAGGTATAGTCGCTTCCGCTGACGGCGTGCCGAATGCCCGAGTCGATTCCCCACAAACCGATCGAATCGGGAACGGTTGCAAAACCTTGTACTTCGGCCGGTTGGCACAGGAGGGCCAAGAGCTTGTCGGTGCGACCGAGCGCGGACGTCATCTGGTCCATGATTCCGCACGGTGCTCCGACCACCAGGTTTTCAGCGATTTGACACAACCGAGCCGCTCTGGCTCCGTCGATGGAAATCCCCCATTGATGGCTCACCGCTCGCATCGCAGCCACTTCGAGCGCAGCGGACGAACTGACTCCCTTTGCCTCGGGTACATCCGATTGGACCAATAAACGTAGGCCGCAATCGATACCTGCACCGAGTTCCCGGCCAAGCACCAAAACGATACCGGCAAGGTACGCCGCCCAGGCTTGGGAAGCGTCCTGCTGAAACCACTGCTGCGCCGCCTGATAGTCATCAAATCCCGCGATTTCTTGCTTCGTCAGACGCACGTGTCGCAGCGGAGCATCGTCGCTGTCGGGCAGACTGGCGATCAGCCAATCTTCTTGGTCGGTTCGCTGCGCCGCCACGAATGCGGCCTCGCGGATCGGCAACTGCAGCACCAGCGAACCGGAATAATCGGCGATCCCGCCCATCACATCCAAGCGACCGGGAGCCCGCGCAACGGAAACGGACTGGCCGGATTCGAAGAACCCGTGTAACTCCGGTCGCGCAGCGCGGTTCAGCCCGCGCACTCGCTCAATGAACGTCTGTACGTCTGATTTGGCCACTGATCTCATGCCCTCTCACTCGCTGGATTGCTTGTAATGGACCACCGGCTGGGCCTGTAGCTCAGCCGCTTTTTCCTCAGGCGAGGTGTCGCTCAAGAAACTGCCGCCGCCAATCTCCGGACCGGCGAGATACTTGAGCAAATCCGGTTTGCGCAGCGGCGGATGGATCTCGATGTGAAAATGAAAACCGTCGTGAGCCGCGCCATCGGTCGGCGATTGGTGCAAGACCATCACGTAGGGAAACGACATCTTCCAGAGATTGTCGAATCGAACCAAGGTTTCCCGCAGGACCGCTGCGAGGTCAGCAATCTCCTCGCTTGACAGGTCCGCCAGGCTCGCGTGAACTGCTTTGGGAGTCACGAAAGTTTCGTAAGCGTAACGGGCAAAATAGGGGACAAACGCGATGGCCGAGTCCCGCTCGCTCAAGATTCGACGCCCATCCTGCTGTTCGTTCGTGATGATGTCCTCCATCATGGTTCTGCCCATCTCGTTCCAGTAACGCCCGGTGATCGCGACTTCGTTCTCGATCGTTTTGAAGACAAAGTTCGTCGCATAGATTTGGCAGTGAGGATGTGGATTTGAAACGCCGACGACTTCACCTTTGTTCTCGAACACCAACACGTGTTGGACTTCAGGTCGCTGTCCCAAATCGCGGTATTGGTCTTGCCAGGTTTCCAGAAGCTCGGTGATCCCCTCGGTGGGCATTTCCGCAAGCGTCACATTGTGCCGGGGGTTGTAACAGACAACACGGGACAGGCCTTCGGCACGTCGGACGCGGTACGGCGATGGTGGCGCTGTTGACCGCCGGTGCGTCGGGACTGACACAAGGATGATCGTTGTCAAAGACAAACACACTCGTATAGTCCGTATTGCGGAGACCGCTCACACGAACGTTCCCAGGACAAAACGCGCAATCGGCCACGTACTCTGGGACGTCGGGTGCCACGTCATCTAGGGTTTCGCCAACCCAGGGACGGTTGTTCCGATGGGCCGCCACAATAACCCATTCCTCGCGCAACGGATGCCAACGCTGTTCCCATATCATGACAATGCCTTTTGAAGAGACACGCCAACAGTTTGCTCCATCGCTTTCTTTAACAAGAAGCATGACTGTCACGAACTCATCGTACGATCACAAAGCGAGGCCGACTATCCGATCATCCGCTTCCCCGGCTTAGCGAGGTTTTATCCGAATCGGCAGGGGCCGCGAACATGACAGCAGGTCATCGAGTGGAACGAGGCTTTCGGAGTTTTGCCTAGCTGGGCGTGACGGGGCGGGTGTGGTCGGACCGTCGCGAACTGAGTTTCTGCAGGTCGATTGCCAACGCGGGTTTTCCAGTCGAGGTTTACGGGCCCGCCGCGCTCACGTCGGGACCAACAAAGGGAACGAGGCGACACGAAGATTGTGACCGAAAGATTGTTCGACCGAAAGATTCGATACATGCAACATCATCTTTCGGTCGTCAAATCTTCCGGTCGTTCTTAATTGTCGACAGTTGAACGTGGCCATGTGTGATATTGACCCAGTGCAACTGTCTCAACGGACTTGCGGACAAAAGTTTTTGCAGCTCAATCCGATTCAAACTATGGTTGTCTGAATACGTTGTGACACCCAGGGCCGTCTCTTGCGTCAAAAGATGAAAGCGTTGGTGTCCGATTGATCTGCCGTCAGCGAGCATTGGCAGCAAGCAATCACCTGACCCGTCATTGCCAGCACACTGCATGATCGCTTTGCGATAGACGGCTGCGTTCAGACCCGTTCCCCAATCTGCAAGAATTTCTTTGACAACTCGCTTTAACGCAGGAGCCCCACAATAGTCCGACAAATCGAACTGGAATTGCTGCCGTTCGCTCCTTCGTCCGCGACGTGTTGATAAAACGAGTCTCAACCGACTTGGGCCGAAAATTGATCAACTTGCCACGTGTGGCGTTGGTCATGTAGAGGTAACCAAGCAATTGAGCGTCATGCTTTGCATTTAGCTTCTCGACTGTTTTCAATTCGTACACTGCCTGTCCTGCAATCAAGAGATCCATTTTTACCGTTGTTTCGAATCCACCAAACGACAACACAATCGGGACTTCGATCTCGGCGGCAATACCGGCATCCTCGAGCCTTTGAGCCAAGTCGATTTGATAGACGGTTTCGTCACACAGTCGGCCTCGCGCTTTGTGAGTGGCGAATGCATGCGTCATCACTTCGTAGTCAATCTGTCCCATCTCGTCATTGGTTAGACGCGGCAATTCGAACTGACAGCTGATTGGCATGATTGCGGCGTTGTGGGTGATTGAGTCTGCGTTTTTGGACTGGAAAACTACCGGACCGAAAAATTACGTGACCGAAAAATTACGTGACCGAAAAATTACGTGACCGAAAAATTACGTGACCGAAAAGTTACGTGACCGAAAAGTTACGGTCTGTGCAAATTCGTGTTTCTCATTTTTCGGTCGCTAAATCTTTCGGTCGTTTCCTATTGTGATGTTCATTGGTAGGTGAATGTTATTGTGGCCTCGAAGGAACTGCCCGGCACAAGTCGGAACCAATGTGCCGAAAAGGCCTCATCGAATTGGTAGATCCGTCTTTCTCTTGGTGTACCGCTTAGCCAGTCCAAGTCATGCCACGTTCCGCTTGCTGGGAAATCCACTTGCAGCGTAAACGATACTGGTTTGTTTGCGACATGTGAAAGCTCAAGGCTTCTTTGATCGTAACCTGTCATCAAATAGCTGTCGCTTGGAGTTCCAGTGAGGATCACGGTATCCTTCCATGGCCCTCCGGTTCCCGTCGGTTGGCCGACCTTCCAAGATCATCAAATGAGCCGGACTACACGCCATGTACGTTGTCGACCCATCAAAAATTGACCGTCTGGTTTGATTGAGGCGACACGACCGCAAGGACAAGCGGCCCGAGTCCACGAGCAGAGATCTGTGATGCGCCAGTCCATGCCTGACACCAGCGACAGACGCTCGTCAAGCTTCGTGGGCCGAAAAATCTCGCATCAGAGCCAGACGCTCGGCGATGGCCCAAGTCGTGCGGTATCACGCACGGCGTTGTATCACGATCCGGCTGACTCTTGTCAACTGTAGCGACTGCCCAAGTCGTCCGCTGGTGACGATGAGCCCAGACTGGCCGGAGTCGCTAGGCACGCCGCTTCCGAAAAATACCAAACGTCAGGAATTTGCTCGAAGATCGGGCAATCCATTTCGTCGATGATCCAGGCTTGAGTTCAGCGAACGTTCCGTATTCGTTGTGTTCGGCAACGACAAGCGGTGAATCGTGGGCAGGCATCTTGTAGACGTGTTCCGGTTCAATACCGCGAACAACTTTGCTGACATGTACGAACCACAAAATCCGCATATTGCATCACTCCCTTATCGCTCCAGTTCGTGGTCCATCCACAGTGCCCATCCATCGACGTACTTGGCCCATCGATCGTTGAGCGCAACGCGTCATCGCGGTGCTTGCCATCCGAGACCGCAGTGGTCCACTGCACTCGTTACAGCGACTGCCTGCATCGTTTTAGGCCTCGTTTGCCGAACCGCAGGCAAGCAACCAAGAACCCATGATCAAGAGCAGCGATGCTAAAGTTCTCGGACCACGATGTTACGCCAGCGCACCTGCAACGCATCCTCTCGCTTTCCGACGCCGTGGACTTGGAAACCTAGGTATCCTTGCTTGAAATTGGATCGCATGTCTTTCCCGTCGGAGACCTTTTGTCCATTGATCCAAACTTGAATCCGTTTACCTTTCGCGACGACTTTGTAGCTGTTCCAGTCGTCGTTCTTGTAGGCTTCCTTCGCAACGTCTGGGTTCGTATCAACCAACCAGCCGCCGACGCCCTCGAAATAGACTCCTCCGGCGTTGCCATTGGCCGCGATCTCCACCTGAGGCCCGCATAAGCTTTTCGACTCGACGCGTCGAATCGCCTTCAATTTGTCTTCTTCGGTGAGTCCCTCGGGCAGCATGGCCACGTTGTCGGCCGACCGAATTTGCACACCAGAATTAAGTTCCGGGTCGCACTTGGTCTCAAACGTCAGCTCGAAATTGCCAAACTGTTGGTCCGGGCAAAGGAAGGTATTGGGCGTGTTCGGGCGGGACGATCCTAGCAAGACGCCATCTTCGACGACATACGATGCCTCGCCGCCCTTCTTGGTCCATCCATTTAGGTCCTTTGCATTGAAAAGGGAGATTGGATCTCCAGCCTCTGTTGTGAAAGCGGTGACGCAGAAAATGACCGTCAATAGGTAGTTCAGCTTTGTGTTCATCGTGGGTTCGTGGTGTGGCGAAGTGGTTGGTGATTGCTGCCCGACACGATATCGTATCCCAACAGGGCAGCCGATGGACAAACGCACGAAAAAATTGCGCGGCCTGAGCGGCATCGCCGACAACCGCTGGTTGTCTGATCGGAGGCGACGAACAGCCTACTGAGGTGTGGCTAGCAATATATAGGTTTCACCCGGTTCGATCTGTTTCACGATCAGCGTGCCTGACTGCTCCACACCAATCGCTTTTCACGGGCCATCCCAGCGGTAGACGAGAACTTGCTGCCGGATACTGGAGAATTGTGATCAGAGGACGCGTTATGTCCAATTTGGATCGACGAAGATTCTGGATCGCCCCGCGCATTCAGCTTCACGCTTCGCTTCGTTGACTGCTGTGCGACATGCTGCCGCTACGGTTTGAGCTGTTTGAGTTGGATGTCGCGAAACACCGCATCGGTGTCGACCACTCTTAGCCCTGTGCTTCCTGAGGTGTAAGTGTTGTCACGGATGTTCAGTTTGTGCTGTCCGTCATGCCAAACCGATATCTGATCCCCGACGACCCGGACGGTCAACTCTTGCGATTGTGAAGACTGAATGGATGTGTTGGCACGTCCCAACTCAATCCAATTGGTTCCGTCCGTCTTTCCCAGGATGACGAAGCCAGTCTTGGGAATCAGCCCGGCAAAATAGCCTCGTTGTGCATCGTATCCAACCGACGCACCAGAGCAGCGAAAGAGGATTCCCGCATCACGGGCCTGATCATTGCCAACAAAGTCGATGGTTACCGAAGCTTCAATGTTGTCCGGTGCACCACCACTGAAAACAATTTTCTCACCGCAGCGGTAGTCATTGACCGGAGCCTCAGGAACGACTCCAAGTCGAATGAAGTTCTTGCCGGTTTGAAGATATTGATGATGGCCGTAGTAGTTGAAGTTGTCGGTAGCCGTCGAGTCTTCGTCAATCGTTTCTCCCGATGGACGATCTTGCACGGCACCGGCATCGAGTGGTTTTCCGAAGATTGGATAGCCTCGCTTTCCCACCTTCATCGGTTGCAGAAAGATCGTCCGTCGCCAGCCCGGCCGCCGATCACGTTTGGCATGGAACACATGCCACCACTGGTCGTCGCCGCGGGAACGCACGAAACACGAGTGCCCGACACCAAACGTAGTTTGCGAACTCTCGAAGGCTGGCATCGGGCGTTTCTTCCAAGATGCCGGGTTCAACAAATCGTCACCTTGAAGCTCCAGTAAGCCCAATTTATACGTCGGTAGCCATGATGCACCGCAAGAGTACACGATCGACGTGCTGCCTTTCGCTTGGAAGACCTGCGGACCTTCGTTCAATCCTTTCGCATCGTCGCGCGGCTCGGTACGCTCCCATACAAAGTCGTCGTTTGGGCACAGTCGCACACGTGGACCGGTCAACTGCGTCGGCGACTTCATCGCGGCGATGTACAAGATATTGCCGATCAGTCCCCGGCGCGTCCCAGCCCGACCATAACGCATATCGACGACCGGCGTGCTCCAGCACGGTCATGTCGATCGCCCAGATGTTCGGCGAACGGCGATCCTCGCCGTCACCCGTCGCAAGCGGACCGATCAGTTCGTAGCCGCCCAGCAAATCTTTCGTTTCCGAACGCAGGACATACGCGAGATGATTTTCGTTTTTTCCATCAGACGCGGCGAAGTAAACGTGCCAACGGTCATCCAAAAAGTGTAGTTCGGGTGCCCACACTTGTTGCGAAAACGGACCGGTCTCGGGAGCCCGCCAGATCACGTGTTTCTTTCCCAGCGACGTCAACGAGTCACTGGTGTGAATTGCAATCGCTCGATTGCCCTCGGAAAAACACCACAAAAAGCGATCAGCATTCGGATCGCGGATGACCCACGGATCCGCACCCTCGCCGATTGGATTGACAAATTGATTGGGCCTTAGTGAGCCGGTATCGATGTGCCCGGACCAATTCGGGTCGCCGGCATCGGCGGGCATTCGGGCATTCCACGCAATGACTTCTTTGTGCAGTCGCTCGGTGACATCTGGGTATTGCTTCGCGACCTCGTTCGACTCGGTTGCGTCGACGTTCAAGTCGTATAGCTGCGGCGAACTGCCGTCGTAATTGACCAGGTATTTCCAGCGACCGTCGCGGACGGCCAAATCCGGATTGTCTTCCTGTGGCGTTCCTGGCCGGTCAGGCGGACGCCGCCAAAAAATAGGAGCCGCGCGCGTGCCGCGAATTGTTCCGAGCAGCGTTGGCAGCAAATTTTCACCGTCTAGCACGTCGGTTCCTGCTGGCGCGATACCACCGAGTTGATAGAGCGAGCGATTGACATCGAGGGCGCACAAAATCGATGTTTCGTTGGTGGTACCCGCCACGTTCTTGGCAAGCAATCCCGGCCCCCAAACGATCAAGGGCGAACGAATCCCGCCTTCGTACAGCCAAGTCTTGGCACCACGCAGCGGGTCGGATGATCCTGCGCCTTCCTCGTGCCCATTGTCGGACATTACCAAAATCAAGGTGTTGTTTCGCAACTGAGGATCATCGCGCACGCGATCGAACAACGCCGCCAATTGCTGGTCCATCGCATCGAGCACCGCGTAGTAGAGCTCGCGTTTACTTTCATCTGTCTGGTCCCGCAGAACTTCCGGAGGGAAGAATGGTGAATGAACATCGTCAGGCCAAACATTGACATAGAAGGGTTTGCCATTGGACTGTGACTGATCAATAAACTCGATCGCTTCACCAACGAACTCTGCCGTGATCACCGAGCGATCTTTCCATACGATCGGTCCATGTCCGAGATTCGCCGAACCAAGGTCATGCTTCTGTGGCGGCTTGCCATCGTAGGCGTCCTTGAGCGGCAGAACGCGAGGGCCGAGACCTTCAAAGTTGGTCAAGCTTCGATCGAAACCATACTTGGTGATCAACGGAGCTTCGCCAACATCGCGTTGGCCGCCCATGTGCCATTTTCCGAAGTGCCCAGTGGCGTACCCCGCGTCGTGCAAACGCCGAGCCAGCATGGGCGCGTCGGGATCGAGCCACTGCGCCATGCCTCGCGATTCGTTCAGCTGTCGGTGTGCGAGATAGGAATGGATGCGATGCCGCTGGGGATACTGCCCCGTACTCGAGCGCGACTCGCGAGGGAGAGCAGATTGGCGAGTTGACGTAGAACTGCGTGAAACGCAAGCCTTCGGCCGCCAATCGGTCGATATTCTCCGTTGTTGTTCGTGTCCCACCGAAACACGACAGGTCCGTCCAGCCCATGTCATCGATGAAGACGGTGATGATATTCGGCTGTGAGGAGTCGGCAAAAAGACTCGCACCATTGCCGACAACACTAACCAGGCAAACCAGCAGCGAAACCGCACAAAAATTGAGACAAGACGAAGTTGGCATAGAAAGTCCGGTTTCGTGAGTTGGGAGCGAGCGGGCGTCGTGCAGGCTGCGAGCCCGCAGTGACACGCCTGGTAGTATGTGATTATCGCAAGTGAGCACGCTTCAACAGGTGCCTATGTGGGTGGCTTGTTTGCGCGTTGATCGCCGTCGGACTTCGACGCGGCTTCGAGTCTGGTCGCTGCGACAACCGTACCGTTCACCGACACATCGGAAATCGTGCCCGAGAACGGATTGGGAACCGCATAGTTCGCTGCGGCCGAATGCTCATCAAGACCGATCGTCATTTGGTCCTTGGGTTGCACAGCGATCAATCCGCCAGCGTCCGCGCTGCCCGCATCCCTTCCGTCGACAACGAGCGTCATCGTTCCATCTCTGGCTAGCTTGGCGGTCAGGCTAGCTTTCGTTCGGTTGACTGCGAAGGGCTTGGTTGTGAACAACTTGCCAGCGCGACGAACCGCAAAGACGAGCAAACCTTTATCGAGATAGATCGAGTAGCCATGTTGGTTGCCACCATGACAAACGATCACGCCAGACGCATCGTTGCGACCGGACTCATACGTCGCCTTGATGACCAGTTCCACGTTCTTGATCTTGGGTTGAGGCTCAGATCGAAGTACCGCTATGGGTTCCCAGGTGACGCCGACCCGTCGAGCCCATGCTTCCCACTCCGCGGCCATCTGCGCGGCCCGATCGGGATATTGTTTCGCCAGGTCGTTCAGTTCGCAGCGGTCCTCGGCAAGGTTGTAGAGTTCCCACTCGAGTTCGTGCGGCATTCGTTTGGCGTAGACCGCTTTCCAGTCACCCTTGCGAATCGCGTGAGCCGCCTGGTGGTCAAATCCAATCGTTCGCTCGGGTGACGACTCACCTTTGAATGCCGGCAACAGGCTCTTTCCTTCGACCGGGCGTGATTTTCTTGCCGTCCAGTTCTTGCTGGGTAATCTGCCCCCGTCGCATCCATCAGCGTGGGAAGAATATCCATCACGTGAGCCGGATCGCGGACCCACTTGTTCGGTTTGCCGATTCCGTTGGGCCAATGAGCGATGAACGGAGTGCTGATGCCACCTTCGTGCGTGAAGTGTTTGTAAAGCCGAAACGGCGTGTTGCCGAGATTCGCCCAAGCACTGCCGTACGACTGATGCGTGCCGCGCTTGACCGATCTCGCGAACGTCGTCACCGGTTCGCAGGATCGTCTCGCCTCGCCGAGACTTGCCGTCGAACCCGAACGGTCCCCACTCGTAGCAAGCACCGTTGTCGCTGAGAAACAGAATCAGCGTGTTGTCCAGATCTTCAGTCTGCCGCAAGTGACTCAACAATCCGACCGACGCCGTTGTCGACGCCTTCGACCATCGCGGCAAAGATCGCCATTCGACGAGCGAGATCGTGTCTGACGATCCTTCGTCGAGTGAATCCCACGCCGGATTCGGTCGGCCGCTAAAGCCGTTGGCGATGTCGTCGCGATCGACCGGCACGAGACTGCGCGGCGACAAGTTTCCAATCTCGGCCATCGACCAAACCGAGCTTCTTCATCCGCTCAAATCGTTCCTCGCGCAGTACATCCCAGCCGCGCTGGTAAATCGCGTCGTACTTGTCCGCTCGCTCCGCCGGAGCCTGCACCGGAAAGTGCGGCGACGAGTGACCGAGAAACACGAGCCACGGCTTGTCACTTTTCTGGCCCTGCTTGATGAACTCAATCGCGTAGTCATTGAACACGTCCGTTGCGTAATACTGATCCGCGGAGGCATCGATCTCTTTCTGGCGTCCTTCCGGCAGACGAATGTAGTAGTCGGCGTCGTACTGGTCGTGCGAATGGTCTCTCGTGTAGCCGTAGAACTCGTCGAAGCCGCGCTTGATTGGGCCGGTTTCCGGATGCATGTGCCATTTGCCAACGTAGTAACAACCGTAGCCCGGCCGGCTTGAGCACCTCCGCGATCGTCGCACAATCATCACGAAGTCGGCCAAGGTATCCCGGCCCACGAGTCGGACTCGGTTTGTTCGTCGTGAAGTCACCGATGCCGGCTTGCGTCGGATACAACCCAGTCATCAACGACGCGCGACTGGGACAACAACGCGCCGAATTGTAAAGCTGCGTCATCCGTACGCCGTCGGCTGCCAAGGCGTCGATGTTCGGCGTGTTGATCTCGCCGCCGTAGCAACCGAGGTCCGAGTAACCCAAGTCATCAGCCAAGACAACAATGATGTTGGGCTTGTCCGCAGCCATCGCAGTGTGTGCCAGCAGAAAAGAAACACACGCTGCCAGCCTGTAGAAGTAAGAATCATCACAACGGAACATTGCAAGCTCGCTAAATCGATTCAATGGATTGAGAAAGGATATGATAGCTCCCAGCGACCTCTCTGGCAGTTGCGTGGCAACAGCCTCATCCGTTTCGTCATGTCGCTTGTCGGCCTGCATGCCATGATCCCGAGTTCCGCGGCAATGATGCTTGGGCTCATACCGATGTCCTACTCGGTGGTGCGGATCTCGCCTGTCCAAGTTCTGTGGTTGGTTAGGAAACTGACCCATCCATGGTCAAACCGCAAGCCGACGCCTGGAACTCTACCAGACGCCGGCTTTTTTGCTGGAAATCGGGCATCAGATAAGACCTGGCCCCGCGTTCTCCTCTGGCTGGCCGATCCGAAAATTGAATGACTCCGCGCGTTACGGACTCGGCCAAACCCGGGAACTCTCAGCCTCTACTGCAGGTCATGCGACGCTCGGGTATTCTTTCTTGAACAAACTCCCAGGTCATCACACGACCGACTCGCCCTTTTTGCCGTCGGACGCAACGGTAACCCCTGCTCGTTCCCCGGAACGTCTCTTCAAATGGCAACTTACAAATCCGCCCCTACGTGTCGCCCTGTTGCGGCGTTGGTGTTCGTCGTTTTTCACTGCGTCTTGATGATCGATGGATTGGCTCAGACGCCGGAGATCAAACCACAGTCGCTGGAGTTTTCTCGCCAAGCCACGCGAAGAATGATATTTGATAGGTCCCAGCAGATTCCTCTTGCCGCTTTGGATCCGACCACGATCGTTGGTTTTGACCTGATGCATCCTGCCGTGGGAGATCAAACAGGCGAGACCCTCTTTTCGATCGGCGAAGGCAGGTTGAAACTCTCGACCACGAAAAGTGCGTCATCGACGCGTTGGATCGGGGGTTTCAATCCGTTTGCGACTTACGAACTCAGCCTGCACCGATTCGCTGGTAGCGGGCGAATCGGATTGTTGTTTCGTGACAGGCACCAGGAGAGTCACCTTTCCGCGGTCATCGTTGCCAGCAACGGCAAATACGAGGCGATCGAGTGGGTGGTGGTGAAAGATGGGCAAGAGGTTGACCGGCAGAAATTTGCATGGCCCAGTGGTGTGAAAGCAACTGGAGCGTTTCGGCTGCGCGTGCAGATGTTGGCCGTGGGCGTGAACCTCTACATCGAGTCGCAAGGAAAGTCGCACTTGGTCGGGTATCCCGATTTCAACCAACATCTCGAACTACGCGATAAGGATCGGATTCGTCGTTTTGAGTTTTGTTTGTCCAGCGATCTTGAGGCGGGGGCTTCGGTTGAAATCGAGAAGGCGATTTCGGCTTTGACGCCGGGCTGCGGTCAAGCCGACATTCGTGCCATCACCACACGCAGTGGAACGCCGCTCCTGGATCAGGGTCGGGTGTGGCTGACCATGACCGTGCGGGGGCGAGCGCTGCCACATCCGCTGCAGGGTGTGTTCTCCCTGAACCCGTCGGTGTTTGATCTCCGCTTTGAGGGAATCATTGTGTTTGACATGGGCGACGGTCTCTGGCGCAATGAACTCGCCTCGCACTTGTTTTACGACGAGCCGTCGGGGCAATGGCGAGGCTGGACCACTGGCTTCAGCGCTCTTGGTACGAAATCGCAAAAAGAAGAAAAAGCAATTCTTGCGGTCTGGAGTGATCGAGATCCTCGCCAGGGCTTTTCCATCATGCATGCTCGACCGATCGGCCTGCAGGGAGAACACGAAGACCCGCACGGCGTTTACGATTCACAGGCCGACAAATGGCGGTTGTTGCTGTCCGAACGAGCGGGAAAGTATCGTGCGGGAATGTGGGAATCCGACAACTGGGATCGCGGGTATCAGCGTTTGGCGGGACCAGTGGAAATGGACAGCACTGGTACGTTGATCCAAAAGATTGGCAAGTCACGCTATGTCTTCTTCGGAAGTGCCGATCGCAAAGTCTACATTCGCTCCTATCCCGATCTGAAGCCGGTTGGCGAATTGAACATGCACCTGCCTCCGTGGAACGAGAGCACAGGCACGCGCATTTGGCCAAACATCATACCACTGCCCGATGGGTACCCTGCGCCGTACGTCGCGTTGATGATGGATCGCCAAAACTATCCGGATATGCCGGCTCGCAACTGGACGTACGGTGCCATGTATCTCTTCTATGCCCATCATTGATCGTGCGTCATGCTGAGCACTTCCAACTTGTGATGAGCGATTAACGCAGGCGCCAGCGAACGGTACTTCGCAGTCCGTCTTGCTCGAATTGCATGTTCAGTTGCAGCGAATCGATGCGGTTCATCAGTCCGAATGGTTCGTTTGGATCGAATGCCGGTTGACGCTGCCGAGTCGGCTCGCCGTAATCATCGCTGACCATCCGAAAATCTTTCCAACTCCATTTGTCATCGCCGAGTTGCCTGGGATAGAAGCCGAACAAGCGTTGGTGCTGGGTCGCCGCTTCTTCGACGCTCTTTGACCCGCTGAGCATGAATGGATAAAGCCGACCCAGCCCCGACATGACGGCCTGGCGATTGGCATCCGATGCCGCGGCGAACAGCCCTGGAAGTTGTTGTTTGCACGCGGACGGATTCGCTTGCAGCATCGCCGCATTGAGTTCGGCCGGCGCGACACTTACCACTCGATCATCACTGGACCACGGGATGTTGCGGATCACCAAGTACTTTCCAACGACTTCCACGCCATACCGCAGTTTGACGACGCCAAACAGATCCAGCGTCCAAACCCACTCGTCGCGATCGCCCACCTGGTAGAACGAAACGTTGAACTCACGAGTGCGGCGTTCTGGGGCGATTCCGCCCATGGCAGCTTGACGGAGGTACTGCGAAGTTCGTTCCGGTGATTTCGTTTCGACCATGATGCTGCACGGCCGCGTCAACATCGAAAGAGCAACCGGGATCATCAGCATTTGATCGCCACCGCCTCTCAACACGTCGCCGCCGAAGGCGCCGAAGACGTCTCCACTTCCCATCGCAATGATCGGGTCAGCGTCAAAGACTGCCACGTGGACGCTGGGACCGAAATCGTCCAGCATCGCAGGGCTCGCCCCCGAGTAGCGCGTGAAGAACTCGGAAAAATTCCCGGCGATTTGCTGCCAGGCCATGTCATTCAGATTCGCCGAAAACTGCACGACCGGTGTTGGCTGGACGATCGGAATCGAAAGCGTTGTTTGGTCATCTTGATGCGCCATCACCATTCTCAGTCCGTTGTAGATCGAATTGTCGACCAGCGGCAAAATAAACGTGGACAATCTCAAGTTGGTCGGTTCCGACGTCATCCAAGCGAATCGCGATCGGATCGAAAAAACGTCGCCAATACCTCGAGTAGTTTTCGACGTACAGACGGTAGGCTTCCGCTTCCTCCGGTGTCACTTTCTGCAGCGGAACTTCGGGCAAAGTCCGCATGCGAGGCAACGTATCGTAGTGCTCGCTGCGAACCAAACCGTTTGCATCGATCGACACGTTTTCATTCTGCCAGCCTTGCGGAAGATGCTCGCTGCTCATCAAAGCGGTCAGCGAATCTGGCTTGGCATGACCGTCCAATCGAGCCAGCAGCGCGCGAGCCGTCAGCGCTTCCATCTTTGCTTTCGCCAGCACTCGCCGTCTTTGCCCGATTTTGACTCGAGGCCCCACCAGGCGTCGCACGAACGGATCAGACAAATACGCATAAAGACGCGTCTCTTCGTTGACAGGTAACTTCGTCAACATGTAGCGAAATTCCGTGCTCGCACCGAGGCTGCCTTCGCCTTGTTGCTCCAACAAATCGATCGACTGCTGAAGTTCGCCGCGATGAGTGCTGGCGAACAACAAATCGTCACGGAGCGCGAGGAAGGCGGGGTCTCCCGATGCGGTCGGAAGTTCCAGCACCGAATCGGTGTCGAGTTTGGATGCGCCAAGTAGTCCGAGCAGCCCGCGCAACAGCTGCGGCTGTCTCAATCTCGCCACGATCGTCACATCGGTACCGTCGATGAAGAACAGATCGGGCGCGAACACCGCCATTTCGCTGGTCAGGCCGGATGTCAGAACGGCATCGACCCAATCTCGCGTCATGCCAAGTCTGGCCAGATACCGCGATTCCAAGTTGTACTGCAGACAGTTGCCTGTCAACGCGGTGCCCATACTTGCGATAAACGGTGCACCGGTATCGAGCAACGCTGAAATCGATTCGGGTTTGCCGACGTAAACGAAGAAACGGTCGGGTGGAACGTAGCGAGCCATTTCGAGGCTGCCACCCGACTGGCCGCCCAGCATTTCTTCAAACGGATGCGACTTGACTTCGACGCCCGATAACGAATCGACATCAACCGTTGCCGCTTCGTCGGACTTGGTGACTCTCAGTTCTTGCAGTTGCAGCGTCTCTTCGATGGCAGCGCGACCACCCAGAACGGAGAACATGGAAAGACTACGACGAGGATTCTCCGCTGGTTGGTTGGCTCCAGCGGACTGGTCCCAGATGTTCAGCACGCCGCCACTGCCCGCCAGCAAATAGGGTTGTCCATGCGAATCTTCGAGCGTCGGTAATGGTTTTGCGAATGTCTTTGTAGGAGGTTTCGGAACCTGTCGCGGCGTCCCATGAAATCTCCAAGTTTTGGTCAAGCACTTGGTTGTAGGCACTGAGTTGAAGCGGATCGGCGACGGGTTCACTGGCCACCAACACCAAGGTGTACTGGAGGTTCGGTCGCTGGGCGACGACTTTGGCTTGGTCCTTGCCAATCATCGGGCGAATCTTCTACCTGTTGCGTTTTGATGAATTCAGGGTCAATCGCTACACGCTCGCAACTTCCGTCGGTGTAAGAGCACCCAGTGCTTTCCGTCGTCTACAAAGGGACGTAATTCGAACGCCAACACGAGTCGGTCTTTCTTGGGGACGGTCTTGCGCACCTTTGCATGGGGCGGCCTGTCAACGGGAACCGATGCCTCGCCGGCACGAATCGGCCGAGGTTTCGGGTCGGCAAAGTGAAAGGGGACTTCGGGGATCAAATGAACAAACGGGCCTTTCAGCGGCTCGTTATCGATGAACTCCTTCAACTCATTGATCCGGTAGTGTGCCGTGTCCCAACGTCGGCAAGGTATTTCCACCGTTTATCGTCGGCAAAGTCCGCGATCGATTTCGGACCAACGCCATTTCGCTCCTGCGCGAACTCACGGCAGGCCTCGAAACCCTTTTGAACCTGCCAACGGCCGGATTGAATTTGCCGTTCTTCCAAGGCCGCATACATCCGCTTGCCCAACTGCCGTAGCCGAGACGGTTGTGTGGGCATGAGATACAGTTCGCGGATCGAACTGGCCGATTCAGGAACGCGAATTCTCCAGAGCCCATCGGCGGGTAATGACACCGTTGCCACATACGCGTGCAGTGGGCCGTCGCCCACCCGAGCGTGTGATGTGGCGTCAACTTGGGGCTCCGCTTTGCTGGGAACGGCAAGCAGGTTGACCGCCATCAGACAAGCAAAGTACCAGCGTGCAGTATCCCAGGATTTCAGTGATGGACCGAACAAGATGGGTTGTTCCTTGAATGGGAGACAAATCGGTTCATGAGGACAGGATCACTGGTTCACTCCAGTTTCCTGTACGACGGATTGCAAGGGAACGCGATCGTTCAACCTACGGCACTCTGGAGCCCGTCGTAAAGCAAATGTTGCGCGATTTCCTTGAAATTCCCAAGGTAGAACTTTTGAAGTTGCGCGTTTGGCTGAAACACGATGAAATACCAACCCGACGCATCAGTTTTGAAGTTGCGCTATTTGAGGTCGAGATAGAGTTTGAGCTTGTCGATTACGGAGTGAAATGTGATTTGCGATCAACACTCTCCCTCCGGGAGTATCAGGCTCTCAGGCCCGGAGAGGGCGCTCCCCGGCCGAGGGCACCGCCGCGAAGCGGTGGTCTGCGTCCGACCCTCCCGAGGCGGGAGGGTGATAAGAAAACGCGCAACTTCAAAATCCGGACACGGAAGGATTGATCTATTTCACCGCTTGGATCGAAGCCGAAGGTACGCAGTTGCCGAAGCTGAAAATCGTGGTATCAAGAAAAGCTAGTCGCACCGGAACAGCAACACGGGTCCAATATTCTCCACCCACAACATCACTGGAGCACATATTCTTTGCACCCGACGGCGTAGTGTCATGTCGAAAAAACCTCTTTGCTCTCGGACGGCACAGGTCAGCGTCGTGGCGTCGGTTACGAAACCAATATCTGGTTTGCGTTTCAACAAGATCGTTCCGCCTTCGGCAGGCTCATCGTTGTCTTTCGGTTGAGTCACTCAATTCAGGGCTGCCGGGACGGCATCAGGTTGACAGCAAGAATACGCAAATCGTCCGAATGCTCGAGGACGCGAGCAGCTGGGCAGGTTACGATCAGTAATCTCAGCCGGAAATCTCAAGCCTTCGATTGCCTCAGGTGGAGCCACTAGCAGGACAGCGCCAGTTTCAATCAGCCGAAATGCGATAGCATGCAGTCTGCTCATCCCCAATGAGCAGGAACCGCTCTCTACCGCCAGGCGGCTGGTAACTCAACGAAAAACGGCACTTCCGCTCGAAACTGGCGCTGTCCATCGAGGGAACGCGGCGATCGAGAAAACCAAAGGTACATATAACTCGGTAAAACCATCCTGGATCGTCCTGAGCAAGGACTGATGGATGACCTGACAGCGAACCCGAAGAGGAATCCGTACGATGAACCGTCCCGCTTGTGCTTTCTCTGCATTTCTTGCCGCGATTCTTTTCACGACCGCAGCAAAGTCGGCGCAGGCCGACTCGCCCGTGGCGAACTCCGACGAGAACGCCGCTGGTGTCGCATGGCCATTCTTTGCGTTCGACAATGGCGTGGGTCGCGACCAGGGCTGGCTTCCGCCGCAACAAGCCAAGCTGACGGCCGAACTCGGGTTTGACGGGATCGGATATTCGCGCGTCGAGGATTTCGATGCGCGCTACGCTGCCTGCGACGCCAACGGGCAGCGCATCTTTAGTTTCTACGAGTCGTTTTCCGTTGGTAAAGAAGATCCCATCAGTCCAACGACGCTACAACACCTGCCTCAGTTGAAAGGCAGGGACGCGATTCTGTGGATCAATGTCCAGGGCAGCGGTACTGACGACGAGGCCGTAGCTGCTTTTCAAAAACTTGCCGACGAGGCCGGCAAACATGGCGTCCGTGTGGCCATCTATCCGCACGCCAACACGTATGTCGAGACGAGCGAGCGCACACTGAGGCTTGCGAAAGCTGTCGGTCGCAAGAACTTTGGCATGTCGATTAACATTTGCCACGAGTTGAAGGCCGGTCGCGGAGATGACCTGATCGAAATCGCCAAGGACTCGATCAACCACTTGTTCCTGGTGTCGATCAACGGCGCGGACGGAGTCCAGGATCCTGCACGTGAGCGAGGTTGGGCGCGGCTGATTCAGCCGCTCGGCGAGGGCGACTTTGATTTACTACTGTTCTTGCAGCAACTACGTGACTCGGGATACTCGGGGCCGATCGGGCTGCAGTGTTACCAGATTCCCGGCAAGACCGACGAGATTCTGAAGAAGTCGATGCGTGCCTGGCGAGCGATGACTGCGAAGATCAACCTTGCTGGTTGACACATCATCCCACGTTCCATCCTGCTGTCCTTTCCGCTTGGTTCCCAGGTAACACACAACAGGTCCAATGACGAGCAATTGACAGTTTGTATTGGCAGCCCAGAGGCAACAGAATTGAAAGGCATCGGTTTCCACGAACCATCGAAAACCCCAATGAAACTAATCAGACCATTGATCACACTGGCCGGCATCTTGATCAGCTCGATCGCACTGGCCGAGAACCGTCCCAACATCCTGTGGATCGTCGTCGAAGACATGTCGTGCCATTTCGGCTTTCAAGGTGAGCAGCTGGTTGAAACGCCAAACGTCGACCGCCTTGCCGCACAAGGCATCATATTCAGCAACGCGTATGTCACCGCGCCGGTCTGCTCGGCGAGTCGTTCGGCAATGATCACGGGGATGTATCAAACGACGATCGGGGCGCATCACCATCGCAGTTCGCGCGGGCCGCTGAAGATTGAGTTGCCCGATGGAATCCGCACCACTGCCGAGCTATTTCATGACGCGGGCTATTACACCTGCAATCTTGGCTTCGCCGGAAGCCAAGCCGAGCGACGCGACCGATACGGCAAGGAGGACTACAACTTCGATTACATCCGCGCTGACCTGTATGACGGGCCGGATTGGTCCGGCCGCGCCGACGGTCAACCCTTTTTTGCTCAAATCCAGCTTCGCGGTGGCAAGCTTCGCAATGTCCCCAAGTGGTACGACGAAGTCACGGCTGGTGTAAATCGTTCGGTCACCGCTGCGGAAGTCAATCTCCCTCCGTACTACCCCGACCATCCTGCTTTTCGCAAAGACTGGGCGGAGTATTTGAACGCGGTTCAATACACCGATAAAGAAATCGGGATGATCGTGGAACGACTCGAACGAGAGCAGCTCGTGGACAACACGATTGTCTTTGTCATCACGGATCACGGTATCAGCCAGGCTCGCGGAAAACAGTTTTTGTATGACGAAGGGACAAAGATCCCGTTCATCGTGTTTGCACCGAAACAGATTCCAGGCGGATCGATACGCAGCGAGTCGATTGCTCACATCGACATGGCCGCAACCTCATTGGGGCTTGCAGGTATCGAGATTCCAAAGTGGATGCAGGCCCGCTCCTTGTTCGGACCCAATGCCAGGCCGCGGGACTACGTGGTGTCCGCGCGAGATCGCTGCGATGAAACGGTCGATCGGATCCGCAGCGTTCGCCGAGGTGACTATAAGTACATTCGCAACGACTATCCGCAGCGGCCCTACCTGCAACCGTGCGCTTACAAAGACCATAAACCATTCATGCAGCCACTGAGGGACTTGTTTGAAGCCGGGCAGCTCACCGAAGCCCAGTCGTTGCAGCTGGCGACCACGCGACCGTCCGAAGAGTTGTACGATCTGAAAGCTGACCCGTTTGAAGTCAACAACCTGGCTGGTGACCCGGTACAAGCAGATCGTTTGCGATCGTTTCGTTCCCTGCTGGAGCAATGGGAAGCATCATCGAACGACCAGGGTCGTTTTCCGGAAAACGACGCGATGTACGACAGCGACATGAAGGCGTACTTGAGTCCCGGATTTCGCAAGAAGAACCCCCAGCAAGCCTCGCAGATCGAAGCGAACATCGCCTTAATGAAGAAGTGGAAAGCCGAGGGAATATGAGCCCCATCTGGGCCGCAAAGGGTACACAGTGATCGCACGCGAAGCTGAGTCAGGTTCTCACGAACACTTCAGTTCTGATGTAAGTCCACTCTCGCTCCAACGCAGCTTTGACAGGAGGTAAAAAGGGGACGCACCTCAATTTCTTGATGTTCGGGTAAAAAGGGGACGCAGCTCAATTTCTTGATTTTCGCGGGCGGCCGCGCGGTCGAAGCGTGTGCGTCAATTGTAAGCGTGTGCGTCAATTGTAATCGGACGGCCGATTGACTGACCCAGTCCTCGCTGCCGTAGGGGGTGCCGCGTTTCAGGCTGTGCCGGATCGCGGCGACTTCTTGCTCGGACTGAGGCTTGTTGACGTGAGCAATCCACTGCCGCGGCCTGTCTATTGGCCAGGGAGCCAGGAAGTCGGATTCGACTTGGGACACATGCTTGCGTCGCCAGAGGCTACACCAGCGCCACTCTTCGGCTCGTTCACAGAGATTGCCACGCAACGCGTTGCGCTCCACATACCGGAGCACGGCCAACAAATGCTCGTCTTCTTCGATTGGAAAGGTCTTGAATCGTCCCTGGTAGAGATGTCCGGTGCCCTCGGTGTGATGATGGGCATGCCAGCGCATCGTGTGCGTATTGGTGAGCCAGCGAAAAAACCGAGTCACTTGATGCTTCGTCATGGGCCGGACAACGAAGTGCCAGTGATTGGGCATCACGCAGTAGGCAAAGATGGGAAGTCTTTCCCGCTCGAACGACTCGGCGATCACTCGCTGAAAGGCATCATAGTCCTCCGGCTTTTCAAACAGCGGCAGCCGAGCCACAGCTCGATTGAGCACGTGAAAACAGGTTCCAGCAGGACAGCAACGGGCTCGGCGTGGCATCACCACAGTCTCCCCAACGCATGTAGACAGAACAATGAGGTGCGTCCCCTTTTCCCCCGGCTGAAGTTTTGCAGCCGAAACCTGCTCAGAATCGATACTGAACGGTCCAGTCGACCACGGTTGCCTTGCCGGGCTGGTCAGGGCTGTCAATGAAATTGAAGCCAGGTTCGCCCGTTCGGTTATGGTAGCTGGTTCGCCAATCCGACACTTCCAGGCCGGTGCGAAGTTGATCGGTGAGCTTGAGGAAAACATTGGCATAGACAAAGCGGTTGTAGGTCCTGCCGATCAAACTGTCTGCCTCCCGCGGATCATCGATGCCGAACCCGACGTTGGTCGTTAAGTAGGGTGTTAAGTCGTAGGAAGCTTCGGCCCAGCCGCCGATGGAACGAATCGGAATACGCAAGCAGGGGCAAACGCCTTGCCCGATCCCACCGAGAATGTTGCTTAGGTTGGCGCCCATGAAGAACTCGCTCTGAAACCTCAGCCGCTGAGTGACCGGGATCTTTGCATCGACGTTGAACGACCAATTAAAGAATCGTGCATCATCTTCCGGTCCGAGTGCCGGGTTGGAGAGATCGCCATTGGCAAAGTCAAACCCGGTTTCGCCAACGTGTCCGGAAACGCCGAAGGTCGCCGGCAGACCGTCTTCACCAGGCTGCCGCGTGTAAGCCATCCGCGCTTGGATCATGGGCCAGTTTCCGTTTTCTCGCGTCACACCCACGGCACGCGGTCCGGAAGCCAAGTCCGGGGTGATGTCCTGCGCGAGCGCTGCTTGCACGGTCAGCATGTCGCCCCCAGGCAGCCGGAGATATCTCTCGATGCGAAACTGGGTGCGACGGAAACCGACATTGCCGGCGGCCCAGCCGACGGAGAAATTGACCGTGTTGGGCAGCAGCGGCGAAATGACGTCCCAATCCTGCCCCACCATGAACCGAACACGCTCGTTTTTTGCTTCCCAATAAACGTGGCGCAGACGGAGCCCTGGCTGGTTCTCGTTCACGAAGGAATCAAAGAAATCGATCTCCACTTTCCCGCCGCTGGCGATACCGCCGAGGATGCCGTAGGTGGGACCGGTGATGTCCACCCCGATACGGCTGCGACGAGCATCGATATCGAACGTGCTTTCGCCCTGCTCTTGCCGGGAGGCTACCCACAGCACAAAGGGACCGGGGACGGTGCGGCTGGAGGCCAGCAACATGTCGCTCCACAAGATGCCGTACGGCTTGGCACTGAAAGCACCCACGCTGAACCCGGCCAATTTGATCCCCGCATCAGGCTGTTGGCTCGTCGCGCGGTCGACCGTCACCACCGACGAATTCAACCAGTCGCTGTTTGCTAGCAGACTGCTGTGTTGGAAGGCATGATCCTGCGTCGAATCGACACTGGTTTCCGGCAGAGGAGCCTCCGAAAACGGTGCGGGCAGGACTGGAACCGTAACCTGGGCCTGGACTCCCGAGATGGGAATGAGCAAGGCAGCAGCAAAGAGAATCATCAGAAGCAGCATTTCTTTCCCTGATTTATCGCTCTTGCCTGACTTTGTGATGGGGCCGCACACTCCTAGATTTTCGTCACTCGACGACGACCAAGTTGACTTAGTTGGCAGAATCCGCGCAGCAATTGCTAGTGCATCGATGCCCGGGGGAGCTGCGCTTGCCAGAATTAACGCGGACACCAATTCCAAGACAGGCTAAACACAAAAAGGGGACGCAGCTCAATTTCTTGATTTTCGCGGGCGGCCGCGCGGTCGAAGCGTGTGCGTCAATTGTAATCGGACGGCCGATTGACTGACCCAGTCCTCGCTGCCGTAGGGGGTGCCGCGTTTCAGGCTGTGCCGGATCGCGGCGACTTCTTGCTCGGACTGAGGCTTGTTGACGTGAGCAATCCACTGCCGCGGCCTGTCTATTGGCCAGGGAGCCAGGAAGTCGGATTCGACTTGGGACACATGCTTGCGTCGCCAGAGGCTACACCAGCGCCACTCTTCGGCTCGTTCACAGAGATTGCCACGCAACGCGTTGCGCTCCACATACCGGAGCACGGCCAACAAATGCTCGTCTTCTTCGATTGGAAAGGTCTTGAATCGTCCCTGGTAGAGATGTCCGGTGCCCTCGGTGTGATGATGGGCATGCCAGCGCATCGTGTGCGTATTGGTGAGCCAGCGAAAAAACCGAGTCACTTGATGCTTCGTCATGGGCCGGACAACGAAGTGCCAGTGATTGGGCATCACGCAGTAGGCAAAGATGGGAAGTCTTTCCCGCTCGAACGACTCGGCGATCACTCGCTGAAAGGCATCATAGTCCTCCGGCTTTTCAAACAGCGGCAGCCGAGCCACAGCTCGATTGAGCACGTGAAAACAGGTTCCAGCAGGACAGCAACGGGCTCGGCGTGGCATCACCACAGTCTCCCCAACGCATGTAGACAGAACAATGAGGTGCGTCCCCCTTTCCTTCCTTCACCCACCCGGCGTGGCATCACCACAGTCTCCCCAACGCATGTAGACAAAACAATGAGGTGCGTCCCCTTTCCTTCCCTTCACCTCCCCTCCAGTTTCTTGAGTGCGTCGTCGAGCGCGAGGATGTTTTCGACGGGCGATTCAATGGGCAAGTCATGGTCATGGAATTCCTCTCGCCTGAGATTTCCACCACGTTTGAGGGCGGCTCGACGTCGAGCCTGATCGACGAGGATTTCTCGCATCGCTTGTGCCGCTGCGGCGATTGTTTCGGTTAGCTTTTCGAAATCTGTCATCAGGCTCGGAGGAGATCAGTCCAAATCATCGCAGGCTATTACACAGGAAATGGCGTGCTTCCGAAAGGATTCGCCAAAAACTTCACAAGATTGTGACGGACACCGAACGCGGATTTCGGATGGATCAGTAGAGCGGAATCTGGCCCCCATGCAACTCTGGAGCTCATTATGAGCATCGCAATCGACCCCATCCTCAAAGGCTACCATCCGGCCAATCGTGGCTACGCTGATCTGGCGACCGTGACCCAAGAAAGTCTCGCTGACTCGCGCGATACCGTTGATTCGCAGGCATCGATTCGTGTGACAGCGGCGGGCCTGCAATTCCTCGGTACGTTGTCGGTGGTAGCGGTCAGCGGTGCGTCACTGGCCTGGGCCGGCTGGTTGTTTGTGGACTTCCTGGTGTCGCTGGCCACTCAGCTGGAGTCGCTCGATACAATGCAGCTGTTGCATGCGTTGGCGGGTGTCTAGTCACGCCTTGCGGTTCGAAGATGCACGGCTTGAACTGGACCGCAAATCACGGTGACACGGGCGCCCCCCCAATTCTCAACATTACCTGGAAACACCAACCCCATCATCCAATGAAATACAGAATTCTTTGTGTCGCCTGCGGCATCATGTTTGCGTCTCAGCTCAGTCATGCCGACGATTCAGTGAAACAAGTCCGTAGCGGACACAATCTCTTGGAAGACGGAAACTTGGAGTATGCCGAGCTGCCGATCAGTGGCCTTGCCTTTGCCAGTATTGACGGCCAACCGATCTATCTTGATGAGGTCGTCCAGCAGGGTCCAGCCGTGTTTGTCTTTTTGTCAACGCAGTGCCCGCTGGCAAAACGTTACACGATGCGGCTTCGCCGCTTGAGTGAAGAACTGTCCGATGATGGTGTTCATTTGTTTGCGATCTTTCCCAACAGCGATGAAACGGATGAAAAGATTCAGCAGTACGCCCTCAAGGCTGAGTTTGGCTTTCCCTGCATTCGAGACATCAACGGTTACCTGGTACGTCGCTTCGGTGCAACGATGACGCCGCAGGCATTTGTTGTAGACCGAAACTCGGTGATCCGTTACCGCGGTGCGATTGACGATCACCGATATGAAGACCGGGTCAAAGCAAGCTATCTCCATGACGCACTGCTGGCGTTGTTGTCCGGCCAACCGATTGAGACTCCAGCCACCAAGTCGATGGGATGCAGCATCCATTTAGGTTCCGCGGTGGGTGAAGGCAAAGTCACGTACTCCGGTCACATCGCACGGATCTTGCAGGACAATTGTCAGACCTGCCACCGCGACGGTCAGGTCGCTCCGTTTGCACTGAAGAGCTACGCCGACGCGGTCCGCTGGAAAACGGAAATCGTTGCGTACACGCAATCGAGACTGATGCCGCCCTGGAAAGCTTCGCCGGTCGTCGGCCACTTCAGCAACGACCTCAGTCTTTCCGACGAAGAGATTGAGTTGATAAAGATGTGGGCCGAGCAGGACACTCCGCAAGGCAACGTTGCGGAACTGCCGCCGGCGAAGAAGTTCAACGACGATTGGGTCGCGGGGCAGCCGGATCTGGTCATTGAAATGCCTGAGGAATACACCGTTGCTGCGGAGGGAGAAGACGATTACCGGCACTTCATCATTCCCTACGAAGCGTCCGAGCATCGCTTCATCGAGTCGATCGATGTCCAGCCCGGAAACCCCGGCGTGGTGCATCACGTGATCGCTTACGTCGACACCAGTGGCCAGGCGCGCGAGTTGGACGCAGCCGATCCCGGTCCGGGCTACACACGCTTCGGCGATGTCGGATTCAAACCCGCATCGGTTCTGGGCGGCTGGGCTCCGGGAACGCAACCCTTCAAGACACCTTTGGGAACAGGACGCTGGCTGCCCAAGAAGTGCGACATTGTCCTGCAGGTTCACTATTACCGAACCGGTTTCCAGGAGCGGGATCGCACCAAGGTTGGAATCTATTTTTCAAAGTCGCCTCAGCCGGTGCCGACCCGCTTGGCCATGGCGATCAATCGCGACTTCCGAGTACCTCCGGGCGCGGCGAAACACAAAGTCCGTGCCGAGTGCATCATCGAAGAAGATTCCTACCTGTTTGCCATCACGCCGCACATGCATCTGATCGGCGAAACGATGTCGGTCACCGCTTATCTTCCCGATGGCAAGAAATTTCCGTTGATTCAGATCGATGATTGGGATTTCAACTGGCAGACGACGTACCGGTATCGCGACTTGCACCTATTGCCTGCCGGCACGACGGTCAAGTTGGTGGCGACGTTTGATAATTCGGCCGACAATCCCAACAACCCGAATTCTCCGCCACAAGAAATCGCCTGGGGTGAGAAGACCACCGACGAAATGTGCATCGCGTTCCTGGGTCTGGTTCGGCAGTCGGAGTACGATCCGAAACTGCAGGCCAACCGGGCCGCGGTCAATGACTCTCTGGCGGTTAAAGTCAGTCCCGTGAAAGGCTAGCCATGGCCGATCCAGAGCATCACGACGTCGAGAGACTTTTCCAAGAGGCGGTCTCTTTGCCTGCGGTGGATCGCGCAGCCTACTTGGATGCGCATTGCCATGATTCGGGAATCCGCAACGAAGTCGAAAAACTGTTGCAGTATGACGAAATGCCTGGCCGCGGCTTGACATCGCGTCCAGAGTCTCCAGGGAAGACAACTTCCGTCCGTGGCACAGGCCGGTCGACGGACCCATCAGACGATTCGTTTGCTGAGTCCCACGGGCAGTTCCTGCCGGGAACGATACTTTCGGATCGCTACCGTATCGTGTCGTTGCTGGGCAAAGGCGGCATGGGAGAGGTTTATCGAGCAGATGATCTGATTCTCAAAGAGCCGATCGCCCTCAAAATACTTCCTCGTGACCTCACGGGCCGGAAGGAACTTCTCGACGCGTTGCGAAATGAGGTCAAGCAGGCTCGGCAAGTATCTCATCGTCACGTTTGTCGTGTTCACGATATCGGTGACATTGACGGAAGAACCTTTCTCTCGATGGAGTTTATCGAAGGCGAGAACTTGGCTTCGCTGCTGCACCGAATTGGGCGGCTGCCGGTGGCGAAGTCGAATCAGCTCGCCATTCAATTGGCTTCAGGATTGGAGGCGGCCCACGCGGAGCAGGTCCTGCACTTGGATCTCAAGCCCGCCAACTTGATGATCGACCGAAATGGGAATCTCAAAATCGCCGACTTCGGTCTTGCCCGCATCAATTCGACGACCGAGGACTCCGGCTTCATCGCGGGTACGCCGGGTTACATGGCGCCGGAGCAAGCACTCGGAGAACCGCTCACGACAGCGGCCGATATTTTCGCGTTTGGCCTGATCCTTTACGAGATGACGTCGGGGCATAAAGCGATCACTGCACGTGGGCTTTGGGAGACGAGGTCGTTTTTTACCGAGTCGCAACCGATCACTCCTCCCAGCGAGCATGTACCCGACATTTCTCACTCGTTGGAAACTCTCATCCTTTCTTGCCTCCATCGCAGCGTCGATCAGCGACCGGCTTCCATGGCCGCGATCCACGAGCGACTTCGGGACATGGCGTCGGCACAAGATGGTGCTTCGCAGCCGGCCGGCGACATCGAATTGGACTCGTCCATCGAAGATAGCGACGTGTATCTCTGTTTTGCACACGTTGATGACCAACCCCCTTCGGAGAATCGGTCGGGCTGGATCACCCAGTTTCAGCGCAACCTGCAAATTCGTGTTGAACAGCTTTCCGGAAAACAGACGAGGGTCTTTCGAGCGCCGCGGACAAAGAGTGATTTGGAGCCCGATACGCAGCTGCTGAGCGAACTCCCGACTGTCAAAGCGATGGTATCGGTGGTTTCTCCGCCCTTCGTGCATTCGACGGGATGCGTCAGTGAAGTGAACGCCTTTTGGGACGCAAACGAGCGTCAGGGGGGGCTCTACGTCGACGGGCACACACGCGTGTTGAAGGTCATCAAGACGCCGGTGGACAACGAAACGATACCAGCCGAACTTGCCGACAAACTACACAATCTGCTCGGCTTTGACTTCTTTGAGTACGACTCGGAAACAGGACGTTTGCGCGAATATGCCGAATGGTTCGGAAACGATGCGGAGCAGCGATTTCACGAACGCGTTTACGACGTGGCACAGGAGATCAACGCTCTTTTCAAAGCCATGAATACGACCTCGACGGTGGATGTTCAAGGAAAGACCATCTATCTTGCGACAACGTCTTCCGATATCGCTCCGCTGCGCGAACGTATTCGGCGAGAATTGATCGCGCGAGGCCATCGTGTGTTGCCCGAACGATCGCTGCCGCTGTTGGCTAGTGAAGCGGAATCGGCGATCAGGTCGAGCTTGGCCGAAAGCGATCTTTCAATCCATTCCTTCGGAAGCAACTACGGTGTCATCCCGGAAGGATCGTCCAAGTCACTGGCCGCCTTGCAGAACGAACTTGCGGCGGAGCATTCAAGCCAGACTGATTTGCGACGCGTCATTTGGATTCCCAGCGATGTGACATCAACCGACCCACGACAAACCAAGCTGCTGGAGGCGCTGAAAACGGACCCGGGTCACCACCGCAGTGCGGAGATCGTCATCAACACCTTCCAGATGCTCAAGCCCATCGTTCTGGAAAAACTCGCTCCGACCGAAAAGCCGCTGCTCTCCGGTCCGACCCTGGATTCATCGCCGACGCGTCGGATCTATCTGGTCTGTGATCCCCAAGACGAGCACGCAATTGAACCCTTGGAAGACTATTTCTATGAGCAGGGATTCGACTTGATCCTGCCTGACTTCGAGGCGGATGAGGCGCAAGCCGCACAGTCGCATCGCGATAATCTGCAGGACTGCGATGGCGTCATCATCTTCTATGGTGCCGCAAGAAGTGCCTGGGTCGATGTGAAGTTACGCAGCGTGTTGAAAGTCAGCGGCTACGGACGGGAAGCCAACTTTGTCTTCAATGCCGTTTACGTCGCTCCGCCATTTGATCGCCGTAAAGAGCGTTACCGAACGCACAGCGCCGAAATCATTCGGCAACCGGCGGAATTCGACCCAACACTGCTCAAGCCGTTGACCGAGCGTCTCCACCAAGCCTGAACCATCATGTCGGATCTCACCTCGTCTCCTTATCCCGGTCTGCGTCCCTTTCGGATGGACGAAGACTACCTGTTTTTCGGACGCGAAGAGCAAACCGCGGAACTGGTCAAACTGTTGCGCGAACATCGCTTTCTGGCAGTGGTCGGCCGATCGGGAAGCGGCAAGTCGTCGCTGGTCCGCGCCGGACTGCTGCCCGCGATTCAAGGCGGCATGATGCAGCATGCGAGTTCAGCATGGGAAATCGCCGTGCTCCGCCCCGGCGGTCATCCCATTCGCAACCTGGCAGAGTGCCTCATCGAAGCCGATCTTTATGACCGCGAGGATGAAGAGGCTTTGCCCAGGCTGCTCGCCACCCTCAACCACAGTGCACTTGGGATGGTGCAGGCTCATCGCCAGTCGGAGATCGCAGACAATGCCAACTTGTTGATCGTGGTGGATCAATTTGAAGAGTTGTTTCGCTTCGAACGCCATGATCTCAAGGCGAAAGATGAAGCCCACGCATTTGTCGAACTCTTGCTCGAGGCCAGCCGAGCAGCTGAAGTACCAATTTATGTCATCTTGACGATGCGCAGTGACTACCTGGGAGATTGTGCCCAGGTGCCTGGACTTGCCGAAGCGGTCAATCGCGGCGAGTACCTGATTCCGCGGCTGGAGCGCAGCCAGCTCCGTGTCGCCATTGAAGGCCCCGCGAAAGTTGGTGGCGGATCGGTTTCTTATCGATTGGTGCAACACCTGCTCAATGAGTTGGGTGACGAAGAGGACCAATTACCCGTCTTGCAACACGCACTGATGCGGACATGGTCGTTCTGGCAAGACGATCATGCCGAGGGCGAAGAAATCGATCTGCGGCATTACGAAACGAGCGGTGGAATGAAGCTGGCGATCTCCAATCACGCCGACGAGATCTTTCAGCGGCTTCCCAGTGAAGAACATCGCAATGTCGCCGAACGATTGTTCCGCACGCTGACGGTCAAAGGAGATGACAACCGAGGAGTGCGACGGCCGACAAGGGTTGATCAGCTCGCCTCGATCGCTCGAGAAGATTTGTATGTCGTCAAAACGATCATCGATGCCTATCGGAAACATGGCGTCACGTTTCTGATGCCCGGCGAGGAGGTCGTCTTGAAAGACGACACGGTCATCGACCTGTCTCACGAGAGTCTGATGCGCGTCTGGCAGCGCCTTCGTCGTTGGGTGGATACGGAAGCGCAGTCAGCCCGCATTTACCAGCGACTTGTCGACACGGCGCACTTGCACGCTGAAGGAAAGGCGGGGCTGTATCACAATCCTGACTTGGAAATCGCGCTCGCTTGCGCGAAAACGAAGATCCTAACGAGGCCTGGGCGGCTCAATATGGTGGCGGATTCGACCAAGCCATTGCCTTTCTCGATGAGAGCGAGCAACAGGCCCGCCACGCGGAGCAACAAGCCGAACAGGCACGTCAGCGCGAGCTTGAGCAGGTGCAGGCATTGGCACAATCGCGTGCTCGCTCAGCGGCGCTATTGAAACGTTTCGCCGTTGCGGTCGGCACGGCTTGCCTGATTGCCATCGTGCTGGCGGTCTGGGCAATGCGGCAGTCCAAGGTTGCTCAAGCGAACTTCCTCGTTGCAGAGCGGGAAACCGCGCGGGCCAACGCCGAAGAACGAAAGGCCAGGGAATCCGCCCAAACAGCGAACAAATTGGCCGATGAAGCCAAGGAATTGCAAGCACAAGCGATCGAAGCGGCAAGCGTGGCGAAACAGGCACTGGGCAAAACCTGGCTCGCGACTGCCAACGCGATCGCCAACAACAAAGATCGATTCACCGCGCACCTGCAAGCTGCCCGAGCAATAGGGTTCGAGGGGCACGGCCGCAATTCGCTTCGCAAGGAGATGCAGGACGAGTTCCCGGTGCTCCTGAAAGAGGGGACGCCTTCGTGGTTGGAAGCTGAAAAACTCATCACTGCCGATGCGGCCAGCCAGTTGCTTTGGATGAGTGGGCTTCGGCCTCAACACAGCAGCCCAATCGTTGCCCTCGCCCGACATCCAAGTCAATCGCTCATCGCCAGTATTGCCAACAATGACCTAGGCATTCAGCTCTGGAACACCAAGTCGGGCGAAAAACGGACGACGTTGGAAACGAGGATCCAATCAAGTCCTCGTGCCTCGTCGGCCCTGAGTGCGATCGGGTTTTCGCCGGATGGAAAGTATTTCGTCGCGGCATCCGATCAGATCGAGATCTTCCGGGTCGAAAGTGACGGCCGATTCATTTCGATCGAAGGCGACCTGCCCCAACTGCCGCGAAGCATCACGAGCATGACGTTCAGCTCGGATGGAAAACTGCTCGCGCTCGGTGATAGCGAAGGGAATCTTTATGTATGGGAAGAATGGAAAAGCTACGGTCCATTTCGACCGGAGTCGACGATGATTGGGGTTCACGACGCTGCGGCGATCAATAGCCTCGCGTTCCATCCCTCAAATAATCGCCTGCTGGTCCTTGGTGGCCAACGCAATGGCTTTGTCTCATTGATCGATACAGTGACCCATGAAATTGAGCGGCTCGAGCCGGTTGATAGGCAAGGCAATCAAAACAACCGAGTCCACTCTTTGGCATTCAGCCCTGACGGGCAGCTGCTTGCAGTGGCGGGTGAATGCATTCCAGTCACGGTGTGGAATGTCTCGGAGCGGAAGCCGCTGACGACGTTGTTGGATGAAGAATGGAACGTCGTGAAAAACTTCGCAAAAGATGGTTCCAAATCGCTTCGGATCGTCAGTCCCAGCATTGCGTTTTCTGCGGACGGTTCGCGGCTGGCAGTCAGTTGGCACCACGAAGCGGCTGGAAACGAATTCCTCTACTACCCCAACAGTGCCACGGTTTTTGACCTCGGCCAAAACGCCGAGAATCCGACTCGACTTACTGACATTGCATCCGATGATGGACCTTTTCGGCATGTAGTTTTTGATCACCAGGACGATGTTTTGTTTCTGGCGCGAGCCGGACGTCTCGAGTCATGGGATCTCAACAGCGGGCGTCCGACGCGAGGCGAACCCGCCGCACATTCGGCGCGCATCCAGTCGCTCGCCTTCAGTCGTGACGGCTTGCTTTTTGCGTCTGGAGATTTCTATGGATTCATTCGAATCTGGGATGCTCGAACAGGCGCGTTGCGTCACACGCTCCAGAGACACTGGGGCAGCATCGAAAGCTTGCAGTTCAGCGCCGATAGCACAAGGTTGTTCGCCACCGGCTTCAGGGATCGAATGATCACCGCCTGGGATGTGTCCACCGGCCAATTGATTGAGCCGCCGCTCGATTTCGAGAATCCAATTTTTGGTTTCGATCTGACTCCCGACGGCAAGACGCTGTTGGCAGGGGGGTGGTACAACAAGTTCTTTGCCTATGATCCAGAGACACTTGTCCGGAAAAATGAGATCAAGATTGCTCGTGGAAGCGCCCCGTTTGTATTGCCCGATGGCAAACAGGTCGTCGCGTTGAACAATACGAGCTCCTCTTCGATGAATCTCTACGAATGGCAGGAGGATGGATCGTTAGCCTTGGTCAATCAATGGGATCCGCTACACGATTCCTTTTGGGTGGACGTCGCGATTCATCCCGACGGCAAGCTGATGGCGGTCGTGTTTCGCGACGGGTCCGTGAAGACCTTCCAGCGACAACTCGATCGCACCTGGAACGAGTCACCCCAGACAATGATCCCCTTCCGGGACAAGGACATCACGCAGCTTCAGTTTGATCCCCTGGGTGGCCACCTCATCACGGGGACCTACGGCGGTGAAACAAAGATCTGGGATCTTTCATCGGAGGAGTTGCTGGAAGTGTTGCCTGGTAACATGCCGATCACCTCGCTGGTCATCAGTCCGAACGGCGAATTGCTGTTGACCGGAAATGTGACTGGCATGATCCACGCTTGGGCGACTCAGAAGAAGGAGTCTGAGCCGGTTGTCGTGGGAACACAGACGGCCCCCCATCCCATCCGCAGGGGAGCGCACGATATTGTCTTTTCACCCTCGCGGCGGCTCCTATTCAGCACGGGGGCAAGCCCAAATCTCGATGAAGTCATCGCCTGGAGGGTCGACAACGGCACACTCACTCGTGCCTACACGTTGACAGGCCGCAAAACTCAACCCGGCGCGCTGGCACTTAGTTCCGATGAACGCTATCTCGTCTCTGGTCCGAATGTGACCGACGGAGAATTGATGCTGTGGGATTTGGAAACCGGCGAATCGCGACAATTGGCCCGAATGCTGCCAGCTTCGACATTGGCGTTCAGTCCGGACGGAAAGACGATTGCGGGAGCAGGCTTGTCGGGTCCCGACTCGCTGAGCAGGATTTCACTATGGGACGTTGCCGCCGGTGGTGATCCAGTTGCAGAGACTCCGTTGCTACCTGGGCCGGCGGTCGGCATCGCCTTCACCGCCGACGGAACACAGTTGATCTCCGCGGTGGCAACCGACGGACATCCGGTTCAATTCTGGGACATGGATCCCAAGACAAGGGCACTGAGTATTGCCAAGGAGTTTCCGACACCGCCTCACCGGGCCATGAGACTCGCGCTCAATCAGGCGGGCACACATCTGGCCGTCGCATTTACTCGCGGTGGAGGTTGGATTTGGGATCTCTCCAAGTCCAGCAACTCTCCCTCGGAAATCATCAGCGAAGAGGGGCTTTTTTGTTTTGCCTTCGGTCCGGACGATCGTTTGCTGGCCACAGGTGGCTTTTTCGGTCAACTGCGGGTTTTCAGCAGCGATGCCCCACGAGAAGTGATCGTTTCCGATAAAGGTGGTGGATTATGGAATGTGGTGACGGATCTCGAATTCGATGCTGATGGCCGAACCCTTTTTGTAAGCAAGACGGATGGGACCATCACTCCTTGGAAACTCTCCGGCGCGAAATCAAAGGTTCCGTCCGTCGAATATCTGCGACTGTTTGATTTAGAAGAGGCAACCGGCGACTTGGTTTGGAATGACCAGAACTCAAAGTTGTCGCCACCAACCGCAACCATATCGTTCTCACCGATACAGGATCACTATCTTTCCGAGTTAAACGTGGAGACCGATTCTGCGGAACCAATGGTCCGCCTGTTCGATGAACACTTGAGCAACGATCATTTCTTGGCTGCTGAGGGCCTGATGTTGTCGATGGACCCAGAGGTTGCGACCGGTTTGCGCGAGAAACTGACCACAAGACTCGCCGAACACCTGATCACTCTCGGATCTGCAAGAAAAGACCTCGACTGCAACCTTGAGTTGGCGAGCCGTCTGTTTGAAGCCTATCCGGATCTATTCGCCGTCCGATTGGCGCGATGCACCCAATTGCAGCAATGGAACCAAGCGGACCAGCTCCTCACACACGACCTGAAAAAGATATCCGTTGCAGAGCGAAAGCGACATGTTCCGCATTTCTTTGACGCGTTGGAGGCCCAGATCGCTCGGTTGGTGGACAATGCTGAGCCGATCGGTGAGAGCGATTCCAACGTACCTTCCAAGGAATTGGTATTCGCCTCCAATTTGAGCGAACTTTCGAGGGCCTTGGACGATCAAATGGCCAAAGATACGGTTCGTGGGTTCTCCGCGGAAGTCAATCCGCCACTTTCCGTCACATTGCTCGATCGCATTGCACCAAAGGGATGGAAAACGGAGGCGATGCTCAACGATGTCTTGGAGATGCTGGAACCGGCTGATCTTGGATACGTCCCCTTTCCTTGGCTGGCGGCCTTTGACGAGGGCCTTCAGCATGACCAGCTGGATTCGCCTCGACTTTGGCGACTGCGGGCTCGCATCTTCGAGCACCTCGAATTGTACGAGCAAGCTTTCGCGACTGTTCGATCACGGCTCGATGCCTTAGCGACGATCCACTCGCCGGCCGCCATTCGCGAGTCCAAGAGTTGGTTACAGTGGATGAGAGGATTGCTTGAGAAGACCAATGGGCCGGCCGAGGAACTGGACGCTGTCATCGAGCGATTCAACAGCATCCCGGCACGTCCATCCGGACTCGATCCAAAGATGATCGACCTGACCGATTACTACACAACCAATCTGTTCGGTAAACTCGACTTGTCGCGGCTTGCGGAAACGTTCACGCCAAGGCACGGTGTCGATTTTGACCTGCGCGGCGCCATGCGACTCGACTCCACATGGATGGAAGAGCCCGAAAAGATAGAAGGTATCCCTGTGGGGCAAAAATCCAAAGCCGTCCATTTTCTCATGGGCGCGCAGGGCGGTAACAAGCTCGGGCGGATTAAGGTCGCGCAAATCTTGGTGCACTTTGAAAACGGCAGCACGTCGACGATGACGATCAAACACAAGGACCACATCGCTGACTGGCTTCAATGGCTTGACAACTTTCGGCTTACAGATGAGCAAAGGGGCTGGAGCGGTAACACGGCCAACCCCTGGGCCCCCGGCGTCCTTGCCTGTGCTATTTCCGAAGTGATTTGGGAGAATCCTAATCCTGAACTGACGATCTCACACATTGACCTCGTCTCGGAAGTCACCGATGTCGCTCCGTTCGTGGTCGCCATCACCTTGGAATGACGCACACATCAGATTGAGATCTCGTTCACGTCAAAACGATCTTCACGAGACAGTTGGGAGCTACACGATGAAACACTTGACGCACATCCGTTTTCAGGTGGTACTTGCCTGCCTGTTGACAACTGACGGACTTGGCGCCGAGGGCCTGAACTCATCGACACTCGCCTCGGTGCGATGGACGCAATTTCGGGGCCCCAACGCATCGGGCATTGCAACCACGAAAGCCGACCTGCCGATTCAGTTTGGTCCTGACAAGAATGTCCGTTGGAAGACGGAAATCCCTGCGGGAGGATCGTCGCCTTGCATTTGGGAGGACCGCATCTTCTTGACCGCCTACGACAGTCAGCTGAAGAAACTGGAAGTCATCTGCATCGATCGCAGCCATGGCAAGATTCTTTGGCGGCGCGATGTGGAGGCAAAAACCATCGAGAAGGTCCACGCGGCAAGCACTCCGGCGAGCGCGACTCCGACGACCGATGGGGAGCGCGTGTACGTCTATTTTGGATCTCGTGGACTGCTGTGCTACGACTTCGCGGGGAATCTGGTTTGGTCGATTGACATGCCGGTTCCGAAGACGCGTAACGGATCGGGCACCTCGCCGATCATCGCCGGCGATCTCGTGTTGCTCAATCGGGAAGTACCTGAGGATTCCCATTTGCTGGCGGTCAACAAGTTCAGCGGCGACGTCGTCTGGAAGCACTCGCACTTGTTTGCGCCGGGCATCCTCAATGAAGGCTACGCGACGCCCATCATCTGGAAAGATCAGGCGATTCTGCACACGCATGATGGAATTCGCGCGATCACTTTGTCGGACGGCCAGTCGATTTGGCAAGTCAATGCGGCAACGGCGGGTGTTTCGACCCCCGTCATTGACGGCAACAAATTGCTTGTCGCCACGTTTCAAACGCTTGGTGAACCATCGCTGCGCAAGGAGCTACCCACGTTTGAACAACTGCAGGAACACGATGCCGATGACAATGGAACGATTGCGTTTGCAGAGTTCCCTGACAAGTACTTGCTCTTCGACCGACCGGAGGCAAGTGATGAGAAGGGAGTAAGAGCTCGCCTGAAGATGGTGTTTGGCATGGCGGACACCGACAACGATCGTGAAGTGACACCGCAAGAATGGGAAGCGTTCGGTCAAGGGTTTGCCGCCTATGTCAAAGATCACGGATTGCTGTCGGTTGAACTCGGCGGAAAGGGGAACGTGACAGATACTCACGTCAGCATTCTGGAGAAAAGGAATCTACCGGAAGTCCCGTCACCGATCGTTCATCAAGGACGCATCTACATGATCAAGAATGGTGGCATCCTCACTTGCCTCGACTCGGCTACGGGAGAGAAGCTGTATCAAAAGCGGATCTCCGCGTCAGGCTCGTACTACGCGTCTCCGATTGCTGTCGGTGAAAACATTTACTTGGCATCCCGCCAAGGCGTGGTCACTGTGTTGCGGAGCGGTGAAACGTTAGACATCGTCGCGGAGAATGATCTGTCCGAAAAAATCATGGCGACTCCCGCGGTCACGGGCAACTCGCTGTACGTCCGAACTGATCGCCACCTCTACGCGTTTTCATCACACAACCCCTAGGCCGAAAGAGAGCGGCTACAAGGGTTTCCAACTTCTTGTCGCTCTTCATGCCGGAATCGGAGCCATCCGCTAATTCAAGTGCGGCCAGTTTTCGAGACAGCGGGTGGACCGCCGTACGCAGGAAGCCTGGCCGCTGAGATGCTTCGGTCGCGACACCGATGCAGATTAGCAGCTTCGGTGCAATTTTCTCAGAATCTGGTCTGAGATTTTGAGAAGACGATTTCCCGAACTCGCGCAGGCCGATGCAAACTCGTTGAGTTGCATGATCGAGAGCCGAGATCGCCAAAGGCAATTGATGCGCACTTGATATTGCCCGCTAACGAAGAGATCATCGCCGAAGTTACTTGATTTACGACTCAACGACCTCGACGAGCCATCGTCACTGTGAGCACCCGCCTTTTTTTGCATGTTGCGGTTTCCGGATGTATGTCGCTATCAGCCGATTTGCTTAAAGCCTGTCTCGGCGGATTTCGGAACGGACCACCCAGCAGATCCCGGTGTGGCAGGCCTCCACACTTTGTGCGCCGGTAAACTAAAAGTTTTGAACTCCACGCCCAGTGCCTGAGCGACAGACTCGTTTCTGCCGATTAATCTTTTTGGTCTTGGCTGCGTGTCCTTGATGCGCCGCGGAGCAATCTGAATCGAGCCAATTCTGCTCGCAGTGTGGGGCTGCGCGGAGACGCGAAATCGCGGCGGCGGTCTCGCACAAGCCGGGCCATTGCTCGTCAGGCAGCAACATCCACTCTTCGCAGTCTGACTCCAACCACGGACGATCCCCGCCGGGAACGAAGATGATCTCGAAGTGGTATTTCGCTTACGGCGTTTTTGCGGTCATGTTGATTCTGATCATCGTGCCCTATGGCTTTTATGTTTCGCAAATCGTCCGCGAAGCGTCAGGTGTGACCTGGCAGCGAAATGATGGAAGATGAAAGACCGTTTGGACCAGGAACGGTGGCTTGCCGTGCCAAAACGCTTTTCTTGCACTTTCTTTGGGATTCTTGCTAACGAATCGTCGGGGCGTGCGGCGTACGCATGAATCGTGAGTTCTCAGCGTCGGACGCAGTATGGATGAAGACCTAAAACGAGAGGAATTTGCGAAGTGCTGGCTGAAGGCCGAGCCGTCGATCTCGGCGTACGTTTTTGCTGCTGTCGCGGGATTTCACGATGCGGAAGATGTTGTTCAGCGGATTGCTCAGGAGCTTGCGCGACGCTTCGATGAATACGACTCAAAACGGCCATTCATGGGTTGGGCGCTGTGGATCGCCAAGTCGCGTGTGATTGATTTCTACAGAACGCAGGGCCGGAATCAGTTGGTCTTCTCGAATGATTTGCTTCAGCGACTGAGCGATACGATTTCGGAACAAGCGGACAGCAGGGATCGACGTCGAGAAGTCTTGGAGACTTGTCTGGATGGGCTGCCCGAAAAATCACGCAGACTGCTCGATCTGCGTTATGTCGATGACCTTTCCGCCGCAGACATTGCCAAATCGGTCGGTTCGACTTCCGGGGCCGTACGCGTGCTCTTAACGCGAGCTCGCTCTGCGCTTGCCGATTGTGTGCAGCGACGACTTGCGACGGAGGATGCGTAATGTCTGTTGATGACGAACTCATTGATCGATTTCTGGATGGCGAAGTATCTCAAGATGAATCCGCTGAAGTGATTGAGTGGTTGGAATTGGTAGCTGGGGATTATCAACTTAGGCGTGGCTTACTGCATCTACGATTCGACGGCGGAGTGATGGTCTATCTGGAGGCTCCCGCTCAGTTCAATGTCGTGAGCGGTAAGCGTTTCGTGCTGCATCACGGGCGACTCTCTGCGAGCGTGCCGCCCGAGGGCGTCGGCTTCCGCTGACAACGTGGCGTCACATTGTTGTGACCGCCGAAGGCGATCAGTTGCGTTTCTACGAAGATGGCCAGTCGGTGGCGTCCGCGCGATGCGAGTCGATGGCAATCAGCACGAACGAAACGATCTGGTTTGGAACCGACGCCGGCGGAATCGAAATGTGGAATGGTCGCATCGATGAAGTGGCTCTATTTGACAGGGCGCTCAGCCTCGTTGACATCTATGCAACGATCGCCGCATTGATCGACACGCCGGTTGGTTCTGACGTGGCAGTTGCGGAGGACAGTTTCAATGCGCTGCCGGCCATGCTGGGAGCATCTCAGCCAGAGCCAGCACGAACTTCGATGATCCTTCATAGTCCCAACGGAAATTTCGCGATTCGCCGCGGTCCGTGGAAGTACGTTGAGGGAAAAGCTAGTCCGACTCTGAAAAAGGTCTCACGTCGAGACGAGCTTCAAGCCCAGCTTTACAACATCGATGCCGATCCTGGTGAACAACACAACGCGCTCCATGAACACCCGGAAGTTGCAAAGCAGCTCGCCGACCTGCTTGAGACGCAACGGAGCAAAGCGAAAACCTCGCAAGCCGGCACCTAAAGATCAAGGCTTCGAAGGGCCTTTTGAATTTGTCATCACTCGCGGCAAACACTTCGCCATTTATGGCACCAAGCATGGCAAGCCGGCCCTCGTCTGGTCGTTGGGCCTCGATTGGCAATTCTGGAATGGCCGCTTCGAAGCATGGGTTCAGAACAGCAACCGCGTCATCAAGGACGCCAGTTCCGATTGATCGAGAATTGCACTGAATCAAAACTCACTGAAAATAACTCTGGAAACATGATGACACATCCTCGCTTCGCTCTAAGAACGTGTTTTAAAAAGGGGTCTGACCCTTTGCCGCGGACATGCGATCGCAGTTATTCGCTACTACCTGAACGAAAAATGAACACAACGTACCGACTCACAGAGGGTCAGACCCCTTTTTAAAACACGTTCTAAGACTTCTCAGCACGTTCCTCGCTCTCGGAATCCCCACGGTCCATTCGTGCGGAGCTGCTCATGAGGAGGGTTCGCTGCGCACAGGCGTGGTGATCGATTTCTTTCCAGGCGATAAACCCCGTCCGAAGAGCAGTCCTTATCAACTGGAAATCACAGATCTCGGCAAGACGCCACCTGTTATCGGCACGACAGATCTTTCTAAAGATGTCCCGGGAATAACCGGCTCGTTTCTTGCGGGCGACACAAAGACTGGTTCGATTGGCGTGAAGCTCGATGGGCGAACTGATAACACATCAGCTTGGTTCGCAGACACGTGGACCGGCGGTGATTCGTGCCCGATCAAGGGAAGCGAGGCTGGGCTTGGCATCGGTGACGAAGATGGCGGAACGAAGGTCGATGGCGGTGAAGCAATCATCTGGAGCTTTGACCTGAGCCGTTTGAGGCTGGCCGCTGGCGAATCGTTGTTGCTGACTTCTGTCGATTTTGGCGGGGACGCTGAGGGCAAGCATGCTCAATTCTGGCAACGAACGGGCCGCGCCGGGAGTACAGGTGCCGGCAAGCGAATCGCTGCCGGCGGGTCGTGGAAGGGAGCCATCCGAATCGCCGACGGCGATGAATTTGCATTGGCGGGCAGCGGACGGCTGCGGTCCTTGACTCTCGAGTTCTCGTCAACGACTTCCAGGCCAAAGTCAGAAACGACCGCTCTCGCACCGAAGATCGCCAGCAGAAAATACGATGCGTCGACTCGCAACATCATCATGATTCTGGCAGACGACAACTATCTTGAAAGTGTTGACGCACGACGACCGCGAGATAACTCGGCGGCGTATCTGGCGGACGAAGGCAAGCAATTTGAAGCTGACGACAACTCCGATCGGCGCGATGCGTGTGCCCCCTTTGAAGGAAGCAGAAAACCAAGCCAGGAGTTAAATGATGACCCCACGAAATGACACTCGGCCAATCTGGTTGCTCAGGCTTCTGATTACGACATTTTGTCTCGGTGTCTATCTCAGTCCGACGTTCGCAGATGAACAAGCAGATCCCTTGCCCAAATTTACTTTTCAGAAGGTCGCTCTGCACCCCAAGGATCTTACGTACGCTCCGACGGGGGACTTGATCCATCCAACCATCATCAAAACCGAAGGACGCATCAAGATCCTCTCGGAAAGTACTACTTGTACTACGCGCCCATAAACATGTTTCGATCAGCATGGCGTATTCGGACAACATCGAAGGTCCGTGGACTGAGTACAAACAGAACCCCGTCATTGAAGGGCCGTCTGCTCCCGACATGCGTTGGATCGAAGACAAGGGAAAGTTCTTCATGTGGGGGCACACCAAGAACTCGCAGACAGAGTTGTGGACAAGCGTCGATGGAATCGGCTTCGAATACCACACCACTTGGCGCGGCGGCAACCTCAAGTATGTCGAACTGGATCAGGAACTGAATCCCGTCGCAGCCCGAGGCAAACGCTACATGCTGCTCGATCCACCTGCCGAACCGCCGCTGAATGATCGTTACCGCGGCGCCGAGTTCTATCTCGAAGGCGACACGCTGTATCTCTATTCCAGCGCCTCCAAATCACCTCGGATTATCGTCTTGGCGACAGCAAAGGTCGGCGACGCCAAACCAGCCGCTTCAATCGAAAATGCGAAACCGACGGCGTCAATTCAAACGGGCAAGTGAGCTGTCGAAGTCTTCTGCCTATCGCTGGAGGACCACAGAACCAGAAAAAACATTTACGCAACGTGAACCGACCAAGAGGAAACAAGCTGATGAAAAGAAGATGGCTCCGTGTATTTCCGGCCGTGGCGTTTGTCTGTGCAATTCTGTTGTGCGGTACTGGCGTTACTTGTACCGCAGAGGACCAGCGACCCAATATCGTTTTCCTGCTGGCGGACGATCTGGGCGGCGGCGATTTGCATTGTTATCTGGCCGATGTTGAATCGCTCGACGATGGAGTGGGCCGTTTAGCCGGTTTCCAACCGGGAATCACCGACTTGGTGGCTTTGAACAGCTTACCATCGTGGACCAATAATCGCTGGTTGCCCACAAAATACGAGTCCCAGTTTCTCACGATCAGGTTGTATGCCTCGAATGTCTCCCCGGGATGAACTTCTTCAATGCTGACACTTCCCTCAGCACGGTATAGTCGATCTCCGGCATGAAGCTGTTTAGCCATCCGCCAGCCTTTGCCGATGATCCAATAGGGATGCCCCGGAGTGGAGACGATTTCGTCGTCGCCTGCTTTCAGAACAATACTGGTGGGAGACGGTCGAGTCGTGGTCTGTTCGACGGCCTGGTAGCCGAGTTCTCCCGTTTCCGCATCCTGCGAGAGCACGCGGTCGCCGGTTTGGATCTCCTCGATCGGTATGCATCCGGTCTCTATCCAAACCGGTGTTCCAGCGGCAAAGCATTCGCTCGCGAATCCTCCAATGGGCGAGCGTCTCGCTTCTATACTCTGGGAATTAGCCAAGTACGTTTCCGCGAGTTCGATTTCATGTTTGTACTCTGGAATTTCATAATCGACGTACCTGTACCACCAATCCCACCACTCTTGCGGCGTGTTGCCCGGTGATTGCCCGGTGGTCAATTGCAGCGCGTCATAGATTCGGTCGTTTCGTGTCACAATCTCGCGATTTGCGGACTCGATCTGCTGTGCCGAATTCTGGATCGTCTGCACCTGTGACGCGGTCGATCGTCTGACCTGCGCATCGCGAATCGCTGAGACCCGGGAAATGGTCCGTGCGGACAATAATCCAGTGCCGGTAACGAAAATCTGCGGCGCGATGCTGCCGCGGGTCTGAGTCAGACGCACAACGGTGTCAGCGTTTTCCCGGACCACTTGGAAGCTGCTGAAGATATCGCCGCCGTAGTTGTGAATCTGGTAGCGGTACTCGAGAGGATTACCGAGCCCCATTAACAGGGTTGGGATGAAGGCAACCCAGGTGCGTTTGCCTAGTGCTTCGGCGGCCAGGGTGCGCGTCCTCGTGTAGGGTGAGCTTACGACAAACCGGATCAAACACTCGGTGCTCATTTCGTTGTCATACGTGTCGATGATGGCGACGAGCGCATTTTGAACCACTTCATCGCTGCCGTCGAACGCCTGCATGAGGACAGGCAGGGCCCCAGCGTCCTCGATGTTCAGCAGACTTTGCCATGCGTCCGTGCTCGTTGGGTTGGCGGCCCGTTCGAGTTCACGTCTCCATCGGCGCATACGCGGCATCCAATGTTTCCATGTCTTGACCGCCTCACGTTGATTTTTCTTGTACTCCTCGGCTTGTTCCGGCGTCACCAATTGACCACCAATATTTATCAAGCCGAGTCGCTTTTTGGCGACTGCATTGGAGGGGTCTAATTGCAGAATCTGGCGCCAGTGTAGTTCTTCGTATCCGAACAATCCTTGGTCGTGACACCACTGAGCCAAGGCAAGTTCTCCGGCCAGCGTACCGCTCAACTGCGTTCGTTGATGTACGATATTCCGCAAACTTTCCATACGCCCGGTTCTGCGATTCGGCTTGCTGGAGAGAGAGCCACTGACCATCGAATTGCACTTGGCCCGAATGCCAGCGGGCGGCGGTGAACTCCGGATCTGATTCGATCGCATCGGTAAGCAACTCCGTGCTTGCCCCGCTGTCTCCATCCAGTTCCGCCTGCATTGCTTGTTCAAACAACGCCCCTGATGAATCTGTTGGAGCTACCGCCGGTTCGAGCGCAGATGCATCAACCACCACGAGAAGCAAGGGCAGGCAGAAAAACACGCGTGCAAACCAAAAGGACTTCATGGCTGGTAACCCCATGTAATGACGCCAAGTACAGGACAAGATGAGGCAGTTCAGAATACCGGGCGACTCTGGAGAATGTCAAGAAAACGGAACCGACGCGTGCGGCTAGCCGAATCTGCTACCAGACGCACGAAAGAGACATCCAATGGAAGTGGCATCGGAATAACGACTGCGATGAAGGATTTTTGTGGGCCGATGTCATCATCGTGGTCATGTTTTCGCGTCGGACAAGAAGCCAGTGATCTCGAAATCATTGAATGCAAGGATGGGTACTTCCCGAATAGTGCCGGGTGAGACATCGAGGCTTATCCGTTTTCCGATTCGACGGCGTGCCATACTTTGAGGCGAGCTCAGGCGGCGAATGTGCGTTCTCTTCCAAGGTATTCTCGGTCGAACAGCCAGCGAGCAGCTCCCATGACCACCGTATCTCAATTGAAAATGCTCACTCGAATTGCGGAGCCGGTCAATTCCAGGGCAGCGAGTGGATCTTGACTCACAAGACCTGCTACTTCGCTCACCGGAGACACCGCTTAATGCGCCGCCTTTTGTACTTCTGGGCGTCGCTGAGGACGGCAACTTACAACGGTTTGCGGTCGCTCAACGCTCACAAAAGGTTTGCCTTGTTCGGGCCTGAGAGCCCGTTAGCATCGTGCGGGAAATAACTGTCCTGTATTTCCGGCGATCATCACGACGGAGCGTGATGGCTACTTTGAAGTCGCGACAGTTATTTCCCGCACGATGCCAAGTCAGCACTTCCGGGTGGAGATAATTCCAGACCCGCGCCAGCCGCATGATCGTCCCGCGCTTCGGTCCCGACTCAACCAGCCCCTTGGCCGCCAATGACTTGATTGCCTCGCGGACGACCGTTCGGCTGACGCCCATCTGTTCGCATCGCATTGGCTCTTGAAGCAGCGGCTGGCCGGGTTTCAAGTCGCCCGCCAAGATCTGGCATCCCAAATCGTGGGCGACTTGGCCGCAGAGGTTTCGTCGTGATTGAGTGAATCCCATCATGAGCCCGTTGACATATATGATATTATTGTAATACAATATGGCTTTCGGCCAAGAAGTCAACCACTTGGCGGGCCGCTTGGAGCACGCCGCTGTACCGCAAGCTGGAATCGTGGACGATTCGCGTGATTTCGTACTTCGGTTGAGCAAACTGGGAACCGGCAGCCATCAGTGTTTGGTTACCCGCGGTTTGGCGAAACAGTGGCGGATGCCGAAGGATCTGTTGATCTGAGAAAGGAAACACAAATGTACACACACTTGGTCATGTGGCGTCTGAAGCAGGAGGCCGGTGGAATGTCGCGGCCTGAGTTGGCTGCCGAAGTCAAACGCCGGCTCGATGCGCTGCCGACAATCATCAAGGAAATTCGCCAATACGATGTCGGAATCAACATCGGCGACTATGGGGCGTCATTTTTCGATCTCGGGCTGATCTCCACGTTCGCGACGAAGGCTGACTTTGAGCTCTACTGCCAGTATCCGGCGCACGATGAAGTGGTGGCCTTCATTCAGTCGGTGCAGGAAGACGAACAGATCGTCGACTTCGAGATGGCTTAACAAAGCAACGTACGCGTGCAGTGGTCGACGACGCAGAACTGAAACGATTGCCGGAGAAAAAACGCGATGAACGAATTCCTTCTTCCCCTGCCACTGGTGTTGCTGGAAAGCGACATACCGTCGATGTTCACCATGATCGGTTCGACCCGCGCTGGTGTGGACGCGATGAAGTCTGCTTGTACCAACGTCAAGCACTTCTCCGTGGAACTCGGCGGCAACGCCCCGGTGGTGGTTTACGACGATGCGGATGTCCAAGCTGCGGCAACCAGCGTGGTTGATTTGAAGTTCGCCAACACCGGCCAAGTTTGTGTCTCGCCCAATCGCTGTTTTGTGCATGAGACGGTCTACGACCAATTCATCGACGCGGCAGTCGAACATGCCTCGGGCATCACGCTCGGCGCCGGTCGCGGTCAAGGCCGCCAAATGGGACCGATGCTGACCGCCAAAGATCGCGATCGTGTGCTCCAACTGGTCAGAGCCGCCGAGCAAGACGGCGCAACAACCGTTTGCGGTGGAAAGCTCCCGGAGCAACCGGCCAAGGGTTACTTCCTCCAGCCGACGATTCTCCGCGATGTCCACCCGAACATGAATCTCTCCTGCGATGAGATCTTTGGACCCGTGCTGCCGGTGATTCGGTTTGCTGACAACGACGACGTGATCGCCATGGCGAACGATACTGAGTACGGGCTGGCGGCCTACGTTTACACCACGAACCTGTCTCGAGGCCTGCGCGCGGCAGCAGGGATCGATGCCGGCAGCGTTTGTGTCAACGAAGTCCGCTACGCCGTGCACTTGCCGCACGGCGGCGTCAAACAAAGCGGTGTCGGTAAGGACTGCTCACGCTACAGTATCGAAGAATACCTCACGCTCAAACGCGTCTCGGTGTTGTTGTAAACGCGCTGGCGGCAACCATGGATATCACATCATGAAGATCGCAACTTCACGTTCCGTCAAAGGCACACCCGCAGCCGGGCAACTCAAAAAAATGCATGAACTGAAATCCGCCCAGGAGGCAGAGTAGATGCCCCAGACAAAGCCGACGCTTAGAGCCGCGGTTTACGTGGCGCGGATCATCTCGATCGCCGTGCTCGCTGCAGGCACGCTTTGGGCACAGCCGGCCGGCCGTTGGGGCTCGACGCTTGCAGAATCGGACCTGCCAAAGTGGAAAGCACAATGGATATGGCTGCCGGACGATTCCGAAGCCGAAATGCTCCTGGCCCGTAAGACGTTCCATCTACCCGAAGCCCCCGAGCGGGCGCTGCTGTCGATTACCGCGACGTCGCGATACCAGTTGTTTGTCAACGGCGAGTATTTCTGCTGCGGGCCGGCTCGCTCTGCGGCTCATCATCAGTCGTTCGATATCTTGGATATCAGCGATAGCCTTCGCCAAGGTGCCAACGTGTTGGCAGTACGAGTCCATTTCCAGCGAGAGGACGTCTCCTACTACGGTACTTCGCGAGCCGGGCTGCTCGCACAGCTTGACTACACGTCCGACTCGCAGATGACGACGTTGAAGACGGATACCAGTTGGCGTGTGGCTGCCGACGAAAGCTGGCTGAATAGCTCACCCAGAATGGCTCGGTTTCATCTTGAAGTCTGCGACCGAGTGGATCTGCGCCGTCGTATCCGAGGCTGGACCGATGTCGAATTCGACGACGCCCAATGGCAGCCAGCCCAGGTTCTCCGACGCGAAGAGGGCTGGCCCCTGCCGCAACCGGACGATCGCCCGACACACTTGATCCCGCCCTGGACGTCGCTCGTCCCTCGCGACATTCCCTATCTGAAGGAGAGCATCTCCACGGCTCGACGGCTGGTCGATGTGGGCAGCATTGCCGAGCCTCAAGAAGAAACGGGACTTCCTGAACAACGCCTGGGTCCGAGGCAGCCGGTCATCCCGCGAATTCCCGGTGACCGATGTCGATGGTCCTGCGATGGTGAATCCCATGAGGGACCGATCACCCTTGCCGCCAACGAACCGGGCACGTGCCGAGTGCTTGTCTACGACTTGGGAGAAGTGCAGAACGGCAGGCCGTTTCTTGACGTGATGGGACCACGCGGCGCAGTGGTCGATATCATGTCGGTCCCGTACCTTCTGGACGAAAGCGTGCGATCGCCGATCGTCGCCTCGACTTACGTCGATCGCATCGTCCTCTCAGGCAACCGCGAACGATGGGAAGCGTTTTACTTCAAACCGACACGCTGGCTGGCCGTCGTGTTTCGATATCTACCGGGAGATGCCCGACTGTACAGTGCGGGCCTGAGACGAATCGAGTACCCATTCGTGCAGAAAGGATCCTTCCACACGCCGGATTGTCCCGAGTTGCAGACGCTCTGGGAGGCCGCTGCCCGGACCATCCAAGTCTGTACGACCGACGCCTACACCGACAACTACCGCGAGCGACGACAATATGCCCAGACCGCCTACTATGCGTGTCTGGGCAACTATCCGGTTTTCGGCGATACGGCCCTGCAACGGCGATACCTGACGCAGATCGCCGACGAGCAACTGTCCAACGGCATCATGCCCGCCTACGCCCCGCGGCACGGTAACGATTTCATGGTGATCCTCGACTCCAATTGTTTCTGGGTCCGTGGCCTGTATCAGTACTTGCTCTACTCCGGAGATGGCGACACCACGCGAAGCTTGCTGCCTGCTGCCCGCAGGTTGCTTGGGCTTCTTCACAGCTACACAAATGATGACGGCTTGATCGACAGTCCACCCTACCCCTATTGGCTGGACCATGCCGTCAATGACCGGCGCGGCGCCAACTTCTGCCTCAACGGCCACTACCTGGGCGCTCTCGAAGATTTCGCTCAAGTTCTCCAGTGGCTGGACGAACCGGACGCGGCCATCTATCGACAACGGGCAGCTCTGGTACGACAAACGCTCGGCGAAAAGGCGTGGGATCCCAAGAAGCAACTCTTTGCGGATGCGATCATCGACGGACAACGCTCCAGTGACTTCAGCGAGCACGCCAATGCCATGGCGATGGTGTTGAGAATTGCGCACACCGGAACAGATGTCAGCCATTGCCGCGCAGTTGAGCAAGAGCGAAAGCCACGATTTCGTTCGTCGTGCAAGTGGAATCGTGATGGTCACACCCGCCATGTCTCACTTTCTGCACGCCGGTCTTTGCGAGGCAGGTTATGCCGACCAGTCCTGGGATCTGCTCCGAACCCGATTCGCGCACATGCTGTCGCCGAGCGGCAATGGAACATTATGGGAGGAGTGGTGGCTTGACGGCACCGGTCGCAGTGGGACTCTCCGGCCAATCGCCTCAGGGAGAAGTGACGCGCAAACGGAGAGCGCCTTCTTCCCAGGCCTGTTCGCTCGCTACATCCTGGGCATCGAGCCTGTCCAGCCGGGACTTCGCGATGTCGTGTTGCGCTATTATCCTTGCAGTCAGCTTCCCCGGCGCCGCGGCGCAGTGCCGACACCATCCGGTATCCTGGGCGTAGCCTGGGAGATCACTCCGAGCGAATTCGAAATCTCTCTGCAGGTACCGACGAACACGACGGTGCGTGTCGATCTGGCCAGCCTGAAAGTGACGTCCGCGGACCACATCCTGCTAGACGACAAGCCTGTTTCACCGCAACCGTTGAAGGATGGCTTTCTTGTCATTTCCGAAGGAGACCACACGGTGCGCGTGAAACGGATGTGAACCCTGCCCGTTCACGCATTTGAATACAAAACGACAAAACAAAGGTGAGCCGATGCGGTCAGGCCACGGACCGCGTGCGATGGCCGTCAGGCCACGGGCAAGGGTGCGATGGCCGGCCGCTCACGCGTCACGGCTCGCTACATCAACAAGCCGCTGGCCGGACCAGGACTTTTGCTCTGTGTTAAACAACTCGGTAGCGACTGAATCCGCAGACGAGAACACGACTTGGCCCAATGATCTGGTCATCGATTACATCACTGTTTACGAGGAGAAATGGGGACGCACACTCGATGACCTCGTCGTCAATGATCATCGAACTGTGCTGCCGTGACGAAGGTCATCCAGCCACCGATGCTGACACCAATAGGCCTGCTCAATCAAACCGAAGGCGACTGATAATGACTGGAAAAAAAGAAACGTTGTGGTTCCTGGTCGCCAACCTGCTGTGTCTTCCAGGTCTTGGACTTGCACAGGACAGGCAGGTGCAATCGCTTGATGGAACCTGGGAAATCGTTTTTGACTCCGAGAACGAAGGCCGGGAATCCAACTGGCATCGCGACGATGTGTTCTCCAAGCGTTCTAACATTCGTCCGATTCGAGGTGCCTAGTTGCTGGGAACTGATCGAGCAAGACTACGAAGGTGTTGCCTTCTACCGACGCAAGTTCCAGGTTCCTGCGAGCTGGGCTGGCAAGACGGTTCGGTTGCAGTTCGATGCGGTGAATTACCTGACCGAAGTCTGGCTGAACGACGAGGTGGTCGGGTTTCACGAAGGAGGCTTCACGCCCTTCGAGTTTCGTGTCGACAACCTGATCACGACCGGGCAGGAAAACACACTGATTCTGCGAGTGGTCGGACCGATCATCCTGCAGGACAAGAACATTGATGGCGTAGGGCCGCTGGAAACTCCGCAATGGCGAGGCGGGCATCACGGGCGGCGATTTGGCAGTCAGTCCGATTGGTCGCAACCGGCGAAACGCTGGTCAAAGATGTGTTCATCGAACCAAAGATCGCCGACGACTCCGCTACGTTCCATTTGGAACTGGAAAACACGAGTTCGCAACGCCAGTCTGTCCAACTGGTCACGACGATTCGGTCGGCGAAGGATCCCGATCGAATCGTGGCCCAGTCAATCCGAAGCCGTATCTCTTCGACCCGGCGTGAGCAAGCATACGACAGACGCTCAAGATCCCCGATGCCCAGTATTGGTCTCCGGAAGACCCGCACCTGTACCAGGCCGAGGTCACGCTCGACCGGATCAGATCGCTGGACCTCTCGGTTCGGCATGCGCGAGTTCACGATCCGCGACAAGCAGTTCTACTCTGAACGGCAAGCCCATCTATCTGAAAGCGACCTTCTTCGAGGGCTTGTACCCGAACGGGATCGCCTATCCCGACAACCGCGAGATGGCCGTGCGAGAGATTCAGTTGGCCAAGGACGCCGGCTTCAACATGATTCGACCCTGGCGGCGACCGCCGGCGCCGATGTGGTTGGACCTGGCGGATGAAATGGGAGTACTGGTCGTGGGCAGTCCCGTGCTCGAATGCATGCGATTGCCCCTCTCGACTCCCTATCTACCCGCCCGAGTCGAACGGGAGATCCGGGAAACCGTGCTTCGCGATCGCAATCGGGCCTGCGTCGTTCAGTGGGAGCTTTTCAATGAACTCCATCGACCGATCCTCAAGCAGATGATGCGGCCCATGGCGTTGTTGACTCGGGAACTGGATCCGACTCGGCTGATCCTGGACGAATCAGGCGGCTGGGCCTACGGAGCTCGGATGTATCTGCCCAACGAGTATGAACCGATTCGATTCAACGATATTCACACCTACCCCGGACCGTTCATCAACAAATGGCTACTACGACGGTTTCCTTTCCATCGGCTTGACGGAGGAAGAAAAGAAGGCGAGCGGCCTGTATGCGAAGGCACCCGGTCGAAACGTCGTTCCCGGCCTGATGTCCTTTGTCTCGGAACTCGGCTACGGCAGCCTGCCGAATCTGGTCGATAACAACGAGCGGTTCCGGCGCGACGGCAATCCGCTGACGCCCGCCTACCGCTACCATCATCGCCTGGCGGAAGATCAGCAGCGCGGTCTTGAAAGAAAGCGGTTTTGAACGATCTCTACCCGGACCTCGAGCAGTTCTGTCTGGACCAGCAATCGATTCACGGGGCAGCCAACAAGCGGATGATCGAGGCCGTACGATCGAATCCGAATGTCAGCGGGTACTGCATTCACGCCTTGGCGGCGGGCGACTGGATCCTCGGCGCCGGTCTGATCGATCTCTGGCGGCAGCCGAAGTCCTATGCCTACGAAGCGACCAAGGCGGCCAACCAGCCGCGGATCCTTGCGATTCGCATGTCGCCTCGCAATGTCTACGCGACGCGCGGAACGTGATCTCGAAGTGATCGGCATCAATGAACTGGATGCCGCTGGATGCGACCTGTCACGATTCGAATCGATGTCGGAATCCGGAGCGACGGTTTTCAACAAAGACGTCGACGTCGAGTGGAAAGAGGGCGTCTCGCGTCTCTTTGCTGCAACGGCTCGACACGCGAGCGTTGCGCGGCGGTTACACGATCACGGCGATTGTCTCCGCAGAAGACGGAACGAGTTGTGGCGAAAAACGCCTACGACTTCGATGTGTTTTCCGAACAAGATCTGGTGCTCCCGAAAACGCAGATTGCTGTGTTGGATCTGGATGGTCCGCTTCAGCCGGTTTCTGAAGCATCACGGTATCAATGCCATCGAATTCGATGCCTCGACGCCGCGATCGACTCCCGTGTTCGTCACCACGTGATGACGGAGAGTCCGCGACGATCAGAATCGATTTGCCGGTCTGATGAAGTTCATCGAAGAAGGTGGAACGAGCAGTCTACATTCAAGGCGTTGGCAAGAGTCTCAGCGAGACGAACGATCAGGTCCAATCGCCCGCGGTTCCGTTTGCGGCCCGAGTCGAACCTGCACAGAGGCCTCTGGACATGCATTCCCCATCTGGTTCGCGATCATCCAATTTTCGCCGGCCTGCCTGCCGGTGGCATGATGCGCGACATCTACGAAAACGTGTGGGCAACGCAGACCTTGCACGATCTGCCAGGAAAACCGATCGTCGCCTCGATCGGGTTTCGATGGTTTTCCGAAGACCACAAGCTGCACTATTCCGGCCCCGGCGAATCCTGGTGGGGTGCGGACCTGGCTGTCGTACCGAAGGGCAAAGGCCGAATCGTGGTTTCGCAACTGCGAATCGTTGAGAATCTCGGCAAAGATCCCGTTGCGGACAAGCTGCTTGGAAATCTGATTCGGTTTTGTAGCGGATCAGCGAAACCGCCCAATTGAATTCATGTCGTGGAGGCAGAGGTATCAGAACCGGCCGCTCTCGGTCAACGCCGTCCGCTGCAAGCCGGCAGAGTACTTCGATGGCGTTACCCTGCGTCCAATCGTATTCGCCAAATGCCATGCTGCGAATTTCGGATCGTGCATCCTGGCCAATTGAATAAAGCACCGCGAACGCGGCAAATTGCCAGGCGGTCAGCCAGCCTCCCAGTCCGCGTTCCTCGAATCCGAATCCGGGACGTTCTGCCGGAGGCGAATGGAGCCGGGACACAGTTGTTTCTGCAGCAGATCGATCGACACGTTGCGCGATCAACTTGGCATAACGGCGAAATGCGTCCGTTTCATCAATTATCGATGCCAAATCCGCCAACTGCCGATCCAGATCGTCAAGCTCATGCTCATTGATCGCATTACCCGCTTTCGTCATCGCTTTCGTCACCTTCTTTGACCACGGTTTCGGGCGTCACGAGCAGGTCCCGAATGCGTTGGTAAACGCCCAGAACAATGATAAATACAAACGGCAGTATCAAAATCGGCGAGAGAATGGCACGGATCCAACCAATCAAATCATCCCGACTTGCGAACGGCAGAATCAACATGCCGAGCACTAGGCAGATCGAGATTCCGACCAGCCAGTCTGGATCAGCGAATCCCGCGCGACTTCGTAATCGTCCTTTCGCATTCATTGTTCGGCTTCCGTGGGTCTTTGCGGACGCACAGCGGATCGGTCTCTTGGTGCAGGTAGTAGTATCGACCAATCATGGCTTGCGGCAAATGCGATGCTCGTGACATCGTCGTCGATTCGCGGTTCGCCACCGTTTGCTCTGAATCTGGAGGGAGATTTCGGGATAACTGCCGCGAAGCGAATCGCCGCACTCGCGCCGGACGATGCAACCGAGGCGAGTTGGGCAACCGAATTCACGAAGCTTACTTCGTCGCGATTGATTGTTTTTTGATTGACGATTCGAACGTCTGATGCCGAAGGAGGCCGCTATTCTGTGCTTTGATCAAAGCATTGTCGCGCAGGCTTGCGATTCAAAGACTGATCCGCATTGATCCTGCCCCCTCTGAGAGTCCGATCACGATGCCACATTCAGAGCGGAGATTCCGAGTGCACCTCGCGGTTTGCCGGCGGGAACAGAAAGTAGCCGTCACGCTCCGTCGTGACGAAAGCCCGACCGGGTGGCGAACCATCAGATTTGTTCTCATCGAAGAGACCGTTCGACGACGCTCCAGCTACGATCAACCGTGTTTTCATCGAACAACGGTTCGGTCGGGCTACATCTCGACGGAGCGAGATGGCTACTTTGCAAACCGCGAGGTGCACTCGAGATTCCCGTTGATTCGGCCGATCGGTATACTGGTCGTATGAATGTGCTTGTCTTGTCCTTAGCGGCGATTGTCGGCCTCGGCGTCGCCGCAGTCATTTGGTGGTTCGGACGCAATCTATGGTTCGCGGTTTCAGCAGCGATCTCGCTGATAGCTTTGGTAGCAATCGCGCTGCCCTGGGATCTCGCGCCGGCGAATCCCGAAGCCTCAACACCGCCGGCGTCTGAGCGACGGGCAACCGCTCGCACAGTGCCGCCAGAACCCCCACGCCCAACGCTTGCGATGTTGCAGTCCGTGCGTCCGATCGAAGTGCCTGCGAATGGGTACGTCGGATCCGAAAGTTGTGGTGAATGCCACACGAATAATCATTCCAGTTGGAACGCTTCGTATCATCGAACGATGACACAAGTTGCCTCGCCCGATGCCGTTTTGGGAGACTTCGCGAGTACCAGTGTTTCTGCGTTGGGACGCGATTACCGACTGCAGAAACACGGCGATGTTTGCTGGGTCGACATGCACGACCCGGCGCTTCCCGTTTCGCCACAAACTCGCGTGAATGCACCCATTGTGATGACGACGGGCTCGCACCACATGCAGGCCTACTGGTACGCAACCGGTACGGGACGCGTCGTCGGTTTGTTACCGATCGTTCATCTGATCGAAACAAACGAGTGGATCCCTCGGGGGGCGGCGTTTTTGGAACCGCAAAAAGACCGGTTGCCAGAGGAGGTCGCAAGATGGAATCTGGTCTGCAGCCAATGTCATACGACGCATCGACGAGAGCGGCCTCGCCCTAAAACTCGAGAACTTTGGGATACACAAGTAGCAGAGTTTGGTATTTCGTGCGAAGCCTGCCATGGGCCCGGCCAGGGACACATCGAGCATCAACGGAGTCTTGATCTTCAGGATTCCGCGGCGTCCGACGGCCAACTTGATCCGATTGTCAACCCGGCGAACCTTTCCCACGTCCGATCGTCGCAGGTATGCGGGCAGTGCCATTCAGTTCGCTCAACGATCCAGGACGAACGAATCTTTCGAGAGCATGGCCACGGGTATCGCGCCGGCGATGATCTAACGAAGACCCATTATATTTGGGAACGCGGCTCCGAGGAGATGCGAGAATTCTTGCGTCAACACGGCGGTGAGATGGATCACGAGCACGCAATGAACACCGTTTACTACTCCGATGGTGTCGTGCGAGTCACCGGGCGGGAATACAACGGATTGAAGGATTCAGCTTGCTTCACGCGAGGCAACATGTCCTGCCTATCCTGCCACCAGATGCATAAGAGCGATTCCGATCCACGATCGTTGTCCCAGTGGGCCGACGATCAATTGAACCCCACCGCCTATGGCGACGATGCCTGTCTACAGTGCCACAAACAAGAAGATTACGCGACATCGCATACGCACCATCAAATCGATTCACATGGGTCACGCTGTTACAACTGTCACATGCCACATACGGCTTACGGTCTCTTAAAGGCCGTTCGCAATCACACCATCAGCAGCCCGGATGTGGGCAAGGATCTCAGCGCCAGACGCCCCAATGCGTGCAACCTGTGCCACTTAGATAAGACGCTTGATTGGACCGCCGAACACCTTCAGTCGTGGTACGGAATCGATCGTCCACAACTTGATGATGACCAACAAGCCATTGCCGCTTCGTTACTTTGGGTTTTGAAGGGTGATGCTGCGGAAAGAGCGTTGGTCGCGTGGCACATGGGATGGGCTGACGCGCTGACGACCTCAGGCTCGGATTGGCAACTGCCGTTTCTGTCACAACTGCTCAGCGACGATTATCTGGCAATCCGGTTCATCGCGCGCCGGACAATGAAAGCACTGCCTGGTTTTGCGGACTTCGAGTTCGACGCTTTGGCCCCGGAGTCCACGCGTGTTTTGGCGATCGAGCAAATCCAAAAGAGGTGGCAGGAGCGATTCTCGAGTGACCGACCCAACAGGCCGCACCTGTTGATTCAGGAAAATCAAGTTCAGGTCGATGTCGCCAGGCGGCTACTATCGGAACGTGACCACACGCCCATCGAATTGGCTGAATGAGTTGATACCAAGGTGCTCTGTTTGTAGTGACCGCATTCATGCGGTTGTCCCGAAGAAAACCCGATCAATCGGGTCACTACGAACTAGACAGAATGCTACTGGGAGAGAACCTGCTCGAGCGCGCTGCCTGCTTCGGAAAAGTCTGGATCGATTTGCAACGCCTCGCGAAAGTGCTCGACAGCCTCCTGCCGCTGCCCCACAGCCATGGCAATCGTGCCCAGACGATAGTGTGCCTGTACGTTGCTGGAGTCAATCTCCAAAACTCGTCGAAAGCTGGCCGCGCTTTCCTCCAGTCGCTGCAGACGATAATACAGCTCGGCAAGATTTCCCACGGAATCTACACGGCTCGGCTCAAGTTCCACGGTGCGCTGAAAATAGCGAATCGATTCATCGTACTGTTGCAGCTGGCCGCACAGAATTCCGAGATTGTTGTACGTCTCCGCCGATGGCGGCGATTCAGACTCGGCAACGCGTCGATACAACTCAAGGGCGGTGCGAAAATGAGCGATTCCCTCTTCCGGCTTTCCCAGATGGTACAAACTCGCTCCTAGCTGATAGCGCATGTCGGCCTTCTCGTCCAGCGTCGGCTCGTCCTGGATCTTGTCCCGCAGTGCTCTGCGCAGCAGCTCGGATGCCTCAACGTAACGTTGCTGTTTGAATCGGATCGTGCCCAGATTCGAATAGGCCATCCAACAGTCGGGGTTCGCAGCAATCGTCGCAGTCCATAATGCTTCGCGACTCAGGTAGTCGAAGCAACGAACGAACGAGATGCGGACGAAAACCACGAGCACCGCCACAGCGCAAACCAGCGACACAGTTTTGTGCACGCTCAACTTCGCCGCGACCGTCGCCGCGCCGCTAGCCATCAGTGCAATCAACCCAATGCTGGCCAGGTAGACAAAGTGGTCCGCAACAAACGAAAAACGCATTGGGTAAACGTCGATGAACCCCAAGGCCGGAAACAGCGTCCCGGCGTAGTACAGAACCGCCACTAAGGGGCCGCGACCAAGACGTTTGTGCGCCAACCATAACCAGATGACCAGCGCCACGAATGACAGAGGATACGCATACTGCCACCAGACCGCGGCGTCAATTTGCCACTTCGGATAGATAAAGATCAGCGGTTGGGGTGCAACGAGTTTGATGGCGTAAAACCACAGCACGCGTCCCGCAATCAGGATTCGCTCCACCGGTGTCCACTGCCAATCGATTCCCGCAGCACCGACATGGTACTTTTCCATGTGGACTGTATTCAAACCCGCAGCAACGCCAATGGCGAACATCGGCAGCAGCGGTATCACATCTTGTAGAGTCAATCGGCTTTTCTTCCACCACAACACCAACAGCACGGCGGCAGGCAACGAACAGGTCACCGATTTGCTCATCAACGCACAGCCAAACAGCACCAGGGATAGACAATAGCTCCGCCAGCGAAGCGAGGAAGAGGACGCACCGCCATCCTCGCGGAGCCAAACGAATCGCCAGTAGGTAGCAAATGCCAAAAGATAGAACACAGTAGAGAGCACGTTCTTGCGCTCCGATATCCAGGCAACCGATTCGACGTGCAATGGCGCTACTGCAAACAACGCACCCGCCAACATTGCTCCCGGCACGTCGAGCGCTCGCAGGATGCGAAACAGCAGCACCGCGTTGAGTGCATGCAATAAGATGTTGACCAAGTGGAAGCCGGCGGGATGCAGTCCCCACAGGTGGTATTCCACCCAGAATGTCGAGAACACAAGGGGGTAGTATTGCGGCGTCGCCCCCGGTTCAAACCAGATTTTCCATAAACCGTCGGCGGACCGGAGTTGCACGTTCTCAGTGACGTATTGGTCGTCGTCCCAGATATACGTTGCCTGTGTCGCCGGCAAGTACGCCAGCAACACCAGGCCGAACAACACGGCGATCGCCCAGCGACCGTCGACCAGCAGGTCGGGGAAAGCCAATGGCGTTGTCTTCGAGGATTGCAAGATGATGCCTGAACAAAACGATCGGGACCACGTGATCAATACTGCGCACGTGAAAAATCTTCTGGCGATCCAATTCTGACCGTTTCCGCGTGAGACGGTCAAGCAGCATCGCCGACGCATGTCTCGATGGGTCAGTCGTCGATGCCTTGCAGGCTGATGGCTGAAACGTTTCGTAGAAGGTTTCGTCTGGTATGTCCGAAGTATCGATGAACACGATCAGGTGAGTGAATTGCAGTCCGACTTCTTCGATCAGATGTCGGGCTCTCAGGCTCGGGAGCGGGCGTTTCTGCGTAAGACAGACCTGGAGCTGCTGGGTTCCGGAATGGCCCTCTCCCGCGGCTGAGACCGCGACCTCTCCCAAAAGGAGAGCTGACATGATCGCAATTTACTGTAACCGAGCAGTCGCCGCGTTGTCTGCGGACTAACCCGAAAGTCGAGGTTACGAACAGTTTATTCTTGAGTGTCGTCGCACGACAAACGTCGGAGATGAATCTGGACATGCGCATAAATTCATCACCTAAGGTCCTTGCGGCATGCCGACCACTCAGTCAGGATTGTGTACTTACAGTCACTTTTTCACACTGAATTCAAAGGAAATTTTGAGATGACACGCTTTCTGCTTGGATGTTTCGTTGCCCTCTGCTTGGGATTTGTCACTGGCTGTGGCGGCGGAGGCACCACACCCACGGTTGTCGAACAAGAGGAGATCACGATGGAAGAACAGTTGGCCATGGATGAAGCCTACGAAGCCGAGATGAATGAGGACAGTGAAGAGAATCCTGACGCCGAATAAGCGACGATTATTTGGATTCAGATCCTCGGTCTAGCGGCGCCGGCGAGGCATGACAAAACGAAAAAGTCGCCGTGGTAGGCGCGCCATCCACGACGACGCCGCGTCCGATCGAATTGGCGATGGCGGGGTGGGCAGTTCGCTCACAATTCTGCCCGCCAAGAGCTTTGCGATGCTGCTGGGTGCGATCTGCTCGGTCGCACTTCTCTTGCGCCTGATCAACGTCCTGCAAACGGTCGAGCTGCCGACCGTCGTCCAGTTGCTCGGCGATGCCAAGAGCTATTTCAACTGGGCGACCAGGATTGCGAGTGGCCAGTGGTACGGAACGGAGACCTTTTATCAGGCACCGCTTTACCCCTACACGCTGGCTGTCCTGATTAAGTGTGGCAGCGGCGTGCTCGGCATTCGACTCGTGCAGGCAGTCCTGGGAGCGGCCAGCGTCGCGCTGCTTGGCCTGGCGGCAATGCGGCTCTTCGGCCGGTCGGCCGCGATTACCGCCGCCGCGATGTATGCGGTCTACCCGCCAGCAATCTACTACGACGGGATCATTCAAAAAACATCGCTGGCTTCGTTCTTGTTGTGCGCTCTGCTGGCGATCTGCGCATGGCTCGCACAAGCCGGGCAGCGTCGGCGAATCTGGTTATCGGTGCTGCTGGGTGTGACCCTGGGACTGCTCGTGCTGACCCGCGAGAACTCGTTGCTGTGGGTCCCGATCTTTCCGTTTTGGATCTGGCTGGGCCTGTCCGCTACGACAACGACGCCGCTGCCTGGGAAGATACGGACAACCCTGATCGCCTGCTATCTGTTGGGATTGGCTGTCGTGCTTTTGCCCGTAGCGGCTCGCAATGCGTCGCTAGGCGGTGAATGGTCACCGACCACGTTTCAGGCGGGGCCGAACTTTTACATCGGCAATAACCTGAATTCAAATGGACTGTATCGACCGTTGGTCCCCGGTCACGAGACGCCGATGTCCGAACGGGCCGACGCCGAGCGCCTGGCCGAACAGGCGGTCGGCCGCAAACTGACATCGCGCGAGGTTTCAAACTACTGGGCACAACGCTCATTCAGTGAAATCGGCCAGGCCCCGCTGAGATGGGTGAATCTTGTGATCGTAAAATGCTTCATGGTAGTGAATCGATACGAGGTGCCGGATGTCGAGAGCATCTACGTCTATCGCGACTACTCCTGGCCACTGCGACTGCTGGGGCCATGGTGGCATTTCGGCTTGCTCTGTCCGCTAGCCGTCTGGGGAATCGTGATCACGCGTTCACAGTGGCCCAGATTGTGGTTGTATTACCTGCTGATCCTGGTAATGGCCGCTGCAGTGGTTTTATTTTTCATCCTCGGTCGATATCGGCAACCGCTGGTCCCTCTTTTGATTCTGTTCGCCTCGGTCGGACTGCTGGACCTTTGGCAAAGGATTCGCGCAAGAAATCGAACGGGCATCGCAGCGCCGCTGGTCGCTACATTGATCGCCATGGTCCTATGCAACTTGCCGGTTCATGACGAGGCAACGCTGAATGCCAGCTCTTACATGAATTTAGGAATTGCTGCCGCCCAGATGGGTGACATGGGGACCAGCATTAAAACGCTCGCGCGCGCCGTTCAAACGCATCCCGAGATGGCCGAGGCGCATCTGAATCTCGGACGTGCGTTGAGCCAAAGCAATCGGCTGCCTGAGGCGATCACCTGCTATCAGAACGCGATTCAACTTGAACCCAATCTTGCCATGGGAAACGCTTTGCTGGCGGAAAGCTACGAGCGGCTCGGCGATCGACAGGCCGCTCTAAGGCACTACCAGCGGGCGATCCAAATCGATCCCGCCGACGATCAGTCTCGCCGGGGGATCGCGCGACTGACCCAGCAACGCAAATGAGGATAGGTAGGCCGGATCTTGTCGGTTGGATCAATCCCGGAAAAAAATTTTCACAAAATATCTTCCCGAAGCGTGTACGCTCAGCCACTCGGGGGGTGCGTCGCATTTGACCTTCGCCTTCTGGGTGGGTATGTTGGGGGCCAATTCAACGGGGACCTTCCCATTCTTCCTTCTTCCAGGAGTACCTTCATGCGTTCTTTCCGTAAGATCCACTCCGGTTTCACGTTAGTGGAACTGTTGGTGGTGATTGCCATTATCGGCGTCCTAGTGGGCCTACTGCTGCCGGCAGTTCAGGCCGCACGCGAGGCTGCAAGACGGATGTCTTGCAGCAACAATTTCAAGCAGATCGGGCTTGGGATTCACAACTATCACAGTGCCTTCAAGCAACTGCCGACCAGCGGCACGGGCACCGTGCGCTCGTTGACCGGCAACGTGACCAACAACAGTAACCGGTTGTTCCTCAGCTTTTTGGTACCGCTGACCCCGTTTGTCGAGCAGCAAGCTCTTTGGGAAAGCATTTCAAACCCGAGCCAGGAATTCACGCCCGCAACAAACTGGAACGGTAACGGTACGTCGGTGGCGGGAACTTGGCCGGCGATGGGCCCCTGCCCATGGCGCCGCCACTACCTGCCCTGGGAAACTCAGGTCCCCACCTTCCGTTGCCCGAGTGATCCAGCTGAAGGCCTACCGGGTCACGGCCGGACCAACTACGCCGCTTGCATCGGCGACGCCCTTAACGGGGTGAACTTTGGCTACACCAACGAGGCAGGCTTCTGGAACGGCAACAAGTCCAGCACCGGGGGCAACGGACAACAGGACCTGACCTGGGCGGCAACCCGCGCCAAAGCTTCTTGTCGTGGTTTCTTCTTCCAACGTCGTGAGTCCAAGTTCCGAGACGTGCTGGACGGTCTTGCTAACACGATTGCCGCCGGCGAGATTTCAACCTCCAACGGTCAACGAGAGATTAACTCCGACTGGGTGCGCGGCTTGCCTGGTGGTGCAAATGGGATGAGGCGTGATCCGAGCACCTGTAAACAAGGCGTCCACATTGATCCCGAGCGACCTCAGTTCTACTCGGCCTCCGCCGCAATGCATGGCAATGGCAGCGACCAATGCCGTGGTTGTCGCTGGGCCGACTTCAGACCGCAGTACTCTGCGTTTACCACCATCCTGCCGCCTAACAACCCAAGTTGTCAGAACGGTGGAGGTGACTATAACGACATGATTTCCTCGGCCGGCAGTCGTCACCAAGGAGGGGCGCATATTCTAATGGGGGATGGTGCCGTGATTTTCATCACCGACAGTATCGAGGCGGGTGATTCGACTCATCCTCCAATCGAACGAGGGAGTAGCGCTCAGCCTGCCTGGGCGGGCCCCGGTACCGAACCGGGGGCACAAAGTCCGTATGGATTGTGGGGTGCTTTAGGTACGAAAGCCGTGAAGGAAACCATCGAAGAACAGTTGAACCAATAACTCTGGTCGAATGTTCTCGAAGAAAACTACGACCCCGCCCAAATTTGTTGGGCGGGGTTTTTTCGTGAGCCGCAGACGCTAGCCTCGGGGGGTGCAACGACAAGGCGAAAACCACCGAAGAACCCGACGCTAGCGCGTGCGGCTCAGGCACCCGGCTCTCGCGCTCAGGCGGCTCAGGCACCCGACGCTCAGTTCTCGATCGTACGCATGTATTCGTCGGTCGCCTGTCGATCGACGCGAATGTAGTGATCTCGAAGCGGCGGGAAAACGTTACCCTGAACCGTCTCGACTCGCAGATTTGCCGTCGCCCGCTTGGGCATGTGACAGTCGATACAGTTCTCTGCCAATCGCGATCCCAGTTCTTGGTTCATCCCGCAGTGCTCCGTCGCGTGGCAGTTGAGGCATCGCTTCGAGAACAGCGTTGCTTGTCCACGCTCGTTTTTGTGCGGATTGTGGCACTCGACGCACGCCATTTCCGATTGCTGATAGCATGCGCTTAAGCCCAATCGAGCGACCTGGTTGCTGGTATGGACGCTGCCCTCCGATTCGTCATGTCCTTCCAACGGCGTATAATGGTCGGCCAGTCTGTCACCCGGTCGAAACTGAAACGACTCTACCAATTTCGGCTCCTTGCTCCCGGTATGGCATTGCCCGCAGACATCCATTTCCTCTTGTCGCGGCAACTTGCTCGGTACGATGACATGACGAGCTTTCTTTTCATCGGGATTGGCGAGATGAAAATCAACGTGCTCTTTCCCGGGGCCGTGACAGCGTTCACACGAGACTCCCAAGATCAGCGAACTCGGTGTAAAGTGGTTGGGGGGCTTACGAAGATCGGCGTACGTCACATGGCATTCAAGGCAGCCAGCCTGGATTGGCCGCGCATAGGCGGCGTCCCCATCGATGTATCCGGGGCTGTTGTTCCATTCGTCGGGTTCAGTCCAGTACGTGCAGTTCATCTGGAACAGTTCTTCGCCGTGCCAGTACAGATAGGTTTCGGCCATCTTGGACGAGCCCATGATCAGATGAAACGGGACCTCGAATTCCCAGCCAAAAAATGAAACCCGTTGATAAAACGCACCGTCGCGTTCAATCATTGTGAAACGCACGTTGGGGTCGCTTGTCGGCATCTGGTTTCGCCCTTGGGCAAACGAGCCTGAGATTGTGTCGGAGCCGGCTATCCGACTGGTCCGATGATGGGCCGTCTCAATAAACGTCTCGTATTTCTCTTGGTGGCACGAGCGGCAGGAATCGGCACCCAAAAAGCCCGGATTCGTATTGAGTGGCTCGGCGGTCGAAGGAGGCAGCGGAAGCCTGCCGGGCTGAAAAGGGATTTCTACGCCGACATCGGCGTCGAGCTTTCCAACGAACCAAAAGTTGCCTGGGGAAACAATTTCCGATACCAGGAAATCGGGCAACTCCTGACCAAGTCCTTTTCTTGCCAGCAAGTCGAGATCCCACTTTTCCGCTTCCGATTGGGCGAATCGGTCGGCCTCTCGTTGGGCTTGTTCTCTCGCCAACGCCTGGATGTCGACGCCCTCGTCGTCACCGCGCCCAGCCAAGTATACGACCAAGCCGACGACGACAAGCAGAGCGAGAGGGACGACAGGAGTTTGGCGCATGATAGAGTGTTCGGAGATCGCGGGCTCTGATCGTAGGCCGGGACTTGGAGACTGTCTGGCTTAGGAAGCCATGGGAGATTGTGTCTTGGTGCGATTCGCGTCAGCGGTAGTCACGGACATTTTGACTCCTTATGGCAATCCGACAACTGCGGAGCAGTGATAGCATATAGCCTGGGGCCAGGATTGCTCGTCTCAGCGAGCAATTCGCCGCCCCAGGAACTGTCATCCACCCCGATTTTCCCCGCCGCGATTTGGCGGCGTAGCCGCCAAATCGCGGCGGGGAGGGTTTTTCGGTTTCGGTTACCTGGGGTTATACCAGCCTCGCTGTCGCTCGTTGGTTCACCCCAGGCTAAATGCTGCCACCGCTCCGCGGTTCCTATTCTTCGTGTTGAACTAACACTTCCTAAGCCGGACAGTCTCCAGGTCCTGGCCTACGGTCATTTCGCACGACTGCGGTCCATTGGTTCCTCACCTTCGACGACCAGATACCGCTTGCCGGCTTGGACCGACATCAACTCCTGCACTGTTCCCGACGGCCAATTGATTTCGATCCTGTCAATTACCTTTGCAGTTCCGATGCCGAAGTGAATCAGCGGCTCATTGGTGCACATGTATCCGTCCCCGCCGGTTTGCCATCCGCTCCACTGCTGGCCGCCGGCATGGATGACCACGGATGCTCCGGTTGCCTCGCGTTCGCTCGCAACGCCGACCAATTCGAGCTGCAACCAGTTGTCCCCGTCGGAATTGTTTTGCAGGATCGCAATCGGCTGATCGAGGTGGCTGGCGACCAGATCCATTCGGCCATCACGATTGAAGTCCCAGAGCGCGAGGGTTCGCGCAAGTTGCGGGCGGTTCCAGTACGTGCCGGCGGTCTTCGCATCCTGCAGCGAGAACGCACCCCGACTGCCGCGAAACAACTGCGAAACCATCCGAAACGGAATGTTCGCATAACTGGCGTCGTAGATGTGACCATTTAGAACGGCCAGATCAAGCCAACCATCGTTATCAAAATCGGCCGCTTGGGCACCAAAACCGAGCACATCCTTGGTGGGCTGAGCCAGTCCGTACTTGAATGCTTCGTCCACAAAGAATCCGGAATCGTTCTGCAGAAACAGATTCACCGGCTCGTTGTGAAAATTGGTGATCATCAGGTCGAGCAATCCATTGTGGTCAAAATCACCAGATGCGATTCCCATACAGGCCTGGCTGATCCCCGTTGTTCCGATGCTGCACCCGGCCAGGCCGGCCATTTCCACTAACTCGTAATCCTGTGGGGTGTCATCCGAAACGCGAGTACTCTTCCAATAGTGATTCACGTCCCCGTCGTTGGAGATGAACACGTCGTTGCCGGCCTGGGCATCAAAATTGGCAATCACTGCTCCGAAGCCGTAATTCGGTAGTGCGTCGATGTCTTCAGCACCGTTCCACGATCGATAGGTCCCATCGCCGACATTGCGAAACACGCGGTCAGTTGCCGCCCGAAATCGCTGAGGCGTGCAACGGAGCTGTTTCCCCTTGCACTTTTGCTCGAAGATCAACGGGTCATCCAAGTAGTTGACCTCGATGATCTCCGGCAACTGGTCGCCGTCCAAGTCGCCGAGGGCAAGGCTGGAAGTCCAACGATCCCCGCTACTGACGATTGCATCAGATCGCTCTCGGAACGTGCCATCACCCTGGTTGATGTAAACAACGTTGCGACCGATATTCGCGACCAGCAAATCAGGGAAACCATCCTGGTTGACGTCACCGGCACACACGCCCTGTCCATATCCGCGGTCATTGGTCAGGGAGTTGTGTGACACATCGCCGAAACTCTCTGCATCGATGTGACGATAGAGTTGATTGGCTGCGCTGCTGCCAGGCTGGTTCGGATCGCCACCTGACTGGACGACATACAGGTCACAAAGACCGTCCAGATCATAGTCCAGTGCGGCCAGGCCTCCGCCGTTGGCCTGGTAAAGATAGAAGTCGACTGTATCGAGCGGATACTCGCTCACAAAGTTAGCGTGGACGCCCAGTGAATCGGCAACGTCATCGAACTGGAGTGTTGTGTTCGATCGACTCGGCGTGGGATCAGATTGCTCGATCCGTAGTGCGAGCTTGGGAACGGGGAATTGACCGATGTCGAATCCCAGCATCTTTGCCAGCCGAGCTGTCCGAATCTCGTCGATCGTAGCCGCATCCTCCCAGGCACGGATTTCCGCGACACGACGATTCAATGTATCAGCGTGACTCTCGATTGTTCCCTGCATTTGAAATGCATGACGATACCACGCCACCGATTCCCAAGGTCGTGTCAGCGTCTGCAGTTGCCCGGCAATCCAAGCGGCCTGCTGTGGATCGGCATTGCTGGCAAGACGGAAAATCGAATCCAGAATCGCAAGCGTTTCTTGGACTGTCTTTGCCTTTTCGTCTTCACCGATTCGGTTCAAGGTAGCTGACAGCGATCGCAACGATCGACGGTCGGTCGGGTCGCGACGCAGTGCTTCGCCGAAAGCACGAACCGCCTCATCGTTGCGATCGTTGTGGTCGAGCCATAATCCGATCGCCAGCCAGTATTCCGGATGGTCATCGATTCCCTCGGGCAGTTGATCAATCCAATCCTGGAACCGATCGTTGTTTGCCGTTTCGGCGATCAACCGACCGCGCAGCGCCTCCACCGCAGGGTTGCTGTTCTTGGCTGCGAGGCGATCGAGGGTTTCCAACGCTGCATCGGGTTTCTGTTCGGCCATGTATTGTCGGCGTGCGATTCCCAGTTCGAACAACGTGTTCGATGTGGTTCCGATGACTTCGTCGAATGACACCAGTTGGAATGGACCACTCAGGTCAATCAGGCTCAACAGTTCGCGGGGAGTGATCGCGCCGGTGCGTGCCAGTGCCATGACATGCTGGTGAGCTTCGAATCGACGACCTTGCGAATTCAGCAATTGCGCTAAACTACGGTGGACCCGCGGGTCACTGGCGTTCAACTCGATCGCGCGTCGCAGGTCTTCTTCTGCCGCTTCCGCGTCCCCACTGCGCAGGTGCCAGACGAAAGCCTGGAGCAACTGGGCTGCCGGGTCTGGAATGTTCAGCGTGGATAACTCGATCGCAATCTCGGCCGCGTCAGCGAATCGGCCCTCCGCAACCTGATACTCTGCCTCGATCGTCAAGGCCTCAAGTTTTGCGGCTGTCGTGACCACGCCGTTGCGAGCCAATTCGGCTGCACTGGTTTTGATTGCCGCTCGTTCGATGGGAACCAGCTGCTTTTCGGCGAGAATCTCCAAAGTTGCCTGGGCAGCCAGGAGTGTTCCAAATGCGTTGGGATGCGTTCGATCAAACGGCTCCAAGATCAGTGACTCGGCGTCACATCGTCGATACGTATCGAGCAGATCAAGAGTTACATAGTTCAATCCGTCAATCGCGTCGCTGATGCGGCGATGATCAAGCGAGTACAGGTAATTCTCAAAGTTCTCCAGGACAGGAAAAATGACCACGAGGTTCTGCTTGCCGCCGCTATACGATTCAAGCAATCGAAATTGCTCACGCAGGTCAAACTGGGCGGTAGGTGCGTCCGCCATGTAGCCGAATTGATTGTAGGAGACACCGGCGATGACTTGTTTCAAATGGTCATACAGATACGACTTACTGAAAATATCGAAGTACAGTCGCTTGAATGCTTCGCCTTCGACCGACGACTCCTCGAAGTCATTCAAGCAATAACCGACGATGACCAAATCCGGGTCATATTCCTTTGCCTTGACACGAAACAGTTCGACTTCTTGCTGAGTGGAATAACCTGAAACGCCGAAGTTCAAGACCTCGAACTTCCGATCGGAAACTTCGTTCAACAGCGATTCAAGTTGCTTGGCAAAGGTATCTTGCAGTTCGAGCCCATGGCCCCAGACGATCGAGTCACCAAGCATGACGATTCGAAAAACGGAAGGATCCTTCTGTTTCGAATACTCGCGATCTCGAAACCCAGCCGAGTTAATTGAGTAGATTTCCGACTTCACTCCCGGATTGGGCTCATAAAAGAGAATCGGGTTCTGACTACGCCGAAAGCGCGAAATGTACTCTGGATTCTCTGCATCGTCAGGAACACGGGCTTCGTCCTCGCCCATCAAACCGCCGGTCAACGGGATGGAATGGTACGTGCGATAGGCCAGTTCGAGCAGGATCCAACCGGGGGCAGCCACCAGCAGCAAGGTCACCGCCGTGAATGCGATCTTCTTTCGTAACGTTAGCTGTTTCCGCGGCTTGCGATTGGACTGCTTGGCCTGTGCTGAATCGGCCGGTGACTTCGGAACTTGAACGGTCTTGCCGCACTTACACTCGACCGATGAACCTGCCATCGATTTGCGAACGTCAAATTGCTTACCGCACTCACAAGAAACTTTCATGCTGCTAGGATAGCAAAAAATCGTCGAATTCGGCGACCAGGGAACGAAAACAGCCCTCGTGTAACGCTTCGGCGTTTCTTGTACGTTACGAATACGTCGTTACGATTCCTGTTGGAAGGATTGTCCAATCGAATCCACTCATTTTGATCGACTGATAGATTGACTGAGACGACCTGATGAACGAATCTGTGTTGACGTTGACGGCCATCGTCTCGCTCGCCGCCGGGCTGCTCATCTACCGGCTCTACCGGAGTTCGCTTGCGGCCATTGCCGTTCCCCTCGCGATGGTCGCTGCGGTGGCAGTACTCCTCCCTTGGAAGGTCCAACCGGGCCAGGAAGTCCAAACGGACAGGGCACTCGCGCCAAGAGTCTCACAGCCGCCATCACCGCAGACCACGTTGGCAGCGTTTGAACCATTGCGACCCACGGAAGTCCCTTCGGATGGCTACGTCGCTTCCGATGCCTGCCGTGAATGTCACGCTGAGAATCATGCGACATGGCATGCTTCGTATCATCGCACGATGACTCAGATCGCGACTCCGCAAACCGTCCAGGGCGACTTCCATGACGTGCTTCTTTCCGACGAAGGTCATCAGTACCAGCTTCGCACCGATGGCGAAACTTGTTGGGCCAATATTCCGATGTCCTACGACGCCGATTCGGAACGAGCTACCGCACCAATCGTCATGACCACCGGATCACACCATATGCAAGCCTACTGGTTTGGTACGGGCCGAGGCCGCACGGTTGGAATCCTGCCGTTTGTGTATTGGAACGAGACGCGAGAATGGATTCCTCGGTCCGCGGCTTTCTTGAAATCATACGGTGACCCGTCTTACGAGTTAGGACGTTGGAGCAGTGTTTGCAGCCAGTGTCACTCGACCCATCGCCGCGAACGTCTGCAGGGAGACCGCAACTGGGATACGGAGGTCGCAGAGTTCGGGATTTCCTGTGAAGCGTGTCACGGCCCCGGACAACAACACATTGATTACCAGCGTGCGGCGAGCCGTGACCTAGCCCAGGTGGATCTGGTGGACACGATCGTGAATCCCGCGAATCTGACCAAGGAAAAGTCGTCTCAAGTGTGCGGACAATGCCATTCGGTGAATCTTCTGGTGGGCGACGAAGACACGCTGAACATGCATGGCCACGCGTTTCGTCCCGGCCGCGATTTGAATGAATCACATCAGATCATGCAGAGAAACTTGCCCGCGCAGCGGGAACTCCTGGACGAGAATTTTGATGCCGATTATCAACTGAATTCAACTTACTTTCGCGACGGCATGGTGCGTGTTTCCGGTCGTGAATACAACGGTCTGATCGCCTCTGCCTGTTACCAGCAAGGTGAAATGACCTGTTTGTCCTGTCATCAGATGCACAAATCGGCGTCCGATTCGCGTTCGCTTACCGAGTGGGCCAACGATCAGCTTCGCCCAGAATCTTTGAGCGATGAGACTTGTTACAGCTGTCATAGTGTCCAGCAATATGCGGCGAACCATACGCATCACAAACTGGGATCATCGGGTTCAAAATGCTACAACTGCCACATGCCTCACACCACGTACGGACTGCTCAAGGCGATTCGCAGTCACACGATCAGCAGCCCCGATGTAGGACAGGACGTCGAAGCGGGGCGTCCGAACGCGTGCAATCTCTGTCATCTGGACAAGACTCTGAAGTGGACCGCGGATCATCTACACGATTGGTACGACATCGATCCACCTGAACTGGATACCGAGCAGAACGAGATAGCGGCGTCGTTGCTTTGGCTTCTCAACGGCGATGCCGCCGAACGAGCCCTCGTTTCGTGGAACATGGGCTGGCCGGCGGCGCAGGAAGTCTCTGGGACGACTTGGCTGATGCCGTTCTTGGCGCAGATGTTAGATGATCCCTACCCGGCGATTCGATTAATCGCCCGCAGATCACTCCGGACGCTGGATGGTCTGGAGGACTTGCAAGTCGATCCGTTCGCATCGCAGGAGCGGCGCCGAGACACGATCTCAGCGATTGCACAATACTGGTACGACGAACTGTCGAGTTCGACGATTCAACGAAGTGAACTGCTGTTTGGAACTGATGGAATTCAAGTTGAAAAGGTCCAACGCTTGATGCTTGAGCGGGACAACACGCCGATCTTCCTGGCTGAATGAAGGAAAACCGCTGAGCAACGTCGATCGATCGATGTGTAGCTGGACGCAGGATGAATGCAGGACTGCTCACTGGTTTCGATCGAATTTTGGGACCGGGTGATGAATTCGTCGCTTCTGCGACTTGCGCCCGTCGCCGAAATTGATTTCTTCGTCGACGATGAACGATGCTTCAGGACGACAGCCATTTCGACAGGACGTGTACATTGGTAATTCTGATATTGATACTGGGACTTGCCGTCTTGACGATTGGGGCAGAGCTGCTTGTTCGCAGTGCCTCCAAATTGGCGGTTGCAGTCGGCATTTCACCGTTGGTCATTGGCTTGACCGTGGTGGCATTCGGGACGAGTGCGCCCGAGCTTGTTGTGAGCATTCAATCAACATTGTCAGGCCAGCCCGATGTGGCAATCGGCAATGTGGTGGGGAGCAATATTTTTAACGTGTTGTTCATCCTTGGCATTTCCGCATTGATTGTGCCGCTTGTGGTTTCGCAGCAGTTGATCCGATTTGATGTGCCGTTGATGGTGGGTCTCTCACTTGCCGTTTTGCTCTTTGCCTATGATGGGCGCATTGGACGGCTCGATGGTCTGCTGCTTACTGCTGGATTGATTTCGTACACGCTTTGGGCCATCTGGAAAAGCCGCAAGGAACAAGCTGTCATCAAGGCCGAATATGAAGCGGAGTTTGGCGTCGAAGAGAAGGCTTCAAGTCTTCATCGAACTCTGCTTAACGTCGCTTTGCTCATCGCCGGTCTCGGCCTATTGGTTCTCGGCTCACGCTGGTTTGTTGAATCGGCCACGACCATCGCCCGGAGTCTCGGCGTCTCGGAGCTCGTGATCGGATTGACCATTGTGGCTGCGGGAACGTCGCTGCCAGAAGTCGCCACATCGATTATGGCCGCCATTCGAGGAGAGCGGGACATTGCCGTGGGGAACGTGGTTGGTAGCAACATTTTCAACATCATGGGAGTGCTGGGAATCTCAAGCCTTGTTTCCACCGATGGAGTCTCCGTCTCCGAAGCCGCACTTCGACTCGACATCCCAGTCATGATTGCGGTTGCCATTGCATGTCTACCAATCTTCTTCACCGGGCATTTAATAGCCCGTTGGGAAGGCGGCTTGTTCTTGGCGTACTATTTTGCATACACCTCTTCCATGGTAATCGCAGCGACGATTTCCTCTTGGTCGAGAACTCTTGCCGCCGTGATGCTCGGTGTCGTCGTTCCGCTCACGGCGATTACGCTTGTCACGAGTTTCGTTCGACATTTTCGAGGTGGTCACACCACGGAGATTGAAGAGAGACCAGCAGATTGAGTGTCGAGGTGAGATGAGTTTCGACTGGCGGTAATCCATTCTGTGCCATTGAAAGCGACCACTGATGAAACAACTCTACATCCTGATTCCGCTGTTCTTGATCGTTCCGTTCGCATCTGCTGATGAGCCAGTACGAGAGCGGATCGAATGGATTGACATTTGGGTCACGGACGCCGACAAAGACGATCTTCCCAGAGTCCTGCTGGTTGGCGATTCGATCACCAGAGGATACTTCGGTGCCGTTGAAAAGCATCTCGCAGGGAAAGCCTATTGTGCCCGGCTCACCACATCGAAATGTGTTTCCGATCCCACGTTCAACGACGATCTGAAACTAATGCTGAAACAATACAAGTTCTCCGTGATTCACTTCAACAATGGTCTTCACGGTTGGGGCTATACAGAAGATCAAAGCGGGCAAGCTTGTTGAGATGCCGTTGGATGAGAATCCGTACCAACTGCAACTCGCGCGTCCCATCCGCCTGGGACTGCTGGTAATCAGACTTCAGGAATTCGGGGTCGGGAATGAACTGCGGATCGGGCGGTTCAGCCGAGACTCGCTGCCTCCCGTCAGGCGGCGCCCGCGGCCCGGCGCCCGTGCGGAGCGGACCTTCCCACAGTCCACAATGGCGGAGAATTTGCTCGATCACTTCCGCCTGGCAACGTTCGATGAACGCTGACGATCTTCATCTGCCCGCCGCAACACCGGCATTCCAGCTCGTCGACTTCATAGACACGTTTGATGAGCATTGCCCACGCGGACATCGACCCCGGAGCGGCGCCCTGGGCAGCCGGCGGTTGCGCGTCGACCGCCGAACGATCGATCGAGAGGTAATCCGATTCCGCTTCGCCGGCTTGCCGTGCTTGCTTGCGAATGCCCCGCTGCCGGTGCGAGTACCAGCCGAAGTAACGAACCAGGTGCTCGCCACGCTCGGGTATGTGTTGAGTGACTTCGGCCAGGAAATCCAAGACGCTGACGAACAGCTCAAAGACTTTGTTCTTCCAAACTTCGAGCAGCAGTTGCTTGTCGATCCTAGGCAGGCACAGGAACGTGCCATCAGGAGTGAAGACGCCGTCAGTTGCAATGGCATGAATATGCGGATGGAAGTTGATGAGTTCTCCGAAGGTTTGAATGCCGGCGACCATTCCGGGGAGGGCATCGCGACGACCGAGCACCTGCCGATAAACCTCAACGGCGGTCTGCCAAGCGGCGCGGGAGAGTTTGCCGAGCAGCCTGCGATCGTGGCGACAGTAGAACCGTAGCCGCTCGGGGATCGTGAAGACGAGTTGGCGATGCGGGACCGTGGCGCAGATGGTCCCGGCAATCGTCTCGCCGGTCAACAGAGTCCGTTTCTGATGGCAGCTTGGACAGAGGCAGCGCAGTTCCATTTTCGCAGGGTTTCGATCAGCCAATCATTGAAACCGCAGACTTCGAGGATCGTCATGAACTGGCTGTCCATCTCGGCGAGCTGCTGGAAGAACGCTTCGATCTTTTCGGGGCGGGTACTGACTTGTCGGCGTAACACCGTGTCCCCCTCTTCGTTGCGGACACAGACAGTGAGTTGCTTTGCGTGTTGATCGATGGCGAGGTACAACATGGTCGGGTTCTCCTGGGCGTGAATATTGGCGAGCCAAACCGGCTACGCCGTGAACTAACACCAGGAGAACCTACTTTTTTGCACCGTCGCCTCTTTCATCGAATCAGCCTCCCGCAGGAAACCTGCCGGCTGAGATGCTTCGGTCTCGACACCTACGCAGGTTAGGCGCTTTGTGCAGTTTCGCCACGATTTGGTCCGGGATTTCGAGATCTGTGCATCGAACGCTATCTGCTACGGCGCGGAGAGCGATGCAACCTCCGCGCCAAATATGGTTGGATTCCGAGACTACTAAAGGCTGGATCTGTGCCGTAAAAACAAGCCCAGTCGCCGTCCGATGTGACGATACGGCTAAAATGCGTCCGCACGTTTCCTTGACAGGGGTGAGGCATGGACTTTGTCTTGAAGCCGTGGCAGTCTGCCCTGTTTGTGATCGCCGGGTGGGTGAGTCGCGAGCAACAACAGGTAATCGAGTATCTGCGAACCGAGAATACTGTTCTCCGAGAAAAACTCGAACAGAAACGCATCCTGTTAAGCGATGTGCAACGCTGTGCAGGAATACCTCGTGTACTATCACACCGAACGCACCCATCGGGGACTCGACAACGAATTGATCGTTCCACTTGGTCGACCACCGAATGTCGACACAGAGATCAATGCAACCGAACGACTTGGCGGATTGTTGCGTGCGTATCACCGAGCCGCGATTTTAATCCCCGGATAAGGGCCAACTGACTACTGACTGATACTAACTGATAACCCGTTCCGTAAGGCATCTCATCCAGACGGAATCGCGCACACCGACCACCCGATCAAAGGACCATTATGATGAACAAAATCATTCTCGTCGGAATAGTAGCGATGTTCGCGACTTCATTGTCGGCGGCCGACCATCGTCCGAACATCATCTATATCATGGCTGACGACCTGGGCTACGGTGACCTGTCGTGTTTCGGGCAGACCAAGTTCAAGACGCCGAACATTGATCGGTTGGCGGCGGAGGGCGTCACCTTCACGGACTACTACGCCGGCTCCACCGTCTGTGCGCTGCTCGAGGAACTCGGCATCGACGACAACACCATCGTCTCGTTCACCAGCGACAACGGCCCGCACATGGAAGGCGGCCACGACCCGAAATTCTTCGACTCCAACGGCCCGCTGAGAGGGCATAAGCGTGATCTCTATGAGGGCGGCATCCGTGTGCCGTTTGTCGCCCGCTGGCCCGGCAGGATCAAGCCCGGCACGAAGACCGATCTGCCGGTGGCGATGTGGGACGTCATGCCGACCTGCCTGGAGATCGCCGGGGCCGAGGCACCGGCCGGCATCGACGGCATCAGCTACCTGCCGGCGCTGCTCGGCCAGATGGACCGTCAGAAGAAGCACCAGTACCTCTACTGGGCGTTCTACGAACGCGGCGGCAAGCAGGCCGTCCGCTTGGGGCAAATGGAAAGGCGTCCGCAACAACGTCAGCAAGGATCCGAACTCGCCTTTGGAACTCTACGATCTGACGGAGGACGTCGGCGAGACAACCAACATTGCCGCCCAGCATCAGGCCAAGAACAGCGGAATCGCTAAAATGGCAAGAACTCTCATAGTGATCGCATACTTTGTGGCATCGGCGCTGGTGGTGGATGCGCCGAGAAACCGGTCACCACAACTCCCTTGCTCACCGACACGCGTTTCGAGCGTGGCTTTACCGTCTGGTCTCCCAAGCCGGGATCGCACGTTCAAGCAGGGGACGATTCGGCCGGATGAAAGTGCTTCCAAACCGATCTGGGGACTGGCCCAATGGCACAGTCGGTTCACGCTGGCGGGAGTCGAGCCCGAACGAATGCCGGGTGGAGCGGTTCGCTTCTCAGACGGAGCCAAGTCGGTGACGTTCTTTCCCGAAGGTAGCGAAGCCGACATTGCCTTGGGCTTGCAGGGGATTCTCGAATATGAAGGCAAGTCGCCCAAACGGGGCGATCCCTGGCCGCACTTGCTGGCCGAGCGCAAACTGGCGACCCAACCTGCCGTCACCGAACTCGAGGCTCTGCCGTTCTTCGTTCAGTATCGATTGGTGAAGGAGACGGTATCGCGACCTGATGGATTCACGCCTCAACGCCACACCGCCCAGTTCGTGTTCTACATCACCGTGCAGAATCGCAATCGAGAGTCGTCGGGCTTCGGAGACTACTACTGGTTCGGCGTACCCATGTACGACACGCGTCAACGGATCCCCAAGCCTCACAAGGCGATGGACGTTGGCTCGGACCGCAAGCCGGCGACGGGGAAATTCATCTTCAACCCGGGAGGCGAGCAGTACACTACACAGAGCGCGCACGATCGCGATTGGGTCACCATCGATCGTGATCTCTTGCCGCTCGTGCGTGAGGGACTCGAAACCGCCTGGGAACGAGGCTACCTGAAAGACTCCCACGATCCGTCCGACTATCGCCTCAGCGGCATGAACACCGGCTGGGAGGTCACCGGGCCCATCGACGTCGAAATGCAGGTGAGAGGACTACGACTCGATGCAGTAATGAAAGAGACGAAGCAACCGTAGGTCTGGAGGTCTCACCGTGCCTCTTAGGGTGTCAAACTGGACCATGGCGATCTGGGGCTCCGAATGGTATTGGACCCACGGGAAGAGCCTCAGGTTTGGGGCGTGACGCGCCTGGTTCTGGTATGCGGTCATGCCTTCCGCGTGCCACAAGTTCTTCGTCGGGTCGTCGCGACTGATAGCGATTTTAATCCCCGGTTGCGGACAACCAGATCGGTTCGGCAGTGTTCTAGCCCAAACCCCTGCACCTGCAGGTTACGCAGAGGTTTTCAGACGCGCGATGAACAAGCTGACGCCGCTCGCCAGTAGTGCCCGATCGTGAACGGCTGCTTCCAACCACGAGGTCGCTTCAGCTGGTAAGTAGCGAAGTACAACGCGTTGAGATCTGGTTTCGTCAAATAGTGGCGTCCAGCAACATCTCGTTGCGGCTTTGGTTTCGGAAACTGGGGAAGCTTCAAGACGTAGTCATGCTCCCAGGCCCAAGCTAGAATGGCTCGCAGGTTCTCACGAGCCTTGTTGGCAGTCCGCCCCGGGTTAGAGCCACCGTCCTCACTCGCTCTCTCGTGGACCCAGTCCAAGAATTCGCGGACGTGCGTTCTCTCAATTCGATCAACGTCAACGCCGTTTCCCCAGGCGGTCCACTTGGTGACCGTCGATTTGTATTCTTTGCGGGGTCCGCCCGAGAGTTCCTTGTCAGTCAGGTACTTTGCTGAGATCGCTTCGAGGCTGTTGGACATGGTGACGACTTCGGGGCCGTCGACCTGTCACTTCGATGTTTGACTCCTGCGCTAGCCGATAGCCGGTGTGAGGGCTTCTTGCAGAACCTCCTGTCACTCTATTGGAAATGAATGAAGCAGCCATTTGGCCGCACGTTTCACCCAAGATAGTCCGAGAATTTGACGAAAACTGCAGCGAAGCAAACAAGCTAACTCACGGCGGTCGATGCAACCTGTGGCAGTTACGCCGGCTGATTGCAAACCTGTTAACGGCGGGGCTGGTCCCTTAAGTCTGCGGAAGCGGGTGGCTACTGATTCGCGCCGTCTTGGTTATGCATCTTTCTGGGCAGCGTACTGTTCCAGCAATTTAGAAAAGGCCTCTTTATGCTCTGCCGGAATGGGCAGCGCCCCGCGACCAAGAAACGGAAGCTTCGTTTTTGTTTGTAGCATCAAGGTGGGCCTTGAATTTCCCTGCCATTCGTACGAATGGAGTTTTTGCCATTTCAAGAGACTCCAGTACCGCCAAATTCCGTTCTCGACAACTTGTAGGCGTCCCAACGACATTAAAACCCAATACGCCGAGAATGTGACTCCGAACAGTGCGCTCGCAATACCAAGCGAATCGAACGTGTTTGAGGCGAATCCGCCACCCAGACCAAGAAACGCAAAGATCGCAGCGTTTAGTAGGAACAAAGCGCGTGTTGGATGATGTCCGCAGTCGAGCAGAACTTCACCTCGTTTGCCGCGACCAATCAAAAAGGTTGATACGAAAGCCACAAAGATGCCAATCCAAAATATTCCAAAGGCGATTGCAGCTGAATCTTGGAATGTTCGTCCGGTGAGGGCAGAAACCCCGATCGCCATGATCCCGATTACGCCAAGGACGCCGATGAGACAGATGACCGCATTCTTGATTCCGCGTTGCCAAGCGATGCCAGTCATTCGCGGTGGCATTGGATCCCTCAGTTATTGATGCATCACTATGAATTTTGAGCCGTCGGCACCAGAGTAACAGAATCCTAACTCCCATTCGCTCTCTCTCCCCCGCAAGATCTTCCGCTTTTCCATCGTGGTTTACCACTCGTGTAGAAACTGGACGACGGTGCCTGTAAACTTCGGTCGCTCTAACAGTTGGATGTGGCTTGCATTCTCAATTAGAACGAACTTTGCCTTCGTCATTTCGGTTGCCAATTGTTCGGCCCCCTTCCTATTACCGTCAGAGTCCCCTACGACCACCAATGTTGGCACCGAATTGGCTTTCAGCCTTTCCGTCGGCACTTGAAGACCAGGTTGGGCATGCGATGGGCGCGGCAAGACCTGCAAACATGCCGGTTGGGCAGACTACATGTAGACTCAGCCGTTGTCTAACCGTTGAGAAACGACGCGGGCTCACTCCGCCGTTGTCTGCAGCGAGTTCGCTCCAAAAACGCACCTGCCGAATAGACTTGTCGAGGGCCGATCTTCCGCATTCGGCGAAAATACATCCAGCCCCACATCTGGCAACATTGACCCATAGAGTTCTAGATTTCGGTGCAACTCGAAGCAGCGATCCAGATCGTGCCGGATGTGCCCGGCCCCGGAGTCGCACAAGTACCCAGACAAGTAGTCTCGGTATGCAGGATGGGCGCAGCGCTCGATGATCCGCCGTGCCCGCTCTCTCGGGGCAAGCCCACGCAGATCGGCAAGGCCATGTTCCGTAACGATGGCCTGCACAGTGTGTTCGTTGTGATCGGTGTGCGTACACATAGGAACGATCGTTGAGATATTGCCTCGCTTGGCGACAGATGGGCAAACGAAGATGGAGAGATACGCATTGCGGGCGAAGTCGCCGCTGCCGCCGATGCCGTTGATCATCGTTCGACCGCACACGTGAGTTGAGTTCACGTGTCCGTAGAGGTCGACCTCGAGCGCTGTATTCAGAGCAATGATGCCAAGTTGCCGAATGACAGCTGGATTGTTGGAGATTTCCTGTGGACGTAAGACCAGTCGCGGTGCATAGAAATCGATATCCTCGACAAGTTCGACCATGTGCTCGGGTGTGAGAGTCAGCGCGCATGTGCTCGCGCCGCGCAGACGCCCAGATCGTATTAGTTCAAATGCAGAGGACTGGAGTACCTCGGAGTACATCAGGAAGTCCGGGATATCAGAACTCTCGCCGATCCCTTGCATCACGGCATTGGAGACATTGCCAACCCCGCTTTGCAGCGGCAAGAATTCGTGCGGGATGCGGCCAGCAGCGAGTTCCTCGTGCAAGAAATGGACAACGTGAGCGGCGATGGCTTGGCTTGTGGCATCAGGAGGAGTAAAACCACCCAGCTCATCGCGTTGTTCTGTTTCGACGACAGCGACGATCTTCTCGGGATCAACGCGGACGTAAGACTTGCCAATGCGCTCTAACGGGTGATCAATGTCGATTGCCGGACGATACGGCGGAGGCTTGGGAGTCACGATATCCGCCATCTCGCTGATCCGTCTCGACTGCTGCCGGTTGACCTCAAGGATCACCTTTTCGGCAGCATGCAAGAAGGTAGGCGACGCGCCAATGGACGTGGTCAGATAAACCCGACCGTCGCTAGTAACTTCTGCGGCTTCGATGACCGCAACGTCAATCTTTCCGAAGAAGCCGAATAACGCGGACTGCGGCACGTGAGACAGGTGCATGTCGACAAAGCTAACTCGGCCATCGTTGACTCGCTCGCGCAGTGGAAGCGACGACTGATAGGGGGCGCACCAACTGATGGCATCAGCTTCTGCCAGCGCGTCATCAAGGCTACTGCCAGTGGACGCGCCCGTCAGCACGCGAATCTGAAATGGTTGGCCAACAGTGTGCAACTGCTCCGCACGATTTGCCAACGCACGGGGAACTGCTTTTGCGGCTCCAGCGGGTGTAAAGCCGCTGAACGCGACCAAGTTGCCGTCGTGAATCAACTCGGCCGCCTCGTCGGCGGTCATTCGGGGAAAGGGATGCATGACGTTGGTTCTCTGTCCAGTTGATCTGCGTCGAATGTGTCGTCCAAGTTGCCGAAACGAAGTGTCTTTGACTTGGAAGGGTGCTGTCTCGATGAATCTCTCCTCGAAAACGTACGTCTCAGCAAAGGCTCAGCGGACCAAATTCGCAGCAGTCTTCGCTTGGCACGATCAGAAGATGCCGCATATCCGGAACGGATGATCGAATGCAACCACGAGAGCCAGTCAGATATGCTGCCGTTTTTCGATACTATGGCGACGCCGCTTGTAAAGTGTAGACCCGACAAGACTCAGGACGCCATCAGCAGAAGTCCCCAGCTCTTGCGGTATGGCTTAGTAAGCCCACGGCGTTCTGAACCCAAACGCGACAAGGCTCGAGTTCAATTACCGCAAAGTACACGCCAGCCGGGGTTGGACCGATCCGCCAAACGTTCGTTTGCCGCTGCATCTCGTCGCCGGAAGCTGCGTTCCGTCATTTTCGCATGACCGCAGTCCTGAATTGCCATTTCGGAAAATAAAACGCCGCCAAACGTTCAAATCTGGAGTTGTTGAACAGCCAACCGGCACTCCTTACCCCAGGGTCGACAGCCGCTCGCCCCCAAGTTGGAGCGACCGCTAACCTGCTTCGGTCAGGCACACGCGGCGGTTTCAATTACAGAGGTGTACTGAGTTTGTGCTCCTAATCGACGCAGGCTAGCGGCGAATAAGTTGCCCTAAAGCAACTCGACTCGATCACTCTCAACTCGCATCGTCGCTGGTGCCAGCGTCGTCACAACCTCGTACATCCCGACACAATTCGCCAAAGTCGGCCGAGTCCTGAAGCTGAAGGATAGTGACGACCGCTGGGGCGACGGCTGGATTGTTGAAACGGTCCGCGACGTGATCGTCGAAGGCGACAGTGTTCCGAATTACCGCGAGGCGATCCGAAACCATCGCAAGTCAACCGGCGACAGCACGCCGCGACTCCGAGCATAACGCGTTGGCAGCCAACGGAAGGGCGTGAGCAATCACGCCCTTTCCACGGCACCAATCAACGACGCCTAGATACGCCAACCGGCCGGCTCGCTTTAAACCCGAGTGCTTGCAGGTTCGACTCCTGCTCTGGGCACTGAAACGAAAGAACAGGTCCATCCGGGAAGTTCGTGGGTTCGGTAGAATTTTCCGCAAAGGAGTTCGGCGATGCCGAACTGCCGGCAGTTTCGCGATAGCGAAACTGCACTTCATCCTGCGATCGGCACTCTGCGCAGACGAACGGATCGACTTCGTAGACTCGAGCAAGAGGGGGGATATCGTCTGCTGGCGTGAGGCGCTGCTGGCACGGCTCGGCATCGTTGCAGCCAGAAGAACTTCGGTGCTCGAGTCCGGGGTGCACGTACCTAACTTCACGGGGCGAACTGCGCTGGCTACGGCCAGTCTACTTGAGGTGTACCTGGCCCACTCGGTAGCTCCACAGCGTCCCCCCTCCGAGCCGCGAAAGCGACACGGCTATCTCCAGGTCGAAGATGCTTTCCACCCGGCCGCAGGAATTGCGAACGATACCGGCATTGTGATTCCGGGGCCAGCCCGTTCGTCCGGGGCCGATGTTGGCAATGACCTCCCAGGCCCGCGGAACCGTTGTATCACCCGTGGCAGTCGCGACCTGAACTTCGGATGCAATACGGGGATCGCGTCCCCGGACATTCTGCCGCAGTGCGTCATCTTCGATTCATGTCCCGAACAGTCTCTCGTTCAATCAGCGTAACCGGTACGACCACATCCTCGTGCGTGCTCGACGGGCTCTTCACGAGGTTCACGGCGAGCGAACCCAGTTTCTCGGTACTCTGCGCGATAGTGGTCAGGGACGGGCGAACCACGTCCGCAATCATGCTGTTGTCGAACCCGATGATCGAGACGTCGTCCTGTAGACGGAATCCGAGTCACGATATATCGCGTGCATTATGGTGAATCCATTCACCGAGGTCGAGGCCGACGAGCAGCAAGCGGCGGTGTTCAAGAAGGCATGCGAAGACCCCCAAAGACAGCGACCGCCCGATCGCGAAGTGGACTCATCGTGAACTGTCGCTTCAACTGATTGCCGAGGGTGTCTTCCACGCAATCAGCGGTCGCTGGATCGGCTAATTGCTTCGTCGTGCCTCGATTCGGTAGCACTGCCGTTGCCGTGGTGGCAGGCTTGAAAACTTGAGAGATATCGTTCTATTTAAGTCATCGTATGTCCGTGCACGCCGAGCGAAGTTCATGTCAACGAGCCTTGTCGTCGTGAAAGGAAGGAGAAATGAATGAATATCGAAGGTAAGGTCGCCGTTGTAACGGGGGCGGGAAGTGGAATCGGTGAAGGTGTCTCACAGGAACTTGCCAAACGTGGGGCGAAGGCGGTCATGATGGTGGACCTGCAAGACCATGTATTCGAAGTCGCCAAGTCGATTAACGAGTCGGTGGGAAAAGAGGTTGCCATAGCCAAGGTCGGTGATACCACGGACGAGGGCTTCCGGAGGAAAGTCTACGACGATGCGATTGCAGAATACGGCGTGGTGGGGATCTGCGTTCCAGCAGCCGGCATCACTCGTGATTCTCTGGCCGTCAAGATCGACAAAGATACTGGCAAGGCAGCGATCTACCCGATCGAGAACTTCCGCAAGGTGACCGAAGTCAACCTGCTTGCGCCCATCTATTGGGCCGTGGAAATGGTCGCTCGAATTGCCGAGGACCGCCACGAGCGTGGCTTGAAACGATGGGAACCGGAAGAGGAGATCCAAGGGACCGTCATCTTTATCGGTTCAGTCTCTTCGCAGGGAAACAAGGGCCAGATTTCATACGCGGTTACCAAGGCGGGCTTGGAAGGTGCTGGGGCCACACTCACCAAAGAGGCCATCTTCCACGGCGTACGCTGCGGAATCATTCACCCCGGATTCACGGACACACCAATGGCGCGGGCCTTGGGTCAGGATTTCCTCGATAAATACGTCCTTCCGTATACGCAACTGCGCCGCCTGATTCGCACGGAAGAGATTGCGGATGCAATCTGTTTCATGATTTCGAATTCAGCGGTCAGCGGCGAACTCTGGGCGGACGCGGGCTGGCATCCGCCTGCATGAACTGCGGGTGTTTCCGATGGGAGAAGAAAACGGGACGGGGGTTGATTGCAGACCTGAAGATGGCAAGACTAGGTGTTTTCGACGCATCTAAAGGATTGCCCCCGATGCCGCGACAGAGCCGTGATGACCGTGCAGGCCAGATTTACCACGCACTCAATCGTGGCAATCAAAGACAGCAGATCTTTCACAAGCCAGACGACTATGAAGCGTTCTTGACGGTTCTCTCCGAGGGGCTCCAGAAGTACGTTGTTGAACTGTTTTGTTTCACACTGATGCCCAATCACTGGCATTTGGTGCTCAGGCCGATGAAGGATGGTCAGATGGGGCGGATGCTACGTTGGGTGACCGCCACGCACACACTACGTTATCGCGGTCACTACCACACACGCGGCGGCGGACATCTGTACCAGGGGAGATTCAAGAGTTTTCCACTCTCCGACGATGAGCATTTCTACGTCGTTTGTCGGTACGTCGAGCGTAACCCGCTACGTGCCGGACTGGTGAAGTCGGCCAAAGACTGGCCGCACGGTTCGCTGTTCCGTTGGAATCAACCCACCGAACCCGAACCAGTGGTCCTTTCACCGTGGCCGATTCGCCGTCTGCCTCGTTGGAATGATCGCGTCGATGCGGCGTTGTCTGCAGCCGAATTGAAAGCGGTTCGCACCTGTGTCGATCGTTCACGTCCTTATGGGAGTGAAGAGTGGACTGAGGAGATTGCAGAGAAGCATGGATTGTGGCACACGCTTCGGCCGGCAGGTCGCCCGCGAAAGCGTCACAGGCCTAGTGAAACCGCGGAGGCAACGTCAAAGTGAGCGTTTCAACCCCCGTCCCGTTTTCGCGTCCCGAACATTCGACGCTCCAGCCGCAGATCGATCGATTTCGTGAAGCATGGGACCTGGGTATTGCGCCGAGAATCGAGAAGTACGTTTCCAGCAATTGCGACGAGAACCGACAGCAAGAATTGCTGATCGAACTGGTACGGGTCGACATGGAGTATCGTTGGCGGGGGCAGCCGGAACAGCAGGTCTGGGCCTCGACGCGTACATTGGCTGCGTTACCTGGGCGTCCGTGCTTGGATGATTACACGGAGAGGTTTCCTTCGCTGGGTCCCGTATCCCAGCTACCCGATGATCTGATCATTCACGAATACAGGTTGCGATGCGAGCTCGGCGAGCCCCCCGGGGACAGCGAATATGAAAGTCGGTTCGGAAGCCGTTTTCACGAACTTCTTCCCGCCTTGCAATCGATCAATCCACCGACAGACAAAGTCCATCAGCAGCTGCTACCCACAACCAAGTCGATTCCCCAGCAAGTTAGCGACGGACTTGAGCAAGCGGATGCTCCGCAGCCGACACCGGCAGTGCAGGGCAACCGCAAAGCGGTCGATTGGGAAGAATTCCCAAGGATCTTCGGGCGCTATGAAATCTTGCGAGAATTGGGACAAGGCGGGATGGGCACCGTCTTTCTGGCCAAAGACACCAAGCTCGATAGAATGGTGGCCTTGAAAGTTCCAAGTCTGCCTGCGGACGAACATCTTCTTCAACGGTTCTATCGAGAGGCGCAGTCGGTCTCGGGACTCCGCCATGTTGGAATCTGCCCGGTCTATGACGTTGGAGAAATCGATGGGATCCACCACATTGCGATGGCTTACATTGAAGGGCAGACGCTTTCGAATTTTCATCAATCTAAAGAACTAACATCGGAACACGTTTCGGACCTGATCTGCAAGATTGGCGAAGCACTATCAGCAGCCCATCGCCAAGGCGTGATCCATCGCGACTTGAAGCCGTCGAACATCATGATTCAACACGATGGACGACCTGTGATCATGGACTTTGGTTTGGCCAGAAGAATTGATCGAATCGACACCCAGCTCACCTCGACTGGTGCCATTGTTGGCACGCCCGCATTCATGGCTCCGGAGCAAGTGCGTGCGGAGGTGGACATGATCGGACCGGCAACTGACGTCTACGCTTTGGGCGTGATCATGTACCAGTTGCTGACAAATCGCCTGCCTTACACGGGTGACTTGTCTGCGGTCATGAATCAAATCCTGCATCAAGTACCAGCCCCACCCTCACGTCACAGCCCAGGAATTGACACGCGATTGGATGCCATTTGCATGAAGGCGATGTCCAAGCGAGTTGAAGACCGCTATCAGAGGATGGACGATCTGAGTCAGGCGATCACGGCGTTCTTGCGCCAGCCTTCGCCAAAGCATTGGACGCAGGTAACGGCCAAGGAGGCTGAGATAGTGGTGGAGGTCATCGGCATTTTGGACCGTTTCGGATGGGCCAGAGGCATCGGCCAAATTCGCGACCTGGCAACGGATGCCGGGTCCTCGCAGCGTGGGCAGATCATCGACATGCTGTTGGATTGGTTTAGAGACAGTAAGATTGTCCCGCGTGACCAGGCGAAGCGGTGGGAGTCACTGGAGCTCAATCCTTGGCGATTCATAGGGCTGGCGTTTGAGGCATTACACAAGAGACAGTTTCACAAAGTCGAACTTTTGTTGCGACGCGCTGAAGAATTCCAGTCCAATGGCGATACCCTGGCAGCCACGATCGATCATTGCTATGGCGTCCTGTTCAGTCACCGTGGGGAATTGCGATCGTCGGTGACTCGCTTGCACAGAGCTTTGGAACGCTGTGGAAGGGGGCACTTTCTCGAGGGACGCATCCTCGACTCCCTTGGCAAAGCCTATGCCGCGATGAACCATTTTACCGCCGCGCGCGAGTTCTATGAACATGCGATTCAAGCAAAGCGCGCATGGAATGACGAGCAGGGTCTTGCGGTCACACACGGACAGCTGGGAAGGTTGTTTTTGGACTGGCGTGATCTGGATCTGGCCGAGCAGCACTTTCGCATCGACCTCGATTTAGCCGAACGGCGAGAAGACCTCCGCGCGATGTGTCTTATGTTTAATCATCTCGGTCGTGTTTATTTGCAGCGTCAACTTCCCGATGAAGCGTTGGGTTATTTTGACGAGAGCCTGCACTTGGCGATTGAGAACGGTTATTCAATGGAAGAGGGCTTTACCCGCAAGGATATCGCATTGGCTCGACTGAAGACGGGCGACGTGATCGAGGCGGACGAACAGCTTGAACAGTCGAGACGCATTTTCAGCCAACGCCAATTCCAAGAAGCGCCGCACACGTTCAATGGGGACGGGCGTTGGCGGCCGCCGATCATGGCGAGCATCGCCGCGCAGAACGGATGCTGCGAGAGTCGATTGCTCACTTTGAAGGGGCCGAGGAAATCTCGCTGGCTGCAGAGTGCTGGCTGGACATGGCGGCCGTCCGCGAAGCCCGCCATGCATCGAGAAGGCTCGTCGCCGATGCACTGCTGAAAGCCCTTGAGCGTGCTGAACAGTCGCGTCGAGAATGGCTGATTGAGCAAGTGGAACGGGAACTTCAACGCGTGGCTCCCGCCGAGCATCTCCGTCACGCACAGCGACAATCTGCGGGATGCGATCTAGCGGGTCTGATCAACGCAACTGCCCCAGCAGAATCCAGTGTTATGTCGCTGGAAATTCTCAATCCCACAAGCCTGATTCGCTCTGATGGCTCCCGGTCCGGAATTTCAGCTTTGAATCAGTTGTTTTTTGAGATCACACCGGTGTTTCGGCGATATGGCGTGACTCCATATCAGTATCGATTCGACGGTTTTGAAGCGATTTGTGGGGGGGCACGTCATGCGCGCCGAGCGGTAATGTGTGGACTGCATCTGCTCTTAACGCTTGCCGAGATCAATCGTCCCAGACGCGTCCTGGAGCTGCCGGAGGTCCATGTCAGTATTCGCGTTAGTTCAGGACGCATCGTCATCGGAAAAGTTGGCACGTATCGCAAGTTGGATTTCGTGGCAACCGGAATGGCTACCAAGTTGGCTTCGCGGATACCGGCAGTCCCAGATGTCGTCACTGTCAGCGAAGAAACGCACCGATTGACGCAGCAGCACTTCTCATTCGATGCCAGCAGCCCGCGCATGGTCGAGCTACCGGAGTTGGGACGCCAACAGTATTGGATCGTCGAAAACTCTAACGAGAGACTTGATTTGAACACACGAATCAGCATCGGGGACGAGTCGACAATCTAGCTTCTGCAGCTCCACAGGCTTCCAACGATTTGCAGACGACGTGTGAGTTGACCTCGATAAGAATCGGCCTCTACTCTCGATTTAGTCACGTAAATCGCGATGAACTTTTCGCTGACTGAAGGTGTCGGTAACATGAGTGTCAACTGTCTCAGACTCTGTGGAGGAGGAGAAGCCCATGTCGGTGCGGATTCATGTCGTTGGAGCGTATGGTGCAAGTGAAGCTGAATTCCGGACCGCTCTTGATTTGATCGGTGATGAGGGCAACGGTTCTCGGCGGTTCCGTATTGGATCCAGTGGCAAGTGGATGTGGGCCAACGCAAGCGTGTGGCAAGTCGGTGGCTCGGATATCGATGACGCACTCAGCTCATTGTCTGTTCCGGCTATGCGCGTGACGTCATCGGACGCTGTGCTGTGGATGTTGACATTGACGGGGGCAGGCAAAGACAGATTCCGTGGAGTGCATCACTTCACTCAAGTGGGAGCGAAGCCGGCAGAGCCCAATCAGTACGAATGCGAGCACGATGAGGATTTTCCCGACGATGAACTTGAAGAAGTAGCGGGCATCAACAAGTTCATCCCCGAGTTGCAGTTTCTTTGGGATTCCGAAGAAGAAGCTCGCCTGAAGAAGGAGTACGCGGAGGAAGAAGCGGCAACAGTCGAGGGTCTCGATGACTACACGGATTATGGAGTAACGCTGCCAGGGATCGTCATTGAGGAGATGAAACAACACCCGGATCACGCCGGGTACACGGCCTTCATGGCTCATGGCCCGCAGATCGTTGAGGCTCTCGAAGATTTTGGGTTCGAATTTGATCGTGCGGCGATGCTCAATTTGCTCACAGTCGGACCGCTGACGGATCTCGAAGATGACTCCGAGATTGGGAACATGCCGCGTTTCCTTCGAACTCTCGGTATCGATGGAGTATTTCAAGAAGAGTCTGAGGCCGATGAAGAACCGACGGACGATGACGGCCCGGAAGAAGAGCACGAAGGTGAATATCTTGACTGGTCGAAGTATCCACCTGGTAAGCTGTTCGAGAAGGTAGAACTGCTACGCGCCGAATGCGGGCTGACTGAGATTTCCGGTGGGCCCGTCAAACTTCCTCACTTCGCATTACTTCACCTGTTGGCCCACTTGTGTGCCGAGAATCCGACGACCTCCGTTATCGTCGAGTTCCCGAGCGAGATAATTCAGCCAAGCCGGTCTTGGGAGAATCTGCATGAGTTGGAAGCCCGACAGAGCGGTGCCCAATGGCAATTCTGCTTTGAGACACCTCCATACTGCTGGTATGGCGTCGAAGATCGGGAAGAACTTGAGTCCAATGACATCGCGGCGGCACTCGGTGCGCCTCCGGACGGCACCCGAATCGAGTTCACTTTCGTCGTCGAAGGTCTCGCTGAGCAGTGCCACCGCTACGCCGGTACGTACCGTAATCAGTGTCTTGAGCTCGAACGAGCGTATCCGTCGGTGACAGCGAGTGTCTTGGGCGACGCTTTGAGTTTGGTCAGTCAGATCTTTGGTTCGCAGTCGATCGTGCTTCACTTCGGAGGAAGAAGAAGATGCGGTGAGACGCAATTACCAGAGATCGCAGGGCGAGGTAGCGAAGATCCGTAACGGCAAGATGATGCCTCAGTACGGCAGTCGCGGTGGCGTTGTCCAAACACTTCTGTTTGAGCGATTCGAAGATCGCGGCCCGTGGGATATTGCCGGAGCCCGTAAGCTGGTCGAGGCGGATTGGGAGATGTACGAGCAGATCGTCAATCCAGACGACGATGATGAAGAACCGAATGATCTGGATGAGTCTTCCGAGGAAGTCTCAACGTTCACGAACATGCTGCAAGAGATGAGCGAAGCAGTCGAGCGATTCAAGCAATCGAAGATTGTCCCACATAGCGATGAGGTGCTCTATGAGGGTCGGACCGGGAAGTTCCTGCGAGCATCAATGTCCGATCTCAAGCACATACCACAGGATCGTCTTGAAGAACACGACGCAACGATGGGTACACTTGGGTTTCAGTGCATAGGCGACGCCGTAGGAGACGCGGATCAGCGACAAGAGATCACGCGATGCTACTCGGGACATCCACAGGCCATCTCGCTGTTGAGTCATCGAAATGCGGACAATCAGTTTGGCTGGGCCGAAGTCAGTGATGGCGCGATGATGGTTGATTTCTCGCAGGGAACGATTGAGTTCCACACGCATTTCGAGGATGGGACGTCACTCGTGACTACGTCCATCGATGCGGTAACCTCAAAGCCCGAAGCTGGAATCTACGTCCGATGTTACGAAGAACTTCCCGTTACGAAGCTCTGGGAAAAACACCTCGACGGCATCGGTCGGTTCAAAGAACACCGGAATACGGCTCCCGTTGACCATACGCAATTCGGTGAGCCGGTACAGTTCCTGGCAATGACGGATGAGTTATTCTGCCGATTCATGGGCGTGGACTGAGGTACTCCGCGACAAGCAGAGGTCGTAGCCTGAGATCGGGGATGTCACGACGTCAATCGGGAAGAAAACGGGACGGGGGTTGATTGCAGACCTGAAGATGGCAAGACTAGGTGTTTTCGACGCATCTAAAGGATTGCCCCCGATGCCGCGACAGAGCCGTGATGACCGTGCAGGCCAGATTTACCACGCACTCAATCGTGGCAATCAAAGACAGCAGATCTTTCACAAGCCAGACGACTATGAAGCGTTCTTGACGGTTCTCTCCGAGGGGCTCCAGAAGTACGTTGTTGAACTGTTTTGTTTCACACTGATGCCCAATCACTGGCATTTGGTGCTCAGGCCGATGAAGGATGGTCAGATGGGGCGGATGCTACGTTGGGTGACCGCCACGCACACACTACGTTATCGCGGTCACTACCACACACGCGGCGGCGGACATCTGTACCAGGGGAGATTCAAGAGTTTTCCACTCTCCGACGATGAGCATTTCTACGTCGTTTGTCGGTACGTCGAGCGTAACCCGCTACGTGCCGGACTGGTGAAGTCGGCCAAAGACTGGCCGCACGGTTCGCTGTTCCGTTGGAATCAACCCACCGAACCCGAACCAGTGGTCCTTTCACCGTGGCCGATTCGCCGTCTGCCTCGTTGGAATGATCGCGTCGATGCGGCGTTGTCTGCAGCCGAATTGAAAGCGGTTCGCACCTGTGTCGATCGTTCACGTCCTTATGGGAGTGAAGAGTGGACTGAGGAGATTGCAGAGAAGCATGGATTGTGGCACACGCTTCGGCCGGCAGGTCGCCCGCGAAAGCGTCACAGGCCTAGTGAAACCGCGGAGGCAACGTCAAAGTGAGCGTTTCAACCCCCGTCCCGTTTTCGCCGCTGCGGTCCGTGGCCATTTGTGACGCGGCGAGTCTACAGGTTGGCCGACCAGCCGACTCGAATCTGGAGTTCACGACATCATCGCAAGGGCTTGCGAGTCCGCACGGCGTCTGACGCAGAAGGACGCGTGGAAAAGCGGCTGCAATGCCTCTGGATGCCGGGTCAACTGAACTGGTGGATCGGAATCATCTTCGCCCTCGGCTCGCTGCTCTTTGCGGCGGCAAGTGTACTGTGCCTGGCACCGGGGCTGGCGCGACTGCTGTCACTCGATTCGACCGGTACCAATGCCGTCTTTTTCGCAGGCTCGATCCCGTTCACGATCGCGGCCTATCTGCAACTGTATCAAGCCGCCAACGCTGACCGTGGAAAAGGGTCAGTCCTGACCCCTGGTACCTGCCTCTTCGGTTGGCGCCCCCATGACGTCGGTTGGTTGAGTAGCGCGTTGCAGTTCATCGGCACGATCCTGTTCAACTTCAATACGTTCGACGCGATGATTCCGTCACTCGACTGGTTCGGGCAGGATCTCTTGATCTGGGCACCGGACATTGTCGGATCGATTCTATTCCTGGCATCGGGATACCTGGCCTTCATCGAAACCTGTCACGCTTATTGGGCCTGGAACCCACGCGGCATTTCCTGGTGGGTCGTATTCACAAACTTGCTCGGCTGCGCCGGATTCATGATCTCGGCAGTGCTGGCGATCGTCTTGCCCGGGCCGGGTAACAGCGAGGTCCTCACGCTGTCCGTTTTCTTTACGTTGCTGGGAGCGATCGCATTCCTCGTTGGCTCGCTGCTGATGCTTCCCGAGATGGTTGTCGAGCACGATGCATAGGGAACGGACGGTGATTCGCTAAACAGAAGTCCAAAACGGGGCAGCCCATTCGGAAGATTTAGCGATTATGGTGATTGATCGGCTCGCTCGGAAGATGCCATGGAGACGCGATCGACTCTAGCGTATTTAGCTAAAATCCCGATGGTAAGGGCACGACGTAGTCTGTGGCAGGGATGGCCAAATGGAAGTCATGCAATTTATCCGGAAAGCAGTGCGCCGCGACCGTAACTGCGGAGCAGTGTTGAGTCGGCGCGTTCTTGGCCTCGTCTGCCTCATCGCCGTATTCGCTTTGTCTGGGTGTACAACTTCGTTGAGACAATGGGCGGACAACGGCTATCAAGTTGGTCCAAACTACAATCGGCCTGTCGCGTTGGTCGAACCCAACTGGATCGACTACGGCTCGGACCCACGGGTGTTGGACGTCGAGACCGATGATGCCATGTGGTGGCATGTCTTCAATGATCCGCAGCTGAATCAATTGGTCTGGACCGCTTCCGAGCAAAACCTGACGCTCCGTACCGCGGGGACTCGTATCTTGCAGGCCCAGGCCGTGCGTGGAATCGCCGCCGGAAACCTGTTCCCGCAAGTCCAGCAGGCTTTCGGGTCTTACAACCGCGTGCAGGTCAGTCGCAACATCGCCAACTCGGCACCCGTCAAGAATTTCAGCCAGTGGGACTCGGGGTTCAACCTGTCTTGGGAACTCGATTTCTGGGGTCGATTCCGTCGCTCGTTGGAATCGGCCGACGCGACGTTGGATGCCACGATCGAAGGTTACGACAACGTACTTGTGCTGCTGGTGTCCGACGTGGCCGCGACGTATGTTCAAATTCGCACGCTGCAACAACAACTCCGTTTGCTCCGCGAGAACGTACGACTGCAGCAGGATTCGTTGGCGATCGCCGATGCCCAATACCAAGCCGGGGCGGCAAACCAGGCCGACGTTCTACAACTTCGAAACAACGTAGAGCAGACCGAATCGTTGATCCCGGTGCTCGAAGCGGCCCTGCGACAAGCAAACAACGCGCTGTGCATCTTGCTGGGTGAGCCTCCGCGTGACCTGATCGCCGAGTTGGGCACGAGTCCCATTCCCACAGCGCCGGCGGAAGTCGCCGTCGGTGTCCCCGCCCAATTGCTTCGCCGACGCCCAGACGTCCGCGAGGCCGAAAGGTTGGTGGCAGCCCAATCTGCTCAGATCGGCGTTGCGGAAGCCGATCTGTATCCGGCGTTCGGGATCAACGGTGTGCTCGACTGGCAAGCCGAGACGCTTGGCGACGTTTTTTCACCCGGCAGCCTCGCGGGCTCCATTGGCCCTGGATTCTCCTGGAACATCTTCAACTACGGACGAATCCAAAACTCCGTGCGGCTACAGGATGCCAAGTTCCAGCAAGCCGTTTACTCCTACCAGAACACCGTGCTCAAAGCACAGCGAGAAACAGAGGACGCGATCGTTGGTTTCCGCGCATCGCAGCAGCAGACCGACAAGCTGCAACAGGCGGTTGACGATGCGCTGGAGCTCAACTCGCTGTTGTTGGTCCAAGCGAACGCGGGAGCGACCGACTTCAATCGCGTGTTCGTCGTGCAGACAGCATTGACCGCCCAGCAAGACAGCCTCGCATCCAGCCAAGGCGACATCGCGCTCAATCTGATCCGGATCTATCGGGCACTCGGCGGTGGTTGGCAGATTCGTTTGCAGCCAAGTGCTCCGACCTTTGCGCCCATTGCGGCGGAACCCCTGATGGCGGCGCCTGAACTGATCGAAGAACAACTTCTTCCCGCACCCCTGCCGGATGCACTGCCGCAATCCGAATCGAGACAGCCATGAAGCCTATTTTTGATGCTACGAAAAACGGATTAGTCGCTCTGACTCTTGCATCACTCGCACTGTCGGGCGAGTCCGCCATGGGGGTCGAAGCGGCCGACACAGCGGCGCCATTATCAGAGCCGGTAACTTACCAACCGCCACTCCTGCTGTGTGCTCCCACCTACTGCGGCAAACCTTTGCCACGACTACGCTGTCCGCTGACAGGCTGCTGTCCTAGTGAAGATTGTCGCAAGCCCGCCGTCTGCCTGCCCCGACGGTCGGATGGCGGATGTGACCAGGGGAGCTGCGACCAACACCGGCGCGACTGGTCGGCTTGGTTTTTCCCCTGGTCGTCGTTGTTGCCGTAAACTTAGTGTTGCGTTTCAGCCAAGAATTGGGCTGTAACGGAGTACTAGGGCAAAAAGTACAACCACTTCTTCATTCGAATGGTCACTTTGGTGATCATCGCGAAGGGCTTTCCGTGGTCGGTGTAGATGGCCACGACGCCGGGCGTACCCATCGCCAATTCGTTGGCATCCGCAGGATCGTCCATATCAATCAAAACGGCGAGCAAACCGGGTGAGCCGATCGAAGCGGCCGAGGGCAACGTTCCGCCCGTCTCGAACTGACCTTCCCCGGTCGCCTGAATCACTGTCCTGACCTTGCCGCGATAAAGGTAACCCGGCCGGCTTTCGAAAACCAATTCCGCTTCCTGGCCCGCCGTAACGTGCGTCAGGAACTTCGATGGAAACGAAGCAACGATACTCGTGTATGAAGTATCCACGAAGGTTCCTGCCGCGGCCAATGGCATCGAAGTAACGTACGTCCCTTCGCGGATTTGCCAGTCGGTTACGAATCCATCGGCAGGCGCTCGAACCGCACACTGCTGCAGATTGAATTCGGCGATTTGCACTTGTGATTGCAAGCCTCGCACACTGTCGCTGGCAGCGAGGACCGCCGCGCGGGCCTGGCCCAGCCCAGCTGTTGCTTGCGCCAGTCCGGCCTGGGCCGCAGCGTAGCTGTTGTTGGCTTCTTCAAGTTTCAGTTTCGCAATCGCCGCCGGATTCAATTTGTCGATCGCAACAGCGACGTCGAGGCTAGCCTTGGCCTGGGCGACGTCCGCCTCGGCCTGCTTGATTCCGGCCTCGGCGACTTTGACCGTTGCTTCGAATTGCTGCACATTGCTCTGGCCTGCATGTAGCTGTGCTTGAGCCAATTCCAAGGCGTATTGATAGGGTGCGGGGTCGATCTCGTACAACACGTCGCCCTGCTTGAGCGGTACATTCGGTTTCGCAGGGATGCTTGACACCTGCCCTTTGACCCATGGCACCAACTGCACCACATAACGCGTTACAACGGCGTTGCTCGAAATCGGCGCCGATGGCAGCCACAGGATGACAACGCCGCCGATCATCAGCACGCCTACCAAGACGGTGATGGCGACCGGATAGGGACGCGGCTTGACTTTGAAAACGAAAAACACCGTCGCCACGACAGCCGTGTAGATCAGCGTCATGAATGCGATCATGGTGCGCGCTCTCCTTCGCCTTTTCCTTGCACCTCGGCGCCTGATCGAGTCGTCTGCGGTTGCAGAAACGCCCACACGAATGCGATCGGCCACAGCAGTCCGAGCGTGACGAGGCTAATCCACGCCGCCGCATTGATGGCCTTCGCCTGCGGATGCTGCCGCCGGGCGGCTATCATTCCTGGCAGAGACCCCAAGGTGACAATCGCCACCAATCCGACCACCACGAAGGTTCCCAGAACGGCAAATGCCATGATGTCAAATTTGTCGATCGTCATGCGTTTCTTGATTCTGCTGGATGCAGCATGATGATTTCGCTTCGCGGCCAGCGCGTGGTGGAGTGCGTCCGGAACCGGCTCTTCACAGCATGATCACCCGAGCATGGTCGAGCAAGGTCTGGATCCAGAATCCGCCTTGGTTGGGAAGGCTCATAAAGACGTAGTCGCAATGGGAAAGTACTGAGGATTTTGATGGGTCACGATGCAATGACTATAGTGGCCACTTGTGAAGAGTTTGATGAAACTCGGGGATGCAGAGGTGATGCGATGAAACTAGGTATTTGGGACTATCTGACGTTCCTCAGTTTCTTTGTGATTGGGATCGGCGGTCTTGCTGCGGTCGTGTTCGTACTCGGCTTGCCGGGACGGATCGCGCATGCCCGCAAGCACCCCGAAGCAGAGGCGGTCAACATGATGGGTTGGCTCGGATTTATGGCCATCATACCGTGGGTTCAAGCATTCATTTGGGCATTCAAGCCAACCGACGTGGTCGATATCCGCCGTTTCCCGCGAGAGGAGCAAAAGGCTGAGGAAGAGGAGTACGAGAAGGCCGAATTGGCGAGAGGTAAGAAAAAGAAACCCTCGCCCGCCGAATCACTCTCGCCCGAGCATGATGAGAAACAATAGGAGTTGACGCAGTGCTGCTGGGACTACTAATCACGTTCGTCTACATCGCTTTCATCTGGCTTGTGTTCTTCAAGTTTAAGTTGTTGAAGTTTTCCATAGCATGGGGAATCGTCTCCGTTGCATTTGGGCTGCACCTGCTGCTGATCTTCCTGGTCGGAGTACGGTTCGTGGCCCCGTACACGACACACGCCAAACTTGTCCAGCATACGATTCAGCTCACGCCCCGATTGCCAGAACCGACGCTTGTGACGGCCGTCTTGGTGGAACCGAACGTACCGGTCAAGAAAGGCCAACCGCTGTTTCAATTCGATCGCAGCCTGTATGAGTCGAAGCTCAGTTCGGTCAAGCGCAGCTCGCCGCCGCCGAGCAGAGCGTTCTGGAGTTGAAGGCCTCCATGGACGCTGCCGCCGCAGCGGTCGACGAGGCGAAGGCGAAACGGGAAACCCTGCAAGCTGCTCTCGCCGCGGCGACGGCATCGGTTGCGGAGGCCAAGGCCAAGCAGGTCACGCTAAAGTCCGCTTTGGATGCCGCGAACGCGACCCTCGCCGAGACCCAGGCCAGGCAGGTGTTCGCCCAGGATGCCCTGAAGATTTCCGAACAGGTGAAGCAACAAAATGCCGGCGCGATCAGCACGCTGCGATATGACCAGGCGGTCAACGATCTGAAAAAGGTCGACGCAGAAGTCCAAGTCGCCCAGGCGAACGTGGAACAGGCCAGGTCGGCATACGGCCCGGAGGCTGAGGCCGCAATCAACGTGGCTGTCGCCAACGAAGCGCGGATGCGGGCCGCCGCCGGTGCGGAAGCCGACGCAGCGATTGCGATCGCGGTCGCCGAATTGGACCAGGCCCGACTCGCGTACGAGTCCCAGATTGGCGGCGAAAATACCACCGTCGCCATGTACAAAGCGGAGTTGGCGGCAGCGACGTACTATTTGGAGAACACCACGATGGTGGCACCCGCGGACGGACGCATCTTGAATCTGCAAGTTGAACCCGGGATGGTGGCTGGGATCGTACGATTTGGTGCGATCGCAACCTTTATCATCGACGCCGACAGGTATGTGCTAGCGGCCTACACCCAGGAACAGCTCAAGTGGGTCAAGGCCGAGCAACCGGTGGAGGTCGCATTCGATCTGTACCCAGGACAGATTTTCGACGGCAAGGTCAAGGACATCTGGCAGGGGAGTGGCGCCGGCCAAATGTTGCCAAGCGGTGATTTGCCGCTATTCAACCCAGAGCAACCGGGCACGCCGCAGGGTTTGTTTGCCGTCCAAATCACCATGAACGACAAGGACCAATCAAAATTTCCGATTGGTGCCCAGGGCGCCGCCGCGATCTATACCAGCAGCAGCGGGTTCGCCTACCTGCGTCGGATCGGGATCCGTGGGTACACCTGGCTGAACTGGCTCTACCCCTTGGATTTCTGACGAGGAACGTCACATCGGCGCAACGCAACGGAGCAGAGGCACCAAGGAAAGCCTTGCAAGGATTCACGCACGCTCGGCCCCGTGGGTCCTCACTTTTTGCGACTTCCGTGCTTCTTTGCGACCAATCCTTCACTCATAATCTCAGCCCGTCTCGCTCCCGGACCAACCAGACTCGTTTTTCAGCCTCGTCTTACGGAAAATACTTGATGGACAAGAATGTCATCCTGCATCTCGCAGTGTTCATTGCCATTTTGCTTGCGCTCAATTTTTTCTTTCATCTGCACATCTCGATCATCGGAAGTTTGGTTTTGACCTTGGGGCTTTCGCTGGTAAGCGGTTTTCTTCAGCGATAATGCTGGGCGCAAGTGGGAAGGTGCATTTCTCAGTATCCTCAGCAATCCTTGCTAGGCTTCGAGCAGGTCATCCGGCCGTTGTCCCTCCGCCGGCGAACGCGTGGAATCCGGTCAGCGCAAACTGCACGCCCATCGATAGGACGATCAGTCCCATGAACCGCGTCATCGTATCCCGCAGAAATCCGCCGCCGCCGTCTTGCTCACTTGCGAAGCGGGCGACCAACAGCATCATCAGCCACGTACATGCGGTCGCGACCGCGATCGCTACCAGGGCGGTGACTGGCAATTTCAACTGCGTGTGAGCGGCCGAGAGCGTGATAACTCCGGTAATCGTCCCTGGGCTTGCGGCAAACAGGATCAAGGGCGTCAAAGACTGCGTTGAATTTGATGCCTTGGCATCTGGTTCGCGGCTCAGCATGGAGAACCCCATCCAGGCCAGCACACCGCCGCCCGCCACCATGAAAGCGTCCAGGGAGACCCCGAACACGTGCAGCAACTGAGTTCCGATCAGAGCGGCGACTGTGAGAATCACGAGAATGGCCAGTCCTGCCTTCGTGGCATCGGTCGCCTTCTCGCCAAGTGAGCGCCCCGCCTCCGCCTTTGCGAACATCGCCGCACAGATCGCAGGGTTGACCAACGAGAGTACCGTGACGATCGCTTGAATTTGCTCGTTCATTCTCGTGAACCTTCCATCTCTTAGAACGTGATGATCGCGTCGACGGCCGCCATGAATTGATTGCGGTCGCTGCCCTCCCCGAAAGGTCCGGGACCAACGCCCGCATCGGCATCAAACCAATCCCAGCGAATCTCGGGGCGAACGATCAAATTGCTGTTGGGCGTGTAGTTCAAACCGAGCGTGAGATCGTAGTAAACGCCCGGTCCGGGCGTCGGGTTCACGATGAATCCTTCGACGTCATCGAACCACTCAAAACGGACACCCGCGGTCCAGCGATCGCTAAGCTCCTGCGACAATTCCTGATGAACGTTGTACCAGTAAGCCGTTCCGCCGCCAGGCAGCACATTCTTTTGAAATCCGTAATCGCTGTAGATCACGTAACTGGAACGCTTGCCAATTTGCTGTTCGAAGACGACGCTTTGCACGTACAAGGTTTCGCTGCCGGTATCTGCTTCATTGCCCAGGCTGAACTGAAACGACAACGATCGATTGCCACCATCGCCAAGCAAGGTCACGACTCCGAATCCGCTCAAGTCGTTGTTGTTGTCTTCCCAGTTGCCCATGCCGCGATGAAAACCACCGCCCAGCTGTAGCGAGTCACTGGGCTGCCAGTTCGCGTACATCCCAACCACCGGAACGGTTTCGAAGCTGAAACTGAATCCATAGCTGTTGGAGTAGAAGAAATTCTCGGTAGGAATCGGTCGCTCGTAGCCCACCGGCAAATAGAAGTGGCCCAGTTGAACGGTCAAGTTGTTGTAGGCCACTTCCAGATACAACTGCGGCATCGCCAGCCCCATCAGACCGACTCCGCCAAGTCCGGACCCATCGCCACTGTTCCAACGGTTGCTCAGATCACGGCGCGTCTCCAAGCCCCGCGACTGCAGGAAGACGTAGTTGGTGCCGTAAATCAAGTCCATGTTGAAGCCAATATCCCAGCCCGATCCGCCCGTATCGGTCTCCCGCCCAACCGTAAGGTACATCGAGTTGAGCATGTACTCGTCGTTACGATAGTTGAAGCTCGTCGCCGGAAGGTTGCCGACACCGGCTGCAGGATTGGCTGGGTTTCGCGAGTTGGTCGTCATTCCCTGATCAAGTTGGCCGTCGACAGCGATACCCCATCGATCGAGAAGCGTGCATTCATCGAATAGTTTCCATGGGTCATCCACGGAGTTCGATGACGACACGGAGCCCGCGCACGAAGCATGAGCATCACCGAAGTCGGGGCCGAATCGATCGCAGCTGTCATCCGCACTCGTCGATGCTGCGGAGGCGATTAGCAGCAGTGGTAGTAACCAAATTCGGGGGATTGCCGTTGGCAACTGACTACCTTCTGAAAGGTTGTTGATTCCACTTTCCGGGTCGTAACAAACCACTGGTTCATTCATCGGCGAGCCGGGAACGGCCGCAGCGCGTTAAGACGCCTATCCAGGACGACTCATTGACCGCAATGTCCGATTGCGCGGTTCTTACGAATCATTCGGGCCGGCGCGGCTGGCTGTGCGGGACACGTTCATTGTCTCGCGAGGCACCCAACGTCAAAGGCGTGACGACGATCGCTTCATTGAAGGCATGCAAATTCGATCCTATTCATACCACCCTCGCCAGAACATGGGCAGTACTTCGTTATCCGGTCGGAACGCTATGGTCCCGTAAAGGACTTTTTTCTGCCACACTTGCATTGCCGTCGCAGGGAAGACTGAAAAACACTTCCTACGCTCGATGCTGGACGGCACACTGATGTTGAGAACAACAGTAAATTGGTGAAGAGGATCACTGGATTTGGCAATGCATCAAATATTGAAATTGGCTGCGGTGGTGGTATTCTCCAGTGCGGTCGTGTTGATTCCAGCTGGCGTTTTCGCGCAGGATTCTGAGTCCCCAGCCGTTGAACAAATTGCTTCGCCTAGTTCAGATGAGCGGGTGAAGCAGCTGCGACTGCAGGTGGAGTCTGCTCTGGCCGCAATCGGCGCGGATTCAGCACTTGAGGATTCTGTCAAGGATCTGTTGCGTCCGAAGTACGAGCAGGCAATCGAAGCGCTAAACGATGCCGCCGCCGACGCGGCCACGGCAGCGGAGTACCGCGAGGCCGTGACCCAGGCGCCGGATGCTACGGCAAAGCTACGCGACCAGTTGAAGGAACTCCCATCTGTCGAAAGCGCAGGCAAAGTCAAGGCACCGGCGACTTCAGACGAGCTTCAACAACAGCTCGACGCCCAACGGGCCACCCTCGTTGCCCTCGATGATCAATTGTCAAAAGTCACGGCGGATCCGAGCCTTGCCGAGCAACGCCCGGCTGAAATTGGCGGACGAATCCCAGAGGCTGAAGGCGAATTGGATGACGTTCGCAAGCTGTTAGCGTCACCAGGTCCGTCGGACGACGACCCTGCGTCCGATCTCGTCGCAGATCGATTCTTGTTGCAAGCTCGAGAATTGAGGCTACAGAGTGAACTGGAAATGCTTGAGCAGGACCAGCTCAGCCAGTCGGTTCGACGCAACCTGCAACAGTTGCAAGAGGAGCTGCTGACCCGTCAGGTTGAGAATGCGTCCGCATCCGTCGCGGCCTATCAGGCGTTGATGACCGAAAGTGTGACGCAGGCAGCGAAGGAAATCGTTGCGAGTGCAGACGAATCGAAACTGGAGGTGCCACAGGATGATCAGGAAGCTGTCGATCTGGCGGCGGAAGTCAGGGAGCTGGGAATCCAGTTACAAAGCGTCATCCAGGACCAACAAAAGATATCCGCCGCGAAGGCTGACGTAACATCCAAGCTGACCCGGCTGACCCAGAGATACGAAAGCATCAAAAAGCAGCTTGAGTTAAATCAACGTGATGGCGAGATGGCACGAGTGCTGATCGAACTGCGCCTCTTCTGTTCACGCGGTTGCAAGAAGTCGCTCGAATGCGTCAATGGCCGACACTTGGTGAGGCGCGCCTGGATGCCGTTGAGGTTGACTTCAAAATTGATGCTCAGAGTGACGTGGAGAAGCGGTTCGCTAACCGTTCAGTGCAAGCGATCCAGGATCTTGTTGTGGCCCGCAGCGAAGTGCTCGACAAATTGCACAAACAGTATCTGGATCTGATCCCCATGCTCGCATCGCTCGAAAGTGATACGAACAAGTATCTTGACACGGCCGGTGAAATTCGAGCCGACATGGCGCAGCAGTTGTTCTGGATTCGAAGCTCACCAACGCTGAGTGTCAGCACGTTGAAGGAGCTTCCAAGCGGACTAAGCTGGGTATTCGGCCGAGACCACTGGTCGGAATCCTGGGGCGCAGTGAAAACTGCAATGGATCGAGCACCCGCCACCCATGGCGGCGTACTGCTGCTGGCGGTGGTTCTCTTGATCCTGCGTTTTCGAATTGGAGCGGCACTCCGACGCACCGGCGAAGGAGTTCGCCGAGTTTCAACAGATCGGTTCGGGCTGACACTTCAAGCGGTGATTTGGACCGCTTTGCTGGCCCTGCCAATTCCACTGTTTGTAGGATTCCTGACTGCGGCGCTCGCACAAGCCGGGAAGCCGAGTGCTTGGTTAGGCGACATCAATCAGGGTATGCCGCTGTTTCTTTTAGGCGTCTCCGCCGTATCCGCGACGATCGCTTGCTGCTACCCGGGCGGATTGGCGGCAGCCCATTTCGGATGGCGAAAAGAACAGATTTTCTGGCTCCGAACAGGAAGCCTTTGGCTGGCATTTGTTTATTTCCCGATCACGCTGCTGGCCTACAGCACGCTTTCTTCAGAGTCAGGGCGTTTTCTCTACAGCTTTGGCCGCGTTGCTTTTCTGTTTGTGGAGGCCTCGATGTTGGCTGTCTTGGCCGGGATGTTTTTTTCCCACGGCGGCATCCGTGCGTCGTTGTTTCGAAGAAATGCGACCCAGCCAGTCACCCGCTCGCAATACGCGTGGCCGCTTCTGCTCATCGGCTGCCCACTCGGCTTGATGGCGTTCGCCGTCTTCGGATACACGATAACCGCGATTAGGTTGGGCCTGGAGTTTGTGTTCACGCTAATCATCATCGTCACCGGTTCGATTTTCTATTCGCTCGCGTTGCGTTGGTTCAAGGCCGAGTTTCGGAAGTTGGCACTTGCGGAGGCAATTGAAAGGCGGCGGGCACTCGAGGAGGCCGCAGTTAGCGAAGAGGATGAGTCAGACGAGTTGATTTCCGTCGATGAAGACGAGCAAGAACTCGATCTGGTTTCTGTCGGGGAGCAGACGCGCTATCTGCTACGTCTATTGTTTGGCTTGGGCATCGCGGCCGCTGTGCTTTCTTTATGGTCCACGGCGCTGCCGCTGATCCCGTACCTGGATACGATCCGGCTACCGCTGACCGAGGATTTCTCGCTTCTTGACTTAGCGAAAGCAATGCTGATTGTGGGCGTCACCTGGCTGATAACGAAAAACCTGCCCGGCATGTTGGAACTCGCTGTGTTGCGGACGACGTCGATTGATGCCGGGACACGACATGCAATTGCTACCATGTGTCAGTATGCCGTATTGGCTACCGGTATTGTCCTGTTGTTTAACGTGATCAATCTGGACTGGGCGAAATTCGGATGGATTGCAGGCGGTCTTAGCGTCGGCATTGGCTTCGGGATGCAAGAGGTCGTCGCCAATTTCGTGTGCGGCCTGATCCTTCTCGTTGAACGTCCGATCCGCATTGGTGATATTGTCACGGTGGATGGCATGATGGGTACCGTGACCAAAATCCAGATGCGGGCAATTACGATCACCAACATGGATCGTCAGGACTTGGTGGTACCCAACAAGACACTCATCACCGGTAACATTCTCAACTGGACGCTCAGTGCCTCGTTAAATCGGATCATGATTCCAGTGGGCGTGGCTTATGGCAGTGACACGGAAAAGGCCCGCCAAATCCTCGTTGATGTAGCGTCGGATCACCCTCGCGTTCTCGAGGATCCAGCGCCGACGGCCAGCTTCGAACAGTTTGCCGATAGCTCGCTGAACCTCGTGCTCCGCGCCTACCTTCCCGACCTGGAAAACCGTATCGGCACGATCACGGAACTGCATACGGAGATCGACAAACGATTTGCCGCGGCCGGCATCGAAATTGCCTTCCCACAGCAGGACATTCACATCCGAAACGGTTCGGACAATGTACTTTTCAATGCCCACGATGAATTACCTGGCAGCCAAGGGAGCATTCAAGGGTCAGAGCGGAGTGTCGCGAAGTGAATACGAACCCCGAAGGGATCCAGGCCAGCGAAAGTGGAAAGTTTGGCGTGGCAAAACTGGCCTTGTTGTCGATTCTCACAGGTGCCGCAATCGGCCTCGTCATCGGGTGTTTTCGGGTGGCACTGGATCACATGAACACTGCTCGCTCTGAGACGATCGCCTGGGCCCACCAGTGGCCGGTGCTGGGCTTCGTTCTGGTTTGTGCCACGGTTGCAGCAGCCACCGCTTTTGCTGCCTGGCTGGTGCAGCGTTCCGGGCAACCCGCCGCTGGCAGCGGCATTCCCCACGTCGAGGCGGTGATTGAGGGCAAGTTGCCCGCCGCTCCGCTGCTACTGCTGCCCATCAAATTTATCGGTGGCCTGTTGGCGATAGGCGGTGGCTTAGCGCTCGGACGGGAAGGTCCCAGCGTGCAAATGGGCGCCAACCTGGCCCATTTCTGTGGAAGAATTTTCCGGCTGCCAACCACGGATCGGATTGCCCTGTTCGCATCGGCGGCCGGTGCCGGGCTGGCCGTCGCCTTCAATGCCCCTTTATCCGGAGCGATATTCGTGCTGGAGGAACTGGTCCGTCGATTTGATATTCGGATTGCCATCGCCGCACTCGGCTCCTCCTGTTCGGCCATCGCGGTCGCATCACTCTTGCTCGGGCAGCAACCTGATTTCAATGTGGCGGAACTCCCCAATCCCAGCTCCTGGACCGGCCCCATCTTTGCCTTATTGGGTGTCCTGGCTGGGCTCGCAGGGGTTGCCTACAACCGGTTAATTATCAAAACCTGTGCGATGTTTGACGGTTTGACCCGTTGGCGACCGGAGGTTCGGGCACTCTTGATCGGTGCACTGGTGGGTGCGTTAGCGTGGTTTGCCCCGCACATGGTCGGCGGCGGCGATACGATTTCCCAGCAGGCTCTCGTCGGTGGAATCGGGCTGACAGCATTACCCCTCATTTTCGCCGTTCGGTTTCTACTTGGCCCGCTGTCGTACGCCGCGGGCACGCCTGGTGGCCTGTTCGCGCCGATCCTGGCGTTGGGTGCCTGCCTTGGCCTGGGATTCGGTCTGCTGTGCCCACAGTTCGTGGCAGATTCCGGTGCCACCCCAGTCACCTTTGCGATCGCCGGCATGGCGGCTTTCTTAACCGCAACGGTTCGAGCGCCAGTTACCGGAATGATCCTGATCTTCGAGATGACCGGTGCTTTCAATCAGGCATTACCGATGCTCTGGGCTTCTTTCGCGGCGATGGCCGTTCCCACATTGATGGGCAATTCGCCAATCTACGACTCCATGAAGGCTCGCACCATCGGCGTAGCAAAGACAATGTAATGGCTGATCGCCTGAAACAATTACACCCGATGCCATGGGATTGATGTCAGCCCTGAAGGAGGATGCACGTGTGAACAGCGAGCCTTTTGAAACACTGCCCGAAGACGGAGGCGTGCGTCAAAACACGTCAGATGGAACAAAGATAGACAAGCATCTTCCTTCTCTAAGAAGGATTATCGGGGTCCATGGCTTTGCACTGCTGCTGACGCTTGCGCTGTTTTGTTTTCATGTGGTGGTGATTTTTGACGTGATTGGCGAGATGCTCCGTTGCAAGGCATGGCTACTGGAGAACATGGAACCGAAAGATGCCGGCAAGCTTATCATCCTCGGTTGCTTCTTCGCACTCCTGGCGGCGCACATGACTGAGGCCGCTGTATGGGGCCTTTTTTTGCGCTGGACAAAGCTGTTGCCCACTGTTACCGACGGTGTCTACTTCACCGCTGCATCGATGACAACGCTGGGCTACGGCGACATCCTGCTGAAATACCCCTGGAGACATCTCGGCACGCTGATTGCGATCACCGGGGTGCTGATGTTTGGCTGTTCGACGGCGTTCTTGTTCGTGGTTCTTCAGGCCGTCTGGCAGAATTATTAGGCAGACGCTGAAGCTGCGTTGATTTGGCACTGATCCCGACCACTCTTACAGGGGTCAGGCCTCTTTATTGCGAAGCACCCTGCGGGCCGTGCCTTGAAAAGAGGCCTGACCCCTTTTTTGGTCCAGCTACCCTTACCCGTCATGGCACGGGCACTCGAATCCTTCTTCACTCAGACCGTGCGGCCGAGTGAAATTGAATTGGTAGAGTAGAGATTGGGGACCCAACATTGGTGACAGAGAAAGCACAAGCCGGTGGCCTACGAAAAAGGAACGTTTCTTGATTGGCTAACAACATTCAGGATTTGATCCACGGTCCACACCGGTTCGATTTCGCGTTGAAGCTCCCCGCCACCCATGCCAGAAGTAACCGCCGAGCGCCCTGACACCGAGCGCCCTGACAAGGAAATCGCGCCGGACCAGAGAAGGATCTTCCCGACATGTTTGGCGGTCGCCCGCCAAATTGTGACACCAATAAGGAAGCGAGTTTACAAAGGGATAACAAACTCTACCATCATTTCGAGAAATCCTTGTCACTCCTTGTCACTCACCACGGAGCTGCGGACCGCGCGGCTTTTTTAAATGAATGCCGTTCGCCGCGGTCCGGTGAACCCTGCTGCTTTGCGTTCTTACGAATCAGATGCTGATGCAAAAGTCCGTTTTCAACTTCAAAGAAAGAAACAATATGAAATCGATCGTACGAGTTTTGGCGGTTTTTGCCGTCATCGCCACTGCCGGCATGGCACAAGGGCAAGACAAGAAACCCAACATTCTGTTCATCATGGGTGATGACATTGGCATCATGAATGTGGGTGCCTACCACCAGGGCTTGATGGTCGGAGAAACGCCCAACATCGACCGGCTGGCGAGAGAAGGTGGCCGATTCATGGACTACTACGCCATGCAGAGCTGCACCTCCGGGCGCTGTGCCTTCTTCACGGGCATGTATCCGGTCCGTGTCGGCCTCACGGTGCCACAGCTTCCGGGTAGCCCGGCCTGGCTGCGTGATGGCACGCCGACGATCGCCAAGGTCCTCTTGGATCTGGGCTACACGACGGGTCAGTTCGGCAAGAACCACTTGGGCGACCACGCTGAGTCACTGCCAACGGCGCAGGGCTTTCAGGAATACTGGGGTTACTTGTATCACCTCGATGCGATGCAACAGGTGAGCTTCCCTGACATCAACAGCTCACCGGAACAGCAGGCCATCGCGCCTCCGGCCAAGAACACACCGATCCCGGGTCTGACGGACCCTCCAGGCTCGGTGGACATGAAGACGACGATCAGCATGATCCCGCCACGACCGGTTCTTTCATGTGCTTCGACCGACGGCACGCAAGCGAATCAAAAAGTCACCAGCGTCGGCCCATTGACGCTGGAACGGTCCAAGACCATCGACGAAGAAATCTCGGCTGAAGTCATCGACTGGCTCGACCGCAACGATCCCGACAAGACCAACAAGCCGTTCTTTTGCTGGTACAACCCGGCGCGGATGCACGTCACGACGGTACTCTCGCCAAAGTATGAAGCCATGCTGGGCACGACGGGCGGCAAGGACTGGGGCTCAAACGAAGCCGGCATGAAGCAGATGGACGACAACATCGGCTACGTCTTCAAGAAGCTCGAAGAAATGGGCGAGATGGACAACACGATCATCGTCTTCACCACCGACAACGGCGCCGAAGCGATTACCTTCCCTGACGGTGGCGTCACTCCATTCAAGGGCCAGAAAGGTCAAGCCTGGGAAGGCGGCTACCGCGCACCTTGTGTCATCCGCTGGCCCGGACACATCAAACCCGGCACCCTCTACAAGGAGATGTTCGCGTCCTACGACTGGATGCCCACGCTTGCCGAGATCGCTGGTGGACCCAAGGGCGACGAGCTCAACGAGCAGATCATGGCCGGGAAATACCCGAAATTCGTTAAGACCAGGCTAGCAGGCGTCAACCAAGTCGATTACCTCACGAACAAGACCGACAAGTCCGCTCGCGAGACCTTCATCTACTACTCGGGCGCGACGCTCTCTGCCGTGCGTTACAAGAACTGGAAGATGTATTATTCGATGGCGGGTCCCGGCGCGGAAGGCTGGCTCTATCCACTGGTCAATTACGCCTGGACTCAGGTTCAGAACATCAAGCGTGATCCGTTCGAGCAGGCGGTCGGTTCCGATGTGAAGTCCGCTCTGAACATGGGCGGTTCGATTGCCGCGCCGATGACCGCGTACCAATACGACTGGAACATGCTTCCGATCGGTCAGCTGATTGCGCTGAAACACCTCGAAACCTTCGAGGAGTTCCCGCCGATGCAGGCGCCGCCGTCCTACAACCTGTCCCAGGTCATGGAACAGATCGAAGCCCAGAAGCGGGGGATCGCCAACTCGGGTCATCCAAGCGATTGATCGCGTGATTTTCAGGCGGGCGTTCCAACGGGGGCGCCCGCCCTTTTTTTTTGACTCGACGTACAGCGAATCGTTTAGAGCATTTTGATTTTTGATGTGGCTGGGGCTTCCAGCCCCAGTTGAGAAGAACACTGCGGCTGGTAGCCACAGCCACTAAACACGAAGCCTACGGCATTCTGCAAAATGCTCCAGCAAAAGCCACGATTTGCACTGCCCCCCAGGTTGATTGATCTGCCCCCAGGTTATCAGATGCCATTGCTACGCCGTTACCACAGCCAATCAACTCCATAGCTCACCCAGCCACATTCGAACATCACACAAATGAAAACGAGATTTTGCTTTGCTCTGCTAGCCGTTTTTCTGCTTCATGTCACCGACACTCTCGCCCAGGACCCGCTCCCTTCGTGGAACGACGGGGCCGCGAAGCAAGCGATTCTTGACTTCGTCGAGTCGACGACCAACCAGGCCAGTCCACAATTCGTGCCCCTCGCCGAGCGGATCGCTACATTCGACCAGGACGGCACGCTGTGGGTCGAGCATCCGATCTACTCGCAGGTGATGTATTGCCTCCAGCGCGTACCGGCGTTGGTCAAGGAAAAGCCGGAACTCGCCGACGTCGCGCCATTCAGCACCGTGCTGGAACTGCTTCACGGTGATCGCGCCGCGATCAAGAAGCTGACTTTGCCCGACATCGAAAAGATCGCGATCGCGACGTTGACCGGGATGTCGGTCGAGACGTTCCGCGCCGAGGCGAAGCAGTGGCTCGCCGACGCGAAGAATTCGCGGTGGAAGAAGCCGTACACGGAGTTGACCTATCTCCCCATGCAGGAAGTGCTGAAGTATCTCCGCGCCAACGGCTACAAAACCTATATCGTTACGGGCGGCGGGCAGGACTTTGTGCGTCAGTATTCCGAACAGACCTATGGCATTCCGCCGGAGCAGGTTGTCGGCTCTGCGCTCGGGACCACGTATGGCTATGACAAAGATGGCAAACCATTTCTGACGAAGGAGCCAAAGCTCCTGGTCAACGACAATAACGCTGGCAAACCCGAAAGCATTCACCTGATGATCGGCCGCCGTCCGTTCATGGCGGTTGGGAACTCCACCGGCGACCAACAGATGCTCGAGTACACAAAGGCCGGCAGTGGCGAGCGTCTCTCGATGATCGTTTTGCACGACGATGCCGAGCGAGAATACGCTTACGGGCCTGCGCTTGGGTTACCGAATACCAAGGTCGGCACGTTCACTCAGGCGTTGTACGACGAAGCAATCAAACAAGGCTGGATCGTGGTCAGCATGAAGAAGGATTGGAATCGCATTTTCGCCTTTGACGAATAGTCCGCGATCGTGAAGCAGGCTGTCGTTCGTTACGAGACCGCCCGCAACTTCGCGGGCCGGCGACGTTCAAATGAAGCATGCTTGGGGCTGCTTGGCAGCAAGACAAGCACCAAATCTGGACACCAACGAAACACTCAACGTCGCCACGTAGGCGTCGCACAACTCAGTTTGTTTACTCTAAAAAGGAAAAGTGATCATGGCATCAACACTTGTCGTCCTGAAATTTGACACCCCCGAGGGCGCTAATGAAGGACTGGCGATCGCAGCCAAGCTACAGAAGGAACATCTGCTTGAAATTCAAGATATTGCGACCGTGACGTGGCCCGAGGGCAAGAAGAAGCCCAAGACTCACCATGGCCAGGGTGCCTGCGGCGGCGCTTGGTACGGCGCTTTCTGGGGCATGTTGATCGGCTTCATCTTCTTCGTCCCCTTCCTGGGCGCCGCCTGGGGCGCTGCGATGGGCGCGCTCAGCGCCTCGTGGTCAGATTACGGTATCGGCAAAGATTTCATCGAGAACGTGCGCAGCAAGGTCACCGAAGGAACCTCGGCACTCTTCTTGCTCGTCGGACAGGTGACGAGCGATCGAGTAGAGGAAGCGTTCAAGGCCGCGCCGAAGTTTGAAGTCATTGCCAGCAACTTGTCGCACGAGCAGGAAGAGAAGCTCAAAGAAACGTTTGCTCACTGAGCAGTGGGCGGTCAAAGGTCAAAGCCCTCGACGGCTAGGCCATCGTTTCGATCGTGAAACGCGCGGGCTGTCTCCGACGAGGCGGCCCGCGGTCCTTTCATCCACTTGTCCTGATCGGGCATCACGACGAACCCAATCTGACGAAGCGGCGCCCCGGTGCGGCGCTTTCGTTTTTTTGAGAAGATCCGGTTCGGACTGGAAACAAAGTGCAGCGTCCCGCTTAGCGGGATGGCGGACTTTCGCCATGACCAATTTGCAGAACTTGACACACAACTCCCAATTCCTTGACTCCGCGGCATGAAAACCACACATCAACAAAGCTTCCTCGCCGCCCTGCTCATCAGCGTGCTGGCCCTTTCGTCCTTCAGCAATGCTCTGGCAGCCGACAAAAAACCCAACATCCTCGTCATCTGGGGCGATGACATCGGGCGAGACAACATCAGCGCCTACAGCCTGGGCATCATGGGCTACAAGACGCCCAACATTGATCGCATTGCGAAGGAAGGCGCGGTGTTCACCGACTCGTACGCGCAGCAGAGCTGCACGGCGGGGCGGGCATCGTTCATTCTGGGCCAGCATCCCTTCCGCACCGGATTGCTGACCATCGGCATGCCAGGTTCCCCACAGGGCATCCCGGAGTGGGCGCCGACCATCGCGGACCTGCTCAAGCAACAAGGTTACGCCAACGGCCAGTTCGGCAAGAATCATCTGGGCGATCAGGATTCGCACCTGCCGACCGTGCATGGTTTTGATGAGTTTCTCGGCAACCTCTATCACCTCAACGCGGAAGAGGAACCGGAGACGTATTACTACCCCAAGGATCCGGAGTTCAAAAAGAAATACGGCCCGCGGGGCGTGCTGCACACTTGGTCGGACGGCAATGGCGGTCAGAAGATTGAGGACACCGGAGCGTTGACGAAGGCACGGATGCCGACCGTCGATCTCGAAATCTATGGGGCTGCGACCAAGTTCATTGACAAGCAGGTGAACGAGGATAAGCCGTTCTTTGTCTGGTTCAACACGACGCGCATGCACGTCTGGACTCATCTCAAGCCATCGGCGGTTGGACGCACGGGAATTGGTCTCTATCCCGACGGGATGGTGGAACATGACGACATGGTGGGCGAACTGCTCAAGCAGCTTGATGATTTGGGGATCGCGGACAACACCATCGTGGTGTATGGCACGGACAACGGTGCAGAGACGGTAACTTGGCCTGACGGCGGCACCATGCCGTTCCGCGGCGAAAAGGGTACGACGTGGGAGGGCGGCATGCGCGTGCCGATGCTCGTGCGCTGGCCGGGTGTGATCAAGCCGGGCACGATCAACAACGAAATCTTTTCGCAGGAGGACTGGCTTCCAACCTTGCTGGCGGCGGCGGGCGAGCCGGACATTGTCGAGAAGCTGAAGCAGGGGTATGAGGCCAATGGCAAGACTTTCAAAGTCCATCTGGACGGTTACAACTTCCTGCCTTACTTCAAGGGGGAGGTGAAGGAAGGTCCGCGCGAGGAAGTCTTCTACTTTGGGCAGGCTGGCGACTTGAACGCCATCCGCTGGAACGACTGGAAGGTCTCATTCGCGCAGGAGAACGGAAATATCGCCACCGCCGTCCGCGATGTGACCGGCTGGCCGGAAATCGTCAATCTGCGGGCCGACCCCTACGAAAAAGCGCCGCGCGAATCCGGAATGTATATCCGATGGTATGGCGACAACATCTGGCTGTTCGTTCCGGTGCAGCAGAAGCTCAAGAAGTTCCTGTTAAGCCTGCCGGAGTATCCGTTCCAGCAGGGCAGCAGCCTGAACGCGGCGGGCATCAACTACAATTCGATTCAGGCGATGCAGGCCATGAAACGTCTGCACCAATTGGAAAGCCTCCCGTCGCCGCGTAACTAAAGACCGCTTTCAAAATGGTTCGAGAAGGTGCGCAGCAAGGTCACCGAAGATGATGCATGTTACTGATCGCCATTTTTATCACGTTGATTTTCGTCTACAGCTCTTTTTCCAAGCAGCTGGAGCGGACAATCTTGACGGCCCCGATTCTGTTCACGGCGGCGGGAATGATGGTGTTCCCCTTTCTGTCGGAGATTCCCACGCGTGAGCAGGGCGCAAGCATTTTTCTCCGCGTGGCTGAGGTCGGCTTGGTGCTGCTGTTGTTCACCGACGCCAGCCGGACGGAACTGTGGATATTGCGCCGCATCGAAAATCTGCCCCTGCGGTTGTTGACCGCAGGGATGTTACTGACCATCGCCCTTGGTGCCGCCGCCGCCCTGGCCATTTTCGGACAGATTTCGATTTGGGAGGCGGGCATTCTCGCCGCGATTCTGGCGCCGACGGACGCGGGGCTGGGTCAGATCATTGTCAACAGCGAGCACGTGCCGATGCGAATCCGCCAGGCCCTGAACGTGGAGGCGGGACTCAATGACGGCTTGTCGGTTCCCTTCATGCTTTTCTTTTTTGCGTTGGCGGCCAGCGGCGGCACCTCGGAGTACTCGCAATTGTCACAATTTATCTGGGAACAACTGGGACTGGGCGTCTTGGTGGGCATGTGCATTGGCCTGGCCGGCGGCTGGTGGTTGGGTTTGGCCCAGCGCAAGGGATGGATGGCGGAATCGCTACAACAACTGGGCGTCGTGGCGCTGCCGATTCTTTGTCTGCTGGCGGCCGAGGGAGTGGCCGCCAGCATGTTCATCGCCGCGTTTGTGGCGGGCCTGTTGGTGCAGGTGAAATTCAAGGAGGCCGGCCGGCACAGCGTTGAATTCGCCGAGCAATGGGGCCAGTTGATTAATCTGTCCGTCTTTTTTATGTTCGGCATGTTGATTTCGCGCCTGGTCACAGTTCCAGTGGACGCAGCTGTTGTATGCAATCGTGAGCCTGACCGCTGTGCGCATGTTGCCGGTAGCCCTCTCACTGATTGGGACGCGTTTGAGCAAGTCCACGATACTGTTCATGGGCTGGTTCGGGCCGCGCGGGCTTGCCTCCATCGTGCTGGGACTCGTTTACCTCGAACAGGAAACTCGTCTGCCCGGCGAAGACACCATCCGCCTCGCCGTGATGGCGACTGTTCTGTTGAGCATTTTTGCGCACGGATTGAGCGCCCAACCGGGCATCCGGCTTTACACAAAAAAAATCGCCGGTCTGCCAGCGGACGCGCCGGAACATCAACAGGTTTAGAGCCGACCAAATAACGAAGCGATCATCGGCGAATTGGTTGATCAATGCGTGCCTCAGCGTCGTGCGGAAATCAATGAAACACATTGTCCCAGAGTGACCCCAATGCCAGAATTTTTCAAGCTCAAACGTCAAGGCAGCGAAGCGGGAGCGGAAACGATCATCTGGGTTGATCTGGATGGCCGCGCAACCGATTCGGTGGAATGGCTCAAGAATGAATCTGGTTTGCCCGAGCAAGTCATTTTACGCCTGCTCGAACAAAGCACGCTGAATCATCATGAAAACTTCGATGATGGCCTGCTGCTCCGTTTTCACACACAAAAAATCTTAACAGCGATCGGCGAGAGTGATCCGACTTCTGTTGGCTTGTGGTTTGAACGCGATCGAGTGATCAGTATTTGTTCCGACCCGATACCGGCGTTCGAGAACTTGAAGACGAGAGCGTCGCAACAGCAGGGCAGTTGGGCCCCCATGGAGATCCTCACTTGCCTGATCAACAGTCACATCAGCGAATTGGAAAGTCTGATCGTGATGGTTTCTGACGAAACCGACGACTTGGAGGAACAAATCCTTGAATCGATCGATGACACCAACGCAGCGCAATTAGATATAGTTCGGCGCAAGACAATTCGTATTCGTCGTCAGTTACTAGCGCTGCGAAATCTGTTGGTATTCATCCTCTCGGATCGATCGCTTCCTATCAGTGACGATGATCGGCCGGCGATTGAGTCCGTTACGGATCGCGTACGCAACTATTTGGAAATCCTGGAAGGCTGTCACGAAAGGGCACATCTGTTGCGCGATCAAATCGAGTCACAAATGAACGCACGATTGAATCAGATTACCTATAACCTGACGATTGTCGCCACTGTGTTCTTGCCGCTCAGCTTCCTCACCGGCCTGTTGGGGATGAATGTCGCAGGAATTCCCGATGAACACGACCCACATGGATTCGTGATCGTCTGCACAGCCATGGTGTTGATCGCGATGGGTGCATGGATCTTTCTGAGATGGCGAAGATGGGTTTGAACAGGTGCGAGCAAAGATTGATTCTGATCGAGCAAAAATTGATTCTGATAAGGTACAACCATGAGCAAATCTGCTGATCCATCCGTCACTGACAAAGCGACATCCGGAGCTGGCTGGAAAATCCGGCTGAGCGTGTTGTGTGCGATGCTGGTTCTGGCCTTGGTCGGGATGGGATTCACTCAGGCATCGGAATCGGGCTCCTGGGAATTGTGGCTGTTCATCGTGCTGGTTTATGCGGCACTGAGCCTGTGGAGAAGTTCGCAGAGCGCGAAGCAGTCCGGGCAGTCCGCCGGTAGGATTCTTGTTCGCGACCTCTCTCACTGGGGGATACTGCTCGTTTTTCTATTCGTGCTACTGATGCTTGAGCGTCGTGAGATCGTTAATCGCGATTCTGCCTCGTACTTCGCGTTGATGATGTTGGCATTGACCTGTTGTCTGGCGGGGGTTCATGTCGACTGGCTGCTGCTGGTCGTCGGAATTGTCCTGATGATCATGTCGGTGGCGATGGCCATGCTGGAGCAATACTCGGTGGTATTGTGGTTGATCATGGTTGTTGTCGCCGGTTTGGGGGCAACGTTTTTCTACTTCCAATCAAAAACCGCAGACTCAAAAGTTCAGGCATCCAAATAGGCTGTCTATCTTTGCTTGACCGTTTTCTGTGCGATCTCGCGCCGAGACTATTTTCATGACCAGCGACACAGCATTTCGCTCACAAGAACCGTCCCCATCGCTGGCTCAGCAAACTTGGTGGTACAAGCCGCTGATCTGGGCCACGTTCGTGGCGCTGCTTTACTTGCTGCGCGAATTTTTTTTGATCGGCTTCCTGACGTTCCTGTTTTGCTTCATCGTCCGCAGCGCGGTGGGGGCACTCATGCGTCGATTTTCGCCCAGGCAAGAAAATCACCGGCTCGATTCACTGCTGACACTGACAGTGTTTCTGGGCATCTGCCTGGCCTTCTACGGACTTGGCCGCTTCTTTGTGCCGCCGATGATTCGCCAAGGCAAAAGTCTGGCGACGCAGATCAAAAATTTGAGTGCTGCGGAAGCTCAGAACGCGTTATTAGCCAACACAGTCGGTAGCTGGAAATTCAAGCAACAGTTCGGACTGCCAACCGACGCCCGATACCAGAAAGCTTTTAGCGAATTTCAAGCGGCAGGTCGCAATGGCGAAGGCTTGTACCAGGAGTTCCCTAAACTTCACTCGCGACTGGAGGCGGAATTTGAAGCCGATTATGAACAGGCAAACGTGCAGCACTTGCGAATCAGCGGCCTGCAGGGGACGACGGCCAGCGGCAGGCTGGAACAGTGGTTTTTGGAGATCAAGGCACCGCAGCTATATAGAGACAAAAGTGATTATTACCTGTCGCGTTGGGAAGCCGAGCATGCGTCGCCAGAAAAGGCGGACGAGCTAACAAAGCTCAGGCAACAGCCCGATTTTGAATCTCGACGTGACGATCAAATCCGTCAGCAAATCTGGACCGACATTAAATCCGATCCCGTGCTGTTGACGCAACTCAAAGCCGAGTGGGCTCAGTCCGAATCGATTCAGGCCTGGGACAAGTTTCGAGCATCATCTGAATACAAAACGCAATTCAAGAAGTTCTACGAGTCGGAGGTCAAGGACAACGCCAATCAGGTACCGATCGACTATTCGTATTACCAAACGCTGGCCGCCGCCTATCCGCAGGGCAAGGCAGCTTTTCTCGCTGCTGTCCGTCAGCATGACCAGCAGCAACAAGAATCGCCGGCGCACCAGCAATTTGATTTCGAATCGGCGACCAAGTTGGAACTCGGCCAACAATGGTGGGCCACCAGTCACGCGGCCGATTGGGTTCGTGATCACGCCGCCAGCGATGGCCCCAAAGTACTAACAGGATTGGTCCAGCGGATTGATAAAGGCTTCGGTGAATTGCTAAGAATCCCGATCCAAATCATCACCGCCTTGTTGTTGTCCGTTTTTATGCTGATCGAATGGCAGGGAGTGAAAGACGGCATCGCAAATCTTCGCAACACCCGAGTGCGACCCGTCTATGATGAAATCGCTCCCGGCGTGATTGCGTTGGGCAAACTGATCGGCAAGTCGTTTCAGGGTCAAGTGATCATTTCGTTTTTCAATGCATGTTTCACTCTGTTCGCATTGTGGTTGATCGGTGTCGAGTACAAGTTCATTTTGGCATTGGTCGTATTCGTCTTTAGTTTCATTCCGGTCGTCGGCGTGATTCTATCGGGTATCCCGCTATGCACGATTGCCCTGCTGCAACCCGGCGGTTCGCTGTTGATCGCGTTGCAGGTGGTTGTGGCCATTGCGATCATTCATTTGATCGAAGGGATGATCTTATCGCCGCGAATCATCGGCAAGATCGGTCACTTGCATCCGGTGCTAGTGATCGTGATCTTGTTGGTCGCCGAAAAATTCTTTGGCATGTGGGGTTTGGTGCTGGGCGTGCCAGTGGCGATCTACATCATTCGCGTCGTCATTCTCAACTCGCCCATTCCTGGCATTTACGAACCCAGCGGGGCAACCGAGGCGACACAGCATGGATAAAACGTCGATCACACAATGGCCCATTCTCCGTCGACTCGGAGTGCCCTACTCGCCACGTCCCGATGAACGACCGTTTCTGGACCGGTTGCAGGTCGCGCGGGAAGGTGATGTGGAGGTCAAGGTGGCGGCACTGAGTGGCCATGAAAGCGACCGGTTCTTTGGCGTGCCTTTGGCCCGTCGCGGAATCCAGCCGGTTTGGCTTGAGATCAGCAATCATGGCGCGGGCCCGCTGTTCTTTGATCGCGTTCGCCTCGACCCCAATTATTACCCGCCGATTGAAGCGGCGCTGGTCAGCCACTTCGCGATTGGTAAGCGTTTGGCCAGTTTCGGCGCCTTGGCCTGGATCTTTCTTCCGCTGCTGGTTTTCCTGCCGCTGAAGCTCTTGGGTGCCCGCCTCGCGAATCGCCGGATGGACGAGTACTTTCGCGAACATGCCCTGCCGATTGGCGCCATTGCGGCGGGCAAGACCATCAAGGGTTTCGTCTTTACCCTGCTCGATGATGGGACCAAGATCGTGCGTTTGCGTCTGATGACGGAGCAACAAACGCATGAGTTCGTCTTGACCGTGCCGATTCCAGGCCTCTTGGTTGACTACGAAAAGCGACCGTTCGACGATCTCTATGACGCCAAGTCGCTGGTCGATTGCGACGAGCAAACACTGCAGGATCAACTTCGCCAACAACCGCGCACCACGCAAAATCGGCTCGGTACGCGTGAAGGGGACCCGGCGAATCTGGTCGTTGTCGCCGACTTCGGCACAATCCTGAACTCCTTCGGAACCCGTTGGGACGAAACCGAAACGATCACGCTGTCGACCTGTTGGAAAACGGCCAAGGCGTTTCTGTTTGGCTCGCGTTACCGTTACTCGCCGGTCAGTCCGTTATTCCTGTATGGTCGCAGTCAAGACTTCGCGCTGCAGCGGTCTCGCCACACAATCAATGAAAGGTTGCATCTGCGACTATGGTTGACTCCGCTGCGGTTCCAAGAGAAACCGGTCTGGGTGGGTCAGATCAGTCGCGACATCGGCGTGCGTTTCACCTGGCGGACGTGGAACCTGACAACGCACCGCATCGATCCAGATGTTGACGATGCCCGTGACTACGTCATCGAAGATTTGTTGGGATCAGGACATCTTCAGCGGATGGGCTACGTCCGGGGCGTCGATGTATCCGAGTCGGATGCTCCCCGACGCAACCTCACTGGCGATCCTTACGTGACCGACGGATTCCGGGCGATACTGATCCTCTCAAAGACACAGACGAAGGCAACTCTCCTTGGTTGGAATCTGCAGCAAAACACGTGAACCTTCTTCTCGAGACATGTGATTCACGGATCGACGTTCCCATTCGGTCGAGCTGCTGGTACGGCTGCAGCAAGATCAAGATGCGGCTGGACAGGAAACACCGGCACAGCAGTCATGCCGGTACCAACAGGCAACGATCCAACACAGCGGTTGCTCAGCAAGAACGCCCTAAACGATTCACAGAAGTTTGTGTCGCGATCCATGCTGAGATAGTTCGTGTTCAACAGGAAGCCGTCGAAGTGATTAGTCAATTCGCGCGCTGTTTGCCTCATCCAGGCCTCGTTGGGTTGGACCGAGCAACCAGCGAAGTGAACTTTGCGTGTCTTCAGCTCCATCGCAAACAGCAGGTAAAAGGTTTTGAGTCCACTGCTGGTCCAAACTTCAACGGTCGTAAAATCGACCGCGGCCATTGCGTCCCAGTGAGCTTTTAAGAACATGCTCCACGAGCCCGTCGTCTTTCGACTCGGCGCGGGCTCGATGCCATGCGACTTTAAATATTGCCGACCGTTGGGTCAGTGATATGGTAACCAACGTTGGCAAGCGCGGCCTGGATGCGGTCGTATCCCCAAGTGGGGTTCTCTTTTGCGAATTGCAGCGTTAGATCGACGGTTACTTGCCGGACTCGCGGTCGTCCAGGCGGTTGGCTTCGTTTGTTCGAGTGGTCCCATTTGTTGGCGACCAGTTGCCGATGCCACCGCAAAATCGTATCGGGCGTAAACGGAGTTCCGACTTGGGAAAGTGGCCGGCCACGGCTTCACGAAAAAGTTCACTGACTCGCTGAAGCCAAGGAAACTAAATGTGAACGCATCCTTGCCATCCGGTCGTCGTACCGGGATTGCGGTCGCGGGTAGCCGTCGACACCTGTGGAAGACGCTCTGACCTGTCACGCCCAATCGGACACATCGACGCGCCGAAGCAGGTCGGCTTCCTGCGTTCGACTGCTCCAACTTCCGCACCGAACGAGAATGTGACACTGAACGAGGTCGACCTCAGCGAAGCAGCGAAAGATCATCTGGATCGTAACCCCGCGAGGAAGAAACTGAAGAGATGGAAGCTGATTCAGCCGTCGGGTAAGCCGCACTGCACACTTATAAAAATGACGCTCGCCGCACCGTCCGGTCGCTCGCACGGCGTCTGTTGCGAAAGTCGTTTCCGTAAATCATTGCCACTGTTTGACTCGGGACAGCAATTCCAGCGGCCTTTCGACTACAAAGACCAACTCGCCGGCGTAGACTGCGCCAGAATGTCCGTCGAGCGAAAGGAAGTCGCCCTCGGCCAGCGATTGGGCGCCGATACGGCAGCGCCGATTTCTTTCGATGACCAGGTCCCGGCAGCCCACGATGCAGACCTTGTTCATCTGTCTGGCGACAACGGCGGCATGAGACGTGCGACCGCCGAGCATCGTCAAGATGCCTTCCGACGCTGCCAGACCGGCCACGTCGTCGGTCGAGATGTCGTGCCGAACCAGGATCGGGCGCCCGCCCTCGCGAGCCATCGCGACAGCAGTCTGTGGATCCAGCGCGATCCGACCGATCGCCACTCCCGGACAAGCGGCAACGCCGACCGACAGGGGCGGACGCTCATGCTCACTGGCCAGCCGGGTCATCTGCAATGAATCCAGGTCAAACTCGGCTAACCGCTCCAGGGCAGTCCACTCGATCGATCACACCCTCGTCGACCAGATCACAGGCGACTCGCAGCGCCGCCCACGGCGTCCGCTTCGCGGCGCGCGACTGAAGCAGGTAGAGCCGGCCTTCCTGAATCGTGAACTCGAAATCTTGTGTATCACAAAACAGATGTTCCAATTGTTCGCAGACCTGCCGCAGTTGGCGGTCCAGGGCGGGAGTTCGCAACTTGATCGCCGAACCGTCCTGGACAGCGTGCCTTCCAGAGACCACGTCTTCGCCTTGAGCGTTCCAGAGGAAGTCCAGATACAACGCGTTCTCGCCGGTCGTCGGATCACGCGTGAAGCCGACACCCGATCCGGACGTATTGCCCATGTTGCCGAACACCATTGCCTGCACCGTGACCGCCGTTCCCAAATCGTCAGGGATGCCGTGCAGCCGGCGATATTCGAGCGCGCGAGGGCTGCGCCAGGAACGAAAGACCGCCTCGACAGCGGATTCAAGCTGCGCCAGCGGCTCCTGCGGAAATGGCTCGCCAGCGAGTTCCGCGTAAAGCTGCAAGAACTGCTTGCGTCAGGTCACGCAGCGCAAAGGCATCCAGCTCATCGCTCGTCGGCGTTGACGAGTCTTGCAGTCGCTCGCCGATAAGCCGGTCGAACGGATCGGGCGGCAGGGCCTGAACCACTTCGGCGTAGGTCTGCACCAGCCGCCGATACGAATCCCAGACAAACCGCGGATTCCCGGTCATACAAATCAGAGGCGAGACCGTGCGGTCACAGAGTCCCACGTTCAAGATCGTGTCCATCATGCCCGGCATCGAGACCGGCGCTCCCGATCGCACGGACACCAACAACGGACGGCGCCGGCCCCCGAATTGTTGGTCGGTGACGCGTTCCAGGTATTCGATGTCGCGGGACAACCAAGCTGGCAGATCCTCGGGCAGGCTGCCGCCCCGGTCAAAGTAGTCGCGGCAGACTCGCGTCGTGATGACGAATCCCGGCGGGCACGGGCAACCCGGCTTCCGCCATCCGCATCAGGTTGGCGGCTTTGTTCCCGACCGCGAGCGGACTGATGTCCGCGGGCATCGCAACGCCGTCGCCGAATCGATACGTGACTTGTGGTTCGTTCTTCGGCATCGTTGTTTCGTCCGCTGCTCGCGGCGGTGTCGCCTGATACGTCGTGTCGCTCATCGCGTGATCACCTCGCCCAACACGTAGTCCCTCAACATTAACGCCGCCCGCATCATGGCATCCGATGCAGACTCGAGCGTGTCGGCAAACTCGGTAAACAAGTGCAGTTGTCTGTGGTCACTGGAGAAGGTCAGGATGCTGGCCTTGGTACGGCGGTGTGCGTCGTCAATCTCGTGCTCCAGCGAGATGGTGTTATCGACGGCAGACAGGAAATCGCCCATCTCTTCACGCGAACTGCCGCGACTAATGTGCCGCGCGTTCTCGACGGCCTTCAGGTACTCCTGCGCCGTGCAGACTAGCAGGTCGGCCAATTCCCGCAACGGATCGCGGCACTGGGGCGTGACGGAGATACTGCCATCAGCGGCGGCTGACAGTTGATCGAACAAGGTGAGCAGAAACACGCCTTCCTCCAAGTCGTCGGCGGCATCGTCCGCCACCCGCAATAGTTCGACCGCGGCCTTCGATTCGACTCGCTCGCCGGGCGAGTTCCTCGACTTGGTGACCAACTCGTCTGCCTGATGTTCCCATTTCTTGGCTCGACGCGCGGCGCGGAAGACGTAGTTCGAGTCGGTCGGGCCGCCGGGCTGAAGCAGGCAGTCCCGGGCGGCTGTCGCCAACTCGACCGTCAGCGTGGCGTGTTCGGCGGCCAATTCCAGCAGTCCTTGATGAGCGGTGTCCAAGTAGTGGCGCAACTCCGCCCGCACTTCGTCACGGATCAGCAACTCCGAGTGGCCGGCCAGCAGGCCTTCCGCAGCCGTCTTCAACGTGAACTTCAAAAACTCGCCGGCCCGCTCCGGCCCGATGATGTCCGAAAGCTGACCACCGAGTTGCAAGGGGGCACGCGATGACAATTGCAAAGCGTCGAACACCAATTGCTCGCCACCCGCCTTGAGAAATGCCATGTGCCCCAAGTCGTTCTCGGCCGCCCACTGCAAGACGTCCAGGCACACTCGCTTCGGCGCCAGCTTTCGCAGACGCTTCCTCGCGCGGTTCCAGTCGATCAGAAACACGAGACGGGAACCGAGAAACTCAAGGTACTCCGCTCGCTTGCTCGCTTCATCCGCTTCGTATCGTCCGACGGACAAGTGATACAGACTTTCGGTGAGTTGCGGCGAGTGCCGGGACCGCGTGTCTTCCCAGTCAACGGCGAAGGGCTTGAGCAGGTGTTGGAAGAACAGCAGTCGCTGGATATGCACATCGGTGTACGTGACAGTGACCACCGTTGCCGTGACGTGAATGACCAGCACATGGGCGTCGGTTGTGCCAATGTCGTTTTGAATGACCAGCTTGCCTTCGGCCCGCGTGGCCGTCGTATCGAGACCCGGATGGTCGAACTTCAGTTGGCGAGTGCGGTTGACACCCCGCATGAACGCGCCGATCATGGGCCGATCGTCGTCCGCGACGGCATACACCCGCGCACCGTCGATGGACTCGGCGGCGATTTGCTGCTGCAGCCGATTCAATTCCTTGTGCAGATTCATGACCAGCAGGTGAATGCTGTCGCCACCGGATGGCTGGGCCGATGTGAGCTGATCGATGTACGCTCCCGAAATTAAATCGTCCGCCAGCGACGGCGTGTCGGCCGTCAGCAATTGCAATCGCCGCTGGTAATCTGTTGCGCGTCGCTGGTCACCGTCGAGGGAGGCTGTCGCCGCGTCGATAGGAGCAAGCATGACGCGCACGTTCTGGACGAGCGCCTCGTGAACGCCGCTGATCCCAGGGATGCGGTAGGTGCCATCGGCAACTTTGCCGCTCTGCTGCACCAAACTATCGAATGCAGATTCTTCAATCCCGCAATCCGTCCGCTCTTGCTTCAGGTTCGTGAAACCGGCGTCAGGGTGATTCGCGTGCTCGCGCGAAGTCTGCAGCAAAGTCATCAGGTACTTGGCTCGGTCATTGGCAACGAGCCCGCTATTGACGAGGTTCGGCAACAGAAGATCGCCGAGTTCTTCCACAATCTTTTCTTTGCCGGGCATCGGTGGGAAAGTTCCTGGCGGGGATGAAGCATAAAGTTCAGGCTGCAACTAGCATGCCGACTCCCGCGTTAAGATTCCATGAAGCGAAGCCTTCCGGTGCTGGCAGGAGTCTTTGCACAAAGTTTGTGTGAACAGTTCAGAACTGCCTTGCAAAAGTGTGCGATTCTGCTCGCCGGCCGGTCAAGACAAGTGTTTTTGAAAGTCGAGCCTATGACCAAAGTTACGCAGATTCTCAGCCAGATTGAACAAGGTGATCGTCCAAAGTCATTCCGTTTGCGTGGAAGCACTTTGGCTGGTTCGCTGCACACTGATGCGAAAAGTAATCCGAACTGTGGCGGAAAATGCGCTGAAGCAGTTCAGCGAACTCCACGTTCTCGATGCAAGGGCTGGGTCTCAGACAGAGTCGTCGGGGGACTGCTAAAGGCCAACAATGCACCAGTAGCGTATCTCGGTACGCCGATCAATTGATTATCTACAACGCATCAGCGATGTCGACCGTGGTCAGTCCCGCACGGCCCATTCCGGCAGCGATTTCGTGCCTGTCGCAATCCATTCGACTTCCAAAGCGATGAAATCCGCGCCCTGCTTGGAGGCTTCAATCATGGAGTCCGTGTTTCGTTGGTAGGAAAGGTTGTCATCCCAAACCACGCGATGGAAGAGAATCGTAGGTTGGTCCCACGCAAGGTCTCCATCGGTCACGACTGGCGAGACCTGGAATGAGCCAGAAACTGTGATTGGCTTTTTTGCGCTACGGCTCAGGTGCAACCCATCCGTCGACACATCGAGACTGGGTGAGATTTTATTCGGGTCATCATCCGTTTGCTGCAGATCCAGCACAACATCAATCGCTGAAGGTTCCGAACGTTCACCTCCGCGCAAGATGTTGTCGCCGGCCACCTGCATTTTGCCATCGGAAATATGCAACAAGCGGATTCGCAAAGCCGCGACTTTCTGAACCATTAAATGCCATCTGTGTCCTTGGCCAGTTTGGCTATTGTCGCGGTACGAGGCAACATTCACGTTCGGTCGTACGGCGTTCGCTTGGGTCCATCTGATTCGTTCGAGGACATCGGGCTGCAATCGCCTGAGATCGGTGCACCAGATCGTCGAGTCCCATTGAGGGGAGTTCGCAGCGGCCAGTTTCGGTGGGATCGCATAGACGAGATTCTCACTTTCGCCCAAATAGATACGCTCTAACTTGAGCAGCTGATCGACAAATTCATCGCTGGAAACCGTTCGGGGCTTTTCACCCGGACGCACTGAAAATGTCCTGGGCATGTTGAAGTATTGGAACCTGCATTCTTCCGATGAACTGACATCAAACGTACGTGAGATGACTTTTTCGACCGCATTGGCGACGGCCTGGACTTCCCCGGTCACGCGAATCTTGAAGTTCACGCCCTTGACTGTGCCGTCCTCCGCCATTTCGCTGGTTTCGTCCAGTGTTAACGATAGGGACCGCGACTTCTCTTAGCTTGTCCGCATACTTGCCCTGCCGCCGGGACCACGCACTTCCCGTGAAGGCGGGGAATCGCATCTCCACCCCATCATCGATCGGTTTGAAGCAGATATAATTCTCATGCTCGCCGATCGATCCGAGATTCAGAAAAACCAACTCATAGGGCGAAGTCATCATCGAACCGATGTAACTGTCCAGGCGGCCTAGCGGCAAGCGGACCTCTTTTTCGCGCTGTGCAGCAATCTTGTCCTTGATCGCAGTCCATTGCGAGAGAAATACAACGAACAAACCCGCGACGATGGTTAGCACGCTTCCGGCAATCAGTGATCTCACGATGTATTTCCTGGACGAGGTGGCTTGACTCTTTCGCAATTTGGATGGCAGCGGATTCGCCGTGGGATGTTGCACGTGGCTCAGGCAACGCTCCAGCAAATCGTGCACTTCGGCAGCGGTCGCAAACCGATCCGACTTTTCCTTCGCCATCAGTTTTTCGATGATGGATACAAGCCAATCAGGGATATCCGGATTCACCTGCTCAATCGGCGTCGGCGATTCATCGATGATCTGACGCATCACCCCATAGGAAGAATCGTCACGGTACGGAGGGCGACCGGTGCAGAGGGCGTACAGCACGCTACCAAGGCTGAAGAGGTCGCTTTGCTGGTCGACTTTCTTGCCGGCTGCCTGCTCGGGGGACATGTACATGGGTGTCCCCGCAATGGTGCCATGCTGGGTGACCGTATTGTCGTCAACCGCACGCGCGAGGCCGAAGTCAGTGATCGTGACACGTTCAACACCTTCTTCCAGCAACACGTTTTCCGGTTTGATGTCCCGGTGCACTAACCCTTGATCATGTGCAGCAGACAAGCCCTCGGCGATCTGCGATCCGATGCGTAGAATTTCGAGTAATGGCAATGGACCTTCATCTTCCAGACGTCTTTGCAGCGATCCTCCGCGAACATATGCCATCACCAGGTACGGAACACTTCCATCGCTCCGAAACACTGTGAATCGGAATCACGTTGGGGTGCAGAACGGCCGCAGCAGCCTTGGCTTCCCGCGCGAATCGACGACGAGCCGTTTCATTGTTTGCCAGGTGTGGCGCTAACACCTTCAAGGCGACGACGCGATCGAGCGAAGGGTCGATTGCCTTCAGTACAACGCCCATCCCTCCCGCTCCGATGACACCTGAAATCTCATAGCATCCCAGACGACCGAGGCGATGGGGATCATCTGAAGGTGCCAACAAGTCCAGCACCGCCTGGATCGGACGGGCCGACGCGGCGTCACCGACATTGCCGCCCACAGAAAATTCTGCCGTGACGGCAATGTCGAACTCGGTTGGCCGCAGCAACTCGCGAGCTTCCGTCCACTGCTCAGGTTCAGCCGTTTGCGCAAGCATGTAGTCACGACAATCGTCGCATGTTTCCAAGTGCTCCGCCAAATCGGTTTCGATCCAAACCGATTCGCCTTGTAGAAATGCATCGATTCGCTGTCGATCACACTGGTTCGTTTTCATGATTCGTGATTCTCCATTTCTTCGACATAGCGACGTAGACGCTTCATCACCCGGCTACGAGCCGCATACACAGCGCCAACCGATTTACCCAACGTTGCCGCGACCTGTTCGATCGGGATGTCCTCGATCACCGCGAGCTCGAATACCTTCCAGGAGTCCGTTGCGATCTCAGACTTGACCAGCGCTGCTGCCCGAAAAAAGATCTCTCGTCGGTATTCAAGCTCCAACTCTCGCGCGAGTCCGCTATCGTCATCACCTTGTTGATTCAGGAATTCCTGCACAGAAGTACTACCGGCCGCCCGTTCCTTGGGACCTCGAGTCAGAATGTTAAGGATTGCGTTCTTGGCGACTCGCCGCAGCCAATGCCGGAAACGAACCGACTCATCCCGTTTCTGCCAACCCTCGATCGAGCGGGCAATTGAGACCAGCACCTGTTGGGCGAGGTCCTCCGCGTCAGCATCCTGCAATCCGCGACGGCGAGCCAGGCGATAAACGATCGGCCGATAGACAGCCACGAATTCGTCCCATGCTTTTGGGTCGTCGCCGGCTTGGACCTGCAGCAACAAGCTGGCGCGAGTATCCGGGAATTCGTTGTCAGATTTGGTCACGGTTTATCCTCCTGGCCGGCTAAACACAGCAGCTGAGCACAATTCGACATCGATCTTACGAAAAAGATGCACTTTCCGGGAAAAGCCGCAAAAGCGACGGGAGAAATCGCCCTATGAGAGTAGATCAGCTTGCCGCCAGGACCCGGCTTGGTCGGTCGGGTGTGCGGACATCGCCTCGTGAGCTGCCGATGTCATGGCGGGGCGATTGACCACACAACAACTGCGCCGAGCCGTGAAAAACCCTGATCTCAGATCGCACGCCGCTCAAGCGGACTTCCGGTTCTCCCTCGTCAAGGTTTGCGAAGAGCTTTCTCCGTCGGTGACGAAGCAGAGGGCGTTGATGTTGGAGATCGACGCCGCCGATCGAAGGTTTCGACGTCTGCTGGAGTTGCAGTCGCAACCGACACTTGCGACGCCCTCCGTGCCATTTCGACTGGCGAATTGAATGCGTCTTGGCAGCTGCCCCGTTTAGGACGTGGTCGCCGCGGATGGTACCGTTCACTGATCTTTGCTTTCGATCCAGCGTTTCGCCACCTCATGGTCACGCAGACGCGCGAGTATTTTTTCAAAGTCTTGGGGAACATGATGCTTGCGTCTTGATTGGAGGGCTCGGTAACCACGCTTGTCCCGAAGCGACAGGTCCGGCTGCTGATCCAAGATCAGCCTGAGAAATCTTAAGCTGTGTTCGATTCCGTCCGGATACGATGCGGCCGACATCGCGGCCACGTGCATCACCGTCTCACCATGATTGTCGGCATTGTTGACATCGCATCCTGCTTCGATCAACAACCGGGCCATTGCCGGGGATTCCTCGAAATGCGGTGAATGCGCCAATAGGTGTAAAGCGTTCCTGCCAATCCTATCAGTGACGTTGCAATCCGCCCCACCGTCCAACAGCGCTTTCAACAGGGGAGGATGACGATGATTCAAGGCCGCCATCAGCGGAGAATGTCCCCCAGCCGTGCCACCTTTCTCTCCCTCGGCAATCGTTTCGTTCGGGTCAGCGCCGGCTTGGATAAGTGCCTCAATGATCCTTGTTTGGAGCGGCATTGCGATCATGCTGAACATCGCTTCGTGCAACGGTGCGCTTCCGCTGCCAACGGCTCGATTCACATCAGCACCTGCAGCGACGGCGATCTTAACCGACTCCAACAGCCCGCGTTGAATGCATAATTGGAGCAGTCGTTCCAGCCGGCCATGAAATGCATCCCTCTCAGCTGAACTCAACTCCTGAACTTCCTGCTCGAATCTGTCCACCGATGCGCTGAGTGCGACTCGCATGTCCTCCGAGTCGGTAGGACCAATATCAAAGCCCCGCTGTTCGCGTTCCGCACGTTGTTTGCGGCGTTGTTTCGCATCTTTGGCGAGTTCTGAACAAACCTTTTCTACGTCGTCGTCGGGAAGCGGCAGAAAAGAGCGTAACTGGTCGATCAATTGTTGCTCGCGCTGCTCCAGGATCTTCACGCGACGCTTGAGGACAATTGGTGACGGAGGCCATCGCCTTCCACCGAGATCACTGTGGGGGCCCTCAATTCCTCGCTTTGTCAGTCGGAACTCGAAGTGTCCCACGTCACCGTTGTGCCGTGAAGCTTCGCTCAATTGCAGGACCGCCGGGAACGAGTCCCCTTGGAGTTTGGTCTTCAAAACAAGTTCACCGTCAATAGGTGTCCATTGCCAAGCGATCAAAGTGAATCGGTGACCTGTCACGATATAAGTCGAACGAACTCGCTTTCGCCGCAGCCCCGACCTGTCCGCCAAGAAAACCCTGTACTTCTCTCCGTTGGCTCCAGTCAGGTTGAACGACCGAAACACCTGCCTGACACGTTTCGGATCATGCTTCGGCCCGACGATGGAACTCAAGCCGAGATTCTCGACCAAGCCGGACCTCCATGCCTCGGGTTGCATCACTAAACGTTCGTACAACGATTTGGAATCTTGATTGAGATCGCTCGCCGTAATTCGTTTGGCGATTTCTTCCCGGTGATCTGGTCGCGACTCCGAATCCGGCGATGACGCATGCTCAGAAACCGGGACCTGTGCCGAATCTTGTGCGACCGAGACGACAACTGCAACGAACAGAACGCCCAAGCTTGTCGCCGCCACCAAACGCATGACGTTGCTCATTCGCATGTGCTCCAACTTGTCTTCGCTTCTCTCATTCCTCACGAAAGCCTTTGCGGTTCGCGGCAAGTGCCAACGCCATTTTGAGATTCGCAAACCGCTGCCTCACGCGAGCCTCGGAAGCCAGACACTTGTCGATGTCGGACATCAGTTTTTCAGCGATGATGGCGGCAAGAAGTTTCGATTTTGACTGGGTTGCCGCTCGAATATTTTCCGCGTCACCCGTGCCTCGAATGCCAATGGCTCTCTCCGCAAGACTCTTCAACTCTTGCTGGAGCAACGTCGCCTCTTCACGGCGCTGAGTAAGATCCGTCTCTTCCAGGCTCTTAACCAGTCGATCGTAGTAGCGATTGCCGATTCGAAGCGTTTCGTTCCAGTCAATTGCGTCCTTCCAAAACAGATTCACCATCTTGCCGGTCGCGGCGAGGCCTGGTTCGGAGTCGAGATAGGCGATTGCTCCCTCCTGATTAGTTCGGATCACCAGCAGTGCATCGAGATAGGCACAACGTTCGAACAAGTCGACCTTTTCACTCAGTCTTGCTCGGGAAGGCAAAGACTGGAGTGCCCTGAGATAATGCTTCGCTTGCGATCTAGAAGGGTCCGTCGTACGAATGTAAGCCTCCATCGCGGCGCAGTTCCGCTCTTCGAGCATGTAACTTCGTTGAGCGTGTATCTTGCTGGGCCCCATGCCAAGGAGTCTTGTGAGTTTGAAGCAGGCAAGTAGATCCTCCCAGGCTGCTTCGTGATTGCCTTCTCCCAGATTCAGCATGGCACGGAACCGCAGAGAATGCACCAGGTAGGGCAGCTGGGTTGTCATGGGATCCATGGCCGCAACGAGCGGCAATGGATCCACTTCGTCCACACCGCGCGTGATGACTGGCGAATAGAATTGGTCGCGCCCGGCCGCAGCGTGAACAATTTTCAATGGCTCGTCATCGCCATCGAGCACCTTGGCAACTTCCGGGAATTCCAATCGTTTCCACGGACGCGGATCACCTTGGATAAACTCGACGACAAGATAAAGTCGTTGCTTCGCGGCGTCGGACGAGGGATCCGCGATCCCAGCAGCAAGGTAGCGGACATGACTGCGATCTTTCGGTGGCGGCGTTCTTCCGATTTCCTTGAAATACTCCGGCGGCATGTCCCAAACCTCCAAGGGCTGCATCGCTTCGCAGAGCAAAACGCAGACGTTATTTTCGGGCGTTACACCCTGTTTCATTCGCGCGTTGATGCCCGCCGCGTAGTCAACCGTTCCATCGGTTCGTAGCGAGCCTGTCAAAAAGGTCGTCTCCCGATCGATTTTGATTCGTGATTTCGTCGAATCATCGCCGTCAGCGTCGCGAACCACTGGTGCCACGACAGCCAGTAACGTCAAGAAAACCGGACGCCATTGCTTGGATATCTTGAATTGAATCATGTAGGTGTTCCGTTCAACGATCGGGTTAATGAAGCCTCGTTCGCGAGCGTCTCCCGGCTGGGCAAGAGTCTCAGTCTCGTCAGGGGCGGCCTCGACTACTTCTCTGCCTCGGGGTTTTTTCGCTGGTAACCGACCGCCTTGAAGAGTCCTGCCGTCTGTTTCGTGCGACGTAACCGTTGCTTGATGAAGCTGGGCAGCATGCGAATCAAGTACGAGCAAATCGTGCTCCGGATCCACTCCGCGAACAAAGCTGACTTCAGCACCGTTCAAGGTGACGCTTGGGTTCACCGAACCACAGAAATCTGGCCCCCTGAAGGTCTGAGTCACAAAACACAGAGGAGTCGACCGTGAATTTTTCTTCGTATTTCCATTGCCCGGCGGCAATGATTTGGTGCCTGCCGCCCATCCGCTCCGAGAACGTGGACTCCACTCGCTGGATGATTTCCTTTCCGGCCACCGCGATCGCGGCATCCCGGGACACGAAGAAACTGATCTTCAATTTCTCCCTTTTAACGGATCCTTCTTGTGTAAACCCCAGGATTCGGGCGACTTCAGGATTAGCATGCCAAGTTCCCAGCCACGGAGGATGGTCTTCCCAGGTCTCGTTGGCATGGGCTCTGCCGCTTATCCCACAGACAAATACCAGGGACATCAATACGATTGCGTGAGTAGGTCTCATCAAGATCTCCAAAGGACAGATGACGTTGGGGTATGGCCCATTGCCGCAGGTTGCCGGGCGCACCATCTTCTGACAATAAAATCTGAAATCGCTTCACTGCGTAAATGAAACGGGTTTTAGAATAGCGAGCGAGTTTACCAAGTGCTTCGTACGATTGGACGCGGCGACTGAAAAGCCCGCCGCTTGTCCGTTTCCTATCCGAGCAAGGTTAAGACGAAGTTAAGAACATGTGGTTGCAATATCGCAAATGGAAACACGCTGTCGCGCCGATCCTGCTCGCAATCGCGTACGTCTGTTTGAGAACTTTCGCCGAGGGAACCGTTCCCTGGTATGTTGGGTTGGTGTTGGCTTGCACCGTGGGCTTTGCTTACGTCATCGAAGAGATCGTGTGGAATCTCAAAGGCAAGGGACGTCCTTGTCCGGCCTGTGGACACAGGGTCCGCTTGAAGTCTTTTCGGGTGCACAACACTTGCCCGAACTGCGGCGAGCAGCTTTGATTTCGAGCTCGGTGCCGCCTATCAGGAAGACGTTTCACACAAAGATCGAGACACCATTGAAACCGCAGCCGCAATTTACGATCACCGGTCTGCTCGCGCTGACGGCAGCGATGGCTCCTGCCTTTGCAGTCATCCAATGGCACGACCTGATGAGCTGGATCCAATTGGGAATTCCCATGTTGATCCTGTGTCTGCTCGTGTTGAAGTCTGGAGGACGCTGCTTGATTGGGGCCGCTGTGGGTGCCGTCCTGGCTTCTGCGTCGCTTTTGGCATTGAAATACCAGACTGGAAGTCTGACGGATGATAACTCGCGACTGATCGGCGGTTTGATTGGAATTGCCTATTTTGGTGCGGCAATCGGCGGTGGGATCCACGCATCTTCGCGTCTGCATCGTGCGAGACTTGCATCGCAGGACAATGACGTGACTGCTGAGGAGTTTTCGCTTCAGCGCGTCGCGATCATCCCGTTCGCATTGATTGCCATGCTGCCGGGTTGGTATGGAGGACGGTTCGTCGCCTCCGTCCTGGTAGGTTACTCGTTCCTTGACGACAACAGTCAGTTCATCGATTTGATCCACTACGTCGCGGCGATCGTTGGCGGCATGATAGGCGCCTCGGTCGCAAGCCTGATCTTCAGGTCGCGATCGAGGACCAATGCCGTTTAGCTCTCTGAGTGTCGTGATGTGTGCGTTGGAATCGCAGCTGCTAACGAACTCTTGGACTCGATCAAACGCGTAAGTACCTGGCTGATCCTCACAAAACTCCGAACAAAGTCGAGCCAGGGGGCCCCACCAAGACGAGCCTGGAAGATTCCAGCCGCAAACCAAGCGTCGCCCTCAAAGCGATTCAAGTGTTCTGGCCGGTTTCGCTCCACCTTGTGACGTTCGCGCTTTATCATCTGTCTATCAAGGATTTTTATGTTGATGGCGGAGGTCTTTTCCGTCTTCTATGTGCCGTGCATGATCGGGTGCCTTCTGGTTCTGCCTGCGATCGCCATCATGCAACTGGGATACGGTGTTTTCCAGATCACAAGAAGGATGCCGATGGCGGTTTTGGATTGAGCCAGTTTGGCGGGGGTGGCTGATGGGGTGGTTGCTTGATCGATGGTCGCGTTTTGCGTTTTTACGGTTGCTTGTTTTCAGTCAGGCGACCTTGGAGCTCCCGAGCAGCGGCGTAGAGCGGTAGCTTGCGATAGGCTGACCAGAGGTCCAATGCGTTGCCGCCGCTACCGCAGCGAAAACAACGGTAGATCTTCCGCCGCGTGTTGACCGAGAAGCTGCGACTGTCGCTGCTCGCTGGCGGGCTTGGAGTGTCGACGCTCGTGACATTGCACAGCGGGCACGGACCACGAAGTTGTTCGCCGACTTGTGAGCTCGCTTCCCATTGCATCCAACTCAAGAGCTCTTCGATCCGTACCGCCTCGCGGAGCTCGCGGTAGTTGATGCTCATGGCTTGCGACTGAGCTCGATTGAGCTCAGGAGAGAGGAATCGATCAAGATGACTTGGATCGCTTTGAGGCCGCCGACTGCTTCTGCTGCGCCCGGTGCTGGCGATAAGATTTGCCCTCGAAGCGGATCACGATGGCGTTGTCGACCACCCGGTCAAGCAGGGCCATCACCAACGGAGGATCTCCCAGGTACTCCGTCCAGTCGCTGAAGTCGACGTTCGTCACGAATGCCGTCGAGCCGCGGCCACTGCGGGCGTCGACGACTTTGTAAAGCAGGCTCGGCGACTCGGGGTACTCGCGGCGCTCAAGTTTGTCGAACCCGAATTCGTCGATGATCAACAGCTCGAAAGAGCGATAGTAACGGATCCGTGAAGGCAGCGTTTTGTCACCCGCCGCGGCAGTCAGGTCTTCCAGCAATGTCGCGCTGGTGACGTAGCGAACGCGATGGCCCAGCGCACAGCAGGCCCGACCGATCCCTTGGATCAAGTGCGATTTGCCAAGGCCGCTCTTGCCGACCAAGGCCAGGTTGTCGCCCCGGGCTAAGAACTCGCCACTGGCCAGTTCGTCGAACGGGCCACGCGGGAGCGTCTTGGCGTTGAATGACCAGTCGAATGACTCCAAGCTTGATGTGGTCGGGAACTTGGCCAGACGCAACCTGCGCTCGATCGATCGTTCGCGTGCGGAGCTGGCCGGCGCTGCGAGAAAGCGTTCCAGTAGTTGCCACGATGAGTGATTGTTTGCGGTCGACTCGCGAATGACTTGGTCGAGTTCTTCACCGCTGAGCCGGATCTTCAGGGTCGCCAGATGCTCCAGGATCGACCCGCGGAGTGTCTGCTCGGTCGCTTGCTTTGTCGACCGCTTCGCCGTCGGCGGTTTGCTCGGTTTGTTCATGGGGTTCGTTCGTGGGGGGACAGTTGCCGTACAGCAGGTCTTGATACTCTTGACTGTGGCGCGGACCGACCGGTTCGTCGTCGGCAAGCCGCTGAAGAGTTTCCTGAGTCCCTTCATCCAACTGCTGCCAAGCGGGCTTGGGCGTCGCTTGATGGGCCAAGATGCGTTCCAGTGATGAGAAGCCATAGGCGTGATACTGCACGCCACGCTCCATCGCACGTACGACGTCGCTCTTGTTGTAAGCGTGCAGAAGTCCGAGTACTTTGATCGCCTGGTGTTTGCTGTTGCGTTGTTTACTCTCAAGTCCTTCCAGATACGCCACGCCGACTTCTCCCAACTCGGCAAAACGCTCCCGCAACCGCTGCATCTGTTCTTCGTGGTCGCGCGGCGGTGCATGGGCGGGATCGGTGCGACGTTGTCCCGAGAGTCCCTGCAACAACACGTGCCGAGCGACTTCCGCAAGCGAGCGGTTGTAGACCAAGAGATGTTCTTCGGTGATTCGTACCGGCAGCGACTCGCCAACCAATCGCCAGGGAACGGAGTAACGATTGTTCGCATACTGAATCGTGCCGTCGGTATCGACGATCCGGTAGACGACTTGCGCGGTATCGAACGCCAGCGAAGGCAACGGCAACAGATGAGGCTGTTCTTCGCTGTGTAGTTCGAGCGGCGTTTTCTTGGTCGTTCCATGCACTCGCACGTCGGCTACCTGAGCCAGCCACCAGCGGGCGACTTCATTAAGATGCTCCAGTGACCGGAACTCGCGACCACCGAGCAAGTTCACTTCGACATAGTGAAACGGGCGTTCCACTTTGCCCTTGGTTTGCGGACGGCGAACCTGGCAGGCCCAAGGCCGGAAGCCGTAGTGGGTGGCGAAGGCCAGGAAGCGTGTGTTGTACACCGGAGCATCATCTTCCCAACGCGTGACGACGACCTTCATGTTGTCGTAGAGGCAGACGGCTGCGACTCCGCCGAGATGCTCGAACGCTTTGATGTGCTCGCGAATCGTGGTTTCAAAGTCCATCGATGCGGTGAAGTGGATGTATTGGCGGCGCGAGTAGCCGAGGATGTAACTGAACAGGTTGACGCGCCGCGGGCCTTCCCCGGTGAAGTCGATCGTGTAGGTGGCCCAGTCCATTTGAGCTTGTGCGCCGGAGCGGTTTCGAATCGCATGGTCAGTTGCTTGGTGGGCGTCTTGCGAAGTTGCCGAACTCGCTCCTTGAGGATCGAATAGCCGCCGTCGTATCCGCTTCGCCTCAGTTCCTCGAAGAGACGTGTGGCTGTGATTTTCGGATAACGCTCAAGTAACTGAGCGATCTGGCCTGCAAACGGATCGAGCTTGCTGCGGCGCAGTTTCGGGGCCGCTCCGAGACTGGCCGGCGGAGCCTCGTTTTGCTTGGCCGCCTCCGCGTCGCGATCTTGCCTGTGCTTGGCGATCATGCGAGTGACCTTGTAGCGAGTGAGATTGAGCTCGGCGGCGATGCTGCGCACCGATTGCAGTTGTTGCCAGCGGTGAATCACGTCGTTTTCGACGCTGCTCCTGTTTGCTTGGCCGCTGTGGTTTCCGCTCATGGCAGTTTCAACTCCTTCAAAAAGTCGCCGGTCGCTTCGCTGACTAACTTCGTTTCCTGTTCCAACTTGGCGAAGCCGCCGGTCAGCACCTGGCGGTCAACGGCTTGTAGCTCGGCCCGACCGGTGTACCTGAGCCACGTGTTCATCTTGGCCAAGCAGTCGAGCAGCAGACCGAGACGTTTGGCGACCCGGTTGCCCGCGGCACTCATCCGTGGATCCCAGCTGTGAACATAGGAAGACTGCGATTGGCGCAGCGCTTCACGAGGTTGCGAAAGTACGAACTCTGTCTGCTCGGTGGTGCTGCTGGCCGAGAGCAGATCGACGACGTCGGACAGTTCGCGCGAAGTCAAGGCGGCATGGGTGGCCGCCGTCATCGCCGCCTTCTGGTTGCCGCGCGGCAACCGGGTCAGGTGGCGAGCCTCGGTGGGCGTCAGCAGCCCCAGTCGCAAGGACTCGCGCGCTTCATCGCAAAGCCGCTCGATCAGAGCCAAGCGGCGATTGACCCAACTCTTGTGACGTCCGAGCATCGCGGCAACTTCGGTTTGCTGCAGGCCGTCTTCGCGAACCAGTGCATAGATGATCCACGATTCTTCCAATTCGACGGGTCTTCCCACAATTCGGTTGAGGTTGAACAGAGCCGCCTTGGCCGCTTGCTCATCGACTTCCAAGAGTCGCGCGCTGAGGTGTGTGAACCCTTTGAGTGAACGGGCGGCACGCAAACGCTTGAAGCCATCGACGAGTACCGTTTGTCCCTCCAGCGGACAGACGATGATCGGTGAGACTTGTCCGTAGTCTCTGAGTGACTGCGTCATCTGCCGCTCCAGTTTCGGCTGGACCAGGCGGTAACGCCCAAGACGCTCATCGAGCGAGTCCAAGGCAAGTAAACGATCCTGCTGTCCTCCCCAAGTCATTCGACTTTGCGGAGGCAACGACTGAGAGTTTGGCATCGCCGATGGCTTCTCACGCTTTTGGAACCCGTCCCCGCAGCCAGAGTTTGAAGACTCGGTGCTCACGGTCGGTGATTGAAGGTTCGCTGGAATCGTAAGCCGTCCCTTGGAAGCATCGATACGCGTGACACGAAAAGGCACTTTTGGGGTGTCTCACAAAGGGCCATCGCGTCGTCCTTTGCAACCGATCGCCAGCCTTTGGAGCCAACGTTGTTCGCGCCGCAAAACAGTCCGTAAAGCGTTGTGACAACTGGACGAACAGAACTTTTGCAGCGGCGATCGTGGCGGCGGAGTGAATCGTCTGTAGCAGCCCGGCCGATCGCAGCAAGATTTTTCGTGGGCCTCGTCCTTGTGATAGCCCTCGCGCGGCTCGGTGGGATCGTCGGTTAGATCGTTTTGGGGTGGCCCCAGCAGCCTGTTCTCCGCTGCTTTTCGCTCTTTGAGTCTGATTCGGTAACGAGCGGCCTGGCGGCGTCGATTCTCTTTGCCGTGCTCAGAGGCACGGTACTTGAGATTGGCCCTGGCGAGCCGCCATCGTCGGGCGGCGGACTTACAGTCCTCACCACAGAACCGGTCCAGAGGATGGTTAGGCGAGAAACACCGATCGCATCCCTTGAGCAAGCACTTTCGGGTGGAAAGGCGAGGCCGTTCGGCTTGCCAGCCGATGGTCGAGCGACGATTCTGAAGCTGGGCCAAGGGGAGCGTAAACTCCCTGCAGGTCAAGTCTCACCGCTGGAGCGTCAACTCCACGGTGAGGCGATTTTAAAAGTGACCGGCCCACCAGGGGGCAGTCAAAGACGACCCACCAGGATAATTCAAGATCGCCAGGAAACCGCCAACAACACCCGGCAGCCACCCCCGGCCAAACCGCCAAAGTGGCTCAATCTAAAACCGCCATCGACATCGGATATCTCGGTTGCGTGATTGCTGGCATCGCTCCGCAGGCATCCTTACTGGAAGAACGCACAGCTGCCGCGGCAACTATTGGGTTGTCTGCAGCGGTTATGGGCGGCTTGAGTTTCGTCGGTGCCGTTATTTGGGCAACCAAAAGCGGACGGTAGTGAATGTCTCGTCTACTTGGCAGAGAGTTCCTGCCTATCACTGTCTCGAATGACGCTGCACACTTCCCGAAAATCGAGTCTGGTCTTTCACGAACTGTGCGTCGCGCATTGTCGAAAATGCGATCTCCAGTCAACGCTTGCACGGCTCTTGAATCGATGCCTTCTACTGAAAGAGTCCAATTATGAGTCACTTGAGTTCACTTCTATTTCTTCTTTTCGTCACGTCGCTGGCCGCCGCAGAGCCAGCTGTTCCCGACTTCTCCAAAGGGATGCCGAATGTAACCGTGGATAAAATCGCGAAAGTCGGGAGCCAAGAGACCTTCCACTTGAAGACGGCTCTCAGTTCGAAGGAATTCCTCGGGACCCTGCGCCGCTTCCTGGGAGCCGGATGGACGAATCGAAAACTCAACCAGGCGGAGATGACCCTCGCGGCCCGCAAAGGGAGGATGATGAATGCCGAGATCGGGCTCACCGTCCATGTGAATGCCAAACTCCCCGGCGTCGAGATTCGTGTCATCCACTTCAAGCCCAAGCAGGCGAACGCGGGGAATACCGTTGAGGTCGCCGTATTCCGGCCCCCGCCTACGCCGCAGAAGGGGGCGGGCAACCCGGCCGATGACGTCGAAACCACTGTAGAATTGCAACGGATGACCGCGCTTTCATCGATGCAGTTCTATACGTACTTTGCATTAGTGCGAAATATGCTCGAGGCGACGTGGGATGATGATCTTTTCAAGCAATTCTCATTATACGATGGGATGAACCTACAGATGATGCAGCAGCTTGAAGAGAAGGTTCAAGGAGACAAGAAGTGGGGGCCATTTCTCAGAATGAAGAATGCCCTGCACAAGAAGGTTCATGAGGACCTTGAGCCCCTGATCCGCAAGAAACGCGAGAATCAGAATCTGTCAGCCAATGACACCGAGAAGCTCAAAACTCTTGATACGTTGATACTTGAGACGCTGATGAAGTGAGTGGTCAGAGCGGGAACGATCGGGCTGGGCTGGGGCACCAATTTGGCAGCGGTGCTGGAGGCCCTTTCCGGTGTGGCAGTCACCTCCGATAACGCGTGGGCATTGAAGGTCCGGTCGGTAATCAAGTGCAATCCTACGTCGTCACCGATTCGTCGATTGACCGCGATGTGAATCGTGAGTTCGGCATCAATCCACGGGAGATCGCGCGAAATGCCACGTGAACCTCGGTATTCATGAAAATCTGAATTCTCGGCGTCGTCCTTGCCCACGAGGGACCGGAGTTGAATAGCATTGCGTCGAACGTTGGGAGGAAGTCGAGCGGGTCAGTGATGAACGGAACCAACTCCAGAAGAATGTCGTCGCCTGGGTTTTGCCGTTGCTTACCGGCGAGCACGCGTTCCAGTTGCGACGGCAACTTCAGACGACGTCGATATCGATTCGCGTTCAAGTGTTCGTGAGTTTCAGTCGAATAGTCGGTCATCGCAGCCCAGACGTCGGAACAGGAGACGTCGGTTCAGGAAGCCACACACCCTGATACTGATAAATAAGGGGATCACGCTGAACGCCACCGAGCCAACCAGGAAAACCAACTCGATCGCCTCCTCGTACGCAGGCATGCCGAATTCCGGAGGGACCAGGTTAAAAACCCAGAACCAAGCTCCGTAGCAGACCGGAAACACGATCAAGATGACAAAAACGGTGGTGAAGATCCGAAGCGTCATCCACTTTGCGCCCCATATCGGCCACTTGGACCGGCTTTTCGTCGCTTCGGCTCTGACTGTATCTACATCTTCCTGGGGAGAGCTATATGGGTTTACCATCGAGACCCTTAACTTTCGTTGAATACTTCCTCATAGGAATAGCGTTCAAGGCTCACCAGTGTAAACGGCGCGTGAAAACTTGGCGCCCTTTATAGCTTGTGCGCGCACCTCGAGGTCGAGTGCTCTTCATTTCTAACCTGCTTGGTTGGACCAATCGATGTCGCGTAGAAGTTCCGGTTCGGCGTGTCGGTGGGAATACCTCAGCAGGTTAGCAGCTTGGATGCACACTTCGCCGAAAACTGTTCCGCGAATTCACGAAGTGTGCGCCGAATCGAATTCGCCAACTGCAGGCGACCGTTGCATCCGCTGCAACTTTGATTGGCTGCGGATTGCGGGAGGTGATTCGGACCAACGCATTCTACCGGCCCAGAGCAACAAAGGACCGCTCGTGCTCAATGCGATTAGCTCGGGGGGTGACCTAAGAACTGTCTCGCGGGACGCAAGAATGTGATATCAGTCGGTGGGCCGCTGGTCTACGGGCTGCCCGAATCTCTTTCTTGAACCGAGCCGGCGGGTTTCCCAGCAGAGAACTTCTGTACGCGCACACGGTATCTTCCGTTGCGCAGTAGAAAGATGTCGACGTGGCTCTTGGTGAACACAAAAGCCATAACGCCCGTTTCCCCGCCGATCATTTCGTGGTCCTGCTCGGCGCTAAACGATATCGGTCCCTCGCTGCCGTTGCCGAGAGCCGAAAAAGAAAACTCAATCGACTCGCCATCTTCAAGCCGCTCGCAAGAACCGATCTGTCTTTCTCGATGGCGAAGACTGAGGTGATTTATAGGGATCCCCGATTCGTTTATGAACCGGTATCGACTCGTCGAGACCTCGGCGCAGACGGCTTCCCAATAGCCCCAAGCGATTGGAAAATTGCTGAAAACGAGAACGGCCGTGGCGAAGATCTTCGTACGAGAAACTCGAGGTCGCTTGCGCAGGGCGATCACTAAACAGACTGTTGCCACTAACACCAGGAGCGGGCCTCCTATCACGGTTCCAATCCCCAGAAGGATCGAAATATCGCTGCGTGAAATCCACCACCAGGCGAACGCAGTTGACCCCACGAGGAGCGGTAAGCCGCCGCTGAAACAGGCAAGACGGAGCGCAGTCGAGTTATTTCGCGAGTTTTCTGGTGCGGGGGGCTGTTCCATGTAAGTAACTTCCAGAAAACCTGCCTGCTAAGACCTTGTGCCTTAATGCCAGACATGCACCAGGCAAACACTCGGATGTCTTAGTATGGCAAGAAACGGACGAGTAATCTTCTTGCAATGAGTGAAAAAATGATCAACTCACGATGGTGGATGCTGTTGGCTTCGCTGGTCGCAGGTCCGGTCCTTACCTTCGGGTACTGGGCCGCTGACGTGTTTCTGTTAAATCCGGGGTTGTATCCATCCGCATTCCAAGGAGATGCGTTGGCGACGCTCTGGCGCTTATCGACTCGACGATGGGAACTTGCTGATCATTACCGCGAAGAGATTTATGGAAGTCTAGCCAGACGGAACTGAGGTCTGGTCCAAAGAAATCACAACAACATCCGGAGGCATCCGCCGTTAGCACTGACACGAGAACAGATTGTGCTGAACGAACCAGTGGTAAAAACCCATGGCAGAAGACAACCCCTACGCGCCGACCGCGTCAAACAGCAATGCGACGCGGGACTCCCGATGGACACTTCGCGATCATCTAGGGCTGACGCTGCTTTTGTCGATCCTTCTCGGCATAATGAGCGGCCTCGCCGTTGTAGCCTTCACGATCGCGGTCACAGCACATAGAGGTGTGCCACCGGTTGGATATTACACTTTGGGACCAGCAACCTGGCTTTGGCGATGGAGTGTGGGCGCGCCGTCTGTCTTCGCGTTAGCCGGTGCCACGTGCGTCACCTGGATTGCGTACTGGTGGTTTGCTTTGGCCGGCACGGCGAAGCTGCCTGCCATCGCTCGCCTAATCGCGATCACGTTGTTTCACGTGTTATCCGTCGTACTTTTCCAATTGGTGTTCGGACTCCCATGAATCCGCGAGAAGCAGGTGGCTACCGCGCACTCTTGGGTATCGTATTTTGACGCGATGGTCTACCGTAACTTGGGGGCGTTCAACGAACCCTGGTTTGCCACTCGCGATCGATCCTCCACAAGAGAAATCGGGGAGTGGCGGTATATATGAGGTACTCCAGGTACCACGAGCAGTACTACTTCGATGCGGATGGCGACTTCCGCAAGAGATAACCTTGAGCGCACAAATCTCTGGGATACAGCAGCGGAACAAATGCATGCAGCCACCCATTAGGTCTCGGAGATGAAGCTATGAACGCACTTGGATACACCCTTGTTTTAGCCGCTCTAGCGGGATTCATCGCGCTGCTTTCTCTCTGGCTCGTCGCGGAGAATCGTTGGTCAAAGCGTTCGCGGATCATCTTGGGCTCTCTGACGATCCTCACAACCATCCCGGTCACCGCGCTGGTGGCAGTCGCCGTGACTCAGCTTGGCGACCAATCCTACTACGCGGCGTCCGTTCGGACACTGCTGGACGAGACCGTCGCTGCACTGGAGTCCGGTGAGCCTGATCTTCTCCAGCGACTCAAGACCTTTCGAGAAAAACAGATGTTGACGTACGAATCACGAAGCAACCTCCTCGAGAACGCCCGAGCTTTCAGAGATGATGGCGAGGCCCTGCGGAATATCGGGCGAGATAGTCATCGTCGCGGTCGGTAACGTGTGAGCAAGTCATTAGATGGGTCACGGCTGCTTGACTCTCGGGAAAGCTCGATCGCAACGGCGGTTAACTTGCCTTAACACGGTTGCGCAGTCTGGCTCGTAACCTGCCGAGGTTGGACCAATCGAACGCACACAGCAACTTCGCTTCGGCGCGTAGGTGAAGAGACCGAAGCGGACTCGAGGCTTCGATGCACTTTCCCCAAGATCTGGTCCGAGATTTTCAGAAGCGTGCAGCGAAGCAGTCCAGCAAATTTCGAGCGGTCGATGCACCCGAGGCAGCTTGGGGATTGCAATGTTGGGGCTTGCTACGGCCACATTCTCTCCATTGATCATTCTGCTCTGAACGTCATATGCGAGACGAGAAGACCGGAAAACCGAAAACCAAGCCTGACCCCGGCGAAAGCCGGCCCCTGACCCCGGCGAAAGCCGGCTGACCCCGGCGAAAGCCGGCCCCTTGCATGAGTTGCAGAAAAAGGTCATCCATTCTCTGCTTAGGAATGGTCCGCGTGCTCTCCGAGCTCCGAGCTCGCTACGTAATATCCAGCTGAGGGGCAATCACCGTGTCTGATTTTGGATTCGCCGGGATCTTGCGCAATGATTGGCGTGACATCCAACCGTTTCGTTAGCTTCGTGGGATCAAGCGAAGGATGTGAAATCTGCAGCGTCATGGATGATCTCCAAGGCTTTGTAGACTGGGGATCCACCACTTAGAACGCCTCCCAAATTAGTTTCACCCCAACTGGCGAAGAAAACGCATCAAACCCATTATGGTTGACGCCGGAACAATCTCCATGACGTGGGTCTTTCGATCTCTTCGTCGACGACATCCAGAAAATGTGCGCCACATAGTTGCATCCACGCTGACGACGATCTGTTTCTCAGCATTTGCCGGCCCAGATGGACGCGGGGCTGTCATGGCTGCCTCCCCTACAGCCAAGCACCGGATGATTGTTGCGAGCTAAATCAGCGGTAGCTTCCGCAGCCTCCTAGGAGGGCAAAGAACCGCTTTCACACAAGCGATCGACGAGAGTTAGGCTCGCGCCTGGGTCGCTCGCAAGCTCATGCCCGCAAATCTTAGTGATGTACTCTGACCAAAAGTCACACAGCATTGGTGTCAAGTTTGTGACAGAGGTATGTGCATTCCAACAACTCTGGCAGAATCCCGCCGGGAACCTTCTTGCGGCTAGAAATTCTCTGTATCGCCATCCCAAGCTATCCATTAGGCCGGGGAAACTCTCGCCTATCAAATCTTCGTTCAGGAGTAAACGCGTCTCGATTTCCGCTGCGTTGCCATATTGGTCAGGACGCAGCAGCCAGTGATGGTGGTCAGAGATTAGGCTACGCAGAAATGCACACTGTGCTGAAATCTCCAGCCTCGAGGAGCATGACTCCAAATCAACTAAATTATTGAATTGTTCAAATATTGGTATTAACGCACTGCCAACCACATCCGAAAACAAACCAGGATTAACCGACGATTCTTCCGTGGCGATATACATCATTGAGTCGACCAGCAATCGACCATTTTTCGAAAGTCCTTGTTCACGTAGCCACCGACGATAGGTTGTTGGGAAAACGTCAAGTCCTAAGTCACTACAATAGCTGAGCAAAATCTCGAGTTCGAATTCCACCGTAATCGGCCAGTGTGCTTTATGGTCACACACGAGATGTTCGACTCTTTGACAAAGTGCGGTTGCGAGGCTAGTTCGCATGTTCCAGGTCCTAGGTAGCCTGTCCGTCATTGTTGACCCAACCATCCGACGAAAGCACGTACTCAAATTCCGCCTGCTTCATTGCCTGCTCGATAGACTCATGCCATGGATCTCCGACGCAATTGCCCAACGCATCGAGTCGAATAAGAAAAACTCCGTTTCCTTCAGTTTCTTCAATTGCCTCGTCAGCAGAATCTGTGGGTTTGAATGAGTGTGACTGGCAACCCGCGGGTCAGCAAGCGAGCGTTAACGGAGTATAACCGTTGATTAAGTTCCTGTTGGGGTGAGCCGTTTGATTCAACTCGATCACACGCTGTCGGCAGAATCGCTCCCAATAGTCGCTCTGAAAAGCTGCTCGAACATTTAACATGCTACGTGCGCTTTCGAGCGTCCAACGCATTCCACTTCGCTCCATCCGGTCTTTCACCAGATGACCGCAGGCGCTTCGATCACACCCGATGCGATCGGATACCCCGACGCCAGATACTGGTGGTAACGCATCCGGCTTTTGTGTTTCTCGAAGTAGCCGCAAATGCGGTCAAGATCTTTCAGTTTCTCGCCACGAAGTTGGTGAAGAGAACTCATACGCCGCAGTCCTCGAATCACAGATCGCACCTCGCCCTGAAGAATTTTCAGCAAACGCATCGCGTGGGTAAACGCCGCCCGCTTTTCACCGGATGACTCGAACAACAACGACGCTTCCCACACATAGGTCGCCACGTGAATGATGTCCAGCACTTCCAGCAGCTGTTTATCCTCGCCAAGGTGCATCTTGGCGGTATCCCAGAGACTCTCTTGGCCGTCCATCAGCAGAACAAGCACCTGAAGTTTCTTACGTCGTCGACTGACTTGATCGGCAAGCCAAGCGATTCCTTCATGAATGCCACTGATCGGAACCTCCACATCATCGTCGACGAAGGTTGTTGGTAGATGAGCTGTCGTGTGTTTGTTCTTTGGCCGTGGGCGCTTCTTGGTCTTGCTGTTGTTCGCTTTCGTTGTAGCTGCTTTCTCAGTGCGGAACAGGGCTTCGACAATTTGCTCAGCTGTGCGGACGTGCTGATCGACGGTATAAACGCTCGTGACGGTAGCCATCCGCCGATTTCCCGGACGTTTCTTGGCAGTCTCGAACGCGGCCACTTTGGCAGCGTCATCCTTGACCAGCGGAACACCTTTACAATCCGCCGTGGCGACCACGATCTCGCCTTCTTCCTTCTTTTTCGGTGTCGGCAACTGGTCCAGGAAGGTGTCGGCCTGGATTCCCATTCTCTGGTTGGTTTGCTCCAGTGTGTCGACGGCGAATTCCGCTCCAAAGACGACCTTCAAATGATCGGCAGCTTGGTTGAATGCGGATTCGACGCAGAACATCTGCGAGAACTCCTGGAGTAAGTACGACCAGCGATGTTCTGGCAATTGCATGCGAGCACTGATTGGATGGAGCAGAATCTTCTTGTTTTTTCCTGGGCTGTAGGTGTATTGCCGAAACCGATGCTCGCCAAAGATCGAACGGACAACGGTGTCTGTCGGTGTGCCGCTGCGTTGCAGCGTCTTGTCTTGAACGGTGGTCGTTTGCTCGCCAATGTCTCCCACACCTTGAAGCTTTGTGAATAGTTCCATGGCCCGAAAACCGGTTTTCAAGACGAGGCTCCAAACTGCGCGCTTCGGTTTGATCGAAGGATCTTCCTTCACTGGCGGCATCTAGTCGCGAGCTGGCGAAATGACTCACAACACTCCTGCAACTGCTGTGCAACCTGTTCGGGAGTCTGTGAGTTCTTTGAATTGGGGTTGTCAATCTGGTTTGAATGTTCGACGCTCGGCATAGCGGCGGCCTCCTGCCTTTGAGATGGATGTTGAGTACCCAAATCATGATGGTAGGTTGGCCGCTTTTTGTTTACCCCAATCCATTAGCAAGCAAAACACACCGTCGGGTTGCCGATCACACTCGGTTTGAATTGGCTTCCAGGAGGCTTCTCCAGCTGGCCTGATAAAGGCGAATTTTTCGATCGCTTTTCGGGATTTGAAATAATCCGTATGCCTTTCCTCATCGCCAGCTTCGCTTTGTTGTTCAGCCCTTCCACACTTCCATTGGAAATCTCTCCACGAGCACGAAACCAGTTCAGCAACAGCTCGCGATGGTTGCGGAGCGTCCGGGCCATCTCCTTCATCGGTTCAATTTTCGATCGCATCGCGACGGCACCACTGATCCAAGAACTTGCCAGCCCACGTCGCGCTTATCGTATTCCCAGAACCGCTGAAAGTCCTCTCGCATCAAATACGCCTTGACGCTGACGAATGTTGTACTGCAGCAGTTCCTTCAGCTTCACCGTCTGATTGTCCGTCAGGTTCTCACGACGCTTCAGCAAGCACCAGCGCGAGTTCTTTAAGATCGGTTCGTAAGCCATCCTGCTTCATCTGGCGAGCCTCTTCGGCGCGTACCTCTGCTTGAGTTTGTCGCCGAACTTCTTCATCACGTGGTATCGATCCAAAATATGAACCGCATCTTCGGCCTTCTCGGCAATCACCGTCATGTACTGACGCCACATGTCCGTACAAACGAACTTTAATCCCTTCACCGCGGTTTCCGGAATCGTGCTAAAGAATCCACGCAAACTTTCCTCGGTTCGGTCACGGGCGACGTACAACAGACGGCGGCAATCGGCGTCGATCTGGTACACAAGCGTCAGGTATTTGTGGCCACGAAGATAGGCGATCTCATCGAACTCCGATCGCCTCAATGGCCCCGATTTCTCGATGCACCAAGCCCCACCGCACGACCCAGTCAACGGCGCGAAAGACAGTGTCCCAGCTTGTGCCGAAGATCATCGCGGTCTCCTTCCACGGAGCTGAGCCGCTTGGCCCAAGAGGCCAGGAAGAGACGGTCAACTGAATGTGGATTGATGCTTCCCGTCGGCCCACGGCACTTTCTCAACCGTGACGCCACAGCGAGGACAGTCCACGCGGCGCATACAGTAGAGGAAGAACACTGGAATTGCCCACAGCGGCACGAACTCGAAGCGTCGCTCGGCAAGCGTGTCATAGCCGGGACCTTTGCGGCCGCAGCCACTGCAAACAGGTCGACTTCGCGAGTGAGGTCGAAGCGAAGCGAGCAGCGCCGTGCGGTCGTCGTTCCAGAAGATCGCGTGGTAAACAAAACCCTTTTGCTTTTCGACGTGATTGAGGATAGCCTTAAGTTGCATCTTGTTCGGTGGGTAGGTCGTTGCTTTTGTGTGAACAACAACATCAATAACCGATTTGCCGACAAGATGCATTCTTCTTTTTTTTGAAACAAGAGTTGGGCTAGCTGCCTTCGTCGGAGCCGGCCATCGGTCGCTCGCCCTGTTCGAGCGAAGCGAGTGGGCGACCGATGGCTGGTGTAGACGGAGTGCAGCGTCTGCCTTTGTTGGAGAGGCAGGAGCGGAGCCACCACAACACCGAATCATTCAACAATCAACCCACAGATTCTGCGGAAGAGCCCTTCAATTCTGCAACGTACAGGGACCGCTAATTGCTGAAGCTCGACTGGTTCCCCTATACGATTAAGTTTCCCCAATTCATGCTTTGCTGTCAGAATCAATTTTTGCTTCTAACATCACCGACTTAGCTCGAAGAGAAGTTCCTCGTGTGCGATCGTGAAGCAAATTACTTTTCCAGACGAATCGTAAGCGGCAAAGTCTTCCGGTTTTGGTCGTGACCATCCAAAAATTGAATCCGCAACTGAGAGCATTCCCTTTGTTAGACGATTAGCTTGATAAATGCGTACGATTGCTTTTCCAGGACGAGATTCATTTCCACTCACCCACTCGATACCGGTTCCCAGCCACGATGCCACTTCCCATTCATCGACTGTAGAATCACGCCATTTCTCATCCCAATCCAAGTTGATGATCGGGCCGACGAATGGATTGATTGGAAAAACTAGAGAAAAGTATCCGCGTGTGGAGACGATTAAATCGATTACGTTTGCGTAGTACTCGGAAGTCGCATCAACTCTTCGGTGCGTACTCTCTGCGGCCAAGTCGTTCAGCACACTACATTTGTCAATCATTAGAGAACCCAAAAGTGCCAGTGTCTCATTTCATTGATGTGCCAGTGCCACTCTCCACCTGGATGCCTTTCCCATGTAAACGTCGGGTTCTTTATTCCTTTAGCGTCTGCTATCTGCTCGGCTAGTTCTAAAGCTTCATCTTTGTTGGCAGATACCGTTCCCTTGATCGTCTGTGAAACGTCGTCGACCGATTTAATTGTGCCTTCAACTGTAGTATTGGGAATCGGGCGTTTAACCAGTCCGTTAGGCCCAACATGAGCAGCAACGTTTGGATTACATGGCGTGGCGTTATGAACGAGCACGGCCATTTCACCAACTTGGTAAACATGCTCGCCATGGATTTCGATGTTGTGAACAGGCGTTGAGTCGGCTTTAACGTGGACGTTCAAGACCGTTACAGCGCCAGAATTGCCAGTGAGAGATTCGCCTATTTGTAAATCGCCCAGGTCTACCCAATCCTGTCGATCCACGGACCAGACTGGGTGAATTGTTGTTCCTGCGATTTCCTCAATTTGACCGTTTCTGCCCTCTACCTTTGCGACCGCAATTTTATCGACTCGTCGGGTCAAAAATCGCCCAGTAACTACACTGCCTTCTCGAGCAGCGATTGGCGGGCAATCTTCAAGTGAGGTGACCGTTACACGTCCTTCAACTTCCAGTTCCTCAATGTTCATCGGCAATGGGCGACCGACAAGTATGCCGCTGGCTTCGATCCAAGATCGGGGCCGGAGCAACTCGGCATCAACGATGCCGCCGTCGGTGCGTTCCATAGTAAATGTGAATTTCGCCCAAGTCTTTTCGTTGGGTTCGGGAAGTGAGTCGTCGTAGTCCCATCGGTTTGGATTCTTCGTCGGTACCCGAGCGCCAAGTGGAACGTCTTCGATGGCAACTTTGACTGTTTGCGTTGGAGCAGTGGTCGTTTCGAGCAATGCCGTGCCAACGTCGGATGCGAAGGCGATGTCCTTGACAAAGGAGTGACTACTCCACAAGGCCTCATGGAGCTGAGATGTGGTTGGAAGCTCACTGAGGGTGACGAGTGTCCCCGGCACGAAGCACCCACCTCCAATTCGATTTCGAATAGCTGTCCCCAATCTCCCGACATCGTCGCAAGACGTTGCCAACTTTGACACGCCCCCGACAAGCATTTCGACCCCTGTCGCACCAACGAATTTGCTCCAACCGTGCGTGTCGTCCCATCCGCCTGGTGTACCGGATTCATGGGTGAACAGGTCACGCGACCAGTCGGGTGATTCGATGTAGCCCAGTCCCTGGCTTCCCCAAACAAGATTGCCTGGGATTTGCGTTAGGTTGACCAGCCCAATTGCAGAATCTTGCAGGCCGTTGACGATATTGGCTCCACCTTGCAGGAGTCCCAGTCCGGTTTGCTGGGCGAAGTAGGCCACGCCTCCTCCGTACGGAGTGGAACCCGAGCCCGATGCCATCGGTGTCACGTGGGCGAATTCGGACGCGTCCATTGCCGAGATGCGAGCGATATCGTGTTGAGCGCTGGCAACGGCTCGGTCCTTAGCGATTTCGGCCATCGTCACGTAGTACGTTTTGTAGGCCTCCGCAGATGCTGTGGCGTGTGTGACCGATGGGCCGATCACATCCTGTTTGTAACTGGCGTACTCGTCGTTGATCGCTTTTGTGTGGTCCGTTTTTGCGATTAGCAAGTCGCGTCGGCGCGTCGCTCCAGCAGGGATCGCGATGTTGTTGTACGTTTCGGCAGCTGTAGTGGTCGTGTCAATGTAATCTTGGTAGGCGCCCGCCAATTCATTGGATCGTGTTTGCGAGGCGTCGCGGAGCTCGGTCGCTTTTAAGTGCGCCGCGTCACGTATCTTTTCGGCATAGTTCTTGTATGCAGCAATGGCATCGGTCGCCGCGGTTTTGTCGGCGGCAATGATATCCAAGTCTCGCGTGTGTGCTGCGTCCGCCTCGGTTTGGATGAAATCGTAAGCAGCGTTTACCAGATCATTGACCAAGTTTGTTTGAGCGCTAACGATGGACGAGTTATAGATATCAATTTGGTCCGCTTGAGTGTTGCGGAATCCATGCCAAGCGCCAGCAATCGTGGTGTGAAATGCATTCGCTGCGTCGATTTCGGTGATAGCCTGTGATCGATATGCAGGAACGGCTACTGACAGAAATGAGGAGGTGGCACTGGATTCTTGATTCGCTCGTGTTGTTGCCGCACCGTGGAGTGTCGAAATCAAATTTGTCGTTTCGGCAACCAGTGAATTGCCGAGTGTCTCGGCAGCCGACACCGAAGTGTTCGCGTGATCGATGGCTGCTTCGATGACTTGTTGTTTGTATGTTGCGAAATTCGTACCTTCAGCCGCCACCCAGCTTGCGACCTCTGCCTGAATCGCGGCCGAAACAGTCGACACTGTCGCTTGCGCAGCGTTGATTTGATCCTTGGCTAACGTCTCGATTGCATCATTGAGTTCGGTGACGTAGTCGTTCGCTGCTGAGATCGTGTTCGATTGAAGTGTACTGTCGGCAGAGTGCAGGTTATTCTGTCGGGCAACCTCGGCATCAACAACCTGCTTCGCGCGTGTCGCATTTGCCTGGGAAGTGGCGACGAAATGCTCCCTTTGCGCGGTCGCCGCGTCTCGGATATACGCAGTCGCCGCCGCTGTGAGCGTGTTCGCGCGATCGGCGCCGGCGGCGGCGCGATCCGTGGCGCGTGTTTTGTCGGCATCGGCCAAGTCCATCTTCTGGTCTTTGCTGGCCTGCGAGAGCGCTTTCCCATGCGCTTCGTTGGCATCGCGTATCTTGTTGCCCTGAACTTCGTCGGCTGTAAGCAACTCGGTCGCATAGGCTTTGTTCGCATCGGCAACAGCGGTCGAGCGCGCAAAGGCAGCCGGTGCCATCGTCGAATGCCAGGTATCCTTGGCGTCGGCCAGATCGCGAATGCGTTGTGTTTGGGCCGCGGCCGATTCGGTCGCGTAAGTCTCGTCGGCATCGATCAGTGAATCGAAGTACGTTTTTTCGGCGTCAGCAACCGCGTTCTTATAGTCACGATCATCCGACGCTTGATCGGCAGCCGCTTCGCCTTGGGCCTGCGCCGTGTCGGTCGCTTTGGTGACCGCAGCGTCCTGCATTTCCGACGTGAACGATATTTCTGCATCGCCCATGTCGGTGGCTAGCGTCAATCGCTCATTGGCTTCGGCAAGCGCAAATGCCTTTTTGGCCTGGTTGTAGGTATCCTCGGCTGCTTCCCTTTCGGCTGTCATCTGACAGCTGGAACCACCGGAATAATAGCATTGCATCTCTGCTTGTTCGATGTCGCCGAGGGTCTCGTAGTGGTCTTCCGCTGCCTCGTCGAGTGTTTCGCGGTGCCCCTCCATATTGTCGGCGAACTGCTTCATGATCCCAGCTGCTTCGTCCGTATGGTTATCGAACGCTTTACTGGTAGCAGCCTGGTAGTCTTCGTTAATCTCCTCTAGTCGTTCATACAGGGCGTCTTGGATGGAGTTGTCGAGGTATTGAGCCTCGGCAAGTGCATTGAGCGTGGTGTCAAGTTTCTCCTGTGCCTTTTCGTACTCGCTTTGCCTATCGCTTCCAGCGGCCTCCATTTTGGTGACGAAGTCGTCTTCGATGGATTCGACTTTGCCATTGTAGGTTTCGTTGGCGGTTTTCAGCGTGGTGTTGTACTTGGTGTTAGCCGCATCAATCTTTCCGTCGTGGGTCGTTTTCGCCGCATCCACCGACGATTGATGCGCGTCATTTGCGGACTTGATTGCAGTGCTGTGCTTGTCGTTGGCTGTTTCGACCGCCGTTTCATAGGCGTCTTTGGCAGCCTTGACATCGCTCTCAAAGTCCAACTGGATCTGATCCAGTTTCGTTTCGTACTTGCTCTCTGCGCCGAAAACGGCGTTGGTCAGAGTGCCTTCAGCAGCGTCCAGCGTGGAATCCAGTTTGGCGTCGGCCAGATCAATTGAGTTGTCGCGAGCTTTGTCTGCGAAATCGACTGACAGGTCAAACGCATCATCGGCCAGTTTGACTTTCGCCTTGTGCGTTGCTTCGGCCGCGTCAATTGCCGAATCGAATTTGTTTTCCGCGTTGTCGAGATCCGAGTCGTAGGACGTCTGCGCGTTTTTTATATCCGCGTCGTATTTGGCCTCAGCCGCATCCAGCACCGCTTGAAATGCAGGGTCGTTACTCAAGTCCAGCGGATTGGTTAAGTGCTGATCTTGGGGGCCGGCGTCGTAGGTTGCTTTGGCAGATGCCTCTTTGCTTGCTAACGTCTTGTCAGCTGCAGCGATGGTCGAGTCGAAACTCGCTTCGGCTGCCTTGGTCTTTGTTTCAAAATCGGATTCGGCGTTCGCGACGGTCGTCTCGTAATTGGATTTGGCATTCGCTAGATCCGATTCCAAGGCCTTTTCAGCGATACCGACCACCAAATCGGTGGTGATCTTGGACGTCTCGACCGTCGTCTCGTAAAGCGTCTCCGCCCCGTCGACTGCACCCTCATAGAGTGCGTACGCCGTATCCACCCCGGTGTCAAAAGCTTTCTCGGCAGCATCTCGATCGGCAGCAAACTTATTCTGTGCGGCCTTCGTCTCGGTTTCGAAAGTTGCGTCGGCCGCCTCGACCTTGGATTGATAGGTATCGTTGGCGGCTTTGGTTTTCGCATCCTGCGTCGTTTCGATCGACTCGATTTTTGAATCCAGAGTCGCCTTTTCGGTCTCGGATGTCGTCTCGTAGTCTTCGTTGGCAGCGGTTACCGACGCAGAGTAATCGTCGTTGGCCGATTTCTTCTTGTTTGCGTACGTGGTATCGGCGTTCGCCTTCTCTGTATCGTAAGTCGATTTCGCTACGCCAGCTGATCCGTCGTACGCATCGTTGGCCTTCTTGGTAGCGGCATCGTAGTCATCGTCGATCCCATCAACGGCCGTTCGATACCCATCATGAACTCCGTTGGAATCAAACGCATCCTGAGCCGCTTTTAGATCGGCAGCCAGTGTATCTTTCGCAGCCTGTTCATCATCAGCAGCTTTATCCAAGGCGGATTTGAAAGCCGCAGCGGCCGCGTCCAAAGCATCGCTATCTCCTGACGTGGAACCAGATTCGCCGCCCGATGATTCCGTTCCCGAAGAACCCGACGAGTCGTAACCTGAGCCCGATGAGTCGTAACCTGAGCCCGATGAGTCGTAACCTGAGCCCGACGAGTCGTAACCTGAGCCCGACGAGTCGTAACCTGAGTCCGACGAGTCGTAACCTGAGTCCGACGAGTCGTAACCTGAGCCCGACGAGTCGTAACCTGAGCCCGACGAGTCATAACCCGATGGTGATCCATAAGAGGAATCGTATCCCGAACCGTAGTCACCTGATGTCGTGGAGTCCGATCCGTACAAAGGCGGATCAGTGGTCATTCCAGCACCGTCAAGCATCTGCCGCTTTTCGAGCGACTCGGCGATCAATCGTCGTTTACGATTTCTCTGAGAAATGCATCCGCGATCGCGTTTTCTGCGACGCAGAAAATCCAAGTGAATTGTTGCAGTGCCCATGCAAAATTCCCGTTTCGAATGACTCGGAATCAGAATTCAAAGTTGTTTTAGAAACGATCAGGATCGAATGTAACGCAAACCGAATCACCTGTGTCAAAAGTCGTCACTAATTTTTGTGTTGGAATTCATGAGCAATGCCCTCCCCAATTTGAGGGGCATGCGGCGGCAGTTTTGACGTGTCCTCTCGATTCGTGAAGGTTGGTGCCAATCGCAATACAGTGAGCGGTCCGTCATCGAAAAAGACGAAAAACACCCACGATTCGATTAGGCGAGCAGAAGGCGTGCGGCGGCGATTTGGCCCAGTGAGTCCAACATCAGATCGCGCAAAACACGTTCTATTTCGACAGCATCCGTGACATTTCGACCTTTGTCTTGAACAATCAGGTCGTCATTGTCGACATCGCTGCAAAGAATTTGAAGGAGTTCTGTTTGGGTCGTCTCTCCGTCGAGACGTTGCAGGATTCGTCGTTGAAAATCGCTCAAACGAATGGTTGAATGGCACAAATTGGTAACGGACTCAGACTCTTTCGCCTGAAAACGGCTGAGCTTGGATGCTCGTGGCATGTCCGATATCTCTGTCGTGAACAGATCCGCGCTAGCGGACAAATCGATATGGTTCGTCGCGAAACAATGAAGCAGCGGATTGGCGAGCCGTTTCGATTCTCGTTCCAGAAGTGCGCGATCCACCACCATGGCCGAATTCCGAAACGCGCGCTCGTGCCTTGGCCAACAGATCATCAAACGAAATTGCCTTCGGCCACTGTTTTGCCATTTCCAGCATCGCAGCCTTCAACAGAGCGTCCGTCGTTGCCAGGGTCGATCCTGGTCGACGAAAGACAACACGTTTCCCATCATCGATTTCGCTAATTTCTTCCTCTGGCTTTGCTGGTGTCGCGGCGAAGAAATCTCCCACCACATCGCTGGTTGGGTTTCGAACAATTGGCTGGTCAGCGTGGCAGAGTATGGTCTGCCGAAAAAACCTGTTTCGCACGAAATCCATGTACTGTTCAAGTTGAATGACATCGACTTCGTCTGAACCGTCCGCTGTAGATCGTGTTGCCAGTTGAGTCACTTTGTCGGCAATTTTCTCCGGAAAATTGCTGGCCATCATCATGCTGTAGTCGGCCTCACCAACGTATTGCAGATCAAAGCCACTGGCGCGTTTCATAAACTGGTGGAAATACAACGGTTCATTGATCTCTTCCAAATGTTCGTGAATCAGATAGTAATCCTGTTTACCACGCAGCCCTTGCACTTCGTCGGCAAGCAGCTTGCTATACGCATTTCCCTTTTCAGAGGTTGATTCGTGAAGAAAGTCCAGTAACTCGCGACCTTGCTGAAGTTTCGTGCCAGCATCGGAGAAAAACTCGCCCCGATACAGCATCAAGTCACGAACCATTCCGCGCAGTCGCCAACCCGGATAAGTGTTGTAGCTAATGTACGCGACTCCACTGGGAGCCAAGTTCTGCTTGCAGATCGCAAAGATTTTGTCTTGAACTTCATCAGAGACCCAGGAAAACACACCGTGGGCAATGATGTAGTCAAACTTGCCGTATGATGCGTTTGCGTCAGTTTACCGCAAAGAATGAACCGTGCGTATCCGACGCCAGATGCTACCTCAGTAACCAACAAAAGGGGGGCGAGTGTTGATTTGGCGATGCGCGGAGTGGTAACCGTGCCTCGACGTGAAATCAAGCAATCCGATAGGTCCGCTCGAACTCAGGGAGGTATCACTCGATGGTCCGCAAAAGCGGAGATTGTCTTGGTCGGCGCGGCCCGTAAATCGGTGCGGACTTGGCGGTGACACAGACCACAACGACGACACCTGGAAGAGTTTGGGCAGTGAGGCTCGCGACATGCGGCCGAATATTTCGCAAGCGATGTTCTCGCGACATTGCGATCCACTGGAGTAGAGCGGGAAAACCATCTACCTACCGCAATTGCAGTTCCCTAAGCCGAGTCCGAAAAGGGCTCATCACCGTCTGGGCCTGCGGGAGTTGAAAAGCGGTTTGCGTGGGACACGACGCGGTCGAACAGCAAAAGCTAATGGAATAGAAGTCGCCGTAAAGCAAGTTGGCTCGATCACTCTCTACGGCGCGGAGGTTGGACCAGCCGCACGCAGGAAAACTGCCGGCTCAGATGCTTCGGTCGCGCCACCGATGCAGGTTAGCGGTTCTCGGCGCAGTTTCGTCAGGATTTGGTCCGGGATTTCGAGAAGACTGCAGCGAAGAAATTTCGCTACGACGCTGAGGCCGATGCAACCGACCGCACGGAGAATTGCCGGTTGGTGCACTCGGTGAAATAGACCGCCGCAGCTAATGTCCATCGTGGGCCAGCCAACCAATCCGAAATCATCCTGTGGCCATACCCGATCGATCCCTGGCCAGGCGAGCCGCTGCCGGATGCGTATGACCTGCTGATCTACGCCAAGAATGGTCACAGACCGCAATTGCTCGAGCACCTGGCTGAAGTCTTTCCACGCCACGTTCAGATTCACTACGGTCAGTATCAACGGGAGCAACTCTTTGAAGCCGCCCGACGCTCACGGGCGTGTGCGTACCTGGCGGACGATGACCACGGGCCGCTGGCTCTGCAAGAAATCCTGCTCGCGGGCTGCCCGACCGTCGGGCGTTCGGACCGGAGCCTCATTCGTACGAACTGGCGAAACGGGCGTCGTCGTGGATCGGCTGCCGCCCGGAGCATCTTGCGTGGAATGCGATGCGGAAGCCGTTGCTCTTGATGACTTCATCGACGCGATCGACCAAGTCCACGCCATCGATCGACCATTCGTGCGAGCCATCGCTGCGGAGCAGTTCGACACGACTCGCATCGTGGACGGCCTTCTCGAATCCCTCGGTGCCATTTCCCAAGAAGTGCATCATGCAACACGGAAGTAAAACCCTCAGCAGTCTCGGCGGCAGCGCCCGTTCGCATCGCGGTGGCGGCAGCTGTCGCGGAGCTTTCGGGATGTGGAGTCTGTGAACGCGAGGCCCTCGATTGTCAACGCACCGAGCGAAATCCGCACACGGAACGGGCGAATGAGCGCGACAAATTGGGCGAAACCGCACGCCTTACTTCCGAAACTCGCTTCAGGGTTCCAGTGGGTGCAGCATTGCGATGCAGTTTCTTCTACGTTCCCCGGCATTCTGTACCCACTTCCGCGACGAAAACCCTGCTTTACGTGGTTCAGTCCTTGAAACGCGTGCGATACACTTACGGTATCTGATTTGCGGGATATGGATGCGGTTCGGAAGTCCTGCGCGCAATGCTGCCGAGGTCTCGGGTGACAACCCCATGAAGCAGTTACTCTTGTTGTCAAACAGATGCTGGTGGGTTGCGGCACCATGTCATGCTTAGCCAAAGCAGAACCGCAACTACGATCCGCAAACCGTCTTAAACCTCTGGAGCCACTTCATGATGCGAAATGAAATTCTTCGTGCATTTATTATCGCCGCGGTAATACCTGCCATCATTGTGGCGACTTTTGGCGGGGCATTGGCGGGTAGCCCAGCGAAACAAGACCAGAAAAGTGGAGAAATCATGCTGACTGATGCTGAAATCGAGAACGTCGTAAGACGCTCGTACCAGTACGTCGCCATGTACAATGTGAACAACAAGTTCGCGATCAAGCAGGGCGGGTGGAATACAGTAGATGCCGATACCAAGCTCAAAGATCACACGATGCGGGAGATCGCGCGGCCCAACAATGACACGCTCTACATCTCCGCCCTGATCGATCTGCGGAAGGAGCCGGTGATCTTGGAGATGCCGGCCTTTGATTCGGATTACGTCTCGCTGATGGTGACCGGCTACGACCACTACGTGAACGTGCCGATGGCCACCCGCCTGGGCGACTTCAAAAAGCCGGAGAAGATCCTGTTCTATACGGAGCGCACCGCGGGTTACGACGGCAAGCCTGTCGAGGGAGTCGATCGTCTCTTTGAATGCACGGGCGACTTTATCTCGGCGGTCCTGCGAATCATGCCGCATGCCAAGGATCCGGAGCGATTCCAACGCATCGTCGGGCAGATGAAGCAGGTAAGGGTCGCCACCCTCTCGGAGTTTCGAGGTGACAAGGCCAAGCCGATCGACGACATCGAATTCCCAGCAGTCGGCAAGCGTGACGCGGACATCTTTGGGAATAACCTGCTCGAAGTGATGCAGTTCGTTTTCAATCACACCACCTTTGACCCTCAGGACAATCTCGACCAAGAGTTATTGGCCGCCTATGAGCCGCTCGGGGTCGTGCCGGGCCAGCCTTTCGATCCCGACAAAGTTGCGAAGATCGACGACGCGAAGTTCCGGAAGGTCTCCGAACAGGTCTTCGCCGAAGAGATGGCCAAGACCTCGGACAAGGAATTCGGCAAGAAGGAACTATTCGGCAAGTTCAAGCCAAAGGGCCAGATGCCGCTGGACTTGCTGGTGTTCCAATCGGTTCTTGGTCCGATCGGATTGCCAGCCACCGAGGCGGTCTATCCCGCCGTGGCTGCTACGGACGGCAAGCCATTGAATGCCATGAATGATTACGTAATCCGGATGTCGGCCGACGAGCTGCCGCCCACCGACGTGTTCTGGTCCCTCACCCTTTATGACCTCAACAACGGCTTCTTCATTCCCAACGATCAGAAGAAGTACAGCGTTGGTGAGAACGCGGGGATGAAGCTCAACGAGGACGGTGGCATCGAGGTCTATGTGGCTGCCGAGAAACCGGACGGCGTTCCGGAAGAGAACTGGCTGCCCATCAATCGCAAGGATGAGGACATGGATATTGTCCTGCGGGTTTACGTTGCGGACCTGGACGAGATGAAAACCTGGACCGCGCCGAAGGCGGAGAAACTCGAAGCCGGCGGAAAGGAGGCCAATCACGAATAAGCTCGACGAGAACGGAACCGCTATTGGCCATGCATTTTTGCAACTTTAGAACGAAACGAGCTCCAAGATGAACCACACGATAAAACGAGCCAGGCTCGGCACGCTGGTGCTTGCCTTCATCATCGTGCAGACGGTCTCCGTTTGTGGACAGGAAAACCAGACACCTCCTGAAGATTGGCGTGAACAGTACGCTTACACGCTCGGTGTTCAGGCCTACGTCTTTTCCTTTCCGTGGAGCTACCTTCCAGAGTTGCGGTACGCCTGGGTCACGCAGAAGCCCAAAAACGCATCCACTCCTTACGCACCGTTAAATCACTTCTGGCACATGCGTACTCTGGCGGACGCCGATTACCGCGACGGTGGCTCGCCGAACTACGACACGCTCTATTCGCTCGCCTGGCTCGATGTCGGCAAGGAACCGGTCATCCTGAGCCATCCCGATGTGAAGGATCGCTACTTCACCTTCCAAATCGCATCCATGACCTCCGACAACGTCGACTACGTGGGATCAAGGACGACCGGCTCAGAGGCGGGACACTTTGCAATTACGGGTCCAGACTGGAAGGGAGAACTTCCGCAGGGCGTTAAGCGACTAAAACCGTCCCCGACCGCCGCCGTGTTGATCTTCGGACGTACCGCAGTCGCGGGGCCGGAAGATGTTCCGGCCGCGAACCGACTTCAAAGTCAATACAAATTGACACCTTTGAGTCTTTGGGGGAAAGCGGAAGCTGAGGTGCCCGAGCGACGCGATGTCTTCAAGCCTTTCGACCGAGAGCAGGACCCGCTCAACGAATGGAGGACCATCAATCGTGCCATGACCGAGAATCCGCCGCTGGAGCGAAATGCATTCATGGTGGAGCTGATGAAGACCATCGGTGTGGGGCCTGATCAGGATATTGATGCGATGGACGAAGCCACGCAGAGGGGACTCGCTCGCGCTGCCAAGGACGGGCGGGCATTACTCTTCAATATCACAACAGCCGGCTACGGAAAGCAAGTCAACGGCTGGACCTATCCGCCATCGAGTCTCGGTCGTGCCGGATACCAAGGGGATTTCCGCACACGAGTGCCGTACAGTGCATGGGGGGAATTATCTCGAATGACCCTGCGGAGAACATCTACCTCAACACTACCACAGATGTGAAGGGAGGGCGGCTCGATGGGGCCAATCGGTATGTTCTCAAGTTCGAAAAGGGCGGGTTACCGGAGGTCAGCGAATTCTGGTCGCTGACGATGTACGACATGACTTTCAATTTCGCGGATAACCCAATTGATCGTTATGCCATCGGAAGCCTCAAGGAAGGTTACGAGCTTGGAGAGGATGGCAGTCTGACCCTCTACATTCAGCATGATTCTCCTGGCAAGGACAAGGAGGCTAACTGGCTACCTTCGCCCGAAGGTGAGTTCTTTGTCGTTTTCCGCACGTATGGGCCCGGGAAAAAGCTTCTCTCGCAGGACTGGGAAATACCCGGACTTGTACGGGGCGAGGATTCCGCCGGTGTTGTCGTCGAACGCTAACTTCGAGGCGGACGATTCCACGCTGGACGCTCTCCCGGCTGAATGCAGGTCGATGCAAAAAGGAAATTGCACAATGAAAACAACTCTGATAAATGCAGCATTGTTCGTCGCGGTCCTTCTCACGCCGCTGGTGGAACCAGCGCCGATGAGAAACTCACTCCCGCCGAGGCAAAGGAAATCGCCAGGGAAGCATTTCTGTGGGGCATGCATCCGGTCGCGATCTATCACCTGCGTTTTAACTTCGCGCAGAATGAACTAAACCCGCACGCTGCGGGTATCAACCGCTTGAGTTGGAACCGCACACCGCTGAAGGCCTTACCGCGCGTCGCGACCACACCCAATGCCACCACGCTCTATGGCGTGGGCATGTTTGATCTGTCAGAGGAACCCGCGGTCATCATCGTCCCCGAAATCAAGGATCATTATTGGAGCGTCCACCTGCACGACAACTACGCGCGCTGGTGGCACATGATCGGCAGCCAGTTCAATAAGCCCGGCCCCGTTCGGCGGTTGCTGATCGGCCCGAACTGGAGCGGCAAGTTGCCCGACGGGTTCGTCGGGGCCGACATCGTGCAGTCCCAGTCCGACTTTGCCGGGGTCCTGGCACGCGTCGCGCTCACCGACGATACGGAGGAAGAGCTCCAGACCGTCAACGCCATCCAGGACCGCATCACGGCCATGTCGCTCAGCCAGTGGATTGCTGCTGGACGCAAAGAGGTGAGGGCTGAGGATGTGCCGCTGACCAAAGCCGACTATCCCACCTATCCTGGCATGGAAAAGGTCCGGGAACCGGGCAAGCTCAACGGCGTGGACTTTCTGCGGTGGGTCAGTCTGGTGCTGAACGATCCCAGTTTCACCAAACAGACCGATAGCCATCGTGAAGTCACTGCCTTGGCGCGTTTCGAGCGCCTTGGACTCAAGGTCGGCACGCCCTTCGATCCCGCCGGATTGACACCCGAGATCGCGGCTGCGGTGGAGGCAGGGATCGAGGAAGGCAAGCAGGAAGTGCTGGAGGGGATGGCCGCGAACTTCACCGAGGTCGCAATGGCTGGAAGTTCGACACCGATCTTGGCTACAAAGATACCAACTGGCAATGGCGGGCATGGTACGGGTTGCAGGCTGTTCTCGCCCCCGTTCCGTCCCGATCGCATACGGCCGCAAACTGTTGGGAGGATTCCGATGGCCGGCCGCTCTCAGGCGAGCACCGCTACACGATCACCTTCGACCTGAACAACATGCCGCCGGTGACCGAGTTCTGGGAAATGCCGCTCTACGATACCGAGGGCTATTTCTACGACAACCCGCTCGACCGCTATTCGCTCAACAGCTTCATGCTCGAGCGCGGCAAGCTGCACACCGAGGACGGCAAGCTGGTGATCTACGTCCAGCACGACGAGCCGACCGACCCGAAGCAGCGCCAGAACTGGCTGCCCGCACCCGAGGAGGGCTTTCGGTTCACCGCCCGTTTCTACGGCCCCTGTACGCCCCTGATCGACGGCAGCTACAACATGCCGGGCGTGGTGCGCGTGGATTGAGACGACAAAGATTCTTCCTTGTTGTGCAGATGTACCCCGAGGACCCCCGAACCTAAACATTGGATAGACAACATGCGAAACCAGTAACTTTCGTTGTCACGGCACTCATCATCGCCTTGGCGATCTTTCCCAGCTTCTCGGTGCTGGCCGACGACGCCCCCGAAGTGACGATTAAGAATTACGTCCGAGCGGAGACCGACCTCCAGATGCGGAATTATATCGAGAACATGGACGCGTTCGGGAAGTTCGCTCACGTCAGGGAAGCCCACGATGTCACCAACCGGGACACGATCCGTCCCAACCGGGACACGCTCTACTCCTGGGGCGTCTTCGACCTGACGTCGCCGCTGACCATCGACCTACCCGACCCGGGCGAGCCGCTACCAGTCGTTGATGATCGTCAGTCAGGACCACTCGATCTGGTCGGAATACGGCCCGAAGGAGGTTGTCCTCGATCAAGAGACCGTCGGGACGCGATACGCGATTCTCGTGGTGCGGACCTTTCTCGATCCCAACGACGAGAAGGACGTGAAGGCCGCCCACTCGCTACAAGACGCTGTCACCGTCAAGCAGGCGGACAAGGGTAAGTTCGAGTATCCCGGCTGGGACAAGGAAGAGGTCGAAGCGATGCGGGAGAAGATCAACGTCGTCGCAGCCGCGTTACCGGACAACACGAAGTGTTTTGGCCGAAAGGAAGACCTCGACCCGATCTACTGGCTGCTCGGTGCCGCCGCCGGTTGGGGTGGGTTGCCGGTGCAGGATGTCGCTTACGCCAACGGTGTTCCGGATAAGAATGACGGCAAAACCCCACACATCCTGACAGTCAAGGATGTGCCCGTGGACGCCTTCTGGTCGGTAGCCGTCTACGACGACAAGGGCATGTTCGCCGTCAACGACTACGACGCCTATTCCTACAACAGTGACACTGCGAAGAGAAATGAGGACGGCAGCGTCACCATCCACTTCGGGGGCGACCCCGAGCAGGACAACTTCCTGCCGATCGTGCCCGGCTGGAACGACATCGTCCGCATGTATCAGCCGCGGAAAGAGATCCTTGAGGGGACGTGGAAATTTCCAGCACCGGTACCGGTGACGCCATAGATCGCGTCCCGCAATGCATGACCAATTGAGAGCACAACAAGGAAAACACCCCATGAGAAAGACCCACCGACATATTGGGGTCGCTACCTACCCCGGCCACCCTTGGCGATATTGACTAAACTCCGGAAGAACCGAGAAAGATGATGCCTCACCTCACGACCAGCGCCGCGATCGGTTTTTGCGTGGCGATCCAATCCATCGCTTCGGCTTCGAACGCATCTGCCCAGGCCAGACCCGTGATCGTCAATGTCGAGAACTTTGTCAGGGCGGAAACCGCCGCTCAATTCGACCGGATCGTAGAAATGGCCGGCGGGATCAATCGTTTTTTTCATCTACGCGGACCGACGCCGTCTGGACAAGCAGATTGTCATCCGCATGAATCGGGACACGCTCTACAGTGGGGGCTGGTGGACATCAGCAAGCGCGCCACCCTCATCGTTCCTGATGCGGAAGACCGCTACATGTCAATCATGGTGGTCAACGAGAACCACTACATCAACAAGGTCATCCACGAACCGGGCGAGCATGAGTTGACCGTCGCGGAACTCGGGACGCCCTACGTTTGTCTGGCGGCACGCATCCTGGTCGATGCTCCGATCCTGCTGATGTCCGGAAGGCGAATGCATTGCAGGATCAATTAAAAATCAAAGCGGCGTCCGCGAAGGCCTACACCCACCCGGACTACGACCAGGAAAGCTACAAGACCACCTACGACTCGTTGCTTGTTCTGAGTCGCGGCGTTGCTGACGCCGGTGCCGGCGCCACCTTCGGCGCAAGGAGGACGTCGATCCGGTTCGCCACCTGCTGGGAACGGCGTGGGGCTGGGGGGGCTTGCCGGAGAAGAAGCCTATTACCTGAACGTCGAGCCCAAGCTCCCGGTCGGCGCCTACCAACTCACCTTCCGAGATGTCCCGGTCGACGCCTTCTGGTCGGTCACCGTCTACAACAAGGACGGCTTCCTGGATCCCAACGACCAGGATGCCTACAGCGTGAACAGCCTGACCGGGACGGCCAACGACGACGGGTCCTTTACGATCCACTTCGGTGTCTCGCCCCCGGAAGCAGCAACCATCTGCCGATTGCCGAGGGCTG
>CAVPGW010000026.1:0-32004 GCA_963704055.1 Pirellulaceae bacterium | reverse complement strand
TGAGGAGCGGGAAATTCGCGGGCGTTATGCCAAAGTGCTCGGCAGTGCCGTCAATCCGGTCCTGCGCGAGGGCAACTCCGATCGCCGTGTCGCCGCGCCCGTCAAGGAGTACGCCAGGAAGCATCCGCATTCGATGGGTGACTGGTCAGCGATTCCAAGTCGCACGTAGCCCACATGAACGAAGGCGATTTTTACGGCAGTGAACAATCGTACGTGATGCCGACTGCCGGTGATGTCCGGATCGAACTGGTGGGCTCCGACGGCGAAGCCACGGTGCTGAAAGATTCGCTGCTCTGCAAGCCGGAGAAGTGATCGATGCGTCGTCATGAGCCGCACCGCACTGCGCGAATTTCTGGCCAGGAAATCGAGGATGCCAAGGCGCAGACGTGCTGCTGTCGATTCACCTGAAAGCCACGATGATGAAGGTCTCCGACCCGATCATCTTCGGGCATGCCGTCAGCGTCTACTATCAAGAAGCTGCTCGAAAAACACGCGGCCGTGCTGGAGAAGCTCGGCGTTCGAGCCGAACAATGGCATCGGTGATTTGTATGCCAAGACTCGGCGACTTGCCCGCGAGACCAACAAGCGGCCATCAAGGCCGATATCGATGCGATCTATGCCCACGCGGCCCAAGTTGGCGATGGTCGATTCCGACAAAGGGATCACCAATTTGCACGTGCCCAGTGACGTGATCATCGACGCGTCGATGCCGGCGGCCATTCGAGCTTCCGGCAAGATGTGGGGACCCGACGGCAAGCTGCATGACATGAAAGCGATCATTCCGGATCGCTGCTATGCCGGTGTTTATCAAGCGATGATCGATTTCTGCAAAGAGAACGGTGCATTTGATGTGACCACGATGGGCAGTGTTGCCAACGTCGGACTGATGGCGCAAAAGGCCGAAGAGTACGGATCGCACGACAAGACGTTCGAGATTCCCAGACGCGGGAACGGTTCGCGTCGTCGACTCGCTGGCAGGCATCGTCTTGAGAGCACAGCGTCGACCGAGGCGATATCTGGAGGATGTGCCAAACCAAGGATGAACGCGATCCGCGATTGGGTGCGATTGGCCGTCAGCGGGCGCAGGGCAACTGGCAGCACCGCGATCTTTTGGCTGGACGAAGACCGGGCACACGACGCAAACTTGATCGATCAAAGTCAGCAGCCTATCTGCCTGAGCACGATACCGAGGGCTTGGACATTCAGATCATGTCGCCGGTGGAGCACGCGGCCACGTGTCAGCGGTGCCGCGGACGGGCAAGGATACGATCTCGGTCACCGGCAACGTGTTGCGAGACTACTTGACCGACCTGTTTCCGATTCTGGAACTCGGCACGAGCGCAAAAATGTTGTCGATCGTGCCGCTGCTGGCCGGTGGCGGCTTGTTCGAAACGGGTGCGGGCGGATCGGCGCCCAAGCATGTTCAGCAATTCCTGGAAGAAGACCATTTGCGTTGGGATTCGCTCGGAGAGTTTCTGGCCTTGGCGGTCTCCCTGGAGGATCTGGCCAGAAGACCGGTAACGCCAAAGCGGCGGTGCTCGTCCGAAACGCTGAACGAGGCAAACGGCCAAGCTGCTCAACAACAAGTCGCCGCCGCAAGGTCCATGAACTCGATAACCGCGGCAGCCATTTTTATCTCGCGCTTTATTGGGCTGAAGCATTGGCCGCTCAGACCAAGAGTCCAGAGTTGCAGGACTGTTTTCGAGATATCGCCAGACAGCTCAGGGACAAAGAATTGACCATCATCGACGAGCTGAATGCCGCTCAGGGAAATCCGGTCGACATCGGGGGCTATTACCAACCCGATCCCGAGAAAATGTCGAATGCCATGCGACCCAGTGTCACGTTCAATGCCGCTGTGAACGCTCTCGGCACGACATAAGCGTCGGAAACGACGTGGAGGAAAGAACGAGAAATCGAATCGGAGACCGTTGATCTCCGCCGCTGGATTTCCCCAACCAACTATAATGGACCTAGTGCTTTGTCACGACGAAGAATGAGGGTTCAATGTGCTTCGGGAAAAGGGGTCAGGTACCAAAAGTGCGAAGCACTCGAAGGGCCGCCGTTCCGGCTTTTGGTACCTGTACCCCTTTTCCCGGCCAACCCCAAAATCAAGCTTTGACAAAGCACTCGTGACGGGCCGTTTACGCCCGCTTGCGAATTCCCCTACCGATGTTGGTCAAAATGAACAGTATCCTCGCGCGATACTCACTCGTGCCGGTCTTGGTGGCCGCTGGGTTTGTGTTTGCCCAGTGTACTTGCGGTTTCGCGCAAAATGCTGCGACTCTGGCGGAGTCCCAACAGGATTCACCACCCCAGGCGCCTGCCCCGATGCCAACAACGGATCCAAGTCCGGCTGCTGATGCTGATCAGCTTGGTTACCAAGCTTTGATGCAAGGGCCGGTTCACGAGGCGTTTGCGGCGCCCGTCGATATGGATCATACCGATGGCGTGGTTGTCTATTCCAAGCCCCCGCCGGCACCAGTGGACGAACAACCGCCGGAAGCATCACCTGAAGAGAAAGGGATGAAATGGATACCCGGTTATTGGGCATGGAGTGACGACGAGAATGATTACGTTTGGGTGAGCGGGCTGTGGCGAAAATTTCCGCCGGGTCGAACCTGGATTGCCGGTTCCTGGACTCGAACAGGATCGGGATACCGTTGGACGAGCGGCTATTGGTCGCGACCGCAGAGTTCGAATGCAGCGGTGGAGTATCTTCCGCTTCCGCCCAAATCGATCGACAACGGACCCAGTGTTCCGCCACCTGCCGAAGATTCTTTTTGGGTGCCTGGACAATGGCAGTATACTGGCGCGGACTATCAGTGGCGGAGCGGTTTTTGAAGCGCGCCGCAAACTAACTGGATTTGGCAACCAGCCTGTTACGTGTACACGCCGCAAGGCTACTTGGCGGTCGATGGGTACTGGGACTACTTACCGACGGACCGCGGACAGCTTTATGCGCCAGTCGTCTTTTACAATTCAGTCTATCTGCAACCCAACTACGTTTACCGGCCGTATTACCCGCTTGCCGACGCCGCTTCGTTGCTCCTGAATCTGTTCGTGCGGCCTGGCTGCCCACATTACTATTACGGTGACTTTCGTGGACCGTCCTATGTGTCGATCGGATATCGACCCTGGTATGATCACTCGATCGGACACGGCTACGCTTCGCCCTGGCTCAGTTACTACGATTTCGAAGTACCGACGATCGGGGATCAACTTTGTCGGTAGCATGCAGCGTTACGAAAGCCACCTGCGGGCAAACCCGCAGCGATCGTCGCCGCCACGACCCGTCGGCAAGCAGCCGACTTTCGCAGGGGGCCCAGCTAAGAAGACTTTGGCGCCCAGCAGTGTAAAACTCGGTCGATCGTTGGATGACATTGTCCGCAGTGATATCGGACGTGTGCCGACGTCACAACGCGGAAATCGCTCGATCAGCTCCGCCGACCGAACCCTACACGGTCCTTCACCCAGTCTGTCTCGATCCAGCGCTTCGGCAACGCCGCGTGCCAATATCCAGCGCGGTTTACCATCGAGTCGCAGCTTCGACAGCGGTTCGCGCGGTGCTGAATCGCCGCCGTTTTCAATCAACAGATTGCCATCGTCGCGTACGCAATTGCCCTCGTCGATCACAAGATCGCCATCATTGAGTACGCAGTTGCAGTCAGATCTTGGGCGATCTTCGTTCAGATCCAGCATTCCATCACCGTCGATGAGCCGCCGATCGATGTCGCCATCCATCCAGTCGACTCCATCGTTGAACCGTTCAATCAGCTCTCACTATCCCCGAGTACACGAGCGATCGGTTCGTCTCCGTCATTCCAGCGCGGCCCGACCCAATCGATCCAGCGCAGCCCGTCTCTGTCTCTTGGTCGCAGCCCATCCCAATCACTTCAGCGTAGCCCATCCCCGTCAATCCAACGCGGTCCCTCGCAATCATTTAGCGGTGGGCGCGGAGCGTCTGGCTTTTCGGGCCGAAGTGATCTCGGCGGAGGTTCGAATCGGGGCAGCTTTGGCGGCGGAGGAGGTTCCAAATCCGGTGGATCCATGGGCCGCGGCAGAGGAAAGTGATTGATCGATCACTATCGAATTCTGATTCTTTAGCAAGCACCTCTGCACGACGGAGATACTCAAATGCAACCTCGCTTCGGTGTCGCATCACTCGCCGCGGCCTTTGCGTGCGCTCTATTCGTTGGGCTACAGTTTGGCGGAATCGTTTCCCTTGCGCAAGAGTCCGCAGATCGCGATGCGTTCCGCAAGTTGCACAACGAACTCAGACAGCGGATGGATGACGATCTTGCCGGCGCAACGGAATATCTCGAATCGAAAATTGCCGCAGCGCCCGATTCCGCCGACCTGAATGTGCTTCGACATTCGCTGGCGTCGAGGTTAATCGAGGAGCGGAATTTCAAAGAGGCGAACCAACAGTTTGCCAAGCTGCTTGACTTTCAGATCAAGCATGTCGACGAAACTGAAAACCAGTTCGGAATTTGGATGACGATTCAGAGTATGCAAGAAATCGCCGATCGCTCAGGCAGCGACACGGAGCTGCAAGCAGCCGTGAATCGTGGCTTGCAGGCACTTGGCACGATTGGTCCTGAGCATGATCCCCAGCCCTGGGTCCCCGTGACACAGTTGACCGTGCTGAAGGCACAGTTCATGGCCAACGACGACAAAGCTGACCAGGCCATGGTGCTCGTCCAGGAACAACTCGATCAACTGACCGAGATCAACGATTCGGAGGAAGCATCCGAAGAGACTATGCAGGCTCTCGTTCGCATGCTGCGCTCGTTGACCTCGCCCGATCGCGGCAATGACTCGTGGCGTGATCCATACATATCACAACTGGATGATGTCGTTGCGACAGCGATTGATCGCTACCCCGAATCGCTACCGCTGCAAAACGACTATGCCGAAACTCAGTTTCTGATGATCACGCAATGGGCGCAGGACGACCCCGATGCGACGAAAGAAAGGATCGAGGCAGTCACCAAGAAACTTGCTTTGGTGGCCGTTCGAAACGTTTCGGTGAGAGCCACACTGCGGAGGATCGAGGTCCACAGCGAACGCATGGAAGCAGTGAAGCCGGTCGCGTCGTTGGTTGGCAAACCGTCACCCGAGTGGGATATCGACGCCTGGGTCAACGCAGACGATTCGACGCAAGAGTCTTTACAAGGCAAAGTAGTCTTGATCGATTTTTGGGCAATGTGGTGCGGTCCCTGCATCGCCACCTTCCCCCATTTGCGTGAGTGGCGAGAGGAGTTCGGCGAACAGGGATTCGAGATCGTTGGTGTCACGCAGTACTACAATTTCGAGTGGGACGAGAAGAACAAGCGTGCATCCCGATCTGATGAAGATGTGACAGCGGAGGAAGAACGGGCGACGCTGGCAAGCTTTCTGAAGCATCACCAGCTCGAACACCCCGTGCTTGTGACTCCGGAGCACAGCGAGATGGGAAGCGAGTTCGGAGTGCGTGGGATCCCCCACGTTGTTCTCGTTGACCGCGAGGGAGTTGTGCAGTTAGTCAAAACCGGCGCCGGAGAGCCGACCGCAAATGAGATTCACGCCAAAATCAAAGAGCTCGTCGAAGCGAGATGACCGTTTCAAATATCGACGTCATCCAACGGCAGTGACTCGGGAACCGCTTGCGGTTCGGGCAGCGGCAATGACTCGACCGTTGGTTCTTCCACAAGTGGCTCGTTCAATTCCATCGTTTGGCTGACGTATCGTCTCAGCAAGCTTCTCGTTGTGGCGAATCCGCTTGCCGCCACAATGACTGTCCGTTGCGGATTGCCGATCAGGCCGTCGTAGCGGGTCAACAGCTCGCTTAGTGCGACCGAATCCCCACGATCGACCAACTGGCTGATGCGGTGTGGTTCCAAGTACGCCATCCAAGCGGCACCGTTTTGGCCGGCTGCAAGGGTGCGCATCAATTCCTGAGCAGCCGATCGCAGTTGTCCTTCTAAATCCGTGGAATCAGCGGGAATCATTGGTCGGGCAACGTCAACCGTGTATGGAGTCGAGCTCCGATACGATTCGAACGTCGGCAGGGGAATCGCAGGTTGGACGACGAGCGGAGCGCGGTACCGATCGGTATGCCGACCGGGAAACCGACTGTCATATCGATAACGTTCGCGGAAATACGGATCTTTCAGTAGGTCAGGCGCTCGGAAGCTGCCGTACCGGTAGGGATCGTAACCGAAGCCGTCAAAGCGGTAAGGGTCGAGATAACCAAAACTGGAGTACCCGTAACCGGGATAGCTTCCAATGCCGATGCTGAATCCGAACGACGAGGTTGGATAGTGCGATCGATAGCTGCCAGTCCCGCGAAAGTGACCGTGATTCCCCACCGCTCTGCTGGAGAGACCGTGAGCACCGCTGCGGCACGTTTTTCCCATGCGTCCCTGTGCATTGGCAATGTTGCCTTCGACGGTGCACACGATGGCAAAGACGAGGGTGGCGACGACAGGTAGTGAGCGGAACATCTATGATTCTCCGGCGGACCAACGACAACAGACACCTGAATCCTAGGTTCTCTCGTGGCGATCGACGGGAAGAAGAGGGAGTTATTACACAGTCAAAGCCGTCGTGATCGATACAACACGCGCAGCCGCCTGCGAATGAAAAGCAACGGTCCCGTCGGCGCAAAAACCCGCGTTGGTGCGATCGGGGCGGTCAGTGGTCAGGGCGTACCTGCTGGGGGGCATCGTTGGATCAAAAAGGCCGGTGCAAATCGATCCTACGGGACAATAGCTTTGGCGGATCCGCAAACGCTAATTGAAGCATTGGCTCTGACTGAAAGCCCGCGTGTGGCAATGTTTCGGTCGACTTTTGATGCTGGGTCAACTAGCCTGACTGTTACGTTCTTTCCTCGATCCGCCCCGCATCGGATATTATCTCCCTAGGGCCGCGCGTTACGTCCAGTCACCCCATCGAAGGGATGAACCGCGATCACGCCCACAAAATGTCGCTTTCCAATCCATGCGAAGTCTTCTATCCATTGTCGTACTGTTCGGATTCGCCGGCACGTGTACCTGGGCTCAAACAACGGTTGACTATTCGGTTCTGTCACAGCCCGTTTATGCAAACAAGCTGAATCTGACGGACGAGCAGCGCGCTGAGGTGTCGCGGATTCTGGATCAGCGAATCGCTGACCTGGTCGTCGCAACGGTGGGTGATCGAGAGAGAATTGTGGCGGAGTCCGACGCGAAGTTGGCTGCGTTGCTAACCGAAGAGCAGCAGCAAACATTGTCGACAGCCGTGCAAAGCGGCAAACTGCAGTTCAATTTTCACGGACAGAAATGGAGTGCCGTGCTGGAGTGGTTCGCCAAGCAGGCCGGTCTGTCCCTGGTGATCAACAACGAGCCGCCCGGATTGTTCACTTACAGCGACACCAACGAGTACACGCCGACCCAAGCAATCGATCTGCTCAACAGTGTTCTGTTGAGCAAGAACTTCACGTTGATCCGCCGCGAACGAATGCTGATTCTTGCTGATACCAGCCAGGGGATTCCATACGATATCGTTCCGCAAATCGAAGTGGAGCAATTGGCCGAGCGCGGACGATTCGAGATTGTAACCGTCGCGTTTCCGCTGGGCCGCAGGCCGGTCGCGACGGTCGTTGAAGAAGTCACCCCGTTGGTCGGTCAACATGGTCAAGTCACACCGATGGGCGCGGCAAAGACGCTGCTCATCACCGAGACGGCCGGGAAGTTGCAGGCCATCAATGTTTTGATCGCGTCGATCGCTGAACCTGTGACAGCTCCCAACGTAAAGCCCCCGACTCCAGTTTTTGCAACCTATCCGGCACCCGGGCTGGAGCCCACTGCCACGATCGAGACTTTGCGGGCTCTCTTCCCCACCGCGCAACTGCAGTTCGATCCCAACGCGGAAGAGGTTCACTCCAATGCGACTCCATCCATCCAAGAAGGCGTCAAGGCGAGCCTTGAAAAGATGATTGCCAATGTTTCGGGTGACCGCGAAGTTCGGCTGCAAACTTATGATGTCGGCAAGGATGCGGTCGATGATCTGGTCACACAACTGGGCCTGGTCCATGCGGGCCTTCAGGTGCAAGCAGACGCAGGCAACGGTCGGCTGTTGGTCGTCGCCAACGAACAAGGTCAGGCCGACGTCCAAGACACCTTGAACAAACTCGGCGTGTTGGCGGCACAAGAGAGCGGAGGCGCTGCAGCCAGTATCGTCATCCATCAGGTCGATGACGAGTTGACGGAATCTCTGACAAGCCTGCTGCAGGAAGTCATTCCGCGAGCAACGGTCATTTCACAACCGGGACGAATCGCGGTTCGTGGCATCGAGTCGGAGCAAGCCCTTGCCAAGAGCACGATCGACCAGTTTTCTGAAGATCCGTCACGCCAGCGAACGCTCCAAATCTATCCGGTCACGGAGCAACAAAAGTCGCGTCTTTCCGCACTCATCGACGATCTGGGAGATCCGATTAGCTCGATGGAGTTGATCACCGATGCAGACCCGAAGGAAATCGCTGCCTGGGGAACCGCCAAACAACACAATTTGTTGGGGCAATTGCTGGAACAGCTGAAGCAGGTCACGCGACCCGTCGTCACCGAGGCCAAGCAGTTGCCGGTCACCGTCGCCGATCCCTCGGAGTTGCTAAAGCTGCTGCGAGAGCGGTTCCCCGAAACAGAGATGATCCTGAACGAGCAGTCGATGACGCTGTACGTCTGGGCGGACGAGGAGCGTTTCGATGCGATCGGACTCGAACACGAAAAGCTGTCGGCGGCCTTATCACCCAGCGTGACCACAAGTCTGGAGACGTATGAGGTTGATCCGATGGAGTCGACTGCGATCCAAGAGATCGTTGCATCGTTGGTGCCTACGGCGACCGTTTCGGTTGATGCCGGCGGCGGACGGTTGATCGTCATGGCCAGCGAAGACGATCACAAGAAAGTTTCCGCTGCCGTTGAAAAACTCTCGGGCCAAGCAATCGCCTCCAAGCCAGTGTTGATCGCGTATCCATTGCAGCAAGGAGATGCCGAGGCGGTGGTGGAACTGCTGTCTAGTATTCAACCAGGCTGGAAAGTTGTCGCCGACACCCGCTCGAATCGAGTTCTCGCTTCCGCTTCCCTTGTCGAGCAGCCCCGCATCCAAGCGTTGATCGCAGAACTGGATGCAGAGACAGATACGATGACCGAGACGACCGTCGCGGCATATCCGTTTCGGACTCTGAATCCTGCGACGGTGGTCAAGATGCTCCAGCCGTTGTTTCCCGACATGGCATTGACAGTCGACGACGAAAATCGACAACTGGTTGCCTCGGGAACCGGCCTTGATCATCAGAGACTTTCAGCGGCGATCGATCGCGTCGATGGTCGCGACGGTGCAGTCAAGACGCGTGTTGCGGCGTACGACCTCGGAGAGGCAACCGCCCAGGAGGTTCAGAATGTTCTGATGCAGCTGGTGCCCACGGCGGTGATCTCAACCAGCAGCGAAGCGAATCGAATTTTCGTGTGGGCTGACGACGAGTCGCACGAGGCGATCGGACAGGCGATCGAGGAACTCACGGCGGTCGGAGAAAAAGGGGACTACAGTCTGAAAACGTATCCCCTGCCGCTGCGGATCGGCCCCACCGGACTTCGCGTGTTTCAGTCGATGGGCCGAACCGCGTCCTTTTCGGTAGACGACGCGCGTAAGAACCTGATCGCATGGGCGACCGCCAAAGATCATCAAACGATCCAAGAGGCACTTGCTGAATTGGGGAAAGAAGTCTCCAGGAAGCCCGATCAAGTGCTGCGAATCTACGGCGACAAACCCGAGGTCGTGGAGCTGGCGACAACGGTCCTCGATGAGGTTACCCCCGGTGTTCGTGTGGTCGAGTCCGCGGCGGAGGACCGATTGATTGTCTGGGCGAGCCCGGAAGAACACGCGGTGATCGAAGGATTCATGGAGAGAATTCGCGAGGAAATTCTCTCCGAAGCAGATGGGCAAAGCGTCGCAGTGTACGGGCTCGAACTCGCCGATCCAAAGATTGTCGCTGCTGCCGTCGCCGAGGTGGCACCCGATGCCACGGTTGTCGCGGATCCCGGTTCGAATTCTCTGATAGTTACCGGCAGCGAGGAATCACACGCGACGATTGCCGACGTGGTCAAACAGTTAGATGTGGCGTCGGGAAAGGAACCGGTAGTGCAGGCCTACCCGATTCGCCACGGCGACCCGGCAGCGATCTACGATTCGGTTTCAGGCGCATTCTCCAGAAGTCGCGACTATTCGATCACCTTTCAGGATGCCAGCAAGACGTTGTTTGTGATTGCCACACCGCGGCACCAGGCGATCTTCGCCGAGATGTTCGAATCTCTTGATGTGCCCGAAAGCAAGAAGGAACTGAGGGTCTATCCGCTCAAGCTGGCCGATCCAAGGATCGTCGCTTCGGCGGTCGAGGACGTCGCAGCCGGTGCGACGGTGGCAGCCGACACCGGTTCCAATTCGCTGTTGGTCACCGGCAGCGAGGAGACCCACGCGACCATTGCAGATGTGGTCAAGCAATTGGATGTCGCGTCGGGACAAGAACCGGTGGTGCAGGCCTACCCGATTCGCCACGGCGACGCGGCGGCGATCTATCAGTCCGTTTCAAACGCATTCTCCAGAAGTCGCGACTTTTCGATCACCTTTCAGGACGCCAACAATACGCTTTATGTGATCGCCACGCCGCGTCTTCAGGCGACGTTTGCCCAGATGCTCGAGTCACTTGATGTGGCGGACAGCAAGAAAGAGACGAAGGTTTATCCGCTGAGCCTCGCGGATCCGGAGGTCGTTGCCAAGGCGGTCGCAGACTTGGCGCCGACCGCGATGGTCGCTGCCGACACCGGTTCCAAGTCGCTGCTGGTGACTGGAAGCGAGGATACACATACGACCATCGGCGCAGTGGTCAAACAACTCGATGTGGCCTCGGGGCAAGAGCCGGTGATGAGGGCGTATCCGATTCGTCAAGGTGATCCGGATGAGATTTCCGAATCGTTGATCTCGGCGTTCGCCAGGAGTCGCGACTATTCGATCACCTATCAAAAGGCCAATGAGACGGTCTATGTGCTTGCCACGCCACGTCACCAGGTTGCGATCGAGGACATGCTCAAGGCGATGGACCAGCCGCCACCGAAACGGTCGTCACAGCAATCGAAGCTCTACCCGCTGGCGAACGTGAGTGCCGATGTCGCGGCATCGACCATCGTGGCGATCACCGAGGGGCAAGTGCCGTCGCCCAATGTGTTGCCCAGCGAAGAGAGCAACTCGTTGGTGGTGGTCGCGACCGAGGAACAACATCGCTTGATTGCAGGAAACGCTGAAACAGCTTGATGGCGACGACCGGAAACTCGAGGTCTTTCAACTGCACTTTTCCGATCCAATGACGATTGAGTTGGCGGTCAGTGAGTTGTTTGCTGGATTGCAGGGTCCGAGCGAGCCGTTTGTATCGACCGACTATGGGACGAACAAACTGTTTGTACGCGGAACCGAAGGCCAGCTGAATCAGATACGGCAGTTGCTGGTGCAACTCGGCGAGCCCGTTGGCGGGTTCGTTCAACAGCTCGGATCGGGCAAGACGCGTCAGATTCCGTTCCCGGGTGACACGCGGGCGGCGGTGAGTCAGATCGAAGCGATTTGGCCGCGAATCCGTCAGAACAAAATTCAAGTGATCGTTCCCTCGGAAGGTGGTGCAACGCTGCGGATTCCTGGGGGCGTGCCTCCCAAGCCATCGGATGCTGATGTCGATGAAAAACACGATGCACGTGAGTGCAGAACGCGACGATACGGCCGCGGCAAGTCCTTCCGTTCGGCCTGCTCGTCGGCTGGTCTTTTTTCAGAACACAACCCGAGCAACGATTCCACAAGGAAGCACTGAGGACCCTACGGATCCAGCCGATCAGGAAGCACAGAATCTTCCCCCCATCCTGATCCTGCCCGGTAGCGATCGGATCACGATTTCATCCGATGATTCCGAGGCGCTCGATCGGCTGGAGTCTCTGCTTCGCGCGATGTCCCAGGCCGGAGGAAGTGCGATCGGAGGACAAGCCAACTTCTCCGTCTTTCTGCTGCGAAATACCGGTGCCATCGAGATTGAAGTGCTGCTGAAGCGGTTGTTTGACGAAATGCCCTTTCCGCGTGGCGGCATTGGCGATGCAGTTGTGGTATCGGATGAACGTTTGAATGCGTTGATTGTTCACGGCAATCCTCGCACGCGTGAAATGGTTGCCGAACTCCTGGAAGTGCTTGACACCAACGAGCTCCCCAACCCGCTGAACGTGTACCGACCCGAAATGATCTCGCTGGAGAACACGCAAGCCTCACGCGTGATCGACATTCTGAAAACGTTTACAAGACTCAAATGAGCACCGTTGGCGGACGCTCGCCGTTTCGAATTCCCAAAGGGGTGGCGTCGTCGGTGGCTTCTGTCCTGCAGCAAATGAACGCGGCCGCCTCCGGGCCGCTGTTGACCCTGGAAGTGGATGAGAACACCAATATGTTGATCGTTCGCGCACCACCCGAATTGCGAGAAGAGATTCGCGAATTCGTCGAGCAGATCGACAAGCAGGCGGCCACGCAAAGCAACCGTCATGTCCGCGTCATTCAGCTGCGGCAGAGCAAATCGGACCGGATGCAAAGCGTGTTGCAGCAGTTCCTCTCGACCAACTGACTGGTCGGAAGCCTCCGTTTCACTAAACGGGGGTGGGGATCTTTGTCGCAACCCCATGCGGGCGATCAAGCCGCCTTACGGCTTGGCTTTGACCCCAAAGCCACTTGCGAGGGTAGTCGAGGAGTCCTTCTCGTTGGTTTGCGGCTTCGCGCCGTTTTGATTGCGCAAAAATCTGCCGCAACCACGCTCCCGATTGCGAAGCTGACAGGATCCACGATTCGCACCGAGTCTGCCTGCCGACTATAATGGCGCATGCGCAAGCATTTATTTTACGTTGAAGCTTGCGTGATCAGGATACCCCCCCTGCCATTGACGGCTACGCTGCCCACCTCCCGATCTCTCGGCTTGATTGAGACGACCATCATGCCGATTGGTCTCACATGATCGATGTCGAATGTCGCAAGACCTATCCACCGCCGCTCGGTTGGACAGGCGCCAACTCTCCTCAGCCGCCGCGGCGATCAAGTCGCAACAGCCGATCGCTGACGTCGCCACCGACCTCGGGTTCGAGTCGGCGGAAGGGCTCTTGGAGTCGATTGCCGCGTCGTTGCGACTGCGAGTTGTCGATCTAACCGATATTGAGGTCGATGAATCGGTCCTCGCACAATTCCCGGTTCGATTGATTCATCGGCATGAGTTTTTTCCGATCTCACGCGGCGACGACGGTCTGGTGGTTGCAGTCAGCAATCCGTTCGACTTTCAGGCGATCGACACGCTGAGCGCCGCGACCGGCGAGATCATTCAGCCACTCGTCGCCGATCCCGATCAGGTTCGCGATTTGATCAAGCGGTACCTCGGCGTGGGCGCCGAGACGATCGACGGTTTGTTGGCCTTAAACAAGGTCGACGACGAGATCGCCGAGCTGAATTCCCTGACCGGCCAAGATCTCGAGGATGCCGAAGTCGCGCAACAGGCTTCCGTCGTGCGACTGGTCAACGAGATTCTGGGCGAGGCGATCGAAACACGTGCCAGCGACATCCATATCGAATCGCAAGAGAGTGGGATCAAAATTCGGTATCGGATTGACGGTGTGTTGCAAAAGCAACCGGCGCCGCCGGAGATGAATCAATTTCGCGCGGCGATTATCAGCCGTTTGAAGATCATGGCCCGCTTGAACATTGCCGAGAAACGTGTTCCCCAAGACGGCCGCATCAAGCTGCGAACGAAAGGCCGTGAAGTCGACATACGCGTTTCCATCATTCCGATGCTTCACGGCGAGGGCGTCGTGATGCGTGTGCTGGATAAAGAGAACCTGAGTTTCTCGCTTGGCGATATCGGCATGCCCGAGAACGTCTACTTGCGGTTTCAGGAATTGATTCGTTTACCGCATGGAATCGTGTTGGTCACCGGCCCCACCGGATCTGGGAAGACGACAACGTTGTACAGTGCTTTAAGCGAGATCCAGGACGAAGAAACCAAGATCATTACGACCGAGGATCCTATCGAGTATCAACTCGAAGGGATCAACCAAATCCAGGTACATACCAAGGTCGGCTTGACCTTTGCCGCGAGCCTTCGCAGCATTTTGCGTCACGATCCCGACGTTGTCTTGGTGGGTGAGATCCGAGACTTGGAAACGGCCGAAAATGCGATCCAAGCGTCGCTGACGGGACATTTAGTCTTTAGCACCCTTCATACCAATGATTCCTCCAGCGCCTTCATGAGGCTCTGTAATATCGGTGTCGAACCGTTCCTGGTCAGCAGCACCGTCGAGGGCGTGATGGCCCAGCGGCTAGTGCGTCGTTTGTGCCCGGATTGTCGTGAACCGGATCGCCGCCGCCGGCCGGAATTACCGGCAGATTTTCCGTACCAGCAGCTGTCCGATCGCCGCTGCACCATTTATCGTCCCGTCGGTTGTTCGGCATGTCGCGGTAGCGGCTACCGCGGGCGTATCGGTCTTTATGAGTTATTTATCACCAATGATGAGGTTCGTGATTTGGCAACTTCACGGGCGCCAACGAACGAGATCAAGAACGCCGCGTGTCGTGGTGGAATGAAGACGCTGCGGGATGACGGCTGGGAGAAAGCATTGGATGGAGTGACGTCAGTTGACGAGGTGCTGCGAGTGACGAAAGCGGACACGATAGGATCGAGCGAAACATGAAAGTCATCTTTCGCGCCTAGGCTGTGATTTTGTGAACGTCGTCGTTCGCTCCGCGAACGAACGTCCCTTCAAAGTTCGTTTGCAGAGCAAACGACGACATTCCTTCGCAACTGTCGAAAAGAACGTTAGAAATGCCGAATTTTTGTTATCGAGCGAAGACACCCAGCGGTGTCGACACCGATGGGACCATTGCCGCGGGCAGTGCTCGCGAGGCGATGAGGCTGCTGCGCCAGCAGGCGCTGTTTCCCATCGAGGTGCGAGACCAAGCGACCAAGTCCTCGCCCTACGAATTCCGTCTGGAGCTTCCCAAGCGAATCAAAGCGGAGATTATCGCCGACACCCTCACGCAGCTCAGCGACCTGCTCGTCGGCGGTGTCACCCTGCTGGAATCGCTGACGATTCTCTCGGAGCAATCCCCCGATGAACGAATGAGGGAGGTGCTGGCGGACGTTCGCGATAGAGTTGCCGACGGCGAGAACCTCGATGAAGCGATGGCCGCGCACCCGAAAGTCTTTTCGGAGCTCGTCGTGAGTATGGTTCGTGCCGGGCTCGAGGGAGCCTTCCTGGAAGAATCTTTGCAGCACGTCGCGGCATTCCTGCAGAAGCAGGACGAGCTTCGAGCTAAGGTTGTCGGCGCGATGACCTATCCCATGGTGCTGATGGTCGTTGGCGGCATCGTGACGATTGTGCTGGTGCTGTACATCGTCCCGATGTTCGAGCCATTTTTTGAACGCCTGGAGCGAAGCGGCAGCGGGTTACCGTTTGTCACGGTGGCGTTGCTAGCCATCAGCCATTCGCTGCTGCGATACGGCCTGTTGTTCATTGCCGCCGCCGTCGCCGTGGCTGCACTCCTTCGTCGCAGCATTGCGACCGAGCGTGGCCACAGGTTGTTTGACGTATTCAAATTGAAGCTGCCGATCGCGGGCGAAATTTTTCACGCGACAGCCGTCTCGCGTTTCTGCCGAGTCTTGGGGACGCTACTGCGAAACGGGGTCCCCATCCTCAAGTCGCTCGACATCAGCAGCGCTTCGACCGGAAACGTATTGCTGGCGGAAACGGTCCGCAGAGCAGCCGAAAACATATCGTCGGGGAACTCGCTTGCCGCACCCCTGGCGGCCAGCGGTCTGATTCCCGCTCAAGTCATGGCGATGATGCGTGTCGCGGAAGAATCGAATTCGCTCGACTCCGTGTTGGTGAAGATCGCCGATCGCATGGACCAAAAGACCGAACGCAAACTCGACGCGATGGTGCGTCTGATTGAACCACTGATGCTGCTGGCGATTGGAGCCGTTGTGATGTTTATCATCGTCGGCGTGCTGTTGCCGGTATTTGATATGAATACAGCTTTGGACTAGCCGTCAAAGCGATGGCCATGAAACTACCTTTGACCAGAGAGGAAATCAAAATGAAAGTTAAAGAAGTGAAAACGAGACGTGGTTTTACGTTGATCGAATTGATGATCGTCTTGGTCATCTTGGTGATGCTGTTTGCGATCGCCGGGCCTCGCTTGCTGGGGACTCAAAAGAAGGCAGACATCAAAGGCACCAAGGCTCAAATGGGCAACCTGGAAGCCTCCTTGAAACTGTATGCAGTCGACATGCGCACCTTCCCCAACACGGAAGACGGCTTGGCGGCGCTGATCAAACCACCCTCTGACGAGGCGAAAGCTCGCAAGTGGGATGGCCCCTATTTGGATGACGAAGTGGTGCCCGCCGATGCCTGGGGAAACGCCTTCGTGTACGAGTATCCGCCCACCAAAGGCGGGCGTGATTTCCCCAACATTGCCTCCGCCGGCGAGGACGGCGAAGCGGACACCGAAGATGACATCGTCAATTGGCGAGAATTGGAAGACTCTGCAGAAGGTGACGCAAGCGACGTACCTCAAGCAAGCGAATTGGCTCTTGAAGAGTGAGGAAGAAGTGAGAAGGCCCGCATTTACACTGCTGGAAGTGATCATCGCTCTCTCCATCGCCGTTTCCGTGATGGCGATGGCTTGGCCGAGAATGCGAAACGCGGTTGCACGGGCGACATTGCGGGAGGCCGCTTTGCAGGTCAAGGCAGGTCTCGCCGACGCGCGGGATCATGCCGTCCGCAGCGGCGTGGTGGTTCGCGTGACCTTCGATCAAAACGGTTCGGTGTTTCATATCGCCGAGGCCGGAAACGAACGCTTCCATGAAGAAGATCTGATCGATCTGAACGTCACTCACCAGGATCCCGAACTGAATCAGGAGGACGACGAGGCATTGGCGAAGCCAAGCCCGGTCAGCCATGAGTTGCCTGATCTCGTCACGTTTGAGTTTTCCGATCCGATCACGGGCGCACCTCTCGACGACTTCGCTGGTGAGCAAGAGTTCGAGAGCAAGGAGCTGATCACAGTTGACGAAGACCTTGCGGGGGAGGCGATGTTGGAGCAATCGATCGACTTCTTTCCGGATGGTCGTTGTTCATCGGCGACGATCCGATTGGGAAGTGCAGACACCAACGATTCAGTGACGGTGACGGTTCGAGCACTGACTGGGGGGGTCACAATCGGCCAGATCGAGCACGAAGACGAGGAAGACGAGGAAGTCGCGGAGGTGGAGGATTTCGCCGATATGGAGGAAGTCGCCGAGATGGAGCCGTTCTCCGAATCGCAGCCGCTGAGTGAGACGCAGCAATCGTATTTGGACGAACAAGCGGATGAGGTTTGGTTGCCGTCATTCATCGACCAGGCGGAAGAGTGATGCGCCGAGCAAGCCACGGGTTTTCGCTGTTGGAAGTGATCATCGCGACAGCAATCCTTGTCGCGAGCTCGATGGTTCTGTTGCGTCTGCTATCGGTCGGCCGACAGCATCAGTTGCGAGGAGAGACGCGGACGATTGCCCACATCGTCTGCCAGACGCTGGTCGATCAATGGGTGATCGATTCGGCGTTGCGTCGAAGCACGGACAAGGAACCGGTCCCGGATCGCCCCGATTGGACTTTCTCGGCAGAGGTCGAGCCGACGGAGATTTCAGGTCTGGTGCGTGTGCGGATTCGCGTCTATCCGCCCGAGATCAGTGAAACGTCAAATAGTGAATCGTTTGCTAGTGTCACGTCGGCGGAGCCGCGGGCCGCCTACCAGCTCGTACGATGGATGCGATCGCAAGAAAGCGAAAGGTCTGTCGAATGAGATGCACTGCTCAAGACCATCGCAACCGTCGGAGTCGCCATCACAAGGGGCTGAGGTTTGATGGCGGTGTTTGTCACCACGGCTTCACGCTGCTGGAGACAGTCATTGCCATGACGCTTGTCTCGGTGCTGATGCTGTTGGTTTGGTCGATTTTCGGCATCTATACCAAGCTGGAGGCAAAAGGCGTCGTTGCGGCACAAGAGATCTCGCTCCTCCGCGCCATTCACCGTCAGATGCGTGACGACTTGTTGCGCGTTGTCCCGATCGATCCCGACCGGAATCCATCGATGGTGAGTGAGATGTCGCTAGCGAGCGGAGCGACCACCCCAGCTTTACCAAACGGATTCTTGATCGGCACAACATCGGAGATCCATTTCGCCATCTTCGATCGTCCCGCTGGATCGAAGAGATTGATGTCGCGAATCGTATCGTATCAAGCCCAATCACGAAGAAGCGAATTGCTTTCGGACGAGGACCCAGGCACAGACGATCCGGAGCCCAGTGATCTTCCGGCGAACTCCCTGGGGCTGAAACCGTTTTCCGCGGGCATCGAGCGTCACGTCGAATCGTGGTCTCAGTATTTGCAACATCGTACACAAGAGGTATCACTCGCTGACGAGTTCGCCCGCGCCCCGCCATCATCGCTTGACGTCGACGACTTGTTGGTAATCGGTCCGCCCGACGAGTTCACCGATCCGGACAGCGAAGGCACAAGCGAGACGCCGGAAACGACCGACCCGGTTCCTGAGGTCGGACGGCATCAATTCCGGTTTTATGACGGTGCCACATGGGTGGATCAGTGGGACAGTACCTCTACGGGGCGGCTGCCACTGGCCATCCGATTCGAACTGGATGTCGATCCCCCGCGGGACGAGAACGTCGAGGAGTCACGCGACGAAGCGGGTACTTTCGACGAGAGCATCGAGGACGAAGATATTCATCGACTTAGATGCCGACAATCTAGGATTGGAGGACGAATCGCAACTGGAGTATCGATGGGTGATCGCGATCGATTCTGCGATGCGTCCTGCGGCCCCATTGACGGATTCACCAAGGGGCGATGACGAGGTGTTTCCGTGAGCACGAAGCAACGACTCCGCCCCAACGGCACGGTGCTGATTGTCGTCTTGGTGATTGTGATCCTGATCAGTCTGGCGGCGTACAATTTTACGTTGACGATGGAATCGGAGCACATCGCGACGCGCAACGTGGGGGACCGGCTCGCGGCGCGTCAGTCGGCATTGTCCGGCGCGGAGGTGTTGGCGGCATTCTTGGAACAGCCTCGCGCCAATCGTTCCAGGGCCCCGGGACTGGCCGGGGAAGGCCTCGAACTCTGGCCGGCGGAGTCAACCGATTCGGCAAGCTATCACGTGACGGGCCGTTTTTCGCAACAGGCATCCGCTGATCCGCAGGCGATGGAATTGCTAACAAATGAATCCGCCAAGCTCCATCTTCATGCCCTCATGAGCTGGGAACGTGAATTCCCTGGACACGCCCGTGAAGCGCTGTTGCGGTTGCCCGGAATGGATGAGCCAACCTTGCAGCATTTGTTAGGGCCGGGTGATATCGACCCGGGCAGGCAAAACGATCTGACACACACTCCCCACGCGGTGCCGTTGCTGATCGACGAAATCCCTTTGCCCAGTTCCGAGGGCGACGAACTGGCGGATCCGGTGCGACCTGCCTGGCTCGATTACATCACCACCGTGAGCGCCCAACGGAATGAATCGTTCGATGGGAAGCCGCGTATCAATTTAAATGTCCCAGATTTGGGGACGCTTCATCAACAGCTTGCTGAGGTCGTCCCGCTGCCGGTTGCCAATTACATCGTGTTGATGCGCCAATACGGAATCGGTCGTACGTCGCGCAGATCGGTCGATGCGGCGTCAGCCACCATCGACTTGATGACTCCGGCAACCTTTGAGCTGACCAGCCTGATGCAGTTGATCGAGTCCGCCGTGAGAGTTCGAGCGACGGAGAAAGTCCAAGTGGTCGCAAGCCCGATCGACGCGACGACGGGCGCTGTCGGGATGCCAATCGACGAGATCTTCGATCGCTTGACGCTTTCCTCTGAGCCGCGTCTTGCCGGGCGCATCGATATCTTGACGGCACCGGTCGAAGTGATCGCCGCAATCCCCGGGCTAGACTCCGCGACTGCCCAGCAAATTGCGGCCGCACGTTCTGGCGCCGATCGCGAAACTCGACATCCGATCGGAATCTTGTCGTTATCGGGCCTCGATGCAACTATCGTGGAGAGGGTCCTCAAGTACTTCACGGTTGGTGGCGATGTCGTTCGTGCCGAGATGATCGGATCGTCGGCAGAAGGGCTTCCGGAATTCCGATGTGAAGTGATTGTCGATGCGTCGCAGGGCCGCGCGACATGGATGATGTTGAACCTGTAAGCCGCTTCCAAACGTAACTCCGTGAAAGCAACTCGATCGAAACGCACCGGCCCCCTCCTGCTGGTTGACCTCAGTGAGCAATCACCACGCTATTTGGTGGTGTCGCGCGGCCAAGATCGACTCAAGATTCTTGCCAGCGGCCGGATGGAGCGTGACGAGGAGTTGGACGTCGCGACACAGTTGCGTGAAGAGCTGTGCAAGGCATCGGTCGACTGCAAACGGGCTGCGGTACTGCTGACGCGACCGACGATCGAAACGGTGTCCGGCAGTCTGCCGCCCGCTTCGGAAGATGAGCTGCCGGACCTGGTCGCCAGCTTGGTCACTCAAGAAACAGACGATGCCGGCGAAAGGGTTGTCGATTTTTTGACGATCCCTGCACAGCCATCGCAGTCGTCCATTGACGTACTTGCGGTGACCTGCCATCGCAGCATGATTGATTCGATCCAGGCCCAATTCAAGGACGCTGGTTTCAAGCTGGAAGCCGTCACCTATAGCGCCGTCGGATCGATTCGGCTGCTCCGCGAGATCGCCCATCCCACACTGCCCGTCGTGATTGCGATCAGTTCCTCCGAGACAAGAACCGAACTGGTCGTACTTCGTGACGACGCTCCTCTGTTTTTTCGTACTATCCAACGCGGATCGGATTCGAGCCCCGAGTATGGATCTGTATTGGCGTCGGAATTGCAACGGACGCTCGCCTACGTTGGGACCGAAGAAGAAGAGCAGGATGCCGGCGAAGAAAACTCGGTTCAAGTCTATTTGATCGGTCACAAAGAGCAGCTTCGCGAAGTTGCAGCGATGCTATCCGATGCGCTGTCTTGTTCCGTTTCGATCGCCGACATCACCGACCATGTGGAACACGCCGACGAGGAACTGTCCGAGCATGCGGCCAGCTATGCCAACCTGATCGGCGTTGCCTCGGCGATCGAAAACGATGAGCTGCCGCTTGATTTCCTCAACCCGCGTCGATCTCCCGAAGCTCCCAGTCCTTGGCGACGAGTTGCGATTTGGTCTGGAATCGCTGCCGCCGCGGTGCTGGTTCTGGTGTACGCCGGTTGGGCGGAGCGAGCCGATCAACTGGACGCCATCGCAGCCAAGAAACAGTCGCTGAAGAAGCTCGCCTTGCGCCAACAAGGCGCGTGAGTTGCAAGATATTGTCGATGCCGTTGCCACCTGGCAACGAACCGATATCACTTGGCTGGACGAACTGCAGGAGCTGTCCGATCGATTCCCGCAGCGTCGTGAATCGCTCGTGCGGCGTCTGTCTGCTCAGGCGGCCAGCGATGGCACTGGCGTGGTGGACCTGAGCGTCCAAGTGAGATCGCCGGAAGTGGTGACCGAGCTCGAATCGGCGATTCGTGACCATCGACACAGCGTTAGCAGCAAGCGCGTCACCGAAGTGGCTGATTCCGCGGAACTGAATTGGTCATTCGAGACGCGCGTCGTGTTTCGTCCGCTTCGGAAGCCACCGACGGTGCTGGATAGCGAGGCTGCCGATGCGGTGCCGCGTGTGTCCGAATCGTCGAGCGATCCTAGTGCCTCAGCCAGAATTGCCGACGAAGAGACTGCACCGTGAATGCAAGAACTCGATTGCTGATGATTGCCATGGGGATCGTCGGTGCGTTGTGGGGCGCCGACTCCGCTTACCGCAATCTCATCGAAGGCCCTGCCGGAGAGCGAGATCAGGAACTCGGCAAGCTGGATCAACAACTCAGCCAAGCCCGTGACCAGATCATCGAGACGACCGACGCCCCCGACCAACTCCTGGCGTTGGAGCGTCTATCGCTGCCCTACGATCCAGAGTTGGCGCGAGCAGGGTACCAAGATTGGCTGCTCGATTTGGTTCAGCAGTCAAAACTGGTGGGCGCCAGTGTTGATGCCGGGCAACCATCGGCGGTGAAAATCAAAGATCGTGACACGGGCAAGCCGAAAGAGGTCTATCTGCGATATGTGTTTTCGCTTCGAGGCCGCGGGAGCCTGCAGCAAATCACCGACTTCTTGTATCGCTTCTATCAGGGCGGGCACCTTCACAAAATAACATCACTCAGCCTGAACCCGGTCTCGGGCGGACGACTGATCGATGTGACAGCAACGGTTGAGGCGATTGGCCTGACGCGTTGTGAACGAAAGGGGGAGCTTTCACGAGAGATCGTTTCAAGGCTCGCATCGGATGAATTCGCCGACTATCAATCGATCGCGCGTCGCAATCTGTTCGCCAGGCACGGCGACGAGACGCTAGCAAAAACGGTCGTGACGGCGATCACGGTTGGAGTTGATGGCAAACAGGAAGCTTGGATTTCGACGGGCGTCGGTGAAACCAAAGTCCTCGCCCGCGGCGCGAACTCGAGATCGACGCCCACGCGATCGAAGTCGTCGATGTGTTGCAGGGGCAGGCGCTTTTGGATGTGGACGGACGAGTTGTTGCTGTCAAAGCGGGGCAAAGCGTCCAGCAAGCGGAGGAAATGAGCGCGAGCGAGCTGGCAGGACAGTAAGACGGGGTGGTTTGTGGGAAATAGAGGTCGCTGATCGCTTGCCAACCCGGGACGCCAGTTTTGACTGCGCTGTGGGGTGTGAAAAATCCCTTTGGTGAGGCAAAACACGACGCAAAATGAAAACAGACATCTTCACTCTCCCTCTGGGCATTGGCGTCTACAAAAGTATTCGGCGAGAGAAGAGCCTCCCGCGTTGATTCTCACGCTCTTAGCTGCGGAGCAGCGTCAGCATATAGCCTGGGGTGCAACGAGCCGAGCGACAGCGAGCGTTCGTGAAACCCCAGGTAAACAGAACAACCACGAGAGCTCGACCTGCGTCGGTTTGGCGGCTAAGCCGCCAAACCGACGCAGGTCGAAAGGGGGAATTGCTCGCGAACCTGGGGCTGCGGCTTGCTCGCCTGAAGCTCGCAAACCTAGCCCCAGGCTATATGCTGCCACTGCTCCGCAGTTATCACGTGCTAGGGTCAAGATTGGCTTGAAGCGAATACTTGTGTGGACGCCTATGCTCTTTGGGAGAGTCGGGCGCTCAGGCCCGGAGAGCGTGAAGGAAACTGCGCAACTTCAGCAAGCGTCAGCGAGGATAGCGAAGTCTTGCATTCCAACTTGACAACTGGCTCTGAATACCCGTATCCCAGCTAATCCCGCCAACTGCCTTTTCCGGCAACGCTGCGGGAGGAGTAAGTCCTGGGTTGTCAAATAGGAACATGAATGCCTTCGCGGTCAGTCCTCGTCGTGATGCTTGCTCTGGTGATGTCGGTCGCTCACGCGCAGTCTCAGTTCACTGCGCACCCGTGCCGGAACAAGCCGGCCGACGCGATCGCAGAGGTCGTTCGCCCTCTGCTTCCCCAACGCGAAGATATTCAGTTGATTGTGGACCGGCAGAGAAACCAACTGTTGCTCAACGGCCCACCAGCACTGCAAGAGTGGGTCAGTCGCGTCGTGCGCGAATCCGATGTGACCGAGATTGCTCCATCGCCTTCCCAACCGGGAGAAACGTCTTTCGAATCGGGAGGAACTGCGGGATGGCCCAGCGCGAACCTGCAACCGCCTCCTGGACGAGTCGCAGATCCGCGTTACTCGCTCTTTGCTGATCTTCCGCGAGGACGGTTAGAAAGCGTTCAGCAACAACTTGCAGCCATTTTTGGCAGCCGCATGCAGCCCGCACAACCAAGTGACGGTTTGACATGGCTGCTGACGCTCCGCAGCAGCCCGCAACCGGTGCGTTTGCAGTTCGACCTGGTTCGCAGTGGCGTGCGGATCACGGGGGCAACTCCAGTGGTGGGTCAATTGCAGACCTTGATTGGTAAACTTGCTGAGCCTGCCGCTGAGGGGTATCGCACTCAGGTATTCCGGGTCCAACGTGAAAACCACGCTCAACTGCGAGGCACCGTGAAGTCGCTTGGCACGCAGAAGCCAAATCGACTCGGCGCCGTCAATCCGAATGATCAAAGTCGGCTCGTGTTGCCCAAGGGAACGATTGGGACAATTCGGCCGGCCGTTTTCCAGAACTCGCCGTCGCGTCCGAGCGATGATGCCGGTGCGGCCAGCGAAGATGTGATGCGGCAGTTTGAAGGCGTCGAGATCGAATCATTGCCCGAATTGGACGTCATCATTCTCCGCGGCCGCGACCCTGATCTGAAACAGTTGGCCGAGGTCATCGAGCAGCTGGAGCGAATCAGTCAGGAGACTCAGCCTGAAATCCGCGTCTTGCCGCTGAAGCATGCATCGAGCGAAGCGGTGGCAGCGATCATTGAAGAATCGAACGAAGCTCTGGTTAGCGGACGGCAAGGACGTGTTTCGGTAACACCCCTGGTGAAACCCAACGCATTGTTGTTGATCGGTTGGGGCGACGCCGTCACCGCCATCGTTGAACTCGCTCAGCAACTCGACACGCCCGTCGACGCGAACACGCAATCGGCCATCTTTCGGCTCGAGCACGCATCCGCTCAAGCCGTTAGCGATACGATCGAGCAGTTTCTCTCCGGGCGAGAAGGAATGGGCCCGCGCGCCTCGATCGCGATTGACGAGCGCACCAACTCGTTGATTGTGTACGCCTCCCCGAGAGACATGCAGGAGGTCGCCAAGCTGGTCAAGGACTTGGACCAGCCGGGTGGGAAGTCCGTGCATCATACGCAGGTGTTTCCGATTCAAAACGCGCTCGCCGCCGACGTTGCCGAAACTCTCGAGGCGGCGATTGGCGAGCAAACCAGCACGCTGGCGTTAGAAGTCACTGGTGCCGATGGCAGTCGCATCGTCCACTCCGGGTCACTCGATCAGGTCAAGATCACACCGAATGCTCGCAACAATACGCTGATCGTCACTTCGCCGATCGAAAACATGCAGTTGATCGAGGCACTGATACGGCAACTGGACACTCCGGCGGGCCAGGTGCAGCTCAAGATCTTTCAGATCATCAATGGTGATGCCACCAGCATGGTCGAAACCTTGCGTTCGCTGTTGCCCTCACAAAGCAGTACTTCGACGGCGACGGTCCAGCTGTCCAGTGCTGAGGGAGAAACATCACTGATCCCTCTGCGGTTCTCGGTTGATCTGCGTAGCAACAGCATCATTGCCACCGGCGGTGACGGTGATCTGCAGATTGTCGAAGCTCTCTTGATTCGGCTCGATCAATCGACCGATCAGCAGCGAAAGAGCACGGTCATCCAGCTCAAGAATGCACCGGCGGTCGATGTCGCAGCGGCGATTAACCAATACCTTTTGAATCAACGTCAGATTGATCAAGCAGTGCCGGGCCAGCGAAGTCCCTTCCAGGAAATTGAACGCGAAGTTGTCGTCGTTCCCGAGCCCGTCGCTAACAAGCTGATCCTCGCAGCCACGCCGCGCTACTACGATGAGATCAAGGCGTTGATCGACAAGCTTGATGAACAACCGCCACAAGTCTTGATCCAAGTTCTGATCGCGGAAGTCGCTCTCAACAACATCCATGAATTCGGTATTGAGATGGGTGTCCAAAGCAGCGTGCTGTTTGATCGCAGTCTGCTAGGCGACCTGCTGACCACCACCAATACGCGGCAAGATTCCACGGCCGGTGGTGTGACCACGATTACCGAACAGCTGATCCGCGCCGCCAGTAACATTCCCGGTTTCATCTTCAACAATGTCGACCCACTTGGGAACAGCGGCAGCTCTCAATCCCTCGGCTCTGCCGGCGTGGTCGGCGGACAGGCCATCTCGAATTTCGCGGTCGGAAGGGGCAACGAAGATGCAGGTTTCGGAGGACTGGTGCTGTCGGCCAGCAGTCGAAACGTCAGCGTGTTGCTTCGAGCTCTCAACGAATCACGTCAAGTTCGCGTCCTCAGCCGGCCTCAGGTTCGCACGCTTGACAATCAACCGGCGTACATCCAAGTCGGCCAACGGGTCCCACGCATCATTGGATCCACAGTCAACCAAAACGGCCAATCGAACTCCATCACACTGGAAAACGTCGGCCTCATCCTGGGCGTGACACCTCGTGTCAGCCCTGACAATACGGTCGTGATGGAAATCGATGCGGAGAGATCGAAGCTTGGCGAAGAGGAAGACGGTGTTCCCGTCGCAGTGGCTGCCGAAGGGACGGTCATCCGGTCCCCCGCAATCGACACGATTACGGCTCAAGCGACCGTGAGTGCGGCCAACGGCGAGACAATCATCTTGGGAGGGCTGATTACAGAGAATCGCAAGGGCATCCAGCGTCGCGTCCCTGTGATTCAGAACATCCCCATTCTTAAACACCTGTTCAAGTTTGATTCGGATGAGTGGCTCCGCGCCGAATTGCTGATCATTCTGACTCCTCATGTCGTCCGCTCGGTGGAAGACAGCGAGCGTCTGAAGCAAATGGAAGTCGCTCGCATGAATTGGTGTGAGTGTGATGTATTCCGCGTTCATGGAGACATCAACGTATCGCAGGTCAGCTACACGGATTACCTCGATTCGTCACAGCCCCCCGTGATCTACCCCGACTTGAACCCGTCGGGGGAACTCGAGCCCATCGACGTCCAGGAGGTTGGATCGAGACCGTTCTCGGTCAATCAGATGATCGACGAAGCCGTGGAGGTTCCACTGCCGTGATTCAAGTATTCGAGCCGCGTCGGCGCGTCGCTCACCTGTTCACTTGGATCGCAATCGCGGTCTTCGTCGGCTTGGACGGGTGCTCCGCCATCAAGCCCGGATGGAAATTGCCGGGCGACTCAGATCCGCGGATACCACAGGTCGTGCTGCCGATCTGGACCGATACCGTGCTCCATCAGCCGGGTAAACCAGGGATTCGAGGATTCGGCGGCCGAGTCTACTTTTACGAAAAGCAAGGAGCTGATCCGATCAAGGTCGACGGTGCGCTGACCGTGTACGTCTTCGATGGCGACGAGGTGACAACCGGTGACACCAAGCCATTGCGGAAGTTCGTATTCACCGCCGATCAACTGGCCCAGCATCACAGTTCCAGTGATCTCGGCGACTCGTACAGTGTCTGGATTCCATGGGACAAGGTCGGCGGTCCCTCTCGCTCGCTGAGCCTGATCACGAGATTCGATGGTCGTAACGGGGGAACGGCGATCTCGGACGCGGCGAGCAGTCTGTTGCCCGGCACGGTCAAGAACGCCTCCGCCGATGAGCCCGAATCCACCGCAAACGCCATTCAACAGGTTTCCTATGACGGGGTGCCGATCCGAGAACTCCAAGGCGACTCGCTGCAGGAAAAGAAGCTGAGCACCTACTCCATGACACTGCCGCCCAGTTTCCAACGACACTTGCGGAGTGAAGCGGGGACGGAGATCGAGGGCTCAGCGACTGCCGAAGGTCAATCGGCATCTGAGGGCAAGCAGCCCGCGCGATTGCCCTGGACAACGGAGACTGACCTGCCCTCGTCTGCGACTAGCGAGGCAGCTCTGAACGCGGAGCAAACGGATCAGGCTGTACCGATAGCTGATTCTCAACCCGTGAGATTCCCGGCTCGAAGAGAGCCAACGTCGCGGCTAATGCCTTCTCGTTTTCGGACGCAACCGCACCGCGCAGGATGGCCGTCCGCCCTTCCACCGACACCGCGATCCGGTATTGCGAAGCCAATTGAGCGGACTTCTGCACCCGCGCTGTGACCGAATCCACCGCCACTCTCGCCGTCCCGCTGGTTTGATCACCAAGCTCGAGCCGAATCTTGGGCAAGTACATTTGGCCGCGACGCGGTTGCGGCAACGGACGGTTGATCTGATTTGAGCGATCCGGAGGGGGATTGATCCCGGCGGTCGACGAGACAATGACGCCGGACGTACGAGCTTGCTCGCTTCCAACAAAGCTCTGTCCCTCACTGCGATCAGCACCAACGAAGCTGGCTCGTCCGCGATTCTCTCGCAGGAACCGTTCGCTGCCGGTGATCTGGCCCACGTCCTCCAGGTCCATGTTCGCGGTCGTGTTGGTCCCGCGACCTCGGTTGGTCAACGGTTGCCCCAAGGTACGCGGTCGCCCGAACATCTGAGCGTGTAGGTCGGTGCTACCGAGCAACGACAGCGCGATCACCAAGCCTTGAAACGCACGAAACACCCGCGAACTCCGCATACCTCGAATCGGGATAGAATCGGCAAACAGCCTGCCGGTGCCACCATTTTAATCGCATCGTCGCGTAGGGTCAAAAAACTCGAACGGGCAGCGTCCCCAAGCGTGATCACATCGGTCGGCAAGGCCGGAAGATGTCAAGGGAGTGCCGATATCCGCCTTGGCGAGATGGGCCGTCCTGGCCCGCTGGACGATCAAAGCGCCGCCGGCCCGCACATGGACAGCGATCTCAGCGCCGCCTACCGTCTGGCTGAGTTCACCTATCCGATCCAGCCGAGTCGTCCCAAGGGCGCCAAGTGGTTCTATTCGCATCCGGACAATGAAGACGCTTGTCTGTCAGCCGAGAAGATCTACGCCGATTATCAGGGTGCCAAGATGTATGGCAACATCTTCTCGCTTGACGTTGGCCCGATGCCCAACGGCCGACTCCGCCCGATCGATGTAAAAACACTTCAAAAGGTCGGCCGATACATCCGCGGCGATATGCAATTGCCGTCAGCACCGTCTGATAGCCAATGAAGTCACCCATTCCACCCAGATAAGGTCCGCTGAGCGATTATACATCCTAGCCCTTGATGGGGTAGGTCTAGCGGGCGTTCTTCTTTCCACTATCCTCGCCATTGTTCTCGGACTCCATCGAAAGCGGAACGCGTCGCCTCCCGATCATTTTTGGTGCGGGCGGTTGCATCGACCATCGCGATTTGGCTCGATCGCTTCGCCGCAGTCTTCTAAGATTCTCGGACTAATTTGAGGGAAAGTTGCAGCCAAACTGGTGTCACGACCGATGCGTCGGCGTGGATCGGCTTCGTACGTGAAGGTGTCCACCCGAAGCGAGCTGAGGGCCACCGAGCGGCTCAGCTTTAGGCCGAAGCGATCAATGAGGAAGTGACATGGGCGGCGCACACGCCCCATTGCCTGATCGACGCGATTACGTTTCCAAGGGCATCGCGAAGTACTGCTGCCAGGTCGCGTGCGCCGGTCTCAGCTTCCCTGCCTCGTCCAGCAGGCCGCAGTCCCGCCACGCCTTGAACGCTTCGGGCACTGAGTCCTTGATCTTCTCCCACATCGCGTCATAGTCCCGGTGAAGGAACCAGATGACGAAATCGGTCTTGTGCGTCTGGGCGAATCGGGTCAGTTGCTCCAGGTAGTCGTTTTGCTTCTGAGGCGTCCCGGCGATCACCACGCCCAAACCTGGCAACGGCATCTGAGCTGCCGCTTCTGCCGTCTCGGCGAACACATATTGCTTTCCAAACTCGCCAAAGGTTTCCTCCAGCCACTGCAGCGCCGCCCCGACGTCCGTGTCGCCGCCTTGAATGAACGGGTAGTAGCTCACGGCGACGCGGTCGTTGTATGGCATCAGTTGGAGAAACGATTCCAGCCGCTTCCTCCTCTCCTTACCCGTTACGTTAAGCATGTTGTGCACCGAGAACGAGGCGAAGATCGGAAGCCGCGGGTTCTGTTCCTTCAACGCGTGGTAGACGTGTTTGTGAAGTGAGACGTAAGCCTCCCAGACCTCCGGGCCGGCCTCGTAGAACAGCTCATTCGATTCGATGCCGATCGCGAGGTAGTCCGGCTGGAAAAAGCGCACCATCCGTCTGCAATAGTCGAGGTAAGCCTTCTTCACGAGCGGGTCGTCATAGGGTTTTCCTTTCAACTCGTCGGGCAACGGGAGGCTATCGTCTGCGATTTTCAGGTCCCCGCGACCCGGGGATACGGCCAGATAGACCTTGCCTTCTTTCGGGGTCGCTCGCCGCTTTCCCTCCCAGTCGTCGGTCCGCTTCTTTGGGAAGGGCTTGCCGGCAAGAGCCTCGGCCCACGGCACACCCTCGATATGGTGCGCTATGACGTCGCTGAATTCCCGGCAATACTTGTGTGATTCCGCGACGGCCTCCAGCGAGATGTCGTGGGGAAAGCCCGTGAAGCCCATCCGGAACCGGCGGACCTCTTGCTCATCGGAATCCTGAGCCGAAACCTGACCGCCACTGAGCCCCATCACTGCCAACGCAGCGACCGTCCAGAGCAGAGCAGATAACTTACGCGGACTGCACATCGGTTGTCCTTCATTGGCTCGGAGGGTCTGACTCGGACGCTGTTTTGGGACGACTCGTCGGAATGATGGTTCCGGGCCTCCCACACGTACCGCAATGATAACCGATCGAGCCACGAACCGCGTCGCGAGACCATAGCGACGGCGAGGCCGGAAGATGTCAAGGGAGCGAATCAGCCGCTGCGGTGCTTCGAAGCCTCATTTCGATCTCCGGGATCGTTACCGCCTGCGCAAACTTGCTCGCAAGTATCGAAAACACTTGGTTACGGCCGCAGTTTTCGCCGCGCTCCTGCTTTTCGCGACGGTGGTCAGCGTTTGGCAAGCGATTCGATTGCGACGGTCGCAACAAGTCGCCGTCGTCGAGCGCGAAGCCGCCGTCGTGCCGCGTGATGCCGAAGCCCAAACGCGGCGAGAGGTCGAAAAGGAGCGAGACGCAACGAATCAAGCCTTGCGCGAATCGCTGCTCCAGCAGTCGCGTGCGCTGCGAGCGAGCAGCAAGGCGGGTCGGCGTTCAAAATCGCTTGCCGCTGTCGCCAAGGCCGCAAGCATCCAGCCCGCGTTGGATTTGCGTGACGAGTACTTGATTGCCTTGAACGTGCCCGACCTGACGATGGTCCGCGACCTTCCCTATGGGACCTCGTTGAAGCCCGAAAACAACTCCGTCAAGTTGGCTTGGATTGGTCACACTAAAATCGATCTTCCGACCGGACTTACCAACGAATTGCCGGAGCTCGCGCTGCTCTAGCATGGGGCCGAAGATGCAGCTGGGATGTTTATGTAAGCAGAGCGGCAATCTCTCTCCGTTCGAGAAATGACAACAGGAGTTTCAACTGTGGAGTGGACATGCCATTGCCTTTCTCAAACGCTACCATCCACTTGGCAATCGCCAGACTCCTGGCGTGATTAGCTCTACCGAATTGCCTGCCGGATCACGAAAGTAGATGGACCTGCCACCGGCTGGCCATTTAATTTCTGTCTCGATCTTGACTTTGTGAGTCGCCAGATGTCGCCGCCAAGCATCGAACGATTCAGTCTCGATCCCCAATGCAAAATGCCCTGGACCGTTTGCACCATGAGGCGGCAACTTGTCGCCCTTGAGTGTCGTGTTTGGAATGAAAGCGAGCAGAACATTTGACCCGCCAACCTGAAAGAAAACATGGCGATCAAGCTCCGTGCTGATGACCTTCAGTCCCAGAACACCGTGATAAAAATGCTTAGCGGCGTTGAGGTCGTCAACATAAATGGCCGTTTCTACGACGGACAGGACTTTCATTTGATTCTCTGTCAATTGCCTGACCTCTCCCTCATCAAACACAACGACCCGCTCTCTGGCAATGTCGATCATGTCATCATTCCAGCAGGCATGGACGACTCGCAAATCGTCACGCTCCAGGGCGATTGGCGAATGGCTTTGTATTTAGCGGGACCGAACTCAACTGCCAGATGGCTCGCGTACATTGACTTGTTTGGCTTAGTCGCGAGCTTGATCCGGTGCCATTCGGATGACGTGCCTGTACCGTAGTAAGCCTCGGCGTAGTCGAGGTAGTCCGCCATGACCATCGTCATGGATAGGTCATCGGTGGACAAAGCATAGGAAGTG
>CAVPGW010000025.1:0-194261 GCA_963704055.1 Pirellulaceae bacterium | reverse complement strand
TGCATCGACCGAGGCGACTTGGACTCCGCGGTTCGACGCGTCGGTCAAATCCACCTCCGCGCCGAAACCTTGCGTTCCAATCGGGCCAACGAATCGTCGCGTCGAGTCTAGAGCGGTGGGGAAATGCCCGTGGAAGGCGCTGAGTGAAATGAGCGTCAACGATCTCTACGTATTTACCGTAGAGGTCGGGCGTACAGACGTTCAGCGAAAAAATAGTCCAAATCTAGTCCAACATCGGTCAATACAAGCCCATGATGACTCCAACGCGAAGGCGATGTCCGATGTCGTCGATGATCGATTTTCTCCAAGCCAGAACCAAAATGTCCATGCAAGTGCCATGCAAGAAAAACGCCGTTTCACCAGATTCGGGACGTAGAGGTCGCTGGTTCGAATCCAGTCGCCCCGCCTCGTAAAAACCGAGGTGAAACGCATTTCACGGTGGTTTCTTTTTCTTTTTGGACTGACAGCCCGATCTAGTCCAAATCTAGTCCAAACTTGGACTTGCATTGGACTCGCGTCGCTTGGCTCGCGCCGGCCCACATACCTACGATTCGACCAGCTTTCCGAGAGTCGAACCGTGGCCAGTATCCAACAAGATCCCCAGTCGAAGAACTTTCGCATCCGCTTCCGCTATGGCGGTCGCCGCTACTTCCGTTCACTCAATACAACCGAGCTGAAGGTCGCGCAGTCGATCCTCGGTCGAGTCGAAGATACGCTGCGGCTCATTGACCAGGGGCGGCTTGAGATTCCACCGAAAGCCGAGCCCGGCAAGTTCATCCTCAGTGACGGGAAGATCAACAGCGACCGCCCCTGGAAGGAGGATATCGCCCTGCGGGATTTGCTCGAGACCTACCAAAAGCGTCTCCCCTACGTCGCCAAAGAACCGAGCACCATCAAGATGGAGACGACCCACATCAACAACCTGCTGCGGATTCTCCATCCCGAGCCGTCCCCTACTCCGGCATGCTGCTGCGGATCGGAAGATTCACCGAGAATGATTCAACGTAAGTTCGTCGTTGGTTGAACCATTCGCAATGCGCCCTGGAAAGTTGACACCGACTTGCCTTTGCCTTGCGTAATGCATAACCTATGTGCGTTGCCATTTGGCTGCTCGACAAAAGGGTTGAGCAAGCCAATTGGAAGCTAGGCGAACTGGCTAAGCGACACCGATTTTGCGGTGTACCCGGCTTTTTCACTGGCTGATTTGAGTCTCTTCGGAGACTGACTCACTGAAGAGCAACGTTCCGTTGCTTTTCTCTCTTACACTGGTCATTTCTCAATGGCCGAGTCAGTTTTTCAGTCCGATGGGATCTTCGCACGATGCAACTTCAACCGCGTGATATCGAAGCGCTTTCATGCCTCGCCCGTTACTTCATGCTGACGTCGCGACAGCTTCGTTCGCTTTGTTTTTCCGATGATTCAACGCGGTCGCGTTACGCGACGACGGTTGACCAAGATGGGACACGATGGATTCGTCCGCAAACGAAACTTGCTGGTCGTGAATCCGCGTGACGGTGCTGCCAGCCCGGTGTATCACCTGACGAAATCAGGCCGCGAGTTGCTGGCCGCCCACTTCGATGACGATTCGTTCCTGTTCAAGCCCGTTGAACCGTCGCAGCCACAACACCTGTTTCACTACATCGGTGTGAGCGACGTCCACATCATGCTTGACCGTGCCTTGCCGCTGCAGTCCGCAGCATCGCTTACTCGGTGGGTCAACGAAGACGAATTTGTGAACGTCGACGAGCCCGACAAGAAGGCGCGATTCAAGCTGCTGACGCAGTTCAACAATCCCAGCAAGCTGGTCTGCGCCCCGATGCGGCGTTCGTGCTCGAAAGCCAAGGACACAAAGCGGTGATGTACGTCGAACTCGACCGCGACACGTACTTCCACGATCGCGTAGCGGCTCGAAAAACGCCCGGCTACCAAAAGCTGCTGGCGTCACGGTTTCACCGCAAGCACTTTCCCGATACCACGCTCGATCACTTTTACGTGCTGTTTTTCGCACCGACCGAAAAGCGGGCACGTCAACTGCGTGATGCGTTTGCCAAGAAGAACGCCGACGATCCGGCCTTGAAGATCTATCGCTTCGGCTCGTTTGAAACGCTAACCGCCGAAAACATGCTGACGACTCCCCTCTTTCGCTGCTGCCACCATGACGATTTGGTGCCACTGGTGAAAACGAGCGTCCCAACCGACCACGCGCCGACCGCTGAAGCTCCGTTGCAGAGTTCAGGGACGATGTGACGGCTTCAGCTGACGTGCGTGGACATTGATTTTCATTTCTTTCCCCAAACTCCTATGACCAAAGAGTCCAACGAAAACAACCAACCCGTGAAAAAATTCCGGCTTCGCGGGATCTCGGCCAGTGTGTTCGAGAACAAAACGGAAAAAGGACAAACGTATTTCAAAGTGACCGTTCAGCGATCCTACAAAGACGGGAAGACCTTCAAGTCGACCAACACGTTTTCACGGGATGACCTGCCGTTATTGACGGAGGTCGCAACCGCCGCATGGCGTGAAATTTTGAAACGGGAGTCCGAAGCGTCTGCTTCTGAATCGTCAGATGAAGAGTAGACGTTGACAAGACACGAGGGCTGCTCCCTGACAGCCCTCACTCCCCTGCTTCGTGTTGGGGCACCAGGCGAAACCGATTTGCGACATCGATTCGATGTTCCGATCGGCAACACTGGTGAACTTGCTGGCGATTGTCAGCCTTCTGCAAAGCGTTTCTTCCACGGCTTTGCCTTGATTGAATCAATCCCGCCCACGACATGATTTTTCGGGGGCGGCTAACCATACACCGACGTCTTGGTCGGTTCACTTGACGGTTACGGACGTCATTTGGACCGATCAGACCTTCGGTTACGTCGACTCGATCGGATCGAGTCATTTCTATTTCATTCCCCTAGCTAAAATGCCTCACTTTACATTTACTTCCAATCGTGAAATTGAAGCGAATTCGGAACATGACGCCAAGAGAATCTTGATGTCTCAAGCCGACCTGTTCGCCGCGGACGCGGAATACAAGAATTTGCTCCATCCCGACTTCACGCTTTACCGTTTGTGCACAGAAGACGCGCAAACCGTTGCTGAAGCACGACACGGCAGGAAATTGACGGAACAAGAAGTGTACGTGGTGAACAGAATCATTGGCGAAACCATTAACGAAACGGAGTTGTTTGCAGACTGCATCGCCTCCGTTGTTGAAGACTGGTAGTCGTCAAAATACTTGAGGGATAGCCGTACTCTATCTCTCCCCTTTTGCGGGCTTGCTCGCGACAGGAAATCGGGTTGTTCGCATCCGCGTCGCCACAGGGGCGAAGAAGATGCAATCACCGATCGCACGCTTGGCTTCGAGCCAACTCTCCCGAACGCCTTGTTTCCAAGGCGTTCACTCTTTCGCGATTGGTACGCTCGCTGTTGGGCGTCGTCGCTCCCCCATTTCATTCATGGAGAGTTTGAACGATGAAAGTTGTGATTAGTGGCCGCCAAGACTCGGCCAAGTGCGTGTGGTGTGAGAAGGACCGTGAATGCGTGAAGACGACATTCTCGGACGGCTTGTTCCAGAACGCTTCGCTGTGTTGGAAGTGTTTGCAAACAGCGTTCAAGGTTCGGTCGCGAAACAGCGAACCTGAAACACCAAAGTCGGAAAGTTAGTCGCAGTCGCCAATCGGCCGATTGCGTATTCACGCGCAGCTCCCGTTGCGTACCGCTCCGGGACGCTGCTTTCTCTTCCCGACACACTTGGAATTCGAACATGGCTCAGATTGACACCGGCTTCATTCGCGCCGATGAAGCATATAGCAAACAAATGGTGCTCCGCCGTCTAGGGATTTCTCAGAAGTTCTGGGATAAGCTACTGGACGAGGGTTTGCCTTACACACCTGTTGGTCACTCACGTTGGGTGACCGGGCAAGCGCTCATCGAGCATCTCAATCGGAACGCAGAAAAGAAAAGAGAATGCCTCAACGATCTTTAACAACTAGCGAAAGGAGATTGCCATGCCGAGAAGACCGGAAATTGGCAACATTCAGCTGTATCCGAAATCGTCCGCTCACCAAAGCGGACAAGAACGGATACGTGCTGAAGTTCTATTGCCCGATCCGCCGCAAGCGGATCCGGAAGAACTGCGGTACACGTGACCGCAGAGATGCCCGCAAGATTTTGCGTGAATGCCGTGAGCGATTGCTCAACGGCAAATACGTTGAATCAGGTGGTGCGATCACGGTTAAACATGAAGCCTGCTGCAGACCCTGAGCGTCGCAAGTTTGTCGCGAGACAGTTGAGCAGCCGCGGAAACTCGCCAAAAGCTGGGAGGAGTGTTACGAACGTATCGTCATTCAAGCTGAAGCGATCAAGAAAGACTCGTTCGAGCATTCCGGTCTCGACTGGGAATCGCTGAAAAGAATCTTTCAGGGTTACTTCGACGATCGTGGCGGTGCCGGAAGGCATTGTTGGTCCAAGACGTGATGACGTTGGAGATGATGGAGTACTTGCAAGAACGACTGCTGGAAGGCGACGAGTGTCGGTACGACACGACGTTCGCCCAACACGGTCAACAGCATGATGGCAAGTGTCATGGCGTTTCGTTCGATTCTGTGCAAAACGCGATTGGATTGATCGCGTTCCCGAAGTTGATCCTTGAATGTCGACGACGTGATGAAGGGTCGACCCATCACTGGGGAGGAATTCGATCGGATGATGGCGGCGACGCCAGTGGTCGTCGGTGAAGAGGAAGCGGAATCCTGGCAAGTTCGCGTTGCGGGTTGTCTGGTACAGCGGATTTCGCATGGGTGACCTGATGGACTTTTGCTGGGACGATGAACGGCACATTCGGCCGCATTGGTCCGCGAAGACGAACGTTCATCCCACGATCACAGTCCCCTCCTCGCAGAAGAATCGCCGTAGTTCAGGAGATTCCGATGCTGCCGGGACTAGATGAGTTCTTGAGTCGATTCCCCAATCGCGACGACAGGGGTGGATCGTGAATCCGATGGCCACTTCACTACCCGGTCAAACCGGGAATTCGGTGGTTCGAGCCGTGCCGGGATGATTTGGTGGCGTTGGTGAAGCGGTTCAGCAATCAGTCGATCGCTGAAGCCTGCGGGGTGTCAGAAATGACGATCCGCAAATGGCTGAAGCGAGAAGGGATTCGCCGCGAGAAGTGATCTTCAAGATCGATCCGGTCGATCCCCAGTGAGCAGGTGGACGAGTTGCTCCGTCGTGCCCGACGCCGTAATGGCATGGGCCAGGCAACTCGAGTGGATCGATTGACCAAAGAGCGTGTCAGTCGTGTGATCGCCTTGATCGGCAAGAAAGCCAACATCGTGGTTCGCCAGGCCGATGAACGGACTGGCGTTCGTCTGAAGTACGCGAGTGCCCATGACATCCGTCGTGGCTGTGCCCGTCGCCTGATCAACGCCGGTGTCTCGGCTGAGACGCTGAAAGTGATCATGCGGCACGCAGACTTTGCGACCACAGAGAAGCACTACGGGGCGATGCGATCTGCTCAGGCTGCGGCCAACGAAGTGCGATCTCAACTCGCCACCGATGCAACTTCGGATGCATTAGTGGGGGGATTAATGGGGGGACAAAGAAAACTCCCCAGCTGTCGGCTGAGGAGTTATCGAAGCTAAAGCGTTTGCTCAACAGCATTTAGCAAAGTACACCCCAGAGGATTCGAACCTCTAACCTTCGGTTCCGTAGACCGATGCTCTATCCAATTGAGCTAGGGGTGCGGTTTGGAGAGGCTGCCAAGACTCGTTGCTTTGCAGCTTGCTAATCTTGAGACGTCGTTGTCCATTGCCTGGTTCACCACCACTTTCCTGCTGGGATTCTACGTGCATGGGGCCTGCTTGCCAAGAGACGAACGAAGCTCCTGTTCCGCGCATCGCCGAACGTTGCTTTGCGAGGGAATTATCGCGATTCGATCCTTACCTTCCAAGCTGGCGTTCATCCCGCTTCACAGCGGCTGGTACCGAGCATGGACCTCCGCGTTGGGCAGATTCCGTCGACCGCTTTATCGCCGGTCGCGACTGGACGGGCAGCCCAGGCTCGGTCGAGCATTGATTCGATGCCAACGTAGCGGTCAGCCGAGAACTCGCCGCGCAGCGACCTGGTGATGCGGTACGTGGTTCCGCGCCTCGGGCACCTCTGTCGGCGTTTTGCCCGCTGGGAAATCGTGAAACTCGGTTTCATGACGATTCCTCTTGTGCTTTGTCCGCGTTGTTGGCTATCGACCAATTGGACAGCCGTTTGAACCCACCTTCCAGTAATTCAGGAAGCACTCGCAATGCATCCGTCTCGACACGTCAATCCGCTTCGACTGACTGCCACTATGTTGTTGATTGTATGTGGCTGTTCACAGATCACATCGGCTCAAAACAACTTGTCGTTCGATCCCTATCCGGTGTTCATCGCGCAAGATGACACCTTCGCGCGGTGCGGACCCTCCGAGGAATTCTATCGAACGGATCCACTGCGTCATGGGCAAGAGCTAGAGGTCTATGCCGAGACCGACGATGGATGGCTTGGCATTCGTCCGCCAGAGGACAGTTTCTGTTGGATACCGGCCGACACGGTCGAGATGGACTCCGAGGGCGATACTGGGACCATCGTTGAAGACAAAACCGTCGCCTGGATCGGTACGCACTTGGGCCGAGCCCGCACCTATCGCTGGCAAGTCCAGCTAGCCAAAGGCGAGCCCGTGACCGTGATCGGCAAGAGCGAACGTGAAGGCCCCGATGGTCCTCAGCTCTGGTATCGAATTGTACCGCCATCCGGCGAGTACCGTTGGGTGCATCGCGATCAGATCGTGACGAGCAGCGAAGAACTGGTGGCGTCGATTCGGCGGCAATCTAACGAACAGAACATGGAGTCTGTTGCAAACCGCGGTTCGAGTGAAAACAACCAAGCCAAACCGACAACACTCCAAACGCATGCGACAGCGACCCAACCGGCGCGTACCGCATCGTCGCGTCGCAGCAGGCCTGCGCCTCAATCACGAGAGCCGAAACTGGCCGATCAATCACGCGAGGGGGACGTGGCTGAATCGAGTGGGCAATCGGTACTTCAGCCACAACCGACGATCGGCAGCGGCTTGAATCAAAGCTGGCAACCGAACGAGGTTCGGCAGTCGGTCGAGGATTCGACGCAAAGAGCTCGTGATGTTGCTGAGTCTGGTAGTAAGACAGTGACAGAGGCGATGAAAAAGAGCGGATTGCTGGCGGCGGTCGAGTTCCTTGGTCGCCCGCGATTGCTGGAGATTGGCGGCGGCCCCTCGGCGCCCGGCACGCGTGACAAGGCGGGCGAATCGAACTGGATCTCCGGTACTGGCCGGTCAACGATTGTGCCATCGGGCCGCAACGTTGCCGCGGCGGCACCGATTACTCAGCCAGTCAGCGGGGCGCGATTTCACAACACACAAGCCAATTTGATCACCCAAGCTGGCCTGAACACCCCCTCTACCCTGAACACCCCCTCTACCCTGAACACACCGTCAAGCTTGGGTCGCCAGTCAGGTTTGATCAGCCAGCCCGATTCGATCATGCAAGCGTCAGCCCAAGTGCCGATCGTCACAGCCAATGCCGTGTCAAATTCATTGTCCACCATTGCGCCGGCGATGCAAATGCACACCGTCGTCTCCGCCGAGCGTATCGCACAGATCGAGGCAGAGGTTCGTGGCGCTGATGGCGAACGTCTGAGTTTGATTTTCTCGCGTTTGATGGCAGCCCGCGCGACCGCGGCGGAAGTCGAACCGCTGGCCCGAGCTGCTCGTCAGTTGGCCTCCACCTCACCTGATTCAGTCGTTGCCGGTCGTGCGCGGCTGCTGGCAGAGCGTGTTGAACAGTACCATCAGGTGGCGACCCGACGCGACGGTCAAGCGGTGATTCGCGATACGGATGCCCTGACGTTTCCTGCCGGTCAAACCCTGTCCGGTAGCTCGGTCAGCCAGTCACCGGGCGGTACGATTGAGGGTGGTTCGCCGGGTGCTGAATTTTCATCGCTGGCGGGCTACTTGGTCCAGGTCTACTCAGCTCGATCCAACAGTCCGCCGTATGCCTTGACCGATAACACTGGCCGCACCGTCGCTTACGTAACACCGTCACCTGGGGTGAACCTGCGGCCGCATCTCAACAGCAGAGTCAATGTTTCGGGTACCCAAGGTTTTCTGACGGGTCTGAACACGCCACATATCTTGGCGACGCAAGCGATCCGAACGCCAGAGTAAGTCGATTTTCCAGAGCCAAATTGCCGCCACAGGCGCTGTCATGAACGCTCGGGAAAAAAACTTGCGCCAAATGGGGGCATGGAAGCGACCCACCGTTCACGTTACCATCTTGGCATGAGTAATGAAGAACTGGCGAAGCGTCGACAGCAGCTTCGTAATCTGGTTGTGATGGCCTTCGCCGATGGAACGCTCGGCGAACGGGAAGTCAACTTAGTTGCGGACCGATGTGCCGAACTTGGCCTGGACGAATACGACTTGCAGAAAGCTGTTGAATTCGGCTTGGGCGACGACGCAGCGCTTGAGCTTCCAGGCGACCCAACAGCTCGCGCGGCGCTGATGCGTGACCTGGTTCGGATGATGGCCGCCGATGGCTATTTGGAAGAAAGTGAAAAGCGATTGTTTGCATTGGCCGCGGCAAAGATGTCGATGACAGCGGCCGATGTCGAGAAATTAATCGACGAAACGTTGGAGCGGTGACGCGGTTGTGGCACGAATTCTGATCACCTCGGGGCCGACGCGTCAGTATCTTGATCCGGTGCGTTACATCACGAACGCTTCGAGCGGTCGGATGGGAGCTGCCCTGGCCGCCGCCGCCCTGAATCTGAAGCATGACGTGGTCGTGGTCAGCGGACCGGTTTCATTCGAATACCCCAAGGGCGCCGAGATCATCCCGGTCGTGACGACTGACGAGATGCTGAAGGCAGCGGTCGAGACGTTTCGCAGCTGTGACGGCGCGATCGGTGCGGCCGCACCTTGCGATTACATGCCACGAATCGTGCAAACGCAAAAGATATCCAAGACCGGACACCCGCTGACGATCGAGCTCGTCGAAACGGCTGACGTGGTGGCCACGCTGGGGCAAAGCAAGCGAGATGATCAATGGGTCGTTGGTTTCGCCCTGGAAACCGAGGACCAACGTTTCCGAGCGATCGTCAAATTGGAACGAAAGCATTGTGACATGATGGTCAGCAACGGTCCCAACGCGATCGACTCATCGAGCAACGAGGTCGAATTGATCGATTCCAACGGCATCGTGCTTGCAGAGATCGCTGGTAGCAAAGAGGAAGTTGCCCGAATTTTACTTGAACACATCAGCGGAAGATTAGCAGTTAGCAGTTAGCAGTTGGCAGTTGGCAGCTAAGCCCGCTTGATGCCTGCTTCCTTCTGCCAACTGGAACCTGTCAACTAATGGACTTATCTGTTTCACTTGGACGATTGCACTTAAAGAACCCGGTGATGGTTGCGTCGGGTACTTTCGGCTACGCGCGCGAGATGCAAGAGATCGTCGATGTATCGCGTTTGGGTGCCGTGCTTCCCAAGACGATCACGGCGGAGCCGCGAATCGGTAACGCGCCTTGGCGAACGGTTGAAACGGCCGCGGGGCTTCTGAATGCGATCGGTTTGGATAACGATGGGGTGGATGCCTTTTTGCAGCACCACCTGCCCTATCTCCGTCAGCTTGGCACGGCGGTGATTGTCAGTGTGGCTGGGCGGACGGAGGACGAATTTGTGGAGCTCGCAGAACGCGTCGGCGGGCAGCCTGGCGTATCCGCAATCGAGCTGAATCTATCGTGCCCCAACGTCAGCGGTGGAATTGATTTTGGCACCAATGCGGAATCGTGTCGCAGTGTCGTCGCAGCTGCTCGGCAACGAACGAACGTTCCGATCCTGGCCAAACTGACTCCGAACGTGACTCGCATTGACGAAATCGCAAAGGGTGCCGCCGACGGTGGAGCCGATGCGGTTTGCTTGATCAACACCGTGCTTGGGATCGCGGTTGATTGGCGCCGTCGCAAACCGATGTTGGGCAACGGGATGGGAGGCCTGAGTGGTCCGGCGATCAAACCGATCGCATTGCGGTGTGTGCATCAGGTTGCCAAGGCAGTCGACATTCCGATCATTGGCATTGGTGGAATTGCTACAATTGATGACGTCATGCAATTCCTGGTGACGGGTGCGAGCGCCGTGCAGATCGGCACCGCCAACTACTATGATCCGCAGGTTTCCACGCGGCTGATCGATGAATTGCCAGAGGCCCTGCGGCAGATCGAAGCCACCTCGGTTGCTGATTGCGTCCGGACGTTGGCGAACTAGCAAACACTGCGATGTGGACGATTTGCAATGAGCAACGAATCAGCCCCGCGGCAGCTCGATCCGCGAGACGTCGCAACGGTCGTCAATTTGGCGGACCACATCGGTCGTTTACGCGCCGAAGCCGTGGCGTTGCAGCAGACTCATGTGACGCGAGCCCGCGGATATTTCTCGCCCAGTGAAGACGACCGGGTTCTTCATATGTGGGTTTCTTATCACAAGTCACGCAACGCGCTATTCGAGTTGATTGATGCAGTGCGGCAGTCCGTCGGTCAGGCGACCGACGAGCGAGCCGGCGACTTCGCGGTCGCCTATGCAGCTGCTTTGGTTTTGGTGGATGCAGCGAGAGGTCTGCGCGACTTGTTTGGCAAAGACGATATCGTTCGCGGCAAGCTGAACGAGTCCTATGCCCTCTACGGGATCAGAGAGAATAGCTTTGATGCGATCCAGCTGTCGCTAACGGATCCCACGAACGCATTGCGTCTGAATGACGCCAATCAGTTTTATGACGAGCACCGCGAGTGCTTGCATTCAACGGCGAAGCAAGATGACGGCCTACGGGCAGTGCTCGGTGTGGTAGACGGTTTGCGCGAGGCCACGCAGGTCACGGCGGCAAGATATGTCAAGGCACGCGTCATCGATCGTGGCCGGCACGCTCGTGATCGAGTGGTGATGGGCAGCGTCACTCGCGCGGTCTACGGCGTACAGGAATGGGTATCTCGGTTGGTGAGCAATATCAGCATGAGGCCTGGGTATGTGGCCCAGCTTCCCGGTGCGATCGCCTCGCAGCTGGATGGAATGCTCAAGCCAGGTGACGTGTTTGTAACTCGCAAGGATTGTGCGGTCACCAACTATTTCTTGCCGGGTTATTGGCCGCATGCTGCGATGTACGTGGGTGATGGACGCGTGATCGAGTCGCTGAAGGACGGCGTACGCGAGCGGGCAATGGAGTCGCCATTTGGGAACGATGCCGTGGCGTTGATTCGTCCAAAGCTAGACACAGCGACGATCGCGAAAGCAATCGAGCGGGCCCAGACACATGTCGGCAAGCCTTACGATTTCGACTTTGACTTTACTCGCGCGGACCGACTGGTTTGCACGGAAGTCGTCTATCGCAGTTACGACGGTCTTGGTGGCGTCCAATTTCAACTAACGCGTCGAGCGGGCCGCCAAACACTGTCGGCCGAAGACCTCTTGAACCTGGCGATTGCGGGGCACACATTCGAGCAGGTCGCGGTGTATTGCCCCCAGCAGAGTTCGGAGTTGCTGCTTGCCGACCAAATGACCGATGTCCTCCGGCGGACCATGGCCGAACCAATTTCGTAGGTCGGCTTGTCAGTTCGTAGTGACCCGATTCATCGGGTTCTCGCGCGGGATGGACCGCATGAATGCGGTCACTGCGAGCGAGTTGCGAGAACTTAACGCAGCGCCATCAGCAGATCTTTGATTTGTTCGTGAACGTCGGTCGTGGCTCGTACCACAAGTACTCTGCGCATGGCAAAGTATCGGATCGTGCCGGGGCCGCCCTGGTGATCCCAGAAGTCGGGAGCAACGATTCGCTGCAACAGTTCGACCAGTTGCCAACCGGCGTCTGGCATCGCGCCGCCTCCCTGACCACTCGGCTCAACCAAATCGCGGAAGTCGCTCCGTTGGTTTGCCAGCGCATACGAAATCGCAGCGTCAACCTCGGATGATAGACTCGCGGGTCGTTCGATTCCGGCTCGCTGGAGTCGTGCTGTGCGGTGCTGTGCGGTGCTGAGCAAGCGCCGGCGAACTTTCGCGGCATCGCCTTGCAACATTTCGCTGGTTGCGTATCGGTCGTCACTGCGTAGGACCACATACAGGTCACAAAGAGCCGCGACCGCCGCGTCCTTGGCTGCGCCTTCATCAAGCACCGCTTCTTGCTTCAGTAATTCCCTGGTCTCGCGCCGAAGTCTCGTTAGTGGCGCTGCGGCGCTTGCCAGTTGGCCGTGGAGAGCGATCATGCAAGCGACGCAGGCAATCGCCCGGAATCCTGTGCGGTTTGTTAGAATGGGATCGGTCGATGTCATCCCACGAAGGTTACCGGACATGAGTTGCAGCTCTCCTTTGCAAGCCCAAGGGCGACGTATTACGATTCGAACGAAGGCCGGGGTTTGGGCGTTACTGGCAACCATGAGTCTACCGCTTGGTGGCTCCGGCTTGATAGCGCAGGAAACGGAATCTGGGAAATACAGTCCCGAGGTCGTCGCCAAAGCGGAGAAGATCCTGGAGGGGGCCGGGCTGCGGCGAGCGGGGAAATCGATTCAGGCAAGCAATACGGCGACCATTTCCCGAGCGATCAGCGGGCTGGCACGCGAAAAGCGTGAGCTGCGATTGGTCTACCAGGAATGGAAGAAAGTGGTCGACCAGATGGCTGCGATTCGACTGCAGCTCGAGCGATTGAATTTGGAGTATGGCCAATACAACCTCCAGCTGGCGCGGGTCGCCGGGGTCGACGTCGCGGCGAATAACCGGATCGTCGGACGGCTCAATGCAACCAACGCCAAGATGAAGGCGTTGACGAGCGAGCGAGAACGACTGAAAGAAGTCCTGGCCTTGCGGCGTGATGAACTCAATCAGGCCGAATCGGCTTATGCCGAGACTGTGCTGGCCATCCGCCATGATTTCAACGAAGCACGAGACAAGCTGGCGTCAGCAATGACCGACGAGAAATTGTTGATTGCGATGCGAGTCATGGCGGCGAACTTCGAGACACCCGAAGGTTTAACCGCCGACAAAATTCTGGCCTCTTTGGACAAGCGAATCCAGCGTATTGAACAGGAGATCTTTAGCGAGTCGATCCGCTTGGAAGTCGACCGAGGATCGCTTTACGTTGACGTGGTTGTGGGCAAGAAAACGACTCGGATGGTAGTCGACAGCGGCGCGACGATGATCAGTTTGCCTACAAAGACGGCTGCGGAGCTTGGTATTTCTGTGCCGGTCGACGCCAGGCAGTTAAAGATGATTCTCGCCGACGGTCGTTCGATCCCCGCCCGCGGTGTCACGATTCCCAAGGTGAGAGTCGGTGAATTCGAGGCAGAGAATGTGGAGGCTGCCGTCTTGGACGCGGTCGCGACTGACGCTGAACCGCTACTGGGAATGAGCTTCCTGGGGAATTTCAAGTTCGAAATCAATACGGCGGAGAAGACGCTGAAAATGTTGCGTGTTGACGCGGAGTGAGAGGGGGAGGGAGGGAGACGGAGAAAGAGGGAAAGCGACGCCTGGGGGCTCGCTGACGCTCGACCACCAGCCACCCTTCGATTTGTGCTCTGTCAGATCAGGTCGCGTAGCGAGGACATCGCTAACGGTTCTTTGGTCGCGAAAGGTTCCCCGTAACGACGATCAATCAGTCGGCCCCAATAGGCTGCGTCGTCGCGGATGCGGTCCAGCATCGTGGGCGGCTCAGTGGGTCGCCCATCAATGAACTGACTCTTGTAGGCTTCGACCGACGCACGCTTGGGCTCCCAATGCTCGCTGATGTCAACAATCCAGTTCGGCTGCACTGCCAGACGAAGGTGGATACAGAAATAGTAGTAGACTCGCTCGGGATGAAACCGCTCACCCGGCATCGCGGTTTTGCTGAGTTTGGACCAAAATCGCGCCGCTTCGACCAGTTCGGTGGCAGCCACATGATCGGGGTGAGCGTCTTGCCAATAGGGTGCAAAGATCCAGCGCGGCCGCAAAACGCGAAAATAGCTGGCAACCAATTCCCGCGACGCAAGCGTGTGCTCAAGTCTGCGGTTTGGCAATCCGGCGTTGCCCCGCCAGGTGATCGCCAGGTGTTCCGTTGCCGCGATGGTTTCTTGCCGACGTACGGTTTCACTTCCGTGCGGCGTCGGTTCGCCCGTGGTCAGATCTAAAACCCCAACGCGCAAACCCTGCGAGATCATCTTGGCAATCGTTCCGCCCATTCCCAACTCAGCATCGTCCGGGTGCGGAGCGACGACAAGAAAGTCGAGTGGATCGACGGCGGGAAGTTCGGCAGGTGCTTGCGTATAAATGACTGTCACAGTTGAGATTCAATCGAGAAGTCTGCGTTTGGATTGTGAACTCGCGTATCGCCCTACAAGGTAACGAACGCCCAGAAATCGAGCGAGGCAGTTGATTGGCGTGAGCAGCCGAACGAGGTTCGTAGTAACCCGATTGATCGGGTTTTGCAGGGGAAAAACCGCATGAACGCGGTTACTACGAACGGGTCATTGCCGATTCAGCGTCCGATTTGACACGAATCCCCCCGACGTGGGTTGCCTCGTGTAGAATGGGCCACAGCGATCAGGGGGGGAGTTGCCAGGCAAAGTGGGCTGCAAAGTCCATCATTGTGGAAGAACCTATGTCCTTTCAAGACGAAGACACGGTTGCGGACCTTCCCGCTTATGTTTCTGACGACCCGGTGGTTGCGCAGTCAATTGAGGAGCTGGGCATTGAGATTGGTGCTTTGACGCACCGCGGTAGGGTTCGCACGAAAAACGAAGATCAGTTTGCCGTTGTGCGACGGACGCGAAGCGGGTCGGTTCTGGCCAGCAGTCTTGCCGCTGAGGATCTGCAAGTCGCCCAAGTGCAACATGCTTGGTTGTTGGCGGTTGCCGATGGGCTGGGTGGGCACGCTTCCGGCGAAATCGCCAGCGCCACGGCGATCCGTACGGTCATCGACTTTGCCAGCGGAATGAGCAGCTGGATTATGAGGCCGGCAGATGGGCAGATGCGCGGCGATTTTAAATCACGCGTTGATTTGTACGCGAAGGCAATTCAACAAGAAATGCAGAAGCAATCGGCGGCCAATCCAGGGTTGGCCGGAATGGCCACCACAATGACGGCGGCCTACATCTTCGAGAACGTGGCCTTGGTTGTGAATGTTGGTGATTCCCGTTCGTATCTGATTCGCCCAGATGAGATTCACCAGATCACGCGAGATCACACGGTGGCTCAAGAACTGCGAGAACGGGGCTATTCGCACGACCTGGCTCGCCCCTACCGAAGCATGGTGACCCGCACTTTCAGCACGGACGGTGATCCGGTTAGCGTTGACCTGTTTCGATTCACCGTGGAAGCCGGAGATCAACTCCTGCTTTGCTCGGACGGCCTAACCGACATGCTTTCAGATGACGCGATCTTGGAAATCGCCAATGCTAGTACATCGGCAAAGAATTCCTGCGAACAATTGGCCACGGCCGCCCTGAATAACGGCGGACGAGACAACATCACGGTTGTGCTGGTCCGTTTCTAAATGCTTGTTCACTCGGCTGGACGTGTTCGAGGTCACCCGATTCATCGAGTTTGCAGGTGGTCAACCGCATGCATGCGGTCACTGTGAACGAATCACATCATGACGTTGGTCGATCTGAATCTATCAGCTTTGTTCTTGGACGATAAGAAAAAAAAGGTTTTCATCCCGCATTGCCCTGTGCACGTCCGGATTATGGAGGTACAAATGAGGCACGTGCAAAATCTGTGTCCAATGACTGTGTCCAATGAAATCGAGCAGGGATCTGAGAGTGGCGAAAACACGCGTGACGCGAGACGACTTTTTGAAGGATCGGCAGGGGAAAACATTTGTCGATGTCCTGAGTGATCCGCGGCAACCTTTTGACAAAGTGATCGAATTTTTTAGCGATGAAAACCGCCAGCGGCGAATGGAGGAATCCGAGCTGCATCACGACCGTGCTCCGTTAGCGGGTGTTGTACGAGAACTTGAATCGGAGTCCACGATTGATCGGTTTCTGGCAGGCGCACACGTCCGACGCAATACGCGATTTCGCCAAGCGATTGGCGTTCTGGTTCGGATCATCATGGAGCGTCGCGGTTGGCAGAAGACGGGTCGAAAAGGCTCGCTCGGCGTGCGCGCGGCGGGAGCGGCGAAGACTCCGGCACACAACACTGGTGGCTTAGCCTTTTGGTTTGTTCGCGCTGAAAGATATCAACGCACGGAAGGGATGCCGTTCCGGTCGGTGCGTCAGCGCTGCGAAGAACTCGAATCAAAACCACCAAAAGAATCTCGCAATCGCAAGCGAGCTGACAGTAACTAGCGGACTCTGCCTGCTCGCCGCGACGATTGCAGCAGCCTGAAATCGCGAATTCGTGTGAAAGAAGGCCATATTAGCATCGACACGGCGGCGATAGCTGGTACCCTTGCGACGCCGTCCTGTCGTAGATCTCTCACGCCGAATGCGCGTTTTCCGCAGCGGGTATCCACCGAGTGACAAGGGACCATGCAGTAGTACCCCTGTTGTTGCTGCGGTAAGCATGGCGAATTTTGGTCTTCACACTCACACTCACACTCACGCTCACACTCACGCTCACACTCACGCTCTCCGGGCCCTTGTCCTGATTCGCGCACACGATTCGCATCCTGGACACTCACTTTTTAACCGAGCCAATCAATGTTTCGATGCTACTTCTGCCACAAAGTCACCCCACCCAAAACGACACGGCATAGCGTCGTTATCGAATCTCGAGCGAAACAGTATTCGACGCGGCGGCGTGAGCCGAAACGCGGTTCGTATCGAGATCGAGACGATGCCGTTCAAGATCACGGCGGATCAGGCACGGAGATCACGAAAGAGGTCGATGCATGCCCGGAATGTGCCGCCAAACAACACGAGCTGAAGACAGTCGCCTTACCACCGCGACCAGTCGCGGAAAGTGTGGAATCCGTCGTCAACCCATAGCGCGAGGTTTTGAAGGCATGGATGAACTCCGAGTCGAAGTCTGGGATTATCTCTATCGAGCGGAGGAATCCAAGTCGATTAGCGAGATTGCTGAATCTGTCGAACAAGAAGTTGCGATGATTCGCGAAGTGGTCGACCATGAATGGTTCACGATCGCCGAGGACATGGTCACCATCTCGCTTGGTGCCCCAGCGAGTGATGATGAAACGCCTGACGCAGCCCATCGCTGAATGCTGGCGCAGGCCAGACGCATCGCCCGCTGCGGACGCGGATCCTCACAGCTATCCTTTGTCGGCTTCTGCTTTTCTCTTCGCAGCAAGCTGTTCTTTCCTCGCGGAATCGGCTTGGACCGTCGCACATTGAGGGTGGATGCCTTCGCGCGAGTACGACTGTTTTCCGCAAACCGGACAGATTTTGATCTGCGGCGCAACAAACATCGGTTCTGGTTTCTTTTCGCTCATCAAATGCTCTTTGTGGCTAGGTACTGGCTCGGATCGAATGCGGTCGCGATCAGACTTGCTGGGATGCGAGAAAGGCTTGGCAAGACCGTATCGGAAGGAACAAAATCGGGTCGTCACTGTTCGCAAAAACACGTTCTCAGGCAATGGATTGTTCACTCCCGTCCTCATCGCGTAACACTTTGAACTGCGTCGACGGTGTATCGGTTGTGCGAAGCTGGCCGGCGCGAAACGCAATGGCGAGTGCGGCGGGAACTTCGGCTTCGGCCAGTACTGCGATGACGCGATTGGCGGCCACCTTGGCTTTCATTTGTTGGCACCATGCGATCGCCTCGGCCCGACGCACCTCGGCGTGCGCTCGGGCCATTCGCGTATCCGCATTGGCCTGGTCGCTCTGAAGACGGGCCCCAATGTTTTCACCGACATCGATGTCCGTGATGTCGATCGAGACGATCTCGAAGGCGGTGTTGGAGTCGAGTCCTCGATCCAATACGCCCTTGGAAATGCGATCAGGCATTTCCAGCACATCCATGTGCGATTCGGCCGAGCCGACTGCGGAAATGATCCCCTGGCCAACGCGGGCAATGATCGTTTGCTCGGTCGCTCCCCCAATCAACTGATCCAGATTCGTGCGGACAGTGACTCGCGTTCGGATCCGCAATTCGACACCGTTCTTCGCCACAGCACTCAACGTCGTATTCGCGCTGCCGTGAGGATCCGGGCAGTCGATGACCTTGGGAGAAACGCTGGTCTGCACCGCATTGAGCACGTCACGGCCCGCCAAGTCGATCGCTTCCGCGCGATCGAAGTCCAAGTCGATGCCGGCACGCTGAGCCGCGATGATCGCTTGAATCACACGCATCACGTTACCGCCCGCCAGGAAATGAGCCTCCAGCTGTGCCGTGCTCAAGCCATTGTGCCGATCCATATTCAGCCCCGCCTGCTTGCCCATGATTTTGGCGGTGACAATCATGCGTGATTCTACGCGGCGGAATGTCATCCCAATCAAGCTGGCGACGGTCACGTCCGCGCCGCTCATGTAAGCCTGGAACCACAGCGCGCCATAGTTCATCACAACGGCGAACAGGAGAATGGCCGCCAAGGCGAGCAGAATCATTCCACCGATCACCAGGATGCGTTGGAAGTCTGCGGCGGCAATCGCAACAAACGCATTGCAAATCAGCGGTTCGATCACGTATCACCACCGATCTGTAGAGAAAGAGGTTGTCGGCGCCCTGCCCCGCCATGGCTGAGTCGGGCGGAGGTTTATTTCCTGCAGTTACAGAAATTGCACCTGCATGCATTCTATTGCAATCTCGTGGAGATGCAAGCAGGAGCGTCGTGCACCAACAATAAACGCCCCCACTGCGAATGCTCGAAACCGATGATTCGGGACCGATGATTCGCAGCGGGGGCGTTCTAGAATTCGTGGCATACTTCCGCGGTGCGAAAATTCGCACCCAGGTGTCGCGATACTTGCGCCGTTCCCAGCGTCTTTCTCAGCGAGCCGTGATGTCAGCTAGTTTTGCAGGAGTTGTACGTTCTCTGCTCGAGGTCCTTTTGGGCCTTCGCCTACATTGTAGGACACGCGTTGGCCTTCATGCAGTTCTTCAAATCGCACGCCCTCACAGCAGGTGCTGTGAAAGAACATGTCTTTGTCAGTTCCATTCTCGATGAAACCAAAACCCTTGTCGGTAACACGTTTGATTGTGCCTTCCATTCCTAAACTCCAAAACTCTCAAAAAGTAGTGCCGTCTTGCCCGCGTGAAACGTTCACACGTTCTCGACTTCACATGTGTATGTAAGGTGATTGCTAAATGTCCGATGTTGTCTCGACGTCTTCTGCCTGAGACTCCTCATCGGGCGATTCTGGTTCGCCATCCGCCTCGGCGGCTAGCTTTCGTTCGGTGCGACGCACCCGCTTTTCTTCGGCTTTGAATTTCTTTTCCATTTCTCGACGACGTTTGGCGAATGTGTTTTGGTTTTTGGCCATCGTTGCTCTCCCTGTGATCGTGGATTGATTTGGAGTCCGTGTGTTCGTTACCGCGGGTAGCCGCCTGTTAACTCGTTTGCTTGTCTTGTTGTGTAATGAGTGGTTTCCGCTTGGTATGTCGTGGTCGGATGCGTTACCGAAATCAGCGGTGGCGACCATTTCTGGTCGTGACTGACTGCAGCCGGATATTTGCGTCTGGATCCTCTGGTCACCGCGCACAATGACCCGACGGTAAAGGTGCTTTTGGTGATGAATTCTGGACCAACAAGAAACCGCAGAATTCGTTGCGTCGACAAAGACGCTTGCAGCTATCCAGAGCGGTCAACGCGACCGATGATTGCGCAGAAGGTAGAGGCGAAGGTGCCTACTCAGGTCAAACCGGGGCATGAGAATCCAACTCTGCCATCAAACCCGTTTGGCGGAAAACACTGCCGCAAACTGCGAAAGTGCTACTCGTTTATTTCCAACCAAATGAAGGAGGCTTCCCTGAGAAAAGCTGCCTCACACACACATGATACTCGACCGAGTGCATCTTCGCCAACCCGTAATCGGCGAATTGCTTGCACACGACCACCAAAATGCGTTCGTAACAGGCCGAATCACGCTGAAATCGATAGCGGAAACACGGCTTTCAAGTGACTTTGAATCCCCTGTTACAATGGTCGTTCAAGCCGTCATCATGGGGTGACAGGTTTTGCAGGAGCGTGTTGGTGGATCCAGATAAGACTCGACAAGACTTAACGTCCGACCCGGCCGATTTCACAGCGGAAACCACTGATCATACGTCCCAGATCCGGAGTCGCTCCTCGGAGGCGGAGGATCCAGCGTCGGTCGGGGAGTTTTCGATTTTGGAAGTCCTCGGACGTGGCGGATTCGGGTCTGTCTACCTCGCCTACGACAACACGTTGCAGCGTGAGGTCGCTCTGAAGATACCTCATCGGCGGCTGGTCGACGCAACTGGAACGGCCGATTCTTACCTTCGCGAGGCGCGGGCGATCGCGAGTCTCGATCATGCCTCCATCATTCCGGTTTACCGCGCCGCCAGCACGCCGCAAATTCCTTGCTATATCGTCACCAAGCGAATTCGTGGTTGCCATCTTGGACAGTGGCGGTCTCGCAACCGACCATCATTCAAGGAAGTTGCCAGCGTCTTGGCGCGCGTTGCCGAAGCGCTGGCATACGCCCACAAGAACGGAGTTGTCCATCGAGACATCAAGCCGGGAAACATTCTGATTGACGATCAGGAGCACCCCTATGTCGCGGACTTCGGCTTGGCTTTGCGCGACATCGATCCCAAAGGCGGCCCCACTTACATTGGCACGCCCGCCTACATGAGCCCCGAGCAGGCGCGTGGCGAAGGGCATCGTGTCGACGGTCGATCCGACATCTTCTCGCTGGGTATCGTGATGTACGAACTACTCACGGGACGTCGCCCGTTTCAAGCGGAAAGCAAATCGGGCTTGTACGAGGAGATTCTGTACGCGGAGCCGGAACACCCTTGTCAACTGAACGATGAGATTCCACCGGAGTTGGCTCGCATCTGCCTGAAGTCGCTTGCCAAGACTGCCAGCGACCGATACCACAGTGCCGAATTGTTGGCAGCTGAACTCCGCGCCGCGTGTCCCGCCGATGACAGCAGCGTACCGTCGTCGGCAGACAGATCGCAGCTATCGAGCAATCTGCTGGGGACGGCCAAAGATGAGTCCACCGAGGCAGCGCCGGCACGGATCGTCCCCAAGGGCCTGCGGCCGTTCGGTGTGCATGACGCGGACTTCTTCCTGCAGCTGTTGCCGGGTCCTCATGATCGCGACGGCGTTCCCGAGAGCGTTCGATTTTGGATCTCCAAACTGGAACCAACGAAATCGGAAAAGCCGGTTACCGTCGGATTGATTTACGGCCCGAGCGGTTGCGGAAAAACATCATTGGTGCGGGCCGGAATCATTCCTCGCTTGTCGCCGGACGTGACCACGATCTACATCCAAGCCACCGGCAAGGAAACCGAACAAGACCTGGTCAAGCAAATCGCTTCGCGGGCTTCGATGTTTGGGGTCTCGATTGACGAGACGACGAGTCTTGACGAAGCCTTCGCCATGTTGCGACGACTTCGGAAAAAGCGGACGGTGGTCTTTATCGACCAATTCGAGCAGTGGTTGTTTGCGCATCCCGATTGCGTCCGCCAGCCGCTTACCAAGGCGCTGCGGCAGTGCGACGGCGAATACTTGCAATGCGTGTTGATGGTCCGAGACGACTTTTGGATGGGTGTCACACGTTTGATGCAGGCGCTTGATCTGGCGATTGCCGAAAACGTGAATGCGACCGCGGTGGACTTGTTCAATGCCCAGCATGCGCGGCGCGTGTTGGCTAAGTTCGGGGCGGCTTACGGGAAGTTACCGGAGTCGATCGACCAGTTGTCGCCAAGTCAAAGTCGCTTCCTGGATGCGGCCGTCGAGTACCTCAGTTCCGATGGACGAGTGATCTGCGTGCAATTGACTTTGTTGACCGAGATGCTGAAGAACCGTTCCTGGGAAAAGACGACGGGCCTGTTCAGCGATGGTGGTGTTGGAATCGGCATGCGATTCTTCGAGGAGACGTTTGACAGCGAGAATACGTCGCGGAGAATTCGCGTTCACGCCGATGGCGTGCTGCGGGTGTTGCGCGGTGCTGCCCGATTCGGGTTCGCGGATCAAAGGAGCCGTCCGCAGCGAAGAGGAATTGTTTGAAGCGTCGGGTTATCGCGAACGATCTTTGTTTCGTGAACTGGTGTCGATCTTGGACCGTGAGTTGCACCTGATCACGCCGACCGATCGGACCGACGACGAGAGCCTGAGCGGTGACTCGTCCAGTTTTGATGCGATGTCGACCGGCTATCATTTGACCCACGATTTTCTGATCGCTCCGATTCGCCAATGGGTCGAGTACCAGGGTCGGGCCACAAAGCAGGGCAAGGCAAGACTGCGATTGGACGAGTTCTCTGAACTTTATCGGCGTTCACGCGCGCACGCAATCGCTGCCAACGATCAGTGAATACCTGGCGATTCGTCGATTCATTGGCCCGGCATCCTGTACGGAACCGCAGCGGAAGATGATGTCCGCGGCCAGACGCCGGCACCTGCGAACCGTTGGCGGCTGGCTGCTGGGTTTCGCTGTGCTGGGCGTCGCTTTGCTGCTGGTCGATCACAGCATGAAACGACAAAACGCGGAGCTGGCAAGCAAGGCGGCGGTCGAGAGATTGCTGGATGCAGAGATGGCCGAAGCTGTCGCATTGTCTCAGTCATTGCGCGAGTCGGACTTCGCTCGCGATGCGGCGACCAAGTTGATCGAGGACGAGGACGTTCGCCTTGGCCGTCGAGTACGCGCGGCAATGCTGATCGCAGACGACAATCCGAAGGCCGCTCGGCTGTTGTCGACGTACACTCTGAAGGGTTCGGCGGAGGACGTCGTCGAGATCGCTCGCGGGTTGAACGTACCTCTGAAGGAATCTGCGGACGATTTCGCGCAGATTTGGCAATCCCAGACCGATTCACGGGAAACGCTGATTCGTGCCGCCTGCATGATGGCTCGTCACCCGCAAGGTGTGCAACAGCTGCAACGCGAAGACGACCTGTTGCGTCTGGTCAAGCTCTTGCTGGCCGAAAACCCGCTTTCGATCCAAAGCTGGAGTCGAGGCGTTCCAGCCGCTGCGAGCAGACTTGATTCCGCGGCTCGCTGACGTCCTGAAGGATGAACATCGCGATGGGGCTTCGCTCAACGCAGTCAACCTGCTGGTCGAGTATGCTCCCACAGATCTTTCGCTGCTGGCGTCGTTGCTGACGGTGGCCGAGCCCGCGGAGTTATCCATTTTGGTCGAAGCGATTGCGGCGTCGGGCGACGCCGGCCGTGACGCCGTCGAGCGAGAATGGTTGCGGATCGCTGCTGAGGAATCTGCGACGATTGATGTGTCTCAGCCTTGGGGTTCACCGTGGTGGTGTGCCGGCGATCGAACTCCGATACAAGTTGATGCTTCCCAGCCGATCGCCGATTCGTTGCAGGAACGTCTGCTGGCTTTTGAATCGGTCATCGGACCACACGCGATCATCACGCACAAACTACCGCAGGCCGAACTCGATCCGGTCAGTGAAGGGGTAAAGGCAAGCGGCTATCGCATTGGCGACCTGACGCCGTACATGATCAGTGGCGAGTCTGTTCTACGTTGTCCTGTGGATCCGCGACGGAATTGAGTCTCAGTTCGTTGTGGACGCAACTGCTGAAGAACTGCGCAAGATCAACCAGACGCGCCGCGAGGAGGGATTTGTCCCTGATCGATTGTTTGGATACAAGAAGAGCGAAGACGACTCCGTGCGTTTCTCCTGCGTTTGGATTGATGTGCCTGAGAATGGCGGAGTCCTTGATGGCGACATCTACGTTGACGTTCATCAAGACGCTCACAGAGAAGAAGGTTGGGGGCCGATGAGCGAGCGCGGGCTGTGGCTGGCGAGGTCGAGTCTCTGCGTCAGGAAAGCGGACGCGGATTACTTCTCATCGGTCCGTTGGCGCACGCAGGCGGGAATTGACTTCAATGACGATTGGGATCTTGATCTCGGCGACTACAAGTCGATTCAGCGGTTCAATCCCAGCCTGACCTTGGTCAACGGTCGGCTGAGTGTTCAGGAGTCGGAAGACTCACCCAGCGAGGTCGCGCCGATTTGGTGGCAGAAGTTACCGGTCGTCTCGAAGGAAATTGAGTACCAAGCGCGTCGCGAACACCTCCGCGCGGCGAAACAGCTTTTTGCCGACGGCTACTATCCACTATCGATCAGTGCAACCAGCATTGGTCATGACCCGACGCCTCAGTTTCGGTCGACTTGGTGGCGAGCCGCACCCGACATCGACGCTGAGATCCGCAGCAGCAATCAGGCAAGGAATCTCGCGATTGCGTTACTGCGACTCGGTGACACCAGCCAAGTCGAAGCAGCCATCCAAACGATTGAATCGGAAGCACTGCGGGGAGGAATCATCGCCGGGTTTGAGCAGTTCGACCTGCCTCCGGACTGGTTAGTCCGACAACTGAGTGATTCCGATCAGAACCCCATCTTGCGGCGCAGTTGCGCGATGGCGCTTGCGCTCTATTCTCCAGATTCCATTTCGCAGCCGATCCGTGATCGAGTTTCATCGATGCTGCCGTCCAGTTACGCGGAGGCTCCTGATCCGGGGCTTCGCTCGGCAATCGAGTCGATCGCGATGGCTTGGGGGTTGAGCCTCGAGTCGAGTTCTGGGGACCATCATTCCGGTGAGCTGCAGTCGATTGCCGGCGACCGGCTGACCGTTCTTGATCCCCCCGACCCCATCTGGACGGGATCGCCAACTCAGGAGCCGGGCAGGGATGGAGCGAAAGAGACATTGACTCCGGTGACGATCGATCGGTCGTACGCGATCGCGACCCGCGAAGTGACGCTCCAGCAGTTTCTCAAGTATCGCCCCCAACATCAGTACGCAACCGACTACGCAGCAACACTCGATTGTCCAGCGATCAATGTTTCGTGGTTTGATGCGGCCAAATACTGTCGCTGGCTAAGCGAACAAGAGGGTATCCCCGAATCGCAGATGTGTTATCCGCGCGAGGAGGAAATCAAACCGGGCATGCGGTTGGACCTTGGCTTCATCGACCGAATCGGATATCGGCTGCCGACGGAAGCTGAATGGGAGTACGCTTGCCGCGGTGGCGTGTCATCGGGTCGTTGGTTCGGATTCGATCCGGATCGTCTCGGCGACCACGCCTGGACGGCAGGCAACTCCGGCTATCGGGTCCATCCGACGGCCAGGCTGTTACCCAACGACTACGGGTTGTTCGACATGTTGGGTAACGTCAAAGAATGGTGCCATGGAAAACGTGAGTCGAGTCCCGATATGCTACGGGAACCGATCCCGGATCCCGGCCAGTGCGTATCTGGAAATCAGCGGAAACGATCTCGTGGTGGATCGTGGCGGCGCGGTGTTGTATCAGCCGCTCGATGCCCGCGCGGCACAGCGCGAAGTTCACCGGCCAACGGCCGCGCCGGTCTACATTTCGTTTCGAATTGCCCGCACGGTTCCCGGCGATCCCTGAGTCGATCGACTCTTCGTAACATCTGGTAGGCGATCCGCAATGACTGCGTGGCTGGTGGTCGAGTGTCAGTTCTCAAGCTGCAAATTGAACGGTTTGTATCTCCGTGTGGTTGGCGAACAATCCGGGTCGAATGAGAAGTGCCGCTCAGCGTTTTCCATGTGAGCGTCATCGAAGAACTAACAACCAAGCTGCACCAAGTCTTGCGGCCGTCCGTTCTTGTTCGCCTCGATCGCCTTTCGTTCTAGCTCCGGTGAGACCAAATTGTAGAAGACGTCTCGCTGTCGCGGTTGGAAGCCCAGCTCTTCGATCGCGTCGCGGATCTGCTGGAGCGTCAAGGAATGCACTGTCCCAGCCTCGGCCACGACATTTTCTTCAATCATCAAACTGCCCATGTCGTTGGCACCGAACCGCATCGCCAGCTGGCCGATCTTCAACCCCTGGGTCACCCAGCTGCTTTGGATGCTGGGGACGTTGTCAAGGTAGAGACGCGAAACGGCTTGCGTCTTCAAGTACTCGAACGCTCCGACACGTGGAATGTGCGACAGATCCGTGTTGTCGGGCTGGAATGTCCAGCAAATGAAGGCAGTGAATCCGTTAGTCTCGTCCTGGACGCTCCGCACGCGGTCGAGATGTTCAATCCGCTCGGCTAGCGTTTCGACGTGTCCGAACATCATCGTCGCAGTGCTGATCCCGCCGAGCGAATGCCAAGTTCGCATCACCTCCAGCCAGTCGTCGCTCATGACTTTACCGCGCGTCAGTTCCTTGCGGACGCGATCGACCAGGATCTCGGCACCACCACCGGGAATGCTCCCCAGCCCTGCATCCTTCAGCCGCTGCAGCACTTCGCGAATCGGCAGATTGTTGATCTTCGGTAAAGTGATGAAGTTCAGGCGGGCTGAAGCCATGAATATTGACATCGGGAAAAGCCGTTTTGATATCTCGCAGCAGTTCCTCGTACCAATCGAGTTTGAATTTCGGATGCAGTCCTCCTTGCATCAAAATCTGATTGCCACCGAGCGCGACGGTTTCCTCGATCTTTTTGAGCACTTCGTGACGCGGCAGCACGTAGCCTTCATCGCTCTTGGGACCGCGATAGAAGGCGCAGAAATGACAGACCGCGGTGCAGATGTTCGTATAGTTGATGTTGCGATCAATGTTGTAGGTTCGATACGGCTCGGGGTGCATGCGGCGCGAAACCTGGTCCGCTGCCGACCCAATCGCCGCCAAATCGTGGCTTTCGAGCAGCCGCAATCCGTCGCTCGAGGTGAGTCGCTCGCCGGCGATGGCCTTGTCCAGAATGTCACGAATCGATTCTTTTGCAGTTGCAATCATGTCAGGTCGGGATCTCGGAAAGGGGTCAGGCCTCTTTTTCAAACACGTTCGGAGCAATGGTCGGTTTGTTCTGAGGTACGAATCCCAGGTCGGCGGCCCGCGAGCGAAATGCTTCCAGTCCCATTCGTTCACCTGGTCCCAGCCGAAAGTGAAGGTTTTCGACAAAGTAGCGATGCAGATCTTCCTTCGTCAAACCATGAGTGGCCGATTCTGCTGCGGCGATCTGTTCCAGATGCTCCACTCCGTCGTTACGGCTGGCCTCTAGCATACGCGGTCAGCATTTCGACATCTTTGCCATCGACTGACGAGCGAGCGACCCACATCGCGAAAACGAATGGCAATTCAGTCCAGCGACACCAGCGGTCGCCGAGATCCCAGATCTCTTTGTAAACGCCGCGAGCTGGATGCATCGCGCGGTCCCCGATCAGCAGGATCGCGTCGGCGTCGACTGACTCGGGCGATTGGTCGATCGCAAGGGGAGTGGTTTCCGGCTTGAGGCCGTACATTTCCCACAGCAGCACACGGACCATCGCGGCACTCGTGCGACTCCCCTCATCCAAGGCCAGGCGTTTGATCTCGCGAACCGGCACGCGGCTGAGAAGCCGAACACTCCAGACCGGGCCGCGGCAGGCAATGGCTGCGTCCGAGACGATCTGGTACTCCTCTCGGCGAAAGTACTCGACCGACGGAACGAGTGCGACGTCAAGACGACCCGCGCGAAGATCTTCCGCCAAGTGACTGGGAAGATCGAGCGACAATTCTCCAAAGTCGCCCAATCGCTCGCGCAGCGAGTGAATCAGCGGTTTGGTGTTCAGGTAGGAGACAGCGCCAATGCGTAACATCGAACTCGGTTATTTAACTCCGTGTGAAGGACTGCGACCGAAATTGACCCGTTGTTTCAACCGCAATTGCCGCAGGCGATTGGGTTTAACGGCAAGCCGCAGGCGATTGGGTTTAACGGCAAGCCGCAGGCGACTGCGAATCGGGATTACGCAGTCGCCTGCGGCTTGCCGTTAAACGAAAAGTGCATGCTCGTTACTCATCAGTTGGGTAACCGAATTCCTGCCAAGCCAGGCAACAGCGACCTGACAAAGCTCACGCTGAGGCCGATATTACACACTCTGGCTGATGATGCCGGAAGCCACCGTTCGGCAACGGTTCTCCGCCAGGGTCCGGCAGATCGCCGATTTGGATACAATTTGCAGATGAATCGAGATACGCGATCCTGCCGAAGCCGTGGAACGCAGCGGTCCGAGGTTTCGGCTCAGCCTGCGCGAGTACCTCGGTTTAGTCACGATCGCGATGCTGATGGTCGGATTGACGATCACGGCGATGCGGCTGCAGAAATCGGAAGCGGTGGTCGCGGAATTGCGAGCTGAAAACGGGTATTTGGCGGAGACTCCGCCGGGGCAAATCGCCGCAGCAAGGGCTCCCAGCGACCAGCCCCTGACCTATCGTGTTCGCATTCGAGTGCCATCTTCTTCCTCGAAATTCCGGGTCGCATACAGTTCGATTCGGCCGAAACAGTCGTCGGAACCGCAATGGTACGGAGCCGTTCCCGTCCCCCCCGGCGAGTCTTTGGTGACGGTGCGAATCATGGAGGATCCGCGGGACAAGCGGTGGAAGATGGCCACGATCGTCGGCTCACCACAAAGCACGAAGCGAATGGCGACGGTTCTGCCGCCCGAGCACGTTGACGTTTTTCGGGGATCGCACGAAGTCGTTAGCACCGGTGTGGCTCGCGAAACTCTCGCGGTCAGTACCACCGATTCGATCCGCCTGCTGGACGAAAGATGGCTGGTCGGCGAAGGAGCCCTTCTGTTGTACGGTGATAGGCCCCCGGAGAACGATCAGGTTGGAGTCTATGTGGAACTGCAGCCTGATATCGGCCCGCTCTAGTTGTCTGGTTTTGGTGAAGCTGCTGGTGGCTTCACCTTACGTTTCACTATCCATTGCCAACCGCTAACTGAACCCAATGCCACGTGATTTTCTGAAAGGTGTTGCTGACGAGTACGATGTTGTCGTGATTGGCAGCGGTCTCGGCGGCATGACATCGGCCAACATTCTCGGTCGTGCCGGGCATCGCGTCTTGCTGTTGGAACAACATTACAAGCTGGGCGGGTTGGCGACTTGGTTCCTGAGGCCGGGCGGACACATCTTCGATGTTTCGTTGCACGGTTTCCCGTACGGCATGATCAAGTCTTGTCGACGTTACTGGAACCGAGACATTGCCGATCGAATCGTGCAATTGAAGAACATCCGATTCGACAATCCGCAGTTCTCACTGACCACGACGTTCAATCGAGAAGACTTCACGCGATTGTTGACGACCGATTTCGGATTGCGACCCGATACGGTCAACGACTTTTTTGATACCGCGCGGGGGATGAACTTCTACGACGATCAAACCACGACGACTCGCCAGCTATTTGACCGTTTTTTTCCAGGGCGCGACGATGTGGTGCGTTTGCTGATGGAGCCGATCACCTACGCCAACGGGTCGACGCTGGAAGACCCCGCGATCACTTACGGAATCGTCTTCAGCAACTTCATGAACAAAGGAGTTTTCATTTACGAGGGAGGGACCGAGGATCTTGTCGCCCGCATGAAGAAGGAACTGGAATCCAACGGAGTCGATATCCGAATCAATTGCGGCGTCGATCGCATTCACCTCAAGGACGGTAAGGTGTCGACCGTCGAAACCCATGGCCGCAAAATCGGTTGCCGAGCCGTCGTCAGCAACGCGAATCTGCGGACGACAATCCTGAAGATGATCGGCAAAGAAGCACTCGATAAGGACTACGTCGAACGTACCGAGGCGGTCCGGCTGAACAACAGCAGCACGCAAGTTTACATGGCGCTCAAGCCGGGTGAGGAAATCGACGAGTCCTCGGGAGACCTGTTTTTCACCAGCACGTCGTCCGAATTCCGCACGGATTTGCTGCTCAGCCGGAACATCACCAGCCGGACGTTTAGCTTTTACTATCCGCGCACCCGTCCGACCAAGAAAGAGCGTTATGCGATCGTCAGCAGTACGAACGCGAATTGGTCGGACTGGGCCGACTTGAGCGAGGAAGATTACGACGAAAGCAAGCGAGATCTGGTCGAAACGACGATCGACGCCCTGGAGAAGTACATTCCCGGCGTCCGCAACAAGATCGATCGCGCCGAAGCGGCCACGCCGCGTACTTTCAACCACTACACTCGGCACGAGTTAGGTGCCAGCTTCGGCACGAAATTCGAAGGCCTGGGGGTCAGTCGCGAACTACCTCAGCAAGTCGGCGGGATGTACCACGCCGGCAGCGTTGGCATCATCATGAGCGGCTGGCTTGGGGCAATTAACTATGGCGTGATCGTCAGCAACGAGGTTGACCAGCAACTGACAAGCGAAAGCTCACACGTTTGATTTGAAAAGGTTCTATTGCGATGGCACTGTGTCGGTATTCGGATGATCGTGGCAAGGCTCAATACGCGCTTTATCAGCCAGGGCGGATTTGTCCGCTGGCATGTTTGATGGAAGATCCGCCGGTCGACCGAGAGTTGTTTGACCGCGGCGAATCAATCGCGACGCTGCCGACACCCGATCAGTCGCAGTGGCAGACGGCGCCGGCGACGCTGCTGCCGCCCGTGCCGCCCCCGGAAAAGATCCTTTGCATCGGCCTGAACTATCGCGATCACGCGATCGAAACCGGTTCGGAAATACCGACCGAGCCAGTTGTGTTCAGCAAGTTCAACACGGCGATGATCGGTCACGGCGACGTGATTCGGTTGCCGAAAGTGGCACGCAAAGTCGACTATGAAGCCGAATTGGTGGTTGTGATCGGGAAGTCCGCCAAACACGTCGCGGCGGCCGACGCGATGAAGCACGTCTACGGCTACAGCTGTGGCCACGACGTGTCCGCACGGGACTGGCAAAAGGGGCGCCCAGGGGGCCAATGGTTACTTGGCAAGACGTTCGACACCTTTGCACCAATCGGTCCCTGCATCGTCTCTGCGCGAGAACTCCCCGATCCCTCGAACCTGCGCGTGCGGATGCACCTGAACGGCGAGGTGGTTCAAGACAGCTCGACCGACCAGTTGATTTTCGATATCCCGACGTTGATTTCGCACCTGTCGCAGATCGTCACGCTGAAGCCGGGCGACCTGATCTTCACAGGCACACCGCCTGGTGTGGGTGCTGCACGAAGGCCGCCGGTGTTCTTGAAACCAGGTGACGAGTGTAGCGTCGAAATCGAAGGAATCGGCAGCCTTCGTAACCGCTGTGAGTCTGAGAAGTGATGCCTCTCCGTAGAGTCGGTAAAGAGCTACAGTTGCTCGCGCGAACCGTCAAACCCTTGGAGGAGGGAAGATGCTTGGCCGTTTTGCGTCGCAGGTTGGCCTGACCCTCCAACCCACCTCCGCCAACCCTCGCCAACGCCTGGTCCCGCGACTGGCGGGTCGCCAGCGACGACGGGCGTGTCGCCAACGGGATCTGTAGCCGGATCCTCTTGCGGAGTTTCTGTTGGTGTTTCGACAGGAGTCTCAGCAGGTGTTTCGCGGATTTCACGGAGTCTCCAGCAGGTGGATTTGCGGGGCAATCCACTGGTGTTTCCGTCGGAGTCTCGGTCGGCTGTTTCGCCGGGAGTTTCCGTTGTTGTATCCGGCGGGAGTCGCTACCGGCGGTTGAGTGACGCCGTCGCTTTGCTCAAGAAACTGGCTGAGGGCTTCGAGAAGCTGCGTCAATAAATCGAACAGCAACTGCAAGAACGGAAATGGCTGCGACCAAAACTCTTGGCAGCCGTCCGTATCGTCCACTGCCGGATCGTCGGTCGATGGGGTGTCGGTTGCCGGATCCTGAGGCTCATCCTGCGACTGGCGGTTCCGATTCATTCAAGAGAATCGTCGTCAAGTCGATCCATCCGGCGAATGCGTCGACGCGCATGTTGAAGGCAAAATCGCCAAGGATCGAATCAGGTTCGGTACCACCTGATGTAATGCAAGCTACGAACAAGTCGCCATCGATATCGATGTAGCCTGGGCCACCCGAATCTCCTGCGGCCGTATTTGATTCACTTTCGTCGTCGAACGTCCAGCTGACGAGAGTGTCGGTGACTTCATCAATGGTGGTCACACCCTCGCGTTTGGTCCCGAAAGTGCCGTCGCTGCCCCCATCCGCGGTACCCGTCGCACCATAACCGACGATGAACAACAAATCGCCAACCAAAGGCGGTTGGCGAAAGAATCTCCGAGGGCGTCACATCGAGGACAGGTTCATTCAAGTGCAAGATCGCAATGTCGTTTGCCAACGTCCGCGAGTTGTAGTCGGGATGAATGACGATGTCCGAGGTCTGATAGACCTGATCGCCCAACTGGAACGTGCCGCTTGTCGAGTTCTCGATAAATTCGGCACAGTGTGCGGCGGTCAGAACATCCGTCGGCGAGATCAGCGTGCCGGTGCAGAAGCCACCGTTTCGCAAACTGCCAACAATGCCAACGGATGGATAGTCATCGGTCTCGACTCCCTGCAGAATTTTCGGCAGTCGCTCTTGGGCAAAGACCGAGCTGGATGCCGACATCAGCGCGAAGCCAATCAGGAGCCCTGGGAAAATGCGCAGATTGAAGGTCTTTTCAATGCCATTTCCGAGGCTCCGACCCGAGGGGGAATTTGTTGAGAATGTCGAGACAAGAAGTCATCGCGTTGCATGGCATACGATTGAAGCTTTAACCCCAACTCGATCACCGGGTTTCGGCATGTTGGGAAGAACGGGACTGCAAGTGCTCGGTCGCTTTTAGAATTCGCCGTTTTGCGTGGTAACGCCCATTAGAAGTTCGTTCCCACTGGAGCCAATGCTTTACCCCGTTTAGCATCGCAGAGCATGGAACCTGGGAGCGGATGGGAAGATAGCCACAAAAAACACGACAATGCACGAAAATTTTTGTGACTTCTTGTGTATTTCGTGGCCATCTCCTCAGTACGCCTTCGAAGCCGCCGCCCGATGGCACAATCAAGTAACAACTGATCCTGGTGGGAATGAACTGGCAATCTGCGCTGCTAGCTTCGCCGCGCCATCAGGTTTTCAACGGCTTCTACCGGAATCGGGATCCCACGCAAAGTCCCTTCCAAGACGAGAGTTCCATCGACCACGCCTTGAAATGCCGCGACAATCATTCTTCCGCGACGTACCTTCAACAATTCGACCATCAGGATCAGCTTGTCTCCCGGTGTGACCACACCTCGGAAACGAACGTCGTCCACACCCCCGAAGCCGACCATCGCCGCACCAAGCAGGTCATACTTCTGCGTGAAGAAGCTTGATAGTTGGGCTGCCGCCTCAAGCATGACGACGCCGGGCATCAGTGGCATGCCGGGCATGTGGCCCCGAACCCAAAACTCGTCGTCGGTGACATCTTTCAGCGCAGCGCAAATATTCCGCTCGACATCCTCGTACAGGATCGAGGTCAGCTGTTCCATCTCGAATCGCTGCGGATTCATCTCCCGAATCGCATCGATATCTGCGATCGGATTGTCAAAATCAAGCAGAGATGGGTCGATGATGAATTTGTTTTCCACCAAGCCTACAGCCTTCTCAGGTCTTGATCTTTCTGCGTTTTGCTTTTCGTGCCTTCGCACTCGCCGGGCGACGACCATGGTTGGCCTTCTTGATTTTGTGTTGTGGCTTTGCCATCAGACTTATCGATTAGAGGGAACTGGGCTTAGTCGCCTTTCGCCGAGCGAAAGCAGCGTTCTTCGCTTCTTTCGCGGAGCGAAAGACGACAATCAAGGGCCGCACGATGCTTAACTCACGCCTGGCAGGAACGACAGAATCTACCCGTGAATTGGCAAAATAGCAGGTTTTGGCCTGCTCGGGTAGCCTTACCTGAAGCGGCGAATGACGCCCCCGCCATGGAGCGCATGTTCGACTGGGTTGCCGGCTCGCGAAATCTGCTGTTCCGGCTGTGGCTGGGCAGATCGATAGCGACCGCTGTCCCGAACCGACGGGGGGACGATCGAGCCAACTGCGGTTGCCGCGCGGCCATTCTCAAGCCCCTGGGCAACGACGTTGGATCGTTTTCGCTGGTACCAGCCACCCTGGGAGGCAACGCTTGCCAACGCGGTTGCGTTGCCATCCGAGGCTGCAGCTTGTCGCACCCCTTGATCAAGTTGGATCCCGGCTTGCGGGCCGTTCAAAGCCATGGGTGTGGCCGCAGCTGCTGGAATGTTTCGAGCATCTGGAACCGTATTGGCGGCCAAGCGTTCGACCGACGGCGCCTTGGCGGGCTGGACCTTGGCAAATTTTTCGACCGGACCGCTGCCTGCGGCCACCCAGGCCAACCAATATTCCTGCAACTCGGCCAACGAGTCATAGTCGTAGTGCTTCTTGACGTTGGCGGTCCACGATGGATGCTGCATGTAATCCTTCAAGAAGCGGATGAACGTCTGAGGATCTTTTTGGTCAATCAAGAAGCGGCAGACGGAATACCCCTGAGCGTACATTGGCAAGACGTCGCTGGGGTATTCAGTCAACAAGAACAGCTGGTTCATGGCGATGCCACGGCGTGAACTCAAGAACTCTCGCAGTTTGGCTTCGTGCTTGCTCCGTTCGGACACATGTTCGACGGTCGTGCAGATTCCTTCGTCAGCCCATCTGGGAAGCGGACGACCGAAGTAGGTGGCAAGCACCGTATGAGTGACTTCATGGGGCAAGACACTGTCCAGGATTCTCTCCGGCGTGCCGACCACTTCCATCTGAAAGTCGCGAACGGGAGCACGGTTGTAAGTGGTGACACCCTGCGCGGCCAATCGAGGTCCAGCGATCACTCGAATCGGGCAGGGCGAAGGCCAACGCCTGATCGGGCCACCGAGCCAATGAACCGCCAGGTCATTTCGATATTTTTCAGCGGCTTCGCCGACGGCGCGAGCGAGTTGATCCGTTGGGGCCTGAACAATGAAGTTTTCCGTGCGGAAGTTGGCCGCGTTGGCTGAACTGCACGCCATGCCGATCAGCAAGCCTGCGAGCATAGGAACACAGAAATAGCGCAGGCGAGATTCGGCTTCCATGCCGCAAGACTCCAGATTATTTGTGTATTTCCGTCCGCTGGCGACGATTTCCTACGTCACGGCAAACAGACGACACCTCGAATCGATCGACCAACGGTCCGTCGCGGCCAAAACCCGACTCCAGGTGAAAGTGCGCGGAGTCTAAGCAAACGCTTCGACCCGCCGATAGGTGAATCTGGACAAGGAAAAGCTAGCTAATCGTGAAACAACTGTTGCAAGAACGTTCGTAGATAGTCTCGCCACACGTTCCAGTTGTGCGACCCTTTGGTCTCCAGATTCGATCGTCGTGAGATTCGGGGGAGACGGCCGATCAGGGTTGTTGTTCCGGCGGCAGCGTTTGTTTCAAAACTTTGTCCTTGATGGCGTCATACTCCAAGCTGATGGAAGCTTGCGGAAACGCATGCGGTAACAGCCACCATTCTTCACTAAAGCTGGCTCGCTCGCCCGGCTCAAGATTTTCGGCTGGCCCAATCGGCTCCAATTCCACCATGTCCCTTTCGGGATACCAGACGGAGATTGTCAAAGCGGCGAACTCGTTGTACGCGCGGTCCGGGTACGTTCGAAAACGTTTCACGAACATCTGGTTCGTCGGAGCGACGTAGGCCAGCCAGCCTGCGTGCGAATCAAAGCCTAGTTTCGGATATTGTGGTGCGGCGGCGACCACGACTGCTTCGTCGGTAACTTGAATGTTTGGATCGTCTGGACTGATCAAAACCGTGTTACCTGTCTCGTACATCGTGTAGCCTTTTGGAAAGCGGCCGCGCGGCGTTCGCGGAACCACGGCGATGCCGCCCCCGACAGCGAATGTCCGGCTCCAATGACAGAGACTGATCGGCTTGTTCGACTCGTTGATGATGGTCTGAGTGCAGCGAAGTTGTGACGTCGTTTCATGCAGCTGAAATTCGCGAATCAACCGGTGCCGGACTCGGGATCATATTCGCTGGTCAGCCTGGCGGAACGATCGCCAGTGATCTCGCCTTTCCAAGGCCCCATCCAGAGGATGTTGCCACGACGAACCACTTTCTCAGGCCCAATGTCAAAACGTCCGGCGTGCATCGGTCCACGCCCAGATGTGGGACTGTATCGCCAACCTTCGTCACCCTCGGGAAGGTACAGCACGTTCGTGCCTGCGAGCGAGTATTCAAGGACGCGCCCGCCCGCCGCTGGGCAAAGCACGACCGAAACGTCATCGTTGCTGAGCTGAATGCAGTCATCGTAGCCATAGTACGAAACGACTTTCGCGCCTTCAGCAGCCAGCGACGGCGACACCTGGTACGACGGAGACAAACAGAATCGCGAATCGATGAATGGAAAGCACGCGGCGGCTCCCGGTCGAGGAATTGATGATCATAAGTCTTGTGAGCCGACGGCGCTAGCCGCGGGCCTCCGTTCCTCGACGCTTGACGCGTCCAGGCCCGAGGCTAGCGCCTGCGGCTCACATTTCAAAACACGCATTTACTTCATTCCATGCGGCTTGCTTCGAGTACCCCGCAGTGCACTGCGGTGGGAACGATCAGCGTCGTTTTCAATCCGGCGGAATCGACCCAAGACCGGTATTCCGCAGCGCTGTAGGCACGCCCCTCGGTCAGCGAAAAAAGTGCGGCCGAGTAAAGTGCAATCGACAACGGTCCGTCGAGTTCGTCGTTCAAGAACACATCATGAATCAACAAGCGGCCACCCAACGGCAACCGATCGCTACAGCGACGGATCAACGTTTGACATTCCGGTACATCCCAGTCATGCAGGATGTTGGAGAGCAGAATCAAATCGGCTCCTCTCGGAAGTTCGTCCGCAAACATGTCGCCGGCGACCAATTCGACGCGATCGAGCACGCCATATTGCTTCCCCATTTCTTCGGCCACCTTCAGAACCTCCGGCCGATCAAAAACGATCGCTGTTAAGCCTGGGTTCTTTTGCAACATTGCGTAACTGTAGATGCCTGTTCCACCACCCACGTCCAACAGCAGACGCGAATCGCCGATCGGTATCGCATCGGCCAACGCCGGCGCGACGTTCTTGGCACGACCGGCAAGGGCGAGGGTCAGGTGCCGCGCGGATGCTTCCGCTTCCATGGCCGATTTGACTCCATCACGATAAATGAACGCAGTGCCACCGCCGTCGCTGCCAAGCGGCTTGGTTGGACTTCAACAGCTCCACCATGCCAAGCACTCCGGGCGATTGCGCGGCGAGTCCGACGTAGTTGCCAACATCGAAGTCACCACCAGGAACGAGATGCTCTTTCGCCAATGTGGACAACGTGAGCCTACCGTTTTCTTGCTCGAGCATGCCCATAGCACGCAGTGCCGTGATCAGCACGTTCGCCGGTCGCGGATCGAGCCCGAGTGCCGCTCGCAAATCTTCAAACGACAGCGGTTGCTGGTTCAATCGGCCGAAGAGGTCGAAATGCGAAACGGCCGCAGTCAGTAACTCAGAGCCGTAACTGCCCCGGAAATACTCGAAAATGGGCGTCGGGTCGGTTGCGGGATGGAGCAGGGCAGAAGGGGGCATCAGATTGCCAGCGTTGGAGTGGGCTCTTAGACTCCGAAGGTTGTAATCGCCAAAGATACTCCCTTGAAGAGCCGAAAGTCCGCATTCATGAACGATTTGATTGAATTGAGTCTCGTCCGCTGCACGGAAACGGATGACAAACGATCGGAAATGGTATCAATGACGTTGGATCGTGCAGTGCTCGAAGAGCGATTGATTAGCGAAAGCCAACAGGTCGTCGCCGCCAACGAGGCAAAAGGCTTACATCTGGCCGCTGAACATCAAGAGCACGGCCTGGTGACGTATCTGCAGCAGGTCACCGATGGCGGATTTTTTGTTTACGTCGGTGATCCTTCGAATCTGGAAGAACACTGGTTCGGCGAGGGATCATGGGTGGCGTTCAATGATCATCAGGGCAGCGGACACGCATCCAAGGCAGGGCCCGATGGTTGCAAGCGAATCTTCCGGATGCTGCGTGGCCACTTGTCGTAAGCCATTCGCTTTTTTTCGCTGGAGAAGCTCAATGACGAGTCAATTCCGTTCTGTGACGTTCGTGATCGTTGCTTTGTGGTGCTGTTGGGTCTTCACGAACACGTCCCACGCGGATCGACCCAACATTCTCTGGATCACGGTCGAGGACATGAGTGCGACGCTGGGCTGCTACGGAGACAGCTTTGCAACGACGCCGAATATCGATCGTTTCGCGCAACAGAGTTCGCGGTACACGCATGCGTTCGCAACCGCTCCGGTCTGTTCACCGTCGCGGGCTTGCTTGATCAACGGCTGCATCGCAACGACTCAAGGAACGCACTCCATGCGATCGTTGTTTCCATTGCCGGCCGAGATGAACGGTTTTCCGGCAATCTTACGCGAGGCCGGATACTACACGAGCAACAACGTCAAAACAGATTACAACTCGTCGGCCGAGAAGTCGATCATCGCCGCCTCTTGGGACGACAACAGTGGAACGGCCGATTGGCGGAGCAGAGAAACAGACCAGCCTTTCTTCAGCATCTTCAACCTGATGACGACGCATCAGTCACGAACGATGGTCTGGCCCTACGAGCAATTCAAAGACGAAGTCCAAAGTCAGCTCAGCGCCGGCGAAGTCCATGATCCTGCCCGGGTTCCGCTGCCTCCCTATTACCCAGACACGCCGCTGGTGCGAAAAACCGTGGCTCGCTACTACGATTGCGTTGCGGTGATGGACAAGCAGGTCGGCGAGATTTTGAAGCGACTAGAGACCGATGGTTTGGCAGACGATACGATCGTCTTCTTCTATTCCGACCACGGTAGCGGCATGCCGCGACACAAACGAGCACTCTTGGACTCCGGGATGCATGTGCCGTTGTTGATCCGATTTCCGGCCAAGTACCAACACCTCGCGCCGACGGCCGCCGCTGAATCGATCGACCGGTTGGTTTGCTTCGAGGATTTCGCGCCGACAGTACTGAGTCTTGCCGGCATCGATTCAGTACCCGACTTCATGCGCGGCCAAGCGTTCCTGGGGCCGCTCAATACGCCCGAGCGCGAGTACACATTTGGACATCGCGATCGTGTCGACGAGATCATCGATATGGCCAGAAGCGTTCGCTCCAAGGACTACCTTTACATCCGCAACTTCATGCCGCACCTGGGCTACAACCAACAAAGTGCCTGGATCGATCAGGGCGAAGTGCGTCGAGACTTCTATGCGCTTGCCGACTCCGGCGACGCCACGCCGGCGCAGGCTCAGTACCTGAATCCACGGCGACCGCGTGAAGAACTTTACGACTGCGTCGCCGATCCGCTGAACCTGAACAATCTGGCCGCATCCGCCGAGTTCCAACCGACGTTGCTAGAAGATGCGAAAGGCTCTCAGAAATCACTTGGTCGAATCGAGAGATCTCGGTTTTGTGCCGGAGATCGAACTTTGGCGACGAACGAAGGGGACGACACCGATCGAATGGGCGAAGACCGACGCGCTGGATATCGAATTATTGCTGGACGCTGCAGAGTTGGTTGGCAGCAACGACTTCACGGCAATCGAGAAAGCCTTGAATCACTCGGATGCCGCCGTGAGGTACTGGGGAGCGGTTGCCTGCAACGCGGCCGATACTTTGCCTGACGCGACCGCGTTACGACTCACAAACGCCCTTGAGGATTCGTCACTCGCCGTTCGTATTGAGGCTGCTGGTGCGCTCGCGCGGCACACCAAGAGTAGCGAATTCAATGAAAGTCCTGATTGGCTTGCTCGACAATCCGGACCAAACTGTGGTGTTGCACGCGGCGCGAACGATTGAACTGTTGGCAGATCCTTCCGCGCGTGAGCCGATGCAGAAACTGGCCGACCGCATACGCGGACGAACCAGGCGATCATGGCCTGGTTCATCCGCTTTACGACCTCAGGTTACCTCAGTCGATTGTGAATCCGGCGTTTCGATCCATCGCAGGACCGATCAATTTCGCCGCATGCGATCGACATCACCTCGGAGCGATCTTACTTCGCGGCTGAGGGCATCCATTTGCTCGCGCATTTCGTGCAGCATGCGGCGAAGTTCGTCCGGGTGTTCGCCTTCACCTCGATGTCCATGCAGATTGCGCTCAAGTTCTTCGGCTTGCGCCCGCACGTCGCGTGCGGCTTCTTGAAGTCCGGCGCGATCCAGATGCTCGGCCGCGATATGCAGATGCTCGAGCCGTTCAACGTCTTGCTGCCGTCGGCGATCGGATTCCTCGTGCTCTTCGCGTTCGCGATCTCGCTGCTCCCGCTCTCGATTGGCAAGCTGAACCCGCATTTGTTCTTCTATTCGCTCGATTTGTTGACGTACGATGTCGATTTGATTCCCGTCCGCATGCTCATCATGTAATCGCTCGTGCATGTGCCGGAGATCCTGCAGACGCTCGCGCATTTCCGCGACCATTCGATCGTGGTTCGGTTCGTCGCGGCGCTGAGCATCACGATCACGATCACGATCTCCGTCGCGCGGCCGACCAGCGTCTTGAGGCCGGTCGGGGCCGCGCGGCGGACCGGCATCATGGGGCCGGTCGGCATCATGGGGCCGGTCGGCATCATGGGGCCGGTCGGGGTCACGGGGCCGGTCGGGGTCACGGGGCCGGTCGGGGTCACGGGGCCGGTCGGGGTCACGGGGCCGAGGAGCATCGACACGGCGTTCTGGATTCCGCTGCCGCGCCTGGTCGCCACGTTTTTGTTCAGGCTCATCAGCCCAGGAGGCTAGCGTCAAAAGGCCGATCATGCTGAGGGTCAGGATGGATCTAAACATCGTCGTTTTCTCATCGTGCGCGGATAACTGTGGATTGGCTCGATCGCTTCGCTGCTCATTGTTGACCGGATTGCGGGGAGCGGCAAGCAGATTCTTCGCGTTCGATTAGGAGTCTCGCGGCCGTCCGTCTTCATCTACGCACTACGAACAAGAACGTTTACTGTAAATTGTGCGCAGAAGGCTTCTCCGGCCGTTGAAACGACTGACGCTTCCGGACGGAGGGAACGCAAGCAAAAGGAAGCTCGATGTTTCGTCTCCAGCCGGTCAAACTGCACGACAGCCAACTGCACGGTCTTGACTCGGGAGCCGAATTGTTTGTGGTCGAGGGAGATTCGGCGTCCAGATCGGTTTGCCGTGCCAGGAATGCTCAAATTCAAGCGGTGTTGCCGATGCAAGGCAAGCCGATGAATGCGATCAAGGCCAGCAAGGATGCGGTCCAAAATTTTGAACTCTTTCGGGCGCTGGTCACCGCCATCGGCGCCGGCTGGGACGAGCAACTTGATCTCGCCAAGCTGCGTTATGGCCGCGTGATCCTGCTGTTCGATCCGGACGCTGACGGAATCCACTGTGGTGCTCTGATGACGATGTTCTTTCATCGTTGGATGCGACCGCTGCTTGAATCGGGTCGACTGAGTGTCGCGCGGCCACCGCTTTACGAAATATCGTCGCCCGATTCGCCGGACAAGCTACACGCCTACAGTGATTCGCATTATCAGCTGCTTCGCGCGGAGTTGGAGAACAAGCGAATCAAGTATCAAGGCCAGCGTTATCGGGGACTGGCTAGCATCAGTGAGGCCGTGCTTTTCGCCACCTGCATCGACCCCGAGACCAGGAACATCAGCCGGCTCACCTGCGAGGATGCGGAAGCCGCGATCCGAATCTTCGGTGGCGGGGCGTCGGGGTCGTAAGAATGTGTTTGAAAAAGGGGTCTGACCCTCTGGATGCTTCTTGGAAAGGCTCAGCCCCCTTTTTCAAACACATTCAAAGGCACAGTTGTGTTTGCAGGTCACTTCTGTTGCCGGCGCTGGCGCAACCACTCGTCCAAACGTTTTGACATGTCGTTCCGCGTCGTCGCGTGATTCGGATCGTCAGCCAAATTCACCAATTCCCAAGGATCAGCCTCTAAATCAAAAAGCTGGGTCCGATTCACCAAGGGATATTGGATCAGCTTCCACTTGTTCGTTCGGATCATCCGCTGACTGTCTCGGAAGTAGCCGACAACAAACTCGTACATACTGTCGCGCTTACCTTGCATGACCGGCAATTGGCTTTTGCCGTCGACATCCGGTTTCGCGACGCCTGTCAGCTCGCAAAGCGTCGGGAAAATGTCGCGCAAATAGGCATGGCCTGTGAACTGTTTGCCAATCGGGATGTTGGGACCAGCGAAGATCATGGGAACTCGGATCGTATGTTCGTACATGTTCTGCTTTCCGCGCAATCCGTGACTGCCCATCCCCAGCCCATGATCGCTACAAAACACGACAACTGTCGATTCGGTTTTGCCCTGGGTCTCCAGTGCGTCGAGAATTCGCCCGAGTTGGGCGTCCATGTGCGAGATCACGGCATAGTAGGCTGCAATGTCGGCGCGGACGATTTTTTCGGTACGTGGGATCGGCAGTAGCACTTCATCTCGCCCGCCTCGATTACCGTGGTCGAAGGGGTGATCAGGCATGAAGTTCTTGGGCAGCGGAATCGTCGCTGGGTCGTAACGATTCTCGTAGCCGGGCGGTGTCAACAAGGGGTCGTGCGGCGCCGTGAAATTGACGTGAATTAGGAACGGACCCTGCGACTGTTGGATGATATCGATGGCCCCATCGGCGATCAGCTCGCTAATCGCGGGTGTCAGACCTACACCCAATTCGGGCAGCGGATTGTCGTCGGAATCACGAAAGATCCAGCCCTTGTATCCAGTGACTTCTTGGCCGCGGTAGTCAACTTGTGGTTTCCACCACTTGGCTCCGCCGCCGGTATAAAGGCGGTTGGTTCGCATGTAACCATGCTTGGCAGGTCGCCCGTCGTTGTGCCACTTTCCGCAATACCATGTGGTGTAGCCTGCCTGGTTGAACGACTGCGGAAGAGTCGCAAGCGTGGCGTCGATCGTGCGGCCGAAGTCGAATACGCCGTTGCGGAGTCCGCTACACCCGGTCAACAGTTCGGCTCGGCTTGGCGTACAGATTGGATTTGCGCAGGTTGTATTAGTGAACACACTGCCGCGCCTGACAAGTCGGTCCAAGTTCGGCGTTTCGATCACCGGATTCCCCAACTCCGCAATGGTATCCGGCCGCTGGTCATCCGAAACGATCAACAACACGTTTGGCGGCGGGTTGGATTGCGCGATCATGCATCGCGGGATGCTCAGGATCAGGCAAACGATCATCACTCGGATAGGGATTGGGATCATCATTGGTGGAACGCCATGAATTATTCTTTCGTGAAGCACCTCTAACTCTGCTCTACGATAACATGGTGGTTTTGACGAAAGTTGGGATGCTATGACTGATTCACAAATTGACGCGACCTTTCACGCGGAACTGATCAGCGACGAAGCGTTTGTTGCAGAGGGTGCAACGATTCGCGGCCACGTTGAGATTGGTGCGGGGGCCAGTGTTTGGTTTGGTGCGGTGATTCGCGGTGACACTGAAACGATCGAGATCGGAGCGAGATCCAATGTCCAGGACTTGGCAGTTCTGCACGCCGATCCTGGCAAACCCTGTCGAGTCGGCCAGGATGTAACGATCGGTCATGCAGCCATCGTGCATGGAGCAACGATTGGTGACGGTGCCTTGATCGGGATTCGCGCCGTGGTGCTCAATGGTGCCAAGGTGGGTGAGGGAGCGATCGTCGGCGCGGGCGCGGTTGTGACCGAAGGCTGCGAAATACCGCCCAGACATCTGGCGGTCGGCGTTCCAGCGAAAGTCGTTCGTGAGTTGACCGATGCGGATATCGAGCGAACGAAGCGGGCGGCCCGGCAATATGTTCTGATGGCGGCGGAGTATCGAAAATAATGTTGCTCGGTTGTCTCAACCGAGGAATCCGGCCGAATCTCGTTTGGGACAAACGAGCAACAATTTTCGCGTCGACTACGGACATGCCGACCCGACTGCACAGCCGGCACAATTGCTGCCGCAGCCACCGCTGTCCTCGGTTCCGCAGGCGGGCCCACAACCGTCACGCAGCAGTTTCGAGAAATGTCGCGTACGAACGATGGACTCGTAACGATCGACAACCTTCTTGGTGACCGACTCGGCGATCTCGTCGACCGGACCCAAGAAGTGCATGATCAGCGTCCCACCATCAAACAGTTGGTCCATGTCCAGCAGAATCGAAGTGGACCCAGATCCAGACAACTCCGTGCGACAAGCCTCGACCGCTTCTCGTTTGTGACGCTCCAGCCGGCGAATCAACAGCTCGTCCTCATCGGTCGTGGGCCGCAGGATACTGACGGTCGACTGGGCCGCGACCGATTCGCGATGGCAGCGACGGACAATCTCGCCCAGCTCGACACCCCGGCTGGTCCGCACAATCACACGTCGGCCACGCCGCAGCTCCATCGGGCTCCGCCCGGTTTGGACTTCAGCTAGCGATCCGAGTCTAACGTAGAAAAGATGCATGTCCGGAGCCAAAGGTTAGACGACTTGCCGATCTTGCCCGGCTTGGCCACCATGGTGGCTGATCGCGGTTCGATTTGCAAATGGAAAGCCGTTACCGCGTTATTTGACTACTCGCTACGAGATTGAGCCGGCCGATGACGTTGAACCTTGATACGAAAGCAGACGCCCCTCCAGGGACTCAGGCAACCACCGATCGCTACCAAAGGTTGGCCGATGAGGTATTGGCGGGCAACGCGATCAGTCGCCAGGACGCGTTGTCGATTCTGCAAGCTCCCGATATTGACTTGCTGGCAATTTTGGCTGCCGGCTTCCGAATCCGTCATCAGCACTTCGGCAAATCAGTTCAGTTGTACTTCCTGATGAACGCAAAGAGCGGTCTTTGCCCCGAGGATTGCCATTACTGTAGCCAATCAAAGATCTCCACCGCGCCGGTACCCAAGTACAACATTCTCAAACGCGATGAGTTGCTCGACGCGGCGAAGCTGGCCCACCAACAGGGCGCAAAAACCTACTGTTTGGTGATTTCCGCCCGAGGGCCTAATGAACGCGAACTCAGCGCGGTCGAGCAAATTGTGCCTGAAATCAAGCAGAAATACGGCCTTGATATCTGTGCCTGCCTGGGATTGCTTTCACGCGAACAGGCAGACCGTTTGAAGGCCTGCGGCGTCGACCGTGTCAATCACAACTTGAACACCAGTGAAGACCACTACGAAGACATTTGCACCACACACACTTACGCCGATCGCGTCGCAACGCTTCGCAATGTTCGCGACGCGGGCATGGAGATGTGCAGCGGCGGAATCATTGGAATGGGCGAAAAGCACGAAGACATCGTGTCGATGGCCTTTGACCTTCACGAGCTTGGTGTCCAATCGATACCGCTGAACTTTCTCAATGCGATCGAAGGAACACCGCTGCAAGGAAACGACGACCTGACGGCGAACGACTGTTTACGGGCGTTGGCGATGTTCCGTTTTGTCAACCCCGATCGTGAGCTGCGGATATCCGGAGGGCGTGAACTTCACTTGCGATCGCTTCAGCCGCTGGGGCTGTACGTCGCCAACAGTCTGTTCGTTGGCGACTACCTGACGACAAAAGGGCAAGCCCCGCAAGCCGACTACGACATGATTCGTGATCTCGGTTTTGAGGTCACCGGATCAGCTTGCGGAGCTTAGCTTGGACAGCGCCAGTGTCGTCGAGCCGAATGCGTCCAGCATGCGGTTGTCTGCGTCTCCGTTGGCCGGAACCCGCACGGCTATCGCCAGGCGCTGATACTCAACAAAATGAGGGACCGATACGTGAATCGAATCGCCAGTTGGTTAGCATTCCTATCGTTTTGCCTGGGAGCGAATGCTTCCGCCGCTCGGCCGAACATTTTGATCGCGATCGCCGATGATCAATCGTTTCCTCACGCGTCGGCCTACGGTGACCCGACGATCAAGACTCCGGCGTTTGATCGTGTGGCGAAAGCTGGCGTTCTGTTTCGCAACGCCTTCACGCCGGCACCGGGATGCAGTCCGATGCGGGCCGCCTTCTTGACCGGTCGTGAAATTTGGCAGATCCGCGAAGCCGGTACCCATGCCAGCTTTTTCCCACGCGACTTGCCCGTCTTCCCTGAACAGTTGGCTGAATCAGGCTATCACGTCGGCATGACCGGCAAAGGCTGGGCTCCGGGAAAGGCGTCGGACTGGCCACACAATCCCGCCGGAAAATCCTATTCGGAACGGAAGAATAAAGCACCCAAGGGGATCTCCAGCAACGACTACGCCGCAAACTTCGCCGACTTCTTGAGTGCGCGCCAGGGAGACGAGCCGTTTTGTTTTTGGTTTGGTGCCAGCGAACCGCATCGAGGCTACGATCCGGGCATCGGCGCGAAGCAATGGAATTGATCCCAGCAAGATCAACCTGCCGCCGTTCTTACCAGACAGCGACACGGTGCGATCGGACATCGCCGATTACATGTTCGAAATCCAATGGTTCGATTCGCATTTGCAACGAATGCTGGACCAGCTACAGCAACTCGGTGAACTCGACAATACGCTTGTGGTTGTCACCAGCGACAATGGGATGCCGTTTCCCCGAGCCAAGGCAAACCTGTACGAGTACGGTATCCACATGCCGCTGGCGATTGCCTGGCCGGCAAAGATCCGAGCCGGGCAAGACACCGACGATTTGGTCAGTTTGATCGATGTCACTCGCACAATTTTTCAGGCTGCCGAAGTCACGCCCGAGCAGGCGGAGCAGTTGTCGGGTCGGAGTCTCTTGTCACGATACGCAATCGAAGCAGACAAGACGTCGGCACCGCGCGATGCGGTCTACAGCGGTCGCGAACGCCACTCGTCGTCACGATATCACTCGTTGGGTTACCCCTGTCGTTGCATTCGCACCAAGACGCATCTGTACATCCGTAACTTCGCGCCGCAGCGGTGGCCGGCCGGTACACCTCAAAAATATGACAAAGCGAAATTTGATGACGCGGGCCAGATTGTCAGCAGCACGCTCGGGCCACCGCATGGCGGCTATCACGACATTGACGACGGTCCCACGCTGCAATGGATGATCGCCAACCGCGAGCAGCCTGAGGTGAGAACTCTGTTTTCCGCGGCGGTTGATCGTCAGGCCGCGCGAAGAGCTTTTCGATATCACAAGTGACCCCGGCTGCTTGACCAATCTTGCCGATGAGCCGTCTGCCAAGGCGACGAAAGATGAGCTGGCGGGGCGGCTGACCGAGTATCTGACGCAGACCGGAGATCTTCGCCAGACGGATCCACAGGCGGCTCACGTTTGGGAAACGTACCCACGCGTCAGCTCGCTAAGATGGTTTCCGGTTCCCGATTGGGCCAAAGATCAACCGGCTCAGGTTCCACAGCAGGATTGGTTAGAGAAACGAAGGCCGCGATGATCCATCGTTGCTCGGTTGACCCAACCGAGTTTCTCAATCACTCGGTTGAGACAACCGAGCGACAAGTCAAGTAGCGACGTTGACAAGACTCGGGTAACATCCGCATTCTTTCCGGCGAATTTCCCACAACCGCGGCCCTGAGGCAACGAATTCTTGGCAAGCCTTTCGCATTGGATCGTTTGGCTGTTCGGTGTGACCGTTGTCCCGCCGTTTCTGATTTGCGCAATCAGCCTCTATCCGATCCGGCGGTTTGCTCAGCGTCTGGGCCTGCTTGATCGACCTGGGGGTCACAGCACCCACGTCAACGAGACCCCTTTGGGCGGAGGCATTGGGATTTGGTTGGGGGTCATGGTCACGTTTGCAGTCGGAACGATTGCAGTCATGTTGGCACGCGGCTCGACTGATGTTCAAGCGAGACTTCCAGCCGAGGTCTTGCCGTACCTCGACGGGATCTGGTCGCGATCGGGTCAGCTCTGGGGGCTGCTCGGTGGAGGCACGGTTCTTCTCGCCCTGGGCGTGGCTGACGATCGTCGCGGCGTGAACGAATGGGTTCGCCTGGGGGTCGAATTCGCTGTTGCGGCGTTTGTGGTCTACGGGCTTGGGTTCGGTCTAACCGCGCACATCGGCATTACTTGGCTAACGAATATCCTTTCGATGATTTGGATCGTGGGCGTGATCAACTCGTTCAACATGTTGGACAACATGGACGGGCTGAGCGGCGGCGTGGCCGCGATCATTGCAGCGGCGATGGCGGCGGCGATGTTGACGACGCCTGACCCGGGAACCGCTCGACCTCAGCTGTTTGTTGCTGCGTTGCTGTTGGTTGTCTTCGGATCGCTGCTCGGGTTCCTGTGGCACAACCGACCGCCCGCAAAGATCTTCATGGGGGATGGCGGCAGCTACTTGGTTGGTTTTTTGGTTGCCGTTGCGATGTTGATGGCGACCTTTGCAGGCAACACGGATCGGCCACATGCGGTGCTGGCGCCACTTTGCGCGATGGCCGTGCCGCTGTACGACATGAGCACTGTGTTGTGGATTCGAATTCGCGAAGGCCGCAGTCCGTTCGTCGGTGACCGCAGTCACTTCTCGCACCGTTTGGTCGAGTTGGGCTTGAGCCGAACGCAAGCCGTTCTGACAATCTATCTGGTCACGGGAACGTGCGGATTGGCTGCGGTGCTGCTGACTCAGGTGCCTGTCACCCAAGCGGCGATGGTGTTGGGGATCGTTCTTTGCATGCTGTTGCTGGTCATCATTTTGGAATCGACCGGATGGCGAAAAGACGAACAGTAAAGACCGCGGGGAATTCGCGGGATTCGCGAGCCGAAGCGTCTTCGCAGAAGCCTGCGGCGAAGAAGGTTGACCCGATTTGCCTCGGCGTCGGTTTGCTGGGAGCGACGGTGGTCTACCTGAGCTACTATCCCAGCGACAGTGTTGCCGTTGAAAAAGGGGATGCCTTGTGGCTGGCTGTCTTGGCGATCGTCATCTCGGGAATCGTTTGGGCCGGTCGATCTTGGTTTGGCACCCGCGTGGCAGACAATCCAGCCAGCGAATTCTCGCTCGATGATACCGCCTGGCTGAATCCTAGCCGGATCAACCGATGGCTCGACATTCTGCCTTGGGCGTTGGCAGCTTGGATGATGTTGGCGGCCCTTCAAAGTTCCCCACCGGGCAATCTGCGGATGGCGACCAACGAGGCTTGGCTATGGGTTTCGGCCGCCGCCATCTTTTCTTCGTCACGTCGATTGATGGTCCGCGAGAACGCGCGGAGAGCGATATTGGTTTTGCTGGTGGTCTGCGCCACGGGGTTAGCCACACACGGATTGCACCAATACTTCATCAGCCTGCCGGCCAATCGTGTGGAATACCAACAAGATCCAGAAAGCGTTTTGAAGCTGGCTGGCGTTGAAGCGCCGCCGGGATCGGCAGAGCGGATGGTGTTCGCAAACCGCTTATTCGATGGCGGGCCGACCGGCTACCTTCGCGCTGGCAAATTCGTTAGCCGCGGTGCTGTTGGTAAGTGTGATCGTCGCGGTTGGCGTGCTCAGGTTTCATTGGCAAGAGTTGCGACCATTGCAGCGTCTCGGCTGGGGGGCGGTGGGAGTCTTGTGTGCTGGCTGCATGATGGCGGCCCGAAGTCGTTCGGCGACGCTCGCTGTTCTGATCGGCATGGCACTGATCTTCATTGCTTCGTCGCGGCTGCGCGGCCGAAATCGAAAATCGCTAGTGCTGGGGCTCGCGGGCGTGTTGCTGTTGGGCGTGGCCTCCGCAGTATTTATCGCACTGGCCGGCAATCGCGAGTGGTTCGAGGAAGCACCGGCGTCGCTGGCGGTCCGGCTACAGTATTGGCGGTCGACGTGGCAGTTGGTATTGGATCACCCGTTGTTTGGCGCGGGTCCCGGAAACTTTCAATCGATCTATGAACGCTATCGCGATGTCACGACGACCGAACAGGTCGCCGAGCCGCACAATTTGTTTTTCGAGACACTTGCCAGTGGCGGCTTTATCGGCCTCGGCTTGTTGTTGATGGTGATCGTTGTGGTCTTCATCGCCATCGCTGCTCGACACCAGCCGATGAGCGAGGCCAAGCAGCCGTCGATTCCGGGGGGCTTGTCGATGACAGTGATCGATGGCTTTGGCTCGGAGCGATCGTGTCGCTGTTGATGATCTGGCTGATCGGCTGGGCGAGTCGTCATGTGCCCGATCTGGACGCCAGTCTGTTTGTGTTGCCAATTGCGGTGATCGCAGCGTTGGTGCTGGCACCGTCGATTCGTTCGCTGCCTGTGGGCACCATCGACTCGATTGTGGGTGTTGCGTTGGTCGCGATCCTGATTCACTTGATGGTGGCCGGTGGATGGACCGTTCCCGGCGTCGCGATCGTGATTTGGATTGGCACCGGGATGCTCGTTCGCCGTGACAATTCGTGGGCCAGTCTTTCGTGGACTAGCAGTGCAGACAATGGCCAAACATCGAGTGCCGCACCGATCAAGTTGGCGTTGGCGGTTGGCTGTCACCTTTTGATTCTCGCCGTTTTGTATTTTGTCTCGCTTCGACCGGTCGAGAGGCAAAAGCGACTATTGGCAAACGCGTCGTTGGCGCAAACGACGGGGCAACTCGGCAAAGCTCGAATCTCGCTTGAAGCAGCGTCCAAAGCAGATCCGTGGTCACCCGACGCGATGCTGTGGCTGGCGGACTTCTATTGTTGGAAACTGATTCTGGAAGGGGATACCAGTCAAGAACGACGGCAATGGGAGTCATGCTTGGCGGCAGTCAAACGACGCGCGGGCGATGACCCGGCGGTTTATCGGATGGTCGGAGCCCAGCAGTTGCATCTGTACCAGCGTCACGGCGAAGCGAAGGATCTCGGGGCCGCCGCAGAAACTTTCGAGAAGGCGGTAGGGTGGAGCCCGGCGAACCAGTGGATGATGGCACAAATGGCCGTGGTTGCGGAGGCTCGCGGCCAGCGCGAGCTGGCTGAAAAGCTGGGCAGGCGGGCCGCGGAACTCGCAGGTCTGGGCGGAAACATCGAGAGAGCTTTGTCGCGACAGCAGGTTTACGTGGCCCGACCGCTTGGTACGTTGGCGGAACGGGGCCCGCTTCGGCTGCCCGCCGATGAACTGCTATCCGAGCTGATTTCTCCGCAGAAACCCGATTAGGAGGGCTCTCCTGAATTTCAAGCAACTCTCAGTCAGCTTGCTCAGCAGAGAACGATGCCGTAAACCAACGTTAGCCTGAACGACCCTGTAATGAACCGGGCGTCCATCCCGTTCGTACAGGCCGAAACATACCTTTTTTCCCATTCGATTCGGACGCGTCATGAAAAAGTTCTGGCTGTACCTCGTGTTATCGGCGGCCGTCGGTACTGCGACAGCATGGGCAATCAACTACAAACGATTCGGGCACCGGGTGGCGCGAATGGGGCCGTTCACGATGAGCAACGATGTGACGGCCGACAACGTGATGGCGATTGTCAACAGGAACGTTCCTGTGGGGCAGGGCTCGAGTTGAGCTGGTCGGAGATTCGACCTTCGATTTCGGTATGATGGCCCCAGGAACCGAAGGGGAACACACCTTCATTGTGAAGAGCGTCGGCGAAGATGATCTTCGTCTGCGTTTGGGAGCGACGACCTGTAAGTGCACGCTAGGAGAACTCGATAAAGATGCGCTCAAGCCGGGCGAACAGACCGAGGTCAAGCTCAGCTGGAGCGTCAAGCAAGGGGAATCCGCTTTTGCCCAGTCAGCTCAGTTGATCACCAATGATCCTGAGCGGGTCGTCATTCAGCTCGAGATCGTCGGCAAGATCGTCCAAGATGTCGACATCTTCCCTGAAACCTGGACTTTTGGGGATGTAGCCACTGGCGAACCAATCGAAATTTCAGGCACGATCTATAGCTTCTTGGAAAACGACATTCTGCCGACGGACATGAAGTTCACCAGCGAAGAGATGACGGAGATGTCGGAATTCGAGGTGGAGCCGTTCAAGCCAACCAAAGAGGCTGATGGCATCCGTGGCGAGGCACGACAAGGATTTCGTGTGACCGCAAAGATCAAGCCAGGACTTCGTCAGGGAGCCGTGTCCCAAAGCTTCATGTTCGGTTTCCGGCGGCTTGACGAGAACGGCGAGAAACTGCCAGCGGAAAAGAGTGGAGGTGATCCGAATGAGTACATTCTCGCCTGCGACGAAAGGTCAAATCATTGGCCCGTTGAGCATGATCGAGAGCTCGAAAATTTCGGGCCAACCGGGAGGCGGTTACATCTACGATTTTGGAAGAATCGGCGAAGGCGAGCCGCTAAAAGCAAAAACCTTTGTTGTGCTAAAGGGCACTGAGCGTGAGAATACAACTCTGCGAATTGGGGAGGTTTATCCGGATCAGGTCGTCAAGGCAACTTTGGGCGAACCGATAGGCCGGGGCACAATGACCCTTTACCCGTTGGAAATCGAGCTCGTTCCCGGTGATGAGCCGGTCGAGCGTCTCGGTAATAACAAGGATGACTACGGAACTGTATGGATTGAGTCCGATAATCCAAAGGTGTCGAAAATGCGTGTGGCCCTCAAATTCGCGATTGAAGGCCGCTAGCAAAATCCTGGTCGGATCAACTCGCGGTGTTTTCATATGATTTTTCCTGTTACTCACTCGAAGATGCGGGCCTATTGCGGTGCATATGCGGTCGGCCTTGCTGTGTTCGCACTGACGTTCGTTGCCGGCTGCTCGCCGCCCCCGCCCACCACTGCCCAAGCGCACCTATCGGTCGGCATGCCCGACGGCGACGGCGCTCAGTTGACCGACACGCCGATTGAGCCGCCCTATCTCACTGATCTTGATGCGACCATGGCCCGATCGGTGGCGCTGCGTGTTGGCGAGGCGTCGCAGCTGGTGCAGAAGACCGGCCAAGTCGAAATTGTGCCGACTCCGGAGCCTGATGCTCCCGTCCAAGCCAAAGCTCGTTGCCGAGTTGATCCCAACGCCGATGGGGGTCCCTGTCGACAAAATCGCCAAAAAGGAAACGGCGATACCTGTAAACAAGCCGGTTGAACCGGCCGCTGAGCCCGACCTGGAGACGGTCGTGTTTCCCGAAGGTGTCGATGGTCCGGAGGACTATCGCACTTGGAAGACCCCCGATTTGGCGCTGGTCATCACGGGCCAGCAACACGGATACATCGAGCCCTGCGGATGCACAGGGTTGGACCGGCAAATGGGTGGGATGGCTCGTCGTTTCACGTTCATGCGTGAACTTCGCGAGATGGGTTGGACATTGTTGCCGCTCGATGCCGGCGACCAGATCCGACGCACCGGTCGTCAGGCCGAAGTGAAGCTACAGCAGTCGGTCAAAGCACTGAAATCAATGGACTACCAGGGGATCGGCTTCGGCCCCAAAGATATCCGTCTCGGCGTTGGCGAACTGCTGGCCGTCGCCGCCGGCGACACCCCCGACGACACGATGTACGCTTCGGCCAATGTCGTCTTAATCGATCCCTCATTGATGCCGCAAACCAAGGTGATCGAGCGGAATGGTCGCAGGGTCGGCATCACGAGCATTCTCGACCCGGATGCTCTTGAGGTTCCTCCGCCCGACGAAATTCTGGTCAAACCGATGGTCGAATCGGCACGCGAGGCACTGGCCGAATTGACCGAGGGGAAGCCCGATTTCAAAGTCCTGCTGTTCTTTGGAAGCGAGAATGCAGGGAAACAGTTGATGCGTGACGTGAAAGGCTTTGACCTGATTGTTGCCGCCGGTGGATACGGTGAACCGACCTTCAGAGCCGAGCCAATCGACGATACGACAACGAAAATGATCGTCACCGGCAACAAAGGAATGTACGCAGGACTAGTTGGGCTCTTTCCTGACAAGCAGCTGAAGTATGCTCGAGTCCCGCTGACACACGAATTTAAGGACGCCCCGGAAATGCGTCAGCTGATGAAGGACTATCAGGACCAACTGCGTGACATTGGGTTGCAGGGTTTGGGGCTGTTGCCACCCATCCCCCATTCGTCCGGCCAGAAATTCATCGGCTCAGCCAAGTGCGGAGAGTGCCACACAACTGCGATGGATATCTGGGAGGGCACGCCCCACGCCGAAGCGACCGAGCATATCGTTCGCCCGCCGATGGAGCGGGGTGACATCGCCAGGCACTTTGACCCCGAATGCATCAGCTGTCACGTCACCGGCTGGAATCCACAGGAATACTATCCGTATGCCAGCGGTTACCTGTCGCTGCAAGAGTCGGAACATCTAACCGGTGCCGGCTGCGAGAACTGCCACGGGCCCGGATCCGGTCATGCGGCCGCGGAGGCGGATGGATCGACGGTGGCTGCCGAACTGCGGGAGCAACTTCGCGACTCGATGAAGTTGCCACTGGACAAGGCACGCGAGCAATGCATGAAGTGTCACGATCTGGATAACAGTCCTGATTTCCACGAAGAAGACGCGTTCGAGGACGTTTACTGGCCCGAGGTCGAACACTACGGCCTCGACTAGCCCAATGCGGTCCGGATTTCAGCGTCGCTCCAGCGAGGCTGCGTAACGGCAAAGACGAACGGTATCGCGGGTAGCCGCGGCGATCCACTCGGCAGCTCTGACCGGCGACTGCGCACGAAAAAAGGCGAGGCCGATCCCGAAGGACCGACCCCGCCTCGCACGGGGGGACGCTTAATATCTCGTTGTGCATCAAGTTGTCGTTTGCGTTCCCGTTACATGAGCAACCTTAGTCCCGGTCCGTCGGTTTCGATGCCTCGGAATGAGCCATCTTGGCAATTTGGTGAAAGGTGACTGGTTTGCGAGATGAGATGTAACGGTTGTGCGGGTTGCACAGCCAAAATGGCCCCATCGATGGCATTCATGCCCGCGGTGTATCATCCCCCAAGCCTTCGTCGCTTCTGTCTCGCACCCGATTCTGCCGTTTCATGAACGCATCCAATCAGCTCCCCACCCCGCTGGACGTGATCGCCGTTGGCGCCCATCCCGATGACGTGGAAATCGCCTGTGGGGCTACACTGGCAAAGCTGGTGAACCAGGGATATCGCGTCGGAATTGTCGACCTGACCGACGGCGAACCAACGCCCAATTCAGCCGGGCCGGAAACAAGATTGGCCGAAGCTCAAGCGGCCGCAAAACTGTTGGGCATTCACGAGCGGATCCAGCTGGACCTGCCCAACCGAAGACTTTTCGACTGTTTCGAGCACCGAGTCGCTTTGGCCCGCGAGTTTCGACGTTGGCGTCCCAGCCTGGTCATCGGTTTTGGCGACGCCACCCCGATGGCCTCGCCCGATCACTGGCAGGCGATGCAAATCACCGATGCGGCGATCTTCTACAGCCGTCTGACGAAATGGGACCAGCATTTTGAGGATCTGCCGGTCCACACGATTTCACGCCAACTCTATTTTCGCTTAGCGATCGAACCCGACCTGATTCCACGCAATTCCCATCACCTGATCGTCGATGTTTCGCAGACGATCGAGCAGAAGATCGAGTCGATCCTCTGTTATCAAACGCAGTTCGCCCATAAGCCGAACATCATCGATCGCGTACGCTCCGCTGCGATCGCGACCGGAGCTGCAGCCGGAACCGGCGCCGGCGAGTCGTTCGCCGCTGCCAAGCCATTCGCGGTCGACGACCTGATGAAGACCGTGATGGGTAAAGACGGTTCGTCGTGACCCGATTCATCGGGTCTTGCTCGGCCGCTCAGTCTTCGTGACTCTGACTGGCCGATCCGCGATGAATGATGGGTGGCTGGTGGTCGAGCGTCAGCGAGCCCCCAGGTGCGAGCCAAGGGCATTCCGGGGGCTCGCTGAAGCTCGACCGCCGGCCACCCGGTCCCGATTCATCTTTTGCTCGGCCGCTAACGCATCAGCACGGTAAACGCGTCGAGATACTTCTGGATCGTCGCTGCGTCGGTGCTTTCCCATCCAGCCGTTTTGTGTCGAAGTACGGCTAGTTTCAACGCCTCGATGGCATCGGCCAAGTCATCGGGCAATTCGGGAAGACCCGCGAACGGCTGCACGCTGCCTTGCGTCGCCTCAGCCTCCGTCGCGGTCGAACCCTGGCGAGCCACCGCTACCGGCCAACGACATCAGTTCTTCTTCGTCACCGAAGTCAGGATCATCGTAAACCGGGCCCCCGGCCACACCCGGTTCGTCTCCGTACTCCTTCGTGCGTCCACCGCCCTGCGCCGGCAAAACGACGTCTTCGTCTGTATCAACTTCGATGATCTCGCTGTTGGTAGGTCGCTTGGATTCGACCGCGCCATGTGCCTGCCAACGTTGCTCGCGCATCGCAGCAACGCTCCAATTCTCACGCACGGCACCCTCTAGCCAGAGTGGAGCGTCATCCCAATCGAGCGCCGCAAGAAAGTGGCTCCAGTAGATCCCCTCGTACGTTTGGTAGGTCGACGCGAACCGATCGTGAACGCGACGCAGTCGCCCGACGTGCGGGGCAGTCACTCCACCAACTCGACGAGCCCAAGCTTCGTCCGAATACTGGCTCGCATCGGCACCTGATTCGATCAGAGCCTCACGCCACTGGCTAATGATTCGCCCTTTCTCCCAGTTCGTCGTGCTGATCAGCTGGTTCCACTGACCGACGAACGGCTGTGCCAACTGAGCCAGCTGTTCGTCTTCTTGGGGATCCTCGCTTTCTTGGGGAGCATCGCTGAAAGGTGCCTCGGCTCCCCTCCCATGCTTCTTTGGCAGCGTTGACTTCCGCCACGTCTTCGAGATCGGGCAGGTCAGATTCGTTGCGTGTATTCGTCTCTTGGTCAGTCGATTCGTCGTCAGTTTGAAAGGGCGCTTCGTAGGTGTCGTCAGGTTTCATGTGCATCCATCGCGTGGGAAAGTGTCTTCGAGCGAAGATGCAGTACGCTAACCGGCGGCCCCACTCTTCGTGAAGCGGTCCAGGACGTTTTGTGCCCCATGTCCGCAAATAACGAGTCCGTTTGGTCTCTCTGGGGAAGGTGTATTGTGTGGATAAGATGTCGAGATCAACGTGGTGGCGCACCCGCTGCGGTCGCCCGTTTGAAAATTGGCGGCAAGCGTGGTAGGAAACAGGGTCGCGCGACAGCCGTCGCAACAGTACAAACTCCAACCAACCGGATGCCAAGATGATCTTCCTCGGGCCCTGCTTTCCCGCTTCGAATCCCTCACGAGCCCTTCGCAGTTCAGTTCCCAGGTTGGCGTGTTGTCTGGCGGCCGCGTTGTTGGTCGGTTGCGAACAAGAGCAGCCGACTGCCACGACTGCAGCTCCAACCGCTGACGAATCCCAAATTGCGGAAGAAACAAACGTGGAAGAAAACGTAACGGAAACACCGACAGCGGAATCAGACTCCAACCGAGCACTTCGCCATGCCGTCTTTTTCTCTTTCAAAGAATCAGCGAGCGCAGAAGACATCCAGGGCGTAGCCGACGCCTTCGCCGCCCTGCCCTCGAAGATCGATGTGATCACCGATTTTCAGTGGGGACCGAACAACAGCCCCGAAAATCTGAACGACGGATTTACTCACTGCTTTCTACTGTCGTTTGCGGACGAGGCAGGCCGCGATGCCTACATTCCCGATCCTGCCCACAGCGGCGACTTCGCCAGACGTGCTTCGACCACACATGAAGGACGTCTTCGTGATCGATTATTGGGGCACGAAGCCCGAGACCGAAATCGAAAAGGAACTGAAGCACGCCGTGTTCTTTAAATTCAAGGATGATGCCGCGCCTGAAGAGATCAAGAAAGTCGAAGATGCTTTCGCCGCGCTTCCCTCAAAGATCGATTCCATCAAGGCGTTCGAGTGGGGCAAGAACAATAGCCCAGAGGGGAAGGATGACGGATTCACCCACTGTTTCATGGTCACCTTCGATTCTGAAGAAGGTCGTGAGGCCTACCTGCCGCACGCCGATCACAAAGCGTTTGTGGAAGTACTAAAACCAGTGCTCGACAAAGTCCGCGTCCTCGACTTCTGGGAACAGTAGTGCCGTGATCCTTGTAGCTTTGTCTTCGTAGGGTGGGTAAAGAGCGACAGCGATGCAGACCCACCGCCGACGCTGTTGTAGGTCGACTTGTCCCCAAGTCGATCAATTACGGTTGAATCCGGCGGATTGGTCGACCTGAGGACAGGTCGACCTACGCTCGTGCTCAGCGGCCTCAACCACGCGTATTTTTGATTCCAAAAAAACGGTTTCTCTCACTTGTCAATTGCGAGTGTCGTCCTTTAATGCCTCGAGCTCGTTCAACGGGTTTGGCCAAACCTTGATGCTCGAAGCGATCTCCCGCAAGAACGATAAGTTTACGAAAAACAATCAGGAATCAAAAGCAATGTTTCGTCTCTCAAAATGGAACGCCGTCTTGGCGTCACTGACACTCGTCGCGGCAACGGCGGCTCAAGCCGCGGAAAAGGACATCGTCGATACAGCGGTCGGAGCTGGATCCTTCAAAACGCTGGCGGCTGCCCTCGGAGCCGCAGATCTTGTTGGAGCCCTCAAAGGGCCAGGGCCATTCACCGTTTTCGCGCCCACCGATGAAGCCTTCTCGAATCTTCCTGCGGGAACCGTGGAAACGCTGTTGAAGCCGGAGAACAAACAGAAACTGGTCGATATCTTGACCTACCACGTTGTCAGTGGCAGAGTCCCGGCGTCGCAAGTTGTCGCGTTGACCGGCGCCACGACGCTCAATGGACAACGTGTGGGCATCAAGGTCGATGGCGGCAAGGTATCGGTTGACGGTGCCAACGTCGTCACAACAGATATCGATTGCTCCAATGGCATCATCCACGTGATCGATCGTGTCATCCTGCCCTCGTCGGACAACATTCCTGCGACTGCGGTAAAGGCGGGCTCGTTTACAACGCTGGTCGCGGCAGCAAAGGCAGCTGGGTTGGTTGAGGCGTTGTCAGGCGACGGCCCCTTCACCGTCTTCGCGCCTACAGATGAGGCGTTTGCAAAGCTCCCCGACGGAACTGTGCAATCACTGCTCAAGCCCGAGAATAAGTCGAAATTAGCAGCGATCTTGAAGTACCACGTCGTCTCTGGGCGAATCTTCTCGCCGGACGCACTTGCTGCGGGAACTGCCACCACTTTGCAGGGTGATTCGATTTCGATCGCAGTCAAAAATGGCGCGGCGATGGTCAATGGTGCGAAATTAGTGAAGACCGACATCAATGCGAGTAATGGCGTGATCCATGTGATCGACTCAGTCCTGCTGCCCTCCGAGAACAAGCAAGGCGCAGTGCATCCCCGCCGCATGATTGAAATGGCGATTAGTCAAGGTGCGCCGCTCTACAACGGAGGACACATCGGCCAGTGTGCTCAGGTCTACATGACAACTGTCCAGGGATTGCTCGCCTCGGAAGGCGGTAGCATGTGCTCAGCGACAAGACATTCGCTACAGACTGCCTTGACGAGTGCACAACACTCCACCTGCTCCGACACCCAAGCCTGGACGCTGCGGCACGCGTTAGATAACGCCTACAACAGCATGGCGTCAGCTCGTTAGAGCCGACAACCGGTATCCCTATCTTCGTCTGGCCGCCAAGCCCTTGGGTTTGGCGGCCTTTTTTGCGGTTTCCGCGCGATTCAGCATGTCATCGGCTTTAGGACTTGCCATCGCAATAACCTTCCGTAGAAATAGGTGCCCTCAGATTCCAGCGTGCGATTCCAAAATCTCGCAAGCTGGAAGCTTAGTACACTTGTCGAATTTCTTGGTCGGAAAAGATGTGCTTGGAAGAATCGCCAATTGGCGATCTGCACGGTTTAGATAAACGAAGCCTCTCGGGAAGTGGTCGGTCGATGCGAATAGCGGTTGTTGGTTCAGGAATTAGCGGAAATCTGGCCGCTCGCATTCTTTCGGCGAAACACGAGGTTGATGTGTTTGAGTCCGCGGCTCACGTCGGAGGCCATGCGCACACGGTCGACGTGCAAGCTTACGGACGTCCAGTTTCGGCCGACGTGGCATTCATGGTCTTCAATCGTCGCACCTACCCCAATTACTGCCGCCTGCTGCAGCTACTTGGGGTTGAGGCCCACGACAGCGACATGAGTTTGAGCGTGCGTTGTCTCGACAGCGGGCTGGAGTATCAGGGAAGTTCGCTCAATGGGCTATTCGCTCAGCGCCGCAATCTGCTCCGTCCCTCGTTCTATCGGATGCTGCTGGATATCATCCGATTCAACGAGCAAGCGATGCGGTTCTGTGAATCGGGTGATGAATCAACGTTACTTGGCGAGTTCCTGGCTGAAATCGGAGTCGGTCGCCAGTTTGCTGAGCACTACTTGATTCCGATGTCAGCGGCGATTTGGTCGACAGATCCCGGTTGCCTGAGCATGTTCCCAGCGAAGTTCATTCTGGGATTCTTTCGGAATCACGGCCTTCTGCAGCTGCGTGACCGGCCGCAATGGATGACGGTTGAAAGTCGTTCGCGAAACTACGTTGTGGAGCTGCTGCGTCCGATTCGCGACCGTGTCTTTTTGAACTCGCCGGTGGATCAACTGAGACGTGTTGACGGTTCGTGTGGAGCTGCGATTTCGTGGTCGTGAGTCGCTTCGGTACGATCACGTTGTTTTGGCGACGCACGCCGATCAATCACTGCGGATGTTAGCCGACGCGAATCCCGTCGAATCTGAAATCCTTAGCGGATTTCCCTATCAGTCAAATCACGCCGTACTGCACGTTGACGAATCTGTGCTGCCGCGAAGACGACGGGCATGGGCGAGTTGGAACTACCACATTCCGGCCGGAAGCGGCTCAGCAAGTCAGCGTGACCTACGACTTGAATCGGCTGCAGAGTTTGGGTCTGCCTGGACCACTCTGCCTGACGTTGAATCCCAACTGTCAGATCGATGAGCGAAAAGTGTTGCAGAGGTTCGAGTTTGAGCATCCCGTTTTTTCGCTTCGGTCCTTGGACTCGCAGCGTCGGTTCGACGAAATCAACGGGCAAGCCGGCGTCAGTTTTTGCGGAGCCTACTGGGGCTACGGTTTTCACGAAGACGGGGTCAAGAGTGCCTTGGCTGTCACCCGACCGTTCGGACTCGATCTTGATGCACTGGCCGGCCACGCGGAAACGCAAGGTCAAGAATCCGAGCGACTCGTTTCCCTGCTTGCCGAGGCTTGAGCGAGACAATGGAGAGCTGTATTTACCGTGGGCACGTTCGCCATCGCCGCCCTGCCCCCGCCCACCGTTTCCAATACTCCACGTCTTGGATGTATTTGGACTTGCGGGAAATTGACGCGATTCTGCAATCGCAGACGTTGCATCAGCGAAAAACGATTCGCGCCGGCATCGTTTCGAAGGTCCGACCACTTCGGCGATTCCAATCGGTCGATGATCGATTCAGTCTACGAGCTCGTTGAACAGAAGACGGGGCTGCAATTGTCGGGTCCTGTTCGTCTGCTGACGCAGCTTCGTCATTTCGGAGTCTACTTCAGTCCGGTCAACCTGTTTTATTGCTTTGGCAACGACGATTCACTTGTCGCGATGGTCGCCGAAGTCAGCAACACACCTTGGAACGAACGTCACTGCTACGTGCTGTGGGAAGGCAATCGACTGCCCCAATCGACAACCCGCTACAGTCACCCCAAAGAGTTTCATGTTTCGCCGTTCATGGGCATGGATTCGCAATACGATTGGCGAATCCAGACGCCCAAACAGAAGTTGCATTTGTCTTTGGGATGCAGTCGCGAACGCAGTCGGATCTTTCAGGCTGACCTGCACCTGACACGCTCGGAGCTGTCGGATGCGCAACTTGTTCGCACGATGTTGAGGCGTCCTGTTGCAGCGGCACACGTGGTCGGTGCCATCTACTATCAAGCTTTACGACTCTGGATGAAGAAATGTCAGTTCTTTCCCCACCCTCGAAACCTCGAGCCTCAGGAATCCACGGTTCCTCTGCCCACCCACAAATCGCCAGCGGGCCATCGCGGCAAAGTGACGACGCTCAAGCAGCGGCTAACGACGGTAGCGTTCCGCAAAGCCGTGTTCGCGGGATTGCGGCAGCTTGTTGGCGGAAGAATCACGATTGTCGATGGTGACATGGAGTGCGCCTTCGGTGATCCGGCAGCGGATCTTGCTGCAACGATTCAGGTGTTGGATGCTCGCTTCTATCGCGCGATCGCGATCGGCGGAAGCATGGGCGCGGGCGAATCGTTCCGTGATGGCTACTGGTCCTGTGATGACTTGGTGGGCCTGATTCGCATTTTCGCGCGAAACATGCAAGCTTCGGAAGATCTTGGAGGCTACTGGAATTCTGTGCTTGATCTCGGACGCAAAGTCTATCATCGCATGAATCGCAACACGCGTCTGGGAAGTCGCCGCAACATCGCAGCTCATTACGACCTGAGCAACGATTTCTATTCGCTGTTTCTGGACGAAACGATGACCTATTCCAGCGGCGTGTTCCCCGACGAAAACAGTTCGATGAGGGAAGCGTCGATCGAGAAGTACGATCGGATTTGCCGCAAACTTCGTCTGACTCCCGGCGACGAAGTTCTGGAAATCGGCACCGGCTGGGGCGGTTTCGCAGTGCATGCAGTCAAGAACTACGGCTGTCGTGTCACCACCACGACCATTTCCCGCCAGCAACATGACTACGCGAAGCAGCGTTTTGCCAGCAGCGGAATCGGCGATCGGGTGACGCTGCTGCTATCGGATTACCGCGACCTTTCCGGCCAGTTCGACAAGCTGGTCTCGATCGAGATGATCGAAGCCGTTGGCCACGAGTATTTCGACACCTTCTTTGCCAAGTGTTCCAGCTCTGCTGAAGCCAGACGGGTTGTTCGCGCTGCAAGCGATCACGATTCCCGATCAGCGTTACGAACGATACCGAAAGTCAGTCGACTTCATCCAGCGATACATCTTTCCAGGTGGCTGTTTGCCCTCGCTTGGCGCGATGACCCGGTCGGTTGGTAAGGTTACCGATCTGCAGTTTGCTCACATGGAAGACTTCGCCGAACACTACGGGCGAACGCTCGAGTGCTGGCGAAAGCGATTTCATGCAAACGCTGACCGGATTCGTGAACTTGGCATGACGGAGCAGTTTCTAAGATTGTGGGAATACTACCTCTGCTACTGCGAAGGGGCGTTTCGTGAGAAGCAAATTGGTGTCTCGCAGTTGCTGTTGCAAAAGCCTGGGAACCGCCACAGTCCTCGATTTCCCTCGCTCGGTTAATTCGATGAAATGGTTTCTGATCGCTTTGTTTGCCGGCATCTTCGTCAGCATGACCTGGATTACCGTCGCGGCGTCGCTCGATCGTAGCGTCCTGCAGGCAGGTCGCGGCTTGTGGCCCGACCTGTGGTTCCGCGCGACCTTGATGGACGCCTACTTTGGTTTCCTGACGTTCTTTGTTTGGGTTGCCTACAAAGAGCGTGGTTGGGCGGCACGAGGGGTTTGGTTCGTTCTGATCATGTTGCTGGGCAACTTTGCGATGTCGGGCTATGTGCTTTGGCAGCTGTCCAAGATGAAACAATTCTCCTGGGAAGCACTGCTGCTTCGACAGGATTCAACTCTCTAGTGTTTGATTAGGTTTTCTGATGTCTCTGATTCAACTTGCCGAAAAACGTTGGCTCCCCGATCCAGTGATTCGCTTCGGGATGCGACGACTGCTGCGCGAAAGGCTCGAACAAGAAGAACAGCTCGCTGCCGGCAGCTACGACAAGGCACTCGATCGTTTTGCCGACCGCCAACGCGAGAGCGTTGTTACGATCGAAACTCATCGCGCGAACGAACAGCACTACGAAGTGCCCGCGGAGTTTTTCCAATTGGTTCTGGGCGCCCGTCTGAAGTACAGCTGCGGGTGGTGGGACGAAGCGACGACGACACTGGACGAATCCGAAGAGGCGATGCTGCGTTTGACTTGCGAGCGAGCGGGCATCGAAGACGGAATGCGCGTCCTTGACCTTGGTTGTGGCTGGGGGTCGTTGTCGCTGTGGATCGCGGAACACTACCCAGCATGTGAAATCGTTTCTCTCTCGAACTCTTCCAGCCAGCGAGCGTTCATCGAAGTTAGATGCAAAGAACGAGGTTTCAGAACATCCGAGTCGTCACGGCTGACATCGGCGGGTTTGATACCGAGGAACAATTCGATCGCGTTGTCTCCGTCGAGATGTTTGAACACGTCCGCAACCACGAGAACCTGTTGTCGCGGATTTCACGTTGGTTGGTGCCCGAAGGCAAGCTGTTCGTGCATATCTTTTGCCATCGAAACCTCGCCTACACCTTCGAGACCGAGGGTGAGAAGAACTGGATGGGGCGTCATTTTTTCTCAGGAGGCATCATGCCGGCCGAGGATTTGTTCTTCAGCTACCAACGTGATCTTTCGATCAGACAACACTGGTGGATCAATGGTAAGCACTATGCACGAACGTGCGAGCAGTGGCTTTCACGATTGGACGCATGCGAGCGTGAAGCGGCGCGATGTCTTGCCTCGGCGACTGCAATGGAATCGCCGAAGGTGTTGGTTCAACGTTGGAGGATGTTCTTCATGGCCTGTGCGGAATTGTTCAATTTCGAGAGTGGCAACGAGTGGGGCGTGGGGCATTACCTGTTTGATGTCAACCAACTGAGGCGGCGATAACATGCCGCTATCACAAATCTTGCTGCTCAACGCCGTCCTCGTTGCTGTCGTGATGATCGTGCTTTGGTTGCTCAGCCTGCAACTGAAGGACGCCAGCATCGTCGACATTTTTTGGGGGCTTGGCTTTGTGCTGATCGCCTGGATGACGTTCTCGTTGAGCGATGGGGGATTGCGAGCGGTCTTACTGGCTCTGCTGACTACCTTGTGGGGGCTTCGACTCGCAGGCTATCTCGCTTGGCGTAACATTGGTAGAGGCGAAGATCCTCGTTACCGAGAGATGCGAGACTATCGCGGCGACCAATTTTGGTGGATCAGCCTGTTCACCGTCTTCTTGCTTCAAGGTGTCGTGATGTGGCTCATCTCGTTGCCTATCCAGGTCGGGCAGACCATCGAATCTCCGCTGAGTCTGTTGAATTATTTTGGTGTTGGCGTCTGGGGAATCGGCTTTCTATTCGAGTCAGTGGGTGATTACCAACTCGCAAGGTTCAAGTCAGACCCCAGCAACGAAGGGAAGGTGATGGACCAGGGACTGTGGCGTTACACGCGACATCCCAACTACTTTGGCAACGCCATGATTTGGTGGGGGCTGTTTCTGGTAGCATGCTCCGCGGCGACAGCCTGGGTGGTCGTCAGCCCCTTGCTGATGACCTTCTTGCTGATCAAGGTTTCCGGCGTCGCGCTGCTCGAACGCAGTCTGAAAAGTCGATCGCCCGCATATCGCGAGTACGTCGAACGGACAAGTTCGTTCATACCGTGGCCGCCAAAGAGCATTTAAAGCACGTACCGTTCGCACTTCAGCATAGCTCCAGCGAGCTTGTTGAACGGCAAGCCGCAGGCGACTGTTAAGAGCGGACGCAGTCGCCTACGGCTTGCCGTTAAACGAACACTGAACGGTATTGCGTTTTCGCTGCATCGTTGGGGCCGACCGGTTCGTAGTGACCCAATTCATCGGATATTTGCTCAACAACCGCATGAATGCGGTCACTACGAACGCGCCGCAAGCGTTTCGGACGCAGTTCCCGGAATTTCGTCATCGATCATGAACTCGATCTCGCCGCTCTTCACATCGTAGAGAGCTCCCACGACGAGAGCTTTCCCGTCGCTGACCGCCTGGCGAATCGCGACGCTCCTATTGGTGACTTCGTCCACTGTCCGTAGCACATTGCGTCTGGCAACTTCATCGACAAAGGTTTCCCGCACTTGCGCTCCCATTTCGCTGAATTTGGGGAGCTCAGCTTTGCTGATGCAAGGCTCGATTTCGTCCACGATGGTGTGCAGGTTCTGACATCCGGTCGCCTCTTCGACATTCTTGTTTTCCCCCAATAGCTGCACGGAAGACGTCACTGCGCCACACCGTGTGTGCCCCAGTACAAGCACCAACTTGACACCGGCAACACAGACTCCGTACTCGAGACTGCCCAGGGACTTGCTGCCAATTACATTGCCGGCAACGCGGACACTGAAGATGTCCCCGATTCCCAGGTCAAGCACCAGTTCCGCCGGGACGCGTGAATCGATGCAACTGAGGACTGCTGCGATCGGAGTTTGGCCTCCCGCAGTCGCGCCCACCTGCCGACCGAAATCGCGTGAAAGACGATTTCCGGTGCGAAACCGACGGTTGCCCTCTCGCAAGATTTCGAGAACCTGCCGTGGCGTGACTCGATCCTGTAACTCACGCGTCGAGTAATCGGCGAACTGAATATCGTCCTTCAGCTTGTACTTTTCGCGAAAACCCCGCAGGCTGACCGAGACGCCGTGCGCGGGCCCCCGGTTGTTCTTGAAGTCACGGATCAGGCTGAGCACATCCGGGTCGATATAATCAGTATCGCTGGCATCGATCAACAGACTGGTTCCGCTGGCAGACTCGGTGAACAGCTTGTCAAGCGACGCGCGATTCAAAAAGCTGACTTGGTTCGCCAGTTCAATGTGCAATACGTCGCCTCCGATATGGGTTTCGACAATGCGTCGAATCGGCGTCCGAAGATTACTGTTAAGAATGAACAACACGCTGACACCCAGTCCAATCAGAATCCCGATCAGCAGGTCCGTCAGCACGATTGATAACAGCGTCACCAAGAACGGCGCGAACTGATATCGGCCTTCACTCCACATCTGTTGGAACAGCGTTGGGCTGGCCAGCTTGAATCCGGTGACCAGTAAGATCGCCGCCAAGGCAGCCAACGGAATCATATTCAAGTAAACCGGCAAAAACACCACGCAAATCAGCAGCAAGATACCGTGCAGTATCGTCGAGAGCTTCGACTTCGCTCCCATGCTGACATTGACCGATCCACGCACGATCACCGAGGTCACCGGAAGACCCCCGATCAGACCAGCCATGGTGTTCCCCACTCCCTGCGCGATCAGTTCGCGACTGGGCGGTGAATCGCGTCGCTCGGGGTCAAGCTTATCGACTGCCTCCAAGTTCAGCAGCGTTTCCAAAGATGCAACGATCGCAATCGTAGCCGCGGCGAAATAGATCGCAGGATTCGCCCACTGAGTGAAGTCCGGAAACGTCAGAAAACTCACGATGCCGCCGATGCTCTCGGCAACAGGGATCTGTACCAGGTGACTCGACTGGATCGCCCACGATCCTCCGAGCCGGCCAAACAGCCATTGCAGCAAGACGCCGAACAGAACCACGACCAGGGGAGCGGGGATAGCCGAACTCTTCAGGATTTTCACCCGACCCCAAAACACCAGCAGCGCGATCGAAGCGATCCCGATCGCGGCGGCCCCGATGTGAACGTCGCCCAAAAGCACACTCAGCAACTCCGTGAAGGTGTTTTGATCGTCGGGCTGCGAAAAAGACATCTCTCCCTCGGGGTCCGTATCATGTCCCAGCACGTGTGGCAACTGTTTTAGAATCAGCAGTACGCCGATCGCCGCGAGCAGGCCTTTGATCACGCTCGACGGAATGAAAGCCGACAGCGATCCGGCCCGCGCGATCCCCAGAACGATTTGAAGAAGCCCAGCGACAAAGACGGCCAGCAAGAAAGCTTCAAAGGAACCGAGTATCGCGATCTGAGCCGCCACAATTGCCGTCAGACCAGCTGCCGGACCGCTGACGCTTGTCTGCGATCCACTGAATGTCCCAACCACGATCCCGCCGACGATCCCAGCTACTAGACCCGCAAACAGCGGCGCGCCGGAAGCCAGTGCAATTCCCAAGCAGAGCGGTAAGGCAACAAGAAATACGACCAAGCTCGCGGCGATATCTTGCCGCAGGTTGGAGTTGGAATTGCCAGGAATCTCGTTTCGTTCTGTCATGACGAAGCCACTTTGTTTTGCATGTTGATTCCGGATCTTCCTTATCCTAACCGCAGTGCTCTGTACACTTCCATCGCGACTTGGCCACCAACCCTTGTCCGTTATGTACCTGAGAACCTGTTTCGAGATTGGGAGGGTGAGGATCCTGCCGAACCGATGAATATGCCGATTTCCGCTCGGCAGGAGCCTCGCCCTCCCAATCACCAGCCTCTTCGATCGAATATCAAAACACGACCTGAGTGCAAATTCGCTCGCACAAGTCACATGCTCGTTGATGCCCGTGTCAGATCCGACTGATCACCGTAATAATTCACGCGAAGCCTAATACACGACACATATAGCTGCAATTGCGTTTCGTGCATCATGCTTCGCTTTTCAGCCTAATCGACACCGATGCCGTCTGAGATTTCTTGCCCCCCAACTGCAGATCTAGCGCCGCGATTGCGTACCTAACCCTTGTGCTGGCCGCCACTTGTCAACTTCCTAGAATCAGGCATCTCCATTATTTTTCCGAGGAATCAGATGCAAATCACCCCCAAACGTAAGAATTGCATGGAAGTGTCAGGTGGGCGTTTGACTTACCAGGCCGACTACGAAATGCCGGGTCTGGCAATGCAGGTTTCCAGCCGCCAGTCCGATCGTTGCATGCACGGTGGTGGCGAAGTCCACTACATCTCGTCGTGCGCCTCAGGTCGCATTACTCGCATGATGCTGGCTGACATTTGCGGGTCAGCAGACATTTTCAGGAGGTTGTCCTGTGAAATTCGAAATGGGCTGCTGCGAAATATCAATTCGATTTGGCAGAATCGCGTTGTCTCTGACATGAGCCAGCAATTCCGTCAGTTCGCCAGTCATGGAGGATTTGCGACCGCTTCTGTGGCGACCTATTTCGCGCCAACGCGGAGCTTTGTGATGTGCAACATCGGAAACCCGCCTCCCCTGGTTTTCCGAGCGAGTCAGCGAACCTGGCAGGTCATGCATGGCGAGACCGAGCCGATCAACGAAAGTGGCGAATCCCCGGAAGGGGTGTTCGACAAAGCCGACTACCGACACATCAAGACGAAGCTAGAGATTGGTGACATCGTGTTGCTCTACGGAAACGGCTTTGCCCAGTCAAGGTTCCCTGGGGGCTCCACGGTGGGACACAGTAGGTTGATAGACGCATTACAGGATTCGCCACACACGGAACCCAAATCTCGGTTGAATCATCTGATTCGATTGATTCTCGAAAACAACGAACCCGAGGAAGACAGCACAATTTTGGTCTGCACGGTCACCAGGACGGGCGTGCGATTGCGAGACAACTTACTCGCTCCGCTACGTCTGTTTCGACGTCCGCGTGATGAAACACGGTTGTCGTAGGTGGACAGAGCCGCTCTTGACGCATGCCCTCCCTCCAACTCAGGCCGGACGCTTTCCCGTTCGTAGCGACCGCATTCAAACGGTCGTTCCTCAGCACGCGATCAATCGTAGCACTAGGAACGAAGCATCTCAGAAACTTGGATTGCGTCAGGTTTGTGTTTCCGTTTCTCGGCGCGGCACTGGTTTGCCGATCAAGAAACACCCGCTGGGTTGATCGACACAAGCTCAACAAGTCGTTGGTCAGTGTTAGCAGCTCAGAGGTTTCTGCGCTATCGCCAACGACCTCTTCCAAATCGGCAACCGCCTCTGCAATGTCCTGAACGTCGCATGCTCTTGCGGTCATCTTCAAGCGTCCCAGGAGTGCTTGTAACGCGTCTCGGTCGTTGTTGTCAATTGCCTGGCTGAGGCGTTCAATCTGCGTTCCAATTCGCAGGGCGGTCTTCTTGTCAACCTCGCTGCGTTCGCTTCCGGACGCCAGCGAAGTCTGCTGAATCGTCTCGATAAATTGCTCCACGATATCGGGATCGAATTGCGTCTCGGCGCATCGGCGAAGTTCTGCGAAGGCTTCTGCCGGGCTTCTGCCCTTCCGATACACGCGATCGGAAACGATTGCGTCATAGGTATCGGCGATCGCCAAAATCCTTGCTCCAAGTGGGATGTCCTTGCCGGTTGGCAGGCTCGCGTGTCGGCTCTTTCCACCATAGAAGGCATGATGCGATTGGATGATCTCAGTGAGCTCAGGTGAGTTGAATGCTGAGTCAACGATTTCGACGCCCATGTGGTCATGAACTCCCATGATTTCCCATTCTTCCTTGGTCAGCGGCCCAGGTTTGAGCAGGATCGCGTCGGGGACGCCGATTTTTCCGATGTCGTGCAGGAGTGCTGCGATCTCCAACGTGTAACATTCACTGACCGACATGATTCGGCTTCCGACGGCTACACACAGGTCGGCGACACGACGGCTGTGGTCCGCCGTTGCCGCATCCCGATAGCCCAATGCGGAAATCAGAGCAGTGACCGCGTGGAAGGGGATGGCGATCTCCGTTTCGTTTCGTCGTCTGCCGCAGCCGCTGGATTTTCGAGGAATCGATTTCAACATCGTCGGGCACGTCCGCAAAACAGGTGACTCGGTCTCGCCCGGCTCGTTTGGCAACGTAGAGCGCTTTGTCAGCTTGTTCGACCAATGCTTGCGGATGCTCGGTTTTCAGGCTCAAAGCGGATACGCCCAGGCTGGCCGTCACCGGTTCGCCATCGACTGAGATCGTGCTTGAAATCTCTTTTCGGAATCGCTCTGCCGCGAGGACTGCGTCTTCATGATCGACGTGTGGGAGTCCGATGCAGAACTCTTCACCACCGTAGCGGCAAACAAAGTCGCCATCGCGAACGGTATCGACCAGCAATGCAGCAACTTTGCTTAGCACCGTGTCTCCGGCCGCGTGACCGTACGTGTCGTTTACCGATTTGAAGTTGTCGAGATCCAAGATCACACAACTCAGCGAATGACCGTATCGGCCCGCCCGGCTCCACTCCTGCTCGAAACGCTCAAAGAACGCTCGGCGGTTCATGCATCCGGTCAGCGGATCCTGCATCGCCAATTCGCGAAGCTGTACGTTGTGCTGTCGGATGTCCTCTCGCGACTTTGTCAACTCCGCGAGCATCTGTTTCAGCTCAAGTTCTTTTTCTTTCAGCTGCGTCACATCGTCGAAGCTCGCCAAAATCCCGCGGTGACTCCCGTCGTCGCCTTGGATTGGAGCGCGGTTGACCAGAAACGTACGTGGAGAGGACTCGCCGAGCAGTGATAGCACCATCGGTGGCTGTGGTTCTCCGTCGGTCATCCCGCGCAGCCAATCGTAATGAAACGTTTTCACTGATGGATCGGCACTGGTCCACGGCAAGCTGGCAACGCGTATTCCTTGCAGTTCGTTTCTCCCGAATCCGCTGGCCTCTGCAAACGCGCGATTGGCCAGCACGATCTGTCCCTTGGGGTCGAGAATCAGCAATCCGCCGGTTAGCGTATCAAGCGCCGACCGAACGCGTGACGGAACCGCTTTGGAAGGATCCATGTGCCGAAGCATTTTTCGTAAATACAAATACGTCAACAGGAAGATGGCCGCCGGAAAAGCCAGGAACAATCGGAAGCATGGGTCCTCAATCACCCACGCCAAGCCGGACCGGTTCAAATCCTCGAAACGGATTTCGATCGATCCCCATGGTTCGTGATTGCTGGCTGCGACCGGCACGACCACGAACGTGTTGCTGCCTCGCAGGGCAGTCGCGTTGTCCCATTTGCTTCGGTGATCCCCAATCTCTGCGATCAATATTCCGCTCGCTCGCCGAATCGCGATCGACTTGATATCGTTGTTTCGCTCCGCGATCGCTCGCAATGTCATCTCCATGCGATGCGTTTCATCTTGTCGCGCCTGTACGGACGCACTGATCGCAATCGTTTCGCACTGTGCCAGGCGATTGGCGACCTTTTCGCGATCGATGTCCGGGATCATGCCAATTGCATAAGCGACCATTAACAGAGTCGTCGCAATGAAAGCGATTCCTATGGCAACCCGCATCGTCGCGGAAACTCGAAGACTTTTCATCGTATGTCAGTAGCTAAAGAATTTCAGTAGTAAAGAATTTCAGTGTCTTAAAACACGTTCTTATTGGTTGTCGTCCAAGAGTGATGCAAGCGATTCTTGGTCATCGCCGACTTCATCCTGGGAGTGATCCAAGACCGGAAGCGGATCGAGGAATCGCCATCCCGGCATCATCGAAAGTAGGCTTGTGATCAGGTAGCCACCCCAAATCGTCCAAATCATGTAGGCGTAAGTCACAGCTGCCACAAGCAGGGCGGCAACGCCAACAATCAAGCGGCCCGACATCGTCGAAGGCTGCTGATCACGCATCTCGTCCATGTTTCGCCACAGCACGCTGGTGGTGTCAATGTGATCGAGGTTTTCCAGTGGCGTTTCTTCATGTCGCTTTTCTGAACTCTTCGATGTCGCGATCGATGCTGACAAAGGTCGAATCGTAACCGTCCGGGTTGCGATCGATCGTTAAAGTGTCGGTGATTCGCTGAGCACTCGCGGCGGCAGTCTCACCATCTTCACGAGATCCAGATCGACCCGATTCCTCCACGGCCATCTTGGCCGGCTCGGATGAGTCTGGATCAACATCTCCATCGATCGGTGTATCCAAAGTAACGACCTTGAACTTAGGCTCGTCGCCAAAATCGATCGTGGGTCGCGTCTCATCCAACACACCACCAATCAGGATCTCCACCGTCGCCGGTTCCGAAATATCAACTCCATCGGAAAGTGTGTACTCGAAGCTGTCCGGGCCCATGTAGTTGTTGTCAGGGACGTAAGTGAATGTGCCGTCGGCGTTCAATGTGACCGTTCCGTGTTGCGGCTGCTTGACGATGGTTGGCGTCAATGCATCGCCTTCTTCGTCATAGTCATTTGCTAACAAGCCCTCGTGGGCTTCCACGTCGCGAGCAGTGTTTGGAATCACGACGTAATCATCAGCTCGCGCAATCGGCGCGTCGTTGACGTTGTAGACTGAGATCGCGATGTTGTGGATCGTTTCCCGCGTCGCAGTGCTGACCCCCGGATCGCTGCTGGTGGGGTTCGACTCATTGGCTGCTGCCGTAATCGTTAGAACAAAGTCTCGAGGAGGCGCGTCGCTGGCGGCAATCGTCAGGTTGTCCCGATCCCAGCGGGTTACATCGACGGAGTTTTCGGATCCAATCGCGGTAAAGCTGTTCGAGCCGTCGGTCAGCGTCGCGCCGTGCTGGATCCCGCCAACGACGATCGATAGTGTTTCACTGCCGTCTGTGTCGGACAGGTCTGCACGAATCGCGAACGGATCGCTGGCGACACCTTCGCCCGCAACCACATTCGTCGGAGCGGTGATTGTTGGAGCATCGGCAACTGCGTTCACTCGCATGTCGATCGTTTCCGTCTTGCTTGCCGTCGCGGTTTCGATCCCCGTATCGGTCGAAGTCGGTGATGTTTCCGTAGCCGTTGCGGTGACCGCCAGTTGGAATTCGGCGTCGGAATTGGCGGGAGGTGTGAGCGTCAAGCCGTGCAGATCCGCTGGTGTCAGTTGCCACACGCCCCAGCCGAGGTCGGTGCCGGCACTGAGTGTCGCACCAATCGGAACGCCTGAGATTTGAATCTCCAGCGATTCGCTGCCGTCGAGATCCAAGAGTGCCGCGTTGATGTTCAGCGCAATCGCTTCGTCCTCCTTGCCGACGACGGTCGATGTGACTCCGCTGCCGGTGAATCGGTTGACGCCATCGCTGAGCGTCACTCCGTCTGCAATCCCATCGATCAATACTTGCAGGACTTCGCTGCCGTCCGTCTGCACCGTCTCGGCGGAAATCGAAAACGCCGTGGTTGTGTCTTCGTCCGCAATCAAGACCGATGGAAAAGTCAGCGTCGGCAGATTGACTTCATTGTCGGCGATCGTCACCGTTGCTGACGTCACGCTGCCGATCAAAACGTCAGCGTCACCCGCGATCGAATCGAGCATGACGATGACCGTTTCATTCAACTCTAATAGATAGTCGTCGATCAGGGTCACGTCGAGAGTTGCCGATGTGTCGCCCGCCGCAATCGTGACGCTGCCCGGCAGAGCCACAGAGTCGTCGTCACCAGCGGCTGATCCAGCGACCGAGTAACGGATCGTCGTGTCTGAGTCACTGGCAGCACTCATTGAAATCGTCATCCGTCCGTGATCGAGCGGTGTTGCTTCCGCGGCGTCGGCATCGTCAGCGACGATCGTGACTTCCGCGAAGTCGTTATCCTCGATCACGACGGTTGCGGTGTCGCTGTTGGCGTCGAATTCAACGAATGGCTGATCGGATCCCGTCAATGTCACCACAACCGCTTCGTCTTCTTCCAAGACCAGATTGTCGATTGTCGTTACATCGATCGTGACGGATGTTTGGCCGGCTTCGAATATGACGCTTCCAGTCAGCGCCGTGTAGTCGTCGTCTGCGATCGCCGATCCAGTGACGCTGTACGTGACCATTGTGTTGACGGGCGCCGCCGAGGAAAGCATCACGGTGAATTGGCCGTTGTCGCCCGATTCGTTCGCGGTTGCGTCGTTCGCCCGGATGCTGACTGTCGTGGTGTCATCATCATTGATCGAAACGCTGGCCGTGTCGTTGCTGCCGATAGTGATGTTGGACGAACCCGCCGCAACGCCATCGAGGGCGATCGTCACGGTCTCGGGCAGTTCAACGTCGCTGTCGTCGACGACGGAAACATCAATCATTCCCGATAATTCACCCGCCGCGATCGTCAGTATGCCGGTCATCGATGTGTAATCGATTCCCGGTACAGCGTCACCGCCGACCAAGTACTCGATCTCCGTATCGGTGTCGCTTGGATTGCTCAGAATGACGGTGAACTGGCCGTGATCGCCCGGTTCGCTGGCGGTGGAGTCGTTGGCGACGACGGTTGCCTCAGCGGTATCATCGTCATCGATCGTGACCGTCGCACTGTCGGCGGATCCAATCGAAATGTCCGCGTCGCCGGAATCGATCGCGTCGAGTTTCATCGTCAGCGTTTCTGTCGACTCGAGTACGTGGTCGTTGATGACAGTCACATCGATTCTCGCCGATGTCGCTCCCGCAGCAATCGTAACGCTTCCTGGCAATGCGGCGTAATCGACATCGGCAGTCGCGTCGCTGCTGATCGCATATCGAACGACAGTATCTGTATCACTCGACTCGGACATGGTAACAGTAAACTGCCCGTTATCGCTTGCCTCGCCCGCATCGGCGTCGGTCACAATAATCGACACGCTTGCTTTGTCGTCCCCGACGCCGCAACGGTCACATCTGAATCACTGGTGCCAACCAGCGTGACGATGACCGTTTCGGTTTCTTCCAGCAGGTCGCTATCGAGCGTCTGGATATTGATTGCCGCCGAAGTATCACCCTTCAGAATCGTGACGGTACCGGTCAGCGCGACGAAGTCACTGCCCGAATCGGCCGTTCCCGCGATCACGTAACTCACATCCGTGTCTTTGTCACTGATCTGGGACAAGGTGACGGTGAATTGACCGTCATCGTTTGGTTCCGCGGCATCGGCGTCGCTTGCCGCAATCGAAACGGTCGCGGTATCGTTGTCTGCGATCGTGATCGACGCCGTATTGTTGGTGTCGTCGATGCTGGCGTCGCCATCATCGGTTCCAACGAGTGCGACGATGACTGTCTCGCTCTCCTCCAAAACTGCGTCATCGACGACGCTGATGTCGATCGTCGCTGACTTTTCGCCGGCGGCAATTGCGACGGTGCCCGATAGTGTTGTGTAGTCGACTCCGCCGTCGGCCGTTCCTGTAACGGTGTAAGTTACCTCGGTGTCTTTGTCGCTCTCCGCCGACATTGTGACTGTGAACTGTCCGGCATCTCCTGGTTCTGTTGCATCGGCATCACTGACACTGATGGACACAGTTGCCTTATCGTTGTCGCTGATGTTGACGCTTGCCACGTTGGCCGACGTATCAACCGTGACTTCGGAGTCGCCGGCCGCGATGCCGGTCAGCATCAGTGTGAGCGTTTCGTTGTCTTCCGAAAACGTGTCGTCAACGACTTGGACGTCGATCGCCGAGACGTGAACTGTTGCTATGTCGTCGTCGTCAATCAACACGAATGCCGAATTCGCCGTGCTGTCGATGGTGACTTGCGGATTAGCGGATGCGATGCCGGTCAGCGTGACGGTGACCGTTTCATGGTCCTCCAAAACCGTGTCGTCGATTGTTCTCACCTCGATTGTGGAGGACAGCAAACCAGCTTCAATCGTGACGCTACCGGAAAGCAGCCTGAAGTCGGCACCAGCATCGGCCGTCCCAACGATCGTGTGTTTGACGAGCGTGTCTTTGTCACTGGCTGCCGACATCGTCACAGTGAATTGGCCGTCGTCGTTCGGTTCGGATGCGGAAGCATCATTGGCAATGATTGTTACCGTCGCCTTGTCGTCATCGACAATTTTGATCGTCGCACTGGCATTGTCCGCGTCGACGCTTACATCTATGTCGTCGGTGTTGACCAGCGTGACAATGACTGTTTCATTGTCTTCTAACAACCCGCTGTCCACGACATTCACGTCGATCGTTGCCGTAGTTTCACCGACGAGTACTGTCACGGTACCGTGGCGGTCTTTGCGATATTGTTGATTGAAACATCGGTGTCGCTCGTGCTGGTCAGTGTCACAACAACCGTTTCGTCATCTTCCAGCAACGCTTGTTCGATCACGGCAACGTCGAATGTCGCTGACAGTTGACCCGCCGCGATGGTGACCGATCCGGATAGAGCTTCGTAGTCAATATCGGGCGTGGCATTACCGGTCACGGCGTAAGTGATGATCGTGTCTTTGTCGCTCGCCTGCGTCATGGTGACGGTGAACTGGCCGTGATCACCAGGTTCAGCAGCGGTCGCGTCGTCAGCCGTGATCGAAACGGTTGCCTTGTCTTCGTCTGCGATTGTGACACTCGCAAGTTTCGCCGAGTTGTCAATCGCGATGTTCGAGTCGCCGGAATCGATGGTGGAGAGTGTGAGGGTGATGTTTTCGGCGTCCTCCAGCAGATCATCGTCGACGACGGACAGATCGATGGTGGCGTCTTTGTTGCCCGCTTGGATGGTGATGTTGCCGGTGAGGGCGACGAAATCGGTGCCCGTGTCTGCGGTTCCCGTGACGAGGTAGCTGACAACGGTGTCCCGATCAGCGGCCTTGCTCAGCGAGACCGTGAACTGCCCGTGATCGGTTGGCTCGGACGCAGTCGCGTCATTGGCGACGATGGACAGCAACGCGACCTCGTCGTCGGTGATCGTGACGGTCGCGGTGTTGGCGGTCGGCGCATCGTGATGTCTGATTCGTCCGTCCCCAGCAGAGTGACAATCACGTTTTCGGTTTCTTCCAGAATGTCGTTGTCGAGTACCGAGATGTCGATCGTTGCCGATGTTGCACCAGCCGCAATGGTGACGCTGCTTCCAACGCTGACGTAGTCGCTTCCTGCGTCGGCGGACCCGGTCACCAAGAATTGATGATGGTGTCCTTGTCGCTCGCATCACTCAGCGTGATCGTGAATTCGCCATGATTGGATGCTTCACCTGCGTCCGCGTCGGTTGCAGCGATCGACACGGTCGCTTGTCTTCGTCGACGATCGTGACGGTCGCACTGTTTCCGGCCGGCGGAATGCCGACATCGGTGTCGCTGGTTGAGTCCAACGTCACAATCACCGTCTCGCTGTCTTCCAGCAGGTCGCTATCGATGACCGAGACATCGATCGTCGCAGTCTTTTGGCCCGCGACGATTGTGACGGTCCCCGATAGCGTGGCGTAATCGCTGCCGTTGTTGGCCGTTCCCGTGACGAGATAGTTGATTTCGGTATCTTTGTCACTCGCGTGCGTCATCGTGACCGTGAACTGCCCGTCGTCACTCGGCTCACTTGCGTTTGCGTCGTTGGCTGCGATCGAAATGGTCGCCAATTCGTCGTCGGCAATCGTGACCGCGGCAGCAAAGTCGGTCGTGCTGAGCGTGGCCTGGGCATCACCGGACGTGATGCTGCCAAGCGTCACGACGACGGTTTCGTTGTCTTCCAGGATGTCGTTGTCAATCACAGTGACGTCGATCGTCGCCGTGGTTTCGCCGGCCGCGATCGTGACGGTGCCACTCAGGGCAGTAAAGTCATCGCCGCTGGTGGCCGAACCGCCGACCGAGTAAGTCAGCACGGTATCAACGCTGGCGGCCGCGGTTTGTGTGACGGTGAACACGCCGGCCACCGGGCCAGTTTCATTGCCGTCGGTGGTGTTGGCGATCGAGACGGTGGCGGTGTCGTTGTCGACGATGTCGAGCGTCGCCACATCGTTGGCTCCGTCGATCGTGACTTGCGGGTCGCGGGCGGTGAACCCGGTCAACGTGACGATTACATCTTCGGTCGCTTCGACCAAGGCGTCGTTGATGGTGGCAACATTGATCGTGGCGGTGCGTGCTGCCGGCCGCGATCGCTTGGGTTGCGACCGATCCGGGCCAAGTCAATGACCTCTGCTTCAATCTGGTAATGATGGCTAGCCTGACCACGATCGTCTTCAATGCGAATCCGTTAATGAAATTTGATGGCTACTACATCCTTTCAGACTTGCTGGAAATTCCCAATCTGTACAGCGAAGGTCAACAACACCTCCAGTATCTTGGACGCCGTTACATCTTGGGCGAAAACGTAACTTCGACACTCGGTTGGTCCGCGCGTGATGTCTTCACTCGCGTCTATGGAATCGCCGCGTTTGCCTGGCGGATCTTCATTTGTGCGTCCCTGGTGATCGCGGCATCGATGCTATTTCATGGCATGGGCATCCTGCTGGCTATCGTGGCAGTCGCACTTTGGGTCGGAGTCCCGATCGTGCGATTACTGAAACACGTCGGCCGTCCCGACGGACTGCAGCGATATCGCCGCCGCCGGTTGGCTGTGACGATGGTCGCAGTTGGAACTATCGGTTTTCTGGTTTTGGGCAGCGTGCCTTGGCCAGGTGTGAAGCGCGCCGCAGCAGTCGTGCAATACGAACCTCTGGCTTTTGTTCGCGCTTCCAGCCCTGGCTTTGTAGAGAAGATTCACGTGCTAAGTGGCCAGCAAGTCGAAGCCGGGCAGGTGATTGCGAAACTTCGGAATCGGCAACTCGTTGCAGAACAGCACGATTTGGAACTCGCGATTAAGCAATCGCTGATCAAATCGCGGGTATTCAAGCAGAGTGACGAAATGCATTCGTACCAAGCGGAAATGGAACAATTGTGGTCGCTGCAGGATAAGCTCAGCGAGAAACGCGAGCAGGTCGACCAGTTGACGCTTCTTGCCCCGGTTGCCGGACGAGTCGTCGCACGCGAGCTTTCCATACGAATTGGCACCTATATGCAAATAGGAGACGAACTCGCTGCGATTGGCGATGAGACGCGTAAGGAATTGCAAATCGCGATCCCGCAATCGGACCACGAGCCGTTTCTTGCTCAACTTGGAAACCCCATCAACGTGCGGATCTCCGGCGTCGTGCTAACGAGCGAGCTCGCGAGTGTGGAACCGAGGGCGACGATGAAGGCACCGCAGGAATCAATGTATGCGGCGTTGGGTGGACCGTTGGAAAGTCGCGCTGTGGACTCCGAACAGGGCGGTCGGACGTTTGAGTTGCTCGCACCCCACTTCACCGGTGTTGTCACGTTATCACCAACGGTAGCCAGAGATCTCCGCGTCGGGCAGAGCGGCGTTGTCTGGTTCGGACGGTATCAAGAAACAGTGGGCAGCGTCCTGCAACGCCAACTGCGAAAGTTCCTGCCATCGAGTCTGATGGGAGACGCGGCTCGCGGCATCTGGGGAACCGTCATTCGCTAGGAACGTGTTTTAAAACGTAAGCGAATCGAGCAGTTGCTTGGCGTCGGCGAGGTCTGGAGTTTGGAATCCTTCCTGGAACCAATCGTAAATCGTTTTCAAGGCGTCGCGTGCTTCGTCGCTGCGATTCTGCGTTTGCCAGAGACGACACAAGCTGACCGTCGTTCGCAATTCCCATGATTTTGCCTGCTGGGACCGTGCGATTTCCAGCGATTGCTTGAAGCAGGCCTCGGCGTCTTCCCATTGGTCGCTCTCACGCATGATTTCGCCCCGCACGCGATGGATCTCGGCGAGGTAAAACGTGTTTCCGTTGGTGGCCGAAGCCTGAACTGCTTCGTCGATATAGCGAAGCGCTTCATCAGTATTACCGGCGACCAAGTTGGCCTCCGAGAAAATTGCGTAGAAATGGCAGCGCGAGAGATTCGCGCCCGTCATGTTGAATACGTCCAGGCCGGCTTGCAGCGATTGCAGAGACTCATCGGGCTGTCTGATCCAACAGCAGGCTGAACCCCTGATGGAGCAAGCCTTCTGCCAGCCAGAAAGGGAAGCCTTGTTCTTTCGCGAGGGCAACTCCCTCGTCCGCAGCCTGCCGCACATCGGCGCTTCGCCGACACTGGTGGTACAGCCAGCTCGAGTGACATAACGCATAGGCAAGGCTGAACGGATGATTCACCGAGCGGGCCGTCTCGACCGCTTGCCCAATTTGCTGCATCGCCTGATCGGGATAACCGAGATGCCAAAGCGATAGAGCCCAGTAGCATCGCATGGTGACGCCGACATTCTGACCGGTGTGCCGCATATAAAGTTTGGCCGTGCCTTCGTCGTAAAGCCCGAAGCCTTGTTCACAGCATTTACGTGAAGTCTCGAAGTCACCGAGGTAAAACGATGTCAGGGCAGGAATGAACAATGCCTCCATCTGTAGCCCGGCGTCGCCGAGCGGCGCGACGAGTCTTTGTGCCTCCTCGGCCATTTGATTGCACAGCGGCAATTCTTCGCGGACGACCCGCCAGGCCCAGATGCCCCAATGGATGAAGAATTGCTCACCGGGACCAGCCAGTTGCTGACCAAGTTCGCGAGCCCGCGCAAACACCGGGCCGACGTCCGGGGCTGCGTAACCCTGTGTCGTCAGCAAGGAGACACCGAGCGGAATCTGAAACTTAAACTCCAAAGCGTCGCGTTGCTCCGATTCGTCGAGCGTCTGGGTGAGTGCCAGACCCTTGCGGAAATGGTTGATCGCTTCATGATGGGCCGATCGCTCCTGAGCCTGCAGCCCAGCTTGCTCCCAGTAGCCGATCGCCGTGACCGCTTGCCCAGCTTCGGTGTAATGATGCGCCAAGAGTCCCGGATCGGTCTCGGCGATCTCAGAAAACTGCTCTGCCAAGACGTCGGCAATGCGACCGTGCCACTGCGCGCGGTTGTGCGCAGCAGCGATGCATAAGCGGTGTCCTGGACCAGGGCGTGCTTGAAGGTGAACCTTGCACGCGGAAAGAAACCACGTTGATGAACGAGTTCCGCAGTGGTCAGGCTTGTCAGGTGCGTTTGCAGCGTCTCCTCATCTAACGGCGCGATCGCGGCGAGAAGTTGAAACGTAAATTCGCGCCCGATCACCGCAGCCAATTGTGCAACATCTTTTGCCGGGCCGAGCTTGTCCAAGCGAGCCATCAACGAATCTTGCAAAGTACTCGGAATCGTTACCGAAGTCAGCGGTCGGGCCAGCACGTACTGGTTCCCCGACTCCTCCAGCAGGTCCGACTCGAGGAACACTTTGGTCAATTCCTCAGCGAATAAAGGGACGCCGCCGGTCTTGATCACGATGTGATCGATCACTTCAGCGGGCAGCGATCGACTCCCGGCAATTCTTGTCACCACATCGGCCGTTTGCCGCGACGTCAAATTTCCGATCGTTAACTGCGTCAGACCTGGACGTGCCGGCCAAGGTGACCTGAACTCAGGACGATAGGTGACAACCAGCAGGATGGGTGCCGATGGAATCTGCTCGATCAGCACCGTGAGAAACTCAAGAGTCGTCGGGTCGATCCAATGCAGATCCTCCATCGTGAACAGCAGAGGCTGGGATTCGGACACCGTGAGCAACAGCTCGACGAGCGCTTCGATCGTCTTCTGTTTGCGGCGTTCTGGTGTTCCTTCCACCACCGCGTAACGTGGGCCGAGCGGTATCGAAACCAAATCGACAAGCAGTGGTATGACCCCCTGAAGTGGAATACCGTGGCGCTGCAACAAGTTCTCCAGCTTATTGAGCTTGGACTTCATCCGAGTCATCAGAACCTAATTGCGCGAGACGTTTGAGCAACTCGCTGATCGGATGAAAGGCACTGTTTTGATGATAGGTCGAACACCTCGCCACGAAGGATTGCGACGCCGCATCGCCGAGTCCCTGGCGAAACGCTGACAGCAATCGTGACTTGCCGACCCCTGCCTCGGCACACACCAGCACAACTTGGCCCGATCCACTGACGGCCTGTTCCCAGCTCTGTTTGAGCAACCCGGTCTCGTGCTCGCGACCGATCAACTCGGAAGCTTCTGCCGCCATCTCGGTCGCGGCCTCGTTTTCGCCCTTGACCGCGAAGACTTCGACATTGCGGCCGATGGCCTTTCCGGAGTGAGTCCCCAGCGGATCGTAGACGAAGACGTCGCCGACGATCTGCCGTGTCGTACCGCTGATCACAACCGTGCCAGGCTCGACCAGTGCCGTCAGCCCCGCCGCCACCCGCGGAACGTTGCCAACGATTGAGTGTCGTTCGCTGGAAACTTCCGCTTCTACTTCCTCGGTGACAACGATCCCGGTATGAATGCCAATGCGAAACTCAATCGTCAGCTCCTGCAACTGTCTTAGTCGCTCCTGCAGGTTCTTGATTTCCGAACTGATTTCGAGTGCGGCAAAGACCGCTCGTCGCGCGGAGTCCTCCAGGGCTTGAGGGTATCCAAAGTAAACCTGCATCGCCTCGCTGCTGCTGTGTGCGAAATGACCGCCAAAGCGAGTGAGAATGCGGGCGGTCAACTCGCGAATTCGCTGCACGACCGAACGCAGTTCTTCCGGGTCCAGATCATCGGCGTCAATTTCCGAATCGTCCAAGTCTAGATGCAGCGTTGTGATCTGACGTCGCTCCGCCACGTGCATCTGACTCGCCGACGCCGGCGATGAGCTGCCCGATTCCTGCTCGACGGGCAAGGGTTTCGCTGCGGACGCATCGGCCTCGGAGTCCGCCACATCCTGAACGATTCGGCGTAGCGCCTCCGCCAAGTCCGAGGCGGTTGTGTAACGGTCAGCGATGGATTTGGACATCGCCTTCAAGCAAATCTGCTCCAGCTCAAGCGGGATGTCCGGCACGATTTGTCTGGGAGGCTGCGGTTCGTCTTCACGAATCTGACGGATCAATTCCAGTCTGTTCTTCGCAGAGAAGGGTCGTTTTCCACAGAGCAAGCCATAGAGCACTACGCCGAGTCCATAAATGTCAGTACGGCCATCGATCCGATGCGCTTTGCCCAATGTCTGTTCGGGTGACATGTAGCTGATCGTTCCAGACATCATCCCAGGACTCTCCCTTGCCCCATCGGCGTCGCTGATGGCCAGACCAAAGTCGATCAGCACCGGCTGGTTATCCGACAGCATCATCACGTTGGATGGCTTGATGTCGCGGTGGACGGTGCCGTGAACATGTGCGTGCGCCAGAGCATCGGCCAGCTGCGCCGCGATCAACGCCGCAGTTCGCCAAGTGGACGGTTTGGAATCCATCCAATCGGAAAGACTCAGCCCGTCCAAATAGTCGGATACGATGTAGCATCTTCCCTCAAACTCGCCAACATCGAACACGGTGACGATTCCTGGATGGCGGAGTTGAGCCAATCGTTGTGCTTCTTCCAGAAACTTGTCCAACGCCACGCCGGATAGGACTTGTGTCGGTACCTTGATCGCGACGTTTCGTTTCAGCCGGTCGTCGAATCCGAGATAGACCGTTCCGAAGCCGCCCTGGCCCAACACGCCGTTGATCTTGAAGCGACCAAGCGTGGTGGGAATGTCGGCGGACTTGGCAGCCGATACGGGAGGTACCGCATCGAATCCGCTGCTCTCCGGCATGCCACTCAAGGCGACGGTTTGCTTCATTGGATCGGCAGCGGATCGCGATCCAGACGGCGGGGCGGTTGATTCGGAGCGATCCGTCGCGGCGCTCTGATCCGTCTATGTCATTCGGCCCGGTTTCTCGATCCGGTCCCATCAGGTGAACACCTTCATCTTCCCCCACAAGATCGCCGCTTCGAGACGCCATCGAGCGCACGACGCATGTCTAAAATGCTTGTCCGCCCATCGTATCACACCGGAGCACGACTGCGTTGCGACGCGGCCTGTCGGAGTTGACAAGACTCCCCTGGGGGGAAAGGCTTGACGCGGCGTACAGCTTCACTAAAATCCGCGGGTTACGCGCAGGGAAGCTATAGCCGCTGCGCGAGACGCAATCCTTTTCTACGCTTGTCTCAACTTTTCCGTTTCAAAACTTCACGCAAGACCGTGGCGTGTTTTGCGAAAGTTTATCAACGCTTTCGCGGAGCTTGATGCTGCCGACGTGACGACTTGTCGTTCATGTTTCCCTTTTCCATCACTTGTCTCGCGAACGCATCGAATCCTGAGTGCGGCTCTGATGTTGTTTGCATCCTTAGCGCGGGAGATCCCTCATGTACCGTCAGTGTTGTCGAGCGTGGATTGTCGCTTTCTTGTTCGCCTCATTGTCCGTCAGCATTCTCAGTTGACACAGCGCTGGGCGGAACCTTCCCGGTCAACAACAACAACGAATTTCTGAGCCAAGCGGGCCGAAATTCAAGCGGTTCAACTGCTGTCACGGGCGACGTTTGGATACACCGAGGCGCAGAAAGGATTATTGGGCGAAACGAATCCTCGCTCGCGGACAGGTCCCTGCAATCCGCGAGTTCATTGAAGAACAATGTGCGGAACCGCCGACTTTGGTCGAGCAACGCGGTCTTCAGATGTTGAGTGCCGACGGGTGGAAGGACTTCGAGCAGAACCCAGGGCTTATCGTATCCGCTCAATAGCGCGCTGCGGTACCGTGACTTCGCTTGGTGGGACGTCGCTCTTACTGCACCCGACCAGCTGCGCCAGCGGATGGCTTGGGCCCTGAGTCAGATTCTCGTGACCAACGAACGCGTCGGCGTATTCTCCAACCGAAAGCTCGATTCCGCCGGCAGGCCTCGATTCATGGGTGTCTGTGATTACTACGATATTTTCGTCGAGAACGGCTTGCCTACCTCGGACGCCGGCAGCGGTAACTATCGCAAGGTCGTTCAAGAGGTGACCTATCATCCGGTGATGGGGAATTTTCTCACCCACATCAACAGCCGACCACCCTTTCCTGACGAAAACTACACCCGTGAGCTGCTGCAACTGATCCTGATGGGTGAATACCGGATGCGGCAAAACGGTGTCTTTGTGAAGAACAAAACAACAGGCGAGTTGATTCGCAATTACACCAACGAAGACATCTTGGACTTTGCCCGAGTGCTGACCGGATTGCGCTACCACGGCAACGAGTATGCCAACCTGCATGATCCGATGGAGATCATGAATCCGCGGAGTCATCACGACTGGGGTGAGAAGTTCATGCCGACTTTGCGCATTACCGTGCCGGAGGTCGCCGATGACGCTCAGAAGACTGCCGACGCCGCCAACAAGGAAATTACGGATGTGATCGATCAGCTTTACCAGCATCGGAACGTTCCGCCGTTTGTCGCCAGACAGTTGATCCAGCGGTTCGTGATGTCCAATCCCTCCAAGGGTTACATCCGCCGCGTTGCCAACGTCTTCGCCAACGATGGCACAGGCCAACGCGGAAATCTCAGAGCCGTGATCACCGCGGTGTTGACCGACAAAGTTGCCTTGAGGACGCAAAGATACGCAAGGGTTCGCGCGAGTGTGAATGGCAAGCGACGTCTCGTCGGTTTGCGAGTGAGCACACGTGGCACGGAGCACTCGCGACTGCAGGAGCCTGTGATTCGCCTGACGCAATTCTTCCGTTTGTATGCGACAGCGGCTAGTCCCGGCTATCGCATCTACCCGAATTCGCTGGACACGAATCAGCTGCCCTTCAAGGCACCGAGTGTGTTCAATTTTTATCGGCCGGACTATGTCGCCCCGGGCTTTGAGAACTACGCCCCGTCACTCGGGATACCTAACGGCGAATTGCATGGTCCGGAATTCCAAATCATGACTCCCGTTTTCGCCAATCGCTTTTCCAACAGGCTCCGCACGCACATCCACAACAACAATCCCTCTGGCAGCGTGGATTTAACCGGTGCTTTCGCGAAAGAGGCCGAGTTGGCTGGAGCCGAGGACCTGTTGCCCTTGATGGAGCGATTGAACATTCTGCTGTGTCATGGATCGATGAGCGATACATCCGAGGAAATCATTGCCAAGGCGATCGTTGCCAGCGGCAGTACGAACAATCTTGAGCGAGCGCGATCCGCCGTCCTCGCTGTGCTGACTTCACCGGAATGCGCGATTCGCGATTAACGCCGCCGCGATTTTGCTCATTACAAAAAACCTCATCCGATAAAGAAATTGACTCATGAATAAGAATCTCAATCACGGTTCGCTGCTCTCATCCCTGACGCGTCGCAATTTCATCCGCGCAGCCGGTGGCTGCGGCGCGATGAGTGGCATTTCCGCATTGTCCACCTTACTCGATCTGCGACTTACCGCTTCGGTGATGGCGCAGCAGCCTTCGCAGGGAGACTACAAGGCGCTTGTCTGCGTCTTCTTGTTCGGCGGCAACGACTCCTTCAATATGCTGGCGCCCTATGACGACACGCCCCATGGCGGCTATGTCGAGATTCGTCGCGGACTGACGACTGGCGGAGGTGTGGGCATTGCCCTGCCTCGTGATATTGATCTCGGTTCCGATCCAACGGATCCAAACTACGGGATGTCGCTCAAACCGATCGAGGCAAGCAGTGGACCCCAGTATGGCATCCATGGTTACTTCAATGCCGGCAAGAACAGCGGGATCAACGGAGTCGACGATAACCATATGCAGGATTTGTACCGTAGCGGCGAGTTGGCCTTCGTTGCCAACGTGGGCAGCGCACCGCGCCCGGTCGACAAGTCGAATTGGGACAGCAACCGGCCCGTCGGACTCTTTTCACACAGTGACGAGCAACGCAACTGGATGACATCGTTGCCTCAGTCACGCGCCGAAAGCATCGGCTGGGGTGGTCGAATGGCCGATGTATTGAGTGACAGCGTCAATCTCGATTCCAAAATCGGCATGGGCATCGCCCTTGGTGGGAACACTTGGATGAGGGGCGCTCAGACGTCGCCCTACATCGTTTCGACTGGGGGTGCGACCAAATTGGCTGGCTACGGAGGTGGCGCCGCGCGAAATAAAATTCTCACTGCGGCGACCGATGGATTGCTCAGCCAACAGTATGCGAATCTGTTGGAAATGACACACGCAACGGCAAGCAAGAACGCGATTGACGCCGCCATCGAATACTCCAACGCGACGCAAGGAGTCGAGTTACTCACAGAGAATGGCCTCGGCTTCGGAGCTTGGCCAACCTATGACTTCGCCTCTCAGCTCAAGCAGGTTGCCAAGGCCATCGCTGCCCGTGAACAGCTCGGCCAGGAGCGACAGATCTTTTTCGTTTCCCGCGGCGGTTTTGACAACCATAGCAATCTGATCAACAACCATACCGGATCGATGCCGCAGATCGGTGAGGGACTTTATCGCTTCACCGAAGAACTGCGTGCGCAAAACGTGCTTGATCAGGTGACGACCTTTACGATGTCCGACTTTGGGCGGACGTTGGTCGGCAACGACAACAAGGGAGCCGACCACGCCTGGGGCTCGAACCAACTGGTGATCGGCGGAGCTGTCAACGGCGGTGAAGTGCACGGGGCGTACCCTGATATGTCCAATGCGACAAATTTCAATGACAAAGATGGCATGTACACCACCGACCGGCGGGGACGCATGATTCCCAGCACGTCGGTCGATCAGTACGTCAAGGAACTGGTGGAATGGTTCGGTGTCTCGCCGAGCGATCTTTCGACCATTCTTCCCAACATCGGCAACTTCCCCGATAGCCTCGATCTGATGGCATAGCTCGAGAACGCCCGTTTTTCACCGATCATCGAACGCACGATGCTGCTTTGCGTGTGCGTGAGTCGATGGGCGAACAGCGTAGGTCGACCTGTCCGCAGGTCGACCAATTCGCCATGATTCAACCGTCATTGGTCGACTTGGGGACAAGTCGACCTACGAAAGATGCGGTTTCGAGAGATAGCCACAGTTCAACCCGATTTGAAGAGATTGTTGTTTGTTTCGTTGCGACGCCGCAGCCATGAGCTACGGTTGATCGGCCCAAAAACAAGAACTGCTCAGAGAATCGTGATGATTGCCAGTATCCAACCGACAAAACCGGCACATTATTCCGCTCAATGCGCCATCTGCGGAAAGCTCATGCGGGGGCTCACTGATCGGCACGACGCGACACCTGCGGCCAGCGGTGATTGCTGCACTTGGTGCAATCGAAGCATTGTCCTACCACAGCGACTTCGCGAAGAACGCGAATGTCTCGAACGAAGTATCTCTTTTCCGATTTGTGGATTCCAGCTCTACCATTCGACCAATGATGGTTCATCAGGTTCGCTGTGGAAACGATTGTGGATCAGGATTTCCTCGGTAATCCCGTTTCACGTTCCGGAATGCCATTTGGTCTGAAGTGATTGACACCGTTTACATGAACGCGAATCTCCAGTTCCGCATTCTTCCGATTATCGACGAACTTGGTTCGTACATCAAAATCGTTGAGTGCGATCTTGACTGCCGCGCGGACCTTGCAAATCGTGTATCCCGTATCGAAGCTGGTGAACCCGGTGTTTCCAAATGTCGTCGTTGCGACCAATGCGGCTGAGAGAAGAAGGCAAACTCTATTCAGCATGTTGATGTCACTTTCCGAGTTACCGCCACAGCACGGGAATGAAAACGGTCATTTCGCTATCGCCCCGGTTACACCACGAATAGTAGGGAACAAACTGGGAATCGACGATTTCCCACTCTGGCTTTCCAACCGGCCGGTACATGCCTTGCTGCTTGTCTTTGCGGATTGCGACTTTTCCACCGATCGTCGTCAGTCCTCCCAGCAGATTCGGCTGATATTCTGCTTTCAGCTCGGAGTCACTCGGCAGGTAAACATCGAGGATTCCAGTGCCTTCAGGAAGATCAGGCGTTTCAATGCAGTAAACGACAGGCCCACGCTTAAGGGCAACCTGATTGCGAACTTCTTCGATGCGAGGGTCGCCCTCGATCAACTTGATATCCATTGGCATGTCAACTTCCACGACATCGCCGGCAGCCCACCTTCGCTCAACCTTGGCAAAGGCCCCAGCAGTCACATCAATGCCGGCATCTTTGCCATTGATCTTGACCGTCGTTCCAGTTGCCCAGTCGGGAATCCGCAGCAGCAGCTCGAACGGTTCCTGCTTGCAAGATTCCACGGTGATTTCCACATGGCCGTCCCACGGATACTGCGTCTCCTGCTTCAGCTGAAGCGTCGATCCATCCAGCAACGTGGTCGACAGCTTGTTTCCGCCATACAGGTTCACGGCAATGCCGTTTTCTGACTTGCTGTAAGCCCAGCCTGGCGTTTTGGCGATCGTCCTGACAAGATTGGGTGGACAACAAAAACATTTCAGATACGGTTCACGTACAGGAGACTCGGTGTTGAGAGTTGAATAATCTCGCTGATGTTTGCGCAACGGGTTGGCGTAGAAGTAATCCTTCCCCTCAATGCTGATCCCTGAAAGTGCGCTGTTGAGCAGAACGAGCTCCATGACATCGCCATACTTCGACTCTCCTTTGAGACCCAGCATGCGGTGACTAAACATCGAGTTGCAAATATTTGCACAGGTTTCATTGTAGGCCGTTGAATTGGGCATCATGTATGCATCGATAAATCCTTCTTGAATCGGATCTTTGCGGGAAGAAGCACCGTAGTGAGCTTGTCCGACGGCGCCGGTTACATACATCTTCTCATTGACAACGTTATGCCAAAGCCGATCCAGGGCATTGATTAGCTCCTGTTCCCCCGTTTCCGCATACACATCCGCGGCGCCCGAGTAATAGTACAAAGCAAGCACCGCATGCCCCACGGCTTCCGTTTCTTTACGTAGTGGAATTCGCTCCTGCACCATGTCTCCGATTGGGTAACCTTGGGTGGTAGAATCCTCAATGACCTTGGACCTGCCGCGCATGTTGATGAATATTTCCGCCAACTTCAGGTATCTTTTGTCCTTCGTCGTGCGATAGAGTTCGACCAACCCCATGATCTGCGTCTGATTGAAGCCAAAACGCGCCAGTTCCTTCGGCTGGGGTTGGAACAACTTGTAAAGCAGATCTGCGTGTTTGATCGCAATGTTTAAGAAGTTGGTTTTTCCGGTGACCCGGTGATGAATGCACGCGCTCGTCAATAGATGGCCGCTGTTGTAGAGCTCGTGATATCTTCGATTGGAGAACGGCTCAATTCCATTGATGATGATTGGTGTGGATAAGTAACCGTCTTCACGTTGAGCTTTTCCAATGACCTCAATGATCTCATCCAGCTCTTGAAAAAGTTTTTCATCTCTGTTCGCGGCATAAGTGTAAGTAACCGATTCCATCCACTTATAGAAATCTCCATCGTGCCACCAGAACCCCTGATGTTTGCCTTCTTTAAGACCGGCCGCGATTTTGAAGTTGTTGTAGGCGTGGCCAATATCGCCTTTGAGCAGCGTGCCCATGTGCGGAACCATGACATCTTCACAGAGTTTGAACTTGTCGGCCCAGAAACCTGACGTCCACTGACAATCACCCAGGTCAATGCTCTTTAGTTTGACGTGCGGACTTTGTGAGTTGTCAATGATTCCATGTTGTTGAGCATCAGCCACGCTTGTGATGGCCAAGCTGCCAACGATGATGAGTAACAGTTTTTGCATTTGATTTCTCGTCGCGTTCGTGGTGGCTAAGATGTGGTCCATCCCGGTTCCGTGTCGGTGTTCGACGTAGGCCAGGACCTGTCTTGGCAAATCGTGAGTGCATGCGCCAGGACAAGTCCTGGCCTACACAACTCTAAAACGTTTCAGGGGGTGGCATCCGAAACTCGTCCGTTCGTCGAGCGGACCAGCCTTCTTCATCGCGTCGTAACATGAACAACGGACGCTCCAGTTCGAGTTCCCATGCGAACAGTTTCCGGAATAGCGTTTTCACCTTCTCCGGATGCGCGTGGGCCAGATTGTTTTGCTCGCCCGGATCTTCGGCCAGGTTATAAAGCTCCGCCGGCCGGTCGGGAAAACGCAACAACTTCCAGTCGCCGTCGCGTATGGCACCGCGGGTTTCCATTTTCCAATAGAGCGTTTGATGGGGCCGTTCCCGATTTTCGTCCTGCAGGAAGGGAACCAGATCCACACCGTCGAGTCCTTCAATCGACGTGGGGTCGCCACCACCGGCCGCCACAAAGGTGGGCAACAGGTCGAGCGTACTGAGCGGATGTTGGTAAACCGATCCCGCCGGAAGCTTCCCCGGCCAGGCGATGATACCTGGAACCCGGATACCTCCTTCGAGTTGCGTCGCCTTCACTCCGCTGAATGGATAGTTGCTCGATCCGTTCTTATCCATCGGTCCGCCGTTGTCGTTTGAGAAAACGACGATGGTGTCATCGTCCAGCCCGAGTTCTTTGAGCGCATTGATGATTTGACCACAGGCTCGGTCGAGTGAAAGCATCATCTGTGCCGCTATCCTTCGCGTTCCGTCCAGCTGAGGAAACTCGTCTTTGTCTTTCGGATCTGCCTCCATGGGCGTATGGACAGCGTTGAATGATACATAGGCGAAAAACGGTTGATCCTTGTGGCGCTGAATGAAATTACAGGCCTGATCGGCAAGGACATTGGTCAAATAACCTTCGTGTTCCTGATAATCCTCGAAGCCTCGCTCCATCAGGTTTTCATGTTTGGTTGACTTAGGATTCCGATAGGCAAAAAAACTTCTGGCTCCACCGCGGAAGCCGTAGAATTCGTCAAAGCCGCGTTGGAGGGGATGATAGCGGTCAGCTGCCCCCATATGCCACTTTCCAAAAATTGCAGTGCGGTAACCTAGCTGCTGCAGATGGTCCCCCATGGTCGGCAGATCCGTCGGCAATCCCATGTCATCGCCCAGCAGTTTGCTGCTGTTGCTCATGATGCCGGGCACATTGATTTCTTCATACCCGAAACGTTGTTGATATCTTCCCGACAGCAAGCCCGCCCGAGACGGACCGCAGGTGGCGCCGGTCACATAAAAATTGGATAACAGCACGCCGGACTTGGCCAGCCGATCCAGATTCGGTGTCTTGAAGTGGTGGCTGCCGTGAAAACCGAAATCACCGTAGCCGGCATCGTCCGCAAACAGCAAAACAATGTTCGGTTTTTCAGCAGCCTGGGCCTTGATGGCGATCGCGCAGAGAATCGCGACGATTGCCAGTAGTGCTCGCCTATCGAACCTCAATTTTCTCATCGTTACTCCGTGGCGTTTCCATCGTTAACAATTGGTCGGGCGCTGTGATCCTGGCGAAGCGACCTATTTCGATCGGTCTCGGCGGTCGTCCAGTCGATCAGATTGAAGAGAATCTTGTCGGCCACAGGATCGCGACCGATGTTTTCGACCAGGCGAAGTTGCGAGGTGATGCAGCGGCCTTGACCGAGCGGGACGACCGCCAGATCGGCCCCCCACCAAACGTCTCCCGGCCCGTAGTAGTGCCGCTTGCTCAGGTCGTAATCGGGGTACCAGTCGAAACCGATCGAACCCGCGATCGTTTCGCCGCCGAGATCTTGCAGCGTGCTTTGCGCCCAGACGTTTTCGTAGACCGGGCCCATCATGCCGCCGGTCGGCAGTCCGTCAAACACCGGGTGGTCTTTCACAATTCGAGGTATGCACATCCAATTGCCCAGGGTCATTTTATGGCGCGCCTTGACCGGCAGCAGGGGCGATGCGTTGCCCGGCTTTGCCCCAAGGAACGTTCGGCCCGCCCGCTTGCAGGTAGACTGCGGTTCCGCCCGTTTCGATGAACTTCTTGAGTTCGAGCAAATCGTTTCCGCTCCGCTGGAGTGTTTGCGACGGTTCGTGAAACGAAGACGGGAAGGGAGCGGTCGGACTGGGCATGGAAGTCCTCCAACACAATCCCCGCTTCATTTAAGAACGGCTTCAACGAGTTACTGGGGTCGAGCACCGCGATGCGTTTTTCGGGCACGGCCAGTTGACTGGAGCTAAAGACATCGAAGCTATAGGCATTCTCGGTGATCGGTGATCCATCGTCCGCGCTGACCTGCGCCTTGACCGTGTACGTGCCGCTGAGCGTCGAAGTGTCTATCGGCTCGCCGAACAGCGGTGTGATGCCTGAGCCGAGATCGATCTGCGTCGACTTCGCGAAAACGATTTGGCCGTCGCCGTCGATGACCTCCACGCTCAAGCTTCCCGAGGCGGAACCTAAGTCGTTCACTCCCGTGATCTCGATCCTCGTTCCGCGCTCGGCATAGACGTTGCGCGGACGAACACGAATGGAAACGATGCGCGGCTGATTAGCGGCTTTGGTACCCTCGTATGCATAGGTCTTTGGATTACGAAACAGGTCCAGCAGCCCTGCTCCCATGATCCAGTCGCCTGCCGTCAACGCGTGAATGCAGTAGCCCTTCACATGGGGATTACATCGCACGGCTTCGATCATGCGCCGATTCGCGGTTCCATGGATGAGCTGTTGATCGAGACAGAACTGCTTGAGATCGGGATAGATCTTGTCGAACCCGCTTTCCTTCAGGGCTTGCCGGTGCTGAACGGCCAGGCGGCGATGATAAACCGTAGGCGGCGCCAGCGGATTGCCGAGCTCGGCGAAACGCCGATTGTTGTCCACCAGATCGGGCAGGCTCCCATAACCCAACTCGGAAAAGAAAGTCATCAGTTCCGGAACGACATTCCGGCCCGGCAATCGCCCGCCCAACCCCTGTTTCCTCATCTCGTCATGCGTCACGCTTCCAGCGAGAAGCAGCTTGGTGTAGACCTCCTCGTTGATCTTCTGCCCCGGATAGTCGTGAATGTCGTTGAACTTGGTGGGTTCGAGACTCTTGGGAAGATACATGTTTGCACCGAAGGCCCACCCGCCTGACTCATCAAGAATCAACCGCGTGGGGTCGAGCTGGCGGGCGAGTTTCACCATCGGTTCCAGCATCTCCTTCAGCACCGGCCGTTTCAGTTCGTTGAAGAGCTCCCACTGTACAACGCAAGTACGGCTGCGGTCGCGGAGAATGCTCTCGCGCACCTCGTTCTCGACCCACCCCTTCAGACGTGGCGACTCCCGCGGGAAATCCATGCACTCGATGGCCAGGCTGCCCACGGTCAACACTCCCATCTCGTCGGCCAGATCGAGCCACATGGGTGGCGGCGGTTTGCGCCAGGGACGAATCATGTTGAATCCCGCATCCTTGGCCAGTTGAATTTCTCGAATCGCCATCTCGCGACTGTCGGGATAAGCCAGCTTCAACGGGTACAGGCCCTCGAAAAAAGTAGCCTTCAGATGGAGTGGCTTGCCGTTGAGAATCCACTGTTTGTCGCGAATCGTGAATTCCCGCATCCCGAACCGTGAGCTCCATTGATCGGATGCTCCCAATGAAACTTCGCGCGTCGTAAAGGTGTGGGTCATCCGGCGACCAGTACTTTGCGTCGGGGATCTTCAGCACGCGTGTTTGACGGTTGGTGCCTGGTTTCAAGGTCAGCGTGTCGTTGAACTTCGCGACGATGCGCTGACCCGATCGAATCGCGATCTCCATCTCTGTCGAGACTGCGTTGTCACCGGCGTTCTCCAACTCCAGCTGAAAGGTAGCCGTGTTGTCGGCGATTTGTGGTTGGATGAAAACGTCCTTCACATAGACGTCGCCCGTCGCAACCAGACGAACCGGCTGCCAGATTCCGCCAGTGATTGCACCGCGCCATTGCGGTGTTTCCATCGGTCCCATGCCGTCCACTCTTTTGTCCTGCATCAGGATCGGCCCAACGACGCGAAGGATCAGAGTATTACTGCGGTCACAGTTCAGCAGATCGTCGACTCGAAACTGAACGGAGTGAACCCACCCTCATGCATGCCCACGACCTTGTCGTTTAGCCACACCTCCGACCGAAAGTTCACTGCATCGAACTGAAGACGGACCACCCTTCCCTTCCAGCTGGCTGGCACCTCGAATTCGCGGCGGCAAAAAGCGGCGTCCTCATAGTCCTTTTTCCCGGCCAACCCCAAAATCAAGCTTTGACAAAGCACTCGATGTTATCGAACGACACGCCCGGAGGCGGAGCCGCCCATCAGGGCTTCCACTTCGCTGCGGGTCGCATAGTTGAAATCACCTTTGATTGAATGTTTCAGACAGGAAGCGGCTACCGCATAGTTCACCGCGGTCTGCGGATCACTCAATTCCGCTGTGGTCAATGCGAAGATCAGCCCGCCCGCAAACGCATCGCCCCCGCCCACACGGTCGACAATGTTCTTGATCTCGTAGGACCGATAATTTCCCGACGTGTCGAGCGGTGCGAAAGCAGGTTGGTCCGACGCGGCATCGTAAAGCATGGCGCCCCAGTTGTTGTGCGTTGCCGAAAGACTCTCGCGCAGGGTGATGGCCACCTTGCGGACACTCGGAAACTGCTTGACGACCTGACGAGCCACATCTGGATATCGCGAGGTATCAAGCGATCCAGCATGGACGTCGGTGTCACCGGCCCGAATGCCGAGCACGTCATGGCAATCTTCTTCGTTGGCAATCACCACATCGATGGAAGGCAAAATGTTGCGCATCGTCTCCTGAGCCAGCTCACGCGGTGTCTTGGGTGCATCCCACTTCCAGAGCTTTCCGCGGAAGTTCAGATCGATGGAGACCATCGCGCCGGCCGCCTTTGCTTTTTGTGCGGCAACGAGAGTCGCTTCGGCAGCGTTCTTCGACAGCGCCGGCGTAATGCCGCTGAGATGAAGCCACTGGGCTCCGTCAAAGATGGCACTCCATGGATATTCGTCGGCCGGAGTGATCGCCACGGCCGAATCAGCGCGGTCATAGATCACGTTACTCGGCCGCTGGTTGGCACCGGTCTCCAAAAAATAGAGTCCCAACCGACCTGCATCGGTGCGCAGCACATACTGTGTGTCGATGCCCACAGCTCGCAGCGTATCCATCGTCGCCTCGGCGAGTGCATGCTTTGGCAGAGCGGTGACATACCGCGCCGCGCCGCCAAAATTGCAGATGGACGCCGCCACACTCGCTTCCGCCCCGGCATACGTCACTTCCAACTCGCGCGTCTGACGCAGGCGAAGATTCGCCGGCGACGCCAGACGGCACATGATTTCTCCAAACGTGACTATCGGTTTATTCATTGTTTGATCCTCGGTTTATGTGTCGATCAATACAGACACGCGTTTGAGTGTCAGATATTCCTCTAAGCTGTAGCGAGAACAGTCCTTGCCCACGCCGCTCTGTTTGACGCCGCCGTGCGGTAACTGCACAGCATAGTGGACCTCGTTGACGCAAACGCTACCGGCCTCGATTTCGGCGGCGTCACGAAGACCGCGAGACAGGTTTGTCGTGTGGACGTCGGCCGCCAATCCGCAACGCTTCTTCGCAGAAAAAACGCAGGCATGTGGTCAGCATCGTGAACGATTGGTCTTTCATCGTATCTCCGTTTCTTTCACTTGAAACGATTGAAGGGCAGTTCGATCGACGACCACTCCCAGCCCTGGAGCCGTCGGCACGTGGACGGTTGCGTTGTCGATCGTGACCGGCGTTTCGAACAGCTCATCGCGGAGTGGGTTCGGCGTGCGATCGAGTTCGAGAATGGCGCCCCCATCCTCGGCTCGCCCCGGTTCTCGATAGCCGGAGGCAAGAAAGTGAGTGGCGGCGGCAAGGTTCAACATCGTGCCCCAGCAATGTGGAATGACATTCACACCCAGTGACGATGCAACGGTTCGAATCTTCAACGCCTCGGAAATGCCGCCGCAGTAAGCCAAATCTGGCTGGGCGATCTGCACGCCGCCGGTGGACAACAGACGTTGGAAGCCGTAACGCGTCTGCTCACACTCGCCGCTGGCGATGGGAACGTCGATCTTTTCGTGCAGTTGTCGGAACTGAGTCTCGTACTCGGGTGACAACGGCTCCTCGAACCACGCGAAGTCATGATCCTCGAGTACGCGGCCAATGCGAATCGCTTCCGGCAGATCGTAGGCGTGATTGGAATCGGCCATCAGCATCGTGCCGGGCATCGCCTCTCGCATCGCGGCGATCTGACCACTATCGAACTCGATATTCTTGCCGACCTTGATCTTCATCGCCGTGAAGCCTTGCTCTCGATATCCGACGGCCTCGGCCACCAGCGAATCGAGCAATGCATCTTCCGACATCTCCTTGAAGTACATCCCCGTGGCGTAGCAGGGGAAAGAGTCGCGATAACGCCCGCCCATCAACTCTGACACGGACAGCCCGAGCGACTTTCCCTTGAGGTCCCAAAGAGCCATATCGATCCCCGACATGGCGCCCATCATGATCCCGCCGCGCGCGAAATCGAGGGACCACTGCCACATGTTGTGCCAAAGGCGATCGGTCGCCAGAGGCTCGAGCCCCAACAGTCGCGGGCCGTAGAAACTCGTGATTGCCGCCTGGTAGACCTCTGCCGGGCCATAGCACTCGCCCCAACCCGTCGTTCCATCATCGGCAATGATCTCGACCCATAGCGTGTTACGCGTGCTGTAAAACCACTGGGAAAACCCGAATGGTTCGTCCAATTCATCACGCAGATGGTGAGTTCGTATGCAGTCGATTTTCATCGTGATGTTTCGCCTAACTGGACAGCGGATTAATGCGATTCGCGTTTGCCGAAGCCCGAGCCGTCTCTACCACCGCGAGGGCCTTTGCCGTTGTCTGCCCCGGTTTCAGCGTCGAGGCATGCGCCATCAGAACGTCGCGACAATGATGACGAAAACGCCAAGCGACATTCGCTTGAGTGGACCACCCATTCCTTTCCATGCGCCGGCTACTACCGCAACTGCATTGCCGGCGATCAGTGAAACGCCCAGCATCATTGGCCAACATCATCGTGCCCGTCTGACCCATCAAGGCCACTTCCCTTGCCATATCTGCACTCGCCCGCAGCCTGAACAGCTCCTCTTGGTGCTTCGTCCGCGGTCCGGCCTGCTGGCCTACCCACCCAATCGATATTATACTATTGTAGTACAATTAGTATATTGAAATCAGCACGTCAATGGGCTCAAACATGGAAATGACACGATCTCGGCGAAATCTTTGCGGCCAAGTCGTCCACGATCTGGGATGCCAAATCCTGGCGGGCACTGTGAAGCCGGGTACCGCTCTGCCTCAGGAGTCGACGCTGTGTGAGGTGATGGGTGTCAGCCGGACGGTGGTGCGCGAGGCCATCAAGTCACTGGCTGCCAAGGGTCTGGTGGAATCGCGACCCAAACGAGGGACGATTGTGCGACCGGCGCGGACCTGGAACTACCTCGACCCGGAAGTGCTGGACTGGCAAGCGCAATCCGACGCCGGCGGCCGGCACCTGTTCCATCTGACGGAGTTTCGTCAAACGCTCGAGCCGGCGGCAGCGGCACTGGCCGCCCAGCGCGCCAGCGAGGGGGAACTGCGGCTCATCTCAGAAGCATGCGCGGATATGGAGCGGACGGCTGATAGCGTGGAAGCCTTCTTAGCAGCTGATCTCCGGTTTCATACTGAGATTCTTCACGCCACTGGTAACCCCTTCTTCGCCCCAGTCGCCAATGTCATCAGTGCCTCGCTCGAATCGAGCTTACGCGTCACCAATCGCCAGCCGGCTGACAACCACGCGTCGGTCCCCCTGCATCAGAAAGTGATGAAAGCCATCTGTACCCGCAAACCGACCAAGGCCCAGGCAGCAATGCGGGAGTTATTGAATGACGCAGCCGATCGAATCGAGAGCGCCTTAAAAGGAGCGTGATGGCTGCTAAAGACTACAGGACCTCGACGAGGAGAGGTCGTCGGTCACAACAGTGTGTCCCACGAGCGGCAAAGGCCGGCGCGACATTTGCCGCCGGTCCGGGATCAGGCTATCTCGCTCGGAAAATTCGGCACAGTCGTGTGATCTCCCAAGTCTTCTTCCGCCGCGCCGATGGCTCCCGACTAGACGTTCCCCCCTTGTGGGTATAATGGGGAACAACAGCGCCCCCCCATGCGTCTTAGAAGTACTTGCAAGTTTGGATTTTCTACTCTGAGCCCATCCACCGTGACAGTTGCCCAGTTTTCCGTCCTGGTAAAGCATACGGGTTGTATCGGATTTATTCGTCCTGACGCTTGTATGCTGTCGACGTAGATCCGATGACAGGCCGATGTCCGCCATCGGCTTCCGAAGTTTCCCCTGAAATCTCGCGTTTTCTGAGACCCTCTGATGCGTTCAACCTCGAATCGTTCATCCTCCGCCAAGCCGCGTCGAACTGTGCGACAACTGCTCGAGAGCGTGATTTGGGGCGGTAATTGTGCTCCCGACCCGAAGCGAGGCCGATTGCTGCTCGAATCGCTCGAGCAACGTCAGCTGCTGGCCGGTGACATGGATTTGCTGTTCACCGATGGAGTTTCGCAGCCGGAGCAGGCTGCGGAAACCGGTGGGCTTCAGGTTGCTGGTCAGGCCGAGGGCGAACTGGCTCCCGACCTGGTCCAATTCGCGAAAGATTTGGCCGACGCCGGAGTTGAGTACTTCGGGGCACATTGGTGTCCCGCCTGCACGTTACAGAAAGAGCTGTTCGAGGATGGCGAGAAATATCTGCCATTCATCGAAGTCACAAAACCCGATCGCACGCTGAACGCGATTGGCATCGCCGAAGGCATCGTCCAGTTTCCAACTTGGAAGTTCCCCGACGGCAGCGAGCCGCTCGTTGGTGTTCAAACGTTGGCGACGCTCAGCCAGCGGAGTGGCGTTGCGATCCCGCAGAGTGAGCAACCAACCTTCGCAACCGTTGGGAACTTGACCGTCAATATTGGTTCGCCCCTTCACGTTCCGATCGACGCCTACGATCCCGACGGTGGCCCCCTGACGGTTACCGTTACGGTTGACAATCCCGAGCTGCTGGAAGCAACCGTGTTGTCCGGCAATCGATCGATCCGAATCGATATGTCAGGCTGGGGCGACATGGTGTTCGAGTTGTTCGAGCAGCGTGCACCCGTTGCCGCTGGACGCGTCGCTGATCTTGCCGACCAATCCCAGGATTTTACGACGGCATCATTTTTCATCGGGTTGTCGATAACTTCGTGATCCAGGGAGGCGACCCCACCGGGACCGGAACGAGCGGTTCGACGCTGGGACAGTTTGACGACGATTACCACGCTGATCTGCAGCACAATCGCGAAGGTGTCTTGTCGTTCGCGAAATCGACTGACGACACCAACAATTCGCAGTTCTTTATCAGCGAGGGCCCCAACCGCTTCCTCGACTTCAACCACTCGGTCTTCGGTCAATTGGTCGAAGGCTTCGATGTTCGCGAAGCCATCAGCGAAACGCAAACTCCGCGGTCCGCCGGCACGGGGTCATCGGATAAACCAGAGACTGATGTCACGATCGAATCGATCGATGTGTTCAACGACACCGAAAACTCCGTCATCATGCTCAAGGCCTTGGGCACCACTGGCACGACTTCGGTCACGATTCGAGTGACCGATCAAGACGGAAACACGCACACCGAAACGATCGAAGTCACCGTCGCCAACGACGATGCGAACAGCCAGCCGTTTCTCGGCCCGATCACGCCTCCTGCAGCAACGACGACGGACACACCGGCGACGCTACAGCTAACGAGCACTGACGTTGAGAACGACGCCGTTACCTATTTCGCCATGTCGATCGACAACCCAACCTCCGGCTCGGTATCGCTTGACCTGATCACCAGTCAGTTCGATCCCAACCGCGGTGAAAGCAGATTGACGGTCGATCCTGCGGCCGGATTCAGCGGCACCGTGAACGTCCAACTGAACAGCCTCGCCGATGCCGGAGAGCAAGTCACTTACAGCGCCGTTTTGTTGTCGGGTGCGGCCAGTGGAACGGTTTCGGTGGACTCCGCGACCGGACTGGTTTCGGTGACGCCAAACGCAAGTTTCAGCGGAAGTGTGATAGTCCGTGTCGCCAGTCGCAATGCGCTGCAACAAAATGTCCAGGTCTATGCCGAGTCCATCTCGAACTCCGCGATTGGCAGCGTTTCGCTCAACCCGACCACCGGATCGTCAACCGTCAACGCGGGAACGGGTTTCCAAGGCACGATGGATGTCCTGTTTGGCGTGGCCCCCGGGCCCGGTGTCACCGGCAACGGGTTTGGCGACATGGACACGCAGACCGTGCCATTCACTTTCGAGAGCGAAGGTGTTTTGCCTCCCGCTTCGGTCGATCTGCAAACAGGCAGCGACAGTGGAACGAGCAACATCGACAATATCACCAAGGAAGCGCGCTCGCGTTCCGGGTTGCGGGTGTTGCCAGTGGATCGACGGTCGAACTGGTGATCGCCGACGGCACGGTGGTCGGTAGTGGAGTTGCCACTGGTAACAGCATCGTGATCACCACGAACAACATCGCCGCCCTGGGGGATGGTACTTACGAAATCGCCGCGCGGCAAACCAGCGGCAACGACACGAGCCTGTTTTCCCCATCGCTAACGGTTGTCTACGACTCGACAGCACCCGACTCCGTCATCAGTAGCGCTTCAACGCAAGCGAACGTTGACAGAGCCTATCGGTCTGATTTGATCAGCAACGAAGAGGGGAGTGGCCTGGTTTACTCCTTCACCGCGGCTCCGACGGGCGCAACGATCAATGCCACGACTGGGGTGATTGACTGGACTCCGGTCGAAGGCCAAATCGGGGACAATGTCTTTACGATCGAGTTGACCGACACGGCCGGCAATGTGCGCAGTGAGTCCTTCACGGTCGATGTGGCCGGCCAACCGCTGGCGGAAATCAAGCTGGAAGTGACCGACCTGCAAGGCACACCGATCAGCTCCCTTGCGGTCGGCCAGACTTTCTTGCTCAATTTCATCGGCGTCGACGCGCGAGTCTCGTTCGAACGCGACGGGATCTTTCAGGCGTTTGCGGACATCCTGTTTGACAGTTCACTGATTCGCCCGGAACCAGGATCGGCGATCGATTTCGCCCCTCAGTTTTCGAGTGCTAGCCTTCAAAAAGGTACGTTCTCCAATGGTCTGATTGACGAGCTGGGTGCGACGCCGTCTTCCTTTGAAATTGGTGGGACCAATCTCCAAGAAACTTTGATCGCAACCATTCGCATGGAAGCGCTGGCGAGCGGCACGGTCAACATCCGAAGCGAACCGGCGGACGACATCGATAGTGAGGTCCTGCTGTACGGGAACGACGATCAGATTCCAGCCGACACAGTCGCTTACGGCAGCGTCAGTCTGGCAATCGGCCAGAACTTCACGATTGGCGACGACACGTTCACTGTTGCGGAAGATTCTAGTGCAACCACCTTGAACGTGCTGGCAAACGACGTTGTCGTTTCGGGCAGCGGCACGCTTTCCGTCGTCGACGGGACGCAGCCAAGCAGTGGCGGCACGGTCTCGTTTACCGGCGGTGTGGTCCGTTTCACACCGGAACCGAATTTCAACGGCCAAGCGGTCTTCACGTATCGGGTCAGCGATAGCGGCGGTGTTCAGGAAGACGGCAACGTGACGGTCACGGTTACTTCCGTGAATGATCCGCCCGATGGAGTAAGCGATAACTTCAACGTCGACCAAAACTCCTCCGCGAACACGCTGGACGTTCTGGCCAACGATAAGATTGCTCCCGATAGCGGCGAGACTCTGGAGATCACCAATCTTGGTGGCCTCAGCAACGGCACGACCGCCAACGGCGGCAGCGTCTCGATTGACAATGGCGGCCAGTCAATCGTCTACACACCTGCAGTTGGCTTTACCGGCACCGATACGTTCACTTACACCGTCAGCGACGGCGGTTTGACCGACGTGGTCGAGGTCAATGTGACCGTCGCGGTTGCTGACAATCCGCCCACTGCCGTCGACAATTCCTTCATGGTCATCGAAGACGATTTAGAGGCGGAGTTTGATGTTTTGACCAACGATACCCGGGACGTCGACAATCAAACCTTTGTGATCAGTTCGGTCGGGACTCCCAGCCAAGGCGGAGCGGCGCGATTCAGTACCGATGGCACACAATTCTTCTATCGACCCGCTGCAAATTTCGCTGGCACGGAAACGGTCACTTACACGATCCGCGATACCGGCGGCGGGCTCTCCGTCGGAACCGTCACCTTCACTGTCACAGGTGAAAACGACGCACCGCCGATTCTGAATCCAACCGTCCGTCTCAGTCGGGGCGCTGGGGAGTCGCTGGCGTTTGAACTGGATGACTTGCCTGACAATGTTGACGATGGTGAAACGCTTACGATTGCGACTGTGTCGACCTCGACGACCGCCGGCGGAACGGCACGAATTGTCGGTGATACGATTCTCTACACGCCGCCCAGTGCGGATTTCACCGGTAGCGACACGATCTCTTACACCATCAGCGACGGAACGGATCCGACTAGCGCCGGCATCATCACCATCGAAGTTGCGGACTATACGGAGCGGAGCATCTTTGTCCAACTGGGATCGCTGAACTCCATGGGCCAGGTCCGCGGTATCATGCTCGAAGGCACGAACCTGTTGGGCGAGTCTGTGGCGGTCCCGCTGACTTACGGTGAAGATAGTTTTAGTTTCGATCGTGTTCTGCCGGGCAGTTACAAGATCAAGATCCCCGCCATCCCCTTCCTGCAAAATGCTTCCGAGCCCCGCGAGATCACCTTGACGAGTGCCGCTGAAGACGGAGACACCATGGTCGACAGCGGCATCGGCCGATTGAAGCCAGAGTTCATTTCGATTCGCGATTGGCTGGGCTCGACGTCTCGCAATTCAATCCTCGTGGCCGTCGCGCCAGGCGAAGCGAGTATTCTTGCGATGCAGTCCTCGGGCGCCGATACGATCAGTAATCCTGTTGCCACGCTCGATGCAGATGGCGGCAGCGTTATCATTGAAGGCACCGCTCCCGATTCTGCAGACCCGGTGCAGCCGGAGACGATTCCGACAACCAGCGATTCGCGGCTTCAACATCGAGGCGAGATCGATGGCATCCGGTTGTTCAAGATCAGCAACGTCGAATTCACACCGTCAACGACCTCGACGACGGGCGGCGAGGGAGAGCTCGTCATTCCGGAGAGCTCATCGCTTGTCGAGTCGCCACTCGGCTTGATGGCTTCCGAAGTTGCATCCACCACTCTGTCACTCGGTGATCTGCAAGCCGAAGGCGAATCGATCGCCGCCGCAGCCACAACCCAAGCCGACATCTTTGTACCGGTCACCGACAACAACAGCTCTCGTACCGACGCAACCGTTTTGGCACTGGATGAAGGTGATCTGTGGTTGGGCCAATCGCTTCAGGGCGATGTCGAAGAGCAAGGCGTTGTTGACGCGAACTCGATCGACTCGGCGATGCGAAGCGTTGCCTCGGACTTGACGGTTGTTTCGCCCGTGGGCGATGAAATTGCCGAGAATTCAGGGTCTGAAACGTCCCTTGAAGCATCCGCAATCGACGCCGTCTTGAGCAGCGTTCTGTAGGCCAGCGGGCCTGCAGTCGGTCTGGCTGCGTGGCCGATTTAAGCCGAAAACGGCTCTTTTCGCGGCTTGCTGCGCGTCCTTCCATCGCGTTTGAGCTGACTCAACGCTCGTGGACTTGCTCGAATGGGGCCGTAATACCGCGAAAAACGTTGGTTTTTTTGTGCAAAGCCGGGTTGCAACGATTGCTAAGGGGACATAACACTTTGGCCTAAGCAAACACGGGCATGCAGAATTAACGCCCAGATCGATCCAAATTCACTCTTCAAGAAGGTTTGAACCCCATGGCAAAAGCTCCGCTTAAGGCACCTACAAAAACTCAAATCCTGGCCAACATTGCGGAAGGAACAGAGCTGTCCAAGAAGGACGTCGCAGCAGTCTTCGACGCACTCGCAGCGGAAATACAAAAAGCGATTTCCAGGGGCGGCCCAGGTCAGTTCGCGATCCCAGGTCTGTGCAAGATCGTTCTCAAGGATGTGCCCGCCAAGCCAAAGCGAAAAGGCCGCAATCCTGCCGACGGCACGGAGATTTGGCTGAAGCCAAAACCAGCCAGCAAGAAACTGACGATTCGCCCTCTCAAGGGCCTCAAGGAAATGATCTAAGTCCCCTACGGCTGGCTCGGCTTAGCATCGTGCGGGAAATAAGTGTCGGCGTGCTCTCCGAGCTCGCATCGAAAAGCTGGGACCGTAGCGAGCTCGGAGAGCACGCCGACAAAAAGAGCGACAGTAATTTCCCGCACGATGCTAAGGTCTTTTCTGCCTCGCTACTCGTTACGAGGCGTCCTGGACGATCGACGAGGATTCAAGCTGTGGTTTTTTGGTTTGCCACGTAAATTCACCAATCCGGTGGCCATCTGCTCAACCGAGAAACCCACAGCTTGCGTTTCGTCCACGCTTCGTTCGTGGTGACCCGATTGACGGGGTATTCGCGCGACCACCGCATGAATGCGGTCACTACGAACAACAACGCTTGGAAACGAAAGCAGTACCGGCGACTTGGGGAAAGCGGCGTCTTTCAGCTATTGCCCGACTTGTGAGTTGACCTTTGCTTGGGTGTCTCGATCGTCGACTCGATTCGAACGGCCTTCTTACCTTTAAAAGCTCCTGCTTTCGCGTGGAATTTTGGCACGTCTTGAACTGCCAATTCGAGTGGATCATTGACTTCTTTTTCCGTCGTGATGATGTCGCCCACTGACAACTCCAGCAAATCAATTGTGCGGATTTTTGATCGAGCCAGCGTGACGACAATGTCCACCGGCGCGGAATCAACGTTGCGAGTGATCTTTCCACGCGTCTCCGCCGTTGGAGTTCCTTTGCCATAGCCCACCCAACCGTTACGCGAGAGCTTCGAGTTGTAGTTTTCGATCGTGTTGAACGGAATGCATAAGTTCAACATGCCGCGGTTCTTGCCCAACAGCACCTCGAACCCAACCAGAATCACCACTTCGTTCGGCGGCACGATTTGGACTAACTGGGGATTGCTCTCGACACTCTCGACGGACAATTCCAGTTCGACAATGTTTTCCCAGGCGCTCTTCAACTGCGTTAGAAACAGCTCAACCACGCGCCCGATCAAACGATTCTCGATCTCCGTCAGCGGACGGCGAATCGTATCGTTGGGATTCGGGTCGCCACCCAGCATCCTGTCGATGACGGCATACGATAGCGTTGGGGCAATATCCAAAATCCAGTTGCCGTTGAGCGGCTCGGGCTTCAACACGTTGAAGCAACTGGGGTTGTCCAGACTGAAAATAAATTCACTATAGGTCAGCTGGTCGACACTCAGCAGCTTGACCTCGATCATCGTTCGAAGCATGCCGGAGACGGACGCTCCGAAATTGCGAGCCAGTGACTCGTGTAGCGAGTGCATCGCCCGCATTTGGTCCTTCCCGACTCGCTCGGGCCGCTTGAAATCGTAGGCGGTGATGCGGGCGTTGCCGCCCATCGCGCTGGATGTCGTCGCGCCGGCCGTCGGGCTACTCTCGGTCGAGAATTTTGGGGCCTGCGGTTTGGGGGCCCCACCTTCGACCGTCTCCATCGCTTTGAGCAGACTCTCAACCTGATTCTGGCTCAGTGATTCGTCGGACATATCCTTCGTCCCTTCGTGTTCCTATCAACTTCTTACTGCCAACAGCCAACTGCCTACTCTCTCACCTGTCCGTTACCCCGAACGATGTATTTGTATGTTGTCAATTCCCGCAGGCCGCAGGGACCGCGGGCGTGGAATTTATCAGTTGAAATCCCAATCTCGGCGCCCAGCCCGAATACTCCGCCGTCGTTGAACCGTGTGCTGGCGTTGACCATCACCGCCGAACTGTCGACCAGCGACGTGAACGCCTCGGCGGCATTGAGTCCCTCGGTGACGATCGCGTCGGTGTGATGAGATCCATACCGATTGATGTGCTGAGCTGCTTGCTCAAGCGAATCAACCACCGCGATACTGATCGTTGGTCCGAGGTATTCGGCCGACCAGTCCTCTTCTGTGGCCGGCAATGCATCTTGAATAATCGCCGACGCACGATCATCCGCTCGCATTTCAATCCCATGTCGACGCAAGCGGTTAGCGATCGCAGGCAGCGCCTGTGCGGCAATCGCTCGATGAACCAACAGCGATTCACAAGCATTGCAAACTCCCATGCGTTGGCATTTGGAGTTTTCAACAATTGCAGCGGCCATTTCGATGTCAGCCGACTCGTCGACGTAGACGTGACAGTTCCCATCGAAGTGTTTAATCACCGGCATCGTCGCTTCACTGGCGACGCGCCGTATCAAACCCTCTCCGCCGCGAGGTATCGTGACATCGATCAACTCGGCCATCGACAAGAAATGACCAACGGCAGCCCGATCGGTCGTTTGCACTAACTGCACCGCCTTTTCCGGGACTCCACACTCGCTGGCACAATTCGCCAGCACCCGGACAATCGCTTTGCTACTGTGGATTGCTTCCTTGCCACCGCGCAAGATCACGGCATTCCCGCTTTTGACGCATATCGCCGCCGCATCCGCGGTCACGTTTGGGCGACTTTCATAAATGAAAAAAACGACCCCAAGCGGCACCCGCTTTTTCAGGATTTGAAGTCCACCCGGACGCGTGAACCCATCGATCAACTCACCGACCGGGTCGGGCAGCGCAGCGATCTCCCGCAATCCATCAGCGATGGCGGCAATCCGTGTCGCATCCAGACGCAACCGGTCAATCATTGCGTCGGTCAACCCGTACGCCGGTGCCGCGGCAATATCCTCGGCATTGGCCTCGATGATCGAATCCGTCGCCGCGACGATCGCGTCGGCCGATAACATCAGCCAGCGATTCTTGGCCGACGGGTCCAGCGACGAAAGCCGATACGAAGCCGCTTTCGCTGCTTCGGCGGTTTGGCGGCAATATTGGCCAAGATCAGAGTCGGCAGCAGTAGAAGACATGGTCCAACGAGAAACGAGGCAATTCTGGCAACCTAAAGAACGCCTCCGATTCTCGGCAATGGCCCCTCCAAGGTCAACGTCGATCGGGGCTGTGCCAGCAAATAACTGCGTTCTTATTCATAGTGACCGCATGCATGCGGTTGCGTGCGCAAATACCCCATGATTCGGGTACCCATGATTCGGGTCAATTCGAACCGGGAGTGCCAGCCGTCCAGCTAGCCGGAGGTCCGTGTTCGCCGTACCAATCGATTTCTGCCCGAACTTTTCGCCTCGTAGAGTGCGACATCGCAGGCGACATAAGCATCGTCCCATTGGTCGCCCCCGCCAACATTCACGACTCCCGCACTCGCCGTGACGCGGATGGTCAGTTCATCGAAGGACATCGGCGAATCCGCAAGGTTTTCCAGAGTCCGCTGCATAAACTCACATGCTTGATCAAGCGAATAGCCCGGCATCAGCAAGGCAAATTCTTCGCCACCAAATCGCGCCGCTGCCATTTCGGCTTCCAACGAACCTGTTAGTCTTTTGGCGATCTCTTTCAAGACCGCATCACCGATGAAATGCCCGTACTGATCGTTCACCTTTTTGAAATGATCCACGTCCAACAGCGCAATCGACATCGGCAGCCCCTTTTGCTGAGCCATCGACAAGAGTTCCAAGAATCGTGTCTCCAGATGTCGACGATTGGGCATTCCCGTGAGCGGATCACTGTCTGCAGCCGCCTTGAAACCCATGACTTTCCGTTGCCTGGCAATTGCAAATCGCACCGCACGAAACAGCATTTGCCCGGTAACATGAGCCTTGGCCATAAAATCTTGCGCACCGCTTTCGATCGCCCGCAACGCCAATTCCTCGTCGTCGGAGCCGGTCAGCACAACGATTGGCATTCTCGCATCAAGTGCGCGAAGTTGATCAAACGACTCCAAACCAACCGCGTCGGGTAGGGCGAGATCCAGCATTGCCAGGTCGTAGTCCGCCGAACGGAGCATGTTCAACGCCTCCGCTAAAGTGGCAGCACGATCGACAACGAACGGAAATTTCGGATTTGCCATCAACAGCCGACCGGTAAAGGTGGCGTCGATGTCGCTGTCTTCAATTAGCAAGACGCGGATCGATTCTCGAGATGGCTGAACCAATTCGCGTCTGGGCAGCTGGTTCACCGAGGTTGAGTTGCTTTCTGACAGCATCATTGCTTGCGATCTTTCCTTGATCGTATTCTACGTTGAGTGACCTTCAGGAACGCGGATTCAAAAAGCCTACCACTGGCCCCTTTTTCCCGAAGCAAATTGAACCCTCATTCTTAGTCGTGACAAAGCACTAGTGCTGAAACTGCGAATTGACCTTGATAATGAACTCCCCGGGAAATCCTAACCCGAAGCGTGAGCGAGGCCTGTTTTCCCCGTGTTTCCTCGCTCACGCTTCGGGTTACGAAGTCAAGGTCAACTCACAAGTCCGGCACTGGCTAAACGCGATCCATGATTTTGACGGCATAAGCGACGCGTGTCACCAGCATTTTTTTTGGTGCGTGACACAGATTGACCGCCGCAGGAGTCTTTCGGCGGAGCGGAGAGGGGGGGGCGGCGTTTTTGGCGAGATGCAGAGGGGCGTTGACGCCGAGGTTGATTCTGAGAAACTCATCCCATCTGCAGAGCATCCAAAGCAAGAAGCGGCCGTGGCGGAACTGGCAGACGCGCTAGGTTGAGGGCCTAGTGGGAGTTAATCCCGTGGAGGTTCGAGTCCTCTCGGCCGCACTCGTAAGACCCGTTTATCGCGGGGTTTTTTCGTGTTTCGATCGAATCGACGATCGCCCGCAAAGGTGCCGGATTGGTCAGGAAGTGACTCTGTTTCACCACGCTTTCCTGTTTTAGGTGCAACCGCTGGTGTAACCGTGCGCGGCGGGTCGAACGATGGCAGCGATTCAACGGCGGCGGCCGTGTCCAGTAGTGTCATCCAGTAGTCGCAGATCCGTGTACGTCGTCATCGTCAAGCTAATGTTGCTGTCAACGGCGCGAAGGTAGCCGGCGTGAGTTCGATCACTCGTTCCGCCGAGATGCAGGCCATCAGCCATGCGATCGTAGAGTTTGCCGATAATGAACTTCGATTGAGCCGTGGGTAAGGTCTCCTTGCTGAGGAAAGAGGAATCAACAGGAAAACATTCCCGCTCAATTGCATCGGCGTTGCCTCAAGCCGCTACACTCAATTCAACACAAACAACCCGCCGCGTTAGCGGCTTCCTTGAACCAAGTGGTGCACTCGAGTCCTCGAAAAGACTTTACTTGCTTGATGGTGGCTCGTCCGCTCGGGCCGGGTGGCCATCGACTTTATTCGTTATAGATTCAATTTCCATGTTGAACGTGAGCGGCGGGTCACGTCTCACTTGAAGCAACGTTTTCTGGCGGCCGTCCTGTTCATGTGTTTCGTTTGCATGTCGTCACGTGCGGAAGATTCCATCGTTAAAGGGCGTATCATTGATATCGATGGTGCGTCCGTTTCGAATGCGGGTCTTTCGCCGTTCTGGCGGGCGAATGGTAATCCGCGTCGAGCCGATGGAACAGATTACGACCTCAATGATTGAGATGAGGCCAGCAAGTTCTGGGGAAACATTGGCGAAATGCAACCATGGCAGCCCGGCACGACAACTGATGCCGGCGGTAGGTTCACATTGGACATGGCTGGGAAGCGACAATTCATGGTCTTGGATAAGAAACGGCAAAATGGGGCCGTGTATCGCTTGGGGGCGAATAAGCGTCGGACGGACCGGGAGATTAAGCTTGGGCCGCTAACAACCGTCAAGGCGAGGGTCCAAGTAAGAGGATCTGATTCCAAGCCAATCTGGTCGCATGTTTACGTGTATCTCAAAACTGCCAGGACAAGTCCTGGCCTACAAATACGATCAAACGGTAGGTCGCCGTTCACGTTCTTGAAGGAGGTGAGCGTGATTAATGAAGGCGGGGCAATCACCGGCGTCGGTTGGAACGGCGACAAACTTCATGCCATTCCTGGCCATCCCCAAATGAGCAAGAGCAGACCACTTTTTGTCTCGGCACCAACCAACGGCCAAAGGCCGGTCAGCTCGAATCTGCGGAGGACGAGGACAATGTGACTCAGAGCAAGTTCCGTCACGCGACAAAGGTCTAAATGAACTCCGCGACGATCTCTGGACGAGGCGAGGGAATGACGACCTTTTCCACGAGTAGGCCCTTCCGCGCGACCACCGCCGCGCCCACATCGACGGCCTCGGCGACCGAGGCGACGTCGCCGGTCATCGACACCCAGCCTTTGCCGCCGATCGCCATTGCCAAGTTGATCGCAATCAGCTGAACCGGTGCTGCTTTGACCGCCGCATCGGCAGCTTCGATGACCGACGCCACGCTGAACGTTTCGATCACGCCGAGCGCTTTGAGTTCCGGCAGATGGCTAACGCCACTGATGGCCGGAAACACCGATGGATGCAGATTGGGAATCATGAAACTGTCGACAACCGCATGGGCTCCGACTTCCAGCCCAGCTTCGACACTCGATCCGACGGCGTCGACATCGCCACCAACCAGCACCATGTACTTGCCCGGGCAGATCGTGCGGTTGACGACCATGCGGACGTTGGCTGTCTTCAACATTGTGTCCGCGATTTCAAAACCCTTGGCAATGCTCGACGTTTCGACGATGCCAATTGCGGTGCCGTTGTGCATGCATGCTGCCTTTTCAGTTCTTACTTGGTAATTTGCTAATGGTAACGCCGTTGAGGCCGATACGCGTTACGCGCCCGTCGATGCTGGCGTGGACTGGGCAGCCTAGTTGGTTGTCGTCGACGCTGCCGATCACATCCCCGCGCCGCACCGACATCCCAACACTGACAGTCGGTTCAGCCGGCTGGCCGATGTGCGAGTTAAGCGGAATGGTGACGCTATCGGGCTGCCACTCGGTCCTGACGAAGTTCGCCTTCCGATCATAAGGCTTCAGACCCAATCGCGTATAAAGAGTGCTGATTGGAATCTCGCGTCCTTTGCGGGCCGGGTGGGCGGGCCGGAACAAGCTTTCCAATTCCGCTTCGGTTCGCCCGTCCTGGTTGGCTCGCAGGATTGCTTTTGCATCGACGCAGATGCTCTTTGGATCCAATTGTTCCGGACACGCAATCAACGAGCATACGTTGCACTCGCAACAATACTGTGCCCACAAGCTGCCACGCTGCTTTTGCTCGCCGGTCATCAACAGCGTTCGCATTACTTTATGCGGTTCGATCGGGTAGCCCAAGATGTATCGCGGACAAAGCTCGGTGCACAACGAACACTGATCGCATTGGCCGTGGCCGATTCGTGTGTACGTTGCCTTTGATTCCGTCTTGCGGCGAACCAGATAATGATCCGACGGCAACACGATAATGCCGCCCATTGTCTTGGCAACCGGATCAGCAAAATTGCTCGTCACTCCGCCCATCATGACGCCGCCGGTCAACGCGACGGGATCCTCGCAGGTGACGCCGCCTGCCAGTCCAATACAATCCGCAATGCTGGTGCCTACGGGAACGACGGTCGTCAACGGCTCTGCAACGGCTCCGACGATGGAGATGTACTTTTCGGTGACCGGTTTGCCCTCAGCGGCGTGTGCAATGTTGATGATCGTCTCGACATTGTCCACCACACAACCAACCGACAATGGGATTCCACCAGGCGGTATCTGTCGACCCGAAATTTCGTAAACCAGGATGTACTCGTCGCCCGCAGGATAGACGTCTTCGTAGACGAACGTTTTGAATCCCGCTGCATCTGCCTGATGCTGCATCCCCGCGGCCACGTCTTCGTTTTTTCGCTTGACGGCGATGGTCACTTGTCGAGCCGACGTCAGTTCTTGCGTGATCTGCAGTCCGCGAAAGAACGCATCCGGTTCCTGTAACATCGACTCACGGTCTTTTTGTAGCAGTGGCTCACATTCGGCGCCGTTGGCGATGACGTGCTCGACTTGAGCATCCAGCTTCTTGTACGTCGGAAATCCCGCACCGCCAGCGCCGACCACACCAGCAGCTCTGATTTGCTGTAGGATTCTCTCGGTTTTTGCAGTCATGTTGGAACGGTCTCTTCAGCGTAGAACCCAATCGATCTTACTAAGAACGTGTCTGAAAAAGGGGTCTGACCCTTTGCTAGTCTCCTCGGAGAGGGTCAGACCCCTTTTTCAAACACGTTGTACAGCCTAGCGAGTCGTTCCGTTCAGCGAAACAGAACCTCATGCGACAGGTAACCGCAGCGTTGAAGCCATGGCCGCCTTTTGGAGTTAAACCGCCATTTTCCCATGGTAGCCTCCAGGCGGTATATTGCGAGCAGAGAATCGTACTGACCGCTTCTTGTCGATCCATTGGAGTTCAAGTCGTGACGTTTTCGACGCCAGATCTTTGCGATGCGTTTCCGAGTGATGTCGCCGTGTGTGACTTGCAGTTCCGCTCGTTTGGAAGACGCATCGCATTTGCGGGCCAAATTGTCACCGTCAAGTGTTTTGAAGACAATTCGTTGGTCAAGGAAATCCTCGCGACTGACGGGACGGGCAAAGTGTTGGTCGTCGACGGAGGCGGTTCTCTTCGACGCGCACTAATCGGTGACCAGATCGGTGGCTCGGCGGTCATGAACCGGTGGGCGGGCATCGTGCTTTATGGTGCCGTTCGCGACGTCGATGAGCTGAATGCTCTTGAGATCGGCATCAAGGCACTCGGCTCGAATCCCGTCAAGACAGACAAGCGGGGCGAAGGGCAGCGAGAGATCGAGGTCCGTTTTGGTGGCGTAACATTCGTGCCGGGACACCACTTGGTTGCCGACAACAACGGTGTCATCGTGAGCCCTAAGGATATTACAGCTTTGGACCCTACTTGTGGATTGAAGACGCGTATGTGCCTCACACTATCATCACTATGAAATCGATATTCCGAAACCGCCGCGACTTGCTGAAATGATTTGTCGATGGTGGGGAGTGCTTGTATGGCTTGGCGAAACGTGCTGATTATCGGTGGCTTGATACTGCTTGTCGGTTGGCTTGTGGTCTCAGAGCGGCAAAGGGAGCACCAATGGACAACCGAGGTTGTGGAGGATTCTTCATCCGCTTCGCCGGTTTCGTCGTCATGGTTGAAGAGGCCGATTGTCAAGTCTGCCAACGGGTATGTTGGTGCTGACGCTTGCCAGGACTGTCATCAGGAACAGTTCGCATCCTGGCACGCTTCGTACCATCGCACCATGACGCAACTGATCTCGGAAGAAACAGCGCCCGAAGTCATTTGGGACGCCGCTGTCGATGTCGGGCGTCAACACTACGAGTTTGATTGTGAGGGCGGGCAGTTCTTTGTCACGCTGAACGACCCTACAGTGGGTGGGCAATCCCGCCGACGCAAATTCGTGATGATGACCGGCTCGCATCACATGCATGTCTTCTGGTATGAGTCGGATCTCCAGCGAACGCCGGCACAGTTACCGATTGTGTATCTGATAGATCAGGCGCGTTGGGTGCCGCGTCACTCTGTTTTTCTTCAGCGACCGGAGGAGCCGGTAGCGCATGAACTGGGCCGATGGAATGAAACCTGCAGCCGTTGTCATTCGACACACCCGCGACAACGATTGATCCGAGGGACAAGCACTTGGGATACACATGTCAGTGATTTCGGAATCGCCTGTGAGGCATGCCACGGTCCCGCAGCACAGCACGTCGCTAGTCGTCGACGTGCAGAGACGGGAATGCCCGAGGAAGAGGACGACATCGTCCAGCCAGATGACCTTTCTGGCGATACCAAGTCCGATATCTGCGCAATGCCATAGCGTTTTTCTGTACAACTTTGAGAATCTCAGTGTGGCCGATTACCACACCAACGGGGCACCGTTTCGTCCCGGCATGAAACTGGAAACTCATCCGTTCTATCGCATGGTGCCGCGCTGGGCCCGAGCACTGGGATACCGAAAATTTTAGGCTGTTCGCCAGTTCCTCGGCAAAACTAAACGGAACCTTCTGGGCTGACGGACAGAGTCGGGCGACGGGTTCCGAGTACACGGCGATGGTCGAGTCCGCATGTTATCAGCACGGTACGATGTCTTGCATGTCCTGCCACAACATGCACGAGGCAGATGGCGAGAGGCAACAGGAGTGGCGCGACGATCAGCTGAAGCCGGGCATGCGGGGCGATCAGGCCTGTTTGCAATGTCACGCCGACTATGCAAAGTTAGCTTCGGCTCACACGCATCATCAGGCCGGCTCGTCCGGAAGCGAGTGCATGAATTGCCATATGCCGACCACGACGTATGGATTGCTGAAAACGGTTCGCAGCCATCGAATCAGCAGCCCTTCGGTCGACACGACGATCAACACCGGCCGTCCTAACGCCTGTAACTTGTGTCATCTCGACCAGACGCTGCAGTGGTCGGCGGATCATCTGTCAGAGTGGTATGGTCAAACGAAACCGGAGTTGACGCGGGACGAAAAAGAGACGTCGGCCGCCGTGCTCCATTTTGTCAAGGGCGACGCGGCTCAGCGAGCGATTCAGGCGTCTGTCTTTAGCTGGCCGCCGGCCCGCGAGGTCTCGGGAACTGACTGGATGCCGCCGTTTTTGCTCAACGGGATGAATGATCCGTACGACGCGGTTCGCATCATCTCCGAACGCTCGCTGCGATCGATGAAACAATGGCTTGATGTTGAGTACGATTTCCTGGACCGATCCGTCAGCCAATCTCAACGAATCACGGCACTGATCGAGGAGATGGAGATTCCGAGCGAGGCTGGCAGAGCGCCGCTGCTGCTCGATGATAGAGGCAAAGTGATCATGCCGCGATTGAATGATCTGATCAAACGGCGAAACGGACGTGTCGTTGAAGTCTTCGAGTGACACGCGTGTTCGAGCCCGCTCGAAGTGCCATGCCGCTGAGTCGATATCAGCTTTACGGAAAGGTCGCAGGCTGATTCGCAAACATCAGCGTGCCCCAAGGCAAGGCATTGCCGCGACGGCCGGACTCGAGTCGTACATTCGAGACGGCTTGTGCTGTGTAGGGAGCGTCCAAACCCTTGCGGTTGTGATAGTGGTTGTAGACCTTCTCGTACATTGGCCGCAGTCTGCCACGGCTCTTACGCGAGATGGACTCATAACGATATCGGCCTTCATGACTTTCGAATGTTTCGTACGGTACGTCAAACCCTAGGTTGTATTGCGCCGTGTATTCGAACCCTTTCAGTAGGCGGTTATCCAATTCACCGTAAAGCTCAACGTTCTGGTTCCACGCCGTCTCGCATGCATTGGCCAGAAACTCCAAGCCCATCTGTGTATGGGCTTGATCTCGGCCAGACTCCTGGCACTGGCCGAACTCATTGAAGTAATGGCCAATCGCGCCGTTACCCTCACCGTGACGAAAATAGTTGACGGCACGGTCGAAGATGGCTCGGTCATCCAAGTGGACGCCCATCGCGATCATGGTCTGGAGCATCGAGGCGTCCCAGTTGCCGTTGGCCGACGGATAAAAATCCTTGATCACGGGGTACCAGACATTGCGGAGCATCGATTGAAATTGCTGTTGGTTTTCCTCGGGCCAACCATCCCAGGTATGCTTCAGCAGTTCGGCTGCATTACAGAACTTGTGACCCACCATTCCGATCAGCAACTTCGCGTCGTGGTTGGTGACCGTCTTGAGTGTTCGCGCCCAGGCATCGACAATCTCGGCGGCCTTTCTCGCGTGCGCCTCCTCCCCTGACAGTGCCCATTGAAGCGCGTGAGTGTAGGCCGCCGATCCGTCTCGCTCAAATTCGGAACCACCGATATCCGGCCTGTTGTAGGGGCCCCGTTCAACGTGCGGTCGAGGACTCGGTGACTGCTCTAAGCTCGCGAGGTTCGAGGCATTCAGTTGCTCCCAGGCATCTTTCCAAGGCTGCTGATTCGCTGCCAATTTTTCTTTGACGAAAAGAATGCTCCCCTGGCTATGCGAGATTCCGGGATGGACAAATGCAGCTGGTGCCGTTGGCTTTGGCTCATCTGCGTTCAAAGTTGCCGCCAGGTTGCACAAGACGGCAATGGCAGTAAGAAGCATCCATTGAAAACTTCGCCAGATTGTCATGCCGATTCTCCTTTGGCGTTGCGATTCTAGTGGCGTGTTCGACCGTCGGAGCGAGCCTTGTCGAGAGCGGCAGCCATTTGCTTGACGACTGTCGGGGTTCCCCTTGGCGATATCGTTTGCTTCGCTTTGATCAATCGACAAGTCGTAAAGTTGGTGGACTTTTCGTTTGTCAGAATTCGTGGATTCGATCAGCTTCCATGAACCCGATCCAACGGCAATCGCATTGTCTTTCGTATCGCCTTGAATGAAAGTCATTTTGCGAAGGTTGCTCGACTGTTTGCCGAGTAGTACCGGCAAGAAACTAATGGAGTCTTCTGCCGCGTCATCAGGAAGCGAAGCACCCAGCAGTTCCGCCGTCGTCGCGAGCACGTCGGTCAAGCAGAGTGATTGGGCTGACGACGAACCAGATGCGATTTGGCCCGGCCAGCGTGCGATGAATGGCACACGATGCCCGCCCTCAAACGGAGTGCCTTTTCCATCATGCCACGGCCCATTGGTGACGTGTCCTAATGCCTTGGCATCCACCTTCGCAGACTTGAATTTGGTGCGGATGTCATGAGAATCCTCCGCGAGATTCAGGACGACGTTTTGTGTCCCCTTGAAGTCCTTGGGTGTGCTGCCGTTGTCGCTGGTGAAAATGATCAACGTGTTGTCGGCTAGATCTAGCTCGTCCAACGTTCTGAGAATCTCGCCCACGTGAGCGTCCAGTTCTTGGATGTGATCACCATACAATCCGGCTTGGCTGGTGCCGCGGAAAGGCCCAGCCGGCGTAACATGCGTGTGCGGTGCGCATGGTGTGAAGTACAGAAAGAAAGGACGCTCGGCGTTGTCGCGAATGAAATCCAGCGCCTTGAGGGTCAACGTTGTGTCCACTTGGTCCTCAACGCGAGGTTCGGCAAGTCCCGATGGAAACGGTTGGCCCTCGACGACGCGCAGCGACTCACCCGGTTTTAGACCGACGAAGTCATGGTTCTCAACGAAGGCACGGTACTTGTCGTTGTGATTGGTGGGGACGCCAAAGTGGTAGTCAAAACCTGCTTCCAGCGGGCCGGGGCTCAACGGCTTTTCCCAGTCAATTCCATACCCGAGATGCCATTTACCGATCGCCGCCGAACGGTAGCCCTGGGCTTTGACGAGTGAGGCAATCGTCATTCGACCAGGTTCGATCTTGTAGCCGTTCCCCTTGCGATGAAGACGCCATGGAGAGCGACCCGTTACCAGACCATAGCGCGAAGGAGAGCATACCGAAGCCGCCGTATGGGCATCGGTAAACTTCATCCCTTCGCTTGCGATGCGGTCGATGTTCGGCGTTTCAATTTTCGTGGCGCCGTAGCACGTCAGGTCACCATAGCCGAGATCGTCAGCCATGATGATCACGATGTTTGGTCGCCGCTCTGCCGCCGTGAGCGTCCCGCAAAGCAAGACAAGGAACACGATCAGTTGGGTAACGCTACGCATTGGATGTGATCTACCATACATCGACGGGAAACTGAATTGACTTTGGAGGATATCGGTATCGTTGCCGGCAATCTTCCATTCGTCAACTCGCAGAGCAACGCGGCTATTCGGACACGTAACATGGGTTCGCCAAAACAGGAGAGTTGAACTGGATCACCGCATCCAGGAAATGATTCCATTCCTGACTGGTTGAAGCAGACTGCCTTGGATTCGCTCGCCAAAGCGTGGAGTTCGATGCTTTTGCCGTCAACCTTGCCCATCGTCTATCTTTCTCGCTGCGGTCACAAATCATTCGTGTCGAGCCCTTGATGGTTGCGTTCGGTTCGATAGCGTTTGGAGCCGCGTACCGATTTTCACGCTTTCAGTCGCACGTCCATGCGTGACCGCACCGGGATCGCGATTGCGGCGGCTTCATTTGGCATCTCGGCGGGCAACCGTGGGAAACGCTTGAACCTCACACGCCCAATCTTTTTCGTTTGTGCGGGGAGGTCGCCCCCAGCGGGTTTACATCGGTCGACGTCGGCGGAGACTGCAAGGGCGCAACTTGCCTTAACATGCATAACAAACGGTCGACTTTCGCGCGTCCAGTTGCATCGCCCGATGCGACGAAGGCGTTTGCCTAACTCGCATCGGTGACGCCCACCTCCTGCAGTTCGCCAATTCCCGTCGGCGCGTCGGATTGTCCAACGTGTATTTGCATTACGTGTTGGACGAATGGTTCGAGCAAGAAGTGAAGCCGAGACTTCATGGCGAAGCGCCATTACGGTATCAATGATAATTGGCCGATGCTGATGGCGTACCGCAGTAAGGTTCGCCGAATGACCAAACGTCACTTGAGCCGCCGCAGTCAATAGAGCTATGTGAACTGGGGTGATTTCAATCGTTTCACCGAGCTTCATCCGCTGGCGCGTCCAAAACGTTTGACGGACCTGATTGCAATGAACCGAGAATCCTTGAATGAAGGTGCCAGGTGAAGTCTGGGAGCCAGATTCGGTAACTCCGCACGTCCGGATCTACGAGGGTTCGGGGCTCAATTGGACACGGACCGAATATTGTGACACCACGCAATCGGAAACGAGTGGCAAACAGCGAACACAAACCCTATCCCAAATCCAAGAGACTCCGTTCTGCTCACCCGAAGTCGCGGAGCCGGGCGGCCTTCGGATGGAAAATGAACTCCCACGACTCGTTGACGGCAAACGACTACACAAAAAATTGTATTTTCAGTACTAGCCCCTAGGTGACGCCATGCAATACTTCTGCCTCGCTCTGATCCTGTGTCTGCTGTCGTGTGTCAGCCGCGCTGATGAAGCCGACGCCAATAGCGCACCGGCCGAACAGCAAGCAAATGCCTCGGTCGACTTCCAGCACGATGGAGTGTGGAAACCGAAGGGAGCCATGCTGGGGGGCGTCTTGCTGCCTCCGCCCGCTCTCGAGGCTATTACGCTCACAATACAAAACGGGAAATACAAGGTTACCGTCCAAGGTGAAGACCATGCGGACGAAGGCACGTTTTCCCTCGACGAGACCGTCACGCCGATGCGAATGACCATCAGAAGTACGGCTGGTCCCAACAAAGGTAAGACCTTCTTCGCGATTTATGAGATCAAGAATGTGAATGCGATGCGCGTCTGTTATGACCTGTCGGGAAAGGAGTTTCCCAAAGAGTTCAAGGCGCCGAAGGACACCGAGTTGTACCTTGTTGGATACCGGCGGCAGGAGCCGAAAGCGGCGGATTCTTCTGGGAACCTCGTGCCAGCGAAAGTCGAAACCGCCCCAGACTCCAAGGACCCATGAAATCTTGACCGCTTGGCCGTGCGCCCGAATGTTGGCGTACCCATCGGATGCACGGGAAACCTCGACGTTGTCGGATCTGAATTCAAGTTTTTCTTCTTGGTCCCCTGATTCGGTGCGTTCTGCCACAAACCAGGTATGCGAGATAATCCGATCTGAAATTGCAATCTTCTGTCTCATGAGATCTCTTGCTCACGCCCAGGCGTTGCCCGCCACTGCGGAGAACATCCGCTTCCATCAGTCCACAGCAATGCAGTTCATTGGAACGGGACTTCTCGAACGCGACGCTCGGGGCGTCAACGGGATCACTTCACCCGGCATCATGAAAACCATTTTGGGTGACCGCACGATTGTCGAGCGTCTTAAAGCCGCGACCAACTTCGACTGACCGGGCGCGGTCGAGCTCACGTCAGTACATTTTTCGGAAACCGACGATGACGACGCGATGCAGGCGCAACATGATGCGATTGCTCCAATCAGGCACTTTGCAATTTGTCGTTGCCAACGTTGGACAACCCTCCGCTGGATTCCGCTGCGCGAGAGGAGGACGTATTGGGAGAACGAGGCTCGACTCCATCTCGCAGAACCGATCTCGATGGGTTTTATCTCGATGACACACTGGTAGGGACGCTTCCGATATTCATCTTGTTTTCAGGTCGATGCTGCATTGCTCCATTGCTGACAACGTTGCGGTTTCGACGCTTACGAAGAATCTCGAAAGGCGGAACCAGCCTCGTTGCGGATTTGTCGTCCTACGAGATGGGAAGCGGAGTCTGCCCGTTCGCCAAACTCGCGAATCCGCAACGTCATGCTGAAGTTGTTTCCCAATTCGCGATCGGCCCAGGCGAGCAGACTAAGAGCGCCGATGCCCAACGCGACACCGATCCATCGTGACCAAATTGGTAGCGAGATTTGTGCCCCCGCAACCAGATTGGGGAACACCGCATAGAGTATGATGGACGTTTGCATCGACCGCTGTTTCGAAGAAACCGATGTACGTCGCGTCGGTGAAAACTGTGTCATCTCGCGCATAAACGCAATCGCCTCGCACCAGCGGATTGTCCAAGCTGCGAATCAAGGTCATGATCGCGTCCGAAACTTGATCCATCATCGCTCCAAGCGATAAGCAAAGACTGCCGGGTCATGTGGAATGACGATCGGATCATCGAAAGCTCGGGCCCAAATCTCTTTTCCTGTTTCGTCGAGAGCGGTGACTTGATTGGGACGCGGCAGTTTCCATGGCAGCCGGTCCCACCGTAGCGTCCAGCCGCTTGCTCCGGCGTATTCTTCCGGCAGCGGCGTCAGCAGAACGGTGTCGTTTTGACGTGTTAATCTGCATCCACCGGCCGTGACCACCCAGCCAAAGTCGATCGGCCGGGCGTCCATGTTGAATCGCTCCCATTGCGTTCCATCCGGCGTTTCATGTCGCGTCCACTTGAGCGACGCGACACGGTCGCCTTCTCCCTCCACTTGCAGTCTCCCCAAACGGAAACGCTGCTCGCTGTCGTCGTCGCCCAGCAACAGCAATCGGCCACCGCCCGAGGTCGGGTGATAGAATCCGACTCGCAACTCGAATTCGTCACCCGGCTTACAGTCCGCTGGCAACGAAGCGGCGGCTGCCACGGGCAGACGCGGCGTTTCTCCTTCGCTGGCGGTCTTCCGGTCAAAGCTCGCTTGAAAGACGATCTCGCCTTCGGCGTCGACGAAATGCAGAAACGGTCGGTAGCCGGCGGGAACCGGCTGGGCCGCGTTCCAATCGATCGTCATTTCGAGCCGGTCGGGGGTCTCCGATTGGAACTTTGCTACCTCGGGACGAATTCGTTTTCGTTGGCCGAGCGAACCGCGCGCGTTGACATACAACGCATCGGGTGATTGGGATTGTTCCACAATCAATCCGTCGCGTCGGTGAATCGATGCCGTCACAGTGCCCAGGTCGGTGGGGATCTTGGCGAGAAAACCGTACTGCGGCAAGCGAATCGGACCCACTTCCCAATCTGTCTCACCTCGGTTGACCCAGACGCTTCCGCCCGCCGACCACTGCACCTTTTGACGATGCAGGTCGCCGCGAGCAAACTCAACGCCTTCGATCGTCCGCAGTGCCAATGCCCGCATCGCGTCGTGCGTCAGCCAGTACTTCCGCACCACGTCTCGACCGAAGGCCTGACTCACCATCGCAGGATGACCCGTCAGTATCTCCGTCGTCACGTAGTCGTCGCTGTAGATGCCGTGGGTCGCCCCATCAAGTCCAGCCTGGTAGCGAGACGAATAGCCTGCTCCATGCAAGATGAACCGATCATGGTGTACGGCATCCAGCCAGGGGACGCGTTCCGCATCGGCGCAGCGGATGTCCCATACCGCCCACCCATACCGGCCTCGGTCGGGGATTGGCTTGCCGACGCGCAAATGATTGGTCGTTGCACCATCAAGCCAGCCGATCAATTGATCGTGACCACTTTCCGAAATCTGTGGCGCGTCATTGCCGAGTGTTTCACGAATCCAGGCGAAATGCTTTCCCCACGTATCGCGTGTGAAAACGCGGTCGTAATGGTGACCATCGGCGGTCCAGTAGTCATACGGTCGGGTGCTCGACCAGACATCAATGAAATAACTCGTGGGCGCCAGATCCTTTCGAATCGCTTGTAGGTTGCTTTGCAGAAAGGGAGTGATTTTGTCCGCGCGATAGCGATACGATTGAGCCTCGCGTGACTCATTCAGCCACGCTTTGATGGGGTGGCCGGAGGGGTCGCAAGCGACGACGTCCGAGTACGAGAAACCGTCTGCATCAGGGTAGAAGTCGATGTAGTTGTCATGCAACGCAAACAGAACGTCTTGCCTGCCACAGGCGTCGATCATCCCTCGCAGCTCTTCCGTCGTTCCCTTGTCCGAATTGGGTGGGAATATTTCTGGCAATCGATAGTCGTAGCCCCATCGTTGCCAGTTGTGAAAGATCACCAGCGAATCGGTCAGCCCGTAACGAAACGCAGCTCTGAGTTGCTCGCCCGTTTCCCGATAGCGTCCTCCCCACAGGTCAAACACGAATCGCCCAGCCAGCACTTTCACGCCGGGCGATGCTTGCAGACCGTTGTGTTGGCGATACTGCTTGCACAACTCCCAAACGTTGTTTCCAGGGATGAAGGTAAACGTGGCCTGGCCCGCGGTCTGTAGCGAATAGAGTCGCTGCTCTGGATTCACCCGGAGCATGTCGGGCGGCAGATCGACGGCCTGCAGGAGCGACAGACCGCCAGGAAAATCAAAACCTACGAACGAGGTAGCCAGTCGGTGACCATCGAAGCTAAGATCGAACGCTTCCGGTTTCTCGATCACGTTGCCGTGCCCGGCGTAGACGCGATCAGCCGTATTGCTCATCGGTCCGGTGGAAATCGCCTCGATACGAGTTGCCTGCCAAGGCTGGTCTGCCGGCCGCTGCTCGAGCCGCCACCGAACACGAAGCATTTCATGTTCGGCTCCGACGTCGCCCACCAGTTCGAACGGGCCACGCATGCCTGCGAATTGATGTCGGACGCGGATGCCGCCTGCGATTGGCTCGGTGCTTGTGTCGACGAGTGTGATGGGCGAGCCTGCGTCGCCCAGATCGCTGCCGTCCACACGAATATCGAAGCCGCGAAACCAAAGCTGATATTTCCCGCCATCATGGAATCCAAAATCGGCATCCAGCAAACCACGCTTCCCCATGCGAACATGGACGACGTATTTACCGCAGCGCATCTGCCTGGCATTCTGCACCGCCGTTGCGGACGGATCAGGCGGAAATGCGGCCGGTGACGGTGGTTTGCCGATCACCAGCGTCGGATCGCGCCAATAGGATTGGTCGAAGGAGGTGTTGTTGTCGGGACCGGGATCGGATTCCAACTGAAGTCGAATCGTTTTGCCGGCCCATTGACTCAGCTCGACATCGGCCTCTTGCCAAGACTTCGCAGCGCTGTGCCGCTCAAAAACGATCTCACCGAGTGTGCCATCCGAAGCGTCCCACTCGGCCACGCGGACGCGAAACGTGACGCCGTCGCCATCTCCGCTGTTGGTCACAGCCGATGCAAAGCGGAGTTGAACGCTGGTTTCTTCGGGTAACGCGAGCGGATATTCCAGGCAGGCGGTACCGACTTGACCGCCGCTCCATGGCGGGTGAACGGCCAACGCGGGCCGCGATGACTCATCCACGGGGTCGTCAATCCGAGGCTGGATACTGGTGCGGCTCGGCTGCTCGGTACCGGACCATCCCACAGGCATCGTCTTCGGCGGCTGACCCGATACGTGAACCACTGCCCGATAGACGGGCATTTGCAGCAAGGACAGCGATCGATCACGACCAAGGACCAGCGGTTGCCACGGCAACGCGGCGCTCTTTGTGATCGAGGGAACGTCCGCTTCCAAGATCAGAATGGGGTGGGCCGTGTAGTGAGCGGATTTCCAGTCAAACTCGACGATCGCATGAATCGGGTACAGATCGCGATAAGTCGGCTCCCCAGGGGTGACTTGGAATTCGAGGACCGCCTTGCTGCCGACATCCGAGCGAAAGGCAACGGCGCCCGCTGGCCGACAAATCCACCCGTCGATGCCACGGAGCTGGACAGTTCCCGCCACTGCCTGATCGCCGCCGTTTTCAACATGAACAATTATCTTCAGCGGCGTCTTCACGTCGGAGATCTTTTCCGGACCTTCGATGCGAACTGTCAGTGGTCCCTTGCGGTCCACTGGTGAATCGAACGCCAGACACGCGTCGCCGCCGCCAAGCAGCACGACCATCAATCCAGCAAACGGGAAGATGCAGCGGGATAACATGCGGCGATGGAACGTCATCAACATGGTTCACCTTGGTAGTCGTTTCAATCTTGCATCCGACGGCGGTGGGAGAACCGTCGCAGCAGCATTGTCGCGTTACCGCGGCCGCGCTGCCAACCAACGGATGGCTGGATTACACGTGTTACCTCCCCCTCCACCGAAGCTCAAGACCCATGCCCGGAGTGTCCAGCTCAGTCGAAAGCCCCCTTTTTTCAGTACGCTAAGCAGTCATGGCGGCGTCGGAAGCTATCGCCAGCGACAGGCCTTGTTTTCGGTGTTCAACGCGGATTTGCCGCTGAGTTGGTGGCGAAGAAAAACATCGCGTGAATCAATCTGACTTGATTTTGTCGCCCCCGTCTTTGCGCGTTGCGGCGATCAGATGGCCGAGATCGTCGAAGACGGCAACGGTGCGAAACAGGCCTTTTGCGACCTCGCAGAGCCAGGGGGTCAAACTCGCGTAGTTTGCATCGCCCGACGCAGTTTGAGATCGAATCCAACTCGCGTCGGTGAAAACCACCTCAGCAGCTTACGCTCACCGGAGCAGCGAATGTCGTTGCTCGAAATGCCACCTGTCTCATCGACCGGAGCGGTCGGCGGAACCAGCCAAACGTGCAAAGCTAGTTCCAATTTTCGTCGGCAATGAATCCTCGGTAGCGATGCAGGATTCGTTCACGATGGATGTTGAAGAAAATCATTGCCGCGAGCACTAACACGCCAAAGCCGATCAGGATCACGGCGCGAATGACGCCCCCCTCGCGGTGGAACTGCAGTCCTAATTGTCCCAATACGTTGATCACCAGGAAGCCGATTCCGATCGAAACGAACGGCCGAATTCGCAGCGAAATTCCCGTCGCGATCCCCGCCAGGCTGAGCATGAGCACAACCACGAACTGCATCAGTCCCGCATCTTTGGCAATGAATACCTCGCAGGTTGAGACTGCCAGGATGGCTCCCGCTGCCGCCGAGCGAATTCCATTGAGTGCTCCAGGTTTCAGGTCGTTCCGATGCAGCTGGGCAAAAATCAATACTGTAACGGCGGCTGGAATCACATAGAGCTGCGCCAGACCCGTCAGTTGCTTGGCTTCCGGGATCCAAAGATAGATTGCGACGTTGAACAGCGCAGCTGCGATGTACATTGTCCAACGAGCATGCGTGCGGTGCGAAACAACCAGGTAGAACGATCCGGCCGCAAGGCACGTGAACGCGGCAACAATCTTCTGATCGAGCGGTGTCACCAGCAGCAGAACGACCGGCGACGCAGAGCGCCATGAAGTAGGTCGGGTTGATGAATACACCGGCTCGTGGATTCTCCGCGCGTCCGATCAGGATGTTGAGGCCATACAAGACAAAGCTATAGCCGATCACGGAGAACGCGGCGACGGTGCTGCGCGAGAACGTGATGCCGAGTAGCGACGTGAACAGATAGAGCAGTGCGGTGAACACCGCCGCGACGGATGTGTAGACCAGTAGCTCTCGTCCCGATTCCCAAGCCATCCACAACCAACTGACGGCAACAAGCGCCATCGCGATGGCGAACACGGGCGAGGGACTCAGCATCGTCATGGAAGCAATTGTGAGCAGAACGGCAATCGAAGCAAACAGATGCGCGAGCGTGATCAACGAACTGCTGACATCGTGGGCGTAAGTATCCAAAGCGTTCGTCGATTTTGTGCGACACCGGACTCCGAACTCGGTCACCACATAGGCGAAAGCCAATCCTGCGGTTGCCACGCCAGCAAAGTCCTGCAACAACCCCGGGTCGAGGTACATCGCGGCTGTGACAGCCAGGCATGCAGGCAAGAGGATTGCCGAGATCGTCGTCGAGTAAACATTCCGCCACCTTACGCCAGCCAGCAGGCAGGTCACCGAAGCGAACAACAGCGTGAAAGTAAGATTTGGAAAATCGGGACGAATGATCCAGGAGATCGGTAACGTGATACCAACTGCCAGGCCGGTCATCCCCGCTGCCCAACCGACCAAGGCTCGAGCCGATGCGGCTTCTTCGTCCTCGGTTAACGGCAGTCGAAGTAAACGACAAGACTCGCTGGCCAATCGGGCGATTGAATTGAATCGCAACCATCCCCCAAACGAATCCCATGACCGACAAAGCAACGTCCGGTGTGATGTCCCAGCCACGAGCCAAACAGGCTCCAAAAATGCCCACCACGGTACTTGCAACCAGTAGATGCAGCAGTGTCGCCTTTGGTCGCAGGTACATGATATGGAAGAACAGAAAGCCACAAAGAAGTCCATTCAGCAGCCAGCTCCAACCGGGATCCATTTGGGCCTCTCCCAGCAAAATCAGTAGGAGATAGACTGTTTGGAGCATCAAGCAACCAGTCGCGACCACCGCCGGCCATCGGAAAAACGATCGCTCGCAGGCGGCGTCGGTAAGCCCTAACAACGACTCGATGCGATGTGTTCCCCATCGCACCAGGCGCGCGATGACGACGAGGCCATTCATCCAAACGAGGACAACCAAAGTAAACGTGGCAGTCGACCAGCTCATCATGTCGTTTGCCAATAACAGCAGGCCGGAACTGCCCAGCACCACTGCCACGTCCAGCCAAATTGCGACGCGAGATGCTCGGACCGTGAGCAGACTCACCACCGCGGCAATCGAGAACGTGAGCGCACACGGGCCCGATTGGAAGACTGTCCAGCCAACCCGCGATGCTCGTGACCAGCGTCTGGCCTCCGTCGTAACCACTGGTTCCGATTGCGATCACTACCGACACCAGCGACGCAACCATTGCGAGAGCCGCCCCGTAATTCGATAGTGGATTGGCGAAGGTCAACATGGCGGCGGCAGCATCAGGCTTCGCGGTGCTTCTCCATCGGACCCACTCCATCAGCACGAGGCCGAGTGCAGAGAGAAACAACGCCGTCACCGCTGCGTTGGGACCGATCGCCTCCAGACCCCAACGCGTCGAAGCGACGATCAGACAACAACCTGTGATCGCCAGGCAGGCCAGGTAGACAAGCATGCGGCCCAGCGAAAACCGATGCAAGACGTTCATCGAGCGCGCGTTGAGCAGCAGCGATAGCGTACCGGCGGCGCTAGCCATCAGCAGCGGCGTCAGGGCAGCCGTATCCGATGACAGAATCCAAGCGTAAAGACTTTGACAAATTGCAATGATCGCCAGCACGGCCGAAGAGCGAATGAGAGGCCGCTCGTAGATCCGAGTTAGCGGGAAATCGGATGGATGGTCAGTTTCGGCTGCCGACGCGACAACACTTAGCCTCTCGATTCCATAACCGACTATCCAGAAGGCGACCGCAATCAGCGACCACACGACGCCCAGCCTTGGATCACCCTCCTGAAAACTTGGTAACAACGGGAAGACGCCGACGGCAAAGAGCACCGCCGCGATGTAGGTCAAAATAGACGTGTCATAGAGCTTCGAGGCGATCGCACATGAAATCGCTGCAAAGATCAACGTGACCAGCGCTAGTACGGACCAACCGCCCCACGATCCCGTCCAGGCGATGTTTGCTACCACTATCGTGACACCAACTTGCGCGAACAGCAGGGCAGCCTGGCGAAGCGGGTTGAACCAAAGCGACGACCAAAAATCTGCACGAAGCGGCAGCGGTGGCGAAGACCATGCGGTGGGAAGCAACTTACGCGATGGACGTGATTCGACCTGGTGACTTCCGACTGGGCTATTGATGGCGGCAATCGTCATTAGAACCAATCCGAGCATCGAGCATGCGGCAGCAATCATGGCCACTGGCGGTCCCCATTGGTCCTCGACCAATACTGTCACTTGCACGACCATCCACCCAAGTGATGCCAACGACAAGTAGCTGCCAAGCTGAGATCGAAACGTTGCGCCGGCCAACGCAAAGAAGATCGCGAGCATGCCGCAAGACGTTACCAGCGTCAGCAAGGCGTTCATTGTTGGGAGGCCCAGCGCCACGGCCATCAGCAGCACCAAAGTCCCTGTTGCAAAGACGACGTAATGGAGCAGCCCGGAATAGAGTTCCCGTGGTTCGCGATTCGACGAGGCCTCAGTTCCCTCCGCGATCGTATCTGGCAATTGCACGGCGATCACCGTCGCCACACCCCATCCGATCAACGACAAGCCGGCGGCAATGACCAGGTGCCAGGCAATGGCCGCGCGGTCTGGCAGCAGCAGCAAGCTGTTCAACTGCGCCGTTGCGTGAACGCTCGCGCCCGAACGCAAGGATGGACGCTGCATAAAGCAATCCTCGCTCGATTGCATCCGATTTCGATCCGCTCGAGGTCTTGACCGATGGGTTGGAAAGTCGATCCAACCCTCCGAGCATGCCTGCCCCGTAAGTAAACGTTGCAATCAACCAGGTACCCGAGGCCAGATACATCGGTAACAAAGTGATCCAGGCCGGCGAACGACCCCACAGCATCGCCATCGGCACAATCGCTGCCAGTGCCACGACAGTAGATGCGTGCGCGAGCGGTTTGGCCCACAGAGTTCGGTCCCGCGAAACCAATGGCAACGGCGGATGCTCCCAACACTCATTGAAACGCCAGCTCATGCCTTTGCTCTGATCGTCTCCGTCAGAGACCGACTCGGCTCGGCTTGGTGAAATCAGTAGCCACGACCCAATGCCGAATGCAATCGCTACGATCGCAGCAGAAACAGCCTGACCGCTCAGCAGGTCTGGCGGACTTGCCCAGATCGCAACCCCGGCAAGCACCGCAACGATGATCGAGGCTAACGCTGCGTAGGTGTGCAAGCGCGAAAGATAGATGATTCCAGAAATGCTGAATCCGGCAGTCAGTACCACTGCAGTCAAGGCATGGATCGGCGCAAACGCGGCAAAGTAGCCTGCATCGAATACAGCCATGCCAGCAACGGTGGCGAGGGAGAACGCCGCGACGAGCAATGCGAAATGGTGCAGAATCCCGGCGTAAAATTCGCGGTTCGTTCGTAGCCCGAACTGCCTTTCGTTTTCCGCCAATGGGATTCGTCGATTGATCCACGACGTCAACGAGATGGCGATCAGGCAACTTGTCAATGAAAGAATGGCCCCGACCAACAGCTGGATGCTGTTGGCGTCGGTTTCAAACCATCCTGCGGTGACCGCCCACTGGGCTGCCGAGTGAAAGGCAGCGTAGGCAAACGCGATGCTGACGACGTAGATCGCCGAAACGCGGAAGGCACGTGTACTCAACAGCAGCGTGATGCTTGCCAAGGCGTAAGTCAACGGCGCCGGCCGACTCCAAATATGGGCCAGCGACCATGTCGATTCGCTGTGCATTACCGAGAACGCGGCAATCGGACTGCAAACTAGCGCATACAACGCCAATGGTTGTAACCAAAGACCGAGACCTTTCGCCGTCAGCGCCGGTACAGCGGGCAGCCACGACGTCGATGGCTGGTCAGACGATGCTTCGCTGGGCAACTTTTCGTGAGACAAACAAGACGCCATCGCGGCAAGAAAACTCAGTCCAGCGAGGATGGTCGAATGCTGTAGGGAAGGTAAGTCCAGCCATTCGAAACCACTGAAGACAGCAAGGGTCAGCGCGGTCAAAGACAAGTAAGATCCAATCCGAGATCGATACACCGACGCAGCCAATGCAAACAGGATCGCCACCAGCGAAGCCGAACACATCGACCAGATTGGCAAGTCAGTTCGCAACCAGACAAGCCAGTTGGCCGCCAGCGGAATCAGGGCGATGATCGCGGTGACGTGGAACAGCCAACCGCTGTAGTAGGAGCGATTCAAGCGAACCGAGGGCTCTTTGTCCTCCGCACAGCGTCGTAGCAGCGTGGTACACCACCAGGCATAACCGCTCGCCGCGAGCCAGCCGACCAAAGAGATCGTCGACGTGATGGTCAAATGGCCTGCATACGTGGCACCGGCAGGCCAACCGACGAACCAGCGTCCTTGGGCAATCGCGTGGATGGCAAAGTAGCTCGCCAGAATGCTGGTAATGTATAGCCAGGGTTCGCGATAATTTCGCGTCAGCAACAGTAGTGCCAGGGCTGCGATTGCCGCGCCCACCAACGCGGTGGTCGAAAAGTCGCCCTGGACAACATGCAAGACAGAGATCGTCAGGCCAAGCAACGCCAGCGGGATTCCACCGAGCGAAAGCGGCCGCGACAACAGGCCAGGCAACACGTCAGGAAACGCAAGCGAGAATCGACCGAACAGTCGAACCCGATCGTCTACCAACAGACTTCGATCCTTTGGAATCCAACGATCGATCAGAGTGGCAGTAATCATCGCCAGCAATCCAAGGCCGGCACTCCACATCGGGATCATGGTGACTGCGGCCAGCAACACACCGAAGACCGGCAACTGGGATCGATACTGCAAGCCGCAGGCAACGCAGGCCAACATCGATCCGGCCAAGGCTAAGCCGTCCAAGAGCCCAACGGCATGAAAGCGATACGGATCACTGCCGATGATGTGGCGTGAAAACACCAGGCCAATGACCAGCACGGCAGAGAGCATGGAAATATCGGTCAGCGGTGTCCGCCAGGAGAGTTTCAGGCCTCGCCGCTCGCCCAAGCAGGCGAGGACGCCAGCGACCACACCAACACCTGCCAAGACGACCGTCGAAACTGGACCAGCAGGAGGCGCCAGCCCAAATGAAGCGGCGAGTCCCGCCAGACCGCCGGCAAGATAAATCAGCGAAGGTTGCTGTCTGGCAAACGACATCAGCAGAAAGAATCCGCTGTAAATTGCAAACGTGACGCCAAGCCAGCTTGGTGAGATATCCCCTGGGTAGAAGCGGGTCCAACCGGTGACACCGAACAGAACGGCCGCGAGCCCCCACTGGACGATTCGCAGTGGCGTGGCGAATCGAAGCGCGTTGACCGTTTCGTCATCAGCAATCCAATGTCGCTCTCTGGCATGCTGCTTTCGCTCGTCCCAGTTGCCAAAATAGTGGTCGAGCAGCGCGATCCCGGCGAAAAGCGGCAACGAAGCCAGCCCCCAACATTCCGGTCCGTAAGCCCTCAGCAACCACTGCGTGACCAGGACGTGATATTCGGCAATGATGGCGAGCAGCAGCAAGAACAGCGGTGGAATCGATTCGTACCGCCAAACGAGCCACCCATACAAACAGATTGCGATCAGCAGCGCCTCGGCGGAACTGAGGCTTTGAATCCACGGGGAATCAACCGCCACGCTGCTCAGTCGATGAAAAGCCTCTGCAACAAACGGTACGGTCGATACTGAAACGCCTAGAAAGGAAATCGCATAGCCAACGAACGTGAATCGGCTGAAGCGACGCGTATCACCACCGATGGATTTCAAGCATGTGTCCGTGTCGAAAACCATCACGGCCAGCAAGACGAGCAGCGGCCCGTAGTGTCCCGCGGTGATGTAGCCGTGGCCGTGCCCCGCCCAAGACGGAGTGCCGCCGACGGCCACGTGCAGGAACGCTAAGGTCACAACGGTCGCGTACGCCAGAGTTCCGAAGACGAAGTAAGCCGTTGTTTTTCGCTGCAGGAACACTCGCTGCATGTAGTCTCGATTGAATCGATAGACGCCATAACCCAATACGGCGACGGCTAGGTACTGTGCAATCGATAGACCGATGGCCCCCATCATCGGACTCGACGCGGCGAGCCAGCGCAAAGCGGGCGCTAGCAGCATCACGCAGCAGATGCCAATCAAGACCCGCGAGTAGAGCCGATAGAACGGTCTTGCAAACAGGCCCGACGTGATCATCGATACGCCGTAGCACATGGCTGCGGACAGCACACCAAACACGAGCCCGACGACGATTGCGAGTACATTCATCACTTACCCCATGCTCGCTTGAATGATCGCGTCGGCCGGAGCGCCCGGCACCAGGGTCGTCAACACGGCAGCTGCAAACACCAATGGAATCAACAGCGAGACGATCACCAGAAGCACGTTGCTGGAGCTCTCCAGCTGTGGGTACTTCAACCGCATGAAGTAAGCCATCGCGAAAAAGATTCCAGTTGTCGCGGCTAGCGAGAAGAAGACGAGGGAGTGCATTAGGATTCGATTCTGTTCGATGTTTCCCCAGAACGAAACGATCAAGACGACGAATCCGGCAATCACAAGAAACGCGCCGACAAACCAGCCGACGTTGTCGACCAGAAACGGTTTGAGCACCGTCGACCATCGTGACGCCGCATCGATCAAACGTTGTGTTGGGTTGGGAACTTCGTCCTCGACTTCCTCGAAGCTTCGTCTGGCGGATGAATTCAACCGAACTGCAGGCGGGGGCGGTGTCGTCTCGGAGGCAGGCGATTGAAGAGATGACGGAATTTTTGCAGCATCGGCAGCGGCAAACGGTTGGAGTACAACGTCTGGTTTCACTGCTTCTGCCTCGACCGGCTTGGAATCCGACTCCGTGCCCGGTCCGTCGTCCGGTTCGACCAGCCTGGCCGTCACGACTTCGTCTTCGACAGGATCGCCGACCTGCGTCGGCGTCATCGCGGCCGCCGAGTTTGCCTCGGAAATCTTCGCATGGATCTCCGCCAAAGCGACCCGCACGGCTTCATTGCTGGGATCGAGTTCGCTCGCTCGCGAGAGTTTTTGCTGGGCTTCGTCGAAGCGGCCCAGCAGCAGGGATGTCCTTGATTGCGAGAGAAGGTCTTTCGCTTCACGCGTTTCACGCGCAGCTCGCTCTTGGGTGTCCTTCCTGTCAAGCTCCTCCACCATCTGCTCGAAGGGGAAGGCTCCAGGGTGTTCCTGAGCGCCCGCCCGCAAGGTTTGAATTGCTTGCTGGAAATGCCCTTCCTGAGCCGAGTTTCTTACGGCCCGTATCAGATTGTCGATGGACAGAGCCTTGGCAAGCTTCGCTTCCCGCTCCTCAATCTGGCCAAGTTGCGTCCGATAGAAAGACCTAATCGCTGCTGAGTCTTCTTGAGAAACTTCGTGCGATTGCACCAGTTCATTCAGGTCGACCAGGACTCGCCCGTAGAGTTGCTTCCTTTCAAGCTCCGCTGGTGCCGAAGCATCGGACAAGATAGAACGCCCAGGCTGTGCCAGAGTCGCTTGGCAGCTTTCGCACCAAAACCGATAGAAGGAATTCTTGCGGCCGCAGTGCGGGCAAATGAGGTCGGCAGCGTTCATGGGAAGGCAAGCTCATGTTGGAACTCGGTGCTGAGCACACACGCACAGGCAGATTGGCCACTCCGAGACCGTCAAATCTCGGAGAGACTCGGCGACGGTAGGCCGACCGCTCCGAGGCTGGACTCTGCACCTAGCTGGGATTCGCTTTCGCTTGCTGCTTGAGCGCAGCGAGTTCCATTTCCACTTCCGCATCCCTCTGGGCCCGCTCGACTTCTCGATCCAGGTCGGTCGACAGATCGGAAAGCTCCGTATAGGCCGCCGCCTCTGCTTCCATTCCTTCGATCTTTCGTTCCATTCGATCGAACTTGTCAAAGTTTCGCTGAACTCGATTCATGGTCGGGGCAACGCCTTGGACCTCGCGACGAGCCTCTGCCGCCATCTGCCTTGCGATCAGACTATCGCGACGGCGAATCGCCTCATCCAGTTTCTCCTCGATTCGACGCAGATCCGACTTGAGGGCATCGCTTGTCTTGCGTGCAACTTCCCATTGAGGCTGCAGGCTGCTGGCGATCTGCTCATGTTCCTTCTTGCGAGCCAGGCACTTACGAGCCAATTCTTCATCGTCCCGCGCAACTGCCGCTTCGGCTTTCGCATGCCACTCGTCTGCCATGCCGCGATTCTTATGCAGGTTCGCCTCCAGCTTCTTCTCGCCGGCGATTGCTTTGGCAACTCCTTCCCGTCGCGATGGCGATCTGTTCTTCCATTTCGAAGATCAACATTTTGACCATTTTTTCAGGGTCTTCCGCCCGATCCAGCATGTCGCTGACGTTGGCATTGATGATGTCCGACACTCTTGAGAAAAGGCTCATGGTCAGTCTCCTTTGAATTCACAGGTTAGGGGAACCGGCGTCATGAGAATCACTGGTTCTGGCAACGGGGTGGTGAAGATGCTCTCGCCATGCCTGCCCGACTGGACGGATACCCAGCCGACCTGCGAAAGCCAAACTCACACGTATCCTCTTTCGCATCATGTACTGGCAGCATTTTATGTACCAACAAGGATTGCAGGGCTTTGACGGGTGAACTCGCATGACTCTCACCTTCCATCTTACTTTCCGCTTAGATCAGAGCCTGCCAAGCAATTGCTGTTGCGCGCGCATCTCAAATTTCTTGAAGTACGTGTTTTGAACTGTGAGCCGTAGGCGCTAGCCTCGGGCGTGGAGGCGTCAAACGTCGAGGAAAGGAGGCCCCCGGCTAGCGCCGTCGGCTTACAAGACGCATCGCTGACGATTTCAAAACACGTTGTACGACGACGCGAATTGCCAATTCGAGTCGTTTCGCCGTCTAATTCGACGCGACGAGTGACCCAGTGCATTGGCGTTCAGCGTGCGAATGGTCACGCCTGGCCTCTGGTGACACCCTGACGGCACCCCTGGACATGCGTGAATAGGTCACCGTTTCACTTGGGCCGACGACAATCGCATTCGACTCATCGCCCGCGCGCGTGCAATTCTGCCGCAAACCAAATCGTGGGTGCAATCGACTGCCAGATCGTGTACTCCATCATCGCGCCCCACAGCGGAAACTCGTGTAGGTTTTCATACTCCGGCCACAGTTCGTACTGAGGATGAACTGTCTGGTCACCTTTCAGCGGCCACTCGATCGGCCAGGAGGCTCCGTCGCGGACCGGCCGTACGCTGCCGTAAACGGTGATACCAACGGGTGCACGGTGGCTCGCATAGCGACTATCAAGGTGCAGAATGTTACGCACGCTGCGCCACGAATCGTCGACTCCCGGCAGCCTTTCCAATCCGGTCACCAACGGCCGGTTGGTGGGGTGGTGCCCCAACAGGAATGCCAATCCGGTCACTCCGGCAGCCACGTATTCCTGCCGGTCAGGTTTGATATGTGGCGGGAATGGGTCGTCCCTCGGTACGACTTCCGGAAACAGGACAACATGATGATCCTCGGCACGGGCAGCCGCCGATTCCATAGCCGAACGGCGCCCATCCGTTCTTGAGCACGCCAAAACCAGAACGTCGAGTGGAGCCGTCCAAATAGGACATCGTCACGGTCTGGTACAAAATAGTCGACAGCGCATGCCGTTGCGTTTGGGTCAATGATTCGGGATCAGCTTGGAGATGGGCAACGATTGCCTCGGCGACTTCCGCTGGTGCGACGGCCCATGGCTTGTTGACAAGTACATCCACGTGCTCGATCCACACTGCCCCGACATCTTCGCGGCCCGCCAGCAGTAGTTCGCAGGCGGCAAGGAGCCGAGCTTCTTCGACAGTCGAGGGCGGGTCGGGGGCCGGCTCTGCGCGATGGGCCTCTGCCCACTGGAAGGCAGACACCGCCGAGTTGAGATAGTCGTTCCAAGAGTCATCGGTCTGGAACTCGCCATTTCGCAACACGCGTGCCGCTCGCGCCGTGGCAGCCGCATGACGATAGTTTGCCAGAGGCGAGGGAGCGAGCCGGTAGATGGGCAGCGAATTGAGCTGGCTCGGTTCGCCCTGCCGCGGATGCTCGGCGTACTCGATACCGGACGGGACCGATCCGTCGTCGGCTTGCATCGCGCGATACGAGTCGATCATCCACAAGCCTTCATCCAGCAGATCCGGACGCCCGTTTCCGGAATCGGATATGCCAACGTCGTCCGCGCGAGAACGCGCGGGTGCCGGTTGACGAGGTCAAGTAGAAGCAGCGATGCCCAGTAATGATGATGATTGGAGTCAAAGTCTCCCGCGTCCATCCAACCGCCACGTGTGTTTGGCGCGAGTCGCTTCGTGGCACCGTCGTTGAACGCCTTGAAGGTGGCATTGCCGTAACGAGCGTCGCTGTGAACGGCGGCCGAGTCATCCGCGGCCGGGCGGATCCATCGCTCGCCGTCAACGCTTTCGACTTCGACAGCAACGTTACGTCGATGGACGTGTAGTCCTCGCAACGCGAGTCGCCAGAGTTCATTGTAGACATCGTCGGCAACTCGGAACGGTCGGGACGAACCAATCCCATCCACGACGACGCGGTAGTTTCCGGGCTTGGTCAGTCCGCTGAGATCCATCGAGAAAACGGGACCGCCGCAACGATTGAACTTCGAGCCATCAGGCCGGCCCCAGATACCGGTGTAATCGTCGGCGTCTTCCGCTTTCTGGCGGAGTTCGATCTCGCCGGTGAGTGTCTCGCGCCCAGATTCATGCTCGACGACGCGGTATTTCAAGCCAGGATGTCGGTCGAGGTAGTCAATCGCCCCGCCGTCGCCCGTCCAGCAGGTGAGCGTTGCTCGCTTGCCGGGATCGCCTGGGCGGAAACCGACGGCCGAAACATGGATTGCCGGGCTGAGCGTTCGACGCGCCGACCACTGAAACAGAAACGGCTTCAAACCTTCATGCTCAATCGTGTGCTGTCCCTCAGCCAACGGCTCGTCGAGCTTCAGGAAACACGACATACTCGTACGCCGCCTTCCAATCGCCCCCCTCCACATTGGCAGCATCCAACACACGGTTCTTGAACGATGCCGACTTAATCTTGGGCCCACCGGGAATGGACCAGGCAGTCGCCGCGACCAGTCGCTTGCGGTCCACTCGCGTCCCCGTGAAACGATCGGGAGTGCGAACCATTTGCCGATCTTTCGGCCCCACCAGCGTGCCGATCTCACGACCATCACGTCGAACCGATGTCCTTTGGAGACTCTCCACCTTCAGCTCGTCATTCGGCTCCGCGTTGTAAGGGATCAGTTCTCCCAGCGAGACGGCCCCCTCGTGCACCGTCACGGCCACGACATCGCGGGCGACCATGCCAACGTCGCACAATTTCTGGTTCGGTTGCATAAACAGCGGATAGCTGAGCGACAATCGCAAGAAGTACGGCACGCATGTTTAGTCCAAGGGATAACGCAAAATCGACCACGACGTACAAAAGTGACATGTTGCCAGGAGCGTTTTACACGGAGATCATACCGCTTGTAGGTCCATCGCGGTTTCGTGTGGGGCTTTCTCCGTAGGCAAGGGGATCAGCCGCCGGGCGATAGAGAGCGTCCCGTTTAGGTGCTCCGCGAGGACTCCGTCTGGCCTTGGATTGAAAGCAGGCGGGCTGCAATCAAATCAGCCGCTCTGGCGATAGCCTGCGGTTCTTACCGACGAATGCACCAAGTACCGCACGCTATCGCATTTCGGCTGATTGAGACTGGCGCATGTCCAACGAGTTTGCCAGTAAAAGGTTGTTTTGAACTCGAAAACACTCAACTGTAAGCAAGGAAATTCGAACATGAACGCCACGCTTTCCCGCCGTCAATTCCTGCAAGGAACAGCTACCGGAATAGGAATGACTGCCCTTTCAGCCGCGTCCTATGCACGCGTGCCGGGCGCCAATGATCGTATTTCCATCGGCATCATTGGCTGCGGTGATCGTGGTATCAATGTGCACATGAAGACCCTGCATGATCTGGCACCTTCAGAGAATCTTGAAGTCACGGCGCTGGCCGATCCTTGGGGTCCGCAGCGAGAGAAGGCCGGGATGCTTGCTCAAGATCAATATGGACGCAAGGCCCGGCAGTTCACCTCCTATCGAGATCTGCTGGCGCTCAAGGATGTCGATGCCGTGATGATCGTGTCCTGTGATCATCAACACACCACACACCTACAGGCTGCCGCCGAGGCCGGTAAGGACGTCTACTGCGAAAAGCCGATGGCCATGGATCTCTCCCGCCTGAATCGGGCCTATGACGCCGTCAAGAAGGCCGGGATTGTATGCCAGATCGGTACGCAACTCCGTAGCTTTCCGAGTTTCGCCGGTTGCCGCGAACTCTATCAAACGGGCATCCTCGGTAAGGTCGCCCGCATCGAACAGCGTCGCAACTCGGCCAAGCCTTATTGGTACAACTATCTTCGCGATGTACAGCAGCAGGATGTGGACTGGCAGGAATTCCTCATGCACCTGCCGGATCGCCCCTTTGATCCGGTGGCCTATTCCGGTTGGTACGGATACCGTGACTTCTCCGACGGACCGGTTCCCGGACTGGGCAGTCACTTCCTGGATCTGGTCCAATACATCACTGGTGCCACCTTCCCCACGAGTTGCACCTGCCTGGGAGGTGTCTATACCTGGCGTGACGAACACCGCTTCACCTGCCCGGATCAGGTACAGGCCCTGTGGGACTATCCGGAAGGCTTCATGGTCTCCTATTCAACCAACTTCGGCAGCAGCGCGGACAACACCTTCCGTATTCTCGGCGACCAGGGACTCATGGACATGACCAACTGGAAGGCTCCCTATATCTCCCCGGAAGGTGGAAGCAAGAACGAGGGCATTATCCCCGGCAAAAAAGCGGTGGAACCGGTGGAGCTTCCCGATCACTGGACGAATTGGCTGCAGTGCCTGCGGTCGCGGCGCACGCCCCACGCGTCTATCGAGGATGGCTACCACCACGGTGTGGCCACTTTGATGGCGGTGCAATCGTACGACTCGGGAAAACGTGTGATCTATGATCCAGAAAAGCGACAGATTCTGCCGGGTTGATCGCAGTCGCCTGTGACTTTCGTTTAACGGCAAGCCGCAGGCGACTGCTCAGGGCGATCGCAGTCGCCTGCGGCTTGCCGTTAAACGATGTTGCTCGATCGGTACTTGATTGGGATGAAGCACTCGTCAGAGAACTTGACATGAATCAACCAGAAACCAACTCTTCACGACGAGAATTCTTCCGCACTGGTGCGGCAGTGGGACTGTGGACCCTTGCCACCCCGCTCGCAGCCAACGAAACCACGGACGAGTCCTACAGCCTCGGCTGTTACACGCTTCCTTGGGATAAACACGACTATCGCGTGGCACTCGACGGCATCGCCGAGGCAGGATTTCGTTACGCCGGACTGATGACCGCCAAGGGCAAGAGCTGGGTCATGATCACCGTGGAATCGAGCCCGGACGAGGTCGCGACGATCGCGAAGGAGGTCAAGCAGCGGGACCTGAAGACCTTGTCCATTTACGGGGGCGACTTTCCTGTGGCAAGCTCGGTCAAAGCAGGAATTGCTGGGCTCAAGACCTTGATTGATCACTGCGTGATCTGCGACTGCCCCAATCTGCTTTTGGGCGGCACCGGAAACGCGCAGCTCGTCAATGACTACTATTAGGTCGTAGCGGCATGTCATTGCTGGATTCACATCTGATCGCGACGGTACACGACCTGATCACCAAGCACCTCTGCCAGGAGGTCGCGGTCGGTTGTGGAGAAACCGACATGGCTATGCTGACGAAAGCCCTCGGCGTACCCCACATCCGGTCGGCCTGACATTTGAGCTACCTCGGCGCCGTTGCGTCGCATGCTTTCCAGATAATCGTCCAACCCCTGGGTTTCGCCGAGCCATTGTCGCTGACTCTCGTGGCAACCAAGCATCGCAAGCTTCGTGCCCATTTCACCGGTCACGTTGACGAATAGAGACGGAACGACGAGCTCGCGCATTCCATCCCGGTTCATGTGAGGCTGCGCGTGATAGAGATAAACGTCCCGGTCGGATGCTACTTGTGGCGGGATACTGCGAAAATGCCGCATCCCCTGACTGAAGCAAGCGGTCACCACAAGCCTGGCGGTGTTCGTGTGGTCTTCCATGTAATCGTTCAGCGATGGCAACAGGACGATCGTCGGGCGTATCTTTCGCACCACCGCGACCATCTGCCTTAACAAGCGTTCTTCATACAGAATCAGCAAATCATCGGCGATCGGCGGGTGGTAGACGGCACCAATCACAGCGGCCGACCGTTCCGCCTCCTGTCGGCGAATCTGAGTGATTTCCGGTTCAGACAACTCGTTGCTGTCGAGGTTGCTGCGGGACAGGTTCATCATGTGCGGCTCGAACCCGGCCTGGGCCAGCAGCGAGAGCGTACCGCTCATGTTGAATTCAATGTCGTCGGGATGGGCGGCAACGGCAAATGCGGTCTTCTTTTCGCTCAAGATCTGCTTCTCCATTCGAGTTCCTGCTCTCCGTGGTCTGATTAGCCGTTCGACAATGAGTGGGTGGCTGACGCTCGACCGCGGCCACCCGCGAATATAACTCCCCCTGGACCGCACCAGCCCCTGCGGACATCTTTATCAATATCTTAAGACCTCTATTCGACGAGAGACATCTGTTATGAACCGAATGTTACTTCAGCCGAGCTTCGTTTCACTTACCCTATCGCTGGCCGTATTGGCTGCCATGCCCGTTTCGGCGCAAGAGGGTTCCCCGTCGGCCCAGGCATCGAAAATGGACTGGTGGCGGCATGATCGATTTGGAATGTTCATCCACTGGGGTTTGTACGCGATTCCCGCAGGCGAATACGAGGGAAAGCCGGTGCAAGGCATTGGCGAATGGATCATGAGCAAAGGGATGATCCCGCGAGATAAATATGAAGTGCTTGCGTCGCAGTTCAATCCGAAGCATTTCGATGCCGATGCTTGGGTTCGCATGGCAAAGTACGCGGGAATGAAATACATCGTCATCACGTCAAAGCATCACGATGGCTTTTCGCTATTTGACGGCGCGGGTGACTATGACGTCGTGGATGCTTCACCCTATGGAAAGGACATTCTTCAATCACTGAGGGATGCCTGCGATCGTCACGGCGTCAAATTCTGCACCTACTACTCGATCATGGATTGGCATCATTCGTCGCAAGCACCCGCCAAGGTCGTCGCTGGACGTCCGGTCTGGAATCCGACACAGATGATTGAGGGCAAGAAGGCAGAATACGTCGACTATATGAAAAGACATTTGCAAGTGTTGATCGAGCATCTCAACACTCATGTGCTGTGGTTCGATGGTGAGTGGCCGGATTGGTGGACCGACGAAGACGGACGTGAGCTTTACGATTGGATGCTTGAGATGAATCCGAATCTGATCGTCAACAATCGACTCGGGGCGGGTCGAAAAGGGATGGCAGGATTTTCTAAAGAAGGTTCGTTCGCCGGAGACTTCGGGACACCTGAACAGGAGATCCCGGCAACCGGCGTCGAAATCGATTGGGAATCCTGCATGACAATGAACGATACATGGGGTTTCAGGAAAGATGACCATCACTGGAAGAGTACCGAGACACTCATTCGCAACCTGATCGACATCGCCAGCAAGGGCGGCAACTACTTACTCAACATTGGTCCGAAAGCTGACGGAACGTTTCCATTAGCAAGCGTTGAGCGGTTGCGTGGAATCGGAAAATGGATGAGCGTTAACGGAGAAGCCATCCACGGCACCCAAGCTGCGTTGTTTTTACCCGCCTGGGGGCGCGTGACTCGGAAAGAGGGAACGGTATACCTGCACGTTTTCGATTGGCCCAGCGACGGCAAGCTCACAATGCCCGCGTTGGCAAACCAACCGCGACGCGTTTCTCTACTGGCGGAACCCGAAGTCGAGTTGGATGTTGATATAGCCGACGACCAATGGACAATCCATGTGCCGCCCAGAAGTCTCGATTCCGTTGCCACCGTGATCACGATCGACGTCGCAGGCACACCACGATTGGCTCAGTAGCGCAATCGTCGATTTCCTCCCTATCCAGCGCAAGCCATTTGATGCCAAACACGCAAGCTGCTCAGAGTGAAACAGTCGTAAGTCGAAAACAAGGGGCGATTGCCCTGTTAGCGATTGTCGCGATTGTCGGCCATCTCGTGCTGCGGTTTGTGGTGAATACGGATGCCTGGCTCTACGACATTCCGCTGCTGGCGGCGTTGGTGCTCGGTGGCGTACCGTTGGTGTGGGACTTGCTCCTGAAGTTGTGCCGCCGCGAGTTCGGGTCGGACTTGTTGGCCGGCATTTCGATCGTGACTTCGGTCGTCTTGGGCGAGTACCTGGCGGGCACGCTGGTCGTGTTGATGCTGTCTGGAGGCGAGGCATTGGAAGCTTACGCGGTTCGCAGTGCATCGTCGGTCCTGCAGGCTTTGGCGAAACGCATGCCCTCGGTGGCACATCGCAAACACGAATCGACGCTGGAGGACATCGCATTGGAGGACGTGCAAGATTGGCGATGTGCTGTTGGTCCTGCCGCATGACATTTGTCCGATCGACGGCACGGTGATCGAAGGTCACGGTGTGATGGACGAGTCCTACTTGACCGGCGAACCCTACATGATGTCCAAGACGCCTGGCTCGGCGGTCTTGTCTGGTTCCATCAACGGCGATTCGGCACTGACGATTCGCGCCGACAAACTGGCTGTCGATTCGCGCTACGCCAAGATCATGCAAGTCATGCAGTCATCGCAGCAGCATCGACCGAGGATTCGACGACTGGGCGATCAACTGGGTGCGTTCTACACGCCGCTGGCGGTGGCGCTGGGCGTGGCGGCGTGGGTTGTTTCCGGTGACCCGGTGCGTTTTCTGGCCGTCATGGTCGTCGCCACGCCATGCCCACTCTTGATCGCGATTCCCGTGGCCATCATCGGTTCGATCTCGCTCGCCGCCCGCCGTGCCATCATCGTGCGCGATCCTGCGGTCCTTGAGCAAGTCGATACCTGCAAGACCATCATCTTCGACAAGACGGGAACGCTCACCTACGGAAAGCCTCAACTGACCGAGCAGACTTTGCACTGCCGCTTACGATCCACATGACGTGCTCTCGTTGGTCGCCAGTCTCGAACAGTACTCGAAACATCCGCTGGCCGAAGCGATCGTTGCTGCGGGGCGAAGCGAGAACGTTGTGCTCCAAGAATCCAGTCAGATGAGCGAGCGCCCGGGTGAAGGCCTGCGTGGAATCGTGGCGGGCAAAGAAATTCGCGTCACCAGTCGACAGAAGTTCGTCGCCGCAGCATCCCGAGACTGCCGATGCATTGCCAGACTCAGACCGGTGGTTTGGAATGTGTGATTCTGATCGACGGAGAATACGCGGCGACTTACCGGCTGAGGGATGCACCGCGTCAAGAAGGCGCATTGTTTGTCAATCACTTGGGACGGCGTCACGGCATTGAGCGTGTCGTGTTGCTCTCGGGCGATCGCGAATCGGAAGTTGCGTATTTGGCAGACTTGGTCGGCATCTCGGAGTACTACGGCGGCCAGAGTCCCGAGGACAAGCTGGATTTCGTCAGTCGCGAAACGGCTCGCGTGAAGACGATGTTTGTGGGAGACGGCATCAACGACGCACCGGCCTTGATGGCCGCGACCGTCGGAATCGCCTTCGGTCAGAACAGCGATGTGACCAGCGAAGCCGCCGGAGTCGTCATCATGGACAGCTCGCTGGCGAAGGTCGACGAGTTCATGCACATCAGTCGGCGGATGCGCAAGATCGCGTTGCAAAGCGCCGTGGGTGGAATGGCGTTGAGTATTGTCGGCATGTTGATCGCTGCGGCCGGCTATCTGCCCCCGGTCGCCGGCGCGGTGACGCAGGAAGTGATCGACGTCGTCGCCGTGCTGAATGCCTTGCGCGTTGCCATTCCCCCAAAATCGTTGATTGACTTCTGAGAACGTGTTGCGAAACCAAGGAAATTCTCTGATGGAAATTGGCCACACACGTCCGAGCTACCGACATGTGCCACCAGTGAATGCCAGCGTTCCTCGAGCGACGATGGTCGTCGCGTTGATCATGCTGTCCATCGCTGTGATTCCCGATCGCATTTGGTGCTGCTGAGGTGTGGCCGCTGGCCAAATGGACGTCGATCGAACCGGCTGATGCGGGACTCGATCCAGATCAATTAGCAAAGGCTCGCGATTACGCCCTGTCCGGGGGCGGTTCCGGATTGATCACTCGCGGCGGGAAGTTGGTGATGTCGTGGGGTGACATGAAGCAGCGCTACGACTTGAAGTCGACGACCAAATCGTTCGGCGCGACTGCACTGGGCGTGGCGATGCTCGATGGCAAGATCACGCTAGCCGACAAAGCATCCCAGCATCATCCGGCATTCGGCGTTCCACCCGAAAGCAACGCGGAGACTCTCTGGCTCGATAAGATCACAATTCTGCACCTGGCGACGCAAACGGCAGGCTTCGAGAAACCGGGCGGATACGGGAAACTGATGTTCGAGCCGGGGACGAAGTGGGCTTACAGCGACGGCGGCCCAAACTGGTTGGCCGAATGTCGTGACGCTTGCTTACCAGCAGGACGTCGACAAGCTGATGTTCGATCGAGTGTTCACACCGATTGGGATCCGGCGCAGTGATCTCGTCTGGCGAAACAACAGCTATCGCGACAAACAGATCGACGGCATCACGCGGCGGGAGTTCGGCTCGGGCATCAGCGCTAATGTAGATGCGATGGCCCGAGTGGGATTGCTGTACTTACGCGGCGGCATGTGGAACGGGAAACGAATCCTTCCCGAGGGATTTGTCAAGCAAGCAGGAATGACGGTGCCGGTCGTCGTCGGCGTACCGGAAGTCGACGAGAAGAACTACGGCAATGCCTCGGATCACTACGGACTGTTGTGGTGGAATAACGCGGACGGAACTTTGAAAGATGTGCCAAAGGACGCGTTTTGGTCGTGGGGCTTGTACGACAGCTTGATCGTGGTGATCCCCAGCCTTGATTTGGTGGTCGCGCGAGCAGGCAAGTCCTGGAAACGCTCCGGCGGTGATCACTACCAAGTGCTGCAGCCGTTTTTGGGGCCAATTGTCGCGGCAGTGACGGACGATTTGCTGGAACGCAAAGCGAGTTCGGGAGACTCGCGCAGTTCAAACTCGATCAAAACGACGACGTCTCCCTACCCGGCGAGCCCTGTGATTGCCAGCGTGAATTGGGCGCCGACATCGAGCATCGTCCGCAAAGCTCGCGGTAGTGACAACTGGCCGATAACTTGGGGAAACGATGACAACCTCTACACCGCCTACGGCGACGGCAAAGGTTTTGAGCCGCTGATCGATGTCAAGTTAAGCATGGGTTTGTGTCGCATTCGTGGTGCCGCCGACAATTTCTCCGCTGTGAATCTCCGCTCGCCGTCATTGGAGACATTGGGCGACGGGGCGAAAGGAAAGAAAGCCAGTGGACTATTGATGGTCGACGGGACGCTCTATTTGTGGGCGCGCAATGCGGACAACTCGCAGTTGGCCTGGTCGACCGATCATGGAAACTCCTGGACCTGGAGCGACTGGAAGTTCGATGAGAGTTTCGGTTGCCCGACGTTATTGAATTACGGAAAAGATTACGCCGGCGCGCGCGACAAGTTCGTTTACCTCTACTCACATGACAGCAACAGCGCCTACGAACCTGCCGATCGAATGGTCTTGGCCCGTGTTTCTCAAGATCGTATTCGCCGGCGTGAAGCCTATGAGTTTTTTGCGGGGTTGGACAAGAGGGGTTTGCCAACCTGGACCCAACGCATCGGCCATCGTGCTGCCGTCTTCACACACCCTGGTCGATGTTACCGATCGGGAATCAGTTACAACGCTCCATTGAATCGCTACCTTTGGTGTCAGACCATTCCCGGAGATGACACTCGCTTTGCGGGCGGATTCGGGATTTACGATGCACCACAACCTTGGGGTCCGTGGACGACGGTGTTCTTTACGGAGTCATGGGATGTGGGGCCCGGCGAGTCCTCCAGCATTCCGACGAAGTGGATCAGCGCGGATGGCCGCACCATTCATCTCGTTTTTTCCGGCAACGATCATTTTTCCGTCCGTCGTGCCCAACTACGACTTGTGGATCGACAAAACGAATGAGAACGAGGCTCTGTCCGTTGGCGGCCTCGCATCTTGCCGTAGAATATGAAGTGCTTGGCCGAGGAGACAATTGTAGGCATCTTGCATCGTCAACAAGGAGATACACAGATGGGCGAATCTGAGATCCTAATTCTCGTTTTGGGGTTTGTCGTTGTGCTTGTCGGCGGAGTCAGTTGGTTCGTTCGCCGCAAGTGAATTGCAGGAAGGCTCTCTCTCAAACCTGATTGGGTGATCGGAGTGACCGGGTTCTGGATCGAAACGAAGTGGGCTTGTCCTGAAACATCGGTGACTCGTTTGTCGCGATAGAGGAATCCATTTTCCACGTGGCTGGACCTTGGCCGTTCCGAGCTCCGCGCCATGTTTCGATGCTGATCGCCGGCAACGAACGAGGCGAACCGATTGGACAATCGATACGATGAAGGGAAATCATCGCGGTTCATTGCGAGCTTCGACCGATGGCAGATTTCGCTCGCAAGCTGTTACCTGCGTGTTCGGTTACAGAGGCGTCTCGACGTGTTTTCGCATGAACTCAACAGATCGCCGCGTCAGATCGACGATTCGCTCGGATTGTCGTTCGGAATCGGGACCTTTCGTTTTACGTCGATTTACGAATCGTGGCCATTCCCATTCGGCCCCTTGCCAAGTTCGTCGGTGACGTCGTATCCCGCGTGGTCCATCGGCCGGACCCCATTCCCTTGCCGAAATGAGCCGTCACGTAGCCTTTAACGGCGGCCTTGAGGATAGCAGCCATCGAGACACAAACAGAACAGCACACTGATCGCGGATTCAAAGTAACAACGCAACATCAACATGAACCCCGTTTGATGGATTGTGATACTGTCAGACTGCCTTGTCCTCATTCCTTCTCGAACTCCGCCATCATTTCGAGGATTCCAACGCAGGCATTTTCCTTCGGCGTCATCCGCACACGGATCGCGTCGCACTGGATCGGTGCGGCGGGGTGCACGACGTTGTATTGATTCGCCCTCGTGTCGTAACGGTCGGTCACATACTGTCCTTGGGCAACAAATGGGGATCGAACACGGCCAGCTTGGGGTCACGCGGGAACCAGACGGTCATCGAACTGACCCCGCGGTTGTTCCACGCATAGTACGGCGTAAGAATTAGCGGTGAGTTCTCAACGGACTTGTCCGCCGTAACCGCCTGCGCGCCAATTCGCACTTGCAGAAACGATCCTGAGTCGATCGTCTTTGTGGAGACTTCTGCGTCTGCGACTTCCGGCTGTTCTGCGAAGAAGAAACGCTGCGTCGCGCCACCGTTATCCACTCCTTCGGCGCAGAGTACGAAGGGACCTCGCGTCAGCGCGATTCGATTCTGATTGGCCTTCACGGCCGGGTGGCACTCGCTGATGCGAACGGGCATGGGTAGCGTCAACTGTACGCGATCACCGGCTTTCCATTGGCGGTCGATGCACGCGAAGCCTTTCTCAAGCGGAGCTTCGATGCGATCTCCGTTGACGGATAGTCTGAACTGTTCGTTCAACGGCAAGCCGAAGGCGTCGCTGTTCGTTTGCAGATCCGCGACAGCCGCAGTCGCCTTTGGCTTACCGCTAAACGATGAGTCCACATAGCGGTAGAGTTCGCCGGGGACGAACTGCTGGCCAGTCCAAGTCGGTATCCGAAGCAGCACACGGAATCGCGTTGGCTTCTCCGGATTTACGACCAGACTGACTTCGCCGTCATTGGGATACGCTGTCTGCTGCTGCAACTCAACCTTCACATCGTCAAGTCTGATCTGCGTGCGACTCTCCGCATAAAAGGTGATGTAGATGTCGCGGTCATCGTGCGCGTATGTCATGCCGGGAATCTGTGGCAGCAGGCGGGCCATGTTGGATGGGCAGCAAGCCGTTCCAAACCATGGGGCTCGTCCAGCAGTCCCGTGATTGAATGGATGTTTGCCGTCGGATTCGAGCGGGTTGACATAGAAAAAGCGATTGCCTTCGAGATTGACCGCTGCCAGCACATTGTTCAAGAGCGCGACCTCCGCCACATCGAGGTAACGCGCGTCCTTGTGCATCAGGAACATGCGATAGTTAAACAGCACGTTGCCCACGGCCGCGCACGTCTCGTTGAAAGCATCGGCGTTCGGAAGTTCATATTGAGGACCGAACCCTTCAATGCCGTGCACCGCACCGAGTCCACCGGTAATGTGCATGCGCGTGTTCGTGATGTTACCCCAAATGCGATCGAGGGCTCGGCCGTATCCGGGCTCGCCCGTCAGAGTGCCAACGTCTGCCATCGCCGAATAAAGGTAAGTCGCGCGAACGGCGTGTCCGACGGCTTCTTTCTGCTGCGTGACCGGGGCATGCTGCTGTGCGTAAGTCGGCGACATGACACCTTCACCGTCTGGCACATAAGTGATGCCGCGGATCTCGAGAAACTTCCGCGCCATATCCAGATAGAGTTGCTTGCCGGTGACACGAAACAGCTTGACCAACGCCAGTTCCAGTTCCTGATGACCGGGAGCCTGGCGGATCGGCTTACCCTCGTTATATTCGGGATTGCCAACGAAGAAGACGTTGTTGATGTGCCGAGCTCTTCTCGGCGACATCCAGCAGTTCTTTCTTGCCAGTTGCCTGGAAATAGGCGATCGCCGCCTCATACAGATGCCCGACGTTGTACAACTCGTGGCTGTGGACAACGAACGTGTAAGGCGCGTCGCCCATCATGTTCTTTGCCTTGCCGACACCCGTTGTGTGGGAAGGATAAAGGTAGCCGTTTGCCTCCTGAGCACCGGCGATGATGTCGGCGAGTTCGTCGAGCTTTGCTTCCAGTTCCGGATCGCGCCGCAACTGAAGCAGGTAGGCGGCTCCCTCCATGACTTTGTAGAGGTCCGAATCAATGAACCGATGAGCCCGATGGCCTTCCACTTTCTTCCCAGCCAGAAAGTCGCGTGCGGCCTTCAGGTGCTCGACACCGGGCTGCGTGCGTTCAAAGGCAAACGGCACCAGCGTCTCGCGCCGAGTCGCCAGCCGAGGACGCCAGAAGTCGCTGGTCATCTCAACTTCATTGAACGGTACTGGGCGGAGCGGATAGTCGGCCGTCGCCCTGCCGGCGAACAAGGCGAGAGTCATCAGAAGGAAGAGTTGTCTGGTGTTCGATCGCAGCACGATGGCTCTCCCGGTTAAATCGTCAATATTACCGATAAATCGTCAATATTGCAGAGACACACAGAAACACCACCTAGGCCTGGCTTCGTTGTCCGTGATCGTGTCATCGCAAATCATACTCCGCGTGGTCGAAGAATTGCTCAATGGGTGTTCAGAAAATCTTTGCCAATGCCAGGCAATCCAGCGCATGTTCCGGGGAATTGGCGTCTTCCAGGGTACGTCCCAACCCACTTAGTATCGTGCGGGAAGGTACTGCCGCTCTTTTTGTCGGCGTGCTCTCCGAGCTCGCTACGGCCCCAGCTTTTCGATGCGAGCTCGGAGAGCACGCCGACACTTATTTCCCGCACGATGCCAACGTACAAGTTGGTTTTGAACGAAAGCGTTTTCTATGTTGATCTGGATTGAAAACAAATTACGAATGATCAAACGGTGATACGCATCGAACCCCGGATTCCATCCGCACCGGTCCGATCCGTTTTCAGGTGCGTTGCCATTTGGGCAATCATCATCATCATTGCCGAGATCATGCATAGAATTGCGCGTGGCTTGTTTCTTGTTCCTCTCGCTCTTTCATTGTTGACGCCCGCGACGATTTTCGGCGGCTGCTTCATAGACGGTGACCGCCGCTTTCGCCATCAGGTGCATGGTCTGCTGTGAGGGGAGCAACGGAAGGTGTCGCAGTCCCAGCCGACAGATGACTTCGGCAACGGCTTCTTCGATTTCGTGCTCAAGCTTGCCAACGATTCTCTGGTCCATCGCATACCTCTTACTTCTTTAGCAACAGCAGTAACATCAAAACCGGCGTTGTTGTCTTGACAGCTCAATGAACGGTTCGTCGGTGTTGGTGAGTTTTTCGAGCGGCTTCGCCTCTGCCTTCACCTGCCATTCTCATTACCAAACATACCTGTGTGCGGCCTGTTGCAGATAACAAAGGTCGTACACTTCGACAGGTCTTTCAATCGAGAGGCACCGACGTACGCACAGGCGCTACGGATGCCGCCCGTGATTTCTTGGATCGTCTCCTTCACTGGTCCCCTGTGTGGAACAGCGACCTCCTTGCCCTCGCAGGCACGGTAATCCTTCTTGCCCCCGGCGTGCTTGTCGAGCGCGTGTCTGGCTCGACATCCCATAAAATTTCATGCTGACTCGCCGTCCTTGCTCCTCGACCCACTCACCCTCGCACTCGTCGTGCCCAGCCAACATGCTGCCAAGCATGACAAAATCTGCTCCAGCGGCGAAGGCTTTGACGACATCCCCCGGACTGCGGCATCCACCATCGGCGCAAACGTGGCCCCGCAGTCCGTGGGCGGCGTCGGCACACTCGATGATGGCGGAAAGCTGTGGGTAGCCAACCGCTGTCTTGATTCGGGTTGTGCAAACACTCCCTGGGCCGATTCCGATTTTCACGATGTCAGCGGCACCTGAAATCAACAATTCCTGAACCATGTCGGGCGTAGCGACGTTGCCCGCCATGATGGTCAAATCGGGGAACGCATCACGAATGCGCTTGACGCGTTCCACAAAGAACTTTGTGTAGCCGTTCGCAGCATCCACACAGACGAAACGGACATCGGCTTGCTCTTCGACCCGCTTTAGTTTTTCAAACTCGTCGTCTTTGATCCCCAGCGTGAAGAAAGCGTTGGTGCAATCGTGATTGCTGTTGAAGAAGTCGATGAGGCTCTCATCGGAGTAATATTTGTGAAGACAAGTCATCATTTCCGGGCCGAGCGCCTTGGCCATTGGCATCGTGCCCACCGTGTCCATGTTGGAGGCGACGATAGGGATTCCTTTCCACGTCGCACCGCTGTTGAGGAACCTGTGTTCCCGCTCAAGGATGATGGCGGATCGGCTGGGTGCCTCCGATCGCTTGGGCCGAATCAGCACATCGTCGAAATCGAGTTTCGGTTCATGGTCAATTCGCATATCGGATTTCCTGAAGTGGCAGCCAGCGTCGAAGTTCGATTGCGATTCTAGCCTGTCGATCATGGATTCTATCAACCAGCTTCATCCACGTGTAAGATCGGCATTCCCTGCGAATTGACTGGTGGCGAGACTGCGACAACTCACGAAACGGAAGGTGTCGGCTTTGATCCCGCAGATGGATTGCCGGAGATTTCCGTTTCTCGGGTCAGAGCTGGCCAGATCGCTCGTCTTTTCGAGCGTCATCGTGATTCTTGTCTAGCAACCGACGTCGACCAAAAAGCGTGTTTTGCAATCTGAGCGATGAGTTTCAGGGTGGAATGCTGGACAGCGACAAATGGGCACTCGGCGCGTAATGGCGGAAGGGGCGTCAGCCCGCTCTGCTCAGCAATCAGAACGTAACGGTCAACCGTGATCAACTCCGTTTGGCCATGTGATCACTCACTCTTCAATCTCGGCCTGCAAGTTAGCTCTCTCTGCTTCGGATAAGTTGCAAACATCTTCATCCCTTAACGCCGCTGCCATTGCCCAAAGGACATTCAAGCTGGTGCTGGGCTGATTCTGTTTCAGCAATCGATAAGCGGCGACTGGGCCAAGCCGCTCCAAATCGGCCCGGGTCTGCACGCCGATGTCCCGGAGCCACGCGGCGCTGGCAGAACCAAGGTTCCTCAAGTTTTCGACAGGGATGTCCAATTCTTTTTTGGACTCCGCAGACATCACGTCGGCGAACAGGGCTGCGAGATCTGAAAGGTGTTCTCTGGTGGCCGTATGAATGATGACCGCTTGATTACGATCTGCTGCCTCAACCTTCTTCACGCCGAATCCGTGACCCTTCAGTCGCTTTCGGGTCTGAGACGCACTCAAGTTCACGTACAGCGCGTAGGTTGTTGTTTTGGTCATCGCCGTTTTCTTCCCCTACGCCATTCTACCCCTGGCAATCTGACGACGATAGAATTGAATCAGGGAACACACAAAGGGGTCAGGCCTCTTTTCAAGGCACGGCCCGCAGGGTGCTTCGCAAAAAAGAGGCCTGACCCCTTTGCTCCTTCGTTCCTGCTGCCGAAATATGAAATTCCAGTTTCGGGGCGTTGACTTTGATATTCTGTAAGCTGAACGCCACAGAGCCACATGGGAGCATCAACATGCAAGCCGAAGTGAATTTGCCGAAAGCATTTTCAGTACACGACGAAAACGAGTTCTTCCCGATTCAACACTTGATGGCGAGGATGAACCCCAAGCTGATCGTTGTTCAAATCGCGACTGGAAAGCACAAGAACGGTGGCTGCACAGTTCTTTGGGGACTCACCTACCTCGCTGGCCAACAAATTACGAAGCAAGAAGTCGAGGCTGCCCTCGCAGAAGCAGGTTTCGATTTCGCACAAGGGACAATTCAACAGTTGGGTGCTTTGTCCGAAGCGGCAGTTACGAATTAGGCTGGCCTTGATTCACTTGATCGGAGTGGAGGCGATTGCTGCGATTGACTCAAATGCCGATTACTGCGCAAACGTAGAAAAGTCTGTGTCTCCGTCGCACCTGTCGGCATGTACCAATCGGACATCACTGCTGGCTCCGCCAGTGGCCAGCCGTTCCTGAATCGTTGCACAAGGTCAGGATTGCTGATGAACTCCGATGGAGCTGGAGTCAGACACGCGAGGTCCCTCATGGCGTGAGCTGTTCTACGGTGGCGACCACCCGGCATGGATCGAGGGTATGTGGACACTGGCTGATGACAAATCGCCCTGCTCTGATCCTCTGCGGCCTACCGTCAAACAAGCCGACGCAGTTCATCGACCGGGGACCAAGAAGCTGTCGACCCGCTCGAAATGGTCACCGTCTCCTTCATCACGACCGATATGTTGCTGAGTTGCCCATGAGCTACGAATTTTACCTTGCCAATCCAGACGACAAGAAGGCGAAAGACGAAGCGGACGACGCTCCTTTCAACCGAGGCCCAATTGACGCTTCTGCGGAGGCACGCAAACGGGCATTGGCTGATGCACTGATAGAGCTGAATCCAGAACTGGAAGTATTTCGATTTAACCACGACGCCCTCGCGAAATCGCTGGGGATGACGGTCGGCGAGGTAAAACACCGGTATCGCCATCTCGAGCTAAATGGGCCAGAAGACGGAAACGGCATTCAAATCACACTTTATCACACGCACGCAACGATCGCCGTTCCGTACTGGCATTCAGGGACAGAGGCCGTGGCGGTAATTGAAGAGATCTGGGAGTACATGCGGTTGCTCCACTCGGCTGCGGGAATGCAACCTTTCGATCCACAGCTTGGGCGTGCCCTGAATCTGGAAGAGGACTTCCCTACAGTCCTGCAACGATTTTCACACGGCGTCTCATCGCTCGACTCGGAGATCGAGTAGCAGGAATCGAAAAAAATAAGGTGTCAGAACAAATCAAAGGGGTCAGGGAAAACGCCGGGTTAAACCGGCTTGGAATTGGGAATGAAGGAGTCCTACAGAGGAGAACTAGCCAATTACTATGGCCTCGGACCGTACGCTGGTGATGGTAACATCGCGGGTGTAGCATCGGCGAGAGGAAACGCAGGCCAGCCATTGAGCTCCGAAAACATCCCTCTCGTGTGCCGACGACGTCCTGACGTGCGGAAGGCAACACGGCAGCTGCCGCTCTTGGCAAGGCAGCAGTCGACACGGCGGAGTGAAAGACCCTGTGCATGCGTGGACATTCCAAGCGCGAGAACCGGGAGATCCCATCAGTTCCTTAGGAGCAAACAAAGGGGTCAGGCCTCTTTTCAAGGCGCGGCGCCCGCAGGGTGCTTCGCAAAAAAGAGGCCTGACCCCTTTTCTTCTTCTACGCTCAGGCGGCGTGACACGCCGCCTCCAACACCTCGCATGTTCACACGGCGACCCCTTTTCTTGACCATGACGCCGGACCTTCTACACCAGGCAAGTGTGCGATTTGAACAATACGCTCGACCGAAGGAGATAAATCATGACTGACAATAGACTTCTCGGCCCCCTGGATTCGACGGTTCTTGCTCGAACATCTGCGGCAAGATAGGAATCTCAGTGAAAATCATGGGAACAAGGATCGTAGGTTGATGGCCTTTCTGCGATTTCTGTAGCGGCTTTACTTATGTGGCGCCCAGCAGGACCACAGATCGCGAATCCAAGTCTTTCGCGACGTGAACGCCACATAAAACTGGGCGTCAGATACTGCATCTCAGGTGGTCGACCACATAAGATGCGGTAATGCTTCACGTACGGACCTGTGCGGGGGGCGGTCGGTAACGACCGTCCCTACCGCAATCCTCTTTTCAAGGCACGGCCCGCAGGGTGCTTCGCAAAAAAGAGGCCTGACCCCTTTTCTCTTCTGACCCCTTTTCTCTTCTTTGCTTCACCTGAGCCAAGGTTGACATCGTCCCAGCGTTGAATCACTGTGATGGCTAGGTCGAAACGCAGTTTCAAAGGTCAGGATCATGGCAACAGAGCAGGTGGGATTCGCCGTCTTTTTCGATGAAGAAACTGCGCATCGCGAGGTAGCTTTGCCTCGCGGTTTACGGGGAATGATGTCGCTGCAAACGATTGGCGACATCCGGCTGCTCCAGACCTCATCGGCTGACCGTACGGGTGCCCAAGTCGACTGTCTCCACTCCGCACAACCGGTCTAGCGCTGACGTGAGGGGATGGGAAGATGGTTGACGATGAGATCCTAAAGGAGTTTCTGGTTGAGTGCTATGAGAACTTGGATCAACTGGATCAGGATCTCGTCACGCTTGAAGCGGATCCAACCAATCCAGAAATTCTCTCTCGCATCTTTCGCACAATTCACACCATCAAGGGCACCTGCGGTTTTCTAGCATTCACCAAGCTCGAGTGGGTCACTCATGTAGGCGAGAACCTGCTCAGTCGCATGCGTGAAGGTGAACTCCAACTGAACGCGGAAATCACCACGGCGCTGCTCTCGCTCGTCGATGCTGTCCGAGAAATTCTGGGCAGCCTTGAAACAACGGGGAAGGAAGGAGAAACGGATTACGCACCCTTAGTTGCGACCTTGACCCGCTTGCATGAAAGTCCGCGAGCCCGCAACCGAAGTGCCCGCGTCAACCACCGAGCCTTCGACTGGGCGAACGAAAACTGATTCACCGGAGCTAGCCACGGCTCCGCAAGACACCGCTGACGCACATGGCAGGCCCGCGGCCAGCGCCGACGGCTCGCAGCAAAACGCATTTTCATCAGCCCCGCCGTCGACGACCGAAGTGACCGGCGGCGAAGCTCCTTTCCAGGCGGGAGAACCTGCCAACGGTTCTCTCGATCAACGTGTCGAACAGTTCCTGATGGAGAGCTACGAACATGCGGATCAACTTGATCGAGATCTGGTGAGGCTAGAAGCCGACCCCACCAATCCCGAGTTGTTGTTGCGCATCTTCGGTACACTGCACACGCTCAAAAGCTCGAGTGGTTTTTTGGGATTCACGGCGATTCAATCGGCGACGCATGCGGGCGAGAGTCTGCTCAGTCGTTTGCGCGATGGAACCTGCCAGCTCAATCCCGACATCACCACGGCCCTGCTTGCCCTGGTCGACACTGTCCGCCAGACGTTGGTCGCGATCGAAACGACCGGAGGAGAGGGTGAGTCGGACTACGCGTCACTGGTCGAGACTTTCGGGCAACTCGAAGCTGGTTCCGAGGTCGCGGTGTTGGAAAGGCCGCAATCCGCAGCGACGCAGCAGGAAACCGCCGCGGCAATACAGCCGCCAGCCGCTGACCCGGCACAACCGCAAGTCGCTGGCGACGCACCGCATGCCAGGCCGGCCGGGCGCAAAGCGTGGCGGACACCAGCATCCGCGTCGATGTCCGCCTGCTGGACATGTTGATGGATCAGGTCGGAGAACTAGTCTTGGCCCGCAATCGGATCATGCAGTTTTCCACCATCCAAGAGGACCGCGGCCTGCTGACGGCCTATCAACGTCTCGATCTGATCACGTCTGAACTACAGGAAGGCGTGATGCGGACGCGGATGCAACCGATCGGCACGATCTGGAACAAATTCCCGCGTGTGGTTCGCGATCTCGCGCGGGAATGCGGCAAGAAGGTTGACCTGATCATGGATGGTGAAGAAACCGAGTTGGACCGAACGCTGATTGAGGCGATTCGGGATCCGCTCACCCACTTGGTGCGCAATGCGGTCGACCACGGATTCGAGAAACCGGAAGCCCGGCTACTGTCGGGCAAGTCCGAGACCGGCCAGCTCTTCCTGCGTGCCTTTCACGAAGGTGGACAGGTCATCATCGAGATTGCCGATGATGGCGGTGGCATCGATCCGCAGCGAATTGTGCGACGAGCGATGGAACGCAATCTGATCACAGCCGCGCAGGCGACTCAAATCAGTCAGGGAGAGATCATTGACCTTCTGTTCAGACCTGGCTTCTCGACCGCAGAGATCGTCACGAACGTCTCGGGCCGCGGCGTTGGGATGGATGTCGTTAAGAACAACATTGAAAAGATCAACGGCACGATTGACATCCAGAGCCAGGTGGGAAAGGGGAGCACGATTCAAATCAAGATCCCCCTGACGCTCGCCATCATTCCGGCCTTGATCATACGTTGTGCAGGTGATCGGTACGCGATCCCACAGGCCAGCCTACTCGAGTTGGTCCGACTGGAAGGCGATGCCGCCGGCGCGAAGATTGAGACGATCCAAGGGGCCCCGGTCTATCGACTGCGCGGGAAACTATTGCCCTTGGTCTACCTGCACGAGGCACTTCCGCATGAAGATGGCACGTCCAAGCAGCCAGCAAGAAAAGGCAATCACGTCGTCAATATCGTGGTCCTCCAAGCCGACGGTCGCCAGTTCGGCTTGGTCGTCGAACATGTGCTTGACACGGAAGAAATCGTGGTCAAGCCGCTGGGAAAACAGGTCAAGGATATCGCTGAGTTCTCGGGCGCCACGATCATGGGAGATGGGAATGTGGCGTTAATCCTCGACGTCCTCGGTTTGGCCCACCGTGCGCGGGTCGTGTCCGAACGACGCGACGCTTTACAGACGGACGCCTCCGCGCGAGACCATGGGCAGACCATCGAATCGACAAACGCTACTGATCTTTGAGAGTGCCGAGGGACAGCGGATGGCGCTGCCTTTGTCACGCGTAACGCGTCTGGAGAAATTCCAACGCACCGCCATCGAGAAGACTGGCCCGCACGACGTAGTTCAGTACTGGGGCCAAGTCATGCCGCTCATCCATCTATCGAAGTGTCTATCGGATGCCGAGACACAGTCGTCGCGAAACGATACCGACGACTCTCGAACACGACACCTTGGAAGTGGTCGTTTTGACGATGCAATCGAGAAGCATCGGATTGGTCGTCAACCGCATCTTTGATACGGTGGAAGATGTGTTCGACGTCCAGCCGATCAGGAGTCGCGAGGGCGTGCTCGGTACGGTCGTGGTCCAGGGGCAAGTCACGGAACTGTTGGACCTTGATGAGATTATCGAGATGGCGAATCCTGCGTTGTTTGCCCAACTCGCATCCATGCAAGTGGAGGCGTAAATCATGGCAAAAGTGCGCCAGTTCTGCACCTTTTTCCTGGGGAATGATTTCTTTGGAGTGGATGTCCAGCAGGTCCAGGAAGTCCTTCGCTACCAGCAACAGACGCGTGTGCCGCTGGCGCCAAAGTCGATCAAAGGATTGATCAATTTGCGCGGCCAGATCGTCACGGCGATGGATCTCCGCTGCCGTCTCGAGTTAGCCGAACGTGCCGACGATGCGTTGCCCATGAATGTGGTGGTGCGTACCGAAGACGGCGCGGTGAGCCTGCTTGTCGACGAAATTGGTGACGTTGTCGAAGTGAGCGATGAAGATTTTGAACCACCTCCCGAGACCGTCCAAGGCGTCGCCCGCGAGTTGATCTTGGGCACTTATAAACTTCCCGATCGACTGTTGTTGATCCTGGATATTCGACAAAACCGTTGACCTGAAACAGGTCGATCATCATACCAGCAAACCGAGAGGCTGTTCGTGACTCATTCGGCTCTCCCCGGCAACGCCATTATTAATCTGCCAAAAACAAATCTTGAAGTACAACAAAGTGAAGGTCAATTTCATGGCAAGTGAATCGAAGACTCAGTCGTTCAAATCGCTGATCAAATCGAACGGAATACTCGATCGCATTCGGACGAACATTTTTGTCGCCGACAAGGACTTGAGCATTGTCTTTGTCAACCAAAGAGGCAAAGAAACGTTGCGTGGAATTGCGGCTGAAGTCGAACAGGCGCTGGGGATTCGAGTCGATGAAATCGTCGGAGAACGTTTATCTCGCTTCGATCAAGATCCGAGCCGTCTGTTGCAGTGTTTGGACAATCCGTCCGCATTGCCGTATGAAACGGAATTCAAATTCGGTCAGGTCACGTTGCGGGCGACAGTCAACAGTCTGGACGACGCTGCGAGTGATTCCGCCGGTTACGTCATCAATTGGGACGACATCTCCGAGCAGGCACGACTCTTGGGGCAATTCACTGACTTTGCTGGACAGGTTGAAGCGATCGGCAAGTCTCAGGCGGTGATTGAGTTCGAGATGGACGGCACGATGATCACGGCGAACCAGCGATTCCTTGACACCATGGGATACCGCCTGGAAGAGATTGTGGGCAAACATCACAGTATGTTTGTCGATGACGCCACCAGGCAGAGCGCAGAATACCGAGAGTTCTGGCAACGTCTCAATCGCGGCGAGTACGAAGCCGGCGAGTACAAACGGCTGGGCAACGGCGGAAAAGAAGTCTGGCTGCAATCATCGTACAACGCGATCCTCGATTTGAGCGGTAAGCCTTTTAAGGTCGTTAAATACGCTTCGGACGTCACACAGCAAGTGCAGACTCGGACCGATATGGCGCGCGTTCTGGAAACTGTCACCAAGAGCTCGGAGGGGTTGGCATCCGCGTCAGAACAACTCTCGCAGGTGAGTGCGCAGATGGGCGCCGCCGCCGAGGAGACATCCACCCAGGCTAACGTGGTGGCGTCGGCCGCCGAGCAGGTGAGTGCCAACGTGACGACCGTGGCCGCTGGAATCGAAGAACTCACGGCCAGCATCGGCGAAATCGCCAGCAATGCCAGCCAGGGCGCACAGGTGACGGTGCGTGCGGTGGAAGTTGCCGAGACGACCAACTCGACGATCTCCAAGCTAGGCGAAAGCAGCACCGAGATTGGCAATGTTATCAAGGTGATTACGTCGATTGCCGAGCAAACGAATTTGCTGGCTCTGAACGCTACGATTGAAGCGGCCCGCGCCGGTGAAGCAGGAAAAGGCTTTGCCGTGGTTGCCAATGAAGTCAAGGAACTGGCAAAAGAAACGGCGAAGGCGACGGAGGATATCAGTCACAAAATTGAGGCCATCCAGGGCGATACGCGGGCCTCCATCGAAGCCATCAATGAAATCAGTACCATCATCAACAAAGTCAACGATATCCAAGCCACCATTGCCACAGCAGTGGAGCAGCAGACCGCGACGACGAGTGAGATGAGCCGGAGCATTTCGGAAGCCGCAACAGGCAGTTCGGAGATCGCGCGGAACATTGCTGGCGTGGCCGATGCCGCTCAGCATACGACAACAGGCGCGAATGATTCGCAGAAGGCCGCGGCGGAACTCGCGCGCATGGCGTCGGAGCTTCAGGAACTCGTTAGTAGCTTCAATGTCGAACAGGACCGGACCGATGCTGCTACGATACTGCAACAGGCGATGGAAGCTCTACAGGGTAACGCCAGCGGCAAAGGAACAGACATGGATCAGCTCCGAAACGCACTGCGGGGATTGATTTCCGAAGCAAAGTCGTCTTAGTTTTAGTTCGTAGTGACCCGATTCCTCGGGTACATTGCGACCGCAACCGCATGAATGCGGTCACTGCGAACAAGAATCGCGTTGCTGTTCAGCTCGCCACAGAGTGGCGCTGCTTCGCAGCTGAATCTCGCTTACACCATGAATCCCATGAGTTGGATCAACTCGCACACGGTACCTTATGCCGAAAATTCGTGTTCTTATCGTTGACGACGCCGTCGTGATTCGGCGACTCTTGTCGGAGGCTCTCGGTACCGATCCAGACTTGGAGGTCGTGGGAACCGCTGCGAATGGACGCATTGCGCTGTCGAAGATTCGACAACTCAATCCCGATGTCGTGACTCTGGATGTCGAGATGCCGGAGATGGATGGTTTGGAAGCGCTGGCGGAGATCCGGAAGGACTATCCAAAACTTCCCGTCATCATGTTCAGCTCGCTCACCGAACGTGGTGCGGCTGTGACGCTGGACGCTCTCGCCAATGGCGCGAATGACTATGTCACCAAGCCCGCAAACGTTGGCAGTGCCGAAGCGGCGAGAGACAGCATCCACGATCAGCTGATCCCGAAGATCAAAGTGTTTTGCCGGCAGGGAACTGATGCCAAGAAGGCTTGTCCAACCGCTTCCGCCGACCAGTCGTGCGAGTTCGACGGCTCAACCGCAGCAGCGGGTCGATATTGTCGTCATCGCTGTATCAACTGGTGGACCGAATGCACTGGAGAGGCTGATACCGGCGTTGCCGGCGGACTTTCCTGTGCCAGTTGCGATCGTCCAACACATGCCCCCAATTTTCACCAAGTCTCTCGCCAAGCGTCTGTCGTCGATTGCCAAGATTTCTGTTCATGAAGGTGCATCGGGGGATGTGCTCCGACGTGGCGGTGCCTGGCTTGCCCCGGGTGGCTACCACATGTACCTCACACGTAAGATAGCGGCGGTCCAAATTCAAACTGACCAGTCCGCGCCGGAGAATTCCTGTCGTCCTGCGGCCGATGTGTTGTTTCGTTCCGTATCACAAATCTACGGTCCGCGCACACTCGCCGTCGTTCTAACCGGCATGGGGCAAGATGGGCTGCGTGGGTGCGAAGCGATCCGTGCGGCAGGGGGGCAAGTCCTCGTGCAGGACGAGGCAAGTTCCGTCGTGTGGGGAATGCCTGGGAACGTTGCCATGGCTGGGCTGGCGGACAAAGTGTTGCCGTTGGACGAATTGGCGTCCGAGATCGTGCGGCGAGTACAGTTCGGCCGGCTCTAGCCGACCGGGTACAATTGATGCGGTAAAATGGAAAAAACATGAGTCTCGATGCCCGCGATTTCGACTACGTCTGCACACTTCTGCGGACGCAGTCCGGAGCAGTGCTTGAGGCGGGCAAGGAATACCTGGTCGAATCGCGCGTCACGCCACTGGCTAAGAAGGCCGGATTCGCGTCGTTAGCGGATCTGATTGCCCAACTTCGCAATGGCGCATCCCGATGACCTCCGCACGAAAGTGGTTGAGGCCTTGGTGACGAACGAAACGCAATTCTTCCGCGACATCCACCCTTTTCATGCTCTCGAGACCCAGATTCTTCCCCGGCTCATTAAGAAACGAATGGCTGACCGCCAGCTGAACCTGTGGTGTGCAGCGTCTTCCACTGGTCAGGAACCTTACAGCTTGGCGATGCTGATGGCGGAATCCTTTCCGCAGCTTGCCAGCTGGAATGTCAGGTGCATCGCCAGCGATATCTCAGACGAGGTGCTTGAGCGTGCTCGGCAGGGCAACTTTCGCACCGTGGAAGTCAACCGAGGGCTGCCGGAACCGCTGCTGGAGAAGTATTTTCGCCCCGAAGGAAAAGACTGGCTGATCGCCGAATCGATTCGTCGTCAAGTTGAGTTCCGCAGGATCAATCTGATCCAGGCCTGGCCATCCCTGCCACCGATGGACGTCGTTCTCATGCGCAACGTCCTCATCTATTTTGATGCGGAGACGAAGCAGGCCATCCTGGGCAAGGTGCGGAAGCTGTTGAGGCCGGACGGGTATTTACTTTTGGGTACCACCGAAACCACACTCAACCTCGATCCTGAATTCTGCCAGGTTCAGTTTGGCAGAACCGCGTGTTATCAGCTACGTTGCTAAACGCAATACTTTTCGCATTGAAGCATCGATCCAGCGAGATTGTTTGACGGTCAGCCGCAGGCGACCAATCGATCGGCATGCCTCGCGCAGGACCCGATCGGCCAGCCCGGTCGTTTTCGGTCCGTTGTGTCGCCGGCTTGGAAAAACGCCGCGAACCGCCGCGTTGGAATCGTGAACCTTCGCTGTCAGTTCGTATCCCCAGCGAGTCGCTTGCGCACGGTCGACGATAAAAAAGGCCATGTTCGGTTGAGACGACGTCAAAGTTTGCCAAGTCAGCGAGCGGAGGACCACCCGAAGCCGTGATCAACCATCCACCTGCCGCGAGGCACTCAAGCAGTCTTCGGCTGATGTCACGAACGGTTTCCGATTCCAGATAGATCAGCAGGTTGCGACAGAGGATCAGATCCAAGTTGCACGTCCCGCTGGGCGGAGATGGATAGACGTCTGCCGCAAGGTTCAGGCGTTGAAAGTGAACCAGATTCTTAATGTCCTCACGCAACGTGTTCCTGCTGGAAAACGATCGCCAATGAATACGCCTCTACGTATCAGATGACAAGACGATTGCAGATACCGTCTGCGGTTTGTCTACCTGTAATTGAGATGCCACAGACGGTCCTTGCAAACCGGGTCCATTCGCGGGACGCGAATGAAACGAAAATCCGACGGACAACCATTTTCGGGAATCTCGACTGCAGTCAAATGACCAGCCTCAAGAAACACGCCGCTATCCAAGTTCAGCGCGCCGTTGTGGACGACTGACTTGAAGACAAGTTCGCCATCTCGCCAGGGAGCTCGTATCCGAAATGAATGAATACAAATAGCAAAGAGGTGTATGTCCATGCACGATGAGTTCCGGGAAACCGGGGGTTTGCCCCAGCCAGTCTCGGTTCCAACACAGATCGCTCGCGTCTTCTTCGATTTGCGATTCGACTGCCCGATGGACATTCTCCATTCGGAGGTTCGCAGGGCGGATTCCTGAATGGACGAAGAAGCAGTTTCTTTCGATATGATGCGTCCTGCATCGGCATAACAGATCAAGGTGAGGCTGCGGCAGTTTCCAGTCCACACGACTGAGACTTTCCAATACTTTCTCGAAATGCCGATCGGGATTGTCGTATTGAAATGCCCAATATTTCGGGTCTTCGGCATTCTCAAGACCGTAGGATTTGAGGGTGGCCCACGTCTCATTACTTCGCATCAAAAAGCTGACGTCTGCTCCCCGAAAGATGGACTCCGGGAACGCCGTGAGGTTGACGTTTGCGCCGACCATCCGCTGCATTGCAAGCAGCATGACCTCATGGTTGCCGAGCAGCACAATGAGGTTAACTCCATGCTCTTCGAGGCTCAGTAGCTGGGTATGAACGCCGCAAGAGTCTTCGCCCTTGGACGACAGATCGCCCGTTGAGAGAAGAGTGTCGCCGGTGCCCAGGTCCAGAATCTCCAGCAGCTTCGCCAGGGTTTGGCTACACCCATGAATGTCGCCCACCGCAACAAATCTGCTCATCTTACGCTGACCTCACGATGTCCATGTTTTCTGCTCACGAAAATCCGCTGCGGCGTTGCCCTGCGGAGGCACCGCAATTGGGAGGCAGCGATCCAGCCAGTCTTGGGCGTCCGCATCCAAGAAAGACGGGATCGACGACGTTGGGGAAAGTTCGGTTGGTTCTGATTTCGCCCCTGCCGACCATCAATGTTCACGATTCTACCGGAACCCGGCTGAGCTTTCGACTTGACTTCGCCTATTCGGTTTTGCGAGTTACCATGGATGCTACCGAACGTCAGGAATGTGGCGAAGGAGCATCGAAATTTCATACCGCCGGTAATTGCGTTGGGTCGCCGCAGATTCCGCGTGAAAAAGTGTAGTGAAGACATTCCCACAGGATGAATGAACCATGTCAACAGCTTCCCCATCGATTGATCATGCTGCCGTCGCTGATGCCGGCCCGAAGGGGCTGCCAGCCGCCGATGCTTGGAGAGGATTTCAGCGCGGCTCTTGGGAGTCTCGAATCGATGTCCGAGATTTCATTCAGCGGAACTACCAACCCTATCAAGGGGATCAGAGCTTTCTAGCTCCGGCAACTCAACGTACCGAGCAGCTCTGGGATCGTCTCAAAGGTCTGCTTGAAGAGGAACGAAAGGCGGGTGGCGTGCTGGACGCTGATACGAGGACTGTCGGCCAAATCGCGTCGCACTTACCAGGCTACATCGACAAGGAACTGGAGCAGATCGTTGGCGTGCAAACCGACGCCCCGCTGAAACGCGCGATGATGCCTTACGGCGGTCTGCGCGTGGCTGCAGAACGCGCTCGAGGCGCACGGGCGGACGATGGACGCCGATACGGCCGCAATGTTTACCCGGCACCGTAAGACGCACAACGATGGCGTGTTTGATGCTTACACACCTGCGATACGACGTGCTCGCTCCGCCGGGATCGTCACCGGACTCCCCGACGGCTATGGTCGCGGCCGTATCATCGGCGACTATCGCCGCGTAGCCCTGTATGGCATTGACCGGCTGGTCGAAGACAAACGGGCTCAGCACGCGGAGACGGACGATCAGCCGTTTAGCGAAGAGTGGTCCCGCCAACGCGAGGAGATCCAGGACCAGATCCGCGCACTGGGGGAACTCAAGCGGATGGCAATGTCCTACGGGTTCGACATCTCCGCACCGGCCAGGAATGGCCGCGAGGCTGTCCAATGGACCTACTTCGCGTACCTGGCGGCAATCAAAGAACAGAACGGCGCAGCAATGTCGTTCGGTCGCAACAGCGCGTTCTTCGATATCTACTTCGAACGTGACCTCGCCGAGCAGACCGTTACCGAGTCCGAAGTCCAGGAGATCATCGATCACCTGGTGATGAAGATGCGGATCGTCCGTTTCATCCGTACGCCGGACTACGACGAGCTGTTCTCCGGAGATCCGACTTGGGTCACCGAGTGCATCGGCGGCGTCGGTGAGGACGGTCGGCCGCTGGTCACGCGCACCAGCTTTCGTGTGCTGCACACGCTCCACAACCTCGGACCGGCGCCGGAGCCGAATCTAACCGTGCTCTGGTCGCCACAACTGCCCGAAGCATTCCGTCGTTACTGTTGTGAAATCTCGATCGACACCAGTTCGATCCAGTACGAGAACGATGACCTGATGCGGCCCTACTGGGGTGACGACTACGGCATCGCTTGCTGCGTTTCAGCAATGCGAATCGGCAAACAGATGCAATTTTTCGGAGCGCGGGTCAATGTTGCCAAGGCCTTGCTGTACGCGATCAATGGCGGCCGAGACGAAAAGAGCGGTCAGCAGATCGCTCCGCCGAGTGAACCCTTCGAGGGGGAATACCTGGACTACGAGGATCTGATCTCGCGTTTTGACAGCACGCTCGACTGGCTTGCCGATACCTACGTCAAGGCGCTCAACATCATTCACTACATGCACGACAAGTACTCGCCCGAGCATCTGATGTTCGCGTTGCATGATCGTGACATCTACCGCACGATGGCCTGCGGCATTGCGGGGCTGTCGGTCGCCGCCGATTCGCTCTCGGCCGTCAAGCATGCCAGGGTGAAAGTCATTCGGAACGATGACGGACTTGCGGTGGATTATGAAGTCCAGGGCACCTACCCGGCCTATGGAAACAATGACGATCGCGTCGATCAGATCGCGGTGGAACTGGTCGAGCGATTCATGAACAAGCTTCGCCGCCAACCGACGTATCGCGGGTCGGTTCCCACACAATCGGTGCTCACGATCACTTCGAATGTCGTTTACGGAAAGAAGACTGGCAGTACGCCGGACGGGCGACGTGCGGGTGAGCCGTTTGCGCCAGGTGCAAACCCGATGCATGGTCGCGACCATCGGGGCGCCATCGCCTCGATGGCCTCCGTCGCTAAGCTTCCTTACGAGCACAGTCAGGACGGTATCTCGTATACATTCTCGATTGTCCCCAGGGCACTTGGCAGCGACCGACCGACTCGCGTCGCGAATCTGGCCGGACTGCTCGATGGATATTTCGCCGAGAAGGGCCACCACATCAACATCAACGTCTTCGATCGTGAAACACTCATCGACGCGATGGATCACCCCGAGAAGTACCCGCAATTGACCATTCGGGTCTCCGGTTACGCGGTGAATTTCGTCAGGCTCAGCCGAGAGCAGCAACTTGACGTGATCAATCGTACGTTCCATGACGTGGTGTGAGATTTGATGGACGAACCCGCGGAAATCACGACCAGAGCCCAGTGCGGACACGTTTGCCCGCTTGCGTTACCCGTTGATGGCAGCGTGGCGAGCGGGGAAGAGACGCTTGGGTACGTGCATTCGGTGGAAACGTGTGGGACGGTCGACGGGCCGGGATTACGCTACGTGTTGTTTCTAGGTGGGTGTGCACTGCGGTGCGTTTACTGTCACAACCCGGACGCTCAGGGCAAACCACACGGTAAGAAGACGACGGCGCGTGAGGCGATCAAAGACGTGCTGCGGTATCGCAACTTCATACGCGGCGGCGGGCTCACGGTCAGTGGCGGAGAACCGCTGCTGCAGGCCGATTTCGTATCCGCCGTTTTTGCCGGGGCAAAGCGGTCCGGGTTGCACACGGCCCTCGATACCTCCGGCTTTCGAGGTGACGTCGTTAGTGAATCGTTGCTCGATCATACCGATCTGGTACTACTGGACATCAAGAGTTGGGACCGCGCTACGTACACTCGGGTCACCGGCGTCAAGATCGACAGCACGCTGGCGTTTGCTCGCCGTCTGCAGCGACGCGGTATCCCGGTCTGGATTCGGTTCGTGCTCGTGCCCGGGCTGACCGATGATGAAGCGAATATCGACGGACTCGCCCGCTTTGTGTCCACACTGACCAACGTCCAACGGGTTCAGGTGCTGCCGTTTCATAAGCTGGGTGAACACAAGTATGCACAGCTTGGGATCAACTTCCAGTTGAGTTCGACCCCGCAACCAACGCCCCAGCAAATCGTACGGGCTCGAGAGATCTTCGCTCGCAGCGGTGTAAAAGCCGAATAAGCGGATGCCAGTTAGCAGTTGCCAGTCGACAGTCTACAGAAAAAAATCTGTCAGCCGCTCTTCTCCCTGAATGCTGTCCACTGTCCGGGTCCTCTCCGGGCCTGAGAACGCGACTCTCCCTGAGAGGTCGTGCAGTTTACGCGCGGCGAGTTCTTCAAAGTAGCCATTGAATGATCGAGGTCTTCTGGTCACCTTGAGACGCTGCTGCAGCGCGTAGTGCCGGTTCCTGCCAGCCAGTTGTTGTTTGGCTCGCAGGGGCGGGTAGGAATCGGTCCTGTCGGTTAGAATGCTGCCCATTCAAGAGCTGTCTTGTTCACCATGCGAGGTTGTTGCGATGCGAGATCTGTTGAGGTCAATGCTGCTGGTCACATTGTTGCACTTAGGGGCACCGGTTTGTGTTTTTGCGGATGACGGCTGGGACAAGTTGGCCAGGACGCCGCCGATGGGGTGGAACAGTTGGAATACGTTTCGGCTGGAGATCAACGAAGACCTCGTCAAGGGCGTCGCCGATACGTTCGTCGAGAAGGGGCTCAAGGACGCCGGTTACCAGTACATCGTGATCGACGACGGTTGGCAGATCGACCGGGATCCGCAGGGCAACATCATCGTCAACGCCGAAAAGTTTCCTTCCGGTATCAAAGCTCTGGCGGACTACATCCATGCCAAGGGATTGAAGTTCGGCATCTACTCGGATGCCGGCTACCGGACATGCGGCGGATTTCCGGGCAGCCTGGGACACGAGTATCAGGATGCCCGTCAATACGCGGCCTGGGGTGTCGATTACCTCAAGTACGATTGGTGCAATACCGGGAATCAAAGCGCACCCGACAGCTATCGGTTGATGCACAACGCGCTGCGGCAGGCCGGTCGGCCAATCGTGTTTAGCATTTGCGAATGGGGCGTCTCGAAACCATGGACGTGGGCCCCAGAGGTCGGCAATCTGTGGCGTACCACTTTTGACATTCGACCTTGCTGGGATTGCGGAAAGATGGCCCACAGCAATGGTGTGCAGATCGAGAACTTTATCGGGTTCACCAAGATTCTGGACCAGCAAGTGGGGCTCGAGGTCAGCGCTGGACCTGGCCACTGGAATGATCCGGACATGCTGGAAGTTGGAAACGGCGAATTGACCTACGAGGAAAACAAAGCTCACTTCAGCCTGTGGTGCATCCTGGCTGCTCCGTTGATGCTGGGAAATGACGTGCGCAGCGTGACGCCGGAGATACTAGACATTCTGACCAACAAGGACGTCATTGCGGTGAACCAGGATCCGTTGGGCCGGCAGGGTCGTAAGGTTCGCGACGACGGTGACTATGAGGTGTGGAGCAAGGAACTGCATGACGGCACGCGCGCCGTGGTCCTGTTCAACCGCTCATTGAAAGAGGCAGAAATCGCTTTTACCTGGCCGGAGATTGGTATTCCGGAATCGATGACCATGACCATTACGGACTTGTGGGACAAAGCGAAGTCGAGCAAGCAGCAGGGATCGTTCGCTTCGCGCGTACCTCCACACGGCGTGGTGATGGTCCACGTTCACTAGCGGGCAGCAATGCCGACGATGATTTCTGGTCACACGATATTACGCGAACCAAGTGCGAACGCGGGCCGAGGTCATGAAGCATTCACGCTGGGAAGTCTCATGAGCGACATTTCTATCGATACAGCAGATTGCCGAATGCTCGTCGTGCGTCTAACGCTGCTCTTGACGATCATTGCCAATCTCGCGGCGAGCTTGTCCGCGGAAACGCCGGTGCGAGTGTCCACTGTGGCGAATAACGGGATGCCAAAGAACATTGTGCCCGAGGGCAGCGCATGGAACTTCGGCCCAGGCTCGCTGTGGACGCATCGTGGCTGGCAATACGCAGCTTACTGGGACGACTCCCGGCAGGTATCGGTCGCCCGGCGTCAGCTACCGTTGGGCAATTGGTCAGTCGTTTCACTCCCTGGATACCAACGCACCGCGACTGGCAACCGCGGCAAGGGTGGGCCGATCTCGCAAGGTTTCGGTGATGGACACGAGAAGGTGTCGATGGGGATCTCCCCCGACGGCGTGATCCACCTGATGTTTGACCATCATTTGTCGACGCTGCGTTATCGCACGAGCAACTTGCCGGTGGCAGATGATCCTGCGGCATACGCCTGGAACGCAGACCTGTTTGGTCCGGTCCGGGATAATCTCGGTGGACCGATGATTGATTTCGTGACTTATCCGCGGTTCTACACCGACGGCACAAACTTTGTACTTTACATGCGATTGGGAGGCGGTTCTGGTAACGCCAATTCACACTTCTTCCACTATGAATCGGGTCGCTGGACCGTGAACACGGAAACCGCCAGCAAGTTTCTTGATCGCAACTGGTCCGGCGGCGACAAGACGGTAAACGCGTATCCGCAGGGCCTTTCATTTCACAATGGTCGCCGTCACTTGACTTGGTGCTGGCGTGATACACCGGTGGCGACAACCTGCCACGACCTTTGCTACGCCTACAGCGACGACGATGGAAAGACATGGTTGAACAACAACGGGCAAGTGATCGCCGAGACTGGCGTGAGTTTCATCACGGCCGACAGCCCCGGAGTCAGCGTGTGGCCCATCCCTCCAGGCACACGGTATATCAACGGAGGATCGATGACGGTTGATTCGGTCGGGCGCGTGCATGTGCTGGTAAGCAGCGAAGACGGTTCGCCGGCGCACTTCGGCCGCGACCCAGTTACGGCAAAATGGACGCGGCAAAAGGCCTCGATGCTCGGCGATCTTGTGCCAGGACAGGAGGATCAAATGTTTATCGTCTCTGATCAAGGGCTGCATCGAACATCCGCGAGCGACTTCGCAGCCATCACGTTCATTGCCGCTGCGCAAAGTAGCTTGTTCGAGGACAGTAGGATGGGCGTCGATGCGGCCCGCTTAACTTACGACGGTTGGCTGTCTGTGATCGGTCAGCGAGGGAAAACCGTCACCGTCGCCGACTATTGGACAGGGACGACGCCATCGAGATGAAGGTATGTCACGAAAGGCGTTTGTATGCGTGACAGAGGCGAAGTTCCGCTTCCTAGAACTTATTCAGGGTAACGTGCAGCGAAGCGTCGAACCTGCATAGGTGTCGCGACTCTCAACCGCCCTGAATCCGCCCGTCCCCTGCTGTCGCTATAGTTCTTCCTCGATTTGCTCAGCGGACGCTCGCGTTCCCAAAGCACCCCACAGTCCGTAAGGGCTTTGCGAACCGGGAACGCTCTCGCCGGTACCGGACGACCAGACGTTTCCGTCGTGAACCACTCCGCCAACGATCGAATCGGTGATGAACTTGATCGCACCATCACCCATCATCACATGAACGCCTCCTTGATGTCGGCTGCTGGCCGGTGCGACGCCGTACCCGTTGATGCCCGCGCCAAAACAGACCTCGCGGTTGGGCGGCAAGATTGTGTTAAAGCCGTTGAAGGCTGCGCCGCTGGCGGCCCACCGATAACCGCGTCCTTCGTCCCCATTAGCCAAGGTGGGAGGAGTTCCCTGGATCCAGAACTGTGGCCGAGTCGGATCGATCAGCCCTTCGTGTACGCACAAGTCCGGCTCGTCACGAACCGTTTCCGGAGGCGCATCGTTCTGCAGCGCGGGCATCGTGCGCATGTCACGATCGCCCAGGTCGGTCGCGATCTCACCGGCAAACAACGTGTTGGAAAGACCGTCCTGCACATCGCGGAATTTCGTCGTGTGGTGTGAAACAAAAGCTCCGCGACAAGCGGCTCGGGCTTGAACGGCGTGTGTGGAGAGGCTGGATAACGAAATGGTCGGCGGATTGGACGCGTCACCCTTACTGACGATTCCAAGAGGGCCACGATCCATATAATGCACGGAGTCGCCTAGACAGGCCGCGTAGTTGGTGCGACCGAATCCCGGTAAACCGACTCCCGGGTCGCTGGGGCATCGGAGGGTGGGAATCTCAGTCATCCACGGCTCGTAATCTCCTGCATCGGTTTCCGGCCCCATCGCCGGCCAGGGATTAGGTGTCCCGCCGCTATGAACCATTGGGTTGCTGATCTGTTCCCAAACAGCCTGCTGTTCGAAGAACGGTGTCAATGCGACCCAGATGGAAAGGTCCATCCGATTGGTGAGGTTGCTGTCGACCGGAATCCCATTGACCCAGGTGCCGCCGCCATGCATCGGTAATTGTTTGTACGCCGCATGATAGTTGTGAATCGCCACACCAAGCTGCCTGAAGTTGTTGCTGCAGCTCATTCGCCGGGCTGCCTCGCGGGCTGCTTGAACAGCGGGTAGCAACAGTCCGACCAAGATTCCAATGATTGCGATTACAACCAATAGCTCGACCAGGGTAAAACCTGCCAGTCCCATTCTGCCATGCGCAGTGCGCATCTTGAGAGATCTCATCTCGATTACCTGCTGGATAAAGTGCTTCGAATGATTCATTTGAGCTTCTTTACCATGTCGACGAGTTTTGAAAGCAGTGCGTGCAACTCTTCATGGCTCGCTGTCACTTTGTTGTGTTTTTTGGCCATCGCTTCGTGAGTGGCCTTGAAAGCGGCGTGTTCTTTTTCGAGTTTCTCATGATCGCCCGCATCGCCCTCCTTCTCGTGAGCCGCGATCTCTTCGGCGTGATGCATGGCATGATCTTCGTGGGCGCGGATTTCCTCGTCGTGTTCAATCAGCTCCGCTTCGTGCTCGTAAATCCTCGCTTGCAGTTTGGCAATCGCCGCCAAAGCTCGCATGTGTTCGGCCCGCATCGTTGCATGCTCAGCCGCCCACTGATCGTGCTGCTTGTGCGCTGCGTCGTGTTCCTTCTTCATGCCCGCGTGATCATCTGCGTCGGCAAAGCCGATCGTTGCCAACGAAACCAAACCGATTGTCAATACCAGTAGCATTTTGGACATGTGACCAAGCCCTTTTTGTAAATGGAAACTTAGAACGTGTTGTGCCGCCTGACCAAAGGTTCCGCATGACCAGTGCAGGCGTGTGCGGCGGCGACGAACAATCCGCACACGTTATGTTTTTTCATGGCCCTCTCCTCGCTGACGTTCGACTCTCCCCTTGGAGGAGTGAATACTTCAGTTAGAGGGAACGCGCAATTAGCAAGGAGCCCCACCACGCCGGCACAGCCGATCGGGTTTGGTCGGACCGTTGACCAACTGCACCGCACGCGGCGGGACGTGTTGGCTTGTGAAGTCCAGGCAGTAATGGCGCGCACCGGTCGCGGTACGCATCCATCACTTCGAGGCGGAGAGACGCTACGCGAGCCGCGCAGGTGGGCCTCGGGGTTGAGGAATCGATAGAAACGTCCACTGGGGAGCGACTACGGCAGAAATCTTCGCGATTTCAACATCCGCTCGGATGATCGACAGCGACTCCAATGGCCAAGCAACGCCATTTGGCAACCCCAACGATTGACAGATGAGGCACGAGTCGGAGTCATGGCTGCCGTGAGAGTGGCTTGATTCTTCGCTGGCTGTTCGTTCGGGACTGCTTTCCGCCTCATCGGCGGCGTGATGGCAACAGCCGTGGTCGCAACTGCTGGTACGAGTCGATGCCGGCTGCGAACTTAGCTGCCAGTGGCTCCGGGAATCGCAACCAGCGACATGCAGCCACGCCGGGGCGTGACCGAAGGCGGCCACACCACATAGCAAGCTGATGATAGATAGTCGGACGAACGAAGTCATCGAGGACTTTCGAGGCGGGAGAGCAGATTGGAAGATGGTCCGACCAAGGACATTTCAACGATAATACGATGGGGACATGCGATCGGTTCGTCAAGAGCCAGTAATACTTTTTGCGATGAAGTTTTCGTGTATACCAACGCCGGGATGAACATAAAGCATTGACCGCTCGCGAGGCTGGAACGAATATCGCCCAGGCAACGGTCGGGCGGATGGCCCCGCCTTCACTACGGAGGACCTGGTTGGCGCGAGAAGACGCTTCGTGCTTTGTCAAAGCTGGATTTTGGGGTTGGCCGGGAAAAGGGGTCAACTCATCAAGCAGCGATCGGGCCTGCCGCTGGATGACTGTGTTCTCGTTGGCCAACGCTTTCATCAGGTCCGGCATCATCTCGTCGGATCTGGACGGATCGATCATCAACAGATGGCCCGCCGCAGTAACTCGACAGAACTTATCATTGCTTGAAAGCCACTGCTCCAAGATCGGAACTGCGGGCTTCGCCCTTTCTCCACACGCAGCCACGGGCGGGGATGCGGACGATGCGATCCTCGTCATCGAGTGCCCGGATCATGGCGGGTCCCCGCTTCCGCCTCGATAACCTGAGTAGCTTCTTTCACAAGACGCTGTTCGTCCTGCTCGCGCAGGGCCTGAATGATCTTATTTCGATCGCCGCGAGAGATCGGTACCGCCACATCGTCGCCAAGTACGCCAAGTGGGACTTCCTCCATCCTCCAGTCGTCGCTGCGCTGAGTGGCAAAGGGAAGATCCTTGTTGCCGGTCGCCTGCAGGTTTGCCAGCGGGTTTCGGCCCCAGGCGTAGCGGAAGTGAATGGGCTTGGTCACCATCGGACTGGTCAGCAACAAGTTGCTTGCGGTCGTATTGCATCTGACCACGGTCGTCTTTGCCGTTCTCGGCATAGGCGACGTCGGCAGGATGGAATCTGCGGTCCTCGCCAGCGATGGAGAAACCTTCAATCGCACCGTCCTCGGGATCGCTGACATCGGTATCCAGTCGCAGCAGGAGTGCGCCATCGCGTTTCTCCATGCCGACGAGCATCGGCGGCTTCCACTCGATCTGCCGGCCAAAGCCGTACTGCGTCGCCAATGCCCAACGCGCAATCCGTTCGCCCGCGGGGAGCTTGAGTTGGGGGTGATACCAGCGTCGACGAAGGTCATAGGTACTGACAAAGCCGATCTGTTCTTATCACCAGCGTTGTAGAAATCAAGAAAGGTCTGGTACTGCGCAGCGCGGATATCGATGCCGGCATTGAACATCTTCTCGCAGTAGTTGTCGCGGGTTTGCGGGTAACCATCGGTGCAGAGCGAGAGAATACCAAACGGCATCTCGGAGTCGTTGAATGCCTTGCGCCAGGCTCTGATCATCTCAGGGAAGATGTCACGATACATCTCGGCACCGACTGAACCCTCGAACGCGTTGTTGTAACCCTGGTGGAAGATCGCTCCCTTGACCGAAAGCCCGGCGATCGGCGCAATCATGCCCGCGTAACAGTTGCCGGGGTAGTTGTGGTTTCCGATCGGCCCGGGTCGAAGATCGCTGGGTTCCTGCTTCTTGTTGTCGGGGATCGGCTTGCCTTCTTTGGTCTGACTCTCGATCCACTGGCGGTGTTGCGCGATCCGTTTGTCCAGATCCTGCCTGTGGGTCCCACTCAGCAACCGCATTGTCAAAGTGCGCGAGCTTAGCCTTGGTCGGTTCGCTATCCATCTCGCGGAGCACGGACATCGGCGTCCATGTCTCGACGGTGGTCCCGCCGCGCGAAGCGTCGATGACGCCGATCGGCACGTTGCTGGCCTTGTGGATCCGGCGGGCAAAGACATAGCCGATGGCCGAAAGCTCGCGGACGATCTCGGGCGTGCAGACGTCCCAGTCGCCCTTGCGGAAGTGCCGGCCGAACCAGTCGCTCCACTCGTGCAGTCGGGCAAAGCCCTGCTTCAATTCCGGGCCTTGGCCGTAGGGGATCGTCAGAATGCGGATCTCGGGAAAGTTCGCGGAGATGATTTCGAGGTTGCCGTTTTCGACTTTCGCCAGCTCGAACTCCATGTTGCTCTGCCCGCCAAGCACCCAGACATCACCGACGAGGATATTGTCGAGCACGAGCGTCTTGCTCTGTGCCCTTGACCGTCATCTGCTGCGGGTTGGTGTCGCGCGGGCAACGGCGGGGAGCGTGACCTTCCATGCCGGTCTTTCGCCGGCCTTGGCCGACGCCTGTTTCGCCGGCGAACGCTGACCGTGACCTTTTCACCCGGGTCGGCCCAGCCCCAGACATGGATCGGCTTGTCGCGCTGCAGCACCATGTTGGTCTGGAAAACATTGCTGACGCACAGCCCCTCACCGATCGCGGGCACGTCGACGACGTCCTCCCGCGGCACCGGCTGGGCACACGCGGTCGTCGCGAGCAACCATCCAAAAGCGACGGTTGCGATCAAGAGGCATGGCCAGCGATTGGGATTCATCAATAAGCTCTTGCAATTTGAGTAAGTTGATTGCGGAACGCCTCCTCGCAGGGAGTTGATCCCTTCGGCTGCCCACAACGGAATCGAACTGGCCTGACGTTAATCACTATACAACCTGGCCACAACAACTACAGTGATACGCCTCTTTAGCACGATGGCCGCTCGAATTCGGCGTTCTACAAACCTATTTCAACTTAGTTGAAACAGGCTTCAGGTGACTACATGACACAGCGATTGGCAGTTGGTTTCCGGTTTATCTTTTTGCCCGCGGTCCTGATGACCGTTGGCATGAACGAGTTGCCCGGGCAAGAGTCTTCGCAAGTCGACTGGCAGAAAGAGGCCGCAGCACGACTGACAGGAATCTACGAACGCGGCGAATTTCGTGCTGAGGCGTTTCGCGGCCAGTGGCTCGCAGACAGTTCGGGATACACCGTTCGGCAGCGCAATCCCGAAACAAACAACGGAATCTTGGTTCGTTACGATGTCCCAAGCGGCAAACGCCACGAACTGCAGCCACACGAAGAAGCAGGGCCTGAGCGGGAGCGATATCTGTCACCGGATGGCAAACGAGTCGTCGAAATTCGCGACCGACATCTCTTCGTTCGCGAACTGGAAAGCGGGCGACGGATCCGACTGACGAAAGATGTTGGCGACCGCGACGTAAGGTATGGGCAACCTGCATGGAGCCCCGATAGCAAACAGATTGCGTTTGTTGAAACCGACGAAACGAACGTCAAATTTCGACCGGTTCTAGTCCCTGTTGATCCGTCTTATCCGAAGGTTGAACGTCACCGATTTGCACGAGTTGGGGAGAAAATCGCAAACTTGCGAGTCGGTGTCGTGGACTCCCGCGGAAAGAAAACACAGTGGCTGCCCGTTGATCCTGAGCCCGATGGTTTTTATCTCGGACAGGTCGAGTGGGCCGGGAACTCCGAAGAAGTGCTGGTCGAAAAACTCAGCCGATACCGCGATCAGCGTGAGTTTCTGCTGGTGAATGTTCGCGCGGGTTCCAAACATCAGATCTTCCAAGAAAGCGATCCGGCGTGGAGTGTCGGCAGCCAAGGGATAAACTCCGGCCTGACTTGGATTCGCAGTGGTGAGGCCTTCGTTGTGATCAGCGAAAAGGATGGCTGGCGGCACGCGCTGGTTTACTCGCGCGACGGCAAAGAATCAAAGCTGCTGACCCCGGGTGAATATGACATCATCGACAAAGCCGTCGTCGATGAAGCGGGAGGCTGGTTCTACTTCTATGCATCGCCGGACAACGGAACACAGAAATACCTCTATCGTGTCCCGCTTGATGGCACCGGAACATTGAAACGAGTGACTCCGAAAGAACAAAGCGGCACGCATACCTACGACTTCTCTCCTGACGCCCGATGGGCGATTCATTCCTGGTCAACCTTCGATACCCCTCCCCTCGTTGAACTTGTGGAGTTGCCAGATCATCGCGTCGCTGGCGTCCTGGAAGACAACCGCGAACTTCGTGAGAAAATGAAACAGTTGATCACGTCGCCAACGGAGTTTCTAACGCTCGAGATTGGTGACGGAGTTACAATGGACGCATGGATGATCAAGCCCAACGATTTTGATGAGTCCAAAAAGTATCCGGTTCTTGTTTACGTGTACGGCGAACCGTACGCGCAAACGGTGCTGGATGAGTGGGGCACCCATCACGCAGATTTTCACCGCCTGATCGCAAGCCTGGGCTTCCTGGTGGTTTCGATCGACAACCGAGGCACGCCCGCACCAAAAGGGGCGGCCTGGAGAAGATCAATCTTTGGCAGTCTGGGACCGCTTTCAACAGAAGACCAAGCGGAAGGCCTGAAAGAACTTGGGCGAACACGACCGTACGTTGATCTGAATCGGGTTGCCATTTGGGGCTGGAGCGGCGGCGGCTCAAATACGCTCAACGCGATGTTTCGCAAACCGGACTTGTACCGCGTGGGAATCGCCGTCGTGCCCAAACCGCAGCCGCATCTTTACAACGCCTGGTTCCAGGAAATCTACATGCGCACGCGCGAAGTCAATCCCGACGGATATAAGAGGTCCGCACCAATCAACTTTGCCGAGGGCCTGGAAGGCAAATTGCTGATCATCACCGGTTCGGGCGAAACCAACACGCATATTCAGATCGTCGAGGGACTGGTCGATCGGCTGATTGAACTTGGTAAGCCGTTCGACTACATGGTCTACCCCAATCGTGACCATGGCCTTCGGGAAGGTTCGGGCACGTCGGTGCATCTGCGAATGCTCATGGCGCGGTATCTAATGGAGCACCTGAAACCCGGTCCGCGATAAGATCGCTGAGATTACCGTGCGCACTCTTTGTTCATGCCCTCCTGATCCATCTCAGCGTTGGTTGTCTTCACTTTCAACCCATTTTCATGGCACCGCAGGTAAGGGCATCCTGGGAGCACATCCCCCGAGAAGGGCGAGCTCATGGCCCTCAGAAGATCGCCGGTTCAAGCAACGAACGCGTAGGGTGCATCGACCTGCGCGAGTTCGCTTGGTCGCTTCGGCGCATTCTTCTCAAAATCTCGGACCAGATTGAGGGAAGATTGCAGCGAAGCGGCGAATCTGCATCGGTCTCCTGCCCGAAGCGGCGAAGAGAGAATCGGTTTCGAGCTGGCGTGTGGTTCAACCTCGGGCATGACGCTGAGTCCCGAAACTGCGTCGGACGATGAATCCGACGTAGTTTTGCGGGGGAAGAATCACCGCGGCCAACGCCGCGTTTGGCACAAAAACAAGTTGCCGTGGAATGCAAAAGCCGAAGTTGCCGCCCCACGAGGTGTTGAACATACCAACAAGCCATGAGACAGCCACGTGTCTGCAGCGGGCAAACGACGCTCGCTCGAATTGCCAACACGACAGTCCAGTGCCTGGCATGATATCTTGGCTATCCCATGAGTCGCACACGTTGTTCCGTCAGCAAAGGAAACTGGTCATGCCTAAGAAGAAAGCCAAAAAGCCCACGTCGCGGTCATTGAACGAAATCTATGACAAGGTGTCGAGAAACGCGGATACACAAGGAACCAAGATTAACGTCGCTGAGACGAAGCGCGTGATCGCGTGCTTCTTCGCTGCACTTGAAGACTACTCAGCCGCAGATGCCTTCGACTTTGTCGCCAAAGGGCTCAAGCGCGCAGGCCAGCGTCGTCGCTAGTCCGATCGAGTTTCAACAATGGACCGATTGCTGGCATCGGCTTGTACGCGCGGGCAGAATCATCGTTGTAGAAAAATGATTTTCGGAGGTAATGGCATGAGTGATGAAGCAGAGGTGGTTCAGCTAGGGAGACAGAATCGAAAGCTGAAAGCGGCACTGGCCGCAATCACGATTTTGCTTCTTATCGCGGTCGGTATAGCTGGTCTTGCCGGATATCGAGCTACGAGTCTTGCAGAACAGACGCGAGCTGAGGCAGTACGGGCGCAGCAAATGGCTGAAGTTGCGCGTGAAGAGCAATTGAAAATCTGACTTCGCGAGCTTGCGAGGAGCGGCGGAAGTCAAGAATCCGCGTCGCGATTTGCCGAGGGGGATTATCTTCGCGTTGCTGATCACGACAGCGCTTTAAGTTCTGATTGGTTTGGTAGCGGTGCTGGCCGTTGCGCCCGAAAAACTGGCCGAAAGTAAAACGCCGCTGGCGATCCTTGTTTCCGAACAAGGACGACCCGCTCGAACATTGATGATCACGATCAGCATGCTATCTGGGATGAATGGTGCTCTGGTGCAGATCGTGATGTCGTCGCGAGTCGCGTATGGAATGTCTGGTCAGGGTAATGGCCCCCGCATCCTGGCAACCGTCCATCCCAGGTTGCGTACGCCAGTGCATGCAACTTTGTTGATGGGTGGAATCACTTTGGTTTCGGCCCCCACATGATGATGGAATTCGAGCACACGTAAATGTCGCCTTTATACAGCCACGCGACGCCGGGATCCGCTTATGCAAACAACGTGCATCGCAATGACTATCAAGATTTTGCCGCGATCGAAGTCCTCGCATCACGTTCGGATCGTTGGTGGTTGATGATTGAATGCGGCGACGTCGACTGGGCAGAGCATTCCAAAAACATCGACAATTCGATCGGTGCGGTCCTTAGCGGCGCCGAAGCGTTTGCAGCGGTAGTGCCGTGGATCGAGCAGTGTGGGGGCTGGGACGAAACGCCATTGATTGTCACTGCCGATCACCGCCACTATTTCAGTCTCGATCGCCCCGAAGCGTTCGTTCAAACCACGACCGAGTAGTGAAGGCCGATTTAGTACCTCGTTGAATCGTCCTCCCAATGAAAATCGCCAGCGTGACGGAGATGATCACTATCGACCTTCTCAATTCTGTCGCCTGGCTGAATGTCCACTTGAAACGCAGCAACAGCTGTCCCACGCATGTTGCATACGCGATCCTCGATACGGAATCCCCAGGTCTGGTTTTAAGGAGTGGACAGGAGTCTCTCGAAGGCAACCTGTCTATTGCCGCCGTGAACCAATCGCGGACACGGAATCTGGAATTGTGGCCTTGATCCGGCGTGATCGCTGTCTGAAGCCTTCGATGAGGCGAAACAGAATCGGATGGCGTGCGGAAGGCTCGATTTACTCGTTCCGTTTTTTTTTTTGAGGTTCTCTGTCCGCCATCCGTCGCGTTTGGCAATGAACTGATTAGACGGGCAATGCACCGCCGCATCAACGAAACCCAGTCTGCTTGTTCAGTTCACCGTAACAGCGAAGTGGACAAATGCGTTTGGGTTGTCCCATGTCGAAAACCGTCATCCAAACTGTGACGGCCAGGAGGCGTGATGCATTGCTGATTTTCCTCACCCCACACGATGCACAAGGAACAACGTTATGTCACGCCACACAACGAACCGCAAATCGGTCGCCAAGTCCAAGCCTCGTCGCCCACGCATGGAAAACCTCGAACGCCGAGAACTGATGGCCGGTAATATTACGGCTGGGCTGGGAAGCGACGGAATTCTGCATATTGACGGCGATAACTGGTCCAACGGCGTCGAGGTGCGCCAAGTCGGCTCGCAATGGAACGGCGGAAGTTACGGGCCAGTTGTGCAGGTTCGAGGATTGTATCAAAGCGGCGCTCAGACGAAGATCAACGGCGCTTCGAGCCAAACCTTTTACGTGGTCCGCGGCCTGGACATCGACATGAACGGAGGAAGTGATCGCGTCAACATTGGTTCTTCGACGGGCCAGTACTCCTACTTCTCAAAAGGTGTCACCGTCGTTACCGGCAGCGGTCACGACGACGTCAACTTGAACAAGGTCAGCACGTATCTGGACACCCAAATTTGGACGGGTAGCGGCAACGATGATGTCACGTTGAACAATGTGCGCGCGGGTTCCAACTCTGATGAATTCCGCCAGGGAGGTCTATACATCTACACGGAAAGCGGCCACGACGAGATTGTCGTCAAAGGCACCACCGTGGTGAACAGCATGGAGGTGAATGTGGGAGCGGGCGGATACTATCACGACAAAGTCGAACTCGACCATGTTAACGTTGGTGGGAACCTGACACTGACGAATCGCGAATTGGATTCGTGGTATAACACCGGCCGGGTGACAGCGACGATGGAGGACGTGAATGTCGGACGGAAACTCACCATCGACACGCTCCTGGCGAAGGCTGATCTGGAGCTGGAACGTGTTAACGCAGATGAGGTGTTTGCGCAATTGGGATCGCGTGACGACTCACTCTCGTTGACCGATGTCCAAGCCAACTCGATCACGGCCCATGGCAACCGGGGAGAGGATTCTCTTTTCCGCAGTGGTTCGTCACGCGTGAACCACGACGGATTTGAGGATTTTAATTTTGACTACAGTTGGCTGGCCGTCCTCGATTGGCGAAAGGTGCAGCGGTGATACGGGGCGACACGGAGGGTATGTGCGTGTTCCCGTGAGCAAACGAGCTGGGCTTCGTCCCAGCTCGTTTTTTGCTTTATATTCCGCGTACCGGTGACGTCGTCGGCCAGACTTCATCGCGAGTTTCTCCCGCGCATTGTCGGCGATGAATCAGCCAAAGTCGCCACGCGCCGATCACTTAGATGCTGCGGCTGACGGCCGGTGCAGTTGAGTTTAGAATGCTCGTCGTCGCTTTCAAACGACGTTTTGCGTGGGTACTTCCGGTCGGTATTCTCATCGTGCTCAGCTCCCTTCCGTTCTTTGAAGTCACAGCGCAGGCTCCACCCGAACCGGCTCCGCCCAAAGCTGAATTCGGGAAAAGGGGTCAGGAGCCGGGGCGATCAACTTCACCGCTTTGGGCGCATACAAGGGAAAGCAGACCGGCGAGACGTCGCTGCTGCGGACAATCTTAAACCGCATTTTATCGGGCCGAATCTTACTGGCAGATCGATACTATGCGAGTTTTTGGTTGATGACTCAGAGTGAACTGAGCCAAATTGACTTGGTGGCTCGGGCTCATCACAGACGCAAGATTGATTTCCGCCGAGGGCTCAAGCAGGGCTATCTCGATCAGCTCGTGGCGTACCACAAACCACCGCGGCCAAAGTGGATGAGCGAAGAAGAATATGAAACGTACCCGTCATACATCCTCGTTCGCCATTTGAAATACAAGGTTGAGCAAAAAGGCTTTCGCACACGCGAGATTACTTTGGCAACCACGCTTCTTGGCGCGAGCGTCTATGAAGCGGACGAACTGGCGTCGCTTTATCATCGCCGTTGGCTGGTGGAGCTACATATCGGAAGCTTGAAAACGCAAACGCAACTGACCGTTGGTGATCGACCAGGTCGTCAAGAAAAACGTGAACTCAAACGCAGACAAAAGAATTACAAACTGATGCAGTCACCACGCAACCCGAACCGAAACCGTTACGCCACAGCAGCTTAGGATTACGCCCGTGCCATTCGGGTCAGGCCTCTTTTCAAGGCACCGCCCGCAGGGTGCTTCGCAAAAAAGAGGCCTGACCCCTTTCTCCTCGCTCACACGAACTTGGTCACACCGGGAACGGCCACTTTTGAATCCGGCGGATCGGCGTCCCAATCGTAGGAAGCCGGCGAAAGATCCAGCTTCGACTTCATCCCCTCGTCCCAGGAAAGTGTTTGACCTGTGTAGGCGGTCATCCGTGCGAGGATCGCCATCATCGTGCTCTTGGCCATGTAGTTGCCGTTGTTGATGACCTTGCCCTCGCGCAGTGCCGCGAAGAATGCATCATGCTCAAGCTGGTGACTGTCCGGCTCTTTTTTCTCGGCGGGACGCCAATTGACTTCACCGGTGATACCGGGGTTTTGCCGTGACAGCGTCGCCGTTCCCTTGGTTCCCACAATCACCACGTTGCTCTCGTTGCTGCAGCCCGGTTGGTGACGCGTCGTCATGAAGGCCCGAGCGCCGTCCGCGTACTCGTAGACACTACTGAAGTGATCGAAAATGTGTCCGTGTGCTTCGCCAGTCCGAGCCTGGCGTCCGCCGGTGGAGTAACAACGCTCGGGGTATTGGTCCTGCATGGCCCAAGAAACCTGATCGTACTGGTGAACGAACTGCTCGACGTTGAAATCACCGGAAAGCCAAGTGAAATAGTACCAATTGCGCATTTGGTACTCCATGTCGGTCATGCCGTCCTTGCGCGGACGCACCCAAACGCCGGACGCGTAACGGACCGCGTGCAGAGCACGGATATCGCCAATCTCGCCGTTGTGGATCCGCTCCATGATCTCCTGCATCGCAAAGGAATAACGCGAATTCAGGCCCGAGACGACTGATAGCTTTTTCTGCTTCGCCAATTCGGTCGACTCAAGCACCGAATGCACACCCAGTGCGTCCACGGCAACGGGTTTCTCTGCGAACACATGCTTGCCAGCTTCCAGCGCCGCGCGCAGATGCATCGGGCGAAAGTGCGGCGGCGTACACAGCATCACGACATCGACATTGGAATCAAGCAATTGTTTGAAACCGTCGAAGCCTCCGAATCGGCGTTCCTGATCGACGTTGACTTGCTTCGCAATTTTGTCCTGTTTGGCCAGCGATTGAAGACAGGCGTAGATTGGTTCGGCAAACGCATCGGCGACCGCAACAAGCTGTGTGTTTGGATCTGCGGTGAGTGCCTGCGCCGCGGCGCCGGTGCCACGCCCGCCACAACCGACCAAGCCGAGCCGAATCGCGTCGCTTCCCGCTGCATGCACCTTGGGGGCGACGGCCAGAGTCGAAACCGCCGAGCCCGCGGCAAACGCCCGTCCAGATGTCTTCAGAAATCCACGCCGCGAATCGCGCGGATTGGGGCAAATGAAATGATTGTCTTTCACCATGACACACTCGACGAATAAGTTGATTGGAGAGGTTCAGGCCACCGCAGGATTGAATCTTAACCAATCAGCGGGAGGGACGGGTGTTCCGCGAGATTGTCGGCGAGAAGTTCCCGCGAAAACTGCGACCGATCATGTCGGCGGGCCTCGAGGACACAAAAGGGGTCAGGCCTCTTTTCAAGGCACCGCCCGCAGGGTGCTTCGCAAAAAAGAGGCCTGACCCCTTTTCTCCTCCGATCGTTACGCCAAAATATCCTTGACAACGTTTCCGTGCACGTCGGTCAAGCGATAGTCGCGCCCTTGAAAACGATAAGTCAGTCGTTCATGGTCGATCCCCAATGTGTGTAACAGCGTCGCATTGAGGTCGTGTACGTGCATTGGGTCGCGAGTGATGTTGTAGCACCAATCATCCGTTTCGCCGTAGCGGTAGCCCGGTTTGATGCCCCCACCGGCCATCCAAATTGAAAAACAGCGGGGATGGTGATCGCGGCCAAAACTTTTCTCGTTCCCTCCCTGCCGATAAACGGTCCGACCAAACTCGCCACCCCAGATCACGAGCGTATCCTCCAGCATACCCCGTTTCTTCAAATCCAGAACCAGCGCCGCGGAGCCCTGATCCACTTCTTTGGCAAGCTTCGGATGACGCGAGGGCAGGCCGGAATGATGATCCCAGCCGCGATGGTAGATCTGAATAAAACGAACTCCCTGTTCGGCCAGCCTGTCGCGCGAGTAGACAATTTGCAGCATGCGTTCCCGGCAGTCTTGCATCCTCACCATAAAGCTCGAATGTCGACGGCGGCTCACTGGAGATGTCTGTCAGCTCCGGAACAGACGTTTGCATTCGATAAGCCATCTCGTATGCCGCGACCCGCGTATCAATCTCTGGATCACCCACCTGTTGTTTATGCAATTGGTTCAGGCGTGCGATTCCGTTCAGCATTTTGCGGCGATCGGTGAGCGTGCCGCCGGTCGGATCATTCAGGTACAACACCGGATTGCCTTCGCTGCGAAGCTTGACTCCCTGATGATTGCTTGGCAAGAACGCAGAGCCCCACAGTCGCGCGTAAGTGGGCTGCGCTTGGGGATCTGTGTTCTTGTCCAGCAACACTACGAACGCGGGAAGGTTTTCGCAGACCGAACCAAGCCCATAGCTCGACCAGGCGCCGATCGACGGGCGACCGGGCTGCTGGTGACCGGTCTGGAAGAACGTGATCGCCGGATCGTGATTGATCGCTTCGGTGTACATCGAATTGATGACGCAAATGTCGTCCGCGATCTTGTGGTGATGCGGCAGCATGTCGCTGATCCATTGACCACATTCGCCATGCTGTCGGAACGGAGAAATCGACGGAGCCGCAGGAAAATTCTTTTGTCCCGAGGTCATGCCAGTCAGCCGCTGGCCCTGGCGAACGGAATCGGGCAAATCTTGACCATTCAATTTGGTCAACGCCGGCTTGTAATCAAACGTATCGATCTGTGACGGCGCACCCGCCTGGCAAAGGTAAATCACGCGTTTGGCAGTGGGCGGAAAATGAACGGGCCCGGGGTTTCCCGGACCGTAGCCGGGGCCATTACCGACCGCCAGCGAAAGTCGCTGGTCGCCTGGAGATCTGTCGGCGTTTGCATCTCCGCTTCAACAGCGATGCGAGCGCCGCGGCACCAACTCCGATTCGAGCGGACGTGCCCAGGAACTGGCGTCGCGTTTGCTCGAGCAGTTGTTGCTGGATTGGATTCATCGCATTTTATCCCTTGGTCAAAAACTCGCTCAAATTCATCAGCATCCTGGCGACCTGAGTCATCGCAGCCAACTCGGCACGATCAATTGTGTCGTCGACTGGCGAGACCCCAACGCTCAACAATTGATCGGCAGCTTTCGTATTGTTTTTGTATTCTTGAATCCGCTGCGAATACGTCTTCAGCAATATCCTCCGTTCTTTGTCGTTTGGAGTCCGGGAAGTGCAGCATCGAAATCCAAACGTGATTTGCGATTCGAGCTGCTCGCCTCCTTCCTTGATCATTCGCACTGCCAAGTGGCGTGCTGCTTCAACGAATTGAGGATCGTGCAACATCACGAACGCTTGCAGTGGTGTATTGGTTGACGACCTTCGCACCACACAATACTCACGACTGGGCGCATCGAACGTCGCCACCGATGGCGGCGGAACTGTTCGTTTCCAGAATGTGTAGAGGGTGCGTCGATGATGTTGATGCGGATCCGTTTGGTGCGGATACGCTCGGGAATAGTTGGGGCGATTGTTGATTTCCAGCCACAATCCCTGCGGATGATACGGATAAACACTCGGCCCACCGACGGTCGTATCAAGCAATCCACTGACCGCCAAAGCACTGTCGCGAATCACTTCCCCGTCCAGTCTGGTGCGAGGACCACGCGCGAGCATTCGATTTTCCGGATCGAGTGTATAGGCTTCGTCGGTCAGGTGAGATGATTGCCGATACGTGTTCGACATCACGATCGTTTTGAGTATTCGTTTAACGTCCCAACCGCTGCTCATGAATTCGTCGGCTAGCCAGTCAAGCAAGTCGGGATGACTGGGGTATTCACCTTGCGAGCCGAAGTCTTCGCTTGTCTTCACCAAACCAACTCCAAACAACCGTTGCCAAAAACGATTGACGGTCACGCGTGCAGTCAACGGTTGATCGCGCGCGACCAGCCATTGGGCAAGCCCCAGACGGTTTTGCGGAGCCGTTTTCGGCAACGATCCGATTGAATCCGGCACCGCCGGCTCGACAGGTCGGTCCTTCATCGGTTTGTCGTACTCGCCGCGCTGGAGCACATAAGCTTGTCGAGGCTCCGGCATTTCGCTCATCACCATCGTCGCTGGAAAGACGCTGGGCTTTTTTGATTCGTTTTCAAAGTCCTTGACTGTCGAATTCAGCGGTGATGGCAGAGTCAATTTTGGATCAAAACCTTTGAGACCACGCTCAGGAACATTGTTGAAGAACGAGTAGAACTGATAAAACTCCTCCTGAGTGACAGGATCATATTTGTGATCGTGGCAACGGGCACACAAAAAGGTCTGCCCCAACCAGACCGTTGATGTTGTCACGACGCGGTCGATGACGTACTCCGTTCGATACTCTTCATCCACCACGCCCCCCTCAATCGTGATCGGATGGTTGCGATTGAATCCGGTTGCCAGGCGAGTTTGATCGGTCGCATCGGGAAGCATGTCGCCAGCGATCTGCTGGATCGTAAACTGATCAAACGGCAGGTTCGAGTTGAAGGCGTGAATGACCCAGTCACGCCAGACCCAATGTTCTCGTTCGCGATCATATTGATAGCCGCTTGTATCCGCGTAACGGGCAGCGTCCAACCAGAACCGCGCCATCTGTTCGCCATAGTGCGGACTCTTGAGCAGTCGGTCCACCACTTTTTCATAAGCCGCATCCAGTGAAGCGGGATCATTCACAAACGCATCCATCTCCGCAACCGTTGGCGGCAGCCCAATCAAGTCGAACGTGACCCGCCGAATCAACGCCTGGCGTTCCGCCGCCGGTGCGGGCTTCAACTTCCTGCCATCAAGTCGACTGATGACAAACGCATCAATTGGGTTATAGACACGGTGCTCAAATTTGACTTTTGGAGCGGTCGGACGAACCGGTGGAATATAGGCCTCATGTTGGCTGGATCGTAGCACTCGCTACTGGTACTGCAGGTGCACCTGGTACTGGATCTACTGTTAAGGTAGCTCCTATAGTCTCACATGTTCCATCAATAGTACTTCTTACAACAATCGTATAATCATTTGGTGCTAAGCCTGCAAATGTCTCACTGGCCTGGAAGTTTAATCCATCTATACTATACTCTACATCTGCCTGAGTAGTAAATGCGATGGTTCCTGTTGGTACAGCACATGTTGGCTGAACTGTTACGCTCGCAACCGGTGCCGATGGTGCCAATGGTACTGCGTTTATGGTCAATGATCCGCTAATTGTCTCACATGTTCCATCAACTGTACTTCTTACCGCTAGATCGTAATCTCCTGGGATAAGGTTAGCAAAACTAACACCTGCCTGGTAAGTAGCTCCTCCATCAATACTATACTCTACATCTGTCTGTGCTGTAAACGCTATCGTTCCACTTGGAACCGCACACGTTGGCTGAGCTGTTACACTCGCAACCGGTGCCGATGGTGCCAATGGTACTGCGTTTATGGTCAATGATCCACTAATTGTCTCACATGTTCCATCAACTGTACTTCTTACCGCTAGATCGTAATCTCCTGGGATAAGGTTAGCAAAACTAACACCTGCCTGGTAAGTAGATCCGCCATCAATACTATACTCTACATCTGTCTGTGCTGTAAACGCTATCGTTCCACTTGGAACCGCACACGTTGGCTGAGCTGTTACACTCGCAACCGGTGCCGATGGTGCCAATGGTACTGCGTTTATGGTCAATGATCCGCTAATTGTCTCACATGTTCCATCAACTGTACTTCTTACCGCTAGATCGTAATCTCCTGGGATAAGGTTAGCAAAACTAACACCTGCCTGGTAAGTAGACCCTCCATCAATACTATACTCTACATCTGCCTGTGCAGTAAACGCAATCGTTCCACTTGGAACCGCACACGTAGGCTGAGCAGTTACACTTGCAACTGGCGCAGATGGCGCTGTTGGTACAGCATCAATAGTTACTGTTGCCGCTGCATCTGTAGTACAAGTATTATCAACGTACTTCTTACTGTTAAGGTATAGGTACCTGGAGCTAAGCTCGTGAAGATCTCACTGGCCTGGAAGGCTCCTCCTACACTATACTCTACATCTGCCTGTGTATCAAAAGTAATCGCACCACTTGGAACAGCACACGTAGGCTGAACTACACTCGCTACTGTTGGTGTAGCAGGTGGCGTTGGTACGGCATCTATCGTGATAGAGCCTCCTGTAGATACACATGTTGTATCATTTATATCTCTTACACTTACTGAATAACTTCCTGAAGCTAAGCCAGCAAAAGTTAGTCCTGACTGGTAAGTCGTACCATCTATACTATACTCTAAGGTACCGCCTAGTTGGAGCTGTAACCTCTATCGTTCCCGTTGGTACAGCACATGTTGGCTGGATCGTAGCACTCGCTACTGGTGCTGCCGGTGCACCTGGTACTGGATCTACTGTTAGTGAAGTTGCCCCTGAGATACATCCTGCCGCATTGGTTTCCGTCACATCATATGTGCCAGAAACTAATCCCGTAAATACTCCTGTTGCATTGGTTATTGAAACTGGTCCATTTACTGAATATGTTGAGCCGGCATTAACACCAGAAACAGTAATCGTTCCTGTTGGTATTGCACATGTGGGTTGAGCTGTAACGCTAGCTGTTGGCGTAGCTGGCGTTGGTAACATCTCATCTATACTAAAGCTTGAGGATGATACCGTTGTACATGTCGCATTCTCAGAGGTAACTGTATAAGAAGTACCATAGGTCATGTTACTGATAACACCTCCTGCTCCTACTGTTGGTCCTGCTGGTGTAAAGGTATAGGTTAAAGCTCCGTCATAATTGCTAACAGTAGCTGTTCCATCTGCCAGACAGGTAGCTGCAACCTCACTGATCACTGGCGTAGCTGGTGTTGGTAACATCTCATCTATACTAAAGCTTGAGGATGATACCGTTGTACATGTTGCATTCTCTGAAGTAACCGTATAAGAAGTACCATAGGTCATGTTACTGATCACACCTGCCTGCTCCTACTGTTGGTCCTGCTGGTGTAAAGGTATAAGTCAATGATCCGTCATAATTGCTAACAGTAGCTGTTCCATCTGCCAAACAGGTAGCTGCAACCTCACTGATCGCTGGCGTAGCTGGTGTTGGTAACATCTCATCAATACTAAAGCTTGAGGATGATACCGTTGTACATGTCGCATTCTCAGAGGTAACAGTATATGAAGTACCATAGGTCATGTTACTGATAACACCTCCTGCTCCTACTGTTGGTCCTGCTGGTGTAAAGGTATAGGTTAATGTTCCGTCATAATTGCTAACAGTAGCTGTTCCATCTGCCAAACAGGTAGCTGCAACCTCACTGATCGCTGGCGTAGCTGGCGTTGGTAACATCTCATCTATACTAAAGCTTGAGGATGATACCGTTGTACATGTCGCATTCTCAGAGGTAACTGTATAGGAAGTACCATAGGTCATGTTACTGATAACACCTCCTGCTCCTACTGTTGGTCCTGCTGGTGTAAAGGTATAGGTTAAAGTTCCGTCATAATTGCTAACAGTAGCTGTTCCATCTGCCAAACAGGTAGCTGCAACCTCACTGATCGCTGGCGTAGCTGGCGTTGGTAACATCTCATCAATACTAAAGCTTGAGGAAGCATACCGTTGTACATGTTGCATTCTCAGAAGTAACTGTATATGAAGTACCATAGGTCATGTTACTGATCACACCGCCTGCTCCTACTGTTGGTCCTGCTGGTGTAAAGGTATAGGTTAATGATCCGTCATAATTGCTAACAGTAGCTGTTCCATCTGCCAAACAGGTAGCTGCAACCTCACTGATCGCTGGCGTAGCTGGTGTTGGTAACATCTCATCAATACTAAAGCTTGAGGATGATACCGTTGTACATGTTGCATTCTCAGAAGTAACTGTATAGGAAGTACCATAGGTCATGTTACTGATAACACCTCCTGCTCCTACTGTTGGTCCTGCTGGTGTAAAGGTATAGGTTAAAGTTCCGTCGTAATTGCTAACAGTAGCTGTTCCATCTGCCAAACAGGTAGCTGCAACCTCACTGATCGCTGGCGTAGCTGGTGTTGGTAACATCTCATCAATACTAAAGCTTGAGGATGATACCGTTGTACATGTTGCATTCTCAGAGGTAACTGTATAGGAAGTACCATAGGTCATGTTACTGATCACACCGCCTGCTCCTACTGTTGGTCCTGCTGGTGCAAAGGTATAAGTCAATGATCCGTCATAATTGCTAACAGTAGCTGTTCCATCTGCCAAACAGGTAGCTGCAACCTCACTGATCGCAGGCGTAGCTGGTGTTGGTAACATCTCATCAATACTAAAACTTGAGGATGATACCGTTGTACATGTCGCATTCTCAGAGGTAACTGTATAGGAAGTACCATAAGTCATGTTACTGATAACACCTCCTGCTCCTACTGTTGGTCCTGCTGGTGTAAAGGTATAGGTTAATGATCCGTCATAATTGCTAACAGTAGCTGTTCCATCTGCCAAACAGGTAGCTGCAACCTCACTGATCGCTGGCGTAGCTGGCGTTGGTAACATCTCATCAATACTAAAACTTGAGGATGATACCGTTGTACATGTCGCATTCTCAGAAGTAACAGTATATGAAGTACCATAAGTCATGTTACTGATAACACCTCCTGCCCCTACAGTTGGTCCTGCTGGTGTAAAGGTATAGGTTAATGATCCGTCATAATTGCTAACAGTAGCTGTTCCATCTGCCAAACAGGTAGCTGCAACCTCACTGATCGCTGGCGTAGCTGGTGTTGGTAACATCTCATCAATACTAAAACTTGATGAAGATACCGTCGTACAGGTAGCATTCTCTGAAGTAACAGTATATGAAGTACCATAAGTCATGTTACTGATAACACCTCCTGCCCCTACAGTTGGTCCTGCTGGTGCAAAGGTATAAGTCAATGATCCGTCATAATTGCTAACAGTAGCTGTTCCATCTGCCAAACAGGTAGCTGCAACCTCTGTGATTGTTGGCGTAGCTGGTGTTGGTAACATCTCATCAATACTAAAACTTGAGGAAGATACCGTTGTACATGTAGCATTCTCAGAAGTAACAGTATATGAAGTACCATAAGTCATGTTACTGATAACACCTCCTGCCCCTACAGTTGGTCCTGCTGGTGCAAAGGTATAAGTCAATGATCCGTCATAATTGCTAACAGTAGCTGTTCCATCTGCCAAACAGGTAGCTGCAACCTCTGTGATTGTTGGTGTAGCTGGTGTTGGTAACATCTCATCAATACTAAAACTTGATGAAGATACTGTCGTACAGGTAGCATTCTCTGAAGTAACAGTATATGAAGTACCATAAGTCATGTTACTGATAACACCTCCTGCCCCTACAGTTGGTCCTGCTGGTGTAAAGGTATAAGTCAATGATCCGTCATAATTGCTAACAGTAGCTGTTCCATCTGCCAAACAGGTAGCTGCAATCTCTGTGATTGTTGGTGTAGCTGGTGTTGGTAACATCTCATCAATACTAAAACTTGATGAAGATACTGTCGTACAGGTAGCATTCTCTGAAGTAACAGTATATGAAGTACCATAAGTCATGTTACTGATAACACCTCCTGCCCCTACAGTTGGTCCTGCTGGTGCAAAGGTATAAGTCAATGATCCGTCATAATTGCTAACAGTAGCTGTTCCATCTGCCAAACAGGTAGCTGCAACCTCTGTGATTGTTGGTGTAGCTGGTGTTGGTAACATCTCATCAATACTAAAACTTGATGAAGATACTGTCGTACAGGTAGCATTCTCTGAAGTAACAGTATATGAAGTACCATAAGTCATGTTACTGATAACACCTCCTGCCCCTACAGTTGGTCCTGCTGGTGCAAAAGTATAGGTTAATGATCCGTCATAATTGCTAACAGTAGCTGTTCCATCTGCCAAACAGGTAGCTGCAACCTCTGCTGATCGCTGGCGTAGCCTGGCGTTGGTAAGATCTCATCAATACTAAAACTTGAGGATGCTACCGTCGTACATGTAGCATTCTCTGAAGTAACTGTATAAGAAGTACCATAAGTCATGTTACTGATCACACCTCCTGCTCCTACTGTTGGACCTGCTGGTGTAAAGGTATAAGTCAAAGCCGTCGTAATTGCTAACAGTAGCTGTTCCATCTGCCAAACATGTCGCTGCAACCTCACTGATCGCTGGCGTTGCTGGTGTTGGTAACATCTCATCAATACTAAAACTTGAGGATGCAACCGTTGTACATGTAGCATTCTCTGAAGTAACTGTATAAGAAGTACCATAAGTCATGTTACTGATACTCCTCCGTGCCCCTACAGTTGGACCTGCTGGTGCAAAGGTATAAGTCAATGATCCGTCATAATTGCTAACAGTAGCTGTTCCATCTGCCAAACAGGTAGCTGCAACCTCACTGATCACAGGCGTAGCTGGCGTTGGTAAGATCTCATCAATACTAAAACTTGAGGATGCAACCGTTGTACATGTTGCATTCTCAGAAGTAACTGTATAAGAAGTACCATAAGTCATGTTAAGAGAACTTCCGGTAGCTCCTACTGTTGGACCTGCTGGTGTAAAGGCGCATAGCTCCAAGGCCGCATCGTACATTCGTAATAGTAGCTGTTCCATCTGCCAAACATGTCGCGGCAACCTCACTGATCGCTGGCGTAGCTGGCGTTGGTAAGATCTCATCAATACTAAAACTTGAGGATGCAACCGTTGTACATGTTGCATTCTCAGAAGTAACTGTATAAGAAATGTACCATAAGTCATGTTAAAGATCTCTCCGGTAGCTCCTACTGTTGGACCTGCTGGTGTAAAGGTATAGCTTAAGGCCGCATCGTAATTCGTAATAGTAGCTGTTCCATCTGCCAAACATGTCGCGGCAACCTCACTGATCGCTGGCGTAGCTGGCGTTGGTAAGATCTCATCAATACTAAAACTTGAGGAAGCAACCGTTGTACATGTTGCATTCTCAGAAGTAACTGTATAAGAAGTACCATAAGTCATGTTAAAGATCTCTCCGGTAGCTCCTACTGTTGGACCTGCTGGTGTAAAGGTATAGCTTAAGGCCGCATCGTAATTCGTAATAGTAGCTGTTCCATCTGCCAAACGTGGCACCCTCACTGATCGCTGGCGTAGCTGGCGTTGGTAAGATCTCATCAATACTAAAACTTGAGGAAGCAACCGTTGTACATGTTGCATTCTCAGAAGTAACTGTATAAGAAGTACCATAAGTCATGTTAAAGATCTCTCCGGTAGCTCCTACTGTTGGACCTGCTGGTGTAAAGGTATAGCTTAAGGCCGCATCGTAATTCGTAATAGTAGCAGTCTCCATCTGCCAAACATGTCGCGGCAACCTCACTGATCGCTGGCGTAGCTGGCGTTGGTAAGATCTCATCAATACTAAAACTTGAGGAAGCAACCGTTGTACATGTTGCATTCAGAAGTAACTGTATAAGAAGTACCATAAGTCATGTTAAAGATCTCTCCGGTAGCTCCTACTGTTGGACCTGCTGGTGTAAAGGTATAGCTTAAGGCCGCATCGTAATTCGTAATAGTAGCTGTTCCATCTGCCAAACATGTCGCGGCAACCTCACTGATCGCTGGCGTAGCTGGCGTTGGTAAGATCTCATCAATACTAAAACTTGAGGAAGAAACCGTCGTACATGTGCATTCTCAGAAGTAATAGTATAAGAAGTACCATAAGTCATGTTAAAGATCACTCCGGTAGCCCCTACTGTTGGTCCTGCTGGTGTAAAGGTATAACTTAAGGCCGCATCGTAATTCCTAACAGTAGCTGTTCCATCTGCCAAACATGTAGCGGCAACCTCACTGATCGCTGGCGTAGCTGGCGTTGGTAAGATCTCATCAATACTAAAACTTGAGGATGCAACCGTTGTACATGTTGCATTCTCAGAAGTAACTGTATAAGAAGTACCATAAGTCATGGTTAAAGATCTCTCCGGTAGCTCCTACTGTTGGACCTGCTGGTGTAAAGGTATGACTTAAGGCCGCATCGTAATTCGTAATAGTAGCTGTTCCATCTGCCAAACATGTCGCGGCAACCTCACTGATCGCTGGCGTAGCTGGCGAAGCATTAACGGTCATGGTTGCCGTAT
>CAVPGW010000024.1:0-272671 GCA_963704055.1 Pirellulaceae bacterium | reverse complement strand
GACGGCAGTTTCAGCACCGCTGGTATGACGATCAACGTTAACGATGTCGATGAATTCGATGTCACGGTGCCGACCGATGTCGATGGCACAGTCGACGAAGTGACTGAAAACGTGATCGTCGGCACCACGGTGGGGATCACCGCCGAGGCATTCGACCTGGATGCCACCAACAACACGATCACCTACAGCCTGACCAGCAACCCCGACGGCCTGTTCACGATCGATGCCAACACCGGCGTGGTCACCACGGCTGCGTCGATCGATCGCGAAACCCACGGTGCAACCCGCGCGATCACCGTCGAGGCGGCCAGCAGCGACGGGTCGGTCGCCAGCCAATCGTTCAACATCACGATCAACGACGTCGACGAATTCGATGTCACCGTCCCCACGGACGTCGATGGGGCGACGGATGAAGTGACCGAAAACGTCATCGTCGGCACCACGGTCGGCATCACCGCCGATGCGTTCGACCTGGACGCCACCAACAACACGATCACCTACAGCCTGACCAGCAACCCCGACGGGCTGTTCACGATCGATACCAACACCGGCGTGGTCACCACCGCCGCAGCGATCGACCGCGAAACGCACGGCGCAACCCGCTCGATCACCGTCCAGGCGGCCAGCAGCGACGGATCGGTCGCCAGCCAGTCGTTCAACATCACGATCAACGACGTCGACGAATTCGATGTCACGGTGCCCACCGACGTCGATGGCGCGGCCGACGAAGTGACTGAAAACGTGGTCGTCGGCACGACGGTCGGGATCACCGCCGACGCGTTCGATCTGGATGCCACCAACAACACGATCACCTACAGCCTGACCAGCAACCCGGACGGGCTGTTCACGATCGATGCCAACACCGGCGTGGTCACCACGGCAGCAGCGATCGATCGCGAAACCCACGGCGCGACCCGCTCGATCACCGTCCAGGCGGCCAGCAGCGACGGGTCGGTCGCCAGCCAATCGTTCAACATCACGATCAACGACGTCGACGAGTTCGATGTCACCGTCCCGACCGACGTCGATGGGGCGACCGACGAAGTCGACCGAAAACGTCATCGTCGGCACCACGGTCGGGATCACCGCCGACGCCTTCGACCTGGATGCCACCAACAACACGATCACCTACAGCCTGACCAGCAACCCCGACGGGCTGTTCACGATCGATGCCAACACCGGCGTGGTCACCACCGCGGCAGCGATCGACCGCGAGACGCATGGCGCAACCCGCTCGATCACCGTCCAGGCGGCCAGCAGCGACGGATCGGTCGCCAGCCAGTCGTTCAACATCACGATCAACGATGTCGACGAGTTCGATGTCGGTCCGATCACCGATAGCGACCTAGCGGCCGACACGGTCGCCGAAAACGCCGGGATCGGCACGGCGGTGGGCATCACCGCCTTGGCGTCCGACGCCGATGCGACCAACAACGCAATCACCTACACGCTCGACGATGACGCTGGCGGACGGTTTGCGATCAACGGATCGACCGGCGAGATCACCGTCAACGCGGCGCTCGACTATGAGACCAACACCAGCCACAACGTGATTGTGCGGGCGACCAGCAACGATGGATCCTCCAGCACCCAGGGCTTCACGATCAGCGTCACCGACGTCTCTGAATCCGGTGCCACACCGATTGTGGACAATGACGGGGCGATCGATCGCGTTGCCGAAAACTCGGTTGCGGGGACAACGGTCGGGGTGACCGCCTTCTCGGACGACGCCGACGGTACCGACACGATCACCTATTCGCTCGATGACAACGACGGCGGGCGGTTTGCGATCGATTCGACCACCGGCATCGTCACGGTCGCGGGTGCAATCGACCGCGAGGCCGACGGGGCGAGCCGCAACATCACCGTCCGGGCCACTTCGACCGATGGATCGTTTCAGACGCGTGTCTTCACGATCGCCATCGACGACGTCGACGAATTCGACGTCGGGCCGATCAGCGATAGTAATGTGACCGCCAACGCGGTGAATGAAAACGCCGCCAACGGGACGGTGGTCGGCGTGACGGCCCTGGCTAGCGATTCCGATGCGACCAACAACACGATTCTGTACACGTTGGATGACAACGCCGGCGGACGGTTTGCCATCGACGGCAGCACCGGTGTGGTCACCGTGGCCGACGGCAGCCTGCTTGATCGCGAATCAGCGGCCAGTCACAACATCACCGTGCGAGCCACCAGCAGCGATGGAAGCTTCAACACCGCCGTGATGACGATCAACGTCAACGACGTGGACGAGTTCGACGTCGGCGCCGTGACCGATGCGGATGGCTCCACCAACGAAGTCGCCGAGAATGCCACCGTCGGCACGACGGTCGGGATCACCGCCGACGCCTTCGACCTGGACGCCACCAACAACACGATCACCTACAGCCTGACCAGCAACCCCGACGGGCTGTTCACGATCGATGCCAACACCGGCGTGGTCACCACGGCGGCAGCGATCGACCGGGAAACGCACGGCGTGACGCGTTCGATCACCGTCCAGGCGGCCAGCAGTGACGGGTCGGTCGCCAGCCAGTCGTTCAACATCACGATCAACGATGTCGACGAGTTCGATGTGACGGTCCCCACGGACGTCGATGGCGCGACTAACGAAGTGACTGAAAACGTGGTTGTGGGAACGACGGTCGGGATCACCGCCGACGCGTTTGACCTGGATGCCACCAACAACACGATCACCTACAGCCTGACCAGCAACCCCGACGGACTGTTCACGATTGATGCCAACACCGGCGTGGTGACCACCGCCGCGGCGATCGATCGGGAAACGCACGGCGCGACACGCGCGATCACCGTCCAGGCGGCCAGCAGCGACGGGTCGGTTGCCAGCCAATCGTTCAACATCACGATCAACGACGTGGACGAGTTCGATGTGACGGTCCCCACGGACGTCGATGGCGCGGCGGATGAAGTGACTGAAAACGTGATCGTCGGCACGACGGTGGGGATCACCGCCGATGCATTTGATCTCGATGCGACCAACAACACGATCACCTACAGCCTGACCAGCAACCCCGACGGCCTGTTCACGATCGATGCCAACACCGGCGTGGTCACCACCGCGGCAGCGATCGATCGCGAAACCCACGGCGCGACCCGCTCGATCACCGTCCAGGCGGCCAGCAGCGACGGTTCGGTCGCCAGCCAATCGTTCAACATCACGATCAACGACGTCGACGAATTCGATGTCACCGTCCCCACGGACAGCTGATGGCGCGACGGACGAAGTGACCGAAAACGTGATCGTCGGCACGACGGTCGGGATCACCGCCGATGCGTTCGACCTGGACGCCACCACCAACACGATCACCTACAGCCTGACCAGCAACCCCGACGGGCTGTTCACGATCGATACCAACACCGGCGTGGTCACCACCGCAGCAGCGATCGACCGGGAAACGCACGGCGCCACCCGCTCGATCACCGTCCAGGCGTCCAGCAGTGACGGATCGGTCGCCAGCCAATCGTTCAACATCACCATCAACGATGTCGACGAGTTCGATGTGACGGTCCCCACGGACGTCGATGGCGCGACGAACGAAGTGACCGAAAACGTGATCGTCGGCACGACGGTGGGGATAACCGCCGATGCATTTGATCTCGATGCGACCAACAACACGATCACCTACAGCCTGACCAGCAACCCCGACGGGCTGTTCACGATCGATGCCAACACAGGCGTGGTCACCACGGCAGCAGCGATCGACCGGGAAACGCACGGCGCGACGCGTTCGATCACCGTCCAGGCGGCGAGTAGCGACGGGTCGGTCGCCAGCCAGATCGTTCAACATCACGATCAACGACGTGGACGAATTCGATGTCACCGTCCCCACCGACGTCGATGGGACAACGGACGAAGTCGCCGAAAACGTGATCCTCGGCACGACGGTCGGGATCACCGCCGACGCCTTCGACCTGGACGCGACCAACAACACGATCACCTACAGCCTGACCACCAACCCCGACGGGTTGTTCACGATCGATGCCAGCACCGGCGTGGTCACCACGGCAGCAGCGATCGACCGGGAAACCCACGGCGCCACCCGCTCGATCACCGTCCAGGCGGCCAGCAGCGATGGGTCGGTCGCCAGCCAATCGTTCAACATCACGATCAACGATGTCGACGAATTCGATGTCACGGTGCCGACCGATGTCGATGCCTCCACGGACGAAGTGACCGAAAACGTGATTGTCGGTACGACGGTCGGGATCACCGCCGATGCGTTCGATCTGGATGCCACCACCAACACGATCACCTACAGCCTGACCAGCAACCCCGACGGGCTGTTCACGATCGATGCCAACACAGGCGTGGTCACCACGGCAGCAGCGATCGACCGCGAAACGCACGGCGCAACCCGCTCGATCACCGTCCAGGCGGCGAGTAGCGACGGGTCGGTCGCCAGCCAATCGTTCAACATCACGATCAACGACGTCGACGAATTCGATGTGACGGTCCCCACCGACGTCGATGGGACAACGGACGAAGTGACCGAAAACGTGATCGTCGGCACGACGGTCGGGATCACCGCCGATGCATTCGACCTGGATGCCACCACCAACACGATCACTTACAGCCTGACCAGCAACCCCGACGGGTTGTTCACGATCGATGCCAACACCGGCGTGGTCACCACCGCGGCAGCGATCGACCGCGAGACGCATGGCGCAACCCGCTCGATCACCGTCCAGGCGGCCAGCAGCGACGGATCGGTCGCCAGCCAGTCGTTCAACATCACGATCAACGATGTGGACGAGTTCGATGTCGGTCCGATCACCGATAGCGACCTAGCGGCCGACACGGTCGCGGAAAACGCCGGGATTGGCGCCTCGGTGGGCATCACCGCCTTGGCGTCCGATGCCGATGCGACCAACAACGCAATCACCTACACGCTCGACAATGACGCCGGTGGACGGTTTGCGATCAACGGATCGACCGGCGAGATCACCGTCAACGCGGCGCTCGACTACGAGAGCAACACCAGTCACGCGATTGTCGTGCGAGCCAGCAGCAGCGATGGGTCGTCCAGCACGCAAGGTTTCACGATCAGTGTCACCGACGTTTCCGAATTCGGTGCCACACCGATTGTGGACAATGACGGGGCGATCGATCGCGTTGCCGAAAACTCGGTTGCGGGGACAACGGTCGGGGTGACCGCCTTCTCGGACGACGCCGACGGTACCGACACGATCACCTATTCGCTCGATGACAACGATGGCGGGCGGTTTGCGATCGATACCAATACCGGGATCGTCACCGTGGCCGGGGGAATCGACCGCGAAGCCGACGGGGCCAGTCGTAACATCACGGTCCGGGCCACCTCGACCGACGGATCGTCCCAGACGCGAGTCTTCACCATTGCGATCGACGACGTCGATGAGTTTGATGTCGGACCGATCAGCGACAGCGACGTGGCCGGCAACGCGGTGAATGAAAACGCCGCCAACGGAACTGTAGTTGGCGTCACGGCATTGGCATCGGATGCTGACGCTACCAACAACACGATCACTTACACATTGGACGATAGTGCAGGCGGACGGTTCGCGATCGACGGCAGTACCGGCGTGGTGACGGTGGCCGACAGCACCTTGCTGGATCGAGAATCCGCGGCTAGCCACAACATCACGGTTCGGGCGACAAGCAGCGATGGTAGTTTCAACACTCAACTCATGGCGATCAACGTACTCGATGTCGATGAGTTCGACGTGGGGCCGGTGACGGATACCGATGGGGCTACGAATGAAATCGACGAGAACGCCATTGTCGGAACAACGGTCGGAATCACCGCCGATGCCAGCGACGATGACGCGACTGCCAACACGATTACCTACAGTCTGCAAGACAACGACGGAGGAAGATTCTCGATCGATAGCGGTACCGGCATTGTCCGTGTTGCAGGCGCGATCGACCGCGAGGCCGACGGTTCGACACGTAGCATCACTGTCCGCGCCACATCGGCTGACGGGTCGTTCACCGATCAGGTCTTTTCGATCAACATCAACGACGTCGATGAGTTCGATGTCGGATCGGTCACCGACGCGGACGGAGCAACGAACGAAGTGGCCGAAAACTCGGCGATCGGAACCACCGTCGGGATTTCCGCGTCGGCCAGCGACTCGGATGCCACGACCAACGGGATCACCTACACGCTGCAAGACGATGACGGCGGTCGCTTCTCGGTAGACAGCGGGAGCGGCATCGTCCGTGTGGCCGCTGCGATCGACCGCGAGGCCGATGGGCCGACTCGTAACATCACCGTCCGAGCCACCTCGGCCGACGGATCGTTCACCGATCAAGTTTTCGCGATCAACATCAACGATGTCGATGAATTCGACGTCGGACCGATCACCGATGTTGACGCAGCGACCAACGAAGTGGACGAGAATTCGGCGATCGGAACTGCGGTTGGCATCATCGCTTCGGCAGCAGACGCCGACGCGACGAACGACGCGATTGTTTACAGTCTGCAAGACAACGACGGCGGGCGATTCTCGATCGATAGCGGCACTGGCATCGTCCGTGTGGCCGGTGCGATCGATCGCGAGGCGGATGGCGCGTCGCGAAACGTCACCGTTCGCGCCACCTCGGCGGACGGTTCGTTCACCGACCAGCTGTTCGCGATCAACGTCAATGATGTGGATGAGTTTGATGTCGGACCGGTGACGGACACGGATGGCACGACGAACGAAGTCGATGAAAACGCGGTTGCCGGGACGGCAGTCGGGATCACCGCTGATGCTTTCGATCTGGATGCCACTTCCAACGCGATCACCTACAGTCTGTTCGACAATGACGGCGGCCGATTCACGATCGACGGAAGTACCGGAATCGTGAGCGTGGCGGGCGGAATCGATCGCGAAGCCGACGGGCCGACTCGCAACATCACCGTCCGAGCCACCTCGGCCGACGGGTCGTTCACCGACCAGGTCTTCGCGATCAGCATCAACGATGTCGACGAGTTTGACGTTACGCCAACGGTAGACAATGATGTCAGCGTCAATCAAATCAGCGAGAATGCGGTCGTCGGCACCACGGTCGGCGTGACTGCCTCAGCCGGCGATGCCGATGCCACGGACAACACGATCACCTATTCCCTGGACGACAACGACGGCGGACGATTCGCGATCGATTCCAACACCGGCGTGGTCACAGTGGCCGGAGCGATCGACCGGGAAGCGGACGGACCGACCCGCTCGATCACCGCCCGCTCGACTAGCAGCGATGGATCGTCGACGACGCAGAGTTTCTTGATCACTGTTGCGGACGTGGACGAGTTTGACACGACAGCAACGACCGACGTGGATGGGGCTGTGAACCAGGTCGATGAAAACGCTGCGATCGGAACAGCCGTGGGCATCACGGCATCGGCCGCGGACGCAGATGCGACCAACAATACAATCACCTATTCGCTCGATGACAACGACGGCGGACGATTCACGATCCATTCGGGCACCGGCGTGGTCACCGTCGCCGGCGCGATCGACCGCGAGACGGACGGTGCCAGCCGGAGTATCACGGTTCGCAGCACAAGTAGCGACGCCTCTTTCTCAACCGCTGTCTTTGCCATCGGCATCAACGACGTCGACGAGTTCGACGTCACGCCGGTCGTCGACAGCGACGGGGCGGCTAACTTGGTCAACGAGAACTCGGCGATCGGCACGCTTGTGGGACTGACCGCGTTTGCCGGCGACGCCGATGCGACCGACAGCGTGAGTTATTCGCTGGACGACAGTGCCGGAGGCCGATTCGCGATCAACAGCAGCACAGGTTTCGTGACAGTCAGCGGTGCGCTCGACTTTGAAACAACGGCAAGTCATAACGTCACGGTGCGTGCGACCAGCACGGACGGTTCGACCGCGACACAAGTCTTTACGATCAACTTGGCTGACGTGAATGAGGCTCCCACCACGACTGGTGATGCCTACAGTGTGACAGCAGGCGACACGCTGACCGTTGCCACACCTGGTGTGATCGTGAATGACAGCGATGTCGATGGCGACTCATTGACGACGATCCTGGTCACGCCACCCAGCAACGGAACACTGACGCTGCTGGCGGATGGTTCGTTGACCTACACTCCAAACGCCAGTTTCTTCGGCAGCGATTCGTTCTTCTACCGAGTTTCCGACGGTGCGTTGTTGAGCAACGTCGTGGAAGTGCAGGTTTCCGTACTAGCCGGGGGAACTTCCGGTCCGTCTGACCCCGACCCCACACCTGAACCGGAGCCAACGCCGGCACCGGATCCGCAGCCTGAACCGGACCCGGAACCCGAGCCCGAGGAAGATCCCGTCGATGAGCCGGGTGCCGAGACGCAGGCGAGCGTTGTTCCGCTTGTGACCGGAAGCGCCTTTGCACGGGCTCCATTGTTCCCAACTGCGAGCGATGGGTCTGCGGGTGTGACGCCGGATCAAGAGGATGGATCGAGCATCGAATCGGAGTTCGCTGGATTGTTCTCCAGCGACCGGCTCTCACTTGCATCGCAAAGGTACTCACCCCAGGTGGAGATGCTGGAACGATTACTGCAGCTCGACTTGGAACAGGCGATCGTATGGCAGGCGTGGGATCAGACGCGTGAAACCTTTGAGGAATCACCGGTCCACTACGTCGTCGGATCGGCGGGGGTTGCGGTGGGAATGTTCTCCATCGGCTATGTGGTGTGGGCGCTTCGCGGCGGAGCTTTGGTCACCGCGATGTCATCCGCGCTGCCGGCCTGGAAACTCGTTGATCCGACGACGCTATTGACGGCCTACCGAACCGCAAAGTCTCCACGTGATGCCGTGGAGAACATGCTGGGGTAAGGCTCAAGGTGATAATCCGCACGATGCTAAACTCCTGCAAAGTAGCCGTCACGCTCCGTCGTGATGTAGCCCGACCGAGCGACTTTACATTGTCCGGGACATTAGTCGAAGCTTGCGATATCGATGGTGTGCGACTCGTTCGATATGAATTTCTCGGAAGCACAGCACATCGTCGGGCTACATCACGACAGAGCGTGATGGCTACAGAAAACCGCACGGCCTCCAAGCTGGAGGGTGAATCGAAACAGCGCAACTCCGTTAGCAACTCTAATCGACGGTCTCGGCGATTGGCTGCTTATGAAAGACCATGAATCATCCGCATCATGAATACAGCCGGCGCGAACCGCGCAATCGCTTCCGTCGGTCTAGTCGTCAGAGCCTCCATTAGCGGACAACTTTGGCCACGTTGCCCGCATTGGCACTTATAGCGGGGTACTTTTCCATTGGTCCCAACTAGGGGAGCTTTGCGCAGTTCTGCGCACGAATGCCCCCAAACACGAACAGGTGGGCGAAATGGGCAAGAGCAGACAATCTCGCATCTTCGACTTTTATCCGCTGGAGGACCGCATCCTGCTCAGCGGCGAGGGTCTCGATGGCGCCGAGATGTCAGTCGACGCTGATCCCGATTTCGCCGCTTCGCTGCTGGCAGACAGGACAGCAGACGGAGAAGCCAGTGTTGATCCAGCGCTGGCTGCTTCGGTCGATCCAACTTCCGCCGATGCGATCGCGGTCCCGCAAGACGTCGCCGACTCGCCCACCTTTGATCCTGCGCTGCCGTTGGAAGTGGTCTTTGTTGATTCGGCAGTCGACGATGCCGACACACTGCTGGATGGACTTCGAGTCGAGGGTGACGGCCAGACGCAGTGGCTGGTGGTCGAACTGGCCGCCGACCAAGACGGTATCGAGCAGATCACAGCGACCCTGACCGAGCTCTCCAGTGTCGATGCGATTCACATTGTCAGTCACGGCGATGGCCACGGGATCAAACTGGGTAACTCGTGGCTGAACGGCGACTCGGCCAGCGGTTACGCGGGAGAGCTTGCCGCATGGGCTGGTTCGCTCGATGCCGACGCCGACCTGTTGATTTACGGTTGTGATCTGGCCAGCACTGCCGACGGCCGGACATTGATCGATTCGATCGCCGCGTTGACCGACGCGGATGTCGCGGCCAGTGACGACGACACCGGTCACGCGAGTCTGGGTGGCGACTGGGAACTCGAGTACTTCGTCGGAGCGATTGAAGCCGACGTCGCGTTTGACGTGCAAACCCAACAGGACTGGGTGGGCTTGCTGGCTCCGGGAAACAGCGGCACCGCGATCTGGGGTGAGAGTGGTCCAACACGCCCGAGTTCAACCAATGGGATGGTTTGTCCTTTGGCACCGAAGCCAACGCAGCCAACGTGGGTCAGTGGCGGATCATGCAGGGTGCCGAGGCACCGACGCGCGACGAGATCATCATCGTCGGCGTTGATACCGGCGGCACCATCGAAGGCCAGATGTGGGACGGCAGCAGTTGGAGCACGCTGGCGATCAATCCGCTCGGTACGGTCACGCAGACTTATTGGTGGGGCATGGATGTGGCCTACGAATCCGACAGCGGCGACGCCCTGTTGGTTTGGACCGACGGTGCCAACATCGAATACGCCACCTGGGACGGGACTTCGTGGTCGGTCGGTCAATACGATCGGGATCTACAGCGGAGCGACGCCACGGCAATTGCAACTCGCCGCCAGTCCAAACGCCGACGAAATGGTGTTGGTGGTCAGCGATTCCAACAGCCACGACAGTGCCTTATGTCTGGGATGGCGACGATGGGGCAACGCCGTCACGTTGGCGACCAACAGCGGCGACGACCGTACTGACATCAATGTTGCGTATGAACAGCAAAGCGGTCGACGCGATGGTCGTCTACAGCGACAAACACAAGCAACATCTTGCGCTACCAGATCTGGAATGGAGTCAAGCTGGAGCGGGCAAGAAAACCTGCGCCGATCCCTGGTGCTGTTGGTGGCGACGCCCGCTGGACGACGATCGCGTCCGATCCGAACAGCGATCGAATTGCTGTCGGCGTCGTAACGTCCAGCAGACGAAGCCTGGTTTGCGGTCTGGGACGGTTCTGCCTGGGGAAACCAGATTCTTGCCGAGCCGACGACTCACGGCAACACCTTCCCTCAATGCTGCCGTCGCATTCGAGAGCAACTCGGGCGACCTGCTGGTGACCTACGCGGAAGAAACCAAGGACGATCTGCGCTATCAAACCTGGTCCAGCGGCGGCGGCTGGTCTGGCGAACTGAAGACAGCCGACAAGTTCGGTGACGCCTTGAACTCGATGACGTTGTCCGCGGATCCATTCAGCAATGAGATCATGCTGGCACTACAGGACGACGGCAGCGACCTGAACTTCGTGCTCTGGAACGGATCATCGCTTGGAACGCCCGGCGAGCAGGAAATCGACACCGGCGAAATCAAGAATCAGCCCTTCCTGTTCCTGTGGGACCAGCAAGATGCCGACAAGGCAGTGCTGACATCGGTCCAGGACACCTACATCAAGCTGGGCGAAACCGGTAACAACTTTGGTGTCTCTAGCCAGTTGATCGTCGATCGAGAAAGCGGCGACCTGCAACGAGCACTGGTGCAATTCGACCTCAGCAGTATCCCGGTTGGGCGCGATCATTCACGGTGCGACACTGAACTGGAAGCGACTTCCGTCGGCGGTCTATTGAACGTTGACGTGTACCAGGTGCTGGAAAGCTGGGTCGAAGGAACCGCCAACGGGACGGCTGATGATGCCAACTGGACCAACCGCGATACCGGCACCGCTTGGACAACCGCGGGTGGCTACTTTGATGCCGACCGCGATTGATTCGATCAGCACCGATGCGACTGGCCAACATTCGTGGATCATCACCACGCTGGTTCAAGACTGGGTAGACGGAACCGACGCCAATTACGGTGTCGTGATTGCCAGTCCCGATGGTGGCGGCAATCGCACGGTCACCTATGACAGCCGTGAAGGAACCATCGCGCCCGAACTGATCATTCACTACTCGATCGCCAACCTCGCCCCAACCGATCTTTCGCCCAATAGTGCCAGCGTCAACGAGCATGTCGATACGACCGGCGGCTATAGCGTCGCGACGCTGAGCACGACCGATCCGGATGTCGGCGACACGTTTACCTACTCGATTGTCGGTGGTGATGTCGCCAACTTTTCAATCGGAGGTGCCGGAAGCGATGAACTGATCCTGACCGACGGTATCCTGGACTTCGAAACGAAGTCGACCTATGTCGTCAAGGTCCGCACCACCGACGCAGCCGGTGCATTCGTACGAGGAGACGTTGTCGGTCAACGTCAATGATCTGAACGATGCTCCGGTGCTTGACAACACCGGCACGATGCAGCTGGCCAATGTGCTGCAAGGGTCGACCGATCCTGCCGGTGATCTGGTGGCCGCGATCATCGCCAGCGGAGGCGGCGACCGAATCACCGACGTTGACAGCGGCGCAGTCGAAGGGATCGCGGTCACTGGCGTCGATGACACCAACGGCACCTGGCAATATCTCGACCAACGGTGGCAGCACCTGGAGCAATGTTCGGAGCGGTGAGCGATGCCTCGGCCGTCGTGTTGACCGATACCGCCAGCGACATGATTCGCTTTGTGCCGGCGACCGGCTACACGGGCAATGCCACCATTGCCTTCCGCGCATGGGACCGGACCGACGCGAACCCAACCGGCACCAGTGGCGTGAACACGACGGCGGGCGGTCCCGCCTCGGCGTTCAGTTCGGCGACGGAATCGGCCAGCATCGTCGTCGAGCCGACCGAAGTGTTGCTGTGGATGTCGACGACCGGCGATGTCGGTCCCGCCTACAGCAATCCCGACAGCGGAGTCGCAGGACTGCCCAGTTGGTCGGAGTCGTCGGTCATCGGCATGGGGGATCCCAACCTCTCATTCGGCAGCGGCAACAACAGGCGGCACGTTCGGTCTGGTCTCGAATTTTGACTTCGTTCGCAGCCGACGGCAATACGGAAATTAGCGGCCTGCATTACGTGACTTCGGATATCACCGTCACCGGTACCGGCGATCTCCGGCGGCAGCATTGATCTGACTGGCCGAAGACCTTTTGTTTGTGGCCGGTCAGAAGACACGTTAAGTACAGGCGCCTCCGGCGCACCCGCGACGTGGAGCAATAGCATTGCGGTGACGGAAGGAGACATCTACGCGTTCCGAGCCGAGAACCCGGCGATTATTCCAGCGGATTCTTCCGCCTGGTGATGAGTGGACCCGGCGCGAACACGACAACCGGTATCACCTTGGTCGAACAAGCGGTGACCGTCGGTGGCGATGTGGTTCTGTCCGCAGGAGATTTTCTGTTCTCGCCAGTCGGGCAACATTCAACAAAACAACATCTACTGGTACGACACCAGCGCCGACAATGCGTCTATGCTCATTAACGGCGACGACATCGGCATCGATGGTGGCGGCAGCGGCGAAGCGATTATCGGTCTGGAGCTTGCCGAAACCGGCGCCACGTCGGCGGCGTGACGCTGAGCACCGGCGACATCCTGGTGACCATCGACAAGTCCGGTACGGTCGGTGACAACAACCTGGCCGTCCAACGCAAGATGTCTTCGTCCTCAACGTAACCGCCACCACCTACGGATCCGGCACGGCGTCTGCCACCGCTTCGATGTTGTTCGACGGCGATGGCAACGCGAATTTTGACAGACACCGGGGAAAACCTCGATGCGATCAGCCTGATCATCCAGGGGACCGGCGGCAATCAGGCGCCGGTTATCAGCAACTCAGGCGGAGCGGTTGATTTCATTGAAAACGGCACACCGGTTGTCATCGACAGCTCGATCAACGTGGCCGACGCCGACAGCGCTGATTTTGATGGTGGTGTCGTTAGCGTCGACATCTCCGCCGGTGGTTCATTCGGCGATCGATTGTCGATCTGGAACCAGGGCACAGGCATCGGCCAGATCGGCAGTCAGCTGGCAGCAACGTCACCTACAACTTCGGCACCGGCGCGGTCGTGATCGGCACGCTTCACCGGTGGCGCAGGGCCGGGCAACACGCTGGTCGTGAACCTGAACGCCAACGCCGAAACGGTATCGACGCAAGCGTTGATGCGCAATGTCTCCTTCTGGAACACATCCGACAATCCGGCAACCGCGGCTCGCACGATCGACTTTGTGTTGACCGACGGTGACGGCGGGACCAGCAGCACGATCTCACAGTCCGCCACCGTCACGGCACAGCCCGACGCACCGGTTGCCGTCAACGATGGCTTTGGGCTCGATTTCGACGGCGTCGATGACTATGTCGCGATCGCCGACGATCCCAGTCTGACGATGTCCAACACCATGACCATGGAAGCCTGGATCAATCCCGACGCGTCAGCCAACGCCAATCGCATGATCATCAACAAGGAGGGTGAATACGAAGTCGCCCTGTTCAGCGACGACAAGATCTACTGGGCGTTTGCCAATACCGATCCCGGCTGGGCCTGGCACGACACCGGCTACACGGTGACCAACGGCGAGTGGACTCACATCGCCGTTACCTATGACAATGGTACCGTGACGACTTACGTCAACGGCAACGTGGTCGATGTTTATGACGGCAGCGGATCGATCGGCGACAGCTATCCGGTGCTGAATGAACTTCGCATCGGCGGCCGGTCAAACGATCCGGCCGATAAGTTCTTTGATGGACAAATCGATGATGTGCGAATCTGGAATACGGTAAGAACTCAAGGCGAGATTCAATCGAACTTGGACGCCGTGTTAACCGGTGGCGAAGCAGGACTGGCCGGACATTGGTCGTTCAGCGAAGGGACCGGCAGCGCGACCGCCGACTCGACGGCAAGCGGCAACGACGGCACGCTCGTCGACGGCGGTGCGGGGACGGTCGGCCCGCAGTGGACCGGTTACGTGACCGATGAAGATACGCCGCTGAATATTTCGGTCGCAAGCGGTATCGTTGCCAACGACATCGATATCGACGGCGATACTTTGACAGTCACCCAGGTCAATGGCAGCGGTGCGAACGTCGGCTCGACCTTCACGCTTCGCCTCCGGAGCGAACTTGACCGTCAACGCCGCAGGTGACTTCACCTACGATCCTAATGGCGGCTTCGAGTACTTGGATAGCGGCCAACGGGCCGCTGATACGTTCACCTACCAGATCGATGACGGCAACGGAGGCACGGAAACCGCGACCGTCACCGTCACCGTCATCGGCGTCAATGACGCGCCGACGGTTGGCACCAATACGGGCACCACGGTGCTGGAAGGATCAACAGCCAATGTGATCACTTCCGCGATGCTCGGCGAAGGCGACCTGGACGACGACGGCGGCGAACTGACCTACACGGTGACATCGCTGCCGACCAACGGCACGCTTTCCTTGAGCGGCTTCGGCGCGATTAGGCTTGAACGACACTTTCACGCAAGCCGATCTTGATGCCGGCAACGTCAGCTACGAGCACGACGGCAGCGAGACAACAACCGACTCGTTCAACTTCTCCTTGGCCGATGGTGGCGAGGACGGGGCAACACCCGCAAGCGGAACGTTTAGCATTACGATCACGCCGGTCAACGAAGCGCCGACGTTCAGCATCGGTGACGGCATCGTCACCACTGCTATCGGGTCGAGTGACGACATCGGCAGATGCATTACCGTGCAGCCCGACGGCAAAATTCTGGTTGGGGGCCAAGCCAGTGACGGGACCTCAAACGACTTCGTCCTGGCACGCTACAACACCGACGGCACGCTGGACACGAGCTTCAGCGGCGACGGCATGGTCACCAACGCTATCGGGTCGGGCAACGATGTTGTTCGGAGCGTCACTGTACAGGCCGACGGCAAGATCCTGGTGGCGGGCTACAGCTCCAACGGAACCAACTACGACTTTGCCCTGGTGCGCTACAACGCCGACGGCACGCTGGACACCAGCTTCAGCGGCGACGGCATGGTCACCACCGCCATCGGGCCGGGCGACGACAATCGCTACAGCGTCACCGTGCAGGCCGACGGCAAGATCCTGGTGGCGGGCTACAGCAACAACGGGACCAATTTCGACTTCGCCCTGGTGCGCTACAACGCCGACGGCACGCTGGACACCAGCTTCGGCGGCGACGGCATGGTCACGACCGCCATCGGATCGGCCGCCGACGTTGGCTGCAGCGTTGCCCTGCAGGCCGACGGCAAGATCCTGGTGGCGGGCTACAGCACGCAGGCTGGGACCGAGATCGACTTCGCCCTGGTGCGCTACAACACCGACGGCACGCTGGACACCAGCTTCAGCGGCGACGGGATGCTCACCACCGCCGTTGGGTCGGGTGCGGACAATGGGCGGAGCGTCACCGTGCAGGCCGACGGCAAGATCCTGGTGGCGGGCACCAGCAACAACGGCTCCGACGACGACTTTGCCCTGGTGCGCTACAACGCTGACGGCACGCTGGACACCAGCTTCAGCGGCGACGGCATGCTCACCACCGCCATCGGGTCGGGTACCGATCACGGCTAGAGCGTGACCGTGCAGGCCGACGGCAAGATCCTGGTGGCGGGCACCAGCAACAACGGCTCCGATGACGACATTGCCCTGGTGCGCTACAACGCCGACGGCACGCTGGACACCAGCTTCAGCGGCGATGGCTAAGCTCACCACCGCCATCGGGTCAGGCACCGATCAAGGCTGGAGCGTGACCGTGCAGGCCGACGGCAAGATCCTGGTGGCGGGTGACGGCTACAACGGGACCGACTACGACTTTGCCCTGGTGCGCTACAACACCGACGGCACGCTGGACGCCCGCTTCGATCTTGTCGATACGCTCGATGGCGCGCCGAACTTCATCGAGAACGGCCCTGCAGTGGTGCTGGACAGCAACGTGCAGGTATTCGACGCCGAACTTTCGGCGGCCAACAACTTCAACGGCGCGGCGCTGACCTTGACGCGAAACGGCGGGGCCAACGCGAACGATGTCTACTCCGCCACTGGCACCCTCAGTGCGCTGACACAAGGCGGCAATCTGGTCGTCGGTGGCGTCACGGTCGGCACTGTCACCACCAACAGCGCCGGTACCCTGGTGCTGACGTTTAACGCCAGCGCCACCAACGCGCGGGTCAACTCGGTGATGCAGCAGATCGCGTACAGCAACACCAGCAACACGCCGCCACCCACCGCCCAGATCAATTGGACTCTCAACGACAATAACAGCGGCGTTCAAGGGACCGGAGGTGCACTCTTCGCCACCGGCAGCACCACTGTCAACATCACCGCCACCAACGACGAAGAATCGCTGGATACGAATCTCGGATTGACGTTGAACGAAGGTGCTTGGGGAACCATCACGGCGACTCAATTAGCGACAAGTGACGTAGATAACACGGCCGCTCAAATTGTTTACACCGTCGATTCGACGCCTGCGTATGGCACGCTCTCTTTGAATTGGGTGACTCTGTCAGCCACCGATACGTTCACTCAGGCTGATATCGATGCGGGGCTGATCCGGTATCGTCACGACGCCGGCGAAACGACCAGCGACAGCTTTGATTTTACAGTGGATGACGGTGCTGGCACCTCAACCAGTGGTACCTTTAACTTAACGATCAACCCGGTCAACGATGCTCCGGTGAACATGTTCTCCGGGCCGCCGCAAACGGTGGCCAGCAGCAGCGTCGATGGGGTAACTGACATTCATGCCGCGGATTTGAATGGCGACGGCGACATGGATCTTGTCTCGTCGTCTTACGGTGATGAACGAATCGTGTGGTACGAAAACGACGGGGCCGGCAACTTGACGGCGATCACCGTGGCGACCGGAGTGTTGGGTGCCAGGGAAGTGTTTGTCGCTGATGTCAATAACGACGGGCACCTGGACATTTTGTCCGCCGCTTACGAACAGCAAACCATCGTCTGGTACGAAAACGACGGCGCAGGTCCCGCCGGTACTCCAACTTTCACGGCGCACACGATTGCCATCGGCGAAGGTCAAGCATCGACTGTGTTCGCGGTCGACCTGGACAACGACGGGGACACCGACGTGCTGGCTGGATATCAGGATACGGACGAGGTCGTCTGGTACGAAAACGACGGGGTGACGTTTACGCGCAACGTGATCGCCAACAACGCCAACGCGGTCAAGTCCGTCGTCGCCGGCGACTTGGATGGCGATGGGGACATCGATGTCGCGTCGGTCTCTTACATCGACGACAAAGTTGCCTGGTACGAAAACGATGGTGCTTTGGATCCAACGTTCACACAACACGTCGTGGCTTCCACCGTGCTCGGCCCGATTTCGATGCAGATCGCCGACGTCGATGGGGACGGGCACGACGACCTTGTCGTGGCGGCCTATTTCGACGGCAAGATCGCCTGGTACCGAAACGATGGTAATCCGTCGGTGCCGACGTTTAGCGAAAACATTGTCTCCAGCTCGGCGACTGGAGCGCGCGACGTGGCGGTGGCGGACCTCGATGGTGACGGTGACGCCGACATCATTTCAGCCGCCTTCACCGAAAATGAATTTGCTTGGTACGAAAACGACGGCTCTGCTTCGCCAACATTCGTCGAACAAGTGATCTCGCTCAATGACGGCGGACCGCGAGCGGTTGCGGTAGCCGACATGGACGGTGACTCAGATCTGGACGTCGTCGGTGCTTCGTACAGCGCCGATGAAGTCGGCTACTACGAGAATACCGACGGCCAGATGGGGATGCAGGTCACTGCCGAAGATACGCCGCTGACCTTCAATGCCGCCAATAACAATCTGATTTGGATCAGCGACAGCGATGCTGCTGCGCTGGAGATGAAGGTCCGTTTGGAAATCGCAAACGGAACGATCACGCTCAACGGGACCACGGGGTTGTCCGTCGACATCGGCACGGGCACGAATGATACGATCGTGGAGTTCCGCGGCAGCCTGACCGACATCAATGCGGCGTTGGATGGAATGACCTTCACACCCACGGGTGACTTCAACGGCATCGCCAGCATCCGGATCATCACCGATGACCAGGCCAACAGCGGCAGCGGCGGCGCGCTGACCGACGACGACACGATCAATATCACGGTCACGCGGTCAACGACGAGCAAGTTTTGAGCAACAACACCGGCACCACCGTGCTGGAAGGCTCGACTGGAAATGTCATCACCGCCGCCATGTTGGAAACCACCGACGTGGACAACACTGCCGGGCAACTGACCTACACCCTGACCGGCATTCCGACCAATGGCGTGCTGCGACGCAGCGGCGTCAATTTGTCGGTCAGTTCGACCTTTACCCAAGCCGACATCGACGCCGGCATCATCACCTATCTGCATAACGATACGGAAACCACCAGCGACAGTTTCTCGTTCACCGTCGACGATGGTGTAGGATCGTCCAGCAGCGGCACGTTCAACATCACCGTCACTCCGGTCAACGACAACGCGACCACTGCGATCTCCGACACCGATGTTGCCAGCGAAGTCGTACTCGAAAACGCATCGGTGGGAACGGCAATTGGTGTGACGGCGTTTGCCAGTGATGCCGATGTCGGCGACACAGTCACTTACTCCTTGGATGATAACGACGGCGGCCGATTCGCGATCGATACGAATACGGGAATTGTGACGGTGGCCGGAGCCATCGACCGTGAAGCCGACGGCGCCAGTCGGTCGATCACGGTACGGGCCACTTCGACCGACAGCTCGTTCCAGACGCGGGTCTTCTAGCATCACGATTGATGATGTCGACGAATTCGACGTCGGACCAGTCACCGACAACGACGTGACCAGCAACGCGGTCGATGAGAATGCGGCCAACGGGACGGTGGTCGGTGTCACGGCGTTGGCTTCCGATGCCGACGCGACCAGCAACACGATCACTTACACGCTGGACGATAACGCGGGTGGACGGTTCGCGATCGACGGGTCGACCGGCGTGGTCACGGTGGCCGACGGCACGCTGCTGGATCGTGAATCGGCAGCCAGCCACAACATCACCGTGCGGGCCACCAGCAGCGACGGCAGTTTCAACACGGCGAGCATGACGATCAACATCAACGATGTCGACGAGTTCGATGTCGGTGCAGTGAGCGACGTTGACGGAGCGACCAATGAAGTGGCCGAAAACGCGACCGCCGGGACAATCGTCGGCATCACGGCATTGGCCAGCGACCCCGACGCCACGACCAACGCGATCACCTACAGCTTGTTCGATAACGACGGGGGTCGTTTCCAAATCAATTCATCGACCGGGGTGGTTACCGTGGCCGGTGCGATCGACCGCGAAGTTGACGGCCCGACGCGCAATATTACGGTGCGAGCCACCATCGGCTGACGGATCGTTCACCGACCAGGTCTTCGCGATCGACATCAACGACGTCGATGAATTCGATGTCAGCGTGATCACCGACAGCGACGTGGCGGCCAACGCGGTCGACGAAAACGCCGCGATCGGTACTTCGGTGGGAATCACGGCCTCGGCCGCCGACGCCGATGCCACCAATAATGCGATCACTTACACCCTGGACGATGACGCTGGCGGTCGATTCGCGATCAACGGTGCGACCGGCGAGATCACTGTCAACGCGGCGCATCGATTGCGAGTCCGAGCACGAGCCACAACGTGATCGTGCGGGCTGCCAGCAGCGATGGTTCGTTTACCAACCAGAGTCTTCGCCATCAACATCACGACGTTGACGAGTTCGAGGCGACGCCGATCGCGGACAACGATGGCACCGCTGATTCGGTCGCACGAGAACGCGATCGTGGGAACAATCGTGGGCGTAACCGCCTTCTCGGACGATGCCGACGGACACCGACACGATTACCTACTCACTGGATGACAACGATGGTGGCCGGTTCGCGATCGACAGCAGCACCGGGATCGTCACCGTGGCCGGGGCGATCGACCGCGAAGCAGATGGTGCCAGCCGATCGATCACGGTACGGGCAACTTCGACCGACGGCTCGTTCCAGACGCGGGTCTTCAGCATCACGATCGATGATGTCGATGAATTCGACGTGGGACCAGTCACCGATAACGACGTGACCAGCAACGCGGTCGACGAGAATGCGGCCAACGGCACAGTGGTTGGCGTCACGGCCCTGGCCGTCGATGCCGACGCGACCAATAACGCGATCACTTATTCGCTAGTCGACGATGACGGCGGAAGGTTCACAATCAACTCCAGCACCGGCGTGGTCACCGTCAATGGCGCGCATCGACCGCGAAACGGACGGAGCCAGCCGCAACATCACCGTGCGAGCGACCTCAGCGACACCTCGTTCACGGATCAAGTCTTTGACATCACCATTAATGATGTCGATGAGTTCGACGTGGGAGCGGTGACCGACACCGACGGCACCGCCAACGCAGTCAACGAAAATGCGACGATTGGAACCATCGTTGGCATCGACGTGACGGCCAGCGACGCCGATGCGACCAACAACACGATCACCTATTCGCTGGCGGATGATGACGGCGGCCGCTTCACGATCAACTCCAGCACCGGCGTGGTCACGGTCAACGGTGCAATCGACCGTGAAGCCGACGGGGCCAGCCGCGACATCACCGTGCGGGCGACTTCATCCGATACGTCGTTTACGGATCAGGTCTTCGCGATCGCGATTAACGATGTCGATGAATTCGACGTCGGATCGGTCAGTGACAGTGATGCCACCGCCAACTCGGTGAATGAAAATGCAGCCACTGGGACCGTGGTCGGCGTGACCGCTTTGGCATCCGACAACGACGCCACCAACAATACGATCACCTATAGCCTGGACAATACCGCCGGGGGACGGTTCAAAATCGACTCAGCCAGCGGCGTCGTCACCGTCGACAACGGCGTGCTGCTCGATCGCGAAGCGGCAGCCAACCACAACATCACGGTTCGGGCGACCAGCAGCGATGGTAGTTTCAATACGCAAGTGATGGCGATCAATGTCAACGACGTCGACGAGTTCGATGTCGGCGCCGTGACCGACACCGATGGGACTGCCAACGCGGTCGACGAAAACGCCACCGCTGGAACCGTGGTCGGAATCGAAGTGACGGCCAGCGATAACGATGCGACCAACAACACGATCACCTACTCGTTGCAAGACAATGACGGCGGACGGTTCGCGATCGATTCAAATTCCGGCATCGTCACCGTGGCCGGGGCAATCGACCGCGAAGCGGATGGCGCATCGCGTAGCATCACGGTCCGAGCCACCTCGGCCGACGGATCGTTCACCGATCAAGTCTTCACGATCAACGTCAACGACGACGACGAGTTTGACGTCGGCGTGGTGACGGACACGGACGGCGTGACGAACGAAGTGGCGGAGAACGCGGCGATTGGAACGGTTGTCGGGGTCACCGCTTCGGCCAGCGACTCCGATGCGACGACCAACGCCATCACTTACACGTTGCAAGACAACGACGGCGGACGATTCTCGATCGACAGCGGCACCGGCATCGCCCGAGTGGCCGGTGCGATCGATCGTGAGGTCGATGGGGCGAGCCGCAACATCACCGTGCGTGCCACTTCCGCCGACGGGTCGTTCACCGATCAAATCGTGGCGATCAACATCAATGACGTCGACGAGTTCGATGTCGGTGCGATCAACGACGTCGACGCAGCGACCAACGAAGTTGCCGAAACCGCGGGCATCGGCACCAGCGTCGGAATCACAGCACAAGCCGCCGACCTGGACGCCACCAACAGCACGATCACTTACACACTCGATGACGATGCCGGCGGGCGGTTCGCGATCGACGGTGTTTCCGGAGCGATCACCGTCAACGCGGCTCTCGATTTCGAGACCAACGCCAGCCACAACGTGATCGTCAGGGCCAGCAGCGGCGACGGTTCCTTCAACACTCAAAACTACACGATCAACGTCACCGACGTCTCCGAGTTCAGTGCCACACCGGTCGTCGATAATGATGCGGCGTTCGACACGGTGTTTGAGAATGCCGCGATCGGAACCAGCGTTGGAGTCACCGCCTTCTCAGATGACATCGACGCCACCGACTCGATCAGCTACTCGCTCGATGACAACGACAGCGGCCGGTTTGCCATCGATACCAGTACCGGAATCGTCACTGTCGCCGGCGGGATCGATCGCGAAGCCGACGGGGCGACTCGCTCGATCACCGTTCGCGCCACCTCGACCGACGGATCGTTCCAATTGCGAACGTTTACCATTGCCATCGGTGACGTCGACGAATTCGATGTCGGAGCGGTCAGCGATAGCGACGGGGCGAGCAACCAAGTCAACGAAAATGCGACCGTCGGCACTGTCGTCGGAGTTGTAGCTTCGGCCGCCGACGCCGACGCCACCAACAGCGCAATCACTTACACGCTGCAAGACAACGACGGCGGACGCTTCGCCATCGACTCCAGCAGCGGCATTGTCACGGTGGCCGGTGCGATCGACCGCGAAGCGGATGGAGCAAGTCGCAATATCACAATTCGCGCCACGAGTGCTGACGGATCGTTCACCGACCAAGTAATGGCGATCGCCATCAACGACGTCGACGAGTTTGACGTCGGCACGGTTAGCGATGCCGACGCTTCGATCAACGAGGTCGACGAAAACGCCACCGTCGGCACTGTCGTCGGAGTCACTGCTGCGGCCGCCGATGCTGACGCGACGACCAACACGATCACCTACTCGCTGCAAGACAACGACGGCGGCCGGTTCGCCATCGACTTCAGCAGCGGCGTGGTGACGGTGGCCGGAGCGATCGACCGCGAAGCCGACGGAGCCAGTCGCAACATCACCGTGCGCGCTACTTCCGCCGACGGATCGTTCACCGATCAAATCGTGGCGATCAACATCAATGACGTCGACGAATTCGATGTGACGGTGCCGAGCGATGTCGATGCTGTCTCGGACGAGGTCACCGAGAACGTGACGGTCGGCACCACGGTCGGTGTCACGGCCGACGCCTTCGATCTGGACGCCACCAACAATACCATCACTTACAGCCTGACCAGCAACCCAGATGGATTGTTCACGATCGACACCAACTCCGGCGTGGTGACAACTGCCGCAGCGATTGATCGCGAGACCCACGGCGGCACACGCTCGATCATGGTCCAAGCGGCCAGCAGCGACGGATCGGTCGCCAGCCAGTCGTTCAACATCACGATCAACGACGTGGACGAGTTCGATGTCACGGTGCCGACCGATGTCGATGCAGCGACGGACGAAGTGAGCGAAAACGTGATCGTCGGTACCACGGTCGGCATCACCGCCGATGCTTTCGATCTCGACGCGACCAACAACACGATCACCTATAGCCTGACCAGCAACCCCGACGGGCTGTTCACGATCGATGCCAACACCGGCGTGGTCACTACGACTGCGTCGATCGATCGCGAAACCCACGGTGCAACCCGCGCGATCACCGTCGAGGCGGCCAGCAGCGACGGGTCGGTCGCCAGCCAATCGTTCAACATCACGATCAACGACGTCGACGAATTCGACGTCACAGTTCCGACCGATGTCGATGCGGCCATGGATGAAGTGACCGAAAACGTGGTCGTGGGAACGACGGTCGGCATCACCGCCGATGCGTTCGATCTCGATGCGACCACCAACACGATCACTTACAGCCTGACCAGTAACCCCGATGGGTTGTTCACGATCGATGCCAACACCGGCGTGGTCACCACGGCGGCAGCGATCGATCGCGAGACCCACGGCGCCACCCGCTCGATCACCGTCCAGGCGGCCAGCAGCGACGGATCGGTCGCCAGCCAGTCGTTCAATATCACGATCAACGACGTGGACGAATTCGATGTCACCGTCCCCACCGACGCTGACGGTGCGGCGGACGAAGTGACAGAAAACGTGGTCGTCGGAGCGACGGTCGGGATCACGGCCGATGCTTTCGACCTGGACGCGACCAACAACACGATCACCTACAGCCTGACCAGCAACCCCGACGGGCTGTTCACGATCGATGCCAATACCGGCGTGGTCACGACCGCCACAGCGATCGATCGCGAAACGCATGGCGCAACACGCTCGATCACCGTCCAGGCGGCCAGCAGCGATGGGTCGGTCGCCAGCCAGTCGTTCAACATCACGATCAACGACGTGGACGAATTCGATGTCACCGTCCCCACGGACATCGATGGCGCGACGGACGAAGTGACCGAAAACGTGATTGTCGGTACGACGGTCGGGATCACCGCCGATGCGTTCGATCTCGATGCCACCACCAACACGATCACCTACAGCCTGACCAGCAACCCGGACGGGCTGTTCACGATCGACGCCAACACCGGCGTGGTCACCACCGCGGCGGCGATCGACCGGGAAACGCACGGCGCGACCCGCTCGATCACCGTCCAGGCGGCGAGTAGCGACGGGTCGGTCGCCAGCCAGTCGTTCAACATCACGATCAACGATGTGGACGAGTTCGATGTCACCGTCCCCACGGACGCTGATGGGGCGGCGGACGAAGTGACTGAAAACGTGGTTGTGGGAACGACGGTCGGGATCACCGCCGACGCGTTCGACCTGGACGCCACCACCAACACCATCACCTACAGCCTGACCAGCAACCCCGACGGACTGTTCACGATCGACGCCAATACCGGCGTGGTCACCACCGCAGCAGCGATCGACCGCGAAACGCACGGCGCAACCCGCTCGATCACCGTCCAGGCGTCCAGCAGCGACGGGTCGGTCGCCAGCCAGTCGTTCAACATCACGATCAACGACGTGGACGAATTCGATGTGACGGTCCCCACCGACGTCGATGGGGCAACGGACGAAGTCGCCGAAAACGTCATCGTCGGCACGACGGTGGGGATCACCGCCGACGCGTTCGATCTGGATGCCACCACCAACACGATCACCTACAGCCTGACCAGCAACCCCGACGGGCTGTTCACGATCGATGCCAACACCGGCGTGGTCACCACCGCGGCAGCGATCGACCGGGAAACGCACGGCGCGACACGCTCGATCACCGTCCAGGCGGCCAGCAGTGACGGATCGGTCGCCAGCCAATCGTTCAACATCACGATCAACGACCTCGACGAGTTTGATGTGGGTCCGATCACCGATAGTGACGTAGCGGCCGACACGGTCGCGGAAAACGCCGGGATTGGCGCCTCGGTGGGCATCACCGCCTTGGCGTCCGATGCCGATGCGACCAACAACGCAATCACCTACACGCTCGACAATGACGCCGGTGGACGGTTTGCGATCAACGGATCGACCGGCGAGATCACCGTCAACGCGGCGCTCGACTACGAGAGCAACACCAGTCACGCGATTGTCGTGCGAGCCAGCAGCAGCGATGGGTCGTCCAGCACGCAAGGCTTCACGATCAGTGTCACCGACGTTTCCGAATTCGGTGCCACACCGATTGTGGACAATGACGGGGCGATCGATCGCGTTGCCGAAAACTCGGTTGCGGGGACAACGGTCGGGGTGACCGCCTTCTCGGACGACGCCGACGGTACCGACACGATCACCTATTCGCTCGATGACAACGATGGCGGGCGGTTTGCGATCGATACCAATACCGGGATCGTCACCGTGGCCGGGGGAATCGACCGCGAAGCCGACGGGGCCAGTCGTAACATCACGGTCCGGGCCACCTCGACCGACGGATCGTCCCAGACGCGAGTCTTCACCATTGCGATCGACGACGTCGATGAGTTTGATGTTGGACCGATCAGCGACAGCGACGTGGCCGGCAACGCGGTGAATGAAAACGCCGCCAACGGAACTGTAGTTGGCGTCACGGCATTGGCATCGGATGCTGACGCTACCAACAACACGATCACTTACACATTGGACGATAGTGCAGGCGGACGGTTCGCGATCGACGGCAGTACCGGCGTGGTGACGGTGGCCGACGGCACCTTGCTGGATCGAGAATCCGCGGCCAGCCACAACATCACGGTTCGGGCGACAAGCAGCGATGGTAGTTTCAACACTCAACTCATGGCGATCAACGTACTCGATGTCGATGAGTTCGACGTGGGGCCAGTGACGGATACCGATGGTGGCTATCGAACGAAGTCGACGAGAACGCGATTGTCGGTACAACGGTCGGAATCACCGCCGATGCCAGCGACGATGACGCGACTGCCAACACGATTACCTACAGTCTGCAAGACAACGACGGAGGAAGATTCTCGATCGATAGCGGTACCGGCATTGTCCGTGTTGCAGGCGCGATCGACCGCGAGGCCGACGGTTCGACACGTAGCATCACTGTCCGCGCCACATCGGCTGACGGGTCGTTCACCGATCAGGTCTTTGCGATCAACATCAACGACGTCGATGAGTTCGATGTCGGATCGGTCACCGACGCGGACGGCAGCAACGAACGAAGTGGCCGAAAACGCGGCGATCGGAACCACCGTCGGGATCACCGCGTCGGCCAGCGACTCGGATGCCACGACCAACGGGATCACCTACACGCTGCAAGACGATGACGGTGGACGCTTCTCGGTAGACAGCGGGAGCGGCATCGTCCGTGTGGCCGCTGCGATCGACCGCGAGGCCGATGGGCCGACTCGTAACATCACCGTCCGAGCTACCTCGGCCGACGGATCGTTCACCGATCAAGTTTTCGCGATCAACATCAACGATGTCGATGAATTCGACGTCGGACCGATCACCGATGTTGACGCAGCGACCAACGAAGTGGACGAGAATTCGGCGATCGGAACTGCGGTTGGCATCATCGCTTCGGCAGCAGACGCCGATGCAACCAACAACGGGATCACCTACAGTCTGCAAGACAACGACGGCGGGCGATTCTCGATCGATAGCGGCACTGGCATCGTCCGTGTGGCCGGTGCGATCGATCGCGAGGCGGATGGCGCGTCGCGAAACGTCACCGTTCGCGCCACCTCGGCGGACGGTTCGTTCACCGACCAGCTGTTCGCGATCAACGTCAATGATGTGGATGAGTTTGATGTCGGACCGGTGACGGACACGGATGGCACGACGAACGAAGTCGATGAAAACGCGGTTGCCGGGACGGCAGTCGGGATCACCGCTGATGCTTTCGATCTGGATGCCACTTCCAACGCGATCACCTACAGTCTGTTCGACAATGACGGCGGCCGATTCACGATCGACGGAAGTACCGGAATCGTGAGCGTGGCGGGCGGAATCGATCGCGAAGCCGACGGGCCGACTCGCAACATCACCGTCCGAGCCACCTCGGCCGACGGGTCGTTCACCGACCAGGTCTTCGCGATCAGCATCAACGATGTCGACGAGTTTGACGTTACGCCAACGGTAGACAATGATGTCAGCGTCAATCAAGTCAGCGAGAATGCGGTCGTCGGCACCACGGTCGGCGTGACTGCCTCAGCCGGCGATGCCGATGCCACGGACAACACGATCACCTATTCCCTGGACGACAACGACGGCGGACGATTCGCGATCGATTCCAACACCGGCGTGGTCACAGTGGCCGGAGCGATCGACCGGGAAGCGGACGGACCGACCCGCTCGATCACCGCCCGCTCGACTAGCAGCGATGGATCGTCGACGACGCAGAGTTTCTTGATCACTGTTGCGGACGTGGACGAGTTTGACACGACAGCAACGACCGACGTGGATGGGGCTGTGAACCAGGTCGATGAAAACGCTGCGATCGGAACAGCCGTGGGCATCACGGCATCGGCCGCGGACGCAGATGCGACCAACAATACAATCACCTATTCGCTCGATGACAACGACGGCGGACGATTCACGATCCATTCGGGCACCGGCGTGGTCACCGTCGCCGGCGCGATCGACCGCGAGACGGACGGTGCCAGCCGGAGTATCACGGTTCGCAGCACAAGTAGCGACGCCTCTTTCTCAACCGCTGTCTTTGCCATCGGCATCAACGACGTCGACGAGTTCGACGTCACGCCGGTCGTCGACAGCGACGGGGCGGCTAACTTGGTCAACGAGAACTCGGCGATCGGCACGCTTGTGGGACTGACCGCGTTTGCCGGCGACGCCGATGCGACCGACAGCGTGAGTTATTCGCTGGACGACAGTGCCGGAGGCCGATTCGCGATCAACAGCAGCACAGGTTTCGTGACAGTCAGCGGTGCGCTCGACTTTGAAACAACGGCAAGTCATAACGTCACGGTGCGTGCGACCAGCACGGACGGTTCGACCGCGACACAAGTCTTTACGATCAACTTGGCTGACGTGAACGAGGCTCCCACCACGACTGGTGATGCCTACAGTGTGACAGCAGGCGACACGCTGACCGTTGCCACACCTGGTGTGATCGTGAATGACAGCGATGTCGATGGCGACTCATTGACGACGATCCTGGTCACGCCACCCAGCAACGGAACACTGACGCTGCTGGCGGATGGTTCGTTGACCTACACTCCAAACGCCAGTTTCTTCGGCAGCGATTCGTTCTTCTACCAGGTTTCGGACGGTGCGTTGTTGAGCAACGTCGTGGAAGTGCAGGTTTCCGTACTAGCCGGGGGAACTTCCGGTCCGTCTGACCCCGACCCCGACACACCTGAACCCGAGCCAACGCCGGCACCGGATCCGCAGCCTGAACCGGATCCGGAACCCGAGCCCGAGGAAGATCCCGTCGATGAGCCGGATCCCGAGACGCAGGCGACTCTGATTCCACCGGTGACCAGCAGTGCTTTTGCACGGGTTGAATTGTTCCCGTCGTCGAGCGATGAGACCGCGGGTGCGATGCTGGACGAAGGGGACGGGTTGAGCATCGAATCGGCGTTCGCTGGGTTGTTCTCGAACGACCGACCCGAGTCCACATCGCAAAGGTACGCACTGCAGGTGGAGATGCTGGAACGATTACTGCAGCTCGACTTGGAACAGGCGATCGTATGGCAGGCGTGGGATCAGACGCGTGAAACCTTTGAGGAATCACCGGTCCACTACGTCGTCGGATCGGCGGGGGTTGCGGTGGGAATGTTCTCCATCGGCTATGTGGTGTGGGCGCTTCGCGGCGGAGCTTTGGTCACCGCGATGTCGTCTGCGCTACCGGCCTGGAGACTCGTTGATCCGACTACGTTGTTAACGGCGTACCGAGCCGCAAGGTCGCCACGCGATGCCGTCGAGAACATGCTGGGATAAGGCTTAACTCGTTCCGGTCACGCTCAAGGTGACTCGGCGTATGTTCGTTGGAACGCTTTCTTCGGCGTAACTGGCTTGAGCGGCACTCTGTCCTCAATCGTTACCGCCGCATTGACCCGTAAACTCTCTGATTGGTGACCGCACAACCTTCAGGAAGGGGGTACTTTTCCATTGGTGCAATGTAGAGATGTTGTGCGCCTGCCGAAAAATGCCCCGCCTTATTGAACGTTCAGGCTGCCCCAATGGGTGCTAGAGAACAACCACGAGTCTTCGATTTCTATCCGCTGGAGGATCGCATCCTCCTGAGCGGCGAGGGGATTGACGGATCGGAATTGTCGGTTGATGCCGATGCCGCAATTTCCGCGTCACTCATGGCGGAGGTTTTCGCGGACGGGCAAGCAAGCGAAGCTCCAGCGGTTACCGCTGCGCTGTCGGCGCATCCGGTTGGTAATGATCAGCAAGATTCTAACGATATTGCCGATGCGCCCGACTCTTGATCCCGCGCTGCGATTGGAAGTCGTCTTCATTGATGGCGGCGTGGATGACGCAGAGACGTTGCTTGATGGATTGCGGGGCAATCGTGAAGATCACACCCAGTGGTTGGTTCTCGAATTGTCGGCCGATGAAGACGGTATTGATCAAATCACGCACGCGTTATCGAAATTGTCAGGGGTCGACGCGGTCCACATCCTTAGCCACGGTGACGGCGAAGGCATCCAACTTGGAAACACGAGGTTAGATGTTGATACGGCAGCAGGATACGCGGGTGAGATCGCGTCGTGGGCTAATTCGCTGGATGCGGATGCGGACTTGTTGATTTATGGATGTGATTTGGCCAGCACAGCCAGCGGCCGGGATCTGATTGACTCCGTCGGTGCGCTTTGCGACTGCGACGTCGCAGCAAGTGACGATGCCACGGGGCATGGATCGCTCGGCGGGGACTGGGAATTGGAATATAGGGTCGGATCGGTCGATCTGAATTCGGTGATCGATTCGCCTCTTTGGTACAGCCTGCTCTCCGAGTCGACGACGACCGCGGACGCGACGCTCCAGGCTGATTCGAGCGAAGTGCCGCTGGCGTTCGAGGAGAATCTGGGCCAAACCGATGACAGCGTCGATTTTCTCGCGAGGGGTAGCGGCTACACGGTCTTTTTGACTGACGGTGATGCGGTTCTCAGTCTCGCTGGAAGTGCGGTTCTGACTCTTGACGTCGTATCGGACCAGACGCCGAGTGCGGTCTCGGGCGTGGATGAGTTGATTACCGAGACCCACTACTTGTTCGGTGATCAGAGCAATTGGATTCAAAACGTCGACAACTTTGCCGCCGTTGAGTACGAAAAAATTTACGATGGCATCGACGTTCGCTATTACGGTTTCGGACGTCAGCTCGAATACGACTTCATCGTCGATGCCGGCGCTGACGCTAGCCAGATCACAATGCGGTTTGACGGTGCTGAGTCCGTCACGATCAGCGAATCGGGCGAGTTGGTGATCAATCTAGTCGGCAGCGACCAGACGATTCACTTTCGCGCGCCGTTCAGCTACCAGGAATCAGCGGGCGGCGGGCGTGATTCAATTGAGAGCCGCTACATCATTCGCGGGGATGGAAGCGTTGGGTTTGCGCTCGGTGATTACGATCCATCCCGCCAGTTGGTAATCGACCCGATTCTGGATTATGGCAGCTATCTCGGCGGTCTCGGGACCGAAACCGCCGAGGCGATCGCGGTGGACACGTCAGGAAACGCCTACATCACGGGCGGCACGACATCGAGCGACTTTCCCGCGACGACCGGCCCGTTTGGGACGACCGGCGGCGACGATGTATTCGTGACCAAACTCGGTGCCGACGGAAGCACCGTGCTCTACACCACGTACTTTGGCGGCAGTGGCAACGACGTCGGATACGATATCGACATTGATGCATCCGGAAACGCGTACGTGGTGGGTAAGACATCTTCGGCGGACTTCAACACGACGACTGGTGCGTACGATGAAACGCTTGATGGTGCGTCAGACGGCTTCGTGGTGAAGCTAAATTCGACTGGTTCGTCGATCGACTACGGATCTTACATCGGGTCCAACCTTTCCAACGATGCCGCCCATGGTGTTGCGGTGGACGGCTCGGGACAAGCCCACGTGACCGGAGTCTTGACCGGAAGTATCGCTGGGTTCCCGACGTCCGGTGCCTATCAAACGACATTTGGCGGTGGTCGCGACGCATTCTTGGCGGTCTTTAGCGCGGACGGCTCCGCAATCACTTATGGCAGTTACTTCGGTGGCTCTGGTGCTGAAGACGCATCGGCAATTGCAATCGATGATACCGGAGCGGCGTACTTGACCGGATCGACCAATGGGACCGATCTTCCGGTGACCGGAAACGCCTACCAAAGCACCAGCGGGGGCGGCGTCGATGCGTTTGTGGCGAAACTCAATCCGCTTGGTGGCGGCGCGAGCGATTTGCTGTACAGCACGTATCTTGGCGGCAGCATGGCTGAGCAAGCAAAATCGATTGCGGTCGGCGCAGGTGGTCGAGCCTACATTGTTGGACTCGCCTTTTCCAGTGATTTTGATACCACAGTTGGCGCCTACGACACGACTTTCTCCGGGACCGACGATGAAGGTTTCTTGGCCGTGCTCGATACGAGCTTGAGTGGTGCTTCATCCCTCGCGTATTCGACTGCCTTGGGCGGTAACGGTGCGGACGACGCTACCAGCGTCGCAGTCGATTCTTTCGGCGTGGCCTGGATCACGGGGACGACGCTGTCGGGTACATTCCCGACGACGGCCGATGCGCATGATGCCGTCAAGAGCGGCACAAGCGACGCATTCATCACGGCGATCGATCCATCCGGAAACGGAGCCGCGGACTTGGTGTACTCGACGTTCCTGGGTGGCACCGGCAACGAGGACGGAAACGACATTGCGATCGACAGCGCGAACAACATCTACGTCGTCGGCGAAACTCTTTCGGCTAACTTCGACACAACCACCGGGGCCTACGATGAGACGTTGGCCGGTTCAAGTGACGGGTTCGTTGCAAAGTTCTTGAACACTCAATTAGTAGTCGACACGACCAATGATGTCGTGGATGGGGCTACGACATCGATTGGTGCGTTGCTGTCCAACAGAGGCGCCGATGGAAAGATTTCGTTGCGAGAGGCGATTCTCGCCGCCAACAGCGACACGGCGATCGCCGCGAGGATCAGTTTGGACGCTGGCGTCTACGCGTTGACGGGGGCTGCGGCAGAGGACGCCGGCGTCAGCGGTGACCTGGACATCAGCGACAACGTGACAATTGTCGGTGCGGGAGTCGGCTTGACGTTCATCGATGGCGGCGCGATCGATCGCGTCTTTGATGTTCACTCGGGCACCGTGACCTTCTCGGACATGACGATTCAGAACGGACTGGTGGGTGCTGGCTACCATGGCGGTGGGATCGCGATCGCATCGGGCGCCAACGTGACGATTGACACGGCGGTGTTGACTGGCAACGTTGCAACCGGTGGATCGAACTATGGCGGCGGTGTCTACAACGCCGGCGACTGTGACGATCGTTGATACGACGATTTCGCTTAAGTACCGCGATCTTGGGCGGTGGACTTTACAACCTGGGCACAGCGACGGTTGATAACTCGCTTGATTGAAGCTAACACCGTCACCGTCACTGGCGGTGGCATCTTTCAAGGTTCAACCGGCTCGCTCGACCTGACCAATGTTACGATCAGCGGCAATCAATCGTATCGGCAACGGCGGTGGTATCTACATCGAATCGACGGTAGTCGCGACGAACATCACGGTCACGAACAACGAGTCGACCGGTTATTATGGCGGTGGCGTTTCCGCCACTGGCGGCTCATTCACGTCGACGAATTCAATCTACGCCGGAAACCACAGCAATTTGGGCCGCGTTGATTTTGATGGGTCGGTGACCAGTGGTGGACACAACATCGTCGGTAGCACATCGGGATCGAGTGGATTTGGCGGCACGGACCAGTTGAACACGGATCCATTGCTGGACGTGTTGTTGGATAATGGCGGGCCCACCAAGACACACGCCCTGCTAGCGCCCAGCACTGCGATCGATCCGGCGGGGCTAACGGGTGCCCCGGCGACCGATGCGCGAGGAGTCGGACGCGATGGTACACCTGATATCGGCGCCTACGAATATGTCTCCGGCGGTCCCAATGTCATTGTCGTCACGACCAGCAACGATTTGGTCAATGGAAATACCGGCTCGATCAACGCCCTGTTGCTGAATGACGGCGGCGACGGCATCTCACTTCGTGAAGCAATCACCGCGGCCAACAATACAGCCAATATCGGGACAGCCGATGAAATCCACTTCTTCCTCCCGCAAGACGACGCCGGCCATGTTTACTACAAGGATGACGGGATTGCCGGCTCACTCTCATTGATTTCTGCGACGACGTTGGCCGACTCAGCAATCACAGACTTCGACGCTGACTACGTTGGCGCTCAATTCAGTTGGTATTCAATCGACGTGTTGTCCGCCTTGCCAACGATCACGGATGCCGTCTCCATTGATGGCACATCGCAGACTGGCTTTGACGGCAATCCGATCATCGAACTCGATGGCAGTCATGACGGCGGCAACATTGCCGCGGGTCGACGCGTCCAGCTTCCCTGGGGTGCCAACAATCTGGACGTCACCACGCTAACCGCCGAAGGTCAGACCATCATGCGGCGGTCGCTGGAATGGGCGGGCGGACTGGGAACACCAGGCAACGTGCTGCTGGTGGTCGACAATTCCGGATCGCTCAATGCGCAGGACCTGGCCAAGAAGTCGCTGATGGAGGGCTGGGGGTTCACCGTCAACGTGATCGATTCCGCCGACTCGCAAGCGGCCTTTGACGCGGCGGTTGCGGTTAACGATGTAGCCTTCATCAGCGAAGACATTGTCTCGGGCGACTTGGGCTCCAAGCTCCGCGACGCTCCGATTGGCGTCGTCGCCGAAGAAGCCAATCTGAGCGATGTGGAGTTTGGTACCGCATCCAGCATCTACTTGGGATTCCGCGCAAACCGCGATCAACATCGATGACAACAGCCATTACATCACGTCGACGTTCTCAACCGGATCGTTGACCGTCTTTACGGCTGCCGAATCGATGGCCTACATCAGCGGCACCACGGCGCCGGACCTGGCTGCAGTTGGGCAGTTCGTCAGGCGGTACCACACTCTTCGCGATTGACGCTGGACAAGCAGCTTTACAACGGCAGCAGTTTCACTGGACTGCACATCACCGCGGACAATAGCACCATCGAAGGGTTGGTCGTCAATCGCTTCGATAACGCGATCAACGTTGACGGTGGCGACGGCAACACCATCCAAGGCAACTACGTCGGTACCGATCTCACTGGCACCATGGATCTGGGCAACACCGGCAACGGAATAGACGCAGCGAGCGGCGCCACCAACACGTTGATTGGCGGCACGACGGCAGCGGCAAGGAACCTGATATCGGGCAACAGTGGCGACGCGATCAGCATCTGGGGTTCCGGCTTCGGAAACCAGGTCCACGGCAACTACATCGGCACGGACCTGACCGGCAGCGAGGATCTTGGCAACGGGGGCAGCGGCGTCGTTGTCAGTGGCTGCGTCGCATCAATAATCGAGATCGGTGGCGTCAATCCAGACGAAGGCAAACATCATCGCCTTCAACAATTTTGGCGTTGCGATCTGGGATAGCGGCACCGACAACAATGCGGTTCTGGGCAATTCAATCTTCCGGAATGACGGACTCGGAATCGAAATCCAGGGTGTTGGAGTCAATGCCAACGACACGAACGACACCGATACCGGCGCGAACGACGATCATGAATACGCCGGTATTCACGACCGTCTCGCACGGCCGGCAAGCACCACCGTCAATTTCGATCTGGATACCAACCAGTCGGGCAACTATCGCATCGAGTTCTTCGTCAGCGATCTGGCCGATGCAACGGGATCTGGCGAAGGTCAGACGCTGGTTCATTCGGAGGTGATCAGCCACACCGGCGGTGGCGTCGAATCATTCGCCGCCGTGTTTGCGACCTCCGCCAACGCAGTCATCTCGGCAACAGCCACCGAAGATTTCGGCGGCAGCTACGGAAGCACGTCGGAATTCAGTATGGCTCGGAATGCCCAGGGCGGATACGTGCTCGTCGTGGACACAACCAGCGACGTTTTCGACGGGAACACAAGTTCGATCGCGAATCTACTGAACGATCGTGGCGCCGATGGGTTTATCTCGCTTCGCGAAGCGATCCTTGCTTCGAACGCCGAACTTGGAACGACGGAACTGGTTCAGTTTGCGATCACAGAGGCTCTCGTTGGCGGTGCGCACACCATTGACGTAGGAAACGTTGCCGATGGCAATCACGGGGCGCTACCGGACATCATTGGTGCGATCATCATTGACGGAACGACCGACTCTGACTTCACCGGCACTCCCATCATCGGACTCAACGGGACTGACGCCGGTGCCGTCGACGGATTGACTCTGGCTGCCGGAAGCGATGGCAGCACGATTCGTGGTCTGGTCATCAATCGATTCGGCGAGGCTGGCATGAAGCTGATCGGTTCGGACGACCATACGATCGTTGGCAACTACATCGGTACAGATGCCGCCGGAACCGGCGATCTTGGCAACACCCAATACGGCATCGAACTTAACAATTCGGGCAGCAACCAAATCGGCGGATCGACCGCCGCCGACCGCAACGTGGTTTCAGGCAACGGCTACGAAGGAATCTCGCTTTGGAACTCTGGCAGTACGCTAAACGTAATCCAAGGCAACTACATAGGTGTCGACTCGACGGGAAACGCCGGTTTGGGCAATAGCAGGGACGGCATCGTGATTGGCGGAGGCGCCAACCACAACACGATTGGCGGCGACCGCACGGTGGGCGAAGGCAATGTGATTTCCGGGCAGATCGGCGCGACCAGCGACGGCATCGAAATCGACAACGCCGGCGCCGATAACAATCTGATCTACGGCAACTATATCGGTACGAACTTTGATGGCACCACCGCCATCGGTAATGCCCGATACGGAATTGTCATCTACAATGGAGTCCAAGGTACGCAGGTTGGCGGTACCGGAACCGGCCAAGGCAATATCATCTCGGGCAACAACGATAGCGGTATCGTCATTGACGGTAACGGCGTTGCAACCACGAGCGGCAACGTGATTCAGGCGAACTACATCGGAACCGACGTGACCGGCACGATCGACCTCGGAAACATCGACGATGGGATTCGAATTTTCGCCGGCGCTCAAAGCAACACAGTCGGTGGCACGGCAGCAGGTGCGGGAAATCTGATTTCCGGAAACGGCGGTGACGGAATCGATCTCCTCGGCACGAATTCAAACACCATCGAAGGCAATTTGATTGGTACGGATGTTACCGGTACCGTCGATCTCGGCAACACCGGAAAAGGGGTGCGTGTGGCCAGCGCCGCGGAAGACAACATCATTGGCGGAACGACCGCAGGCGCACGAAACCTGATTTCGGGCAACGACGGAGACGGAATCCGAATCACCGTCGGCTCACTCAACAACCAGGTTCTTGGGAACTACATCGGAACGGATCTCACCGGAACCGTGGACCTGGGGAATTCAGGCTACGGAGTATTGATCAATTCGGCGGCAATTTCCAATACGATCGGAGGTACCGCCGCGGGCGCTGGCAACCTGATTTCAGGAAACGACACGAAGGGTGTTGGTATTTCCGGTCTTGGTACTGACGGCAACGTCGTTCAGGGCAACTATGTGGGAACCGACGTGACCGGCACTGCCGATCTGGGCAACACCGGCACCGGAATTTGGCTGGCGAGTTCGGCGGCCGGTAATACGATCGGCGGAAGCCGCGGCCGGTGCCGGCAATCTGGTCGCTTTCAGCGGTGCGCACGGAATCGACATCTTGGACACCGCCGGCGCGGGCAACGCTGTTCGGGGCAACCGTGTTCACAGTAATTTGGGACTCGGAATCGACCTCAACAACGATGATATTCCGACCGCCAACGACGACCTCGACGCAGACAGTTTGCAGAACTATCCGATTCTGACTTCCGCGAACACCGACACGACTAACGGAATTGTGTTTGTGGCAGGGCGGATTGAGAGTGCACCGTCATCGACCTTTTACATCGACCTATTCGCCAACTCGACCATCGACCCGAGCGGCTACGGTGAAGGAGAAACGTACTTAGGCGAAGCGTTAGTCTTCACGGATGCCAACGGGATTGGCCACTTCGATGGGCTGTACGTGGCCGCGGTTCCCGTGGGCGGCTGGATCACCGCCACCGCAACGGATTCGAGTGGCAACACTTCGGAATTTAGCTTGAATATCCAAGCCGACGACATGGGGACGTTGACGGTCGACACGACCGCGGATGTTGTCGATGGCAATACTTCGTCGATCACCAACTTGTTGGTCGACAGGGGCGCCGATGACCGCATTTCTTTGCGCGAAGCAATCGAAGCCGCCAATAACACAGCCAACTTCGACGTCGCCACGCCCGACGAAATTCGGTTCAACCTCGGGCCGCATGACACCGGCCACGTGTTCTACGCGGACGACGGAGTTGTCGGGCAGGTCACGACGACCAACATTGCGACGACAACCGAAGCAGACGATGCGGCGATCATTGGCATCGATCCAGACTTCGACCGCAGTTGGTGGTCGATTCAGTCGCCGCTGCGATGCCGCAGATGTTCGTTGACGACCCAGTCATCATTGCCGGATCGACTCAATACGGTTTTATCGATTCGCCGATCATCGAACTGGATGGATCAATTGCTGGAGCCGTCGATGGATTGCAATTGATCGCGGGATCGCAAGACAGCGTCATCACTGGATTGGCGATCAATCAGTTCGGCGACGCTGGGATCCTGATCAATGGCGTTGACGGGACACCAACCGGGGCGATCACCATCCGCGGGAACTACATCGGGACCGATGTTTCGGGGACACTGGATCGTGGAAATACCGGCCAAGGGATTGAGCTCCTCGATTCGTCTGGTCATCTCATCGGTGGAACGACCGCTGCCGATCAAAATGTCATTTCTGGCAATAGCGGAAGCGGTGTCTTGATCACAGGAGCAACTTCGACCGGCAACCTGGTGCAGGGCAATTTGATCGGCACTGACGCCACGGGCATGTTGGACCTGGGCAACGCCCAACGCGGCGTCTCGATCGCCTCATCGGGCAACATCATTGGCGGCACGACCGCGCTGGAGCGGAATGTTATCTCTGGGAACGACATCCAAGGGATCATGATCAACGGTGCTGCGGCTACCTTCAACACGGTGATCGGTAACTACATCGGTACGAACACTCTGGGCAGCGGCGCGGTCGCCAACTCGGTGCCGGAATCTTCCTCGGAAATTCGGCCGACAACAATACGATCGGCGGAACGACCGCTGGTGAGCGGAACGTAATTTCCGGTAACGCTGGCGACGGGATTCAAACGTCAAACACGACCGGTCTGAACGTCTTCGGCAACTACATTGGTGTCAACGCCGCCGGGACGGCCGCACTGGCCAACGGTGCCGACGGAATTTCGCTGCTGTATAACGTTGATTCAGCCACAGTCGGGGGCAGTACATCCGGGCACCGAAACGTCATTTCGGGGAACATCGGTGACGGCATCTCAGTGACCGATGCAACTTCGTCGGGCAATGCGATTCAAGGAAACTACATCGGGATCGATGTCACCGGCACGACCGCGCTGGCGAATGCGGTTGGTATCTATCTCAATGGTAGCGGTGGTACAACGATTGGCGGGGCTGGCGGCCTGCTGAACGTAATCTCCGGCAATGCAACTCGCGGTGTCAGCCTGTCGAATTCCGACGGTAATACGATTTCAGCCAACTATGTCGGGTTGAACGCGGCTGGCACGGGCACCATCAATAATGGAAACGAAGGGATTTGGCTCACTGGTTCCGCAAATAACCTGATTGGCGACCCATCTGCGGGATTGGGTAACGTCGTCGCGGGCAATACACGTGGCGTGTACATCAACGGAGCCGGTAGTACCGGAAATGTGGTAGCGGGTAACATCGTCGGATTGGACCCAACCGGAACGCTCGCCACGGGCTTTGGCAACTCAATGCAGGGTGTTTTCGTTGGCGGCGGTGCCTCCGGGAACACGATCGGAGGTGTGACGGCGGCTGATCGAAACATCATCTCAGGAAACACCAGCAATGGCGTCGTGATTCGTGATGTCGGTACGGATAACAATACCATCTTGGGCAACTACATCGGCACCGACATCACTGGCACACTGGATCGCGGCAATGGTGTCACTGGCGTAACGGTCTACTGGGTGCGACAAACAACGTGATCGGTACGTCGGCGGCAGGCAATGTTATCTCTGGAAACGCTTCCTACGGCGTGTATGTCACCACGGCGACGACGACCGGCACGAGTATCACCAACAACCGCATCGGCACCACCGCCGACGGAATGTCTGATCTGGGGAACAGCTCGCACGGCATTTACGTTACATCTGCCGGTTCGGTCACGATCACCAACAACCTGGTCTCGGGCAACGACGCCGACGGCATTCGCATCAACAACACTTCGGGAACGACTCTGCGTGGCAATACGATCGGTCTGAATGCAGCCGGCACCGCGAGCCTGGTGAACAACAATTCCGCGATCGTTCTCACGTCTGCTTCATCGACGATGATCGGAGGAGCGGCGAATAGCGATGGGAACGTTATCAACGCGAACACGGGAAACTTTTCTGTCTACGTTTACAATTCGTCGGAAACGACGATTGAAGGCAACTTGATTGGCACGGATGCGGCTGGTACCGCCTGCGCTCAGCGGCGGTGTCTATGCGATCGAAGTGTTGAACTCCTCGAACACAACGATCGGGGGAATTGCCGCAGGTGCAGGTAACGTCATCGCTGGCTATACGTCGACCGGCATTGACGTCAGCGGCGCGGCGAGCACTGGAACCGTTATCCAGGGCAACTTCATCGGTACCGATGTCGGCGGCACACTGGACCTGACAGCAGGGCTGTATGGAATCACACTGCAGACCAGCGCCACTGGAGTTCTGATCGGTGGGACGACGGCGAACTCTGGCAACACAATCGCGAATCATTCAACCAACGGAGTTCGACTTGCGGCCACAGCGGGTACTGGAAACCAGGTACGTGGAAACAGCATCTACGACAACACTGCGATCGGCATTGATGCTGGGGTTGCTGGTGCGACAGCCAACGACGACGAGTCGGACGGGATCCAAAATCATCCTGTGCTGACCAGCGCCTTGTATGACGATGACGTTGTCACTGTTGCAGGGACGTTAACCAGTACGGCGAGCACCACGTTCTTGATCGACTTCTACTCGAACGATGCGACCAACGGCGACCAAGGGCAAACGTTTCTGGGTTTCATTAGCGTCACCACTGACGTTACAGGGAATGCGACTTTCCAGCACACATTTACCGATTTGCTAGTTGCGACCGATGTGATCACGGCGACCGCAACGGAGGACCTTGGTGGCGGTAGCTTTGGATCGACCAGTGAGTTTTCCGCGGCGCAGTCGATCAGCGATGGTTCGCCGACGATCAACGAGATCATCAAGCTGTACGCGAATGATGCGGCCGCGTCCGATTCGTTCGGTGTCAGCGTCGCGATCGACGGTCACCTGGCGATCGTCGGCGCCACGGGCGACGACGACAACGGGGCGGACTCAGGCAGCGCCTATGTGTATGAGTTTGACGGAGTCAACTGGAACCAAGTCGTCAAGCTGACCCCGACTGATGGAGTGGGAGCAGACAATTTTGGCAGCTCGGTGGCAATCGACGGAAATTGCGCCGTTGTCGGCGCAATCGGCGACGACGACACCGCGTCGTCCAGTGGAAGTGCTTATGTTTTTGAATATGACGGAACCGCTTGGACTGAAGTCGCCAAGCTAAACGCAAGCGACGCGACGGCAAACGACTGGTTCGGCTCGGCGGTCGCAATCAGTGGCAATCGAATCGCGATTGGGCCGAACAGGATGATGACAACGCACTATCGGCTTCAGGCAGCGTCTATCTGTTCGATTTCGACGGTGTCAGTACCTGGAACGAGACTGGCAAGCTTTACGCGAGCGATCCTGCGTCAATCGACTATTTCGGTGCAAGCCTGGCAATGGAAGGTGACCGAATGCTGGTTGGTGCGTACGGCGAAGACCCTTCGGGGTCAGCGCGGGTGGCAGCGTCTACGTATTTGAGCACAACGGAACCAATTGGGTGGAGACCTACAAGATCGTCGCAGACGACGGACTGAGCCTCCGACCACTTCGGGATCAGTGTGGCATCTGGAAAACGATCGAGCCGTGATCGGTGCCCACATCAACGATGACAATGGATTCAATTCTTCGGGAACCGTTTACCTGTTCGAGTACGACGGATCGGATTGGAACCAAGTCCGAAAACTGACTGCCTCGGACGCCGCAGCAAGCGATACATTTGGCCGCAGCGTGGCATTGGATGGTGGCTGGATATTTGTCGGCACGGAGTTTGACGACGACAACGTCGCGAATTCTGGCAGCGTTTACGTTTTTGAGTATGAGGTTTCGACACTCAACGACTGCGCCTGTCGTGACTGCCCCTGGCAGTGCCCTGGCCGCGACGGAACAGATTGGCCTGGCCATTCACGGCACGGGCTTCAGTGTGACCGACGTGGATGAAGCCGGCGCCGGTGCCACTGCCATCCTGAACGTGGGCGAGGGTGTGCTGAACATCGTGGTCGGTGATAGTGGTGTCACGGTCGACTCAGGCGACGGAACCGGCAACGTCACGATCTCGGGTACGATCGCCCAGATCGACAACCTGCTGACCGGCACGGGCACCGGAGCGATCACGTATCTAAATGGCAGTGACACGCCGTCGGCTTCCACGACGATCACCGTCACAGTCAACGACGGGGGCAACACAGGCGTGGACCCCGGACTAACGGGCGATGCGACCAGCGAAGAAGGCGTCAACAGCCAAATCATCAACATCACCGCGGTCAACGATGCACCGGTCTTGGGGACCGCTGGGCTGCCGCAACTGACGGGCGTGTTACAAAACTCGCTTGATCCAAATGGCGATCTGGTTTCGGCAATCGTCGCCAGTGCCGGTGGTGATCCGATCACGGATGTCGATTCGGGAGCGGTCGAGGGGATCGCGGTGACCTCGGTCGATAACAGCAACGGCACCTGGCAATACTCGACCAACGGCGGCAGCACTTGGAACAACTTTGGCGCCGTGACAGACGCGACGGCGGTCGTGCTTACCGATACCGCCGGCGACATGATTCGATTTGTTCCCGGCTTCAATTACACCGGCAATGCCACGATCAGCTTCCGCGCATGGGACGCCAGCGATCTGAATCCTTCGGGTACGACGGGCGTTGACACCACGACCAACGGCAATGCGACGGCCTTCAGCTCGGCAACCGAATTCGCTGGCATTTATGTTGAGCCGACAGAAATTCTGCTGTGGATGTCAACGACCAGTGATATCGGTCCGTTGTATGGCCAGGACCCCAGCGGCGTGCCGGGCCTGGATAGCTGGTCTGACGGTACCGTCATCGGAATGGGTGATCCGAATTTGTCGTTCGGCACTGGAACGACGACTGGAACCTTTAGCGCAGTTACCAACTTTGACTCCTTCGCCGCCGATTTCAATGTCGACATCACGGGTCTGCATTATGTGACGAGCGATATCACCGTCACCGGACCTGGCATCACCGGCGGCAGCGTCGATCTGCTGGCCGGCGATGTGATCTTTCTGACGCAAGCAGGCGAAACACTCAGCACCGGTGCAGCCGGTCCGCCGGCAGGCTGGGCCAACAACATTGTCACCGCGGCCGGCGACATCTACGCGTTCCGAGCGGAGAACACCGGCGACTATTCAAGTGGCTACTTCCGTCACGTTCACAATTCTGCGGCGGGAACGACTCAGGGAATCACGTTGGTCGAGCAGTCGACGACGATTGGCGACACAGTGATTGACGCTGGCGACTTCCTGTTTTCGCGGGGCGGCGTATCTGGAGATGAACGACGTCTACTGGTACGACACCAGCCTTTCGGCGACGAACGTGCTGGTGGAAGGCACCGATGTCGGAATCGCTATCGGGACTGCTGGAATCGTGGGGCTGGAAGTCGTCGAATCAGCGGTGACCGTCGGCGGCGTCTCGCTCGGTGCGGGCAACATTCTGCTCACGCTTGATGTGGCCGATGCCGATGTCGGCAGCAACAACTTGTCGGTGCTTCAACATGACGTGTTCGCATTGAATCTGACCGCGACAACCTACGGCAGCGGTACCGCAGCCGCCACCGCGTCAATGCTGTTCGACGGCGACGGCAATGTGAACTTCGACGCCAACGGTGAAAACCTGGATGCTCTCAGCCTGATCATCAAAGGAAGCGGAACGAACCAGGATCCGGTGATCGGCAACACCGGCGGAGCGGTTGACTTTGTCGAAGATGGTTCGCCAACGATCATCGATGGCACCATCACGGTGGCCGACGCCGACAGCACTGACTTCGCGGGCGGTACGCTAAGTGTCGGCATTTCAGCCGGCGGTGCGACCGGCGATCGATTGTCGATCTTCAACCAAGGCATCGGCGCGGGACAAATCGGCGTCAGCGGAAATGATGTCACCTATGCGGGCACGATCATCGGGTCTTTCAGCGGCGGATTGAACAGCGGCAGTCCGCTGGTGATCAATTTGAATGCATTTGCCGATACGACGTCGACTCAAGCCTTGATGCGAAACATCACGTTTTGGAACACGTCGGATAATCCAGTGGCTGCCGCACGCACAATCGACTTCACCTTGACCGACGGCGACGGGGGCACGAGCAATACGATCTCTCAATCGGCGACTGTCACGGCCACCGCCGACGCGCCTTTCGCCGCCAACGACAACATCGGCTTGGACTTTGACGGCACCGACGATTACGTCACGATCGCCGACAGCGCCAGCCTGAGAATGACGAACACGATGACGATGGAGGCCTGGATCAATCCAGACACCTCGGCCAACGTGAACCGCATGATCATCAACAAGGAAGGGGAGTACGAAGTCGCCTTGTTCGCCGACGGCACAATCAATTGGGCGTTTGCGAATGCTGATCCCGCCTGGTCGTGGCATAACACCGGATACCAAGTCACCGATGGCCAGTGGTCCCACATCGCCGTCACTTACGACAACGGCACTGTGTCCACTTACGTCAACGGCACGCTGGTTGATGTCTACTATGGATCTGGAGCGATTGGCGACGCGCACGTCGGAATTGGCCTGGAGGAACTGCGGATTGGCGGTCGAGCGAATAGTCCGGCCGGCAAATTCTTTGATGGTGAAATCGATGAAGTCCGCGTGTGGGATACCGCACGAACTCAAGGTCAGATTCAAGCCAACATGACGACCGATTTGACCGGCGCCGAAGCAGGCCTGTCAGGTTACTGGAAGTTTGAGGAAGGGGCCGGATCCACCGCCTTTGATTTAACCGCCAATAACAACGACGGCACGCTGACCGATCTACTTGCCACCGGCACGCCGGTCTGGACCGGTTACTCGACCGATCAGGACACTCCAATCACGATTCTGGCTGTCGACGGGATCGTCGGCAACGATGTCGACGGCGACGGCGATACGCTGAATGTCACTCAAGTCAACGGCAGCGGTGCAAACGTCGGCTCGCTGTTCACGCTGCCATCAGGAGCAAACTTGACCGTCGGAACGGCAGGGGCGTTTATCTACGATCCCAACGGCGCCTTTGACTATCTGGCGACCGGCCAAACCGCGACTGACACGTTCACGTACCAGATCGATGACGGTAACGGTGGCACGGATACCGCCACGGCCTCGATCACGATCACCGGCATCAATGACGCGCCGCAGCCAACCAATCTGAATGCTGCGGAAAGCTACACCGAAGAGATCGCGCTTGAACCTGACCGATATCGTGGTCAGCGACGTGGACGACACCGACGTGACGGTCACCTTGACGCTGTCGGATGTCGGCGCCGGTTCGCTCAGCACCGGCACCTCGGGCGCCGTAACGAGCACGTTTGTCGGTGGTGTTTGGACGGCCAGCGGTGCGATTGCCGACGTGAACACGTTACTTGCCGGCGTCACGTTTACACCGACCGGGGACTACGCCACCGACTTTACAATCTCCACCAGCGTTGATGACGGCGAGGCGGCGCCGGTGACCGGCGTCAAAAACTTCACGGCCACCGGTGTCAACGACGCGCCGATTCTGACCGCCGGATCGGTGAACAACTTGACGGTCTTGGAAGATTCCGGATTCACCTCGCTCGGCCTGGGTACCCTGGCCTACGGACCGGGCGGTGGCGCCGATGAGGCTGCACAGACGTTGACCTATCAGGTCACGATCATTCCCAGCCCTGTCTTCGGCGACATCTACCTGGCCGATGGTCTGACAAAAGTCACGACAACGACCTATACGTTGGCGCAGATCCAAGGCATGCAGTTCAAACCTGCTGACGACGCCAACGGCGGTCCATCGTTCTTCTCTTACCGGGTGATCGACGACGGCGGCGGGACCGACACGCTCAATCAGTCAATCCAGCTGAACGTGACACCCGTCAACGACGAGGAGTCGCTCGACACGAACACGGCGTTGACACTCCACGAGGGAGCTTGGGGGACGATCACGGCAACAGAGTTGGCGACAAGTGATGCCGATCATACGCCTGCACAGCTTGTCTACACGGTCGATTCCGCACCGACCAACGGCACACTCTACTTGAATTGGGTGGCACTCGCAGCCACCGATACGTTTACGCAAGCTGACATTGACGCGGGGTTGATCACTTATCGCCACGATTCCGGCGAAACGACGAGTGACAGCTTCGACTTTACCGTCGACGATTCCACGGGAACGAGCACCAGCAACACGTTCAATTTCATTGTCAACGCAGTCAACGACGCTCCCGTGAACATGTTCACCGGACAGCCGCAAACGGTGGCAAGTAGCAGCATCGACGGCGCAACCGACGTTCACGCTGCCGACTTGAACGGTGACGGAGATATTGATCTGGTTTCATCGTCCTACGGTGACGACCGCATCGTGTGGTACGAAAACGATGGAACAGGCGGACTGACAGCGATCACCGTGGCGACTGGCGTCAGCGGGGCGCGAGAGGTGTTTGTGGCTGATGTCGACAACGACGGCCACATGGACATTCTATCGGCGGCTTACGAGCAACAATCAATCATCTGGTACGAGAACGACGGTGCGGGGCCGGGCGGAACACCGACCTTCACGGCTCACACCATCGCCCTGGGTGAAGGTCAAGCGTCCACGGTCTTTGCGATCGATCTGGATAACGACGGTGACACCGACGTCCTGGCCGGATATCAGGACACCGACGAAGTGGTCTGGTACGAAAACGACGGCCTCACATTTACGCGTAACGTGATTGCCATCAACGCAAACGCCGTCAAGTCGGTTGTAGCAGGTGACTTGGACGGTGACGGCGATATTGATGTTGCTTCGGTGTCGTACATTGACGACAAAGTTGCGTGGTACGAAAACGACGGTATGGTCGACCCGGCGTTCACACAGCATGTCGTGACATCAACCATCCTCGGTCCGATCTCGATGGAGATCGCCGATGTCGACGGGGACGGCAATGACGATCTTGTCGTGGCAGCCTATTTTGACGGCAAGATTGCCTGGTATCGGAACGATGGAAGCCCTGTCGTACCGACATTCACGGAGAACATTGTATCGACATCAGCCACCGGGGCCCGAGATGTTGCGGTAGCCGATCTGGATGGCGACGGCGATGCCGACATCATTTCGGCCGCCTTCTCCGAAAATGAGTTTGCGTGGTACGAGAGCGACGGCGGAGTTTCACCGGCTTTCGTCGAACGCGTGATTTCTGTTTCGGAGGGCGGTCCGCGGTCAGTTGCCGTTGCCGACATGGATGGCGACTCAGATCTTGACGTCGTCGGCGCTTCTTACACTGACGATGAAGTCGGCTTTTTCGAGAACACGGACGGCAGCATGGGGATCCAGGTCACGGCGGAAGATACACCGCTGACCTTCAACGCCGCCAATAGCAACCTGGTTTGGATCAGCGACAGCGACGCCTCAGCGCTGGAAATGAAAGTGCGTTTGGAGATCACGAATGGAACCATCTCATTGAATGGGACGACAGGCCTGTTCGTTGATGTTGGCGTTGGCACGAACGATTCGATTGTTGAGTTTCGTGGCAGCGTGACGGACATCAATGCGGCGATCGATGGTATGACGTTCACGCCCACCAGCGACTTTAACGGTGTGGCAAGCATTCGCATTCTGACCGACGATCAGGGCAACAGCGGCAACGGTGGCGCGCTGACCGACGACGACACGATCAACATCACCGTCACGCCGGTTAACGATTCGCCGACGGTTGCTGTGAATTCGGGAGTCACTGTCCTGGAAGGATCAACGGGAACGGTAATCACCGCCGCGATGCTCAACGAGGGCGATGTCGACGATACTGGCGTCGGGCTGGTATATATGATCACGAACGTGACCGACAACGGCACCATGTACCTCAGTGGTTTCGGTGCTCTGGGTTTGAACGATACATTCACGCAAGCCGATATCGACGCAGGTGTCGTGACCTACGACCATGACGGGAGCGAAACATCAACTGATGCTTTCAGCTTCTCATTGGCTGACGGCGGCGAAGACGGAGCGACGCCAGCGACGGGCACGTTCAATTTCGTGATCGATCCGCTCAACGATGCCCCGGTAGTCACTGCTCCTGGCTCGGCACTCAGCGCCACCGAACAGATCGCAACAATTGTTCACGGAACTGGATTCAGCGTTACTGATGCGGATGAAACTGGGGCCGGCGCGAGAGCAGTCATCTCGGTTGGTGAAGGAACCATCACGATCGCCGAAGGGGACTCGGGAGTCACGATCGACGCAGGAAACGGCAGTGGCTCGGTAACGATCCTTGGGTCGATTGCCCAGATCAACAACCTGCTGACCGGTGGCGGCACCGGTACGATTAGCTATCTCAACAGCAGCGATACGCCGAGCGCGTCAACGACCATTACAGTGCTGGTCAATGACGCCGGCAACACGGGTGCCGACCCGGGACTGACCGCTGACGCGACCAGCGAAGAAGGGAGTAACAGCCAGACGATCAATATCACCGCGGTCAACGACGAGCAGGTGTTGAGCACCAATACTGGCACCACTGTACTGGAAGGCTCCGCCGGCAACGTCATTACCACGGCGATGTTGGAAACGACCGATGTTGACAACACGGCTGGGCAACTTGTCTATACCGTCACCAGTATTCCGACCAACGGCGTACTACGTCTCGGCGGCGGGAATCTGTCCATTAGTTCGACTTTTACGCAAGCCGATATCGACGGCGGGCTGATCACGTATTTGCACAACGGAACAGAAACTATCGCCGACAGTTTCTCGTTCACGGTTGACGACGGTGTTGGATCGACCAGTGGCGGCACCTTCAATATCACCGTCACGCCGGTCAACGACAATTCGGCGACAGCGGTCTCCGACAATGACGCGACCGCCGACGTTGTTCTCGAAAATGCAAGTGTCGGAACCACGATCGGCGTGACCGGCTTCGCGGACGACGCAGACATCGGGGACAGCATCAGCTACTCGCTGGACGACAACGACGGGGGCCGATTCAAGATCGATGCAATCACAGGGATCGTGACTGTCGATGGCGTGATCGACCGCGAGGCAGACGGAGCGACCCGCTCGATTACGGTTCGAGCGACCAGCACCGATAGCTCATCGACGACCCGCATGTTTGTGATCGGCATTACCGATGTCGACGAATTTGACGTGATCGCACCAGTCGATTCCGACGGCGGGACCAACGAAGTCGACGAGAATGTGATCGCGGGTACAACCGTTGGCTTGACCGCTTCGGCCTTTGACGGCGACGCGACGAACAACACGATCACCTACAGCTTGACAAGCAACCCGGACGGTCTGTTCCAGATCGATTCGAGCACGGGAGTCGTGACTACGGGTGCCGCGATCGACCGGGAGACCCACGGGGCGACTCACGCGATTACGGTGCAGGCTCAAAGCTCAGATGGCTCGCTGCAAACGCAGAGCTTCAACATCACGATCAACGACTTAGATGAATTTGACGTCATCGTACCGGTGGATTCCAACGGCGCGACCGACGAGGTCGATGAAAACGCCGCCAACGGAACGACGGTTGGTGTGACGGCGTCGGCGTCCGATGCAGACGCCACGAACAACACGATTACGTATTCACTGGACGACAATGCCGGTGGAAGATTCGCGATCGACGGCTCAACCGGCGTCGTCACTGTCGCCGATGGAACGCTGTTGGATCGAGAAGCCGCGGCCAGCCACAACATCACAGTGCGGGCGTCCAGCAGCGATGGCAGCAGCAACACGCAAGTGATGACAATCAACCTGAACGATGTTGATGAGTTCAATGTTGGTTCAATCGCAGACGGCAATGGGGCATCGGACACCGTCGCCGAGAATGCGATCATTGGCACGGCCGTCGGCGTGACGGCGCTGGCCACTGATGCCGATGCGACAAACAATGCAATCACGTACACGTTGGACGATAACGCCGGCGGAAGATTCGCCATCGACGGTTCGACCGGCGTGATCACTGTCAACGCAGCACTCGACTACGAAACCAACACCAGTCACAACGTGATCGTGCGAGCGACCAGCAGCGATGGATCTGCCAGCACACAGAGCTTCACAATCAACGTCACGGACGTTAGCGAATCGGGTGCGACGCCGATCGCCGACAACGACGCCGGCGGCAGACTCAGTCGCCGAAAACGCCGCGATTGGCACAACGGTTGGCGTGACAGCGTTCTCGGATGACGCGGACGGAACCGACACGATCACCTATTCGCTGGACGACAACGACGGCGGTCGATTTGCGATTGATGCCGTCACCGGAATCGTCACTGTCGATGGAGCGATTGATCGTGAAGCGGACGGAGCCAGTCGATCGATCACGGTGAGAGCAACTTCGACAGACGCATCTTTCCAGCTTCGCACCTTCACGATCGCGATCAACGACGTTGACGAATTCAATGTCGGCCCAATCACCGACAGTGACGGGACCGCTAATGCGGTCGACGAAAACGCCGCCAACGGGACGGTCGTTGGTGTGACGGCGTTGGCATCGGACATGGACGCGACCAACAACACGATCACCTACACGCTGGACGATGACGCGGGTGGACGGTTCGCGATTGACGGTTCGACCGGCGTGGTGACTGTCGCCGACGGCACGTTGCTGGATCGTGAATCGACGGCCAGCCACAACATCACGGTTCGTGCCGCTTCCAGCGACGGCAGCAGCAACACCCAAGTGATGACGATCAACATCAACGACGTTGATGAATTCGATGTCGGCCCGATCACCGACAGCGACGGAGCAGCCAACGCCGTCGATGAAAACGCGGCCAACGGAACCGTCGTTGGCGTGACGGCACTGGCATCCGACGCTGACGCGACCAACAACACGATCACCTACACGCTGGACGATAACGCTGGCGGACGGTTCGCGATCGACGGCTCGACCGGTGTGGTTACGGTCGCCGATGGCACGTTGCTCGATCGCGAAGCCAGCAGCCAGTCACAACATCACGGTCCGTGCGGCCAGCAGCGACGGCAGCTCCAACACGCAAGTGATGACGATCAACGTCAACGACGTCGATGAGTTCGATGTCGGACCGATCACTGACAGTGATGCGTCGCTGAACGCAGTCGATGAGAACGCAGCCAACGGAACCGTCGTCGGCGTGACAGCGTTGGCTTCCGATGCCGACGCGACCAACAACACGATCACCTATTCGCTGGACGACAACGCTGGTGGACGGTTCGCGATCGACGGTTCGACCGGTGTGGTCACGGTCGCCGACGGCACGCTGTTGGATCGCGAAGCGGCAGCCAGTCACAACATCACGGTGCGTGCGACCAGCAGCGATGGCAGCAGCAACACGCAAGTGATGACGATCAACCTGAACGACGTCGATGAATTCGATGTCGGCCCGATCACCGACAGCGACGCGACCGCCAATGCAGTCGATGAAAACGCGGCCAACGGAACCGTCGTTGGCGTGACCGCATTGGCTTCCGACGCTGACGCGACGAACAACACGATCACCTACACGCTGGACGATAACGCTGGCGGACGGTTCGCGATCGACGGCTCGACCGGTGTGGTGACGGTCGCCGACGGGACGCTGCTCGATCGCGAAGCCAGCGGCCAGTCACAACATCACGGTGCGCGCGGCCAGCAGCGACGGCAGCTCGCAACACGCAAGTGATGACGATCAACGTCAACGACGTCGATGAGTTCGATGTCGGACCGATCACCGACAGTGATGCTGCCGCTAACGCAGTCGACGAGAACGCAGCCAACGGAACCGTCGTTGGCGTGACGGCATTGGCGTCCGATGCCGACGCGACCAACAACACGATCACCTACACGCTGGACGACAACGCTGGCGGACGGTTCGCGATTGACGGTTCGACCGGTGTGGTCACGGTCGCCGATGGCACGCTGTTGGATCGCGAAGCAGCGGCCAGCCACAACATCACGGTGCGTGCAGCCAGCAGCGATGGCAGCAGCAACACGCAAGTGATGACGATCAACCTGAACGACGTCGATGAATTCGATGTTGGTTCGATCACCGACAGCGATGGGCGACCGACGCAGTCGCCGAAAATGCGGGCATTGGAACGGCCGTCGGCGTGACGGCGCTGGCCAGCTGATGCCGATGCGACAAACAATGCAATCACCTACACGCTGGACGATGACGCCGGCGGAAGATTCGCGATCGACGGTTCGACCGGCGTGATCACGGTCAATGCAGCGCTCGACTACGAAACCAACACCAGTCACAACGTGATCGTGCGGGCGACCAGCAGCGATGGATCGGCCAGCACACAGAGCTTCACGATCAACGTCACGGACGTCAGCGAATCGGGTGCGACGCCGATTGCGGACAACGACGCGGCGGCAGACTCAGTCGCCGAAAATGCAGCGATCGGAACGACGGTTGGCGTGACCGCGTTCTCCGATGACGCGGACGGTACCGACACGATCACCTATTCGCTGGATGACGATGACGGCGGTCGCTTCGCGATTGATGCGGTCACCGGTATTGTCACCGTCGCCGGCGCGATCGATCGCGAAGCCGACGGAGCTAGTCGATCGATCACCGTCAGAGCGACTTCAACAGACACATCCTTCCAGCTTCGCACGTTCACGATTGCGATCAGCGACGTCGACGAATTCGATGTCGGTCCGATCACCGACAGCGACGCGACCGCCAATGCAGTCGAATGAGAATGCCGCCAACGGGACGGTCGTTGGTGTCACGGCATTGGCTTCCGATGCCGACGCCACCAACAACACGATCACCTACACGCTGGACGACAACGCCGGCGGGCGGTTCGCGATTGACGGTTCCACCGGTGTGGTCACGGTCGCCGATGGCACGCTGCTGGATCGCGAAGCAGCGGCCAGCCACAACATCACGGTGCGTGCGGCCAGCAGCGATGGCAGCAGCAACACCCAAGTGATGACGATCAACCTGAACGACGTCGATGAATTCGACGTCGGCCCGATCACTGACAGCGACGCGACGCATCCAATGCCGTCGATGAAAACGCGGCCAACGGAACGATCGTTGGCGTGACGGCACTGGCATCCGACGCTGACGCGACGAACAACACGATCACCTATACGCTCGACGACAACGCTGGCGGACGGTTCGCGATCGACGGCTCGACCGGTGTGGTGACGGTCGCCGATGGAACGCTGCTTGGATCGCGAAACGGCTGCCAGCCACAACATCACCGTTCGTGCGACCAGCAGCGACGGCAGCGCCAACACCGCTGTCATGACGATCAATGTCAACGACATCGACGAATTCAACGTCACTTTGCCGGCGGACTTGGATGGTGCGATCAACGAGGTCGACGAGAACGCGAGCGCCGGAACGACAGTCGGCATCACGGGATCAGCCTTGGATGCTGACGCCACCACGAACACGATCAACTACTCGTTGCTGGACAGTGACGGTGGCCGGTTCACGATTGATCCAAACACTGGTGTCGTGACTGTTGCCGGCGCGATTGACCGGGAGGCGGACGGGCTGACGCGGAACATCACCGTGCGAGCAACTTCGGCTGACGGATCGATCAACGACCAGACCTTCACGATCAACATCAACGATGTCGACGAGTTCGATGCGACAGCGACGGTCGACAGCGACGTGGCGGCCAACCAGGTCAACGAGAACGCCACGATCGGCACGGGCGTCGGCATCACGGCTTCCGCCTCCGATGCAGATTCAACGAACAACACGATCAGCTATTCGCTGGATGACAATGACGGAGGCCGGTTTACGATCGATTCGGTCACGGGGGCTGTGACTGTATCGGGTGCGATCGACCGCGAGGCCGACGGGCCGAGCCGATCGATCACCATCCGCAGCACTAGTAGTGACGGGTCATCAACAATTCAAACGTTCGCAATCAACATTAACGACGTTGATGAATTCAATACGAGCGTGACCGTTGATGGCAACCCGGCCGCCAACTCCGTCGATGAAAACGCAGTCGTCGGAACGGTGGTCGGTATCACGGCATCGGCCTTCGACGCTGACGCAACGAACAATGTGATCAGCTACTCTCTTGATGACAATGACGGCGGGCGGTTTGCAATCGATTCGGTCAGCGGAGTCGTGACGGTTGCGGGCGCGATCGACCGTGAACTCGACGGATCGAGTCGAAACATCACGGTTCGCAGTACAAGCAGTGACGGATCTTCGTCCACAGCGGCATTCGCGATCGGAATCAACGATGTTGACGAGTTCGCCGTGACGACGCCGATCGACACTGATGTCACGGCTAACGCGGCCGATGAAAACGCGGCATTCGGAACGATCGTCGGCTTGACGAACTTCGCCAATGATGTTGACGCAACCGACACCGTGGCATATTCGCTCGACGATAGCGCGGGGGGGCGATTCGCGATCGATAGCAGCAGCGGACTGGTTACTGTCAGCGGTACGCTCGATTTCGAGTCATCGTCGAGTCACAACGTCACCGTTCGCGCGACGAGCACGGATGGATCTGCCGCAACGCAAGTGTTTACGATCAACATTAACGACGTCAACGAGGCGCCGACGGCGACCGGCGACACCTTCTCCGTGACTGCCGGCGACGTTTTGAATGTCGCGGCACCCGGTGTGATTTTCAACGATTTCGATGTCGACGGTAACACGCTGATGACGATTCTCGTTTCGCCAACCAGCGGCGGCACGCTGACGTTGCTGGGGGACGGCACGTTCACTTACACACCAACGGACGGTTTCTTCGGCACGGCGTCATTCTTCTATCAAGTCAGCGACGGAACGTTAGTGAGCAACACCGTCGAAGTGCAAATCACGGTATTGGCCGGAGGACCCAATCCCAATCCCAATCCCAATCCGGACCCCGACCCCGATCCGGAGCCGGAGCCGGATCCGGAGCCGGAGCCGAATCCGGACCCCGAGCCAGAACCAGATCCCGAACCGGAGCCGACAACGGAGGAGACGGAAGCAGGCTCGACTCCTGTACCAACGGGCCAAGTCGGCGAGCCGCTTTGGATCCAAGTTCAAACGGAGCCGGTTAGCAATGACCAAGTTTCGATCGTTCGCCTGGTGGAAGAGTCGACGCTCGAAGCGGCGTATGAAGGTCTATTCGGATCGAGCTCATCGTTTCGGTTTGATTCGCGGCCGTTCTCTGCACAGGTGGAGATGCTCGAGCGATTGCTGCAGATTGATCTGGAGCAGGCAATTGTGTGGAACCTTTGGGATCAGTCTCGTAACAATCTGGAAGATTCGCCGGTGAGCTATTTTGTTGGTTCGGCCGGCACCGCGGCTGGGCTGTTCTCGATTGGTTATGTGATGTGGGCACTTCGCGGAGGTGCGTTCATCACGGCGATTTCGTCAACCCTACCGGCTTGGAGAATTGTTGATCCAACGGCGATGCTGACCGCATATCGGGCATCGACAAAACTGCCGTCCGACGGTCTTGACAGAATGCTGGAGTAACGTCGGGAGGTGTCGGCGCGTTAATCGGCACACCCCCTACATTTGACCTATCTGTCAGATGTTTCTCGATGAGTAACTGCAGGGCGAGGAATTGGACGTCTCAACGTTGGCTGATGAGCAAAGATTTCATAAGGCCCATTTCCGCACGTGGGGATCGGCCATGATTCATTGGCTTTTGACGGGGAACGTCGTTGGGCAAGATGTATTTCGCATCGTTGAGACTTGCTGTAGCGCTCGTATGCGTCGGCGCCAGTCTCATTCTTGGAGCACATTGGTTCGGGTTTATCCCTGATTCCGAACCGATCACGATGCGCGCCCGCCAGTCACTTAGCGAAGCAATTGCGGTGAATGCCGCGGCCCACGTGCGCAAGCAACAGTGGGTGGATCTGACCACGACATTGGAAACACAAGTCGACCGGAACCCGGACCTGCTATCCGTTGGTATTCGCAGCGATTTGGGCATACTTCGCGTTGACACTGGCCACCACGAAGAGATGTGGCCCGTCAGCGAAGAAGACAAGAACAAGGTTGATTCGGTTCACGTTCCGATCACGTTGAATCGTCGCCCTTGGGGACGAGTGGAGCTTTGTTTTCGGCAACCTCATGCAACAACGTTCGCGCGGATCATGCACCACCCATTGGTCAGGTTGCTGTCGTTCTTTTTGATTTGCGGCGTGTTCGCCTACACGTTTTTCGTGGTGCGGATCCTGAAGTTATTCAACAGTACGCAGGTCGTGCCTGATCGGGTGCGACAAGCGCTCGATACACTCGCCGAAGGTTTGTTGGTGCTGGATGAGCGCGGCAGAATCGTGTTAGCCAACGAAGCATTCGCCACCATCGTCGAAGTCCCATCGAACGAGCTCGAGAATCGGCTTGCCAGCGACCTTACTTGGGTGGCAGAAGACGTTGCGGACAAGGATTATCCTTGGTCGCTGGCCATTGACGAGTCGGAATTGCAGACCGAACGGCTGCTGCGATACCAGCTTGATAGTGGACCCCAACGAATCTTCTCTGTGAATGCGGCTCCACTTGGAAAAGACCGCGCACAGCGTGGTGCACTCGCCACGTTCCGCGACGTGACGCATGTCGAAGAGCATCGTGCCGAACTGGAGCGGATGTTAAGTCTGCTAAGAAACAGCCGTGACGAGATCAAACGCAAAAACACGGAACTGGAAATTCTTGCCACACAAGACGCGTTGACCGGGTGTCTGAATCGCCGCGCATTCTTCGAGACATTCGACAGCTTGTGGGTCGAATCGAAGGCGCTCGGCACGCCACTGGCTTGCCTGATGATCGACATCGATCATTTCAAGAGTGTCAACGACACCTATGGCCACCATGCCGGCGACGAAGTTCTACGGCAGGTGTCCAAGGTAATCCGTGAAATGCACAAAGACAAAGGGCTTGTGTGCCGGTATGGCGGCGAGGAATTCTGCGTACTTCTTCCACAATTTGAGCTTGATCAGGCGATCGCCGAGGGGGAGAGGACTCGCGTCGCAATCTCCCAAATTCGATTGCTCGACCCGGCAGAACTGCGATTGACAGGCAGTATCGGTCTGTCCGACTTACGATTTGACGCCAACGACCCGCAAGAATTGGTCAACCAGGCGGACGCGTGCCTGTACGTTGCCAAACGCGAGGGTCGCAACCGAGTGATCGCATACAACAGAAGCATGGAGGCAGATTCCGCTGCGGAGCCGAGGGACGTGCAGTCAGAACGATTCGATATTCCGTATCAAGCTGTCACGGCCTTGGTGACGGCGCTCTCATACCGTGACGCGAACACAGCGGAACATAGTCGGCGAGTCGCCGATCTTTGCTCGCGAGTCGCCGATGGACTGCTCAACCCAGCACAAACGTACGTGCTTGAGATCGCAGCGTTGTTGCACGACATTGGCAAGGTTGGTGTTCCTGATGAAATCCTGTTGAAGCCGGGACCGCTGACACGCGAGGAATGGGAGCTGATGGGTCGACACGATCGAATCGGCGCCGAGATTATCGCCAGTGCATTCGATTGTCGGCCGCTATCCGCGATTATCTCGAACCATCACGCGTTCTACGGCGGCGCCGCACGTGATCCGCATCTTCCCACCGGCGAAAATATTCCGATTGGCGCGCGTTTGCTGTGCATTGCCGACAGTTACGACGCGATGGTCTCCGATCGCGTTTATCGCAGCGGCCGCTCACACGCCGAAGCGGTCGAAGAATTGCGACGTTGTTCCGGAACGCAATTCGATCCGCAGCTGGTCGAACATTTCGTGAACAAGATCGAGTCGCAGAGCCCGTCGGTTGCCGCGGGCGCCCTGGGCATTCGAAAGCAAACGGCAATTCAGATTGGCTACCAAGTCGAGCGTCTTGCCCAAGCCGTTGCATGTCAAGATGCCGAGGGCCTCAGGACGCTCGCATCGCACTTAGGTTTGCTTGCCCGCAACAGCCATATCGACTCGATCGCGAGTGCCGCCGAGAAAATCGGGGCCGCGGCAGGTGCCGAAGAGCTTCAATGGCTGTCGCTGCTACGTGACACACATCACCTCTTGGATGTTTGCCGGGCAACTCAGAGCGAATTCCTCAAGGAGACGCTCGAGAACGAGGCCGACCGCGTCAATCGATAGCAGTCGCGGCTCCGTTGTCCCCACCGAGGCTCGCCGTCTCATTAGGACGGAGGAGCTGTGATCGGTTCGTTTGGGACAAACGAGCAACAATCGCTACGATGCGGGAGAAAGCTCTTTTCGCTTATCCGCGATCAGACTCAGTAATGCTCGCTGTGGCTTGACGAACTTGTCGACACCCTCTTCCATCAGAAATTGATGCATCGCTTTGACGTCGACTTTGGCGTCGATCTCTTGCTGAATGTTATCGGGAAGCATTCGGTCGACGGTGCGAGTGAACACGATTCCGCTCTTGGCGACCGCCTCGTTCGTGTCGGGAGGATTGGTCTGAATGTCGCTTCCCGATAGCGCTTGCACGTATTTCCAAGGAAGGTCAGCCGGGTCTTTTGTCCCCGTGCTGGCGAAGATCAACTCTTGCTCAAGGGCCAGCCCCTTGTCCGCCCAGAACTCCTGGTTGTCTTTCCAAATTCGTTTGGCATTTAGGATTCCGACCATACCTTGTGCCTCGTCTGACAGGCCAGCGACTTCCTTTTGCGTGTAGACGTCGATCCTGGAAATGAAGATGCTGTAGACGCTCTTGAAGTCAGACAAGTCCTTGCGTCGTTGTGCTCCGCGCCAAACTGCGTCACGAGCTCGCGTGTATTGATCATGGGTGAAGATCAGCGTGACATTCAACGTCACTGCAGAGGCCGCCAATTCTTCGAGCGCCGCTATGCCCGCTTCGGTGGCGGGAACCTTGATCATGCGGTTGGGATGTCCCGCGCTCCACTTCCGAGCAAGTTCAATGTACTTTTTGGTGCGATCGGCATCCGAGATTCCCAGCGCCGGATCCTCCAGCAATGGGTCAAGTTCAAAGGAAACGTATCCAGCATTACCCCCGGTTTGCTCATGAATTGACTTGAACTTGTGCTCCGCGTCACTGACCAGCGAATCGGTCAGGGCCCAGGCGATCGCGTCGTCGTCGTAGCCGGCCGATAGCAGAGCCTCAATCTGATTGTCAAATCCGCCGGCTTTTACAATCCCGGAAATGATGGCAGGATTGCTTGTTGCACCGACAGCACCCCACGCGAGGTTCTTGTCAATCTCCGCAGGTTCAACCGAATCGAGGTACAGCTTTGTTCCAGTGTTGATCAGCGAGCGGATTGAATCAGACATATGCATACTCTCGAAAAAGAAGCCCTCCCCTCGCCGTCGCTCGACCCTCCCAGGTGGGAAGGTGAAAAGAACGAGCAAGGAGGTATTCATCGTAGAATCATCGTCCCGCCGCGTCGATGGCATCCCTGCAATGCCCAAGCCGTAATTGACGAGAAATCATGGTTCAAGTCGATTCACCGCTGGGGCCAGCGAAGGTGACGGTGCAGGAATCGGTAGGTGCCTTGCCCGTTGATCGTGTGCGGTCCATCGAAAAACTCGATTTCAGTTTTGTCGCCCAACCCCAACTTGTTGTAGTGCCGGCGCACCTTCGCGTACTCCCAAGCCACCCAGGGATCGATGCCGACGCCGTCGTCGTGCCCGCGTTCGACCATGAACGGTCGTGGAGTCATCAACATCGATAGCTCGGCGTAATTCGCCACGTGCCCCATGTTCCATTCAAAGATTTCGTACTCGCCGGTCCAAACGTAACTGAAGGGAGCATCGATCGATGCGTTCTTGGCGACCCATTCGTTGAAGTCGGCGCTGCAGATCGACAGGCAATACCCAGGCTCGGTATCGGAGGGCGGCAGCATGGGCGGAACACGCACCGCAGTCTTGCCACCGTAAGAGAGCCCGTAGAATCCGATCCGATCCTTGTCGACGTTGGGGAGTGTTGATAGCCAGCGCAACGTCACCAGGTGCTGCGGGATGATGTAGCTGAACAGCGACCGACCGAGTGGATTGGACTTGCGTTGCAGCGTGCGAAACGCGTCGCCACCGCGGTATGGGTTCTGCGGCGCGTAGACGATGAATCCACGCTTGGCCAGTTCGGCGCTGAAGGACTTGTAGGCACGATATCCTTTCGATTCAGGGCCTGAGATTGTGTCCATGGGCGTTCCCTCAAGTCCATGTTGGCAAACAACCACTGGCCGTTTTTCATCAGCCCGCAAGTCGTTAGGCAGCAATAGAATTCCCGCGGCAATGACGTCCGGGTAGACATCGAAGACAACTTCATGACCGGTGTACTGCTCTGTCTCCAAAATCACTCGCGATCGTGGGTTGGGGTCGACCGTTGGATCGGGCAGCTTGCCGATTAGATCCGCGTAGACTTGCTGTCTGACCGATTTCGACGACTCGATCCATGTTTGGACAGATGACCGATCAATGGAAGCGAATCGCTTGTCCCGCTCGCGATGACTTAGCTGTAGCAGTCGCTGAGTAAATTTGACCAGCTGTTCCAGTTGTCGCTGCTGTCGATCGTCAGCGGAAAACGCGGTGCGCCGATCGGGCCCGATCGGCTGCGGGACAACTTCCGACGAAGCGGATTGGGAGATTTGTTTGGCGATTCGTCGGATTGTTGTTGTGTTTAGCGGTGGACCGGCAGTGCCGTTGGGGTCGCTCTGTTGAAGCATGCTGATGCCGCTGTCGGTCCAGGCTTTCATGTTTTCCCAATGCAACCCCGCCAGTTTGGCTTCGAGCCATACCGATTCGGGATCAGGCGAAGTGATCACGCCGGGCGCCGCGATGTTTCGGTCAGCCTGGGGCGGGCCAGTCACCTCGGGAATCTTGGCGGTGTGCTCGAGATACAGAAACCGCGGCGCGATCATGCCGGCGATCTCTGCGTCGCCAAACTCGCTGAGCAAGCCCCAAACGTTGCGGTAGATCGGTTCTTTCCAGATCTGTTCTCGCCGGTCGAAATAACCGCTGACCACCGCCGCGTCAATGCGATCGTCGAGCGCGGCACTATAGAACGCCAGCAATCCGCCTTCGCTGACTCCGACGACCGCGATCGGCAGATCCTTGTCAGGTGTGTTTCGCAATTCGAATTGATCGACGGCGGCGAGGATCTTTTGCACCTCGTAGCCGATCACGTGTCTCCCCAATTCGAATGCTTGGCGATAGACAAACTCACGATGAGTGAGATTGGTACTGCGGCCAATTGATAGCATTCGCGCTGAATTGGTGGTCGCGATTGATCAGTGTTGGCACCAAAACCTCACAGCCAAAAGCTGCCAAGTCGCCGGCAAAGTTTGTATCGGAGCCTGCTTGCAAGCCCGTGATCATTTCGGGCGTCCAATCGGCGTCTGGAATCGCCACCACTCGAGCGACGGCTTGCTTCTTCGGCTGCAAAAACAAACCCTCTGCCGAAACACCGTCCAAGACCGGCCAGCTTACCGCATGGACCGTGTAAAGATCGTTTACGGCGACAAGTGCTGGCTGCGTTGTGGTTGCATTGAATTCGATACCCCCGGCATTGACCCGTTGATCGACAACGCCGATCCGCTGAGCAAGACGCTGGCGATAGGGAGCGAGACTTGCTCGGTAGGCTGCCATGGAGGTGTAGTCGTAGTTCCAAAGAGACGCACGGTGCTGGCGAGCTTTTTGGAGTTCGCGAATCGCAAACCGGTCAATGCCCTCGACCATGACAACGTCGAGCGGCCGTTGCTCGAGCAATCGGACGGTTCCTGGAAGTGGATCGGCTGCGCACGCCAACGACCACACCGAGATCGCTGCCACGAATCCACTGGCCAATTGGGTTGAGACGCAATGCATGAGGCCACTTCATCTTTGCGAAAGTTCGTTCGTAGCGACTCGATTCATCGTTTAGGTGCAAGAACGCCTTAGAACGTGTTTTGAAATGTGAGCCGTAGGCGCAAGCCCAATGCTATCTACTTGTCGCACAACAGAGTGGGGTCATTCTGTAACGGCAAGGTGCCAGCCTCCGGTTTACGCGTGAAAACGCGAGTACTCGATACCGGAGGCTCGCGACTTGCCGTTAAAGTAGAAAGCCGGCTAGATCGCCGAACCGCCCAAGCAGCGCAGTTCATCGTCGACTCGCAATAACAGCCGGCCATCTGAGAACGCCGGGGTCGCGCCTACGGGGCCACCAAGGTCTACCTCGCCCAACTTTTGGAATTTGTCAGCTGCCTTGATGAGCGTTGCTTTGCCTTCCAAACTGATGATCAGTACCGTGTCGCCGACAAGAATTGGCGACGCTCCGAAGTTGCCGCCGATCCGCTGCATCCAAATCTGCTGGCCGGTTTGAGCATCCACGCACGAGGCAATTCCCTTATCGTCGATCACGTACAGCCGATTGCCCTTCAGCACCGACGTCGGCACGTACGGCGCGCCTCGGTCAACGCGAAACACCTGCTCAGGCTTTTCGCTCTTTGCTTTGGGGATGCGAACACCGACCATGTGATTTCCGCCGCCGCCGCTGCCGCTGCTGCAGATTGCGATGTCGCCAGCGATCAACGGCGTGCTGCAAACTCGCATCTCGAAGACCTTCAAGCTCCACAGCATCTCGCCCGTTTCCGAATCGATACCGAACATGCCGTTGCCCGTGTTGGCGTCAATGATCTGTGCCGATCCATCGTTTTGATAAACCGCGGGGACACCGTAGCACGATCGCGTGGTTTGCAGTGGCGTCTCCCACACGGTATTACCGGTATGACGGTCAACAGCGATCATGCGGCTCTGGCCGGCGGCCTGCCCAGGCTGCAACTGTTCGGCTTGCTGCGAATTCATCAACAACACCATCGAGCCGAAGATCCGCGGCGAACTGCCAAATCCATGTTGCGACGTCCACGTCCCGAAGTCTCGCGACCAGATCTCGTTGCCGTCGTGATCGAAACACTTGAGGAACGTGTGTTGCGAATCGGCCCAAGCGGCGAAGACGTTGTCCTTGTCGGCTGCCGGCGTGCTGGAGGCATAGGTGTTGCGTTTGTGCAGATGGTGTTCCTGTTGATCATACTGTTTCGACCACCGCAACTTGCCAGTTTGCAGATCAAGCGATTCGAGCGATATTTTCTCAGCGTCGGGTTGCGAGGACAGATAGTAGACCTTGCCGTCGATCGCGATTGGCGATCCCACATCCCGCGAGCCCAGCTTGCGTCGCCACGTATAGTCCGAGTCACTCCATGACGCGGGGATCTGAGCATCGGAAACATAACCTTGGCCATCGTCGCCGTGAAATCGCGACCAAGATGCTGGAGTCTCAGCGAACGTTGATGCGGACGGACCTCCGAGAACGAAGGTAAGGCATGCGATTGAGCGTAGAACGAATGGATTCATCAGTCAGTTGCGAGGGTGAGGGGAAGACGCGGGTGGTGACGGTTACGGCGGATTTGTCGATCCGCAGCTGACACCGCTGGGAGCATTGTAATGGGAAACTCCCGGCCGCGCTACTCGCGTCCACAGGGGCGGCCTAAGTTTTCAATACGAGAGTGGAAATTGAGTTCCCCGCTACCAGGTTGGCACTTTCGACGCCCGTCATACACATCATCTCTGGAATGTCATGTTCAGCATCGAAACCACCCCGGATATCGACAGCCTGCTCGCCGATGTCGAACTCTGGAACAAGCTGGCTGGCGGCGTTCCTTGGCGAGAAACTTCCTGGCTCGGTCCCTGGTGGCGTCAGTTTGGTCACGACAAACGGGCTCACGTCCTGGTTGCGCGTGACGAGTCAGGTGCGATTGGTGGACTGCTTCCGCTATACCGGTCTGGCGATCGAACTGCTGGCCGGACACTGTGCGTGATTGGCGACGGCGACGCGTGCAGCGACTACGTGTCTGTTCTGGCCAGCGAAGACGAAGCCGTTGAAATCGCTGAACAGATCGGCAAGCACCTTGCCGCGACCGCATCGGACAGCGAGTCCGGTTGGGATCTGATCGACATCGATGGCGTGGTCGAAGGGGATGCGCCCATGGCTGCCTTCGCGAGAGGATTGCGGGACGGCGGGGCGGCACTGCACACACAATCTCGGATGAGCACTTGGTTCAAACCTCGCGATGATTCCTGGGCGGAACACCTGAAGCATCACGGCAAAACGCAGCGGCGCCAGATGCGACGCTGGAGCGAAAAGATCGACCAGAACGACCGCCTCGAGAAATGTGTTGCGGAATCCGAACAGCAGGTTGACGAGTTGCTGGGTGGTTTGATCGAACTCCATCAACGTCGTTGGAACGATGCGGGCGAAACCGGCAGCTATGCCAACCCCCGCTTTCGCGACTTCATTTACGAAAGCGCCAAGGACTTTTGTCGACGTGGGCAGCTCTACCTTGTGGCGCTGAAGCATGACGGCCGGATGATTGGCGGTGAATTGAATATCGTTGGAGGCAATCGAGTGCTGTATTCCTACAGCTCGGGTTACGACCTCGATTCCGCGGATTTGGAACCTGGACGCATTCTCTGCGTTGACACTCTGTTGCAGCTTTACCGTGAAGAGCTTGCCGGGGTGGACTACCTGCGCGGCGACGAAGAGTACAAGAAACGCATGTCGACCTGCTCGCGACGTCTGCTGCGACTGCGAGCCGTTGCACCGACCTGGTATCCGCAATTGCGTCACGCTGCCTGGTGCACGAAATTTGAACTCAGCCAATGGGTCCGACGGCGGACCGGCCGCCAACCGATCGACGTGCTTGACATTACGGCGCCGACTGCCTGATCGATCGATGAGCTCAATACATCAGGATGGTTATGTCGCTGGCAAGGATGGTCGTGACCAATTGAGCCCAAGCGGCATTCTCGACCACGTCGATGGATGAGTCACGTGGGGCTTCACCGATTGCCAACAGGGCAATGGCATCCTTCGGGGCCGCCGTGTACCGCTCGCGCATCTTCATTAGCAAGCCGGCGCAGGCTTTGTGTTCTTGATCACTAGCATCGCGACAAGCCAACATCCGAAACAGTTGGTTGACTCGACTCTCGTCGCTGTCGTGATCTCGTATCAGCCGCGCGCCGAGCGACCTGGCGATCTCGATTCGCTGTGTTTCATTGAACATACCCAGCGATTGCAGCGGCGTGTTGGTGCGCGAGCGTCGTACGCAACTTGACTCGCGGTCCGGAGCGTCAAACAACGTCATCATCGGATGCGGACTCGTTCGTTTCCAGTAGACGTACAGACTTCGACGGTACAGCAGTTTGCCCGAATCACGTCGGTAACTTTTGGTGTTGCTGCCGGGGTGCGCCAGTGCCGCCCACATACCGGCCGGCTGGTACGGTTTGACTCCTTCGCCGCCCATGTGCGGATCGAGCAGCCCGCTCGACCAAAGTCCGATGTCCCGCAGCACCTCCGCGTCCAAACGGTAACTCGACGCGCGAGCGAACAACCGATTCTCGGGGTCGTCGACATCAGCGCGCCACGCTGAAGTCTGCCGGAAAGTACGGCTGTTCACCATCGCTCGAAGCATCTGCTTCATGTTCCAATCGCTCTCGTGCAACTGGACCGCTAGCCAATCGAGCAACTGAGGATGCGTTGGCTGTTGTCCCTGTAGTCCGAAGTCCTCGGGTGTTCGCACGAGCGCGTGACCAAACGTACGCTGCCACAATCGATTCACCAGCACGCGTGCGACCAACGGATGCTCGGGCGACGTCAACCACTGCGCCAGACCCGCGCGATCACGAGGCGCATTGTTTGGAAACGGATTCATGACTTTGATGATGCCTGGTTCCAACGGATTTCCGACCGGCAAGTCGTACTCGCCACGTGCCAACAACCGAGTCGGTCTTGCATCGGGCAATTCCTGAGCGACCAGAGTGGTTGTGAAATCGGCTTCGGCAATCGTCATGGAATCGCAGAGCTGAGCGGCGCGCTGCCTGCCGTCGTGATCCGACAGCGGTCCGTCGCCCGAGGCCAGCATTCGCAATCGGTCTCGCTTGCCGCAGGTCAGCCAATGCTTCGATTTCGCCAACGGATCCCAGCGATTGTCGACTCGGACCTCCAGCGCCAAGATCTTCGGCCCGTGCACGGCGACGCAGACACGATGCGTCCCGGCCGACAATCGCAGCGGGACGAATGTCATTGCGAGATCCAGATTCTGCTGGACGATTGGAACCTTGGTGTCGTCCACGAAAACGCGGGAACCGACGGCGCCGTCGAAAGTCAAATCTAATGTCTGCTGCTGCGGAACCGTCACATCAAACGAGACCCACACGAGTTGATTCACGCCCGGCAGCGCGATTCCTCTTGCGGCGCGATCCGAGAGCAATCCAGGCAATCCCTTGGCATCCTGCCACGCGGCATCCTTCGCTTCCCGATTCGGTGGGGTCGAGTCAGTCGTCGGGAACGGCTTGCTGATCCGCCAATGCCTCGTCGTCCAACCACTGCGCTGCACCGCGTAAGCAATTGCCGCATCAAAATCGACGTCGGAACCTTCCAGTTCGCTCAGCAATTCATCACTCGCCGCCTCGAGCCTTTGCCAGTGATTCCAGGCTGCTTGATCCGCGGGTACGCGTGCCACCGGCCCGTAGTTGTACGTGTTTCCGTCCACCGCCGGCTCGGCCGTATTGTTGAAGAACGCTAGCAGCTGGTAATACTCCCGCTGCTCGATCGGGTCGTACTTGTGCGTGTGGCATCGCGCCAAGTCAACGACATGCCTAGAAAGACTGTCCCCAAGGTTTCGACGCGATCGAAGTTGTTCTTCATCTGAAACTCTTCCGGGATCGCGCCTCCTTCGCCAGTGCTCGGATTCAGCCGCACGTAGCCGGTCGCAATTTGCTGAGCCAGCGTTGGCTCAGGCACGAGGTCGCCAGCAATCTGCCACGTGATGAAGTCATCCAAGGGCAAATTCTCGTTGAAGGCGCGGACGACCCAATCACGATACGGATAGATCGCGCGGCGGTTGTCCAGGTGCAGTCCATGAGTGTCGCCGTAGCGGACGGCATCAAGCCAGTAACGGGCTTGGTGTTCGCCAAACCGGGGGCTGTCAAGCAATTGGTCAACCAGCTTCTGATAAGCAAGATCGCTCTGGTCGGCAAGATATTGCTCAAGCAGTTGCTCTTCCGGTGGCAGTCCAGTCAAAACCAAGGCGGCGCGACGGGCCAATGTCGTTCGTTTTGCTTCCGAAGCGAAATCGATTCCGTTCTTCTCCAGCTGCTTGCCGACATACGCATCGATCGCCACAGTCGCATTCTCGTAATCGGCTTCTTTTTTGGGTCGGACGAATGCCCAGTGCCTGGCGTAACTTCCCCCTTGCTGGACCCAGCGGCTGATCAAATCACGCTCGGCTTTGCTAAGTTGCTTGTCGACCCCGCGTGGCGGCATCGGGTCATCTTCCGAATGAATGCGAGCCAGGATCTCGCTTTTCGACGGATCGTCCGGATCGAGCGCCCGATAGCCGCCACGGTCGCTGGTCGCAGCGTCCCGCGAATCGAGTCTCAAGTCCGTTTCATCGTGAGTGTCCGGGCCGTGACAAACGAAGCATTTGTTCGACAGAATTGGCAACACTTCCAGGGCAAAATTCACGTCCTCGGGGCTGTCTGCTTTCGCCACAAGGTGAAAACTCAGGATGAGCAGCAGAGACCAAACTGACGAGCGAGGAGTTTCTTTCACGGACAGTGATGGATGCGATTTGTGAAGGGGGACTTCGACCATTCCCCGCATTCTAGTCGACGTGCTGCATTGGCGGGATAGCGGTCGCCGAGAGATGGAGTCCGGAATTCGTTCGTAGTGACCCGATTCAGCCTACAGGTACCAGCGTTGAAAATAGGGCTCATGCAGGATCTCGATGCCGTTGGCAGTCGCTGCGTCGTCGATGTCTGGCGCCGCCCAGTTCGTCGAGGACTCGATCGGTTCGATGGCTGTCGATTTCGAGTCGGTGAAGCCAAAGTGACTTGAGTGCGCCAACACTGTCGAATAGATCGGGCCGAAGCATCAGCATCACGCTTTTGGCTACCGCTCGGTTCGCTTCGGGAAGAGCTGCTGCGGGGGAAGTCCGCAGTCGAAGCATGTCATGCATGGCCGCGTTCATGAGATAGTCGGATGTATCACGGGCTGGACCGTGCCCGTACATTCGCGTCTCTTCCGCGTGGCTGGCGGCCCGCGATGAATCGATCGCATACTGAATGGTTTCGGGCGTCCGGGCGGCCATTCGTCCGATCAACGCATCGGTCCAGCTCTCGACACCCCTGCGAAGCCGATTCAGGCGGACGGCGTCTGTGACTGAGTTGCCGCGTCCATAAAGCATGATTTGTTGGACGCGATTCCGGGCCTCGAGGTGGGTGAGGTGAACGGCGTGCGTCACTGGAGAAATCTCGTCGGTGTCGCCGGTCGCCTCCATTCCCGCGGCCAAGGCGGCAATCACCCGGGTCAGCATCTCGGTGACCAGGACCTCTTCCAAGACCACGACGTGATCGCGCCACCAGTTCCGCAGCGAGTTGAAGTCGCCTGATTGTTCCGCATGCCGATAACGGGCCATGGTTTGGTGCCAAAGCTCGAACCGGTTCCGCGAACTGGCCCAGTACTGGGTCATCGCTTGCGGCGGGATCGCTTCGCGACGGTACAAGATCGCGGGGCCGTGATGGGACACGGTCGCGGCAAGGTCTGCGGTAAGAACACAATGCATGGCAAAGCCGGGGGTCGAAACACGAAGGGTGATCGTGTTCGTGCATTGCACTCGATGTGCCAGAACCGCCAGATCATCTCCAGCAGAGCGCGTAAGACATTGCCTCACAACGGTTTAGGCAATTCGCGAGTCAGCAGAAAGGCAGCGACGCGGGATTGCCGGCGTTGCCTTTTTTCAACATCGACGTGGGGGATGTACCACGTGGGAGCTCCCCTGACGATGCGCTGTGCGCAAAAAGAACGGCCTGGGCTTTTGTGCCCTAAAAGCAGCCTTTCGACCGCCTCCATAAAAACCCAGGCCGTTGATTTGGTGTCAGAAAGTCGAAGCAATCTGCAAGGCAGTGCCTCGACTGTGCCCCCTAACAGGAGCCGTATCGTCCAGCAATGGTGCGAAAATTTGCCCTAGTTTGGCAATTTGCGGCAAACCGCCAATCAGCAACTTCCTCAGTTCTTCCGCGAATTTAGTGGCAGAACGGCAATGATTGGGTGGCTGGTGGTCGAGCGTCAGCGAGCCCCCAGACGCGAGCAAATGGAATTCCGGGGGCTCGCTGACGCTCGACCGCCGGCCACCCCTTGTCTGCAATTTCCCATCTGCTTCTAAATCTCCGGACGAACCACTTTTTCAGCCGCCTGCGAGTTCATGAATGGGCGACGGTCTTTGCGAATTCCTGAACCACGGGTCGCTCGGTCAGACGGCTGTTCACATGCGGCCGCGACTCAAGAAGTTTCGCTTGTGCCTGTTCCATCGATAGTCCGCGATATTTCATTAACCAGCAGAGTGCGACCGTGGCGCTTCGTGCTCGGCCTGCTTTGCAGTGGATGTAGACCGTTTCACCCGCTTCGACGTGCTGCTGCACGAATTCGACTGCTCGGGTGACATCTTCAAGTCGCGGATGCGTAAAGTCGGTGGTGGGGATGCGGAGTTGTTCGATCCCGTACTGTTCGTATTCCGCGTTTGGGCCGGCGTATTCCTCGCAGGTGTTCACAACGGCTCGCACGCCAGCCTCGTGCATGGCGGCAACATCACGCGCAAAGGGGTAAGCGCCAACGATGACGTTTGTATCGATTCTGTCCCACCAATTGCGGACTCGAAAAAGCCTTGCCAGCGAATAGTTCCAGGCCAACGTCGGATAGAAAACCGTCCGCGCATAAAGGCGTCGCAGCGCTGACATGCTCATTGCCGAGTCAGCTTCCCTTCCAGCAATTCGGCAGCTTGTTTTGTCGCGGCTTCCATGACGTCCGCGATCTTGACGGGCAGACCACCTTGCTGCTTGCTCTCGAAAGCCGCCTGCATGAACGCATACAACTCGATCGTTTCGGCGGAATCGATCGGGCTTTCCTTTGTGCGAAAGAACTTGGCGATCTGAATTAGCAGCGGTTTGTAGCCACCATAGGAGCCGATTTGTCCGATTTCCTTTTCACCGAATGCGGTGCCGCCATAGCCGCTCTTGCCGGCGCGAATTCCGCGAAACGTGCCGATTCGTCCGTCGGCCCACTGCCCCACCGCCAATTCGAAGTCGTCGGTTGAAGTGTGAGTCACACTCTGGCACCCCGCACCCATGCAGGTGTACAGCGACTCGACGCCATGGATTCCATACCAATACAAATCGACATGCGTCTGTTCCAGCGAGCAAGGGCTGTAGCTATCGCAGCCGAGCACGCGACCGAGCTTGCCGGCCCGGATTTCTTGTGCACCCTCGCTGAACCTCAAGGACGAACTCGAAAACATTGGCACTTGGTAGTGCTGGGCGGCTTGAAAGATGGCAACGACTTCGCCCAGATTCGCGCCGGTTGGCTTGTCGATGAAGACTGGTTTACCCGCCCGAAAGACCTCGATCGCCTGCTCAAGATGCAGCCGGCCATCGTTGGTCTCCAGCAGGACACAATCGACTCGGGCCAGCAATTCCGCGATTGAATCGACGACGTCGACGCCGAGCTCCTGGATCTCGGCGGTGTACTTCGGAATCCGACTGGCGCTCGATTGGATGTCGGCGCTGCCGTGTGGGTAGGCGGCCACCACTCGGAAGTTGTTCAGTGCTTCGTGACTTGGCGGATCGCGATTAAATTCCTTGCTGAAAGCGATGACGTGCGAGGTGTCGAGCCCGATGATGCCGATCCGCAACCGCTCGCTCTCCTCCGCCGCTAGTCCGCTGGGATCAGAAATGACCGACAAGAGCAGGAAAACAAAGACAAGGAGGGCAGAGCTGTTATGGATGGGATTTGGCATCGGAATGGCAACGACGGAGAGGATAGAGTTGTGATGCGAATTGGCGGTTGGCCGTCTGAACGTTCAGCTGGGGGGTAATCCTACTCGATCGACACCCAGTCCGTGTGGCGGATGTCGACTGCGACGCCGCTGGGCCTAGTACCTGGCCCGTCTTCGATTGGCGGAACTCGTAGGCCGGGACCTGTCCTGGCAGCCTGACGCATGCGGTTTGTCGCCAGGACAGGTCCTGGCCTACGCCGATCGCACCCGTCCATTCATGATGGTCGAGGTACTAGACGCTAGAATACCATTCAGCTGCCGCAAACCCTCACACGCGAGAATGACAAGTTGGTCGATTGCAAAAAAACAGGTGCAGGTTTCGTCGCTTCGCTCGTTCTATTTTCGTTTCTGTTCGCGCCGCCAGCGTCAGCGGCCGGGCTGGATGATGCCGAGGAGCTGTTTCGCTCGGGCAAGTATGAAGAGGCCGAGGCGCTGGCTGCCGAACAGGTCGAACGAGGGATTTGGAACGAGCGTTGGCCGCGGTTGCTGATCCAGTGCCAAATCGCCCGAGGAAAATACGCGGAGGCGAAAGAAGCCTACGAAGCAGCCATCAAGCGATACCCGACCAGCTTGACGATCAGGATGCAGGGGCTGGACGTGCTGCGGCTCAGCAATCTGCCCGACGAAGCGACCGAAGCGGATCAGCAGATTTTTCGATTGCTACAAAGTTCGCCGTTTCGTTTCGCAAGCCGTGATAATCTGGTCGCAGCCGGCCGTTATCTGGCGATGCATGGCGAAGATGCAAGACAGGTTTTGGAACTGTTCTTCGATCGAGTCCGCGACGCTGACCCAGAACACTTGGAAGCTTACATCGCGACGGCTGAATTGGCGCTTGCGAAGGGGGATTTTAAAGTTGCCGCCGATACGCTGCAGCAGGCGCAGCGTATCGACGAGAATGATCCCCGAGTTCCCTACCTGCTGGCGCGGGCGTGGGAGTCGAGCGATTCGGAGAAGGCGACCGCCGCACTCGAGCGAGCGCTCGAGTTGAACTCGAATCATGTGCCCAGCCTGTTGTACCGCGCTGACGCAGCGATCGACCGTGAACAATACGATGTCGCAGAACAGATCATTCGCCAAGTCCAAGCGATCAACCCACACGAGCAAGAGGCATGGGCGCTGCTGGCGGTGATCGCTCACCTGCGTGGCGACTACGAGAAGGAAAAGTCGATGCGGGAATCGGCGCTCAAGACTTGGGCGAACAATCCTCGCGTAGACCATCTGATCGGGTTGAAGCTTTCGCAGAAATATCGATTCAAGGAAGGATCCGAATACCAACTCAAATCACTCGCATTTGATTCGCGATACGCGCCCGCCAATTTTCAGCTTGCCCAAGACCTTCTGAGACTCGGGCAGGAGAAAGTGGGTTGGAAACTTGCGCAAAACATCTCCGACGACGACAAATACAATGTCGTCGCGCACAACCTGGTGACGCTCTACGATCGGATCAAAAAGTTCCGCGTGCTGGAGGCGGAAGGCATCCAGGTGCGAATGGAAGCCCGCGAAGCCAGCATTTATGGCGATGCGGTTTTGAAATTGCTGGGTGAAGCGAAGGGAGTGTTGTGCGAGAAGTACGATGTCGAATTGCGAGCTCCGATCGCGGTCGAAATCTTTCCTGAGCAAAAAGATTTTGCAATTCGCACGTTCGGGCTGCCGGGGGGTGCGGGATTCCTCGGCGTTTGTTTCGGGCGTGTGATCACGGCTAACAGTCCTGCCTCGCAAGGCGATCGGCCATCGAATTGGCAGAGCGTGCTGTGGCATGAATTCTGTCACGTCGTCACACTCGAAAAGACCAAGAATCGCATGCCGCGATGGCTCAGTGAGGGCATTTCGGTCTACGAGGAACGGCAGCGGGATCCGTCCTGGGGCGAGTCGATGACGCCAATCTATCGAGAGATGTTATTGGACGATGAGTTGACACCGGTCAGCGACTTGAGTGCTGCCTTCCTGAATCCTGCATCACCGATTCATTTGCAGTTCGCCTATTACGAGTCGTCACTTGTCATCGAGTTCCTGATCGATCGATACGGAATCGATGCGTTGAAGCAAGTTCTGGATGACTTGGGCAATGGTCTGACGATCAACGATGCTTTGGTGCGCAGCGTCGGTTCGCTGCAGAAGTTGGATAGTCAGTTCACGGAGTTCGCTCATCAGCAAGCCGAGAGCTTCGGGGCCGCAGCCGATTGGTCTCGCGAAGAGATGCCCGAGAAGCCGACGCCGCAAGAAATGGCGACCTGGGTCGAGCAGCACCCAAACAACTATTGGGGATTGCGGTCCTTGGGATCCGCATACTTTTCAGCTAAGCAATATGAGTTGGCCAGGTCGCCGCTGGAGAAGTTGCAGTCGTTGGACACAATGACCGGCGAGCGAGGAGATCCGCTGGAAATGCTGTCTGTCGTTTATCGCGAGTTGGATCAGGCCGATGCGGAGCGTGAGACGCTGAGGCAAATCGTAGCACTTTCCAGCGATGCGTTGCCCGCTCTACGGCGGCTGATCGAACTTTCAAAAGAAGAACAGGATTGGGAGTTGGTCGCCCAGTACGCGGCGAAGATCAACTCGATCAATCCGTTGTTGCCGGAAGGACATTTGGCGACGGCCGAAGCAGCGGAGGCGTCGGATCGTCCGATCGACGTGCTGCGGTCGCTCAGCGCGCTTGCGAAAATGGAACCGGTCGATCCGGCCGCACTCGACTATCGAATGGCGGTCGCGTTTACCGAAGTCGAGCAGTTCGATCTGGCGAAACACCACGTTTTGCGAGCTCTGGACGAAGCGCCTCGCTACGGGACGCCCATCGTTTACTTTTGAGATTGAGCCAGCGGGCAAACGCGGCGCAGCAAGCAGATGAGACGACGAACACGGACGAAAATCAGGTGGAGACTCGATGACCGAAATGTTCTCAAAACCTTTTTCACGCAAGCACTTGATTGGCTTCGCTGTCGTTACGTTGTTGCTCGCCGGAGCCGCCATGGCACAGCGTAGCCGTTGGCGCCGCGGGGGTTACCCTCAAACCGATCGTAACGGCGTCCCGGACTGGGAGATCGATGAAAATTTCAAAGACGACGTTTTCACATTCGTGCGGATCAAGTACGACTCATACGGTGGCTATGGTCGTGGCGGTGGTGGCTGGGCAACCGATTACCGCGATAGCGATCTGAATTTTTCGCTGCGGTTACAACAGCTGACCTCGATGAAGGTCAACCCCGAACCGATCGTGTTGGAGCTGACCGACGATCGTCTGTACGATTATCCGTTCATTTACATCATTGAACCGGGTGCGTTGGTTTTCAACGAAGCAGAGGTCGAAGCGTTGCGAAGATACTGCCTCAACGGCGGCTTCCTGATGGTGGACGATTTTTGGGGCGATTCGCAATACGAAAACATGCGACTTGAACTGAAGCGAGTCTTTCCCGATCGAGATCCATTCGAGGTGCCACTGGACCACGAGATCTTTCACTGCGTCTATGACATGAAAGAGAAGCCTCAGGTACCGGCAATCAATGCCGCTTATCGCATGGCAAACGGCCAGATCGGTTCGGCCGAGCGGACCTGGGATGGCAGCGATACAAGTACACCGCATTATCGCGCGATCACGGACGACGACAAGCGAATCATGGTCTTCATCTGTCACAACACCGACCTGGGAGACGGCTGGGAGCGTGAAGCTGAATCCCAGTGGTACTTCGACGAGTTCTCGGTCAAGAAAGCCTATCCGATGGGTATCAACATCGTGACCTACGCGATGACCCATTGATCACGTTTGTTGCTCGGCTGTCCCAACTGAGTGTGGAGCCGGCGGGTGGCTGGTGGTCGAGCGTCAGCGAGCCCCCAGTTAGCGGGCCAAGGAATTCCGGGGGCTCGCTGACGCTCGACCGCCGGCCACCCCTTCAAGCCGTTCCGCTCGAAACTCGGTTGGGACAACCGAGCAACAATTTCAGCCGCCGATCAACGCGAACGCTTTTCGCATGGCTTTGCAAGTCGCGGCGGCTGCTGCTTCGTTGTCCATCTTGTTGAGTGGTTGGTTGAATGGTTCCGCACGTACCGGTCCGTCGTAGCCGATCGCAACCAACGCCTCTAAGAAACCGGCCAGGTCAATCACGCCTGTCGCGGCGGGCAGTTCACGTTGGTTGTCGAGCTGCTGGTCGATTTCAAGGCCCGTGGGGGCGTCGTTCAAATCACAGGCAACGACATCTTTGTTCGTTAACGAAAGCAGGTCGTCGACCGTTTCGTGGGCGGTGTACCAATGCCAGCTGTCGAGTACGAAACCCATGTTGTCGACGCCGATCTCTGCGATCAAATCTTTCGTCTCAGCCATCGAATGAATGAAACTGTATCGCTTTGATGCCCAAAGTGTCTTGGGGCCGACGTACTCGAGCCCAAATCGTTGTCCGTGATCCTGCAGAATCCTGGCACACTCGCGCAGTCGCCGTGCATGTTGGCGGAAATTGGTAACGTAAGTCAGCTCATCGTGACAGGGCATCAACCACGTACCGAGGCGTGTGACCCCGGCTTTCTGCAACGCGTCGGCGAGTTTCGGCAGATTGTCGGCGGCACCGCGAAAAGTTGACTCATCCCTGCGGAACTCGACTGGCAAACCAGCGGAGCCCCAAACGAGTTTCTTTTCTTTCAATTCCGCAACGAGTTCATCCCGCTCGCCGTTGGAAAGTTTGGCGATGTATTGCGGATCTGGAGTCACCGACTCAAACCCGTGCTGATGCGCCAATCGGATCGCTTCGCGCTGGTCCGCATTGACACCAATGGAACCGCCACGCAAATCGAGCGTGAACTTCCGCTCGCCCGGTTTCGCGGCGCCGGAAACTCTAGTGAGCATCGCGCTGCCGGCGACTGCGATCGAATTGGCAATCATGGAACGACGAGAAAGAATCATGGCAGGCTCCGTTTTGTACGATTGTTGCTCGGTTGTCCCAACCGAGCGATCTGCGAAATCTCGTTTGAGACAAACGAGCAACACTAATTCTGCTGGGGCGATTTCACGGGCGCGTCGAGCGGAATCAACGGAAAAATTTCGGACGGGGTGCGGACCGCTTCCATTTGCTTCGCCAACGTCGCTACCAGCTCGGGATGATCCTTTGCCACGTCGTGCTTTTCGCCGATGTCCTCCGCGATATTGTACAGCTCGATCTCCAAGTTGCCTTTGGCCATGTTTTGGCGAACGGCTTTCCAGGGCCCGACACGAATCGTCTGCTGGCCGCCGTAACTCGGAAATTCGCGGTACAGGTAGGGCCGCTCGGGTTGCTGCTTGCCCAACAGTGTGGGCAGCAGCGATATCCCATCGATGTTGTCGGGCACGGTGCTCTCAGCGCCGACGACTTCCATCAGCGTCGGCATCCAGTCCTCGAAACCGCTGACTCGATCGCTGGAAGATCCCGCTGCAACTTTGCCGGGCCAGCGAACAATCGTGGGAACACGAACGCCACCTTCATACAGCGATCCTTTCAGGCCACGAAGTTCGCCGACGCTTTGAAAGAAATTGAAGTCGACTTCTTGGTCCAAATGCGTGGTCCCATTGTCACTGCTGAAGACAACGATCGTGTTGTCGGCCAGGCCCAGTTCGTCGATCAGTTTCAAGACGTTACCGACATAGCGATCCATTCGCGTGATCATCGCGGCATAAGCGGCTCGCGGCGTGAAGTGCGGCGTGTAGCCATACCCGGTTTCGCGAGTGAACGGCGGGTCTTTCCAGCCCAAATCCAAATACGGTTTCAATTCCTCATCCGGCACGTGTAACGCGACATGCGGGATGACCGTCGGATAGTACAAGAAAAATGGGCGATCTTTGTTCGAGCGGATGAAGTCGAGTGCGGCAGCGTTGATGCGGTCGGGGGCGTAATCTTGGCCCTTGAATTCGTCGTAGCTTCGTGGGTCCGATTTGTCGGCACCGGCTTTCAAGGAAGCATGACCGGGAATCGGCGGCGAGTTCTTCAGTTCGATGTGCTTGTCGTTGTCCCAAAGATACGAGGGATAGTAGCTATGGGCGTGGGCCTGGCAGTTGTAACCGAAGAAGCGATCGACGCCTTGGTTGAGTGGCTGGCCGCTGGACTGCGGACCACCGAGTCCCCATTTGCCAAACGCGCCGGTCGCGTAACCCTGGGCCTTCATCAACTCCGGCAAGGTAACTTCGCTATCAGGAATCGGTTGCTGACCCTCAGGCGGTGTTGATTTGTTGCTGCGGACAAAGGCGTGGCCAGGATGTTTGCCGGTCATCAGGACACAGCGTGAAGGGGCGCACACCGCGTTGCCGCAGTAGTGTTGCGTCAATCGCATTCCCTGCTTCGCCAAGGCATCTAGATTCGGCGTTCGGATCAGCTTCTGACCGAATGAGCCGAGTTCGCGATAGCCAAGATCGTCCGCCAGAATAAAGACAACGTTCGGTCGGGATTCGGCGGCCAATGACGAGGTGAAACCCGTGACAAGCCAAATCGCGGCAATGTAACAGAATGAACCGAGCGTACGGGTCATGAGATTCTCGGGTTGCTGGAGGGGCGAATCAGTGGAGGCAGGTCGAACCGACATAGGTTAACCCGCCACTGCATCCGCGTCAGCCACTCGGATGGAACGGATGAGTCCTTTTACTGACCCGCTTCAGCAATCGCGCGGATCAACCCGGCCAACGAGCCAAATCCCATTTTGTCCAGCACCGCGCTTCTTCGACTTTCCACAGTTCGGACACTGACATCAAGGCGGCTCGCGATAACTTTGTTGGCCAACCCTTGGAGCATCAATTCCATCACCGCTCGCTCCTTGTCGCTCAACAACGCGGCCCTCTCCATGACTTGCCGATGCTTTTCCGATTCAATTCGCTGGGATTCGCTCTGGCTGATCGCTTCTGAAATGGCCTCGCGGAGTTCGTCGTCATGGAACGGTTTTTCGAGCAAAGTGAAAGCACCACTCTTGATCAGCTGGACGACGGATGCGGTTGTTGCGTTCGATGTCAGCACAATCACCGGAACCGGGTTGGGACGTTGACTCATTTCATTCAAGAAGTCATGAATATCCATCCCAGGCATCAGCGATTCTGTGACGATGCAGCTGCCTTCGTCGCTATGCTCTCCAAGACCGCTGTGCACTTTCAGCAGTTCGTCTGCTGAAGAGAAAGATACGGCCAGATGACCAATAGATTCGACAAAAACCGAGACGGACTTACGAGCCTGTTCGTCGTCGTCGATTACATAAATGGTTGTCACTTCAATGCCCCGAAGTCCGGGGGATTTCGAATGAACAGAACCGCGTCTGCAAGCAATCCGCTGCAGCGTGGTTCCCCCGCGGTCAAGATTGTACAGAAACTGCGGTCCCCCTAATCCAAGGAGATCGCGAAGTTTTTTGGTCCCGACTTTGCAAGAGTTCACGAACATGAATCACTCTCCCTCCGGGAGAGTGAATGCATGTTCGCACGCAAACCCAACGCCTGCATCACTTGCGATGAAACAAACCACCCACATGGGTGGGTAATAAGTCAAAACGATGGATCGTTCAGAGTAGCATGGGCGTCTAATCAGCTTCGGGCCATTTCCATACTTGTCTCCTACGCTTTGTCACGACTAAGAATGAGGGTTCAATTTGCTTCGGGAAAAAGGGGTCAGGTTCGAATGGCCAACCCCAAAATCAAGCTTTGACAGAGCACTCGCCTAATGAAACTCGCCTCATGAACTGGGCCTTTCCCATGTCACTTCGCCACCGAAATCGCAAAGATAGCGGCATTCTCCGATCTCGCCGTCGTCGTCTGCTTGCCGAGCCGCTGGAAGATCGGCGGCTATTGGCGGTTTCGTTCGAATTCAGTTACGTGGGAGGTAGTTCGATCGGGTTCAATGACCCGAGCGAGGGGGATACGTACAGGGCAGCCCTCGAGGCCGCGGCCACCCGACTGGGTGGCTGGATGTTGCACGACGCAACGATTCAGCTGGACGTTGAATCGAAAGCCTTCACCGGCGCCGCCGTCGCCAAGGCGACGTCCGAGCCTTCGCCCGATCCGATTGGCGGCGGGTTCGTTCATGGAGTTATTCCGTCCAAGATTCTTGGCCGAGCTGACTCAAACGGCACGGACGCGGACGGTCGGCTAGAGGTCTTTTTCTTTGGCGGCGGCGACATATTCACCTACGCCACCGACCCATCCGAGGCGGGCGCGGACGATGTGATTGATTTTCAGGCGGTGATCATTCACGAGTTGGTGCATACGCTTGGATTCACCAGCGCCGCCAACGCCGATGGTAGCGATGACTCGGGCAATGGACTGACGACGCCAGGAACATGGACGGTGTTCGACCAATTTCTTTCCGATGTCGATGGAAACCGTTTGATTGATGGCGATTCAAATTCGCTGACCGCCTTCCAGATGGACGTTTCGGCAAGTGGTTGGCCAACACACAGCACCGGCGGCAAGGGTCCCAGCGCCGGACTGTTCTTTGACGGTCCGATTGCAACGGCGGTTCACGGCGGACGTGTTCCACTCTATTCACCGGCGACGTTCGGATTGGAGTCAAGTATCTCGCACCTCGATAGCGAGGGATTTCCTGGTGAGAGCTCAGCGTTTTCGCCGCTCACTCATTTGATGTCCCATGCGACCGTGGACAACACTGTGCCACAGGAATTGACTCTGGTTGAGAAGGCGATTCTGGCCGACATCGGAATCATGTTGCAGGAAGACGTGCCGCCATCGATCACGGCACCTGCGAACATCACTATCGAGGGCAATACGGTGGGAGGTTTTTTGGGGCTCAATCAAGATCTCGAGGATTTTCTTGATGCGGCGGTCGCCACTGACATGATCGACCCCAACCCCACGATCGCAAACAACAAGCCGGCGTTTCTTGCGCTCGATCAAAACACGATCACGTTTAGTGCTACCGACGCATCCGGCAATGTCGCGACGGCAACATCGATCGTGACAGTTGTTGACACGACGGCTCCCGACTTTACGCTGCCGGACGAAGTTACGATCGACTCGAACCTGCCGGCCGGTGCCGATTTGACCAACAGTCACTTGATCGATCTGATCACGACGAGTTCAAGTGACTTGGTCGATCCATCGCTATCGATTTCGGCTCAACCGACGACCTTTCCGATAGGCACGACCTCCGCGACGTTCACCGTCACCGACGACAGCGGCAATGCGGCGATTGCCACGACATCCTTGACAGTCATCGATGTCAGCTTTGTGGTGACCACGCTGGATGATGAGTTGGACGCCGATCCGGAATCCGATTTGTCCGATCTCAGTTTGCGTGAAGCGATCAGTTTAGCGAACGCCGATATCGGACCAGACTCGATCCGTTTCGACCCGGCGCTCAGCGGAAGCGTGATGTTGGATCAGGCTCTGGGAGAGCTTGAGATCACTGATTCGTTGACGCTCACCGGGCTGGGGCGAGATGTGATCACGATCGATGGACAAGACAATTCGCGGGTGATCGATATCACCGATGCTGCCGGCGATGTCACCATTGAATCGTTGACGATCACGGGGGGACGATCAACGCTCGAATCAGAAGGTGGCGCGGGGATTCGCTCCCAATCCCCCGGAGTTTTGACTGTCGGCTTCAGCACCATTATGAATAACAGCACTACCGGAGAGGGAAGTGCGGGTGCTGGAATTCAAACCACCGCGGGTGATTTGGTGATCACCAACACCCTGATCTCGGGCAACCAAACGAACGGTGTTTCGGCAGCTGGCGGCGGTGTTTGGACCGTGGCCAACAGTGTGATAATTCTTCGAAGCTCGTTCACCGACAATGGAACATTCTCGGACTCGGCCCAGGGCGGCGGTTTGTACGCTCAGAACGCGGCGACAACGATTACCGAAAGTACATTCAGCAGCAATTTCACCGAGGGGAATAGTGCCGGTGGCGGTGGAATCGCATTCCTGAACGCCAATGCAACAATTACCGGCAGCACGATCTGGGGAAATACGACCGAGGAAACGGGATCACCTGGCGGCGGCATTCACAGTTCGCTGACGCCGCTGAACTTGGTCAATAGCACCGTCTCCGGAAATACTGCGACCGCAAGTGGAGGCGGCGGAATCTACGCGGCTAGCGGTGATCTTGATATCGATAACAGCACGATCACCAACAACGACGCGGGCGCGGTTGGAGGTGGAATCGGTGTGCCAGCGACAACTCCAAGTCTGTCGCTAACGATTCAAAATTCGATTGTTGCCGACAACATCGACATTGGGGCGGCGCCCGACTTTCCGGGGACTGATGTTTTGGCCGATGCTGCCGCGGTCGGATTCAGCTTGATTGGCGACAACACGGGCACAACGCTCAGCGAATCCCAAACGGCCGATCCGACGACCGGCAACCTTGTTGGCGACCCCAACTTGGGCGGAAAGATTGATCCGCTGCTCGGCCTGCTCGCCGACAACGGTGGGCCAACGCAGACGCATTTGCTGCTTGAAGGTAGCCCCGCGATTGATGCGGGTGATCCGCTGTTTGACGCCACCGCGTTTTCACCTCCGCTGATCAACGATCAACGCGGATTCCCCAGACTCAGGGGGAGCCACTTGGACATCGGATCGGTTGAGATCGATAGTGAGATCAAGATCACCTGGGCCAATCCAGCCGATATCGTGTTCGGCACGGTGCTTGGCGATGAGCAGCTGAACGCCACAACCACTGTTGCCGGGACGTTCGAGTATTCGCCAGCGGCCGGCGAGATCCTGAATGCGGGCGAAGCCCAGATCTTAACGACAACGTTCACGCCGGATGATCTTGCCAGCTACAGTCCCACAATGGCGACGGTCTTCATTACCGTTGCCAAGGCGGATCCCGTGATCACGTGGGACCAGCCCGATGCAATCGTGTTCGGCACCGCACTCGACGACACGCAGTTGAACGCAGAATCGGTCGTGCCAGGCACGTTCGACTACGCTCCGCCGGCCGGCACGGTGCTGGATGCCGGTGAAGATCGAGTGCTTTCAGTATTCTTTGCACCGATCGACACGAGCAATTTCAACTCGGCGTCAGCTTCGGTATTCATCGATGTAACGACCGCGGATCCCATCGTCTCTTGGAATGATCCTGCCGACATCGATACAGTGACACCGCTCGGGTCGCAGCAGCTCAACGCCACCGCCAATGTCCCCGGCTCGTTCTCGTACATTCCCCCAGCGGGCGTGCTGCTCGCGGCGGGATTGAAGCAAACGCTATCGGTCACGTTCACGCCCGAATCGCCGAACTTTGACGCGATCACGAAAACGGTGACGATCGACGTCAGCAAAGCGAACCCTGTCATCGACTGGGATGATCCTGCCGACATTGTTGTCGGCACCGCGATTGGCCCGGCACAGCTGAACGCCGCGACCACAGTTGCTGGAACATTCAGCTACGACCCGGTTTCAGGCACGGTTTTGGGCGTGGGCGATGACCAAGTGTTGTCGGCCACGTTCACGCCTGACAACTTGGCGAAATTCAACATTGTCACCGAGACAGTGACGATCGACGTCGTTGGCGCCCAGGATTTTGGTGATGCGCCGAGTGATTACCCGGTACTGCTGGGAGCCGACGGTGCGCGTCACACGACGACAACGCTGACCCTTGGCAGTCAAGTGGATGATGATATTGATGGTCAGCCTTCGGATTTGGCGGACGGGGATGGCGACGACGATGACGGTGTGTTTGTGATCGCGGATTTGGTCGCCGTCAGCGATGCCGACACTTCGTCCAGCTTTACCGTCGAGGTCTCTGCAGCCGGCAAACTGGACGCCTGGATTGATTTCAACAGCGACGGTGATTGGGACGACGCCCGCGAACAGATCTTGACGTCCGTCGATGTTGTTGAGGGTCAGAACACACTTGGTTACACGATCCCCGCCGGTGCGACCGCCGGCAGCACGGCAGCACGATTCCGACTCAGCACCGCTGGCGGCTTAGCGCCCACGGGGTCCGCTTCCGACGGCGAGGTCGAGGACTATTTGCTCTCAGTCATGGACGGCGGCAGTATCCCCAACGTTGAAGTCGATTTGGTCAACGGTAGCGTCCAAGTCTCCGTTGAATCAGACAATCTTGTTGTCCGCTCTGGGCCGACCGTGCTTTTCCGTTCACCGATCCCCAACCTTGGCTCATTGAGCATCCTGGGCAGTGCGATCGCCGAGTCGGTCACGATCGATGTCGGCAGCGGGTTCGCGATCCCGGTTGGCGGTCTGCAACTCGCTGGTGGCGCTGGCGGAAATACGCTGGTGATCGTTGGTGACGAGGGAGCGATTGACCTAACTGATCCAAGCATCGCTGCGAGTGACTTCCGCTACTTGGATCTGTCCAGCACTGATGCAAACACCGTGACAATCGACGCTGCGGCAGTGGCCCGCCTATCGCCGGCACTCAAGGCACTTTCCATCACCGCTGGTCAAGACGACAGAATCATGGTCGCGGATGTCGCGGCTTGGCGACTTGGAAATCCGCTCACCGATGGCAGCAAGTTCGTTGTCACTGCTAGCAACATCGCTGGCGGCAACGAAATGATCGAAGCTGAAGTGCCTCATCCTTGGCAGAACTTCATCCGCGCCGGCGACGTCAACAACGACGGGGCGCTGACAGCCGGCGACGCACTGCGGATCATCAATGAGCTTGGCAGACGTGAGTTTTCCGATGGCGTCACTCAGAACTTGGAGGACCCTTTGTCGGTGGAAAGTTGGCCTGGGGTCTACTTCGATCACAACGGCGACGACCGAGCGACGGCACTGGACGCATTGCGTGTGATCAATGAATTGGCTCGACTTGATATCGAAACTGAATCGAGCGAAGGTGAGGAGATAATCACTGCTTTGAATGGGCCGAAGGGTTCGGCGGGGTCGGAACCGGTCCCAGCGGAGGAGTCGACGATCGAGACGCAGTTGCCCTTGACGACCGGCCGTTTCGGCGTCGAAACAACAGTCATGAATTCCAGCCCCGCAGAGGTCGTTGTGCGGCAAGGATACAATGCGGCCGAAACGGCGCGGGCCGTCGATCAGTTGCTCTCAGACGAATCGCTTGTTGATCTGTTCTAATGGTTTGATTGTTGCTCGGCTGTCCCAGCCGAGTGTTTCTCGTTTGGGACAAACGAGCGACAATCCCGGATTTAATGTTTGACGAAGCGTGAGGCGGTGAATGTAATCGAACATTCTGTGAATCGATTAAATCATCATGAGAAGACCATCTGACCGGAAGCGATGCAAGACACGAGTGCGTCGAGCGTCATTCGAAACGCTCGAAGAACGCTCGCTGCTGGCTGCTCTTGTCACCAACTTGCTGCCGACCTCCGCGGATTTCCGCTCGCTCGATGGCTCCTCGAATAACCTGCAGTACCCAGATCTTGGCGCGGCGAATCAGCAGCACTTGCGACAAACGTCCGAGGATTACGCGGACGGCATCTCCGAACCGCGCGGCGGCGACGTATCAACGCTGGCTAATCCGCGACTGATCAGTAATGCAGTTCACGCGCAAGGAGACAAGGTCATTGCAAGTGCGGAGGGACTGTCGCAAATGGTGTTTCAGTTTGGTCAGTTCTTGGACCATGACATCACACGGACGCCCGAGATTGACGAGCCGTTCAATATCGCTGTGCCCTCTGGTGACCTGTCGTTTGATCCTGCAAACACGGGTACGCAGGAAATCCCACTGAATCGCAGTGCCTTTGATCTTGCCAGCGGATCCGATGCGGACAATCCGCGGCAGCAGATCAATACGATCACTTCCTTCATCGATGGTTCCGTGATCTATGGTTCCGACGATGAACGCGCGCTCGCCCTCCGCGCTCGCCAAGGCGGGAAGATGGTCATGCGTGATGGCGGGTTGCTTCCGCTCAATGGCGTCGACACTGTGCTGATGGACAATGTCAATGGCACCGCTGTCGATCCCAATTCGCTGTTCGTCTCGGGGGACGAGCGGGTTAACGAGCAGATTGGATTGACGGCCATGCACACGCTCTTTTCACGGGAGCACAACTACTGGGCAGATCGCATCGCCGCGGATCAGTTTGCCGGGCAAGATCTTAGCGACCCCACGATTGACCAGCGGATTTACCAACTGGCTCGGCAGATCGTGGGAGCCGAACTGCAAATCATCACTTACAACGAATTCCTGCCGGCGGTGTTGGGGGATGATGCGATCGGTGAGTACCTGGGATACGATGCGAGCGTTGACCCGCGGATCAGCAATGTGTTCGCAACCGCAGCCTACCGTGTTGGGCACACCATGCTTCCCAACGAGTTGTCGTTGATCGACTCGGACGGCACGCTCATGGAAACGCGATCACTTGCCGACGCTTTTTTCCAGCCGCAGGTCGTTGCCGCGAGCGGCATTGAGCCGATTCTGCGGGGCCTGGCAGCGCGACCGCAGCAGGAAATCGATCGTTTTGTGGTGGACGGCGTGAGGAACTTCCTGTTTGGGCCTCCCGGTGCCGGCGGTTTGGATTTGGCATCACTGAACATCCAACGCGGCCGCGATCATGGCTTGCCAACCTACAACCAGGTTCGGATTGACTTTGGACTTGCACCCGCGACCAGTTTTGCGGACGTCACGACGGACCCTCAAACGCAGGCTGCGCTAGCAACGGCTTACGCGACGATTGACGATGTCGACGTTTGGGTCGGTGGTTTGGCGGAGGATCATGAGCTCGCTTCCAATTTGGGTGAAACCTTCAGCACGATCTGGATCGATCAGTTCACTCGCCTCCGCGACGGAGACCGGTACTTCTATAAGAACCAGGGATTGGACGCGAATCTTGTCGATGAACTGGAAAACACGACATTGGCGGACATCATTCTGCGCAACACCGCCATTGCGTCGCTTTCCGATAACGTGTTTCAGATTCCGCGTAGCGATTTTGGCGATGCAGCCGATAGTGGCGCCTGGCCGCGATATCCCACACTGCTGGTGAATGATGGTGCGAGACATACGATCGGACCGCTGTTTCTTGGCACTTCGGTGGATCACGAAATGGATGGCCAGCCGACTGCGGCCGCCGACGGAGACGACAGCAATGGCGAGCCGGACGACGACGGTGTGGTCAGTGTTGCGACTCTGGTCACGACCGGTGCTTCCCATCCAACAAACTCGAGCTTCAGTGTGACCGCCACACAGGCGGGCAAGTTGGATGCCTGGATCGATTTCAACCAAGACGGCGACTGGAATGATCCAGGCGAACAGATCTTCGTCAGCGTCGATGTGGCCGCCGCAGCGAATCTGCTGAGCTTTACGATTCCACCGGGAGCAAAGCCGGCGGAAACGGCAGCACGATTTCGGCTCAGCAGTGCCGGCGGTTTGAACCCTACCGGCGAAGCCGCTGATGGTGAGGTCGAAGATTACATCGTCATACTGGCCGATGGAGATGACGTCGATGGCGTTGACGCGAGTGTTGATGTCAGTGGCGATGCGATCACATCTTCGATCGAGCTGGGTGATCTCGTGATCCGCAATGGGCAAGTGGATATATTCCGCGCGCCCAATGGAATCGTCGGATCGCTGCAGATCACCGGAACGGATGGAAACGAGACGCTCACAATCGATGTTTCCGGCGGATTGGAGATCCCTCCGCGCGGTTTGCAACTCGATGGAGCTGGCGGCGACGATACGGTTGTTTTGGTCGGCGACGGAGTGGTGATCGACTTGACGCAGCCGTTGCTGAGCATCCGCAATATTGGCACCTTGGATCTATCGGGTGAGGGTGCCAAAACATTGACGATCAACGCGGCGATCGTGACCAACCTCTCGCCCGCCGATAAAATGCTGACCATCATCGCGGGTGAAGGCGACACGATCGACTTCAAAGATGTCGATACGTGGCGGATGGCCGATCCGGTCATGGTCGGCGATCGATTGATGCTGATGGTTGAGAATCTTGCGGGCGGCAGTGAAACGCTGCGGGCCAGCATGTCGCATCCCTGGCAGAACTGCTTGCGTCGTGGCGATGTGGACAATGATGGCGAGGTCACCGCGGGTGATGCGTTGCGAATTATCAATGAACTTGGCCGTCGCCAGTTCTCCGATCGCAACACGCAGAACTTGATGGATCCGTTGTCGATGGAAAGTTGGCCAGGGGCATACTTCGATCACAGCGGCGACGACCGTGTCACAGCGCTAGACGCCTTGCGTGTGATCAATGATTTAGCACGTCTTGCCGTCGATGGTGAATCGAGTGAAAGTGAAACGCTGGTCGCGGCTTTGAACTCTCCGAAAAGCTCGGTGAGTTGGGAAGTGGAGGAAGCGAACGAGTCGAGACCGCGGCCAGCGGCGGATTTGATTGCCCGCGGCTTCGACGCCGAGAGACCTGTCGCGAATTTCGACATTGCAGCGACCGTTGTGCAGCAAGGATACGATCCAGAACAGACAGCGCGAGCCGTCGATCAATTGTTGTCCGATGAATCGTTTGTCGATCTGCTGTAATGTTCCGACTTCCTGCGTTAGTGGAAGCGTTCGCCGAACCTGACCGCTCGGAAACCACCGAATTGGCCACCGCGATGACGGAACGAACGGGTCTCCGGGAACTCTTGCGGCGAGATTGCCGAGTCGCCGTCGGTGTCGGAGTCGACCAGCATCGTCCAGAGCATCTCGTTGACCTCGTCTTGCATGATCAAACCGTCGCCGTTGTCATCCAATCGCGTGAATGCCCTTGACGGCAGCGAATCGCGGTAGGTGATGAGTTCCTGCAACGTGATCATGCCATCGCCGTTGCTGTCGATCGGTTCCAACACCCGCATCAGAGATTCGGGGATTTCATCGGTCGTCAGTGCGCCGTCTTCATTTGTGTCAAGAATCGTGAACAGATGCTCGACGGCACGCCCGATACGATGACGCCCGAATCCGTGGCAGTGTTCCTCGTCCTGTTCGTCGGACGTATCACCGTCATCGCTGGGCGGAGTGTCGTCCGTCGGCGTCTCGTCATCGACCGTGCTGGGGTCATCGACCGTGTTGGGGTCATCGAGCTGAAATCGCATCGTCAACGGGAGTGCTGCTATCGTCCGGATCTTCGTCGGGTAGCGAATGGTGGTCAGACTCGGTGTCGTTCTCCTCTGTTTCATCGACTTCTGTTTCATCGACTTCTGTCCCGGTTTCCAACTCGCCGTCGTCGACCATCCGTTCTTCGTCGGATTCAGCTTCCTTGTCGGATTCAGCTTCCTCGTCATTCACCGACTCGAACTCATCCAGCATGCCGTCGGTTGCCGATGCACCGCTGGCGATTCGTCCGACTTCGTTAATCACAAACAATGCATCGTGCGCGGTAACGGTTCCGTCGCCATTGGTATCCGTCATGGCCGACGAGTCGTCGCTGTCGCGATTGAGTTGATTGATCACGGTCAGAGCATCTCGTGACGTCACATTGCCATCTTGGTTGACGTCCGCCGGCATGACCGCGTTGTGCTGGGCCGGCGCCGCGATCAAGCGTGATCCGAACCGCGTCCAGCCACTGCGGAACCACCAGAAGCGACGCCAAGGTCGCCAGTCGCGATTTGTATCCGGAGTGTCGTTGTCGGCCGTGTCATCGATCTCGTCGGCCGGATCGGTTTGCGTGTCTGGATCGCCGAGCCTCGTGCCATCGGTCGGGTCTGACTCTGCCGGCGTCTGGACGGTCGTTGTATTCGTCGTTGCAGCGCCATACAAAGCCAAGGCCGCATCCACGTCGACCGATCGCAGTCCGGTGAATTGCTCGGTGGGCGAAACGTACGGCGCCATCACGCTGCCCGAGACATTCAGATGATCGATGCCAAGTGCGTGGCCGACTTCGTGAACCGCGACGCGAGCCAGGTCGAACGCGCTTCTGCCGAGTCCGTTGCCGATCTCCCATCGCTCGGCAAGATCGAATTGAACATCGCCGGCGATGCGGGCTGGGTTGACATCATCGGGAAGGTAGGCCTGGGCTAGCGTTCCTCCCGATCCATCAATCGATCGGAACGAGAAATCGATCGAATCTCGCTGGTTCGACAGCGGCGTCTGAGTGAAATTGACGTCGATGACATCGCTCCACGCCTCCAGGGCCGTCTCAATCGCTGACTCGACCGCCGCCTGGCTCAATCCGGCCGGCGCCGCACCGATGTAATAACTCAAATCGGCCGAACCTTGACCCGGGCCATCCCAACCGAGGCTTGCCGCCAAGCACCGACGAATTTCCAGGATCTCCGTCCTCAGAGGTCGTCGATTGTTTCTGCGATGCCGCATTTTCGTCCCTTGCTCTTCCCTGCGATGAGTGATCGGCCAGCTCAGGCGTCTGGCATATCGTTGGACCGGCGTGCAGGACCCCCGACCACTTCCTAAGTGGACCAATTCGATCTGGATGCGCCACGCAAGACAAGCCAAGTCGAGCAAAAAAGGTGGGAACAAGAATGCTAGCGGCCGGCGGGAAAGAAGTTCGTTGCCTGCATGACCCTTGACGCTGCTTCTATGAAGCCGGGTTGATCGACAAGCTCCAGCACCGCGGGATGGCTCAGCAAGGTCATCGCCATCGTTCGATCCATGCTCCGTCCGGAGTGCAAGATATCGCTCACCTTGGGATCCGAATTCAGTTTTTGCATCGCCTGTCGCACTTCCGGCCGCTGCTGCAACTGCTCGATTGATGGATGATGCAACAAACCCTCGATCTTCGCCGGGTCGCTCAGTAGTTGCACGCTTTGTTGCACCTCTTTGATCCTGTTCAACTGAGGTACTCGAATGAACGGATTGTAGGTTTCCAAAACAGGGCCAATGCGACTTGCGCGAGTTGATTCGGCCGTGGCCAAAATGAACTTCGAGAGCGTCCGTCCGCGGACGTCAGCCTGGTCCCGGAGATCGGCTCGCTCACGTTCCATGGGCTCGACGATCAACAGCCCACCAAGAAAGAAGATGATCGCGGCCACGCCCTCGGCAGCTCCGACGCCAAAGCCGACCCATCGATTGAGCGAATCCAAACGGCGTCGCTTTTTCAACAATTTCCCCAGCAACAGAATGACCAGGCTCGACAGCACGAGAGTGATCGCCAAGCCGACCACACCGATGCTCAAGAATCGGTTCGCCAAACCGGTTGTGCCAAACCACTGCGTGAATCGAAACTCTTGGGCTTGGCCGATCGACGGAGCATAAGCGATCGCCGCGGTCAACGCTGCAATCGTCGTGAAGATGTAAACGGCACCGACGCGATAACCGCTAAACGCTGCAAAACCTGCGCCGGCACACAATGCTGCGAGCACATAATCTGCTTCGCTTACGAAATAGATGGCTGGCCCGAAAAACAACGCGGTAAAGAGAAGTCGCCATCGCCACAGCATTCCGGTGGGCTGTTGCTCCAGTGGTTGCTCGGTGGTCGGAACAGCGTTGATCTTCATGTTTGCCTCAGGTCGACTTGTATTTGCGGTTACTGGGAAACATAGGTCGCCGACGGTCGCAGAATTTCTCTGCCGCCCGATCGGCTCACGCTGGCATCGTCCACCGAATCACTGGATCTTTCTATGACGATTTTGAGGACCGAATCTGTTCGAGTCGGCATGGGACCGCCGAAACGTCGATTTGATAGCGGAAGACCAGGCTGTGAATCTACTCGCCAGTGGCGAAGGAAAGTCGTCGTTTGCTCCGCAAACGAACGCACACGGGACGTTCGTTCGCGGAGCAAACGACGACTTTCATAGATTCACAGGTTAGGAGCGATCAGCGACAATCATGCAATTGACGATGGAATGAAACGATGAGAATGACGGATCGTGAATTGGTGGCGGGCTTGCTCGCGATGCTTGTTGCAGTCGTGCTGGCGCCTCGAGGCGTTGCCCAGGAGCAGGCGGACGATGCAGCTGTTGAGGTTTCCAACATCGTCCCGGAAGTGGTTGATGGCAATTTACGAGTGCCACCTCTGATGGCCCCCAGCATTGCGACCGACAAGATCGGCAACGGTCGCACGCCCACGAGCTATCTCGACGTGGAGAATGCTCCTGTCATGCGACTGCCCGAAAGCGCCGCCGAACGCGGTGAAGGAGCCTGGAATTGGACGATCTGCAATTGGGCGGCAGCCGATACCTTCTCGAACCCGCGATACTTCGAGGACCGGATGCTGGAGCGACATGGGCATGAGCGGTTCGGTATGTTTCAGCCGATTGCCGCCGGCACGCGGTTCTTTGTCACTGTACCGATGCTGCCTTACCTGATGACTGTCCGGGAACCGTGCGACCGCGCATACAGTCTTGGCTATTTTTCGTCGGGATCTCGGGCACCGTCGCTGTACCAACGGCCGCCGTATAGCCGCCGAGCCTGTATTGTCGAATCGGCGGCAATCGCGGGCGCCTTTATCGCAATTCCATAGCCCTTTCCCGACGGAGCGTCAGCCGGTAGAACAAAGGCCTTGGATTCGGACGTTCCCTAAGACACATATGTGTGCGCCATGTTCTACCTGCTGACTCTCGTTGTTGCCGCTAGCCGTTTTTTTCCGCATCCGCCCAACGTCGCCTGCGTGGGTGCACTGGGACTTTTCGCGGGCTGCTATCTGGTCGGCCGCCGTGCCTACCTGATTCCGCTTGCGGTCTTGCTGCTCAGTGACGTCGTTGGACACCTGCTGGGGATTTCGGGAATGGGCTTCTACAACCCCGTCACGATGGCGTTTGTCTACGCTGGAGCCCTCGCCGCAATTCCTGTCGGGCGTTGGATGCGATCGAACCAGAGCAAGCTCCGCCTGCCCGTTGGCTCGTTGGCTGCATCCACATTGTTCTTCCTGCTCAGCAACTTGGGCGTCTGGCTGGGTGGCTGGTACCCGATGACCGGCTTCGGTTTATTGGCTTGCTACACCAACGCGATTCCCTTCTTTGGCTACACGCTCGCAGGTGACATGGCTTTCGTGCTGATTCTGTTCGGAGCCTGGGAATTGTCTCGCCAAAGCGTTGCCACGAAGTGCCCTGTGCTGGTCTCAGCTTCGTAGAGCACTTTTTGTCATCGCCACGGCTTCCTCTCGAGATCTGATCTTGCCGTCGAGTTGCGCTTCGCGAATCGATTTCAGAATCCGCGCATATCGCGGTCCCTCCGGGACGCCGAGCTGACGGAGATCGTCTCCAGTCAGCAGCATGGGCGGATTGAGCTTCTCGGCCGGCCAAGCAAGCGCCTCGCGGGCAAGCAGAACACCACCGTCGTCGCGATTGTCAGCTGCGACGACCGCGGCCGCCAACTGTACCATGACCGCCGCATCGCGATCGATCAGCTTTCGCTGCACAATCGACCAGGGCAGGTCTCTTGCGTCGACAATCGTCGACCAATGTTTCATGGCAGCAGCTGCTTTACGGGTCTCTTCGTTGGATAACTTCCATCGCTGACCAATGGCGTGCAGCCCTTCGTCCGGCTGATCGAGCACGACCAGCATGCAGGCCAGCGCGAGCGGGAACTCACACGGCGCAGCGTGCCTCCACAGCCGTTCGAGACGCGAAAGATCAGCGGCGTCGATCTCGGGCAAGACGACACGTTCCAAGCCACAGTCGATCAAATGCCGAATCCCGCTGGCGGCATGTGCAGAAACCAGCACGCGCCGCATCTCTGCACCGATCCGTTCGCCGCTGACCACTGCGATGTCGTCGCTATGTTCGTTGATTGCCTGCAGTGTTTCGCCGTCAATCTTGAAGCCCAGCGTGGTCGCGAAACGGACCGCCCGCAGCATCCGCAACTTGTCTTCGCCGAATCGCTCCAGCGGATCACCGATCGTTCGCAACAGGCCACGCTCAAGATCCGCCTCGCCGCCGACATAGTCGATCACCTGATCTTCTTGCGGATCGTAAAACAGGCCGTTGATCGTGAAGTCGCGGCGAAGTGCGTCCTGCTCGGCGTCTCCATAATGGACGCTGTCGGGGCGACGTCCGTCGCTGTAGTCACCATCGCTGCGAAAGGTCGCGACCTCTGTCGGCTCCACCGGCAAATTGCGATCTCGCTGTTTTGATCGCGGAGGCAGCACACCGATCACGCCAAAGGAAGCACCGAACGCCAGCGTCCGCGATTTTCCGAAGACCTCACGGACCGAATCAGGCGTCGCGTTGGTCGCCACGTCATAATCCTTGGGTGGCTTGCCCAACAGCGCGTCGCGAACGCATCCGCCCGCCAAATAGGCGACGAAACCAGCTTCACGCAAAGCCGCAATGATGCGATGCGACTCGTGTGATTCAGGACCGCGGAGAAACTGATGCTCAGTAGCGTTGATGTTGTGGAGTTCTCGCGAAATGAGGGTTGTTGAACGGCAATAGCGCTTGTAGTCGCTGGCGGCAGAGCTACTTCGTTTCACGGCAAGCCGCAAGCGACTGCGTCCGCTCGCAGCAGTCGCCTGCGGCTTGCCGTGAAACAATCTAATTGTCGTCGCTGGAGATGTCGGCTAAAAGCAGGCCATGAATGAACCGAAGCCTACCATTGGTCCACGTCACGGTGTCGTCGGTGTGATCTTTCGCCAGCAGCGATTGCTGATCATTCGACGGTCGATGACGGTGATCGCGCCAGGAAAATTATGCCTCCCCGGGGGAGGCATCGAAGTTGGTGAGTCCGAATCCGAAGCACTGGTTCGCGAAATGCAGGAAGAACTTGCGATCGATGTTGATCCGATTCGTTTGTGTTGGCGCAGCGTCACACCGCGTGGAACGAAGTTGGCTTGGTGGCTCGCGTGCTTGGATGATCAAGTCACTCCGGTCGCAAATCCAGACGAAGTTGCGGAGTTCCATTGGATGACTCGCGAGCAAATTCGTATCGCAAAAAGAATGCTTCCCAGTTTGCCAACTTTTGTTGACGCTTGGGAGCGAGGTGAGGTCGATTTGACTGTCTAACAGCCGCATCGACGCAACAGAGAATCGCGAGCGAGAAAGAGGGGGTGCTCAGCGAAAAAAAACGCTGCGAAGAGTTCTCGCGAGCGTTCGCGACCGGGTATTCCATACCCGGCCCGTGAGGTTTCGATGAGCGTTATGAACTCGCGTTCAAAACGCTCGACGATGTCAGCCCGTGGCCGCAAGCTGACCGCGCTAACCCCACGCAAGGCGAACTCGCGGAAGATCACTGTTTCCTATCGTCAAATCGCCAAAATGGCGCTGCCGTACTGATGTAAGTCGAATGCTGTCAAAGACTTGCATTCAAAAAATCAACGTTCCGTCGGTAGCTGAAAAAGGGCACGACCGAAGGCCGTGCCCGCTCCATCACCAGCGTTAGGTTACGTGCTGGGCCAGCCCGGTCAACTCCAGATTCTCAATTTCTGAGCCTCTCGAATCGAGCTCACGCGGTAAAGCGTTGACAAAGACCGAGTTATAAATTTTGACCTTTTTTCAACGACTGACCCCAAGCCAGATCGGCGGCAGGCTCCGCTCTAAAAAGCATGCACCTGACGGGGGGTTTGACTGGCTGAGCGGACCACGATCGGGCCGATTTTGAAGACGCTGAACCGAAAGCCTCAAATATTACCCATTTGACCCAGATTACTGACGATTTCGGGGTGGCTTTCTCGAGCCGGTGGATCGGGATACCTTGCCCAGGGGGGGCATCCAACGGCCGCGTGATCGCCGGTGTGCTCAGTTCCGGCAGCGGTTGCTGGCCCCAGTCCATCGTTTCGGCAACGACGCCGTGAGAATCCAGCAGTCGGCAATCTGCAGATGCGGATGATCGGGAACGGGCGTCTGAATTTCGGTCGTCGAAGCCCGTGAGTTGGTGCGTGGGAGCCTCGACACAAAGCGTTATGAACCTCAAAACCCCAGCGTTTGGATCGAGCCAGCGGAGCGATTTGCGAGGCTTGATTGACGCGAAGCGAACGAAGGCTTTCGTAGATTCGCGGGACCACAATGCGAAGCAACGCTGCGCGGGGCGGAGATTGAAAAAGTTAAAATGAGAATTGAAAAATGCAAAATTGAGGCGAACGGCCGGTATGAGGGAGGCGGATTGTGCCATGAGTCCCGACGCCATATCTCATCTGATTTTGCATTTTTCATCTCATCTGATTTTGCATTTTTCAATTCTCATTTTAACTTTTTCAATTTCCCTTTTTCAATTTGCCACTTCTCCTACGCAAACTTCCTCCTTCGGACTACATTCGAGGCCCCACCGATCCCGATTTCCTATTGCGAGCCCACTTTTTCGATGTCCACTGACCAGCTTTCCCAACGCAAGACTGAAATCCGCAAAGCGGCTCACGCGGCGCGGAAAGACCAAGCCGACAAGGATCGTGTGAGCACGCAGATCACCGACCGCGTCGCCAAGCTCCCCGAGTACGAAGCGGCCAAATGCGTGATGTGGTACGTCGATGTTCGTGATGAAGCTCGCACACGTCACGCTTTGCCCGACGCTTTGGCCAGTGGAAAACGGATAGTGATCCCCTACTGCGTCGATGGTGAGCTCGAGTTGTTTCACCTCGAATCGATGGATGAACTCGAAATCGGGATGTACAAGATCCTGGAGCCACGCGCTGACCTGCGAGAGGTCGCAAGCAAACGTGTCGACGTGAAAGAGCTCGATTTAATCCTGGTCCCCGGCGTTGCCTTCGACGCACGCGGCGGACGAACCGGCCACGGCAAGGGTTACTACGACAAGTTGCTGGAAAACGCTCGGCCCGAAACACCGCTGGTTTCCCTCGCCTTTGAGTGCCAGATGTTTGACGAGATTCCGATGCAGGACCACGACATCTTCATGGACAAAGTCGTCACCGAATCACGCGTCTATGACGGCATTGGTCGCAAGGGTTGATGCAGCACTGATATGGATGACTTGAAGCGAATCGTGGAAGACACGTACGCCGAAGGCTTTCGCAGCATCTACGGCGAAATCTTAGTCACCGCGCGAGACGATCGCTGGCTTCGTCACTGCGTCGCGGCCGTCACAGGGCATGCCTCCAGTACGATCCTGTGCGACTGCGAAGCGGGCGTAGCGCAATGGATCGATGCCGACGACGCGACTGCCGGGGCGACACCCGACGGACGCTTGGGCGCCGTGATCCAGTTTCATGTTCCGCGGTTCTTGAAGAACCGCCGCGAGCAGTTGGAGAAAGTGATGCTGTCCCGCATCAGCCAGAACGTACTGACCTGCCCTACGGCTCGATGCTTCAATCGGCTTGAGACCGAAGACTATTTCAAACTGGGTCGCAAGATCGCCTTGTTCGGAGACCGGCATCAGTTTCGTGACCAGCGGTACGGCGAGCCTGGCTGGGTGATTCCGATCCTTGGGGGCGAGTTTTTCTTATCCCGCCGCTTCGGGTTTCGCGACGGCGTGATGGGGGGCAACTTGTGGTTCTTCGGTCCCGACTCAGACATCGCGCTCGACGCAGCCGAGCGTGCCGCGGAGGCTGCCGAAAACACGCCCGATGTGATCACGACCTTTCCCGGCGGGATTGCGTCGAGCGGATCGAAAGCCGGCAGCAGCTATAAGTTTCTGATCGCGGCGACCTACGCCGAATTCTGCCCGACGCTGAAAGAAAAGCTTGGCGAAAAGTCCAAGGTGCCTGAGGGCGTCGGCAGCATCATGGAGATCATCATGAACGGTCGCGACCTGGAGGCCTTGCAGGAGGCGACCAAACAAGCCATCTACGCCGCGGCCGAGACGCCCGGACTGATCAAGATCAGTGCTGGGAATTATGGCGGACGGCTCGGAAAGACCTTCATTCACCTGCACGACTTGATCAGCTAGCGGCTGGTTCGTTCGTAGTGACCCGATTCATCGGGTCTTTTCGAGACGACCGCATGAATGCCGCCGCTAGGAACAAGAAATCGCTGCATCGGCTGGCACGTATGTCCATTGCTCGCAATTCAACTCAGTTGCGAACGGCTCAGAAGGGGGGGGGGGGGTGCAAAGATCCGAAGGAGATCCGGGGATATCTCGTTGGCCTTCATGAATAAAGGCAGAATTCTCCTCATCGCGGTGTAAACACCGGAGGTAAATCCGTTTCAAGCTTCGGCAGATTCAGTGGCCGACCCGCGTCATGTGTGGTGCATCGTGGGGGCGGATTCGCACTCATTTTCCGATTGTTGTTTGGCATCCATTCTCGCGTATCTCTTCAAAACTGTCGTGGAGATATCGGTTTTGCAAGTTCCGGTCTCAGGGCAACGCAAATTGCCGTGGCTGGGTTCGCGCGCTGTCATGGCGTCGCTCGGAGGCAGCGGGAGCACTGTGATCGGTTCCGGCAAGAAGGTGGTTTCGATGGGCAGGAAGCGACGATCAACGATTGGACGACGCGAGCAGGGCACCCGGCCGACTCCTCAAGCGAAGTCGGACATGGAAGTGCGACATTGGTCAAATCGTTCGGTGCGTTTGATCATGTGCCTTATCGGACTACTGTTCGCCGCCGGCGGCTTCTTTTTGGCAAGCGGAGGCTTGACGGGTGCAACGAAAACTTCGCAGGACTTGGCAGAGGACAACAGTCTGCTCGTCGCTCAACAGCTTGACGCCCTGTTCTGGAACATCGACAAACGATTGAGCCAGAACGCGGCGGAGTTAAGTTCGTTTTACGAAATACTGCAAGTCTTCTATTTGTACGACCGGCGGTTCGTGGAACAAAATGAAAATAACCTTGTCACACAAGCGGAAACCGCCTACGCGAATCAGCGGCTTGCTCAATGTGCCAAAATTTTTGGCGATTTTGATCAGTCGAAAGCGTACTACCGCAAAGCGAAGCAACAATTCGAAGGGCTGGTTAACGAAAACCCTAATCTCATTTCTCAGCTTCACGACCTGATCGACGCGCAGGCGAATGTTGCAGATCTTGAACAGGTAACTGGCAACACCGATCTATCGAAGCGTGAGTTCCAGGCCGCAATCCGGCTTCTGGATCAGTCCTCTATTCCGAAGTCGATGGAATACCACCAGTGGCTGGCGCCGCAGTTTCGCTCTCTAGCGGACATCGGCAAAAAGCTGGGACTGGATCAAGACGCATTGGACCTTGCACGTCGATTTGACGAGTCGGCGAGCGCGTTGGCCCAATCAAATTTCGACGCGGAAGTTCAGCAGCAGGCGTTGGAAGCAAAAGCGATGTTGGAATCGATCAGCAGCGGAGTTCGATAATGATGTTGCGTCGTCTACTGATAATTCCAGTTCGGTTCGGCGGTCCGCTGGTCGTTTTCGCGGCCTCTGGCCTGATTGGCGGGCTGCTCTTAGCCAATGTGAGTTATCGCGAACTGGACCGCGGCACGTCGGCGGACCAGACTTCAGACTTCCAGCGAACTCCCATGGAAATGGTTCGGCTAGGCGGCGGAATCATTGGACGCGTTGGTATTCGCTTGGCGAATGGTGAATGCACCATCATTCGGCAGCCCGTTCAATTTCGCAGCTATCGAGATCTAGTGGATTGCCTCGACCTGGATCCGAGCACGCCCGAGGACGATCTGGAATTGGTCGAAGAACCGCCAAACAGCCGATGGTACGTGTCGCCAGATAACTTGTCCGAGTACACGACTTTCAACTGCGCCACGTACGCGATCGGTGATTCGATTGGGCTCTCAAAATCAGATTGGTTGGAGGCAAGCCCCGTCGCTTGGACCGATGACCAATGCCCGGCCCAGATGGTCTTGGACAACTATTTCGATCTCGTGTCAAAACACTCGCTTGCAGATATCGATTGGCTTGCACTCGAATCGTCAACTTCGCTTCTTGACGGCGATGTCGTGACCTATTCTGATTGCGAAATTGAGGAAAAACACGTTCATTTCGGTCGCGTCGAAAAGCATCTCGGTCGCAATTTACTGGTGAGCAAAATGGGCCAGGGTCCGATTGCCCGCGGAAGCTTGGCCGCCGTTTCCCGGCATTTCGCCAACGAGTTCTCCGAGGTGCGAATCTACCGCCGCCGCAATAGTCCTGGACTTTGATCCAACGGATCGTTGCCGAAGCTCCTGTAGGCAACCTAACCAACCATTCTGGATCGTGTGGCGATCACGCTTTCACGCCGGCGAACTCCATCCTTGCTGAACCGTTCCTGTGCACAAAGCGTCAAGCGATTACCAGGTCTTCCCGTCGGGCCACATCTGGGCGAAGCGCCATGGCTACTTTGCCTGTGGCCCAACCGATACTTCGGCGAAACACCGGGTTTTAGACAATGACGGCCAATGTGGGCCCACCCCAAATTTGCTACTCCCAGCCGACGGGCACCAAAATGGATCTCCGACCTCGCTTTTCACTCCTGATTGCCGGCTTGCTCTCGGTTTCCTTGATCAGCCCCGCCTTCGCGCAGCGCGGACCTGGTCGTGCGGAGCTTCCCGCGGTGGGAACCATGTTGCCCGTGGTGAAAGCCGTAGACGATCAAGGAAACGAGTTCTCGACCGCCTCGCTGCGAGGAAGCTACTGCGTGCTGGTTTTCGGCTGCCTTACCTGACCGCCTTTCCTACGTAACGTTTCCAGTTTGGAGACGATCGAGCGGGATTACGCATCCAAGGGGGTGAAGTTCTACTACATCTACAAGGCCCTGGCTCATCCCGAGACCAATGGGTACGTGACACCGTTCACGCTTGAAGAACGGTTGATGCATGTGGCCGAAGCAAAGCGGACGCTGGGGACGAGATTCCATTGGATCTGCGATTCGATGGACAACGATCTGAAGCACGCGTTGGGTGATCGTCCGAATTCCGAATTCATCATTGACCCGAAAGGCGAGATCGTGGTTTCTCGCGAGTGGAGTAAGCCGGCAGATCTTCGCAACGATTTGGAACGTCTGGTCGGCAAAGTCGAATCGCCCACCAGCGTTGCCGATTTGAACATGCGACAGCTGCCACCGCCGAGCAAAGCGGCAACGGGCGTCCTCAAACGCGTGGATTTGCCGGAAGGCATGTCGCCGCTGAAGATTACTCCTCTGGTTGACGAAGGCGAAAGCAATCGGACGCCGCACTATGCGAAGCTGCGTGCCGAGTCGAGCGGCGATCAGCTTTACCTGGGGTTCTTTCTTGACCCTCTTTACAAAGTCCATTGGAACAACAAAGCACCGGCGATTCAGGTCACGATCAAGCCACCTGTTGGAGTCACCGTGACTCCGGACAGCGGCAGCGGGCCGGAGGTGGAAGTCGATGCGGATGCCGATCCGCGTGAATTCCTGGTCACCGTAACGGGACGCAGCAATGATCCAATCAAGGTCACCGTCAAGTATTTCGCATGTGACGACGCCGAAACATTTTGTGTTCCCGTGACCCAGGTTTACGACGTGTCGTTTGAGCGGGATCGCGATGGCGGCAACCGTCGATCGGCAGGCGGTCGACCGGGCGGCGACCGAAGCGGCGCTCGAGCAGTGGCGACGGACGCTTCAAGGGAAAGCCGGATGAGCGAGATGATGCGCCGAATCCCGGTGTTCATTGCCCTCGATAGCGACCGCGATGGAGTCCTGTCGGCTGGTGAGTTGGAAAACGCTTCGAGCTCGCTGCTCCGGGCAGATCGAAACCGGGACGGCGAAATCAGTGGCGAAGAACTTCGTCCGCGCCGCCCATAGTTCGTGGTGACCCGATTCATCGGGTCTTGAGTTCGTAGTGACCCGATTTATCGGGTCTTTTCAAGCCAACCGCATCCGTGCGGTCACTACGAACAAGGCTATCGCCGCATCAACTTGGCACCGATCGCCTTCGATTCGCTCCTCCCCTGCGAGGGAGCACTGATGATCCGCTGGGTCGGGAAGTGACTGGTCCGCTCGATGTCCGCGCCACGAGACGTTCGAGGCGATGGTACAGTTTTGCGGACATCAGAGGTGTCGCGGGGAACCGGCGTGTGGGCCGTAATCGTGCGAGGTGTCCTGGGAGTCTCCTTCACCCCCAATCCCTGAGCGTACCGGCTGCGGCTTGGGTGCCAGTATGGAAGTGGAGTTTGAGCGGCACTCGGGCTGACCGGCTGCTGATACACAGGCTCATGTTGACGATAGTTGGGAACGCAAAAAATCGGCAGTCTTGGCACGCCGAATCTCGGCACAACGCATTGAACCAGAGCCAGTTGCGCGGCGAAGTCGGATCCGGCATGAATCACTTGGTCCCAGGCAGCAACAAGCTCTCCCCCGGCGGGGCAACGCGGATGGCCAAAGATCGTGTCTGCCACCAACCCCTCAAGCGACTGAATCTGATCCCACACGGAGTGCAACTGGTGCCGATATTCCGGATGTCGCGCTGCAATTCTCAATTGAATGCTCGCATCATCCAGGAGATCAACGATTCGTTCGTCGCGGAGATCAAAACAGGGTGCTCGCAGCACAGCTCGCTCGAAGTGACCGACGGCCTCACGGTACTCGCTAGCGGCTCGGTAGAGCGGCCAGTTGTGGGAGGCGGATGCGGGGGTGGCTACCAGCACCGAGATGGCTGCCAGCAAAAAGGCGAAGGTGGTCGTGATCAATCGCATTGCGTCGTTTCCCTCAATGGAGTCGTCGTGATGCAGGCTCGAGCCCGTGCCGCCAACAACGGTGCAGACAGAATGCCAAACGGAAGAAGATCCCGATTCCGATGAAAACACGCCGCGAATCCCGTGAAAACGGGCGAAGAATGTCATCAGAATGATTCTCCCGGGTGTCATTCCGACCGCGTTGGTTCGCACTCCGGCGGGTCTCCGTGAAACCGACAGCTGAGCTAAATCGGAAGAATCTGCAAATTCAGCTCAATCCACCTAACCCGCAAGGTCGATGCTTAGCTATGGAACGCCTTGGTCGGTTGTTGCGCCGTGCTTGGCAAACTGATTTGGCGTGTTCCAACCTCCCAAATAGCACCACCGTCATCTCAGAGATTGAACTTCATGACGAAGCCTTCCCTCCGGATTTTTCCTGCCAGTGCCTCTGATCGTACAGAGCGCGAACTCGATCGCATTACTGGAACCGCAGAGCCAAAGTCTGTTTCCATTCCATTGGGCAAGATTGTTCCGTTGTTGATTGATGCAGCGGAAGGCGATCGCGCCTGGCTGAGCGACTTTGCTGACGACCCCGTTCGAATTGACGCCGATCTGTACGACGTGCTGCTGGCCTATCAGCAGCTTCGCCAACGCCCGGCAGCCTGATTCATCGGCGTGATTGGCCACACTCGAAAGTTCGACCGTAACGCGATAGTTTAGTTAAAGGGAATGACCATGCGTTCAATCGCCGTGATCAACCAAAAAGGCGGAGTGGGCAAGACCACCAGCGCGGTCAATCTGGCCGCGGCACTCGCCAATGCGGGACGAAGAGTCTGCCTGATGGACTTGGACCCGCAGGCACACGCCTCATTGCATTTGGGGATTACTGCCGTCGATGGCGAAGCGAGCATGTACGAGGTGCTCTGCGGTGACGCTTCGATGGACCAGGCGCGGCGCACGATCAGCGATCGTCTGTCGGTCGTTCCCTCGAACCTGGATCTTGCCGCTGCCGAGTTGGAGTTGGCCAGCGAGGTCGGGCGTGAGATGATCTTGCGCGACAGGATGCTCGACGACAAAGAGGAATTTGACTATTTCGTACTCGATTGTCCGCCGAGTCTCGGTGTCTTGACCGTCAACGCGTTGGTTGCGGTGAACGAGGTCTTTTTGCCGCTGCAGCCCCATTTCTTGGCGCTACACGGGTTGAGCAAGTTGCTGAGAACGATTGAAGTCGTCTCGCGTCGTCTCAATAGTGGCCTACGGCTATCGGGCGTCGTGCTCTGCATGTACGACTCGAACACTCGTTTGGCGGCCGAAGTCAGTAGCGACATCGATGAGTTTTTTCAGGCCAGCAAGAGCGGCCGCGAATTTTTTCGCGACGCACAGTTTTTTCAGACTCGCATTCGCCGCAACATCCGCCTGGCCGAAGCCCCCAGTTTCGGGAAATCGATTTTTGACTACGCCCGCGACAGCAACGGCGCAGTCGATTATCAAGCACTCTCCGAAGAAGTCCTCGCCCAGGAAAAAGCAGCAGCGCCAGCCCGTGCGGCTGCGTAGGGTATCAACCGCAGGCACGGGTTCGTGGTGACCGCATTCATGCGGTCGATCACGAAGACCCCATGAATCGGGTAACGACGAGCAAGGCGTCATTGTCGCTCGGTTGTCCCAACCGAGTCATTGTCGCTCGGATGTCCCAACCGAGTCATTGTTGCTCGGTTGTCCCAACCGAGTCATTGTTGCTCGGTTGTCCCAACCGAGAATTCTCGGCTGGGACAGCCGAGCTACTCTGCAAATCGACGTACGCGCAGTCGATCAACGCAGTTTCAAGCGTCCGCGCTGGCAGCGGAAAAAGACATCGCCTTGGTGAATCCGTTCTCCACTGCCTCCACAAAGAGCTTGAGCCAGGTCGAACGGAGTCTGACAGTCGGCCAGCCGAGCCTTGATGTCTACGTTGCGAGCCAAATCGGATGCCTCTTTAAATTCTGCGTTTTCGCGGCGAAAGAATTGTATCGCGGGCCAATCTCACGGCCCACAACCGCCACCCCTATCTCTCGCCTTTCCCGCACTCTAGCGTGGTAGGGGAGGGAATGGACGTGTTTTCGCTGTGGAGCCAAGTCACAGCGAAGTGGATCGGAAGAGAATCGGCGACGGAATGACTACAACGGAAATTCAGGTCAAAGGAGCTCGCGAGCACAATCTGCGCGACGTGAACCTGACCCTGACGCGTGGACAGCTGATCTGTTTCTCCGGCGTCTCGGGCAGCGGCAAGTCGTCACTCGCATTTGACACGCTGTACGCCGAAGGGCAGCGACGTTATGTCGAAAGCTTGAGCAATTACGCTCGGCAGTTCATGGGCCAAATGCCCAAGCCCGATGTCGACTTGGTTGCCGGCCTCAGCCCCTCGATCTCGATCAGTCAGAAGTCGAGCGGCAACAACCCACGCAGCACCGTCGGCACGATCACGGAAATCTATGATTTCTTGCGAGTCCTCTACGCCCGCGTCGGTACCGGGCACTGTCCCTCCTGCGGCTGCCAGATCACCGCCCAAAGCCGCGATGCGATCACGTCACGAATCCTGACGCTGCCAATCGATGCGACGCTGTGGTTGATGGCGCCTCTGGTGCGCGGTCAAAAGGGCGAATTCAAAGATCTGTTCGAGGATCTTCGCAAACAGGGCTTCTCGCGGGCTCGCGTGGACGGCGAAACGATTCGACTGTCAGATCCGCCCACGTTGGACCGACAGCATCGGCACGACGTCGAAGTCGTTGTCGATCACATCGCTCCCGATGCCCGCGATCGCGGACGAATCAACGAAGCCGTCGACGTGGCCCTCAAGCTTGGCGAGTCGACGGTGTTTGTTTCGCTCTCCGAGCAACACGAACATCAAGCGGGTCCGCCCAAACAGGACCAACTGTACTCGTCGAAGTATTCCTGCGGCGGTTGCGGGGCAAGTTTCAAGCCGCCATCGCCGCAGCTGTTCAGCTTCAATAGCCCGCAAGGAATGTGCGAGGCTTGTGACGGTTTGGGGCGTCTTTACACGTTTGTTCCTGAGTTGCTGATTCCCGATGATGGTTTGTCGATCCGCAAAGGTGCGATCGCGTTGTTAGGAAAGTGGGGCGACATGGGACGCTACCGGCGACACATCTACAAAGGTGTCGCCGATGCGATGGACCGCGAGCTGGAGCTCGACAAAGGCACGATGCTCGAAGGCAAGTGGCGCGACCTCAGCGACGAAGCGCGACACATCTGGTTGTGGGGCACCGGCGGCTCGCTGGAGTTCACCTGGCGCGGCGGGCGGCGGGCGAAGAAGTACTCAGGCTCCTTCGAAGGCTTCATCCCGGAACTGCTGGCTCGCTACAAGACGACGCGCAACAAGATGCAGTTGCGCCAATTCGAAAAGTACATGAACACGATCAACTGTCCCGACTGTCATGGCAAGCGGTTGAATCCGCAAGCCTCAGCGGTCACGATTCGGACAGGCTCCCAGCTCTTCTCCGGCGGCGCGGCAGCGAAGGTCGATTTCACGTTGCCGGAACTCTGTGAACTTTCGATCGAACAATTGACGGAGTTCTACTCGGAGATCGTGCTTGGCGAAACCGAGGCCAGAATCGCAGCCGAGGCTCTGAAGGAGATTCGCGAGCGACTCGGGTTTCTACTCGGCGTGGGGCTCGACTATCTGACGCTCGGCCGCACAGCGCCGACGCTTTCGGGAGGCGAATCGCAGCGGATTCGCTTGGCCGGGCAGATCGGCAGCGGGCTGGTCGGTGTGCTCTACATCTTGGATGAACCGTCGATCGGATTGCACTCGCGAGACAACGATCGGTTGATCGAGACGTTGTTGAGATTGCGAGATTCGGGCAACACGTTGATCGTGGTCGAGCACGATGAAGACACGATGCGAGCCTCCGACCAGATCATCGACTTCGGTCCCGGCCCAGGCGTCAAGGGTGGCCGCATTGTCGCCGCCGGTGACGTCGCTGCGGTGATGAAGTCGACCAAGAGCGTGACAGGTCAGTTCCTGTCGGGAAAACGCTCGATTCAAGCGTCACCGAATCCACGTCCGATTGACAAAGACACGCTGCTGACGATTCACGGCGCCCGTTTTCACAACCTCAAGAATATCGACGTCTCGATACCGCTCGGCACAGTCACCTGTGTCACCGGTGTTTCGGGCAGCGGAAAGAGTTCGTTGATCGGCGGAATCGTGGAACCGGCGCTTCGCAATGAACTCAACGGCGCCGAAAGTGAAGTCGGTGACCATGATTCGATCAGTGGCTTGCAGCATTTGGACAAGACGATCGCGATCGACCAATCACCGATCGGACGCACACCGCGCAGCAACCCGGCGACCTACGTAAAAGTCTTTGACGAAATCCGCAATCTTTACGCTCGCATGACCGAGGCAAAGACTCGCGGGTACACGGCCAGCCGTTTCAGTTTCAATGTCGATGGCGGTCGTTGTGCCGCTTGCGACGGCAACGGTGCGACCAAACTGGAAATGGACTTTCTGGCCGACATTTGGGTCACCTGCCCCGTCTGCCAAGGAAGACGTTACAACCGCGAGACGTTGTCGGTCGAGTTCAAGGGACAGTCGATCGCTGACGTGCTGGAGATGGATATTTCGCAGGCGCTGACGCTGTTTGAGAACGTCCCCAAGATTGCCGAGAAACTGCAAACGTTGGTCGATGTTGGATTGGAGTATCTCAAGCTTGGCCAGCCGTCGCCGACGCTCTCGGGCGGCGAGGCGCAGCGAATCAAGCTTTCGCGAGAGCTGAGCAAACGCGAAACCGGCAAAACGCTGTACGTTTTGGATGAACCGACCACCGGATTGCATTTCGCCGACATCGAGATGCTGTTGAAGGTGATTCACGGCCTGGCCGATCGCGGCAATACGATCGTGATCGTCGAGCACAACACCGACGTGATCAAGACGGCGGACTGGGTGATCGACCTCGGTCCCGAAGGCGGGGAAGGGGGCGGCCAGGTGATCGCCGAAGGCCGTCCCGCCGAAGTTGCCAAAGCAGCGAACAGCTATACTGGTGCGGCCCTGGCCAAATCGCTCGGAATCAAACGCAAAGCCATCAAAACCAGGGGAGCCGCCGGCCGGGAAATCGTCACCGCGTCGCCCAAAGCGAGAACGCATGTCGTCGTCGAAGCGGCCAGCGAACACAACTTGAAGTCGGTTGACGTCCAGATTCCTCGCGACGCGATGACCGTCTTCTGTGGGCCGAGCGGTAGCGGGAAGAGCTCGATGGCAATGGACACGATCTATGCCGAGGGCCAACGTCGGTACGTCGAGTCGCTCTCGTCGTACGCGCGTCAATTCATCGGGCAAGTTCAAAAGCCGCATGTCGAGCGAATCGAAGGTCTATCGCCGGCGGTCGCGCTGGAGCAGAAGAACCTCGGCCATTCGCCGCGCAGCAGCGTCGGCACGGTGACCGAGATCTACGACTACTTGCGGATCTTGATGGCTCGCCTGGGCACCATGCACTGCCCGGATTGCGGCATTCCCGTCGGCACCCAGACGCCCGATCAAATTGTCGACAAGGTGATGTCGCTGGCCGAGGGAACGCGGGCCTTGTTGTTGGCCCCCATCGACGTGCACGCGGGCGAAGCGTCCAAGGATACCTGGCAATCGCTCCGCAGCCTCGGCTATCAACGCGTTCGTATCGACGGAATCACGGTTTCGCTTGATGACGCGCCTCCGTTGGATCCGCGAAAGCGTCAGACCGTACAAGTCGTTGTCGATCGAATCGCAATCCAAGCGTCGGATCGCTCGCGAATCAGCGACAGTGTCGAGCAGGCGTTGTCGCTTGGCATCGGCGTCTTGGAACTTGCGATTGCCGACGCAGACCGCGAAGAACCGTTGTGGCATACTTACACGCACAGTCAACTTCTTGTCTGCGGCGACTGCGGCCGGTCCTTCACCGATCTGACCCCGCACCATTTCTCGTTCAATTCGGCGATCGGTTGGTGTCCCAGTTGCGAAGGACTGGGAACGCAAACCGGGACGAACCCAGCGGCATTGATCAACTCGCCCACGGCGACTCTTGCCGAAGGTGCGGCGGTGCTGTGGCCCAATGTGGATCAAACCGTATCATTGTGGTTGTTACGTGCACTGTCGCGTCACACCGAAGTTCCCATCGACGTTCCCTACGACCAATTGACGGTGTCGCAACGACGAGTGCTGTTCCGCGGCACGGGCCCGGCCTGGATCGAAGTTAGAGAGTCGGACACCAAAGACGCAGGCCTGAAGAAAACCGCCAGATCGTCCAATGTCTTGTTCCGTTTTCAGTTCAAAGGTTTCTATCCGGCTTTGGAAGAAGCGTCACGATTGACGCCGGGGCTGCGCGGAAAGCTGGAGCAGTTCACCGACGAGATTGATTGCGGCGCATGCGATGGATCGCGGTTGCGTGAAGAAGCCGCTGCGGTCCGTTTTCGTGGTCACACGATTGCCGATCTTGTCCACCTGCCTCTGGATCGGCTCAGCGACGAGCTGAACTCATGGAAGTTGGACAAACGGGAAAAGAAGATCGCCGGCGAGCTGACCCGAGAAATCAAATCGCGAGTGAATTTCCTGCTCGATGTGGGGCTCGACTATCTGACATTGCATCGCGGTGCGGCCACGCTCTCGGGCGGCGAGGCTCAGCGAATTCGCTTGGCCGGGCAACTCGGCAGCGGTCTGTGCGGCGTGTTGTATGTGCTGGACGAACCGACGATCGGGTTGCATCCGCGAGACAATGCGAGACTGCTGGGCGCACTCCACCGTCTTCGTGATCAAGGGAACACGCTGTTGGTCGTGGAGCATGACCGCGATGTGATCGCTGGCAGCGATTACCTCTGTGATTTTGGACCTCGCGCCGGCCGTCATGGCGGACGGATCGTCGCCGAAGGGCCTCCGCATCAGGTCAGACCATTGGCTCAATCGGTGACGGCAGGTTACATCGATGGCACAAAGTCAATTCCCCTGCCCGCGTCACGTCGACCGGTGATCAGCGCCAGCGGCAAGCCCTACGTCAATTACCTGAAAATCACTGGCGCCCGCGAAAACAATTTGCAGGCCGTTGATTTCGAACTTCCGCTCGGTGTCTTCACTGCGGTGACCGGGCCGAGCGGCAGCGGCAAAAGTTCACTGATCGATGGCATCCTTTACCCGTTGTTAGCCCGGCGTCTGCACCGGGCCCGCGTTCGTCCAGGTCGCCACGACAAGATCGAAGGTGTCCGCTACATCGACAAGGTGATTCGTGTCGATCAATCGCCGCTGGGGAATTCGCCCAGCAGCAATGCGGCGACTTACACCGGTGTTTTCGATTTGATCCGTCAACTCTTCGCCGAAATCCCCCAAGCCGCCGAGCGTCGGTACACAGCGCGGACGTTCAGCTTCAACGTCTCCGGGGGCCGCTGTGAGACTTGTGAGGGAAGTGGCCAGCTGAAAATCGAGATGCATTTCCTGCCGGATGTTTGGGTGCCGTGTGAAGAATGCCACTCGCGACGTTACAACGAAGATGTGCTGGAAGTGAAGTTGCATGGCAAGTCGATCGCGGACGTCTTGGAGATGCCCTGTGGAGACGCTCTCGAGTTGTTTGCCGGCTACACCAGGATTTCTCGCATTTTGCAGACGCTGTGCGATGTCGGACTCGATTACGTGACGCTCGGTCAAAGCGCTCCAACGCTCTCCGGTGGCGAAGCACAACGAGTCAAACTGGCCGCCGAACTGGCCCGGCCCGTCACCGGCAAGACGTTGTACTTGCTGGACGAACCGACAACCGGGCTGCATTTTGACGACATCGACAAACTGCTCGGCGTGTTGCAGCGTTTGGTTGATCTGGGCAACACGGTGGTGGTCATCGAGCACAATTTGGATGTGATCAAATGTGCCGACTGGATCATCGATATGGGGCCGGGTGCCGGAGTAGCTGGCGGCCAATTGGTGTTTGCCGGTACACCAGAAGATCTGGCGGCTTGCGCGACAGCGAAGCAAACGCGAAAGCAAGGGTCGAAACTCGTGCCGGCAACCGCACCATTCATCGCTGAAACGCTGGCCGTCAAATCCGCCGTGAAAAAGCAGCCTTCGCCGCCACCGATCAAGGCTGAAAAACCAGTGCTCAAAACGCAATCAGCTGCTCCATCGTTAGATGATCCATCGCAACGCGAATCGGATCCGGCACCGCCGGAATCGATGGATCCGTGGAAGGTGCTGGGGCGGCGCTGGCATTCGCTGGGGAAAGGTTTCCCCGATGGCGCGTCGCCCGATTGGCCTTTGGAGCTCGCAGATCGTATGCTCAAGTTGTTGGAGCAAGTCGCCGGCGACGATTCACTCGAGTTCGACTCCCCTGATCGAGTCAAAGTCAAGCCCAGTGGAGCGGAAGAAACCTGGGCGCAAGTGGAAACGAAGACAACAGAGTCATTGAAGGTGACTCTGGCGGGACCGCGCCACGCGATCGACCTGGACGAATTGACAGGGCTTGATGTGAACGGTCCGATCGATCTGAGCGACGAAGCGGTCGCGAGAGTCACATTGAACCTAACTCAAGTCAAACACGCCCGAAGCAGAAAGTTGAAATCGTTCTTGAAAAGTCATCTTGAACGAACCATGAACTGACGCGGGCTCTACTCTTGATGCAACTGGCGGGATTTCCCGATGAGTGGGCAAGACTTTGATTCGACGAACCAGAGGCCGAATGGACTGCTCGGAGCGGTCCTGAACAACCCTCAGCTACGCCGAAAATTCGCCGGGATGTCGGCGGACGAAAGGACGATTGCGCTCAGCTCGCACGAGGATGAAGCCCTTACTCACCCGAATTGGAATGCCGGTCGGGGCGATGGTAGCCAGCTCGAAACGCTGGAACTGCCCGCCGAACAGGTGCCATCGGTCAATCGCCCTGTCGACAAGGGATTCGTTCCCTTACGACGCGTGGCCACGCTGGGTCAGGAAAAGGGCGACGATGCGGACTATCGAATTGTCGGTCGGCTTGGCAGCGGTGGAACTGGAGTCGTGTATCAATCCCATCAACGTGCCATCGATCGCGAAGTGGCAATCAAGGTCTTACGAGACGAACTGAGCTACAACGCGCTGTCTCGCGAACGTTTCTTGACAGAAGCCCGCGTGATCGGAGGCCTCGATCATCCCAATGTGATCGCGATCCACGAGGTTTGCACCGACGACACCGGCGGCTTGTTCTATTCCATGAAGCGTGTTGACGGTACCAGTTGGGACGGCCGGATTGGCGACCTCTCGTTGGCGGAAAACGTTGATGTGTTGCTGCGTGTGGCCGACGCGATTGAATATGCGCATTCGCGTGGATTGATCCATCGCGATATCAAGCCCGAGAATGTCATGCTTGGCAAGTTCGGCGAAGTTCTGTTGGCCGATTGGGGACTTGCGATCAGCCACGGTGCCAACGAATCGCAGCAGGGAATTCCGTTTTCGATCGGCGGCACGCCCGCTTACATGGCACCTGAATTGGCGACCGGTGCCCATTCGGCGATCGGATACCAGACTGACGTTTACCTTCTGGGCGCGATTCTGTTTCAAATTTTGACCGGGCATCCGCCGCATCATGGTACAAGTTTGCTGGAGTGTATCCACGCCGCGGCACGCAACGAGATTCGCGAGTCGGACATCGATGGCGAATTGATGGATATCGCCATGAAAGCGATGGCCACTGATCCCGCCGATCGATACGAATCGGTCAAGGCCTTCAGTGACGCGATCAAAAACCAACAGGAACATGAAGAGAGCGAGCGTCTTGTCCGCCGCGCTTGCGAGCGGCTTGCCCAGGCTAGCGACGCGAATCAATACGAGGACTTTCGCGTCGCCGATGCGCTGCTGATGGAGGCGATGGATGTCTGGCCCGAGAACGCCCGAGCGCATCAAACACGAAAAAAACTGCGAATGCGATTCGCAGAGGCAGCGACCGGTCGTGATGATCTCGATCTGGCACTGTCGATTTATGAGACCGCGGGCGAAGCCGATTGTGATGCCGCCAAGGAGGTCCGCGCCGAGCGGGACCGACGGGCCGCTAGTCACGAGCGTGTTTCGCACTACTCAGCCCTGTTCACCCACTCGCCCGAAGCCGGGCTGTTGATCCAGATGTCGACGGGGATCGTCGTCGAAGCAAACGAAATGTTCGGTTGTCTGTTCGGTTACCCCGCGGAGGATGTTGTCGGACAACCGATTGAGGATCTGAACCTGTGGGCCTGTCTCGAGAGACGCAACGCATTGGTCGACGAGCTCAAGCGCGCCGGCGCCATCGATAATTTTGAGGCCACGTTCTTCCGCCGGGATGGTCAAATCGTCGATGTCTTGATCAGCAGCAGAGTGGTGGAGGTGCGGGGCGAGCCGATGATCATTTCGACGATCCGCGATGTCTCGCTTCGCAAAAAAGCAGAAAAGGAACTGAAGCAAAGCCGACAACGGCTGCGTGACGTGCAACGACTGGCCGGACTTGCCACGTGGTCCTTCGACGTATGCTCTGGAGAGGTGACGTGGAGCGAGGAGGCCTTTTTTCTGACCGGACGATCGGTGGACGAGGGCGTGCCAACGAAAGACGAATTTTTCGAGATGATTCATCCCGAGGATCGCGGCAGACTGCAACAAGCGGTCACCACGGCGCTCGAATCGGGCGCGGCCTATGAATTGCTCGTGCGCCAGATGGGACCCGGCGGCAGCTACAAATCACTGCTCGTTCGAGGCCAGCCGATTTTCGACGAGTCCGGCAAGACGATCGAAGTCTACGGCGTGCTGATCCCACAGCGGGCGTGAAGAATGCAGTTGGCAGTTGGCAGTTGGCAGTAGGCAGAACGATCTATTTCGGCTGCGCTACTTTCTGCCAACTGCCAACTTATTTCACTCGTGCTCAAACAACACACAAATTGCCGACGGAGCCGTGACGTTGCTGCGATTGTACGTCAACTCGCCGGTATCCTGATTCACCGCGAACGACGCCAAGGTGTGTGAATCCTGACCGGCCGCCAGCAACCATTTTCCGGATGGGTCCAAGTTGATGTTTCGCGGTGTCGCTCCACGCACATTCTCGACTTCAATCACGGACAACTCGCCACTGTCCTGATTGACTCGAAACGCGGTGACCGTGTCGTGACCACGATTGGCGGAGTAGACAAATCGACCGCTGGGATGAACGCGAATCTCCGATGCGCTCTTAAACAGCTCTTTGGCAAGCAGCATTTTGGATACTGTTGGGATCGTTTGCTTCGGCGTCATCACGCCTGTTTCCGCGTTGTAATCGAACACAGTCACGCTGAGTGAAAGTTCGTTGAGAACGTAGACCCACTTCCCATTGGGATGGAATTTCATGTGACGCGGCCCTCCGCCAGCGGGCACTTTGGCAAATCCACTCGGTGTAATCTGTGCGAGGGCGGGATCGAGTTTGTAGATCATCACCTTATCAAGCCCCAGATCGGGAACGAAGGCAAAACGATTGTCGGGCGAGAAACCGGCCCAGTGTGCATGCGGCTTGTCTTGACGCCCGGCGACGACGCCCGAACCGCCCTCGTGATGAATCAGCGCCGTTCTTTCCTTCAGCGATCCGTCCGGATTCAGAGAGAACGCGGCGACTGATCCACCGCCGTACTGCGCGGTCAACAATGTCTGGCCAGTAGGGTCAACGGCAACGTGCGCAGCCCCGCCATCGCCGATTTCAAGTGAGTTGTCGAATTCAAGCGAAGACTTGCCACCACTCTTTTCGATCGCGTAGGACGCCACCGAGGGCGTTCCGTCGAGTGTGCCGACGGCGTACAGGTGATGTCCGTCGGGGTGCATCGCCAAAAATCCAGGTCCCTGAATTTCGGCCGCCAATTCAGGCTCCGTCAGCTTGCCGGTCTTGGTGTCCAGTGTGCAGTGATAGATTCCTTTGCTGGGCTTCGACTGGCTGGTTCCAATCCAGACATCAATCACATCCGCAGCGGTGGCAAGGGTGTCGGGGGATTCGATCAGCATGGGCATGGCAATCAGCAACCAAAAGGCGAAGTATCGGGAGAGAAGATGACGCATTGAGGATCTCCAAGCGGCTCTGCACGTTGTGTCAGCCCAAATCATCGCCGATAGCCGGTGCCCAGTGCAAGTTACCCAGCATCGGATCACGCCAGATTCCCGAAGAAGCGTGTGCAGGGTGGGTAAGAATTAACAGTTACTTAACCTGCCAACGGAGCCGACTCAGCGACCGGTTCCCCGCTGCGCCAACTGGTAAAGTCGTCGGCATCGCGATGAACGCGGCGATACACCGTGTCTCGTTCGACCGGATCACGCCCCGCTTCGACGATCAACTGCCGAATCTGGTCGACCGACAAGCACTCCGGCGTCGTCGCGCCGGCATCGTGATAAATCAATTCGTGTCGAACCGTGCCATCGATGTCATCCGCGCCGTACGCCAGCGCCGTTTGCGCAGTCTCGATGCCAAGCATGATCCAGTAAGCCTTGACGTGCTGGACATTGTCCAACATCAAACGGCTGATCGCCATGGTTCGCAGATCGACGAGCGCCGAAGGCTTCTTGATATCCGACAACTTCGTGTTTTCAGGATGAAAGGCCAGCGGTATGAAGACTTGGAAACCACCCGTCTCGTCCTGCAGCTCTCGCAGTCTCAACAAGTGATCGATTCGGTGGAACGCGTTCTCGACGTGACCGTACAGCATCGTACAATTCGTTCGCAATCCGATCTCGTGCGCCGTCCGATGAATCTCTAGCCAGGCATGCGTGTTGGCTTTGTGCTCACAAAGTTGATCGCGAACCTCGGAATGAAAGATTTCGGCGCCACCCCCCGGCATGCTGCCCAGGCCGGCCGACTTCAAGTCTTCCAAGACCCAACGGACCGACTTCTTTGTCTGAAACTCAAACCAATTGATCTCGACCGCGGTCCAGCCCTTCAGATGGATTTGCGGATAGTGCTCGCTGAGCAACTCAATGATGTGCCGATACCACTCGTACGGCTTCTGATGGTGTAAGCCGCCGACGATATGCATCTCGGTGCATCCGTTCTCGGTCGCCTCGCGGCCACGTTCAAGAATCTGTTCGTCGCTCATCACGTACCCTTTCGGGTCGCGAAGATCACTGCGGAATGCACAGAACCGACAACGGTAGACGCAAACGTTGGTCGGGTTCAGATGAGTGTTGATATTGAAGTAACCAACGTTGCCGTTTTTCCGCTCGCGCACCAGATTGGCCAGCTCGCCGACCGCTTGCATGGGCACCTCGGGATCGTACAAAAACATGCCGTCCTCCAGCGTCAATCTCTCGTCTGCTTCGACTTTGTCGCGGATCTCCCGGAAGCGGGCTGCTCGTTCGGTGGTTTTCATCGTGCTGGTTTCATCGTAGTTTCGAGCGACTTTTTCGTTCGTTTCATGTTCGTTTAACGGCAAGCCGCAGGCGACTGCGTCCGCCCTTAGCAGTCGCCTGCGGCTTGCCGTTAAACAATCCCGCTGGAGCGGTGATCAGACGAGAGTATGACCGCAAATTCCGGCACCCGACAACTTAGCAGCGCGGTGGTTTTCGCGTAGGTGTACTTCGCCTGGGCACGCCAAGCACCAGCCGAGAATCTCGGCACCGCAAGATCGCGAGGTATGGAAGTACATCACTAGATTGGACAGCCGCGGAGCGGCGGAAGAATGTAGCCTGGGGTAAGGGTGCGAGCTTTCAGCGAGCAACCGCAGCCCCAGGTTGCGGTTGCTCCACGACATTTTTCCCCCGCGGCGTTTCGGCGGCGACGCCGCCGAAACGCCGCGGGGGAAAGGTTCTTTCGGGTTCGCTTACCTGGGGTTACACCAGCCTCACTGTCGCTCGTTGGTTCACCCCAGGCTAGCCTCTTTCACCGCTCCGCGGTTACCCAAATCTCATCACAACCGGCATCCTCAGCCGGACGGTCTCCAAGTCCTGGCCTACAAAGAACGTGCACATCAAATTTGAAAATGCTCTAAGCCCGCCAGGATATTGGCGGGCGAGCTTCGGCGTGCCTAGCCATGGAAGGCGTCCACGTTCTGTGCCGGCAAGGGGAAAAAGGACCGCGTGATGTGCGCATCATCACGCGGACATGGAGGCTCGTTGACTGGCCTGGGCCGCTGGCGTTTGGCTCCTGGCTTCCGCCCTTGGCGTTTACCTCTCGGCTCGCACTTGGCTTTTGGCACTTGGCTTTCGGCACTTGGCTGTCGGCTCTAATCATCGCTTGCTACTTCAACAATGAGGCACTGCGACCGTTAGTCAAGCAGAAAGGGACTCCGAATCGCTCGCTGACGTCGGCGGTCAAGTTGCCATCAGCATCAGCCGCAAACCTTGCCAAAATTTTCGACGCAGCTGTGGCGTATTCAACGAAATTCACAGTCTCAGCTGGTCGATCACTTCAGCGATTGCACTTGCGTGTTGCGTGATCAACGTCTCATGGTTTCCCGGCAAATGGTGAATCTCCGCCTCCGTGGCCAGGGCTTTCCAGTTCTCGGCCGACTCCGGATTGGAGGCCTCCGATCGCACCAGCGTGAGGCGGCCTGCGTAAGGCATCGGGAAATAGTTTTGCATCGCCCTTCGCGCAATCGTCAGAAGCGCCTGTCGTCGACGAAAGAGGCTGCGGCTGCGAAGTTCGGGATCCTGCAGCGGCGACTTTGTCGTCATGCTGACATCCACGCTGAATGACAACGATTGATGGATGTCGATGTGCGGCCGTTGGCTTGGCGATGGTGGATCGATCATGATCAAAGCTTCCACTTGCTGACCGGCCGCACGAAGTCGCTGCGCCAATTCAAAGGCTTCTACCGCCCCATTGCAGTAACCACCGAGCCGGTAAGGGCCCTGCGGCTGAATTCTCCGCAGGCGTTGCATGTGATGTTCCGCAATCTCCTCGATCGTCTCGCGAGGCTGGTTGTCCACCACTCCGTTTGGGTGAATGACGAACACTGGCAGGTCCGGGCTCAAACTCTTCACCAGACTGCGACAATACAACCCGTCGCCAAGGAAATCACCGTGCAGAAAGAACAAGGGCCTTTTCGTCGGGGCACCTTTCCGAAAGCGTACAACTTGCGAAGTCGACAGTTCCTGATTTTGAATGGCGAGCGCATGGTTGAGGCCGAAAATGTCGGCTCTGTGGAAAAACGCCGCCACCGGAATCCGTCGTCCCAGCTTTTGCTCGAGTTTGGAAAGCATCTGAATTGCTAAGAGCGAATGACCTCCCAATTCAAAGAAGTTATCCGTGATGCCGATTAGCCGAACTCCCAACAACTCCTCCCATAACTCGACAATAATCGCTTGAGTGGGGTTGCCGGCAGGCATGAACTCCGACTTCCCAGATTGATTGCGAGAATCGCTTGGTGCTGGCAGCGCGCGGCGATCGACCTTGCCGCTGGGAGTCAGCGGAAACGATTCGATTGCGACGAATGCCGCCGGGATCATGTAGTCGGGCAGCCGTCGCCGCAGATGACCAGCCAACGCGGTGTTGTTCAGTTCGGTTTCCACTTTGGCAACACAGTAGGCCACCAGTCGTTGATCACCCGGGCGGTCTTCTCGCAAAGTGACGACGCTCTGGGCCACCGCAGGATGTTGGCTGAGCACCGACTCGATCTCACCGAGTTCAATGCGGAAGCCGCGGAGCTTGACTTGGTGGTCAATCCGACCCAGAAATTCGAGGTTGCCATCCTCACGCCAACGACACAGATCACCCGTCCGATAAAGCCGCGAATCCGCATCATCCGAGAACACGTCGGGAACAAACTTTTCCGCCGTCAGTTCCGGTCGGTTCAGATATCCCCGTGCCAGGCCTGCCCCGCCAATGAAGAGTTCTCCCGGCACACCGATCGGCAGCGGGTTCCGCTGCTGGTCCAATACGTAGACCTGTGTGTTGCTGATTGGACGCCCGATGGGAATCGGATCGCCGACGAAGGGATCCCGCGTATCGAAGTACGTGACGTCCGCCGAAACCTCCGAGGAGCCGTACAAATTGATGAGCGTCGCATGAGGAGCCTGCGCGGAAACGCTCCAGGACTTTGGCATCAAGTTGTTCGCCACTCGAGACCCAATGCGTCAATCGCGGCAATCGCGTGTCAAGATGCGGATGCATCTCCAACAGCGTTTTGAGCAGTGATGGTACGAGAACAATCCGCGTGATACGACGCTCTGCCAGAATATCGACCAGACGTCGAGGGTCCTTCACCACGGAATCTGGAAGCAGAATCGACGGCACACCTTGCAGTAACGGGCCAAACATCTCACAGACGGAATCGACGAAGCTGAGTGTGGTTTTCTGAGAGCAGACGTCGTGCGGCTCGAAAGGGTACGTCTCCCACATCCAACAGAGCCGATTGGTCGCGCCTCGGTGCAATCCGACGACACCTTTCGGCGATCCGGTCGATCCCGATGTGTAGATCAGATAGGCAGGATCCCTAGGATCCACGTCGATGGCTATGTTGCTGGTTGGCTGCGAAGCAATTTGAGATGAATCGCTGTCGAGTCGAACTACCAACAAAGTTTTGCTCGTCTCCGCCGCGTCCAAAAACGAATTCATCGTGACGACCGCTGAAGGGCGAGAGTCCTCAAGCATGAACTGCCGACGCTCACGGGGTAGTGCGGGGTCGAGCGGCACGTAGGCTCCGCCAGTTTTGAGGATCCCCAAGACGCCAACCATGAGTTCTATCGACCGATCAAGGCACAAACCAACCAGCGTTTGCGGTCCGACGCCTCGACCGCGGAGAAAATGCGTTAACTGATTGGCGCGTTCGTTCAACTGGCGGTAGGTCAGTTGCTGGTCTTCAAAGACCACGGCGACGGCATCCGGCGTCCGCTCGACCTGCTCCTCGAACAACTCATGCACGCACTTGTCGTCAGGAAAGTCGACCGCGGTGTCGTTCCATTCCACCAACAGTTGATGACGCTCTGCCTCGGTCAACAGCGGCAGTTCGCTAATTCGCCGATCCGGGTCCGCGATGATTCCTTCCAGCAAGGTCAGAAAGTGCCCGGCCATTCGCTGGACCGTCGATTGCCTCCAGAGTGCGTCCCGGTAGTTGAGATACCCGCTGACTCCCGCGGCAGATTCCATCAGTTCCAAAGAAAGATCAACCATGGTCGCGGGAGCGGGGCTGTCCTCCGACGCGAAAATGACTGAACCGGCAGTACGCGGTTGCAAGGGAAGCCGCTCATGGATGAACATCGCTTGAAAGAGTGGCGAGCCACTGATGTCACGATCGCTCAATGCGTCCTGAACGACAAACTGCAGCGGTACCTCTTGGAACTCGAGTCCAGCGACGACATGGCTGCCAACGCGGTGCAACAACTGACGAAAGCTGTCGCCGGGATCGGGCTTCGCTCGAAACGGCAGCGTGTTCACGAACACGCCGATCAACGGCTCCGTTTCCACGCGGCTGCGGCCGGCGACCGGACAACCCACGACAAAATCATCTTGCCCCGTGTAGCGTTGAAGCAGCGTATTGAAAGCCGCCAACAAGACAGCGAAGAGCGTTGTCTGTTCGCTGGCGGCTAGGATCCGCAGGCGGTTGACTACTGCCGCCGGCAGGTGAATTTCGACGTGGCCTGCCGCTTCGGAGGGCGTCGGCGAGCGGGGGAAGTCCGTCGGCAGTTGCAGAGACGGCGGATCAGCGAGTTGGCGTCGCCAGTATTCGCGGCCAGCCTGCAGCGCAGTGATGCGCTCGTTTGACCGATCCCAGGCTGCAAAGTCAGGGTATTGAATGAACGCAGCTTCGGCGGTTGACTCCGTGCTCGTGACGCACGCCGCGTAGGTCTGGGCCAACTGTTCGAGTAACACCGCCATCGACCAGGCATCAAAAGTAAAATGGTGGAACGTCAGCAGCAGAAGATGATCCTCGGCATCAAGCCGCAGCAGATGACTTCGCAGCATTGGGCCCTGATCAAGATCGAACGGTCGACATGCTTCTTCCTGCGCGAGCCGCCGCGCTCTTGCCTCGCGGTCGTCCTGGCCAGACAGGTCCGTCACCGGCATTTCCACTTCGATCTGCGGATGGATCACCAGTGACGGCACGTCCGCGATCATTTCAACGGTTGTCCGCAGTGATTCATGGCGGGCGACGAGAGCCCGGATCGCTTGCCGCAGTGGATCAACTCGCAGCGGACCGCGCAGGCCGATGTTCGCGGGGCGGTGATAGACAATGCTGCCAGGAACCAGTTGTTGATGCAGCCAAATCCGTTCCTGGCTAAACGAGAGTGGCAGGTGGGCGCGGTCATCGATTCGCGGAATCGCATGGCCATGGCGCCGCGTCCTTTCCAACGCGTCCATCCTGGCCTGCAGCAACGCCCGCTTTTCCGGACTCAGTGCAGCCAGCCGCGCTTCGATATCTTTCGTTTCCAAGTCGATGCTACTGCGTTGGCAGGTTCAGGGGAGATCGAATCATCTCGCAGTGTCGCGCCGGCGAAGGTTGGAGACGAGGATTTCGTCACATTCCGTCAACGTCGTGCCACCCTCAAGGTTGCCCTCGACTTTCAACCGTTGTAACGCGTCCATTATCGCGGTTTGCGCTGCAAATAGACAGGGCGTGCTGTAGATCGGCAGTGATACACCTGCGTCTTTCAACTTCGCGAAGCTGAGCGGTGGTGAAGCGCCGCCGACAATCTGATTGAAAGCCAGTGGTTTTTCAGTGGCACTGCGGATTTCGCTGAGCAGAGTTTCACCACCGATTCCGTCCACCAGGATCGCGTCGGCGGCGGTCTTGGAATAGGCCGCGACACGCTCGAATACTTCCTGGCGATCGGAGGCATCTGTCCGCGCCACGACGAACAGATTGCGGCGTGTCTCTAACACACGATTGAGCTTCTCGAGCACATCCGCCAGCGACAAGATTTTCTTACCATCGAAATGACCGCAGCGCCTCGGGCGAGCTTGATCCTCGAGGATCACGCCCGAGGCCCCGGCCGCTTCCAACAGCGAGACGACGTGGCAAGCGACTTCGACATCAGCGAATCCATCGTCGATATCGACCACGATGTGATGCTCGGGCAGCACCGTGCGGATCCGCTGGACGAACGCCACGAGATCCGACCAACTGTTGAATCCGATGTCTGGCAAGCCGTAATGGCTGGCGCTAAAACCGAAGCCGCTGACGAACAGTCCGCCAAAATGCCGCGCGGCCAGCGTTGCCGAAAAGACATCATAGACGCCCACGAGCGGCACCAAACCATCGCCGGCGATGGCGGCGCGGAATCGATTTCCGGCAGGTTGTCTTAAGTCAGGTTCCACGATGCGGTCTGCTTTCTTGTCGGCGACACCTTGCCACGAAGGGGCATTTTCTAGTGCGTTCCAGGATCCTGTTGCTGCTGCTCGGCTAGCAAGCGGGCTGCCTCTTCATCGGTTAGCTCTTCGATCTCTTGCATCAGCACGCCCAGCTGCTCGCTCTGTGATTGTTTCGAGTCGCGGAGTTTTTCATCGACCAAGATAGCTTGTGCGGCAAGCGTTGGCTGTTGGAACAACTCGGGCAGGGTCAATTCGATTTCAAATTCCGAACGCAGTCGAGTTGCCAGCCTCGCGGCCGAAAGCGAATCGCCGCCACTGAGAAAGAAATTGTCATTTCGTCCGATTTGCGGTCGATCGAGCAGTTCGCTCCAACAACGTGCCAATCGTATTTCCGTGTCGCCCACGGGAACTGCGTATTCAGGATGCAGCAGCGTCTGCAGCTGCTCATGCAGACCGATTCGCTGCAGTTTTCCGGTCGGGCCCTTCGGGATTGCGTCGACCACCACGATCCGACTGGGAACCTTGAAGTCGGCCAGACAACCGAAAGCGAACTCTCGAAGATGCGATTCGCTTGCTGTGGCGCCCGGTTGCAGCACGACGGCAGCCGCGACGTCCTCTCCAAGACTCGCGTGCGGCACCGCGAAGGCGACAGCTTGAGCGACTTGCGGATGTTCCAGCAGCGCTTCGTCAATCTCGCGCGGTGAGATGTTTTCACCGCCCCGGTTGATCATTTCCTTTTTGCGACCGGTGATGAAAAAGTAGCCATCTTCATCGATGCGTCCCAGGTCGCCCGTGCGAAACCAACCGTCTTGAAAGGCGGACTCGTTCGCTTCGGGGTTGCCGATGTATCCCGCCGTAACGTTCGCGCCGCGGATCACGATTTCACCAGTTTCTCCCACCGACAGCAGGCTGCCTTCCTCATCCATGATTGCCATCTCCGGACCGGCGGGGCGACCGACCGAGCCAGGCTTTCGCTCTGCCGGCGGCAAGGGATTGCTGGCCATTTGATGCGCCGCCTCGGTCATCCCGTAGGACTCGATCACCGGCACGCCAAAGGTCTCTTCCAAAGCGGCCATCACGGTCGGCGGCAGGGCCGAGGAAGAGGAGCGAATCAGACGCAAGTGGCCGCCGTCGGTCCAGTTCGGATCGGCCCGCCCCACGCCTAACACCGCCTGGTGAATCGTCGGTACGGCTGAATACCAGGTCGGCTGAAAATCATGAAGTAGTTTCGCGAACGTGGCGTCATGGAAGCCTTCAGTGCAGACCACCGAACCTCCAGCCATCATCGACGACAGCAGCACGCCCACCAGCCCATGAATATGGAACAGCGGCATGACGTTCAGGCAGCAGTCATCAGGCAACAGTTGCAGAGTGTCGGCGATGTGCCGTGCCGACGAGCAGAGATTTCGATGAGACAGCGGAACTTGCTTGGGCCGCGAGGTCGTTCCCGAAGTGTGCAGCACCAACGCCACGTCCTGCTCTTTGCCGTAATCGAGAGGCGCGACGTCGGCATCCGATTCCTCGTGGAAGGCTGCCACATCCAAGACCACCAAACCGAGACGCGCGGCCACATCGCGAACCGCTTTGTCCATCGCAGCGGTTGTCACCACCACCTTGGCGGCTAGATCAGTCAAATAGAACTCCAATTCAGCGGGGCCATAGGCCGGATTCAGCGGAGCACACGTCGCGTACGAAGCGATGCCAAGAAACGTGGCGGCCATCTCAGGACCATTGTGCAGCACGACGGCGACGCGGTCACCGCAGCTGACATCCTGAGCCCGCAGGACGCGGCCCACACGATCGATCTGCTGGCTCAATGCCGCGTAAGTGAGTGGCGCTCTCTGCGGCGCGAGTAAGGCGGTGGACTGCGGACGATCCTGCAAATGAGCCGTGACCAACTGCCACAGACTGGCCACCTCGCCGCCTTGTTCCAGTATCACAATAAAACTCCGGTTCCGAGTCTGGGGCTGTTTCGAACCCGCTTCATGGTGTGCGAAGAGAGTGGAGGAAGGAAGTACACCACTTACTCGCATTTCAGTCCGCACACCGCGAGCCGTAGAGAAATTCGATTTTCAGGATCCAATCCCCGCAATTGTACCGCGAGAAAGTCATTCAGGACGATGGATCTGTGCAGCGCCATGCAACTTCAATCAATCGCGCTGGTCGTACATGACGGCGAGAGCGAGAGGGCAGGTCGTCTCGTCCTTGGCAGCCGAGCCTCACTTCCGCCAATTGTCGCCCATCTGGACGCACCGACTTTGCCGAGTGCGGAAAATCTTTCTGCGAAGATCAAGATTTCCACTTGTCAAAATTCTCTTCAATCCAATAGTCATGTGTTACTGATTCCATCGCAGACCGACGCGGATGCGAGCAGAAATGCGAGAAGCAAATCAGCCGACAATTCACTCTCCCGGGCTCCGATGTACGGAGCCCCACTCACAACTCTTTAGGATCTGTTGAAATGAAAAGTACCATTTTTGCCCTGGCCGCTTCTGTGTTCGCTCTCTCATTCGGAACCCAAGCGGCTCACGCAGACTGCGGAACATGTGACAAAACCGTCGTCGAAGTCGCAGTTGGCTCGGACGACTTCTCGACCCTGGTTGCTGCCGTCAAGGCTGCCGGTCTGGTTGAAACGTTGTCCGGGGACGGACCGTTCACTGTCTTCGCCCCAACAAACGAAGCGTTCGCGAAGCTACCAGAGGGAACCGTCGCGAACCTGCTGAAGCCAGAGAACAAGGACAAGCTGGTTTCGATCCTGACCTACCACGTCGTCCCCGGCAAGGTCATGGCAAAGGACGTTGTGAATCTGACTGAGGCGAAGACCGTTCAAGGCTCGAAGGTCAAGATCAAGGTTGAGGACGGAGCCGTGATGCTCGACAAGGCGAAGGTCATCAAGACTGACATCCCTTGCAAGAACGGTGTCATCCACGTGATCGATTCGGTGATCTTGCCGAAGGCGAAGAGCTGAGTCTCCAATCTAACCGTCGAAGCAGAGACGCCAGTCATGTATGTGACTGGCGTTTCTTTTGGGATCGAGAATCCGTCCTCGCTTCTCTTTGCAAGCCGTACCGCACGCTTTTCATTCAATGGCAAACCGCCGTCTGACTGCGTCGGCGAGCGAGCGAGTCGCCTGCGGCTTGCTGTTAGCGAAGTTCGCTCGGAAAATCAAGGAAATATTTACTCGATGCGTCAGCGAGGGATCTGCCAACACCATTCCTTAATTATGAACCGATCGTGAAACACGAACGGAATTGCATTTACCTTCAAGGAAAGTCTATGACCACCGGCCGCATTTCGCTCGCTTTTTCCTTTTTCACTTTCAGTGATCCCTTGGTCGGTAGGCTCGCGCACAATCCGGTCGAATTCTTGGAGGTTGTCAGCGTCACTCCCGCATGATCAGTCGATCATGCCGTGGAGTTGCGGACGACACTCGACGACGACAAGGTGGAAACCATGGTCGTCGGGCCGAAAATGTTTTCCCGAGCCGTCGGGTGCCTGGAAAGACCCGTCAAGAAACCTCTCGCTTACCTCAACTGGTTCAAGATAGTCGATCCATCCGCTCAATCCGTTCGGGAAGTTGGGGTCATGGACATGGTTCGTGGCAGTCAGAACAAGGTTTTGTGGATCCGAGTCCGCGGAATACCTGCTGTCACCTTCACAACTGATTACCACGGGTGCACCAGCCCCAATCCCAGGCGGTTTGGACCACTACAAGGCGTATCGAGTCGTCGATGCATCCTCGCTCGATCGGAAAATCCAAGTCACGGATTCAGATGTTTCCGACTCGCGTCGTTTGGGAAAGCCGCTGTTTGTTTGTCTGCCCACACAGGAATGGCACCATGACGAGCATTTCCCTGTCTCGCATCCGAGCGACTGCCTGGTCGTGTATGAGTTGGACGAGCGCGAGCAGACCGAGATCATGAGCACGATTGACCAATTCGGCTTGAATGAGTTGCGATCGCAGCAATCCAAGTGGCTCTGCGTACGTGCCGATACTGCTTCCCAAAACTGTGGAATAAGCCGCGGGACCCTCGCTCACCTGCTCCGTTCGATTTGCCACGGCAGCCGTTCGCCTTTCGATGGACAGGCGGTCTAGCGTTCTTCGGTCAGTACGAATCGAACGCAATCGTCGGAAAACGGAATCCGGCTACATCCCTGTGGACGGCTTATCGGTACAATTTGTCTTTCGCTATTAGGAGTTTGAAGAGGTGCTTTTCAACCGAAGTCTGTTTCCGCTGGTCGTGGCAATGATGGTCGTTGGATGCGATCGGATGCCAGATGATGGCGTCAGATTCTCAGAAGTCACACAATCACAGCCGATCACGATTGAAGATTTTTCCGACCTGCGTTTCACTGACAAGGACGGAAACGAAGTGCGGCTGGCCGATATCATGACACGCGACTACCTGGTTTTGGTCGTCACGCGAGGGTGGTACGGTGGCGTCTGTTTCTATTGCGCCTCGCAGACATCCCGCTGGGCACGCCGTTTCGACGAACTCGATCCTTACGACGCCCAATTGGTCGTGATTTTCCCGACGGAATCGAATGAGGATGCGCCAAAGCTGGAGGAGTTGAACAAACGAATTCGCGGGGGTGAAATCCCCAACGAAAGCATTCCCTACCCTGTGCTCTTGGATATCAATTTGACCGGCGTCGACCAACTTGGCATCCGAGCCGAACTGGCCAAGCCGTCGACGTACATCATCGACCGCGAAGGGCGAGTCAGGTTCGCTTACGTGGGCGAGTCCATCGCCGATAGACCGACGGTTGACTCTGTCCTCAAGCAACTCGCTCAGCTGAAGAACTAGTTGGGTAAAGCCGGTTTTAGCGTTGTGATGTTACGTGGTTCGTCGTCAGCAAAATCGTTTAACGGTAAGCCGCAGGCGTCATCGGGTCTTCCGGCAAGCCGCAGTCGACATGCGGTCACTATCGACCGGTAACCGTACGATCACTCAGTATGGAGATGTTCGGTCGCGAAACTGCTGCCGCCCATCAAAGCGTCCCGAGTTACTAATGTCTGCGCAGCCAAGAATTCAGGAAGACCGGAGGTTTATCGAGACATGCATTGAACTGGAGTTGCTGGACGAGACAGATGCCGAGTCGTTGAGAGCAACGATCGGAGAAGGCAGCGGCTTTGTCGCGCAAACAGCATTGCAGCGTGGGCTACTGACGCCGACGGATGTTGACATCGTGCAGTCGCTACAGCACGCCACGAAAGTCGTGCCAGGGTACAAGATACTGGAGCTGATCGGGCGCGGAGGGATGGGGGTGGTCTATCGGGCCGAGCAACTCGATTTGGAACGCACGGTCGCGCTGAAAACGATTTTGGTCAGCAACGTGAATGATCCGACCGTGGCAGCCCGCTTTGAGAGAGAAGCGAAAGCCCTCGCGCGACTCCAGCATCCCAGCATTGTCCAAGCATTGAACTTCGGCAAGCACGAAGGTCGCTATTACTTCGCGATGGAGTACGTGCCGGGACGTAATTGCGAACAGGCAATCCGCCAGCGAGGATATTTGCCCGCCCAAGAGGTGTGGTCCATCGTTCGACAAGTCGCCTCGGGGCTGCTGCACGCGCTGCGTCAAAATCTGATTCACCGCGATATCAAGCCGGCGAATCTCATTCTGTTGCCACCGCCGGAAGGCTCGCAAAGTGGAACCGAGATCGTGAAGATCACTGACTTCGGTTTGGCGATGTTTGCTGATCAAAGCTCTGATCAACTGAAAGCTGACGACCGGTGACAAGGTCATGGGCAGCCCCGCCTACATGTCGCTGGAACAGTTTGGAGGTCGGCAGGTCGATTTTCGCAGCGACATCTACTCTCTGGGCGCGACCGCGTGGCATCTTTTGTTTGGTACACCACCTTTCCAAGGCAACAATGTCGCGGCTTTGTACCGACAGAAATCGGAACCGCTGGTCGTCGATCTATCCGCTCTTCCGGTCGTCTTACCGGAAGATCAAATGCGGCTGCTGGTGGGTTTGCTGGATCCCGATCCGAACCGACGTCCGCAGAACTACGAGCAACTGATTCAAGCAATCGACTCGCTGAGTGGCCCGGTTTCTGTTTTGCCGGTGGGAACCGGTGACGGGTCCACTTCCGACACCCCGGGTCGCATTTCTATCAGTGAACAACCAACAGTGGAGCGGCCGAGTCCGATCGCAAATGAAGTCGTCTCGCCAGCGCCGGCATCCGGCACGATCCGGTCGCCGCGACGATGTCGCAAACCATTGAACTCACCAAATCCTCGGTGGTACCGAAAGCGAGTCGGTTTCGATGGCCGATCGCTGCAGCATTTTTCTGGCAGCTCTCGCCGTGGTCATCGGATTCACGAATTTCGGTTCAACAAAACGAGGGGCCCGAACTCACACCCGTGTCGTACGAAACACGCCGCTGTTCGATGGTGTAACGCTCACTGGTTGGGATGTCGGCGGCTCCATGGTCGGAGCGTGGAATACGGTCGAAGCACCCGACTCATCCACTGCGATCGCATGCACGACACGGCAAGGCGCGTTGACCAGGAAAATTCCCGACACACCGAACCCGCGTATCAACCTGTTTGTATGGTTGCAGGTCGGTAGCGGACCTGTTGATATCGACTTTGCCTTTGATCCCGCCGATCCCACGGACGTTCGAGGCTGCTTGCGGATGTCAGGGACGGGCAATCAGCTCGGCGAAAAGTTATCGGACTTCGGCCGGCTCGACGTGACTCGCAAGTCCGATGCATTGCCAACGGTGTACGATCGGTATCATGTGATCCATATCGAGCGGCAACCGACGGATTGGTACGTCTTTCTCGAAGACAAATTATTGGGCACTTTGCCGATTCAACGGGTCGGAGATGGCAGTGCGATCCGACTCGTCGTGCACGGCAGCGAAACGGCGGACGCGGAGGAGTCGCAAGCGTTTTTTGCCGACGTGCAACTGTGTGACCTGCGTCCGGATGAAAAGAAGGTCGAGTAGTCTTGACAATTCGCTTGTCGTGGGATTCATAGCGAGCGAACCGACCGGTAGTGGTAGCATGATGAAAGAGTCGGCCCGCTACATCCTCCCCATTTTGGTATTTGTCGCGCTGGTTCTTTCCATTGGCACGGGCGGCTACTTGATCATCGAGGATGAGATCACGGTCAGTGATGCGTTCTACATGACGGTCACTGCGATCACGCCAACCCAGTTCGATGAGGTGCATGAGCTGTCAGTGCCGGGCCGCTATTTCACGGTCGCACTTGTGTTTTGCGGTTTCGGCGCAGTTGTCGCGTTCGCGACGCAGTTTGCCAGACTGATCGTGCAGAGTGAGCTTGAGGGTGTCGGCGTCATTACCAGAAAGCAGATGAGCAGAAGGATAAGGCAAATGAAGAATCACTACATCGTTTGCGGTTACGGCGAGATCGGCGGCGCGATCTGCGATGAGCTGAAGGATCAGCATTTGCCGTTCGTGGTTGTCACGGACGACGAGTTGTCCGTGGCGGCGATCAAACGTGACGGTCACGCGCTGGTCAGGGGACATCCGACGGCCGATAGCTCCTTGAAGGAAGCGGGCGTGGAACAGGCGGTCGGCGTGATCGCAGTCCTTGCCGATGATGCCGACAACCTATTCATCTCGCTGGCCGCGCGGGAACTCAATCCGCAAATCTTCATCATTGCCCGCGGCGAGGATTCACGTGTCGAGGATCGTATTCTTCGAGCCGGCGCGGACATTGTCGTCTCGCCCGTCAAACTCAGCGGTCGGCAAATTGCAGAATTGGTCAAACAACAAGCTGGTGCGTCCTCGTCCGTCGACGTGGCCACGCCGCAGGCCAGCGTGATGGGTCTGCGGTTAGCCGTCTATCGGCACACGTCTGAAGAGCCGACAAGCGTGGCAAACGTGCTCGACAAAATGGGGGCGATCGGCAGTTGCCGGCGTCGAGCGCCGCGATGGGTCGTTCCAAGCCAACCCGACTCCCGACACCGTCATGCACCTGGACGACACGCTCGTTTTGATCACGCGAACTGACGAGGTGGGCGAGCACATTCACAAGCAACCCGTGGGCAAGACCATTTTGCTCGCCGACGATCATCGCGCACTGCGACTATTGTTTTCGCGAAAGCTTGCCGCCGCCGGCCACGACGTGATTCAAGCGGCGACCGGGGAGGAGGCTCTCCGTTTGGCTCGCTCGCGTCCGCCCGATCTGATCGTGCTTGACGTCAACATGCCGCATCAGAACGGCTATCAGGTTTGTGCAGAGCTGCGGCAAATGCAACAATTCGCTGACCTTCCCATCATTCTCTACTCCGGCGAAAAGACGGAGGAATTTGCCGATCGCGGCCGCGCATCGGCGCGGATCATATGCATTCGAAAGACGAGCAAGAGTTCCGAATTGCTGGCCAAAATTGAGGAGGTCTTCTTGAAACAAAATGCTCCTGTCGGTTCTCACCCCGCCGCAGAGGCCGTTGGGAGCGGCAAACACAGGTGCCACAGCCATTCCACCAGCTTTCGATCGCGTGTTGAATCTCGACGTGATGATGGACAATGTTGGAGGGGACCAACAGCTGATGGCCGACGTGGTCAGCATGATGTTGGAAGAAACGCCGCGGCTGATGAGTCAAATCGATGCCGCAGTCGCACAGCTGGATGCGAATGCCATGCAGCGAGCGGCACATTCCCTGAAGGGTTCAGTGGCAATCTTCGGCGCCCGCGACGCAATCACCGCAGCCGAACGCCTGGAGTCCGCCGGACGAGCTGGAAAGCTGGAAGATGTTAACCAACTACACGCCGAACTGCAGTCGCGAATCGCAAGCTTGATGGCTGCGCTTGAGCAGTACGCAGGCAAGCATTAATGTTTCGTGAGCCGACAGCGCTAGCCGCGGATTATTCATGCCAACGGCGAATCATGACGCAACGCATTCGTGGGGTTTCGCTTGCAACGATTCGTCGGCCAACAGACTGCCACATCAACCACCACGCGTTGGAGAGCACCAGCTTACAACTTCACACTCCCTCTGGGAGAGTCGGGCTCTCAGGCCTTGGTGTTACCCGCATCTTTATCCCGAAGGGATCGCAAGCGATTAGCCGGCGGTCGCGCAGCGCACCGCCGGAATACCTGAAAACCGCTTCGCGGTTAGCATTTCAACGGCCCCACAAGTGACAGATTGTATCGGTTGCAGCGGTTATATCGGAGGGCTGTCGAGCATCGGTTGACTGCTGCTAATAGTTCCTGGCTGATCAGAAAGGAGAGCGAGCGATTGGTCGTGTACGCTGGTGTGAAGCAACAGGGATTTGATGGCGGGAGACAGGCTCTGATGGTCAAGATGCGACCAAAGAAGACGGCACTTACTTATCGGAAAAAGGCGATCTTCAGCCTCTTGGTAACGTGCGTGTTCTTCGTCTTGCTGGAGTGCTTGCTCGCAGCCTTTGATGTCCAGTCAACGCTGGTGGATCAAGATCCCTACGTGGGCTTCGAGTCGAGCATCCCGCTGTTTGTCGAAAAGAGCCGACGACGGTCAGCCATGGATGCAGACCGCGGGCAACAAGCTGAGCTTCTTCAACGCCCAGCGATTCGCAAAGAACAAGCCGGCGAACACTTTCCGCGTCTTCTGTCTCGGCGGCTCAACAACATTTGGCCGGCCCTACGATGACAGGACTTCCTATGTTGGCTGGCTCCGCGAACTGCTGCCGCTTGCTGACGTTGAGCGACATTGGGAGATCATCAACGCCGGCGGCATCAGTTACGCAAGCTACCGGATCGCCTCGGTGATGGAGGAGCTCTTGGAGTACTCGCCCGACCTGTTCATCATTTACACAGGTCACAACGAGTTCCTCGAAGAACGAACGTATCGAGATCAGACTGCCTTGTCGCCAGCCTTGCGACGTGCGACGGCCGCTCTTCATCGAAGCCGGACCTATTCCCTTGCTCATCGTTTGCTGACATCGGAGCCATCGAATTCCGAAGTCCGTTCCATGTTGCCTGCGGAAGTCGATGCGATCCTGGACCACTCGGTTGGCCCGGACGCTTACCAGAGGGACGATCGACTTCGGTCACAGATTCTTGAGCATTTCGAATTCAACCTCAAACGGATGGTCCAGACGGCACGCTCGGCTGGAGCGGACGTGCTGCTGGTGACACCCGCTGCGAACCTGAAGGACTTTTCTCCGCTGAAGAGCATGCATCACGCAGATTTGGAGGATGAAGAACGTCAGCAGTGGTCCGAGCTGTTTGAGTCATCCGCCGAGCTTGCGGCGGAGGGCAACACGAAGGAGGCGTTAGCGATACTGAAAGCCGCAGTCGAGATTGACAGCGGCCACGCGGACTTGCATTTCCGTTTGGGGCGACTGCTGATGGATCAGCAGCGATTCGCCGAAGCCCGAGTTTCCTTTCAACGTGCCATCGACAACGACATTTGCCCGCTTCGCGCGATCCCTGGCATCCAGCGTTTGGTAGAGCAGACCGCGGTCTCTGATCGAGTTCCCTTGGTGGATTTCGATGGCATCCTGATGAATGACTGTCTCGAGACTTACGGACACTGTTCCCCCGGACGAGAGTACTTCCTCGATCATGTGCATCCTTCGATCGCGGCTCATCGGCTGCTTGCCCTGGCCATCGTCGAAGCCATGACTCGCGGGGGTACGGTGACGCCAAGTCGGCAGTGGGGCGAAGAGGCAATTGCTCTGGTGTCGCGGCGTATCGAGTCCCGCATTGACGTGGAGCTTCAAACGCGTGCCCTGACGAACTTGGCACAGGTCCTCAGTTGGGCTGGCAAACAAGAAGAGGCTGGACCTCTCGCGGAGCAAGCAGTTCGTTTGCGATCAAAAACATCACTGAATCAAGACCCGGAGAGCATGTTTTACGCGGCTGTCAATTGCGCGATCAACGGCCGCGACGAAGAAGCAACGCAGCTCTTGGAGAAGGTTGTTGAACTCGAACCGAGGAATCATCAGGCCCGCTGGCGACTGGCTGCGTTGCTTTATGATCAACTTCGCTACGAGGAGGCAGAGCTGCATTTTTGCGAAGCGGTTCGACTGGATCCGCACGATGCCTACTCGTATCAAATGCTCGGTGCTGTGCTGTTGAAGCTGGAGCGTTATGAAGAATCGCTGGCCGCATCGTATCGTGCGTCCGAATTGGCTCCGGACAATACCGTCGTTCGCAGCAACATCAAATTGTTGCTGAAGAAGGTTGGACGCAGCTAGCACATTTTCAACTTTCCGTGGTTACCAGGGGTCAGGAACCAATTGTCGGCGTAGGCCAGAACCTGTCCTGGCGACAAACTGTATACGTCAGACTGCCAGGACAGGGATCGCGTCCGGCTTAGCCGTTCCGTTTTTGTTAGGACTTCCGACGCTCGTCGTTTGGTAGAGGCACCGAGAAAAAAGTACATCACTCGATTGGACAGCCGCGGAGCGGCGGAAGAGTGTAGCCTGGGGTCAGGGTGCGAGCTTTAAGCGAGCAACCGCAGCCCCAGGTTGCGGTTGCCCCACGACATTTTTCCCCCGCGGCGTTTCGGCGGCTACGCCGCCGAAACGCCGCGGGGGAAAGGTTCTTTCGGGTTCGCTTACCTGGGGTTACACCAGCCTCGCTGTCGCTCGTTGGTTCACCCCAGGCTACCCTCTTTCACCGCTCCGCGGTTCCCCAAATCTCATCACAACCGGCATCCTAAGCCGGACGCTCTCCAGGGCCTGACCTACGAATGCCGGCAATCGAAGACGGGCCAGTATTAGTGCGATTTCAACCTACCAGGTCACGATGTGGTGGGAACGGCTGGCCTTCGATGTAAACGCTCCGGACGCGCAACTGCCGACTCAACACGACGATATCGGCACGTTTGCCTTTGGTGAGGCTGCCAACTTGATCATCGATCCCAATTCGCTCGGCGGGCGTCAGGCTTGCCATGCGGACCGCCTCTTCCAGGGGAACGTTACCGGAGCGATGCATTGTCTTGACCATGTGGTCCATCCCCGTGACAGCGCTGGCGAGAGATTCCTTGTTGGCCCAGCCGACTTTTCCGTCACTGGTAAACCAGGCGCCATTCGCCTTTGGTCCAAACCGGTATCGGCCCGGCGGCATGTCGAGTGCACGATTGCAGTCGGTAACCAGGCACAGACGCTTGGACGTCTTCATCTTCCATGCGAAGTGCAACAATTCGGGTGCGAGGTGCTGTCCGTCGGCGATCACCTCGGTGCTCATTTCCGGATTGGCGAGGACGAATTCCAGCATACTGCCCTGCATCGGCACGCCAAGTCGACTGCGAATCGACGGTACAGTGCTCATCGCGCACCAAAAATGATCGACATGTCGCATGCCCGACTTGAACGCTGCAGCCATCTCGGACCAGCTGGCGTTGGAATGCCCGCATGTGACGAGGCAGCCGGACTTCGAGGCTTGCCGATAAAACGCAGCCGCCCCAGGGAGCTCGGCTGCACAGGTCGCGACCTTGACGATGCCGCTCTTGAAGTAGGGGCGAAATTCGCTCGCCACAGGCGCGCGGCACTCCGCTTCGTTGTGGCAACCCACTTTGTCCCTGGCAAAATAGGGACCATAAAGATGCACGCCGCCGATTCGCGATCCTGAGTCGATCAGCCAACGATCTCGGGCGTCGTTACAGGCGCTGAGCATTGCGTGGATCTGCGACTCGCTGCCAGTACTTGTGGTGGGAAAGATTGTGGTCGTGCCGTGTTTGGCGTGCGCCCGGCAGACCGTTTGCACAGCGTCCGCCGTTCCATCCATCACGTCGGCGCCGCCGCCGCCATGAATGTGGATGTCGATGAACCCAGGACAAACGAAGCCGCCCTGTGCGTCGATCAGTTCCGATGTCGCGGGGATCCGATTTTTGGCAGATCCGACATAGGTAATCTTTCCATCACGACAGACGACAACACCGTTTTCGACCAGTCGGTCAGGCAAGACAGCGGTACCGCCAACAAAAGAGACGACAGACATGAAGATACTTTTTGAGTTGAGCCAGCGAGCCTGCAGGGATCGCGTGAGATGGATCCTTCGTTTAACGGCAAGCCGCAGGCGACTACGTTTAACGGCAAGCCGCAGGCGACTACGTTTAACGGCAAGCCGCAGGCGACTTTCGTTTAACGGCAAGCCGCAGGCGACTTCGTTTAACGGCAAGCCGCAGGCGACTTCGTTTAACGGCAAGCCGCAGGCGACTACGTGGGCGGACGCAGTCGCCTGCGGCTTGCCGTTAAACATGAGAACCGGATTTGTTTCCGACGCGATCCTTAGCGTTTCCGCTCGTCGCCGCGCGGTGTCCACTGGGTGATCGCTGTTTGTTTGAGGACTTTCAATCGTCCCTCGCAGCGCATTTCGTCATCCTCGGCGCGAAGCCGAACGTGAACGATTATCTCCTCGCCGCTTGGCTGTTTGTCTTGCCACTTGATCGGTACATGCAGCCCACTGATAGGATCCGATTGTACGAACGTTGCGACCTGCCGTGTCGTAAAATCCCAGCGACCGATGCGGGCTTCAGAAGATTCAAGGCCCGGATCGAGGATCACGATCGAAAGATCAGCGTCGATATCAAAATCGTCGAGGTTCACCGGCTTGCCGAGTCGGTCGACGACGTTCAGCACGATCGTCATGTTGTCGATGCTTTCCTCGACACGTTGGCCACCAGAGAGACCAGGGTGGATCCGAAGTGCCGCAGGAACTCCCGACGCTGCCTGAACCGAATCGGGCAGTTTGATTTGCCCTGGCGGTTTTGGCAGACCACCATCGTCGGCACCCGGCGGAGGCAAGATCTCGCCGGGATCGATTTGAGGGACTTCGGTGTCACGTTTACTTGGCGGCTCCGGACCTCCCGGCGCGGGCTGCAACGGAGCAAGCAGATCCTCGCCGTCTGTGTTGTCGTCGGGAATCGGAGCGACTGGATCGGTGAGCGCATCGGGGTCGACTTGCTCCCCTTCGTCCAAGTCCGGCAACTCGAGATCATCGAGCGAATCGAAGCCGTCATCCATGCCGGAGGATTCGTCCCCCTTCGAATCGGATCGCAATCAGATCTCGAATCGGGTCGCGAATCGCGTGACGGGGCAATCGACTCGACCCCAGATGATTTCGCGGCGTCTACAGGTTCTGCGCACGGCTTGCATCGCTGGAGTTCGTCACGAAGCACGCGATTCTGGTAATCGGCGTCGTAGAGTTGGTCTTCAAGGACTCGGATTTCGCTGGCCATCCGCTGCTGATAGAGATCGGTGTGAGCACGATTGCTGCATCCGCTGAGCGCAACGACGCACCCATACGCGAGGGTCGCGCAGATCGGCATTCGGCGGGAATGTTGTTCGCTCACCGTGGGTAGTGACTGGCATTTTGTGGGTGCCGGTCTTCCGCGAGCAGAAAACCGGGCGATTGATAAAGAGCGATTAACAAGCCGAGCCTGTTTGGGTCAACGGCAGCGTGGAATATGGCGAGGCGAGGAAATGCAAAACGAAGCGGGTGCTTTTCCGCGCGTCCCCCTCCCCGAGGCGATCGTGCTGTTCTTAAGTCGTTGCTTCGCAACAACTTACTTCACTCTCCCTGCGGGCGAGTCGGGCTCGAAGGCCCGGAGAGGGCGGAGACAGTCGGCAGTTAACAGTGGAGAGTCGTAAGCGAGAAGAACGGCTTACAAAGTTCTTTCTGGAAACTGTAGACTGTCCACTGGTAATGGGCTTTCCCCCTTCCCGGCCGCTGCCGCGTCTAACCCTTCCGCAGGCGGGAGGGTGATGGAATCGTGCGATTTCAATCGCTTCTGAGCTGGAAGCTCTCGATAGCCCGCAATTGCTGTCAATCAACAACAACTCGAAGGAACTGGAGGAAAATGACTGACGCAACCGAGCCTCATCACGATCCGATCACCACGCTGACGGTAGAGATCCAGCGACATAGCGAACCTTTTCGACGGTTGATCGACGAAGTCGGCAAGACGATTGTGGGCCAGGAAGGATTGATCCACCGCATGCTGATTGGATTGCTAGCAAACGGCCATTTGTTGATCGAGGGGGTTCCGGGATTGGCGAAAACGACGGCTGTTGCCTGTCTCGCCAAAGCGATCCATACCGATTTTCAACGACTGCAGTTTACGCCGGACTTGTTGCCGGCGGACCTGATCGGAACGCAGGTCTATCGGCCGCAGAGCCAGGAGTTCGTCGTTCAAAAAGGCCCGATCTTTTCCAATCTGATCTTGGCGGACGAAATCAATCGTGCGCCGGCGAAAGTGCAAAGTGCGCTGTTGGAAGCCATGCAAGAACGTCAGGTCACGATTGGCAGCGAAACGTTTCAGCTGGATGAACCCTTTCTGGTGATGGCGACACAGAACCCGGTCGAGCAGGAGGGGACCTACCCTTTGCCGGAAGCCCAAATGGATCGCTTCATGATGAAAGTGGTCGTCGACTACCCGAGTCGCGACGAAGAGCTTCGCATCCTGGACCGGATGTCAAAGACTCGCCCCACGATCGATGTCCAACCGGTCACATCGCCGCAAGAGATTCTTCTGGCACGCGACCTGGTGGATCGAATTCACGTCGACACAAAGGTCCAGGAGTACATTGTCGACCTCGTGATGGCGACGCGCAATCCCGCGGCCTACAACCTGGCACTCGATGAGCTGATTCAGTTTGGCGGCTCTCCGCGAGCCACGATCAACTTGGCGCTGGCGGCCAAAGCCAACGCGTTCCTCGACGGCCGCGCCTACGTGACACCGCAGGACGTCAAATCGATTGCCATGGACGTGCTACGACATCGCGTCGTCATTACGTACGAGGCCGAGGCCGAAGAAAAAACGTCGGAGGACATCATCAGTGAAATTCTCCGCGCCGTTCCAGTTCCCTAAACGCAATACCGTTCATTTTTCGTTTAACGGCAGGCCGCAGGCGACTGCTTGAGGCGGACACAGTCGCCTGCGGCTTGCCGTTAAACGATCTCGCTGGATCGATAGTGAAATACGAACGGTATTGTCCCTAAACGCCGAGCAAACGACGACAATGGTCTGTGCGGTAAGGCAAGTTGATCAATGATTCCACGCGAAGTGATGCGGAAGATTCGCCGCATCCAAATCCATACGTCGCACATCGTCGATAACCTACTTGCGGGCCAGTGGCATTCGGCCTTCAAGGGGCGAGGTATCGAGTTCGAGGAGGTTCGGCCCTACCAGGTCGGAGACGATGTCCGCACGATCGATTGGAACGTGACCGCGCGAGCCGGCGAGCCGTTCGTAAAGCTGTTTCGCGAAGAACGCGAAATGTCGGTGATGTTGTTGGTGGACTTGAGTGCTTCGCAAGATTTCGGCACCCAGACTCAAACCAAACGGGAACTGGTGACCGAATTGGGGGCAACGTTGGCGTTCAGTGCGATCAAGAACAACGACAAAGTCGGTCTGACTCTGTTCACTGACCAGATTGAGAAGTCGGTGCCACCCAGAAAAGGGACGCGGCACGTGCTGCGATTGATTCGTGAACTGCTTTACTGCCAGCCGATCGGGCGAGGAACGAATTTGCGCGCGGCACTCGAGCATCTCAATCGAACCGCATCACGACGGTCGGTCGTGTTCTTGATCAGCGATTTTCAGGACACCGACTTCGAAAAAACGCTGCGTGTCACGCGAAGGAAACATGATGTCATCCCGATGGTGATCACCGATCGCCGTGAAAGCGAACTGCCCAATGTGGGATTGATGCGGCTGCGTGACGCCGAGTCGGGGAGGATGGTAGCAATCGACAGCTCCAGTCGGCGACACCGCGACGCTTACCGAGTGATGATGCAAGCGAAAGCCGAAGCGCGAGATGCGATGCTCAGGAAACTGCGTCTGCAGCCGATTCGGATTTCCACCGGCGAGGACTACGTCGAACCTCTCCAGCGATTCTTCCACCGACGGGAGACGCAAAGGTGAAGGCAGAGTCATCAGGCGTCTGCAGGCGGGGCCTGGCCTACTGGAGCTGCCTCTTTTTCATTCTCTGCGCATCGCCGCATTTGGCTGCGGCGGAGCAGCCGACCTTGCTGCGTCAAGTTGTTGCTGACGGGCCGGTCGAAATGACGGTCGAGTTGGATCGAGCGGAAACACGGATCGCCGATCCGATCATCCTGCGAGTGCAAGTCGACGCGCCCGACGGCACGTTGATCACCTTTCCGTTGGTCGGCGAAACGCTCGGTCAATTTGCCGTGATCGCGACGGACACGGTTCGCGATCTGCCGCTCGAGGCAGCGACGGCGACGCGACGCTCGACGGCAAGAATCGAATTGGAATCGCTGGAAAGCGGCGAGCTGAAGATTCCACCGCTCGAAGTTCTCTATCGATTACCCGAGAGCATTGCGGTCGCGGCAGATGCGCGTGACGGATCGCTGACGAGCGAACCGATCTCCGTTCAAGTCATCAGTGTCCTCGAGGAGAGCGAGGACCCGAAGCAGTTTCGCGACATCAAAGACATCGCGGAATTGCCGCCAACTGAAGTTGCTCGATCGAATCGCATTTGGTTGGCGATGGGTGCCACGTTGCTGGCGTGCGCGACTGCCGGCTTGCTGCTGTGGTCACGGCGCCGGCGACGACCGCCGCCAGGTCGCTGGGCACTGGGCGAAGTGGATCGCATCGAATCGGAACACAAACGCGAATCAGTCGACGTCGGTTCAGCTTATTCGCAATTGTCGACCGTGCTCCGCGAGTACCTGGAGGCTGAACTGGCGTTTCCTGCGACCTCCTTTTCAAGCGAAGAACTCGTCGACCATCTGGCCAGCTCCGCATGCCCGCAAGCGGCAAAGCAACGGCTGAAGCAGTTCGTGCGCCATTCCGATGAATTGAAGTTCTCGGGAAGGCAGCGTTTGGGAAACGCAGACAGTGAATCACCCTTTGATGCGATGCGGGCGATCATTCGGGAAACGAGTGGAGTTTCGGATCGTACCGACGACCAGGAGCCTGCCTGATGTTTCACCACCCTTGGTTCTTGATTCTGTTGCCGCTGGTCCCGCTGGTCGGCTGGCGATTGTGGACGGCTGGTCGCGAAAACGCGGTGTCCTTCAGTTCTGCGATTGCCGATTGGGATGTTCGCCCAACCTGGCGGCAACGACTGCTCTGGTTGCCGCCGGGACTGACGCTGTGTGCGCTGACCTTGATGATCGTGTCGCTGGCACGGCCCCGTCATGGCCGCGAGCAAACCATCATCAACTCTGAGGGCATCGCCATTGAGATGGTCGTGGACCGATCGGGCAGCATGCAAGCGCTCGACTTTCAGATTGATGGAAGGAACGTTGATCGACTGACCGCGATCAAAAATGTTGCAGCCAAGTTCGTCGCTGGCGACGAAGATATTGATCAAGCTGGCGTGTTACGCGGCCGGATCAGCGATTTGATTGGATTGATCACGTTCGCGGGCTACGCCGATGCGATTACTCCACCGACACTCGATCACGCGTTCTTGATCGCCCAGCTGGAGAATACCCAAATCGTGACGCAGCGACGCGAAGATGGAACCGCCATCGGCGACGCGATTAGCTTGGCGATCGACAAGCTCAGTTCGCTGGACGAGCGACAGAAAGAGAAAATCAAGAGCAAAATCGTGATTCTGTTGACCGACGGCGAGAATACAGCCGGTGAAATTGATCCGATGCAGGCCGCCGAATTGGCCAAGTCCATGGGCGTCAAAATTTACACCATCGGCGTCGGCACGAAGGGACGCGCACCCTATCCGGTTGGCCGCTCTCGTAGTGGCCAAGTGATGGTTCAGTATGTCGCTGTCAACATTGACGAGAAGACGCTGCGAGCAATCGCGGATGAAACGGGCGGAGAGTACTTTCGCGCTACTGACACCAGGTCACTCGAATCGATCTACGACGAAATTGACCAGCTGGAGAAAACGAAAGTCGAAACGCAGCAGTTTGTGGACTATCGCGAGTTCGCTGTGCAAACGGTTCGATTGGGCGGATACCAGGTTCCCGCACTGTTGCTAGTCGCGCTACTGCTGCTAGCGGCGCGGGCGATCCTGAACTTTACGATCCTTCGACAACTGACTTGAAGCAACGATGAGCGAAATCGAACTCGGCAATTTTAGCAACGTCAACTGGCTGTGGCTGGTCGCGGTAATCGTTGCGCTTTTGTTCTTATCGATTGGATGGAACCGGCGAGCAGCCGCGCGGTTTGCCAGTGCCGACATGATCGACCGCGTCTTTCCGCAGCGAAACGTCTGGCGCGGGCTGGTATCGGGGTTGCTGGGGGCGGCCACGATGACGCTGCTGGTTGCCTGTATCGTTGATTTCCGATGGGGCCAAGTGCAACGCATGATCCCGCAAAAGGGGATCGAAGTGATGTTTGTGCTCGATGTCTCGCGGAGCATGCTTGCCGAGGATGTGGCACCCAATCGACTGGAGCGAGCCAAGCAGATGATCAAGGACACGATCGACGAAATGGCCGGCGACCGCGTGGGGCTGACTCTCTTCGCCGGCGAAGTCCGCCAACAAATTCCGCTGACCAGCCACTATGATGACTTTAAGCAGTCGCTGGACGACGTCGGTCCACACCTGATCGCTCGCGGTGGATCACGTTTGGGCGACGCGATCATCGGTGCGACCCGTGGGTTCCTGAACAAGGCCAATGAACATAAGGCAATCGTGCTGCTCACCGACGGCGAAGACCAAGAGAGTGAACCGGTCGAAGCAGCACGCCGCGTCAGAGAAGAACAGGGCGTTCGAATCTTCACCATCGGCCTGGGTGACCTCGAGCAAGGCGCTCGGATTCCAGTTGAATCATCCGGCACTCGTGGCTATCTGCAGCATCAAGGGGAACAGGTTTGGTCAAAGCTCAATGGCGAAACCTTGTCACAGGTGGCAACAGAAACTGGCGGAGCCTACATTCCGGCCGGGACCAAGCAAGTCAACATGGCGGACGTCTATCACGGCTACATCGCCGATCTTGAGCAAACGGAATTCGAGACCGCGAAGATCAACCGTTACGAAGCACGATTCCAGTGGTTCTTGGTTCCAGCGCTGCTGTTGTTGTTACTCGACGTCGCGGTCGCAACATGGCCCGCGCGACGCAGCAAGACGAGCGGCGACGTCGAGGTAGAAGAATCAGAATCGCTCGAGCGAAGTAGTGCGGCCTAGTTGACTTGTTTATCGTGACCGCACTCAGGACCGAGTTCCAAATGGATCCTTCGTTTAACGGCAAGCCGCAGGCGACTGCGAAGGGCAGACACAGTCGCCTGCGGCTTGCCGTTAAACAAACTCTCTGGATCGATGCTGAAATACGAACAAACGCTGCTTTTCTATTGATTTGGCGCCCCAGATCGGTCAGATTTCGGCCCACAGAGTATCCCGAATCCAAGATGGAGAAGAAACGTGAAAGAAAAGACAATTGTTCCCCAGCCCGGCTGGAAGCCACTGTTTGTGTCCCTTGCTTTGACGCTTGGAGCGATTCCAGTGATCGTCATTTCAGCTGCCATCGGCGGTGCATTTGGTGGTTTGCTGATTTTCCTAGCAATCCTGGCAGTTCCGATCGGTCTCATCTCGCTGTTTGGCCTCATGGCGATCGCCCCCAATGACTCTCGCGTGCTGTTGCTCTTTGGCGAATACAAAGGGACCGTGACGGAATCAGGCTTCTTTTGGGTGAATCCGTTTTACTCCAAGAAGAAAGTCAGCTTGCGAGTTCGCAACTTTGAAACTGGATCGTCCACCTCGCCGGAGAAAAAGGATGCGGCTGGCCAGATCGTGCAACAAAAATCCCGATCCTCCGGGAAGCCTTCCAAGGTGAATGATCGAGACGGGAATCCAATCGATATCTCTGCGGTCGTGGTTTGGAAGGTCACCGATACCGCGGAGGCGTTATTCGAGGTCGACGACTACGAGGACTTTGTCGAGGTTCAAAGTGAGGCGGCGCTGCGCAGTTTAGCGTCTCGATACCCTTACGATAGTGAAGACCACGAAGAGTCGTTGCGGGGCAGCACCGAACAGATCTGTGACCGACTTCGCGAGGACATCCAGGAACGTCTTTCCGATGCTGGGGTGACGGTGCTGGAAGCCAGGATTAGCCATCTGGCGTACGCGCCCGAAATCGCCGCGGCGATGCTGCAGCGACAACAGGCCGGTGCCATCGTTGCCGCTCGAACAAAGATCGTCGATGGAGCCGTCGGCATGGTCGACATGGCACTGGAGCATCTGAAGCGAGACAACATTGTCGATTTGGATCCGGCGCAACGTGCGACGCTGGTTTCCAACCTGCTGGTGGTGCTATGCAGCGATCGTCATACGCAACCGGTCGTCCAAGCCGGTGCATGACCGGATTGCTTCGCGATCGTACCGCTTTCAAGCGGCGATGTACCGATGCAGATTTGATTGGGGAAAACCGTCGTAGAATCGACGGATCCAGTGTCTGCCGCTCCAGTCCGTCAGGTGCCGCTGCCATCCAAGGCGAGTCAACAAGCGGTCGCTGATGTTGCCGTTGGTGACGTGTGCAACGATCGCCGAAGTACCGCGGACCCTGGCGACCTCGTCCAAGACGTGACAGGCACCGATGAACGACTTGTAACCGGCCAAGGTGCCCGAGCGAATGTAGTCGAGCGTTAGAAAGCCTGGCATGCCAAAGGGTTGGTGGTAATCAAGCCAGCAGATGTCGTCATCGTTGCGACCGTACTTGGCTTGCCACCAGACTTGGGCGACCGAAACGCGCCCGCACTTGATGCGATGTTGGATTTCAATCAAGCGTCCCGCTTGCATGACGATACGACCGCATCGCCAACGACGAAGCTCATCGGCACCGCGCAGGGGATCCTTGACTGCACCCAAACGAAACATGAATCGACTCTCTCATCCCGCTAATTCAGCGCGCCGACCGAGCGCGCACTGTTGAACCGTAGCACCAAGAATCGAGGCGTGCGGCAGGAAACCGCGGGAATTCGAGGCGGTTTGCACGCCGCACGGTCGTTCGTTCTTCGTTTAACGGCAAGCCGCAGGCGACTGCGTCTGCCCTTTGTAGTCGCCTGCGGCTTGCCGTTAAACAACCTCGCTGGATCGATTCTCAATAACGCACGGAACGCGGTCAATCGAACAACATCAACGACCGATCTGTCGGGCCAACCGATTCGCTCCGTAGATCGAACGTAGGGCTTCGATAATTCCCACGCCGGAAACACTGACCGCGCGACATTGCTCGTCCGTGTACAGATAGTCGCTGGTCAAGCTTTGGATGTTGCCGTCAAAAATCAGTCCTACTAATTCGCCCTCGCGATTGACGACAGGCGAACCGCTGTTTCCACCAATGATGTCGGCCGTGCAAACGAAGTTCAGCTGAGCATCCAAGTCGACTCGATCCTTTGCATCCAGCCAAGATTTGGGCAAGTCGAAGTCCTGCTGACCTTCGTGCGAGGCTGCGTGCGCGTACGCGCCGGCGAAGTTCGTGGTCGGTGCGATCGTCTTGCCGTCTTCTTCGTAGCCCTTGACTGCGCCGAATGCCAATCGCAGCGTAAAGGTCGCATCCGGGTAACCACCGGTCCCCTCGATCGCCGTGATCGCTTGACTGACGCGGGCATAAGCTTGTCGCTCGCGCTCATCGATGGCCTCCGTCTGCCCGCGAATCCGCCGGTATTCCGCATCCAACGTGCGAGCCAATCCGACCATCGGATCATCGCTGGCGGTGACCACATCATTGCCACCGTCGACCAACTTCTTTCGCTCGGCCACATCGTCTAGCTTCGTTCCGTTGACAAGCTCGGCCGCTCGCTCGCGGGGACTTTTCCCCTGCAAGACCTCGACGACCAAGGCGTCCTCCGCACCGCGCAATTCCACCAACCGCCCCAACTCGTCAGCAAGCTTGGCGGTTTCCAAATCGCTATAGATCGGCGCTGTACTGAGCAACGATTGAAGCAGCGAATCACGAGACGAGTCGCTGTAACCCCGCAACCGCTCTTCGTTGGGCTTCTGGTCTTCCGCGGCCAGCAGCACGATCTGTTGCGCGATGTCGAACAGCGTGCAACGCAGGCTGACCGTTTGACCGAGCATCTCGCGTTTCTCGGCTTGAATCGCCTCGATCTCCTCCCACGCCGACGCCAATTTTTCAAGCTCCGGGTTTTGCTTCACCTGTTCCAGCAAACGGTCCTCCCGCTGTTGCTTGGCAACAAACGTCTTCGGATTCTGTAATCCGGCCAGCATGCCGGTGTAGGCTTTTCGCGAATTCTGAATGCCGAATAACTCGTCGCGCGCACGACGGGTCGCTTCTTTGCCCTCCAGGCTGAACTGCTGCATCAAGATCTCTTTGCGACGCAGATAGTCCAGCACGTAGGGGATGCGATCGTCGCGCAAGAACTTGAGCGCCGCAACCGTAAAAATTCGCTGCGTCCGTCCGGGGTTGCCACTGACGAACACCAATTCGCCTTCACTCAAAGGTTCGTCGCTCCACCGCAAAAAGTTTTCAAACTTCGCCGGCTTGCCGTCTTCGTAAACCCGCATGATGGTGGCGTCCAAGTTGTAACGCGGATACTCGAAGTTATCCGCGTCACCACCGAAGAAAGCTGCTTCCGTTTCCGGGGCCCAAACCAATCGCACGTCGGTATACTTTTTGTAGCGATAGAGGTGATACTTGGCTCCGCCAAAGAGCGTCACGACATCGCTGCGAAGACCGGTCTTCTCAAGCGACTCTTTTTCGATGTTCGCGATCACGGCGCACCGCTGCTTCACGGCCTCCTCGGCGGAAGCATTTGAATCAACAGCCTTTTCGATTCGCTCGGTCACATCTTCGATCGAAACGAGCTGATTCAATTCCAGATCGGGCGCCTTCAGTTCTTGGTCAAGCCTCTTCGCCAGGTATCCGTCGTCGATCAGGTTTCGCTCGGGAGTACTGAGCTTGTGAAGCGTGTCACTGGCGACGTGATGGTTCGTCAGTACCAAACCGTCGCTGGAAATGATCGACCCCGAGCCGCCGCTGTTGAATCGGACGGAGCTGAGACGAAGATGATCCGCCCATGCTTGAGTCGGTTCGAAATCGTACCGCTCCTTCAACAGCTCACCGGGAAGATCATTGAACAGGTACATGCCCTCGTCGCCCGTCACATCGGCGGGCGAGAAAGCCAACGCAAAGTTGAACATCAATAAGGCGGCCAGTAAGTGTTTCATGAGTCATTCGCACCAAGGCAGAGTTGGGAGTCTGAAAACGTGTATGAAAAAGGGGAATTGCATTCAAGGGGTGCCCGGCGAACGAGCGTCAGCGAGGTCGTTTAACGGCAAGCCGCAGGCGACTGTGCCCGCCCTTAACAGTCGCCTGCGGCTTGCCGTTAAACGAAAAATGAGCGGTTGCGTCTGGGGCTCGCTGACGCTCGACCATCAGCCAGCCAATCATTGCGGATCAACCACTAAATTAGCGGACGAACCTAGAAAATAAGCGGCCGAGATTCACTCGGCCGCTGCAATCAATCTTCTTCTCGCGCCGCGGCAATCGTTAGGGGAGATCCACGGACCGCAGCGACATTGGCCCGTCGCCTTGCTTGACGACGATCAGCGCGTGCGTGTCGTCGAGCTTATCCAATTGGATGACGCCTTGAAGCGATTCGATTGTCTCGTACGTTTGGCCGGCAACGCCGCCGCCACGAACGGGCTCGGTCAAACCTTCCTCGCGGTCCAGATTGTCTGTGTTGATCTTCATCACGCCGCGGGCGGTGTTGGCCATCAGCAAATAGTCCTTGCCTTGCTGTTTGTAGACGATAATGTCCAGTGGCGTGTTGCGGTTTCCGAGCTCTGCGACCGTGGTCCCTTGGATTTTGCTTTCGCTGTTGAACTTCCCGATCGGAATCTTCACCAGCGGTGTGCAGGTATAGCCTGCCAGCAGGCTCGGTTCGCCACCGATGTTGAACGGCACAAAGGCTTCGATCGCCCGGCTATCTTCGGACCTTCCGTGAGCCGCATGGTAGATCTCGACGCGATAGCCCGCGGCCGATTCATTGAATGGGAAATCGAATTCACGAACGGCACTGGGCGAATCACCTGCCGCCAATCCAGCAACCAGCACGCGGCCCGCTGTGTAGGCCACATCCGTGATCGAACTGTTACGAGCGTTCGTTTTGCCACGACGTCCTTCGACCTCTTTGTCCTCGGGCGGGTTGGGCAAGGTCGCGACCGAATTAGCGATCTTGTCCAAGTTCAACGCGGTCACTGTTCCGTCGGGGGTCACTTTCGCGATCCCGGCTTTGCCGCCGGCAGTCACAGACAAAAAGGCGTTTCCGGTTTCCGGGTTCACCGCCAGGTCGGTCAGAGAAACATCTTCACCACCGAAAGCGGCAGAGGCTTTCGCCGATAGATCGTCGATCTCGTAAGCGAGCGAGGAGTCGCCTTTCTTATCTTCGGTATTGATGGCGTAGACTTTTGCCGCCATCGGATCGCCGACAAACAGCACGCCGGATGGGCCGAACGCCAACGGGCCAGACGATTTCAATTCAACCGTACCCGGCGTCAAGCCGTACAGTTCCGCGGCATCAGCACCTTGGTACGGAGCAGCCAGCGCGAAAAACGCCAACAATGCGGCAAACGTGGAGAGGAATAATGAACGACGCATCCGACGATTCCTTGAAACAGGGGGTGAAAGGACTTTGGAGCGCTCATGGCCGCCGGTCTGTAGCGACCCTCCATCCACGACAGTGTAAGGCTTTTCAAGGCCGCTGCAATTTGCCGCAGGCCTTGAAACGATAATTCGTTCACATTGGTGCAATGCGACGCGAACCCATGTCGGTCGTCAGCACGACGTGGGCGTCAAAAGCGTCGCGAATCAGTCGGTGCTTGATCTGCTGGTGACTTGCCGCGTCCCAGAGGTCTTCAAACTCCCAGGGATCATTCTCCAGATCGTAGAGTTCCCCCAGTTTCTTATCGTGGTACATGCACAACTTATGCTCTGCGGGTTCGGTACATCGTGCCAAACGTGCCGCTGCCACCAGTAAATTGCGGGTCGAGCGCGTCGAAATACTCGCTGCGGACGCTCGAGCGTAGCTGGTTCGGATCGGCGCGACCGCACAGAATCGGTAGCAAACTCTTTCCCTGCATGTAGTCGGGACAAGACAAGCCGGCCAGCTCGATCAGCGTCGACGACAGATCGAGCAATTCGACAAGCGCATCGCTGACCAGACCTCTCTCGAACTTGCCGGGCCAAGAAAAGATCAGCGGGACACGGACCAAGCCCTCGTAAAACCGGCAACCTTTGAACATCAGGCCATGATCGCCAAGCGCCTCGCCATGATCGCTGGTGAAAATCACCACTGTGTTGTCGCGCTGGCCGCTCTCTTCCAACGCCCGCAAAATGCGGGCAAACTGATCGTCGATCTGCGCGATCATCGCATAGTACAACGCCTGGACCCGATGAGCGTCGTGCTGCTCGGGCGTCCGCACTTCGTCCTGAAAATCGAGAGTGGCGAGTTTGCGTTGTTGATCCAGATCCGTATCGCGAAAATGCGGACCAGGCATTTCGGCCGGGTCGAATCGATCGGCATAGACCTTCGGAGGAATGAAGGGAGGGTGCGGATCATAGATATTGACGTTCAGCAGCCACGGTTTTTCGGTACCAGAGCGCTGATTGGAGACGGAGCGCTGCTTCGAGATAAAGTCGATCGCGCACTCGCTGGCCCACGTGGTTTGGTGCATCTCGGGGGCAACTCGCTGCTCACTTTCACGCATCGCATCCAAATCACCCCCCCGACCGCGCACCCATTCGGCGTAGTCGTGTCCTGTGGGCCAATCGTCCCGCGGCGCGTGAGAGAATTCCCAGTATGAAAAACCATCGTCGATGCGAGGTTCGGTGCGATGGCCGGAACTTTGCAGATGAAACTTACCAATCAACCCGCAGTGGTATCCCGATTGGGCGATCAACTTCGTGATCACCGGCGGGTATTCCGGAAAGGACTCGTTGCCGTTTCGCGTATTGTGAACACGGGACGGATACATCCCCGTCATGAAGCTGGAACGACTCGGCGTACAAATCGGGCTTTGGCAGTAGGCGTGCGTAAAAGCGACGCCATCGGCAACCAACGCATCAATCGTTGGCGTGACCACGTGCGGATTACCGAGGGCACCGATCGTGTCAAAACGTTGCTGGTCGGTGCAGTACCAAAGAATGTTAGGGCGGTTCATAGAAGGCGATGATAAGTCCATGCGGTCGCTCGTGCTGGACTTTTGAATTGACCTGTGCTTCGTAGCCTAAAAGCGTAAGCGAGCAAACACCGCGAAAACAGGCCTCGCTCATGCTTTTTGAAGTTGCGCGTTTTAGCCGCGTAGCGGCGACAGCATCTAGCCTGGGGCGTGAGCCCCAGGAAAACGGAACGAACGATGCCCATCAGCCGCGGAGCGGCGACAGAAAACGGAACGGTCACAATGCTGTCGCCCCTTCGGGGCTTTCGGTCGTTTTCGATTACAAATCCTGGGGCTCGCGCCCCGGCTACATGCTGCCGTGCCTCCGGCACTAGCGAAACGCGCAACTTCAAAACTCACCCTTCGGGTCAGGATTTCCAGGGATTCATGGTCAATTCGTTGTTTCAGCTCTAATAGTCGATGGCCGTTTCGTTGGCGGCACGATTATTTTGCTCGCGCAACTGGTTCATCGTTTCGATGATCGCTTCGGCCTGATAGCGAATCGCCATTTTGGGGTCTTTCGCCTTGATCGCCTCACTACCTTGTCGCTGGAATTCATCGACTTTTTTCCAATCCATCATCCAGTTCTTGTCGATCGCCGCCTCGCGCAACGCCTGGACAGTCCCACCAAGTCGCTGATACAGCTCACTGGTCGGCGTGGCGTCGTATCGTCGGTAGGGCCCCTTTCCTCCGGAAGCGGTGCTGACGGGCGCCAGAGCACGGCGATTCTTCTGGAATTCGACGGCGGTCACGATCGCGGCGATCATCCCCAAGATGATTGCCACGATCATCGGCCCCCATGACTGCAGCACACCCAACGCGGCCGCGCCAAGGAAACAGAAGATCACCGTTGCCGGCAGCACTGGTGTCACAGCCGCTTGAGTCTTGCCGCGTTTCTGTTTAGCGCTGCCCGAACCATGCCGTGGATCCTCATCGACGCGAACGATCACGACCGTCGTGTTATCTGGGCCACCACGCAGATTGGCCAAGTCAACCATCACTCGGACTGCCAAGTCCTCCGGCAGACAGTCCATCAACGTGCCGATCTCGACGTCTTCCACAAGACCGGTCAGTCCGTCGCTGCAAATCAGAAACCGATCACCCTTCTCAATCGGGAACGGGCCTTCCATATCCACTTCGACCGACGCGTTAGGGCCAAGCGACCGCGTGATCACATTCTTGGGGATGGATGAGCCCCACGAACCGTTCTCCGTGTGGCCACTCGCCTCCATCTCCCACACGAGTGAGTGATCAAAAGTCAGCTGTTCAAGGACTCCCTGCCGCAGCCGATAGACGCGTGAGTCACCAACGTGGGCAACATGAGCCCCCTGGGATGAGATTACCAGCGAACTTGCCGTGGTACCCATGTTGTGGAATTCAGGATTGCTTTGGCCCCGCTGATAGATTTCGGCGTTCGCTTCGGTCACTGCCGACCGAAGAGCCTCACCAGCGTCGGAGCCTGCCGAACGAAAATAGTGCATTGCTATTTTCTCAGTCGCCATGCGGCTGGCCAGTTCGCCCGCCGCGTGCGCCCCCATCCCGTCGGCGACCACAAACAGATGACCCCGGCTACAAAAGCGTTCTTCCGATTTTGCAGGCAAACAGGCCAGAGAATCTTGGTTGTTCGCGCGGCGCATACCGATGTCGCTCAACTCAGCGTACACAATTCCAGAGGTCCAACGATCAGACACCGACGCTTAACTCGCAGTTGTAGGAGGAATGGGTCAAGTTTCTGAACTCGAACGTGTGAACGCGTTTTAGTAAAATGGCCGACATCAATCGGGCTTCATTGTGCAACGGCGAGCCGCAGGCGACTGTGTTGGCGGGACACCGTCGCCTGCGGCTTGCCGTTAAACGAAGGATCTACCTCAGACCTGGTACTAAACGTTGGGCCGACAACACGATCTCCAACGTATTCCCTGGTTGGAAAGCGTCTTCTGAAGTACGAGTCCGCATTTGAATCGGCCGCGGTACTCATAATTCGAGCCACAAAATATCAAATAACTTAGTGTACATGATTGTGCTTCGACTTTTTTGACCGTTCGCCGCAGGTTTGCGTGAATCTCGAAAGTTGCTTGATTCTCAGAGCACAAAGTCGGCTGTAGTCCCCCATTTATCGCTGAAAACCTGCTCCGCGATTGGCTTTCGCTTCCGCGCTGCGGATTCTCGCTCGTGCAATTCTCTGGCCAGATCATCCGCCGGTTCCGCTGTGTCTGGGTACCCGATCGCGATCCCGGTTTGCGGCTCATGCCCGTCCGGAATCCCGTATTCCTGCCTCACCAAGCTCAGATTTACGCCGGCCATCTGATGGACCTGGAGCCCCAATTCAGTCGCTTGAAGGGACAGGTGCGCAGCCGCTTGGCCGAGATCGTGCAATGCGACTCGATTGGGCTTGCCGTTATATGCGAACGAGGAACGTGTCACGGTCAACAACAATGCACCGGCATTGCTTGCCCAAGCTCGGTTGGGCTCCATCAGGCATCCGATCATTCGCTCAAACGCCGCGCTATCTTGACGACGAGCGATGATCCAGAACCACGGTTGGTCGTTGAAACTGCTCGCTGCCCACCGAGCGGCTTCCAGGCACTGCAATAACTTGTCGTCTTCCACCACGCGTGGCTCGAACCGATAGGGGCTCCAACGATTGCGGACAACATCCGATACTGGATAGTCGGTTGGATTCACAGACATCGAGCTTCTCCCGTCTTTCCCTGAACAGCGAAGGTTTTCATGCGACAGTATAGCGGCCGTGACGAGTGGGAGTTGCTCGGGACGAAACGACGCTGTCGGATCGTTGCAGACGTTGCCGCGAAAATCACCGATGCCGCTGACGAGCTGACGCGATTGTGCGCTAGCGATCAGCGCACCGACCCCGTCCAAACGATCGCCGGGGAACTGTTGCCTCTGTGCAGCGGTCTCCGGTTCATCGGTCGGTGCGGGTCAAAGATCCTCCGCGAAAAACGATACGGATTGAGGGGCCGGCCTGCGTGGCTGTGGGGTGTCAACAGCATTGTGCGTCGTGATCCACACGGAAAAGTGCTGATTATCGGAACCTGGAACTACCCGCTGCTGCTTGTCGGCGCGCAAGCATCCCAGGCCCTGGCCGCTGGCAATCGCGTCCTGATCAAGCCCGCCATGGGATCGGAAGCGGCGACCAGCAGAATGGTAAAGGCTTTTCATGAAGCCGGTATCCCCCACGCGAACCTTCAGCAAATTGATTCTTCCAGCGAGTCCGCAATCGCAGCGATCGAGGCCGGCGTCGACTTGATCGTATTGACTGGTGCCGCGTCGACCGGCCGCAAAGTTCTCCAGCAGGCGGCTCAGTCGCTAACGCCAACCATCATGGAACTGAGCGGTTGTGATGCCGTCATCGTGATGCCGGGTGCCGAGATCGAACGAGCGGCCAACGCAATCGGCTTCGGATTGAATTTCAACAGCGGCGCAACTTGTATCGGCCCCCGGCGTTTGATTGTGGAAGAATCCATGGCGGACCGTTTGGTCCAAGCCCTGCGACTTCGTTTTGCCTCGACGCCGGCCCACATCGTTCATCCGGCCGCTCGGCAGGCCACCTGCGAGACGATCGAACTTGCGATCAACCAAGGCGCCATCGATCTACTACAGTGCTTTGACTCCAACGCCCTGCGCAGCACCGGTCACATGCCGCCTGTTGTCCTCGATCGAGTCAAACCGGAGTACTCGATTGCCTCTGCGGACCTGTTTGCGCCGGTCACCTCGATCATTCGCGTCGACCAAATCGCGGACGCTGTTCGAGTCGTCAACGATTGCCGCTATCGATTGGCTGCCTCGGTGTTTGGCCCTGAGAGCGAGGCCACCGCGTTGGCCGCGGAGCTCAAGGTCGGTTCTGTGGCGATCAACGATATTCTTTTTCCGACAGCCGATCCACGACTCCCCTTTGGCGGTCGTGGCGACAGTGGTTTCGGCGTCACCCGCGGCGCCGAAGGGCTGTTGGCGATGACGGTTCCTACCGTGATCAGCCTGCGACGCGGAAGATTTGCTCCGCATTTGCAGCCTGATCCTAACGTTAGTGCCCAGGCCTTGCTCGGCGCGCTACAACTATCGCATGCCGGATCGCTCGGCCAGCGGATCGGCGGCTTGGGAAAAATGGTGGCGGCAGGAAAGAAATCCGCTCCGCAGGATTCCCCGCCAAAGAGACACATGTAGAAGTTTCGTGACCGAAAGAGCCTCATGATTGCGTTCTTCCGCGAATTTAGTGGTTGATCCGCAATGATTGGGTGGCTGGTGGTCGAGCGTCAGCGAGCCCCCAGACGCAAGCCAATAGAATTCCGGGGGCTCGCTGACGCTCGACCGCCGGCCACACCTTGAATGCAATTTTCCATCTGCCACTAAAACTTCGAAAGAGCCTCATGATTGCATCGGATTCGAAATCACTCAACGTCGTCGTGATTGGCGGCGGATTGGCAGGTCTGGCGTCCGCTTGCGTATTGGCCGCACGTGGCCATCGCGTCACGCTGCTGGAACAGAACGACTGGATCGGCGGCAAGGCGGCTGTCCATCACGCCGAGGGCTACCGGTTCGACATGGGGCCGACAATCCTGACCCTGCCCAGTGTCTTGCGCAAGGTCTTCACCGAAGCCGGCAAGAACATGGAGGACTACATCGAGATGGTGGCGCTCGATCCGCAGTGGCGATGTTTCTTCGAGGGCGACTGCAAAAGTGGCGGCGAAAACACCGTGCTCGATCTGGTCGCCGACACCGAGGCCATGCGCAAGAACATCGATGACTTCACCGGATCGACCAGCAGCGGCGAAGGGTACGGCCGTTTCCTGAAGATGAGTGAGCAATTGCACGGCGTTTCCGATCGATTTTTCTTTTGGCGCAGCGTTGGTGGTCTGGCCGACACGATGGATGTCGGAGGTGCTTTTTCTGCGGCCGTATTGAAAGACGTGATGTCGCTGCGGATGGGTCGCAGTGTCGCCTCGGTCGTTCGTTCACACGTGCCCGACCACCGTGTGGCGCAAATGATGGACCACTTCACACAGTATGTTGGCTCGTCCCCGTATGCGTCGCCTGCGGTTCTTTGTGGGATTGCTCACATGCAAACCAGCGAAGGGATCTGGTATCCGATCGGCGGAACCCGTGCGATTCCCGAGTCACTCGCGCGGTTGGCGACGGAATTGGGAGTCGACATACGGTTGGGTACCGACGTCATGCGAATCACGACCAGCGGCAACGCAGTGACCGGCGTCGTCACGGCCGGCGGCGAGGAGATCACGTGTGACGCGGTGGTCAGCAACTGCGACGCAGTGCGCACGTACCGCGAACTACTGAGTGACACGCCGCAGGCGACTCGGTTTGATAAGAAAAACCGACGCGAACCGGCCTGCAGCGGCGTCGTGTTGTACCTCGGTCTGAACCGACGGTATGAACAACTGCTGCACCACAATTTTGTCTTCTCACGCGATCCGGAAGAAGAATTCGACTGGATCTACAAGCGTGGTGAGCCGGCACCGGATCCAAGTGCCTATGTTTGTGCACCGTCGATCAGCGAGCCGGACGTGGCGCCCGAAGGCTGCGAGTCGCTGTACATTTTGGTCCACACGCCCTACTTGAGACCGAACCACGACTGGAGAGAAATGTTGCCGAAGTATCGCGAAGTGATCTTGGACAAACTCGAGCATACGGCCGGGATGAGCGGAATTCGTGATGCGATCCAGTATGAAGCATCGTTGACACCCGAAGGCATTCACAATCGCTACCGCGTCCTCAACGGTGCCATTTACGGACTGGCAAGCCACGGCAAATTCCTGGGAGCATTCAAACCAGCCAATCGTCGCAAAGATCTGGCAGGTCTTTACCTTGCCGGCGGAGCGGCCCATCCCGGCCCCGGCATGCCAATGGTCTTGATGAGCGGTTGGATCGCCGCCGACTCACTCGACACCGACGCCAAGGCGGGCAAGCTGGTTTAGAGTAGTCCGGCGGTGCGCTGCGCGACCGCCGGCTAATCGCTTGCAATCCCTTCGGGATAAAGATGTTTGAATTACGTAATGTTTGGCTGAGCAAAACAGATACTCCACACCCGATAACGCAACTTCAAAAAGCGTCAGCGAGCCGCGTTTTCCCAGTGTTTCCTCGCTCACGTTTCGAACGACTATAATTGCCCCGTTTTGACGTTCTCCACCCACCAGGATTTCTGCCATGCGTGCTGTGCTTGATCGCTGTTTTGTGCTGTCGTTCGTGTTCCTGCTAATCCAGCCTCTTTGCCACGCCGAGGGCGAGGTTGAAGACGGATTCACTCAACTCTTCAACGGCAAGGATCTGACCGGCTGGGTCGTCCCCGAAGGAGATGGCGGGCACTGGAAAGTCGTGGAAGGCGTGATCGACTACGACTCGCGCAGCGAAGCCGGCGGCGACAAGAATCTGAAAACAGCGGACGAATTCGGTGATTTCATTCTCAAAATCGACTGGCGGATCAAAGAGACCAGCGGCTTGTACGACGTGCCGATCGTGTTGAGCGACGGCAGTTATCTGAAAGACGCCGCGGGCAAAAAAATTACGATCAAGACGGCCAACGCGGACTCCGGCATTTATCTGCGTGGATTCTCCAAGGCCCAGCTGAACATTTGGTGCTGGCCGGTTGGCTCAGGCGAGGTTTATGGGATGCGGAACCCTGACGACACGCTGCCGGAGATTCGCGCCGGTGCGACGCCGCGGTTTAACGCCGATAAACCGGTGGGCCAGTGGAACCGGTTCGTCATCATCGTGGTGGGAGATCGCGTGACCGTGTTGTTGAACGATCACATGGTGCTGGAGCAAGCCAGGCTTCCGGGTATTCCCCCGCGCGGACCAATCGTACTTCAGCATCACGGCGGCCCCGACAAAGACGGTAACCTGCGACCCGCTTCCAGCCTGGTCCAATTCCGCAACATTTGGATCAAATCAATCGATCCGTAACGCCAAGGTCAAACATGAATCTCTCTCGAATCTGGATTGTGATCGCGATCCTATCCAGCGCAAGCTCGCCGGCGTTCGCTGAATCTCCGCAAAAGGGATATTCGATTCCGCTAGTCGACCTGTCGGGCCAGACCGATCGCCAGACGATCGTTGATCGCGAAGCGGGCCAGTACTTGGGACATCCCACCACGGTTCTGTTGGATGATCAACAGACGATCATCGCTGTTTACCCCCAGGGACATGGCCGCGGCCCGATCATCATGAAACGCAGCAGCGACGGCGGGCGCACCTGGTCGAAACGTCTTCCTACACCGAAGTCTTGGGAAACGAGCAAGGAAACGCCGACGATCTATCGGATCACCGGAGCGGATCCGAGCAAGACCGATCGTTTGCTGATGTTCAGCGGGCTGTATCCAATTCGCATGGCGGTCGCGGATGCCGAGGGCAAACAGTGGTCCGAGTTGAAGGCGATCGGCGACTACGGCGGAATCGTCGCGGTTGGCTGCCTCGAGCGTTTGCACGATGGGCGGCATCTGGCGCTGTTCCACGATGACGGGCGATTCATCAGCGAAGATGGCCAGCGAGGTCCGTTCTATGTCTACAAGATCATCAGCGACGATGGCGGTTTGACCTGGTCGCAGCCGACCGTGATTGCCAGTCATCCGCAAGCGCAGTTGTGCGAGCCGGGATTATTCCGCTCGCCCGATGGGAAGCAGATCGCCGTGTTGTTACGCGAAAACTCGCGGAAACTGAATTCGTTCGTGATCTTTAGCGATGACGAAGGCGAAACCTGGTCGGAACCGCGCGAGTTACCCGGTTCGTTGACCGGGGATCGGCACCAGGGGACTTACACAGCCGACGGACGATTGTTCATTTCATTTCGAGACATGACGCATGACAGTCCCACACGCGGGGACTGGGTCGCATGGGTGGGAACTTACGAAGACATCGTTGCCGGTCGCGAGGGCCAGTATCGCGTTCGCTTGATGGACAATACCAAAGGGACCGATTGTGCTTACCCCGGCGTGATCCGCTTGCCCGACGACACCATCGTGACGACGACTTACGGCCATTGGACACAGGATCAATTGCCCTACATCGTTAGCGTCCGTTTGAAACTTGCCGAACTCGACACAATGGCTTCCCAGTAATGGCTGCGCTTGATCTGGCAAAAGCACTCGTGGACCGCTTGGCCCAGCGCGGTCGGCGGCTTGTCCTCGCCGAAAGCTGCACCGGTGGCTTGATCTCAGCGGAACTCGCCAAGGTTCCGGGTGTTTCCGATTGGCTTTGTGGATCCGCGGTGACTTACCGCTGTCAAACGAAAGTGGAGTGGCTGGGGGTCAGTGCGGAAGATATCGAACAGCACACGGCGGTCAGCAGCCAAGTGGCATCGCAGATGGCCACAGGCGTACTCGAGAAGACCAGCGAGGCATCGATCTCAGCCTCAATCACGGGCCATTTTGGGCCAGGGGCACCGGATGGATATGACGGAGTAGTCTTCATTGGTGTTGCCATGACGAACTCGATAGGCGTGCAGTTCGTCGATGTGACGCGGTGTCAACTTGCCAAACAGCAGCGGGAGGAACGTCAGGCCGAAGCAGCCGAGTTGGTCTTGCGATTGATCTTGGAAAAATTGGAAAACTGAAATCCCGCTCGGTCAGTGCAAGGACCGTTAGCCTCTTCAACGCCAAGGCGCCAGCCTGCGGTCTCACCGCCCGTCACGGACCGTTAGCTGGAGCTACACGTTAGAGAAGATCGCGCTCTTCACGGACCGTTAGCTGGCGCCACACGTTCAAGGGGATCTTCAGCTCCATGCCCCCCGATTGGACTCCTGTGTCATTTCCGCCTTTCCGAGAGATGTAACGGTTATTTTGATTGTGCGGCGCGGGGAAGCGGGATAGGCTCACCTGCTCAATCAGCGTACATGCACCTTGTTCCTCGCATGCAAGTTACGAAGCCAGGAACAACAAGGACTGCAGCTGATGCCCCGATTCAATCGACCCCGACTCTTTGCGCAACCGCCTCACCGCTCGCGCCGCGAGCATGTTCGCAGGGCGAAACGCCGTCGGATGCTGGTGGAAAAGCTCGGCGCCCGCGTCTTGTTGGCCGCTGACTTCAGCGACATCTCGGCCGGAATCGACGACGTGCAAGTTGGTTCGGTGGCCTGGGGTGACTATGACAACGACGGCGACCTCGACATCCTGCTCACAGGACAAGATGCCTCCAGCGCCCTCATCTCGCGCGTCTACAGGCAAGAGAGCAGCGGCAGCTTCAGCGACATCTCGGCCGGACTCGACGGCGTGTGGCGAGGTTCGGTTGCCTGGGGTGACTACGACAACGACGGCGACCTCGACATCCTGCTCACCGGTCAATCTTCGGCGGCTTCATTTCGCGGGTCTACAGGCAAGAGAGCAGCGGCAGCTTCAGCGACATCTCGGCCGGACTCACCGGGGTGTATCGTAGTTCGGTTGCCTGGGGTGACTACGACAACGACGGCGACCTCGACATCCTGCTCACAGGACGCGATGCCTCCTTCGCCCCCGTCTCGCGGGTCTACAGGCAAGAGAGCAGCGGCAGCTTCAGCGACATCTCGGCCGGACTCGACGGCGTGTATCGTAGTTCGGTGGCCTGGGGTGACTACGACAACGACGGCGACCTCGACATCCTGCTCACAGGAAATGTTGCCTTTAACAGCCCCATCTCGCGGCCCCGGCAATGTGGCGGTCACGCTCTCAGGGTCAAGCTTGATTGTGATTCCCGATTCCCTGGACAACGCGTTCAGTATCACGCCGACCAGCGGAGGCGTGATTGTGACCGGGATCGAGGGGACCACGATCAATGGCAACGCCTCGGAGAGTTTTACTGGCGGCGTTGACGGCCAGATCGCTGGCAACCTGCAGATCGTCGCCTCGAGCGGTAAAGAGCTGATCATCATCGAGGACGTGACCGTCGGCGGCAGCACGATCATTCAAGGCGGCGACGACAAGGATGCCATCGATCTGTCGGGCGTCACGGTGCTCGGCAACTTGCTGGCCTATGAAAATGACGGGGATGGCTTCATTGACATCACGGATAGTAGTACGGTCACCGGAGCAACGCAAATCAATGCAGGCGAGGGCGGCCAATCAGGTCGCGGTCATTGACTCGATTTTCGCCAGCGTGTTGTCGTACACCGGCGGATCGGGAACCGACAGCTTCTCGCTCTCGAATACCTCGATCACCGGCGCGACCGAGATCCGACCTGGAAACGGCCAAAACACGATCGATCTGACCAACACCGTTCACTTCAGCACGTTGTACGTGTTGGCCGGATCGGGCGTCGACAGGGTGACGGGCAACAACGTCGACGTGACATCGACGACGTACCTGAGCACCGGAGCGGGGAACGACATGATCGACTTCGACAATCTGCACGCGAGGAGCACGGCGATCGTCCAACCGGGGACCGGCAATGACTCGGTCCGTTTCTTGAACTCGCAGTTCGACGGCTTGGTGAACATGTTCTTCGCCTCCGGCAACAACGTCGCCGACATCCAGGGCAGCACCTTCGATGACCGGGCCTACGTGCAGACCTTCGCCGGGGCGCTGGCGTTACGGATCAAGAACAATACGTTCAAAAGCACGACGGTCTTCCGCGGCGGCAGCGGGTTGACTGACGTGTTGATGGACGATGGATTGAGCACGTTCGTGGTCACGCCGATCAAGCTGGGCTTCGAGGACACCAGCAACGCGCTGATTGAGGAGGAGTTCGAAGCTTTGCTGGGACTGGCGTTTTCTACGTAAGCTCCGCGCAGGTGCAAGTGCGGAGGACCGCTTGAGCGTGTGCCCGCCAGCTACGGTCCTTCGAACGCCAGCTCTGATAGTCGCCGATCGTGGCGTGCGAAAACGCTACGTTTGCGGAGCAAACGGCGACTATCCCAGGCTCGCGGTTCCCCGCGCTCGCCACGGACCGCTAGCTGGCGCTGCACGTTGAAGGGCGTCTCTCCAACGCGAAGTGGCACAGGCTCTCACATTCAGAGCAAACGATGGAAGAATGCTTATCGGCGTTGCCTTTGATGTGATTCTTCTGCGAAAATCACGACGGTAAGCAAATTCCGAATACGCGTCTTTTGTTGTCCGCTTGCCGCTTCGACGCTCCCTCTCTCGAGACCTTCCATGCTCATCCGTTTTCGACCACTGCTTTTTCTGCTGCCGTTGACGCTGATATTGCCGGCTACACCGGCGACAGGCACAGCGAGTTGATCGAGGGTTTATTCCGATCGATTGCGGAAGCCAGCATGGATCGTGATCAACGAAAACGCCTGGAAGCCGAGCAAGCCGCTGGCAAGCCAGGCCTTCCGCCGCAAGGAAACCTGCAGCCCGTTCCAGTCCCTGGTTCGATTCGGCCGCCGAGCCCGCGACCGGGGCCGCCGGCGAGCATCAATCGCCGCCAACCGTCCGCGTCGATCAATGTCCGTAGCCGGGAGGCGGCCGAGTTTGCGCAGAACTTGGTGAGCTTCAATACTTCCATCAATCCGCTGGTCCAAGAACTGCGGGCGGGCGCGACTCGCAATCCATCGATCAGGGCCATCCTGCCCGAAGCCTACCAGATCGAGGCCGACTCCCGAGCGTTGCTGCAGCGCTGTGACGGCCTGTCATCGCTCGACGCGGTCGTTCAGCCCTATTCAGAGCTCGACGGCCGCTGGAGAAAGCTCTCCTTCCGACTCCGCGCACTCGATGGCCTCAGCAGCCAATGTACCACCGGCATCCGCTCCGGCGATCAGCTGGTCGGAAAAATGTCGAGACAATTGAACGTCCAACCGCAGTTTGATCGACATGAGTTGCATGATCTGATGATCATCGCTGCGACGCACATGCAGTCGCTGCTTGACGATCTTGAACTCGCCAGGATTTCGCAACAGGACGCGTCACGGCTCAGGCACGATTGTCGACTGCTTCGTCAGCGGTTGCTGGGAGAAGCCGATCGAGTGGACGAAACAACTTACGAGGACGTGGTGACGCGGTTTACCGATTTTGCGTCTGGTTGGAGTGCCTTCAGCGAACAGGTCTACGCGCTCAACGATCCGCACCTGCAGCGACGCCTCGATCGTATTCGCGAATGCGGGGACCAGACGTACGCCCTGTTGTGGATGCCGCCACCTTATAACGCGGCGACTCTGACTGCTTCCGCGCATCGGCTGGAAGATAGTTGTGCTCAGATTCTGGATCAACTTACGATCCGATCGATGGTGACGCTCAGTCCGCAAGATCAGGTGCGGATCTTGGAATCGAGTCGACGAATGTTCCAGCAGGGTCGCCAATTCGAGGAAGCGACAACGCAAGGCGCATCACGAAGCGATTTGCAGGGACGATTCGCAAGTATCGACAAAGACTGGGGCTACTTGCGATCCAAATATCAGCAGATGCAATCGATCAATCGAGCGACTTTGGCGAGTATCGATCAGGAATGCGATCATATCCGTGGAGCACTGGGAATGACGACCGCAACGGCGCCGGCGATCCGCTACGAAGAGCTGGTTCAAGTCGCGGCGGCACTCGAGGGTTCGTCGGAGTACCTGGACGCGGACATTCATCGTTACGAGCGATATCTGAAACCGGACTCTTTCCGCCAATCGATGGTCGATGCATCCTACGAATTCCATCATCACGCCAAACAGCTCCACGCCGACTTGAGTGCGCGAGCCGACATGGGCAGCCTGCAGCGTGAAGCCGAGCACATGCTGGACGGATGGCAGCAGCTGACCAAAGACCTCAGTCATGCGGAATCGCACGGCCTATCGGCGCGTCGCGTTGAGAATCTGCGGAGAGCACAACAGGAGATGGTCCCGATGGTCGCCCAGATTGCCGCTGCCCTGGTCGAACGATAGTTCGTAGTACCCCGATTCATCGGGTTGTAAACGCAATACCGTTCATTTTTCGTTTAACGGCAAGCCGCAGGCGACTACGTCCGCATTGAGCAGTCGCCTGCGGCTTGCCGTTAAACAATCTCGCCCGATCGATGCTGAAATACGAACGGGTACTGCCACTCAAGCGATGCGGTTCTTGCGTCGGCGATCGCTTTCTTTTAGCAAGATCTTGCGGAGCCGGATGCTGTCGGGGGTGACTTCGACCAATTCGTCTTCCTCGATGTACTCCAAGGCCGCCTCGAGTGACAAATCTCGCGGCGGCTTGAGAATCACATTTTCATCGCTTCCCGATGCGCGCATGTTGGTCAGCTTCTTTTCGCGACATGGATTGACCGTCAGGTCGTTCTCCCTGGCGTTCTCACCGACGATCATCCCCTCATAGACCTCCGTTCCCGGTGGCACGAGTAACTCGCTGCGATCTTGCAGGCCGAACAGCGCGAAGGGAATCGTTTTGCCACCGACCATCGAAATCAGCACGCCGTTGGACCGCTTGGGAAGTTCACCTTCGACCGGCCGGTAACTCTCGAAACGATGATGGATGATGGCGGTGCCACGCGTCGCGTTGAGCAAGCGTGTGCGCAGACCGATCAGTCCGCGCGAGGGGATCACAAACTTCAGCAAGCTGTAATCGCCACGCTGCTTCATCTCTTCCAACTGACCGCGGCGCAAGCCGACCAGTTCCATCACGGGCCCCATGGCGTCGGTCGGAACCTCGACCCGCAGCGTCTCGAAAGGTTCATGTTTCTTGCCATTGATCGTTTTGAAGATCACTCGCGGCTTACCGACGCTCAATTCAAAGCCTTCGCGACGCATGGTCTCGATCAGGATCGCCAAGTGCAGCACACCTCGCCCCTTGACCGCATAGGCCTCGGTTCCCGGCACCAGCTCGACGCGGAGGGCGACGTTGCGTTCAAGCTCTTTCTCGAGTCGTGCCTTCAATTGTCGCGTCGTCACGTACTTGCCTTCGCGACCGACCATCGGTGACGTGTTCACGCTGAAGACCATTTCGAGCGTTGGTTCGTCGACCGTCAATCGCTTCAACGCATTGTTCGCGTCAATCGCACCGATCGTGTCGCCGATCTCGACTTCCGCCAGACCCTCGATCGCCACGATGTCCCCGCGCTGGCCGATTCAGCTGACGAGCGTCCCAGATTGTCAAACACGAACAGGCCCGCGATCTTCTGCTTCTTGATCCCTTGGCGTGTGTGCAGGTCGATCGTTTGCCCCAATTGAACCGTACCTGCTTCGATCCGTCCCACCGCGATCCGACCGACATACTCACTCCAGTCGAGTGTGGTGACCATCATTTGCAGTGGTGCATCCGGATCGACTTCGGGTCCCGGCAAGGCGTCGACCAACAGATCGAGCAGCGGTTGCATGTTCGCCGTGGGTATGGCCGGATCGGTTGTCGCGTAGCCTTCTTTGGCACTCGTGAAAACGTATGCCGCTGAATCGAGCATCTCTTCGCCGCCAAGTTCGGCCAGCAGTTCCAGTCCCTCATCGAGCGCTTCTTGGGGGCGACCGTCGGGGCGATCGACTTTATTCACCACGACGATGGGGCGGCAGCCGGCTTGCAGTGCCTTTTCGAGTACGAAACGCGTCTGCGGCATTGGGCCTTCCGCCGCGTCGACCAGGACCAACGCACCGTCGGCCATTTTCACCACACGCTCGACCTCGCCGCCGAAGTCCGCGTGTCCCGGTGTGTCAATCAAGTTGATCTTCACGCCCTTGTAGGGGATCGCGATGTTCTTCGACAGGATCGTGATCCCGCGTTCTCGTTCCAAGTCGTTCGAATCGAGGATCCGCTCCCCCTTCAGCTCGGTATCGCGGAATTGGCCGCTTTGTCGCAGGAGGCAATCGACGAGAGTGGTTTTGCCATGATCGACGTGAGCGATGATGACGACGTTTCGAATGTCATTACGACGCAAGGGAGAACTTTCACAAGACTTGATGGAGCAAACGCCACCGCCAGACGTTTCACACGGGCGTGCCGGCGAAACAGAATGGTGGCGAATCAGCAGGTAGTACCGACGGACAATCGTGTCCGTCAGAAAGATGTCGTGATTCGGGCGACAACAACATACGTCTTACCAGAACTCACCGTCGGCGACGATGCCTAATGCGAGTGATGCTCGTATTGGGCGGTCAAATCGCCATCGGCATTGGTGATCACCAACTCGGTTTGAACAGCATCTGCCCCCATCTTCACCGCCGTCGCCAATTCAGGACTCTTTAAGCCGTAGACTGGCCCGACAGGCGTATCGGATCGCTCGAAACTCGTAGACGGTTTCTTTGTCCTCGATCGTCGTCTTCATCTGGACCTTCGAGACATCGCCTAGACCGTCGATGTAGACGCTGAAGAGATCAGACTCCTCGTCGAAATGGACTTCGGTCTTCGCGTCGTTGCTCAGTTCCACCATGTGGCCCCCCCGCGTCCCGTGTTCAGGATGATCATGGTCGTCATGGTCATGGTCATCATGCTCGTCGTGGTCATGGTCGTCGTGGTCATGATCGTGGTCGCTCGCGGAGGGAACGGAGGCAACCGATGCCGATTCCTTGCTGCAACCGACAAAGGCGAATCCGTAAGCCGAGAGAATGGCGATCGAGAGGATGGTTCGTAAATGTGTCTTCATTTTTGTTCGTTGTTCTGGTGAGCGGGCTGGGAAAAGGGGAGTTTATTCGGGACGTGGCGTCGGTTGGAAGTGGAGCGTAACCACATCGGTTAACAGGACTTCCCTCCATTTGACGCGGAAACGGGCGTTTGCGCCACCCCAAATCGCACACCCTTGAGGTGACTTAAGGCGGATGAGGTCGCCTTAGGCTTGTGGGGATGCGAAAATCGCTTTTTGGCCATGTCGTGGCGTTGTCAGCCGTTCAGTGGTGTGGCATATTTTGCGCTCGCAAAAGCCCGCCGTCGATGTTGCCTTCGCGAGCCAATCTACGGTTCCTGGAGGGGAATCTTTGGTGTGAGCCGTGGCACGATCAACGACAACCTGCACGCTGAATGGAAACAGAGTGCTGTAAGGATGAGCTGAAACTCGCCCTTCAGTAAGATCAAGAATTTTGGCTCCCTTCGTCATGTCCCGGTTGCCCTTTAGGCCCTTGGTTAATCCCCTTGGGCCGAAAGCACGAGGGACTTTGTGAAAAATCTCACAAGGTCGCTCGCGGATGACTCCTGCCTACGATTCCGAACAGGCTTCTGCTGTGACCGGCGGGAATGCCTCATTGAGTGATTGTGAGTAACAGCAAGCGATGACGACGATCAAACAGGGTTTAGACCTACCGATTCTGGGCAGCCCCGAACAGCATATCGAGGTCGCAAAGCAGGTCCGCCGAGTGGCCTTGCTGGGCGACGACTACATTGGGATGAAACCGACCATGTTGGTGGCTCCCAAAGATCGCGTCCGTCTTGGTCAGCCATTGCTGGAGGACAAAAAGAACCCAGGAGTCATCTACACTTCGCCGGCTTCCGGGACAATCGCCGAAGTCAACCGCGGCGCGAAGCGAAAGTTCGAGTCGGTTGTGATTGACGTCGATGGTGATGACCGAGTTGAATTCGATCAGGCGACGGGAGCGGATCCGTTAGCCCTGGGTCGCGAAGGTGTCACAACACAATTGGTGACCTCGGGGCTTTGGCCGTCACTTCGCACACGTCCCTTTGGCAAAGTGCCACAACCGGGAACGGTTCCGCACTCCATCTTCGTACAAGCGGTTGATACGAATCCGCTGGCGGCCGACCCCTTGGTCGCAATGGCCGATCGCAAGGAACAATTTACGCTTGGTCTGCTCGCGTTAACGCAGTTGACCGATGGCAAAGTGTTTGTCTGCAAAGCTGAGGAAACTGAGATCCCCGGCGACGGCATCGACGGTGTCCAAGTCGAGGCGTTCGCAGGCCCACACCCCTCGGGTCTGGTGGGCACTCACATTCACATTTTGGATCCGGTCGGGCCGACCAAGACGGTTTGGTACATCGGTTATCAGGACGTGTGTGCGATTGGTTCGCTGCTGCAAACAGGAACGCTGGACGTTCGTCGTGTGATTTCATTGGCTGGCCCCGTTGTCATGCAACCTCGGTTGTTGGAGACGCGGATGGGTGCTGCGGTCAGCGAACTGATTGATGGCGAGCACGAGGAGCGTCAAGATCCGTGCGATCTCCGGTTCGGTGCTGTGTGGTCGCACCGCCGTCGCACCGCACGATTTCCTCGGTCGCTATCACACGCAGATCTCGATCGTGGCGGAGGGTGACCAGCGAGAATTTCTGGGCTGGCAGAAACCTGGCTTCGACAAATTTTCTGTCTCCAAGGTGTTCGCTTCGGCCGCACTGCCGAACAAGAAGTTCGCATTCACGACCAGCACGCATGGCAGCCCGCGGGCGATGGTGCCGCTGGGGACTTACGAGAAAGTGATGCCTTTGGACATTCTGCCGACGCAATTGCTTCGCTCGTTGATCTATCGCGACACCGACGAAGCTCAGCAGCTTGGCGTTTTGGAACTCGAGGAAGAAGACGTAGCACTTTGTACGTTTGTCTGCCCCGGAAAATACGAATATGGTTCGTTGCTTCGCGAGAGCCTGGCGACGATCGAACGAGAAGGCTGATCGCAGCCCGGTTGATCAGAAGCACAGGCCAGCACTGCCCGGCGAAGCAACCGTAGGATTGGCACAGACAGGAACTTAAGAACATGAAAGTACTCCGCGACGCCCTCGATAAAGTCCATCCCCTGTTTGCCAAGGGCGGGATTTTCGAAGTGGCGTATCCGATGTACGAAGCGGCCGACACGTTTCTGTATACCCCCGGCGAGGTTGCCCACGGCTCGACCCACGTCCGCGATGCCATCGACCTGAAACGGATGATGATCACCGTCGTGCTGGCTCTCGTTCCCGTGACGATCTTTGGGATGTGGAACGTCGGATACCAGGCGAACCAGGCGATCGAGAAGATGGATGCGGCTGGGATCGCTCATCACGGTGATTGGCACTACACCGTCTACAACGCGATTGGGTTCACCAACGATTCGACCAGTCACGCCGGCAATTTTATTCTTGGTGCGATTCACTTCCTGCCGATTTACATCGTTTGCATGTTTGTCGGTGGGCACGTCGAACTCGCCTTCAGCGTTCTCCGGGGCCACGAAATCAACGAAGGATTCTTGGTCACCGGTCTGCTGTTTCCACTCACTTTGCCCCCTTCGATTCCGCTCTGGCAGGTAGCGGTTGGCATCGCGTTTGGAGTGATCGTCGCCAAGGAAGTCTTCGGCGGCACCGGACGCAACTTCTTGAATGTTGCCTTGACCAGCCGCGCGTTTCTGTACTTTGCCTACGCCGGCCAAATCAGTGGTGATAAGGTCTGGACGGCCGTGGACGGCTTCAGTGGTGCAACGGCCCTTGGCCAGATGGCCGGGGCGACGCCGAATCCAGAGGTCGCCAACCCGGCGATCGCATCACTCTCCTCGATCCAATACGTGTGGGGTGGAACTGGCTCGATCACCTGGATGGACGCCTTCCTGGGCACGATCCAAGGCTGCATTGGCGAAACCAGCGCACTGCTTTGCATTGTCGGCGCCGCTATCCTGATTGCCAGCGGAATCGGCTCGTGGAAGATCATGGCGGGCGTCGTGGCGGGGGTGGTTGCCACGTCGGCGTTGATGTGGGGAACCAATCCTGGCACGAATCCGATGCTTGGCGTTCCTTTCTATTGGCACTTGGTTGTCGGAGGTCTTGGCTTTCGGGCTTGTGTTCATGGCGACCGACCCGGTCAGTGCCTCGATGACCGAACAAGGAAAGTGGATTTACGGCGGTCTGATCGGTTTCATGACAGTCCTGATTCGAGCCGTCAATCCGGCCTTCCCCGAGGGCATCATGTTGGCGATTTTGTTCGGCAACGTCTTTGCACCATTAATTGACTGGTTTGTGGTTTATATGAACGTTCGCAGGAGGGTCGCACGCTATGCAACAACGTGATTCACTCGGCTACACCCTGATGGTCGCCGCGGTACTGTGCGTCGTCTGCTCGCTGGCGGTCAGTGCCGCCGCGGTGGCGCTGCGTCCCCGACAGGAGGCGAACGAGAGGCTTGATCAGCAGAAGAACATTCTGGACGCGACCGGCTTGGCGATCGGTGAATATGGCATCCCGGCCGGCAAGCTCGATTCATCGCAGATCAGTGAACTCAATAGCTGGATCAGCGAGAAACTGGTTGATTTGGAAACTGGCGATTACACCAGCGAAGTCGACATCAACGATTACGACATGATCGAAGCCGCGATGAGTGCATCGACCAGCGTCGAGATCACCGATCCCGAGTACAACCCCGGTGAAAAGCGGCGACCCAAGATCATGAAGGTGTTCTTCGTCAAGCGTCCAGGATCGGACAAGATTCAACAGGTGGTATTGCCGGTCTACGGTAAGGGACTGTGGGGAACTCTGTACGGTTACCTCGCGATCAAGAGCGACCTGGAGACGATTCAGGGACTCACGTTCTATCAGCACAAGGAAACTCCAGGTTTGGGCGGCGAGGTCGATAACCCGCTCTGGAAGGCTCAATGGGACGGTCGCAAGCTGTTTGATGAACAGGGCGAGCCAGCCGCGATGGTGTTCAAAGGCCCCGCCCCGTCGGACAACCCCTACGCGGTGGACGGACTTTCCGGGGCCACGATTACCAGTCGCGGGGTGACGAATTTGCTTGCCTACTGGTTAAGCGGTGATGGGTACGGCCCGTTTCTTGACAAATTAGCAGCCGAGATCGGTGAAGCTTCGCCGACGAGCGAAACTGCAGGAGAGAAATAGATGTCAAAACACAAGAAACTGGACGTCCTGGTTGATCCGCTGATCAACGACAACCCGATCGCATTGCAGATTCTTGGCATCTGCTCGGCGCTGGCGGTGACGACGAAGATGGAAACATCGTTGGTGATGAGTATCGCCGTGATCGCGGTCACGGCGTTCAGCAATCTGGCGGTCAGTGCGATCCGGCACTTCATCCCCAGCAGCATCCGCATCATCGTCCAGATGACCGTGATTGCTTCGTTGGTGATCGTGGTCGACCAGATCCTCAAAGCCTACGTGTTCGACATTAGCAAACAGCTTTCGGTCTTTGTCGGACTGATCATCACCAACTGCATTGTGATGGGACGAGCGGAAGGGTTCGCGATGAAAAATGGAGCCACGCTCAGCTTTCTGGATGGGCTTGGCAACGGTCTCGGATACGGCTTCGTGCTGATGTTCGTCGCCTTCTTTCGTGAACTGTTCGGCAGCGGTTCGCTGTTTGGCATCGAGATCATGGCGTTGGATCGTAACGGTGGTTGGTACAACCCCAATAACCTGATGTTGCTGCCGCCAAGTGCGTTTTTCTTGATCGGATTTCTGATTTGGGCGATCCGTGCCTACAAGCCAGAACAAATCGAAGAGGCTTGAGAGAATCATGGGACATTACTTAAATATTTTTATCAGCGCGGTCTTCATCGAGAACCTTGCACTCGCCTTCTTCCTTGGCATGTGCACCTTCTTGGCGATTAGCAAGAACGTGAAGATGGCACTTGGCCTTGGTGTGGCAGTCATTGTGATTGAGGCGATCACGATTCCGGCCAACCAGTTGATCAACACGTGGCTACTGAAGAAGGGGGCCATGGTTTGGGCCAATGCACTGATTCCCACCAGCGTGGTTGACTTTTCGACGGTCGATTTGTCGTTCCTCGGATTTCATCAGTTTCATCGGGGTGATCGCCGCGATGGTCCAGATCCTGGAGATGGTTTTGGACAAGTATTTCCCGCCGCTGTACAACACCTTGGGAATCTTCTTGCCGCTGATCACCGTGAACTGTGCGATCCTCGGTGGTTCGCTGTTCATGCAGGAACGCAACTATGACTTTGGGGAGTCCGTCGTGTACGGCCTCGGTTGCGGTGTCGGCTGGGCCTTGGCGATCGCCGCATTGGCCGGCATTCGCGAGAAGCTGAAATACAGTGACGTGCCTCCGCCGCTTCGCGGTTTAGGAATCACGTTCATCACGGTTGGACTGATGGCACTGGCCTTCATGTCGTTCGGCGGCATCCAGCTTTAGGCTGGCTTGCTCAGCCGGTTCACTTTCAAGAGTTGATCCTCTGACGAGATTGCAAAGATGACTATTTTTCTCGGCGTCGCCATGTTCACGGCTGTGGTGGTCGCGTTGGTACTGCTGATCTTGGCAGCCAAGAGTCAACTCGTTGCATCGGGCCCGGTCAAGATCCTGATCAACAATCAGAAGGAGATCGAGGTTCCGGCCGGCGGTAAGCTGCTCGGCGCGTTGGCTGACGCAGGTGTATTCGTCAGCAGTGCCTGTGGTGGTGGCGGTACATGTGCTCAGTGCAAGGTGAAGATTCATGCCGGTGGTGGCGAGATTCTTGCCACCGAAAAGGGTCACATCAACAAGAAAGAAGCGGCCGAAGGGGAGCGGCTAAGTTGCCAGGTCGCCGTCAAGAACGACATGACGGTCGAAGTTCCTCCCGAGGCCTTCGACACCAAGAAGTGGGAGTGCACCGTTCGCAGCAACCACAACGTGGCAACCTTCATCAAAGAGTTCGTTCTGGAATTGCCCGAGGGCGAAGAGGTTGACTTTCGCGCCGGCGGTTACATCCAGATCGAGTGTCCGCCGCACACAGTGGCGTACAAAGACTTTGACGTCGAAGAGGAGTACCGAGAGGACTGGGACAAGTTCGACATCTGGCGATACGTTTCCAAAGTCGATGAACCGGTGGTCCGTGCCTATTCGATGGCGAACTATCCGGGCGAGAAAGGCATCATCATGCTGAACATTCGCGTGGCGTCTCCGCCGCCACGGATGCCCGATGTGCCGCCGGGAAAAATGAGCAGCTGGATCTTCAGCTTGAAGCCTGGCGACAAAGCGACGATCAGCGGTCCCTACGGCGAGTTCTTCATCAAGGACTCCGACGCCGAAATGGTCTACATCGGTGGCGGAGCGGGGATGGCGCCGCTGAGAAGTCACATTTTTGAATTGTTCAAACGTCAAAAGACGAACCGCAAGGTGTCGTATTGGTACGGTGGTCGAAGTCTTCGCGAATTGTTTTACATCGATCACTTCCGCGAGATCGAGAAAGAATTTCCGAACTTCAAGTTCAACATTGCATTGTCCGAGCCGATGCCCGAAGACAATTGGGACGGCTATGTTGGCTTCATCCACCAAGTGCTGCTGGACAACTATCTCAGCACCCATCCGGCTCCTGAAGACATCGAGTACTACATTTGCGGACCGCCAATGATGAATCAGGCGGTGTTCAAGATGTTGGATGACCTGGGCGTCGAACCTGAAAACATCGCGTACGATGACTTTGGCGGCTAGTTCGGTCATGAATCGAATCGCCGTCGTCTGGTTTTTGGTTTTCTTCGCCGCGGCGTCGCTGCGTGCCGGCGAAGCCAAAATGCTGGAGTTCGTCGGTCGCACGATGGGCACCACTTATTCGGTCAAAATCTTTGACCCGTCTCTGCGTGTTCAGAAATCGCTGGACGATCTTCGGCTCGAGGTGGACGCGCTGCTGCGGCGCGTGAACGACCAAATGTCGACCTATTTGAAGTCGTCCGAGATCAGTCGTTTCAACGATTCCGAATCGACCGAATGGTTCGATGTCAGTGCCGAGACGGCGGCCGTCGTTGAATTTGCCCTGCAGGTATCATCCAAGACGGGCGGGGCGTTTGATGTCACCGTGGCTCCATTGGTCAACGCCTGGAGTTTTGGGCCCGATCCGAGGACCAAGACCGTACCTGATCCGCGGAAGCTGGACGAACTGAAGCAGTTGATCGGATTTGAGAAGCTATCCGTGCGAATCGATCCACCTGCGTTGCGGAAATCGATCCCGGGGCTGCAAGTTGATTTGTCGGCAATCGCCAAGGGACACGGTGTCGACCGAGTGGTGGCATTGCTAAACGAGGCCGGCGCGGAAAACGTGTTTGTCGAGATCGGCGGCGAGGTGCGAACCAGTGGCGACAAGAACGGCAAATGGTGGAAGGTCGGAATTCAGGTGCCAGATGGTGCGCTGAACGAAGTGATGATCGCTCATTCGCTGAGTACCGGCGAGGGAAACGATCATTCGATGGCGACCTCCGGCGATTACCGCAATTTCTTTGAAGTCGACGGAGTTCAGTACTCTCACACCATCGACCCGCGGACCGCCAGACCGGTGGATCACGACGTGGCGTCGGTTTCGGTGGTCACCGATAGCTGCATGGAAGCTGATGCCTGGGCGACCGCCATCAACGTGCTTGGGCCCAAAGATGGAATCGAGATTGCCCGCCAGGAGGGACTTTCCGTGCTGCTGGTCAGCCGCGGCGACGACCGGTTCGATCTGGCCGGATCAGGTACGCTGGAGAAGTACGCGTCGCAATCGACTGCCCTTGGCTTGGCGGACAAGGTTCCCGATGCGGTGGGCGGAAATAGTCCACTGGTCGTGCTTTTCATTACCTTCATTGCATTCGCGTTGGTGTTGTTTGCGATGGCAATTGGCGTGATGTTTGGACGTCGCGCGATCAGCGGTTCGTGCGGTGGATTGTCAAACAATCGTAATGAAGATGGCAGCGTCAGTTGCTCACTTTGCAGCAACCCCGCCGACGCCTGCAAGGAACTTCGCCAGCGAATGCGGAATGGGGCTGCGGGTTGATCGACAGCGATCCGCGAAGTCCTGGCATTCTGCTATCTTGATTCGACTGTTTCGAACGTGTTTGAAAAAGGGGTCTGACCCTTTCCGAGAACCTTCCAAAGGTCAGCCCCCCTTTTTCAAACACTTTCATAGGACTCTCGGCGAGAGGAGAAGAGGTGGATTCTGAACCGGACCCCGAAACGGAAAAATCGGCAGCGGAAATGGCTTACCAATCACGTGAGGCGACTGAGCGACCAACGGCAAAGAGCCGCAACCACTTGCTTCGTGGCCTGATTGCTGGACTGGTCGGTGCCGCCGTGATTGGCTGCGTGCAGTGGCTCGCGCCCTCGTTTGACCACCAATACGCCAATTTGATCAGCTTGGGCGTGGGCGCGGTGACTGCGATCTTCGTGCTCTATCGTTTGCAGCGCTGGGCTGGCAGCCGCGGGCATCGGCGAGGAGTTCCTGCTGTGGTGATCGTCGTCATTGCCGCTCTATCGACGATGTTTCAATTCGATGGCTTCAGCGGCGAGATGCTGCCGCAATTCAAGTCGCGATTCGGCAGCCGTCCGCCCGATCTGCGATCGCTGAGCGATTCCATGACATCCCCTGGATCGGACGGGGAGGCTACGGATGTCGAATCGGCATCTGAGGATATCGTTACCCATGCAGACTCACCCGGCTTTCTTGGCCCCGATCGAACGGGCGTGATCGCGTCGCGGTCGTTCGATGTATCGGCGATCGAATCGGAAGTGAAGACTCTTTGGAATCAAGGCATTGGTGCAGGTTGGTCGTCCTTTGCGGTGTCCGGTGACCGCGCCGTGACACTGGAGCAACGCGACGAGATGGAATGCGTGACTTGTTATCGCTTGGCCGATGGCGAGTTATTGTGGATGGAAAGCCACAAGGCACTTCATCAGCATCCACTCGGTGGCATTGGTCCCCGGAGTACGCCGACGATCAGCGGCAATCGTGTCTATGCCCAGGGTGCGACGGGCCGCGTTTGGTGCTTGGACTTGCAGACGGGTGAAAGGATCTGGTCGGTTGACCTGCTCGAACTTGCGGGTTGGGACCAGTTGGCTTCGGAAACGTTGATCACCTGGGGTCGCGCCGACATCGCCATTGATCTTCGATGGTCTTTGCGTCGTGCCCTACGGCGGACCGGAAGAGAATCAAGAGTCCGGTCGGAGTCTGATTGCGTTTGACGCCGACACCGGCGATGTTCGCTGGACTGCGGGCGAAGATCAGATCAGTTATGGATCACCAGGACTGCTGACACTGGGTGGGAAACGGCAAATTGTCTCGGTGAATGAGCAGACGATCACTGGCCACAATATCGAAGATGGCAAGATACTGTGGGAATTCGAGTGGCCTGGACAATCCAATGGCGGAGCGAACTGTGCGATGGTCGTTCCCGCGGGTGTCGATCGATTCCTGATCGGAAAGGGATATGGAGGTGGTAGCGCGCTGGTGCAAGTCAGCTTAGAAGAGGGCTTATCATTTTCGGCCGAGGCGGTGTGGGCATCATCGCGATTGTTGAAGACGAAATTCACGCACGCATGTGTTGACGGCAACGTTGCCTATGCGATCAGCAACGGCTCACTCGAAGCAGTGGCAATCGAAGAAGCCAAGCAGTTGTGGCAGCAGCCCCGGCGCTCCCGATTTGGCCAGGGTCAAATCCTGCTGGTGGAAGACACCATCGTGGCCCAATCGGAGGCGGGCGAAGTCGTGATCGTGGCGGCCGATCCGGCGGAATATCGTGAGCTCGCTCGCATCCCTGCGATGGACTCCAAGACATGGAACATACCGACCGTTGCGGGGCGATACCTGCTGGTCCGAAATGACCGACAAGCATTTTGTTTCCTGCTTCCGCCGCGTTCCGACAGCGAATGAATGTCGTCGTTTGGTATACGCACCGAGAAGAAAGTACATCACTCGATTGGACAGCCGCGGAGCGGCGGAAGAATAATGCTATCCCAGCCTGAGTTTTCAATAATCAACAGGCTTGTAGGTGATGTTTGCCGGCTATCGCAACGTCGCTCCGCCTGGGAGTTCAGCAATCCGAACTTCGGCCGCGGTGATCGGTGCGACAGATTCGCTCGCATTGACCGCACCGGCTCTTGCCAGCAGAGCCGCTCCCGTAATGCTTGGCTCATTCTCTGATCTCGTCTCGGGCCAATTCGACGCGAGCAACTGCGCGCGCCCTGGACGAATCGATTTCCGTCGGCCGCGATTGAGGCGAATCGACCACCAATGCTTCGCGGGCTCAGCACGCTCCAGAGAGGCGAATCTTTGGCGGACCAGGTTTCTACCTGCCAAATGAAGTCGTACAGCAGACAGTCAGCGGAGTCTGTGACGGAGGCAGTTTCCAAAATCGGGGCCACGCTGTCGTCGGCGTGGACGGCTTGGTCGAATTCATCCCACATCGGCGACTCATTGAGCGTGCTGAGGTGACTGCGGACACAAAACGGGTGAGTTGCCGTGGGGAAAACGCTCCAGAGTGTCAGATCGCGGGCAGACAGATCGTAGGGCAGGTAATCGTCTTCGATCGTCGCGATGATCGGCGAAGAACCGATCAGAACATCAATCGCCGTGATTTCGAGGCTGTACGGCTCGGCCACCGCTTCGATCGTCGCGATGATCGGCGAAGAACCGATCAGAACATCAACCGCCGTGATTTCGAGGCTGTCCGGCTCGGCCACCGCTTCGATCGTCGGCGGCATGTCCATGATCACGCTGGGACCAAAGTTCTCGACATCCACAGGCTCTTCCGCCGCGATCATGTCGAGTTCATCTTGAAGTGCAGCGGATGCATTCTTCAGCGATTCGGCTTGCGTCAAGGCGGTTTCCCACCAGCCTTGAAAGCCCTTTACCATTTCAAGTGAATTGTCCAGGTACGGCCCCACCATCGCGAACGGCTCAACAATCTGCTCCACCGAGACACCAGCGGAGGCGAGGGCCGCCGTAGCGATTGCCGTGACCGACGTGTCCAATGATGACTTGGATGCAACCGGACGCGACGCCACGGGCGACGGCGGAAGGATCGCCGCTGCTGCCGGCGTTGGAAGCAGACCCGAATCGTGCGTCGCCAACGGGCAATCCTCCCCCCATCCGCAAAGCTCCTCAGTTCCGTCCAGTTCAAAATCGCATGATGTTGAAGCCACGGCCGACGGGAGGATCTTGCTTCCGCAGTCAAAATCGTCAGCTCCGGCGACGTTGGGGGCCATGGTGGCGGCGAATGTCAGCAAGCATCGGATGGCGACACGACGGATTTGGGGAATAATAAACACGTGCATGGTTCGGTCGAACTCCTGAATACCGATGGCGGGCCATCCGTGCACGAAACTCCAAGAGCGAAGGCAGGAGTTTCGTTGATTGGCGTGAATGAAGGCGGGGGATCCCGAAACGGCAACAGACCGGAACAACAACAACATGGTCGTTGCAGCACAACCGTTGGCAGAGTTCAACGACTGGGGGAACATTGCTAGCTATCGGCGAGAAGTCGACCGAGGCTTGCTTTTCGGATTAGGAAACCGGGTGCGATTCTTGGCTAGTGTTCAGGTTGTGCCGACTGCACAAAGAACGTCAGCCGCTCTCCAAGTATTCGTAGGCCAGGACCTGGAGACTGTCCGGCTTAGGAAGCAATGGGAGACTGTGTTTTGGTGCGATTCGCGTCAGCGGTAGGCACGAACATTTTGACTCCTTAGAACAATCCGACAATTGCGGAGCAGTGATAGCATATAGCCTGGGGCCAGGCTTGCTCGTCTCAGCGAGCAATTCGCAGCCCCAGGAATTGTCATCCAACCCGATTTTCCCCGCCGCGATTTGGCGGCTACGCCGCCAAATCGCGGCGGGGAGGGTTTCTCGGTTTCGGTTACCTGGGGTTACACCAGCCTCGCTGTCGCTCGTTGGTTCACCCCAGGCTATATGCTGCCACCGCTCCGCGGTTCTGATTTCTTCGTGTTGAACTAACAATTCCTAAGCCGGACAGTCTCCCTGTCCTGGCAATCTGACGTATGCGGTTTGTCGCCAGGACCTGTCCTGGCCTACGGCGATCGCACCCGTCAGTTCATGATGGTCGAGGTATTAGCCGTTTTCCAAGATCTTGAGCAGAAATGCCATCGAACGATGAAAGATTCCTGGCGAGGTGCTTTCGCGTGGCCCGGCAACGTTCAAGGTCGCCGGTTGCTCCATCGCAAGCCATTGTCGCACATCGGACGCATCGTCTCGATCGATGCGCACAACGAGAAAAGGCTTTCCTAAGCGGACGCAGATTCGTCGCGTCAACAGTGTTCCACCTTTCAAACGACCCTCGCAAAGAATCAGCGTGGCATCGCTGTCGACGACATTTTGCTCGGTGCGAACGGGGTACTCACGAGAATCGGACTCTTGCAGGTCATACCGACTCGGGACCGTTCCATCCTCGGACAATCTTCCAGCTGGGCACCAACCGCCATGTCCGATACCGATGGCCATCGCAACGTCCAGGGCCGCGCGGTCGACGCCGGTCTGGCCGCCGGAAACGATGCAACTTGGCACGAACGTTGAGTCGGAATTGGAAGTCGATTTGGTCACTTCGCATCGTCGTTGGGCAAGTCAAAAAATTCAGCGGCACGGACTCGCATCTCATCCAGTTTCGGCATGATGCGATGGAACTGCTTCCATGATTGCGGGGGCCCGGCCTCGAACCACATTGATTCGCGCTTTGTCGGATGACTAATCTGAAGTCGCCAACTGTGGAGGGCAACCCCCGCGGGAAAAGCGAGTCTTGATCCATACTTTCGATCCCCGACCACGGCGTTTCCACGTTCCGCCAGTTGAACACGGATCTGGTGCTTACGGCCGCTGAGCAATTGGACGGCGAGCAGGGAAACGTCGTCGCGGGCACCGAGAGTGAAATAACGCAGACCTGCTCGCTGGGCGCCGGCCGCCGAGCTTGCCACGACTCGCATTCGCCGCGCCGCGTCGTCTTTGCGGACAAAATCAACAAGATCGCCCCGCGGTTGATCCAGCTGACCAGCGACTACAGCGAGATAGATCTTTGACAGATTCGTGTCAGACTTGTTGGCAAACTGCGCCGATAACCGCGAAGCCGCCTTGCTGGTTCTGGCCAGCACCAAGACGCCGGTGGTCATCGAATCGAGGCGACTGACGACTCCCACAAACGCCCGCCCCGGCTTGTTGCAGGCCCTCTTCAGATACTCCGCCGCCATCCAGTGGACCGTGGGACCGGACTCGGCACCCATCGTCGCGATCCCTGCCGGCTTGTTCACGACCAGCAGGTGATTGTCTTCGTAAAGGATCTCGAGGGGAGTCATCAAGTTTGGGGACAGTGTAAAAGACAATGGGTGGCTGGTGGTCGAGCGTCAGCGAGCCCCCAGCATTCCAACGACGGCGTTCTGGGGGCTCGCTGACGCTCGACCACCAGCCACCCTGAAAGCGACATTTTCCCCCTGCCAGCAAATTCAGGGAAGATCCGGCTCTTTACTCTTGGCCAGAATCGCGTTCATCAGCGGCGGCGAGAGTCGGTCGGCGTAAACCAGCGCCTTGCCACCCAGAGAGCATATCACTTCGCTCCGCCGCGCGCCGATCGCAGCCAGCGTCGCACGCGCCACGCGTTCTGGCTGCCAACTTCCCAGGCTCACTGATTTTTGGTCCGCCGCGGTTTCCAGCAACGAATCGAAGAACTCGCTTTGCGTGGTGCTGGGGCTAACGATCGTGACTTGAATTCCATCCTGCGCAAGCTCCGCACGCAGCGAATCGCTCCAGCCGTGAATCGCGAATTTGCTTGCACAGTATTCGCTCTTCATCGGCACGGCCCGGTGGCCCAGCACGCTGCCAATGTTGCAGATCACCGGTGCGCGTCCGCGGCGAAGCGACGGAATCAGTATTCGAGTCAGTTCGACGGGGGCGAAAAAGTTTACCTCCATGACGCGGCGTAAACGCTCCGGCGTTGCATCCGCAAACGGGCCAATCGCGCCGATACCGGCATTGTTGACCAACAGATCCACCTGGCCGTCACGAAGCGAGTTGGCGGCTTCGACGATTTCGAACGCGAACGTCCGGCTCAGTGATATCTCCGACGACCGGTATCAGCTTGGTGTCATGCGACTTCGCGAGCGAATCAATGCGCTCGCCGCGGCGACCGCTAGCCACCACGGTTGCGCCCCGATCGAGCAACAACTCACACAGGCAGCGACCAATCCCGCTGCTTGCGCCAGTCACGATGGCGACGGCATCCTTGGGCTTCCACCGCATTATTTTTCAGATCGTGGGCTCGGTTGTCCCAACCGAGCGAGGAGAGGGATCTCGTTGGGGACAAACGAGCAACACTTTCAACTCACTACGCCACTTCGCTGGGCGGATCGACCGCTGGAAGCGACAGATCGACGGATGAATCCTCCAGCGGCAGCATCTGCTCGATCGTCGTGGCATCCTCGGACGTCGCAAAATCAGCTGGCCGGACTGCAACGGCCGATTTCTGGACTGGCCCCATCGCCCCGGATGGCATTCGTACGCGGACTTTGATCAACGCATCGGCACACTCACGCGACAAGACTTCACCTCGAGCGGCCAAGTAAGCCAACAAACGACCGTCGCTTGGATCGACGTCGACTTCGATATCAAGAAACTCCCGACCGAGAGCTTCACCGACGCCCTCGATCAATTCCGTCAGCCCCTTGCGGCTTCGCGCACTGACAGGAATCGCATTTGGGTATCGATCCAAGACTCGATTCAAAACCGCTGGATTGCGAATCGCATCGATCTTGTTCAACACCAACAGCGTGTCTTTTTCTTCGATGCCAAGCTCCTTCAGCACTTCGTAAACCGCGCTGATTTGATTGAACACCGTCGGGCTGCTGGCGTCGGCGATGTGAAGCAATAGATCGGCTTGCCGAGTTTCCTCGAGCGTCGACTTGAAGCTGGCGACCAACGAGTGGGGCAGGTCGCGAATGAAACCGACCGTATCACTCAGCAGTACGGTTCCCCAGCCGGGCAACTGCCAACGACGCGTACGAGTATCGAGTGTTGCGAACAGTTTGTCCTCGGCAACGACGCCCGCCGCGGTCAACACGTTCATCAACGTGCTCTTGCCGGCGTTCGTGTAGCCAACCAACGACACGGTGGGGGCTTCCTTGCGGGCACGAACCTGTCGTTCGCGACGAAGCTCGACCTTTTCCAGATCCTGTTTTAAATCGTGGATCCGTTTTTGAGCCAGGCGACGGTCGACTTCCAATTGCTTTTCACCTGGACCTCGCATGCCAACGCCCATGGCTTGGCGGGACAGGTGAGTCCACATGCGTTTGAGTCGCGGCAGCGAGTATTCGAGTTGAGCCAACTCGACAGCCAAACGTGACTCATAAGTTCTGGCACCGGCGGCAAAGATGTCCAAGATCAACTCAGTACGATCGAGCACCTTTGCTCCGGTCGCTTTCTCCAGGTTGCGGATTTGGGCTGGCGAGAGATCGTTGTCAAAGATCACAACGTCCGCATCATGCCGCTCGACCATCAGTCGTAGCTCTTCGACTTTTCCCTTGCCAAGGTAAGTCGAGTGATCAGGGGTGGGCCGTCGTTGGACAAGTTCGTCGACGACTTCGGTTCCTGCGGTCGTCGCCAAGCCATAGAGTTCCTCCAGCGGATCTGCCTCGACGTGTGGGTCGGGCAAAATCAGCCGTGCCACGATGCTACGCTCCGGCGAATCATCCTGGACTTTGTGTAATTCACGCACGATTTAGGGGGGGCCTCCTTAGAGAGCAGAATCGAATTCGAGTCCGCATACAGTATAGCTTGGGGGCCGAAGTTACCAACCGATTTGGAAATTCTCTGGGCATGTGACCAGACGTGTCATGGGACTCGCGAAGAATCGTAATGTCGAGTGAACGATCACTCGGACAGGCACATACGATCCTTCTCAGGGGACCTTCCGATGACCCAAATGCTTCTTTTCGATTCGTCAGCCAACGAAACCAGTAGCCCAGTCGTTCGCACTTCCGCCTTGGAATTCGTCAAGGAGGAGGCGAATGTGGCGGCCCAGCTGGAACACGACAGTGGGATGCATCACATGGGCGATTTGGCTCGCTTGGTCCTGCTGCGTTATGACCTGGTGGCTAAACGACGGGCAACGATGGCAGCACGAAAAGCAGCCCGCGCGGCCAAATAGATCGCCTGCCAAGCGTGCCGCCTGGTGCTGGACACTCACGTGAATCATGAAGAACCAGCCGATTTTCTGCATCTCGGTTGCTCCAGTGGCCGAATGAAAGATACTGTACACACGTTCATTTTAATGCTAGCATTGGGCTACTGAATTCCTCCTGCGTCTTCACCTCGGATCCGGCTCGTTCCTTTGAGTCATTCCCCAAGTCATTGCAAGAATTTAGGGGGCACCATGGCGATTCAGCAAACATTCGACTTTCTGAACAGGCCGGCTGGAGAGTTCGAAAGTACTCAAGTTGACAGTCAACAGTGGACAGTTGCCAGAAAGAAAGAAGATCACCCGACTCTTACTGTTAACTGTCGACTGGCAACTGTTAACTGCTCGGTCGCCGCTGAGGAACCGGACCGCACGTCGGTGTTGCGAGAACTGCGAGCGAAGGTCGGCTGTGTCAGCACTGCCGCTGATGACGAGGTCGTTGAGACCTTGTCGACCGGTTCGGATGCCATCGACGGTTTGTTGCCGCGAGCTGGTTTACGTCTCGACACGATTACCGAATGGGTTGCTGAGGCAGACGGATGTGGCGCTGCGGCTCTTTCGATGATCGCCGCGGCGACTCATTTGAGGTCACCTCGTGGTGGCGGTCCGTTGGTGGTTGTCGCTGGCCAAAACAATTTTTATCCGCCCGCCGCCGTCGCCTTGGGAGTTCCTGCCGAGCGAATCGTTTTGGTCCGACCGACTCGACACGCCGATGTCGTTTGGGCGATCGACCAAGCACTTCGCTGTGAATCGGTGGCTGCCGTGTGGGCTTACGTCGGAGCCAACCTGGATGACCGCGATGCAAGGCGGTTTCAGTTGGCGGCCGAAACAGGCCGCACGCCTGGTTTGTTTGTCCGCCCCGCAGCCACTCGTGGCCGTCCCAGTTTCGCGGACGTTCGTTTGCATGTTCAAACCAGAGCATCAACAGAAACTTTGGGGCGAACCATGAACGTCACGCTCGATCGTTGTCGTGGCGGCACGATTGGTCACAGCGTGTGGATTCAGATTGACGACCGGATGACTGACTGCGTGGCCCGGATCCATCAAGTCACACCTCAACAACTTGGCATTTCCGAACATGAAACGGCTGCTGTGCGTTTGGCTTCCCAATTGGCCCATCCAAAGACTGCGAATCGACGAGCAAGCCGACGGCACGCCTAGCAGCCTGTTGAAAAAGGGGTCTGACCCTTTGGAGGGCATCAAGAAACATGACCAAAATGAATGCCCGGAGAGGGTCAGACCCCTTTTTCAACAGGCTGCTAACCATACACCGCTCGTATTGTGGAAAGAAGATCCGCGCCGCGGTCGATTGGTTGTTGCCTGTTGCCGAAAGGCTTATGCCCTGGGCGTTCGTCTATTGATGCCGATCGCGCAAGCCGGCGAGATGGCTCAGGAAAATGCCACGGTTCGTCATCACGATCGTCAACTCGACGATCAAGCACTTCAGCAGATCGCGGCTCTGCTGCAACAAAACATCAGCCCGTTGGTCTCGATCGAAGCCTTGGACAATAAACCCTGGGCGGGCCATCCAAGACACCAAAGTGAATCATTGTTCTGCGATATCACCGGTGTCGCGCATCTGTTTGGCGGTGAAATCGGGTTGCTGAAAGCCGCAACCGGTTTGCTGGCGACCAGGGGCCTGAACAGCCGTGCGGCGATCGCTGATTCGGTGGGTGCAGCCTGGGCGATGTCGCATTACGCACGAGCCCCAGTTGACAGGCAGGCCTCCACTACCGGCGAGAACGCCTTCATTGCACCGCCTGGACAATCACAACAGTCGATCGAAGCGCTTCCGGTCGAAGCGCTCCGCATCTGGCCCGATACGGTTGCCACGCTATCGCGACTGGGGATCAAACAGATTGGCCAATTGTTGCGACTGCCGCGCGGCGGTCTGACGACGCGGCTCGGTCATCCCTTGGTGCGCCGCATCGAACAAGCGGTTGGCGAAGTCGATGAACCGATTGGCGTTTATCGCCCGCCAGCGGAACACCGCGCATCGATCACGCTTGAATATCCGACCAGCGACCATGAGATTCTTGCTGATCGAATCGAGCGGTTAACGAAAAAGGTCAGGGCGGGGTTGGCGACATGCCAACGTGGGGCACTGCGTATAGCATGCCGTCTGGACCTTTCGGCCCACCCGCCACTGACCTTTGAAATTGGTTTGTTCGCGCCGACAATCGACGCCGATCACCTCAGTGGATTGATGATCAACCGGCTTGAATCAATGAAGTTGCTTGCTTGTGTTGAACGTATCACCCTGTCCGTGACGCTTTCTGGTCCGCTCCGCAGTGCTCAAGTTTCTTTGTTTGGTCATGAGTTCTCTGCTGGAAACGGTTCGACTGATTGCATGAGCGGGTCATCACTCAGTCGTTTGGTCGATTCGCTCAGCGGTCGATTGGGACGTGATGCGGTTCTTGGCGTAAAGCTCGAAGAAGATCCTTTGCCGGAAAAGGCATTCAGTGTTTCACCACTGGCTGGCAACAGCGATTCGTCAGCCTTCATTCGACGCCGAAAAACTGCAATAGGTTCCAGTAGATCTCCTCGTGCTTCTGTCCAAAACTCATGGCCCAGTCATCGTGTTGTTTCCGCGGCTGACGTGTATCAGCCGTCACCCAATGATGCGATGCGCCGTCCCTTGTCTCTTCTTGCAGAACCGATTCCACTGGCGGTTGCGTTTGAAAAAGGTCCGTTCCATCGTCACGTGTCTTCACCCAGACTTCCTAGTCGCATTCAATTTGATGGAGTGATCCACCAGATCGCGCGTGACTGGGGTCCAGAACGCATTGAAACGGGTTGGTGGAAAGGCCCTTCCATTCGTCGCGACTACTACCGGATCGAAACCGATCAGGGACGATGGTGGTGGATCTTTCGCAACCTGGTTTCAAAAGCGCAGGCTTCCGACACAAAGTCTTGTTATTGCTGGATGTTGCATGGTCGATTTGCGTAGCCAACTTTCGTTGACGCCACCAGCGACTATGGCATACCCAACAATTCAAACTTTTGTTCTTGCGGACTGCCCGTACGCTCTTTACGCCTGGCTTCGATTGCTTCGTTCAAGTCTTCTTCGCTGATGATTTCCAAGCTGATTAGCAACTCCGACAGCGTTGGTACGCTATCAATTTGTCGTAGAATCAGCTCTCCCAGCTGCTCGCGGTTCAGGTACCCCATCTGGATGGCAAGTTCGCCAAAGGGAAGAGATGACCGCGTCTGCTGGGCCAGCACGTCAAAGACTTGGCCCATCGTCATTAACTCGCCTTCGACAGCGAGTTGACCGATAGGCGTCCGGCAAGACATTTGCTTATTCAGCACTTGCATTGCCTGGTCTGACGAGATGAAACCCCCGTCAACTAAGTCAAAACATAGCCACATAGAATTTGCCCCAAAAACACCGACCTTGGTTTGAGGTGAAGTACTCAACGAGCCAAGCGGATTCATTGAAAACCTATCCCACGAATTCGATGCGGGTTGCGGGAAATCGAGAAAATTCTGTGACTCGGTCAGAGATTGTCTATTCGGCGGCGATCAATTGATCAAGTTCTTGCTTGAGCCGCGGCAGGATTTCATCGTAACCGAAGGCTCCCAGCGCCTCGGTGCCACGTTTTAGGTTGACTTTCGCCGGGCCGCACCACAGGCCCAAGTCCGCGTCGTCGGTTTCGCCTGGGCCGTTGACCCGGCAACCCATCACGGCGATCGTGATTTCATGATCCTTTGCGTACGCGGTCATCTCTTTGACTTGTTGGGCCAGGTCAATGAACGCTTCGTTTTCGACTCGCGAGCAACTTGGGCAGCTGATGATATTCAGCGCTTTGTCGTTGAATTTCACAACACTGCGAACGCGGCCAGCGTAGATGTCGTCGATAATCGATCGTCCCGCATCGATTTCTTCCGGTTTGCGGTCATTCGGCAGCGTCAGCGATACGCGAACGGTATCACCTATTCCTTTGCCGAGAAGCTGTTCAAACGCGATTCTGGTCTTGATAATGCCGTCGGGCGGCATCCCGGCTTCGGTGACCCCGAGGTGCAGCGGCACGTGGGGTCGCTGCTGGGCAAAACGGCGATTCACTTCCACGACCTTCGCCGGATCGCTGTCTTTGAGCGATACGACGTAGCGTGTGAAACCGAGCGACTCGAGAAAGTCGCAATGTTCCAATGCGCTCTCCAGCATGGGAGTGATGGAATCGTCCGCGGCATACTTCTCCTTTTTTGCGGGATCGACGCTCCCACAATTGACGCCGATTCGCACGGCACAATCATTGCCCGCCGCTTGGTCAATGATGAACCGGACTTTGTCTTGCCACGGTTTGTCTCGCTGATGGTGGTAGAGGTGTCCGGGGTTGTAACGAATCTTATCGACGTGCGGCGCGACCAACTCGGCAAGCCGAAAGTTTTCCTGCAGGTCAACGGCCAAATTCGCTAACGTTCCCTGACGTATCTCGGCTAAGGCAGCGGCGTCTTTTTCGCTGTCGACGGCGATTCGAACGACCCCCGCACCGCGCTGGCGCAAGGCCTCGGCCTGCGCGGTCGTCGCTTCCACATTTTGAGTCTTGGTCGCCGTCATGCTCTGAACGGCGATGGGGTTGCCGTCACCAACACGGATGTTGCCGATCTGAACCGAACGAGTCGAATTGCGGGTGATGGTCATGGAGGGTGGTAGAACGGGGAAGGCAGCGTCAAGGCGTTCAGGATACCATGCCGCGCAATGGTTCTCCCAGGAGCCTGCTGGCCGGGCGGCAATACCGCTCACATTCCGTTTAACGGCAAGCCGTTCAGTTTTCGTTTAACGGCAAGCCGTTCAGTTTTCGTTTAACGGCAAGCCGCAGGCGACTGCGTCCGCCGTTAACAGTCGCCTGCGGCTTGCCGTTCAACAATCCCGCCGGATTCGATGCTTGAATACGAACGGTATGGGGCCCGGGCGGAGGCGTAGGCCAGGACCTGTCCTGGCGACAAACCCCATACGTCGGGCTGCCAGGACGGGGAGACTGTACGGCTTACGGATGCCGGTTGTGATGAGATTTGGGTAACCGCGGAGCGGTGAAAGAGGGTAGCCTGGGGTGAACCAACGAGCGATAGCGAGGCTGGTGTAACCCCAGGTAAGCGAACCCGAAAGAACCTTTCCCCCGCGGCGTTTCGGCGGCTACGCCGCCGAAACGCCGCGGGGGAAAAATGTCGTGGAGCAACCGCAACCTGGGGCTGCGGTTGCTCGCTTAGAGCTCGCATCCTTACCCCAGGCTACATTCTTCCGCCGCTCCGCGGCTGTCCAATCGAGTGATGTACTTTCTTCTCGGTGCCTATACCAAACGACGAGCGTCGGAAATCCTAACAAAAACGGAACGGCTAAGCCGGACGATCTCCGGGTCCTGGCCTACGAGTGCCGCCCATCGAAGATGGGCCAGGTACTAGTTGCCGACTCCGCCACCAACCCCGCCAGCTCCGCCGCCGGTGCCGCCAATGCCGCCGCCGATGCCGCCAGCGCCGCCGCCGTTGCCTGTGTCACCGGTGACAAAGTTGAAGGTGGTCACATCGCCAATCTGCGAGAAGAACGGCACGGGCGTGATCCGGACGTAACGACGATCTGCCGAGATAATCGCCAAGCTCGAGAGGTTCGCACCTTCGGGCAACACGGTCAGCTCGGGACGGAAACCGACAGCACCACGGCGTCCAAATCCGTTCGGCCCACCCAAGCCACCACCCGTCAACGCCGCGACGTCTCTGAACAGCTCCTCCAAGACCTGGCTGCTGTCGACCGGCTCGGCAATCTGGCCCAACATCTGGCCCTGCACATCACGTTGCACATCGCGGAGGTGGGCAAGCTGTGCATCGGCAACCTCTTGCTGGCGCTGCCCCTCCTTCACTTCAAAGACGACCAATGCGTCTTTCTCGGTCAAGGGAACTTCTTTGCGAATGAACCGTTGTGAAGGTCGGCCGACGTCCGTCAGCACTTCGACCGAGACATGGCCGGTTGAAACATTTCCCCAAACCCGGCGGACCAACAAACGATACTGTCCGGAAAAACCTTGCGGGCAAATGTAGGTTTCTGAGACCGATCCCGATTGGGAAGGGTCACTGCCGGGGAACGCATCACCCAGCAAAGTTCCGCCACCGGCGGTCGAACGCGAGTCGATCGAGCAGACCGTTCCCGAAGGTTCTTCCACGGCCAAATCGATGTCGGCATCACCGGTCCAGGAAACGCGAACGATCGCATCATGGGATGCTGCCAGCTTCAGCGACGAACTGAATTTTTCGGCGTCTTCGATGCGTCCTTCTTCGATCAATTGTGCATGAGTTGCTCGGGCGACCAGTCGTGCCTGGTCGGCGATCGGCTGAAACTTTTCAGGCCATGCTTGGGAAAGCACACCTTGGCAGGCCCAGGTCAAGCCTTCCAGGCTGTCCAATCGCTGAGCGATTCTGAGGCCCATCACATAGGGCTCGCGTCGATACGAGTCGATCTCCGATACGTTTTGGCAAAGCCGCAAAGCTGTCGCGTCGGATCCAATTTCCTCTAATCTCGCCGCGACGTGCAGGACGTCCTCGGGGGTCTCAGCAAAGTCGACCGCCGACAGGAGAGCCCGCTCGACCTCTTCGACCGGAGCGCCCGTAGCCTTCAAGGCGATCGCGTAGGCTTGGTACATCCAAGGCTGGACGTGGCCAGCACGGATCGCGCCGGCGATCACGTCACGAGCTTGAGCGAAATAGTCGACCACTTCGCTGGTCTTGTCAGCGTCTTGGGCTCTGCTGGCTTTGACCGAAAGAACACCCACGGTGCGGCGGATTCGCTGATCAAGAATCGTGAGATCCTCCGCGGTTTCGATCTTCTGACTGGCGAAGAACTGGTCCCAAGCGTCATCTCGCGATTGTCCTTCTTTGACTTCCAGTTGTATCGCCGCAGCGTTGGAAGCTGCCTGAGATGCACTGCTCGCGGTCTCTGGGCTCGATTCCGCAGTCGCGGTCTTCTTCTTTGAGCCGAGTGAGATCTCGTCGGGAACCGCGAACATGCCGCCGCCGCCCCCCATGCCGCCGCCCCCCATGCCGCCGCCCCCCATGCCGCCGCCCATGCCGCCGCCCATGCCGCCGCCGCCCATGCCGCCGCCCATGCCGCCACCCATGCCGCCGCCCATGCCGCCACCACCACCCAGCTGGATAATCGGTACGACAAGGTCACCGACGGGATAGACCTTATTGACCAGATTCTGCTCTGCCGCCTCAATCGTTGTGACCTGCATGACCTCGTCCTTGATCATGTAGGTCAAGTCGAGATCGCGAAGCATCAAACGCATGAACGACCGCAACGAAACATTCCTCAGCGACAAATTCACTGGCTCTTCAGCCGACAAGCCGATCTCTTCCAACGCTCGATTGTCCACGACGATTGGAATGTCGTGTGCCTCGCTGATCTGGCGAACCGCATCGGATAAAGGAAGTTCGACAAAATTCAAACTCGTTTCCGCGCCAAGTTCGGTTTGGATTCGGCGCTCGGTGGCGTTATCGCCGACCAACTCGATCGCACCATACCGCTCGAGTCGACGTCGGCTCATGCGCTGCCAAACATCGGCATCCGGGTACACAATCGGCGGCTCGTCAACAAACGGAATGCTCGACTTGAGCACCAAAGTAAAAGCATCGACGAAGTTTCGCTCCCGCATTTCGCGAAAACGACGGTCACGATCGTAAACCTGCAGCATCAGGGTCTCGTCCGTAAACTGACGGCCGGCCACGGAGTCGCGGGTGATCGTATCGCCGGCGATCTTGGCGAACGCGAGCGACACAGCGCCGTCCGCTTCGCTGTAACGGCCTTCGTCGATCAAGGAATTCAATTGCTCAGCAAGCGTTTTCAGAGTCGCTTCACGACGAAAGGTCTCTTCCAGTAAACGGGCCGACGAGGTCGCAGCCTGGGCCTGTGCCTCAAGATTGCGTTGGCCTTCCATGTACGTGGCTTCCATTCGGCTGGCGACTTGAATCGCTGAACGTACCTGCGACATCAGTTCCTGACGCAGCTGCGGGTTGACGTCCGGAGTGGTTTCGACATTCGCGAGCAGGGCCTTCAGCGATCCGGCCACGCCGGTCGGATCGTTGCGAAGTTCGAGATTGGCGTGACGCAGCTGTGCCCGGACCTCGGCTTTCAGACGGCCTTCGGATGCCATTCGCTCGCTGCGGACACGGTCGAGCAAATCACTGCCGGGACCGCCCAGCAGTTCATCGTCACCGACAGGTTGGCCGCCGAAATCGCCGCTGGCTGGCGGTGGTGTGACCGCAGCCGGTGGCGCCGCCGCACGGGGAACCGGAGCCGGCGCGGGGCGCGAGGCGGGTGCGGGTGCGGGTGCGGGTGCGGGTGCGGGCTTGTCATTCAAATCCATCGCGTCGCCGCCGCCAAAGGGATCATCGCCTCCGCCAGCAAACGGATCATCACCACCTGTAGGGGCCGCATCACCTCCGCCGCCAAACGGATCATCGCCACCTGTAGGGGCCGCATCACCTCCGCCGCCAAACGGATCATCGCCAGCCGGGGCCGCATCACCTCCGCCGCCAAACGGATCATCGCCGCCTGCACCACCACCACCGAAGATGTCATCGAGTGAACCATCTTGCTGCATGATCAGTCGGTTGCCACTGATCTTCTCAAGCGCCTGAGCGTCCGCATTGTTCGGGTCAGCTTCCAATGCCTTTTGGGCTACCGCCTTGGCGCCGCGTCGATTGCCCTGCTGCAGAGCCATGTTGCCGGCGCGAACCAGTTCATCGGCTCGTGCAGCCAACACCCTTGCGGCCTCGCGCAGCAATGGCGAGCCCGCCGTTGGTAGCATCAGACCAGCGTTGTCTTCGGTTTGTTTGACCAATCCAGGCAGGAATGAAAAGTCGGGATGACTCGGCTCTAAAGCGGCCTCGACCACCATCTTCACCGACGATGTGGTGGTTTCGCCAGCAAGCTGAAGCGTTCCTTCGGCAACGGTCGTGTCAATTTTTCCAATCAAGATAGAATCGCGGTCGAGCCGCAGCGGGGGCAAACGATCGTGCTGGATCGTGGTCATTCCGCTCAGCAGCTGTGCCTCGCTCAGCCAGATTGGCGAGACCAGCGCCGAATCGCCAACTCGTGTTCCGATCGCGCCGGCTGTGTTTTCGCCGGCACCCACAATGCCGAGCACACCACCGGTCTGGTTTGCCAGGATTGCCATCAGTTCGATGTTGGTCGCAGGTCCGAGCACGACGCTGTGCACCGAAATGCGGTCAGCCCGCAGAGCACTCACCAATGCACCGAATCGCTGCTCGTTCCCCATCGCGTCGATCGACGAGCCGTCGCCGATGTAAACGATCGAACGAGTATGATTTTGAGGTTCAGCAACCAACGCCGCTCGAACAGACCCGATCACGGACAACAAGTTCGTGTTGCCAAGCGGGAGTCGCTTCTTCAACTTCGCGATTGCTTGATCCGTTTGGCCGGATGCCACAAACGACTCGCTCAAGTCGGTTGCTCGGACATCCCCGGCATAAATGCGAACGCGATCCTCTGAACGAAGCTGTCCAATCAAACTTCGCAGAGCCGCAATTGATTCGCCGCGAAACTCGCCCACCTGGCTCGCCGATGTGTCGACCACAACAACGACATCCGCTGCAGCCTGCCGCGAAGCCTTGAGCAACGAGTCGTCAGCCGATGGTTGGACCGAAGCTGCAAAGTACCTATCGCCCGAGGGCGTTTGGTAAGTCGCGATTCGGACATTGGCTCCCTCGCCAGCATCGGCAACCGTCTGTCCAATCGTGGCCAGACAAGTAGCCAAAGCCAAGCAATGCAAAACCGTGGTGTGAACGGTTCGTGCGACGTGTCGCAATCCCATTTGAAGTATCTCCGCTTTGGTAGCAGTGAACGCGTATGCGTTTTCTCGGGTGACTCCGAGAATCCGACTCGCTGGGCATCGACGGCTTCCTGGTCGCCGCTACATTCGCAAGTCGCGTGGTAAATTTGGTGAAAAGGAGTCCGAGAAGACTCAGTGACTGAGTCTATTCTCGTTCCGTAGTGCTCGCTACGAAAAAAACAGCCTTTCCGGGGCTCCAAGCCAGGGTGGTTCCGGATCTATGTGTTGCAAAATGCAACATTTGACGCAACCTGCAACACCCAGACTCGGCAACAATCTGCCAAGAAGCTCCGGTTTTGTGATGAAGCGAGTCTCGTGCCAAAACGGCTGGAAGGCCAGAAAGTAGCCAAAAATCGTGCGGAAATCAGAGATTGGTCTCGATCAAGCCGCTCAGAAACGGCAGATCTGCCCGAGAGAGACGAGTCCGTGTTTTTTTGATGAGTGGAACCCGTGCTGGCTCTTCGAGACTGTCAGGACAGGTTGAGACTCAATACCGTTCACATTTCGTTTACGGCAAGCCGCAGGCGACTGCGTCCGCCCTAAGTAGTCGCCTGCGGCTTGCCGTTAAACGATCTCGCCGGAGCGGCAGCGACGGCAATCCACCAGATCATCGAATTGAATTCCGATTGCCAGTGGTGGGTCTGCGTCGCTGTCGCTCCTTACCCACCCTACATCAGGTCAGTCCAAGGCAGCGCGACCTGGCAAGCCTCAGTCCTTCTTGGGCGGCTCGATATCTTTTGTCGCGCCGGATCCGGTCTGCGTGGCACGGCGATTCTCTCTCTGAATCGCATCGTACACTTCTTGGCGATGGACCGGGATGGACTGCGGAGCCTCGATTCCGAGGCGGACTTTGTCGCCCCGAATATCGACAATCGTCACCACGACATCGTCGCCGATCATGATGCTTTCGTCTCGGTGCCGGGAAAGGACGAGCATGATGTCCTCGGAGTGATCTAAGGTGTTGGAGAAACTGGAGACGGTCGTCTTGAAGCCTACTGACGCAGACCCGCAACATCGAAGACGAGAAAGAGCAGCCAGGCAGTTCCCTCTCGACAAGGGAATTGATCGGTCGCCGGTGGCCAGTTATTCACAACGAACGCTGAAGGTCCGCACGTACCGATCGTGCGGATTTGCCCAGTTCACGAGTGTGCCACGATTACTAAGCCGCTTGCCGCGCAATGTCGGCCGCGGCAACCTGTTGAGAAGGCACCGCAACTGGAAGCGGCTTTTGAATCGGCTGATCGTCGTTGGTGATGGCCTGACAGCCGAGACGGCGGTTCAAATTCAACAAGAATGGCGATCGCAGATTCGTTGTCAGCTTGCCAACGTGGCCGGAGACGGCCGTCAACACGTAGATCTCCGCGCCAGCCCGCATGTGCAGACTGGCAAGATCTCGCCGACTGACATGGACGCGATAATCGCTGAAGAATGCGCGAGGACTGATGACTGCGATCGCGCGATCGCCGCGAGAGGCGCTTTGCAACCAGGCCACCGACGCGTTATCAGGATCGGGAAGCAGCGCCCATTGGCGCAGAGTCTCCATGCCAATCAAACCTTGTGGAAACAAAAACAGTTGTTCTGCATTGAGTCGCAGAGTGCCAAATCGTTGCGTTTCGATCCGCATGACCACAGTTTCCGAAATTGGTTGCAGTTGTTGTCGAATTCCTGGGACGCATACCGGCTAATCCATGTAATCGGACACGTCTCAATTTCGATATCGACCGGGCGAGCGCGAGAATCGACAAAATCGCTACAGGAAGTTCAAGACGGTCAATTGGGCTGTCTGGCCGATAATTCGCATGGAGGCTTCCAGAGCCTGCTGACGCTGCGTCAGGTCACTGATGACCGTGGCCAGATCAGCGTCGATTTCGTTGGAAAGTTGAGCCTCAAGGGCGATCACTTTGTCTTCGGCAACAGCCTGCAGTTGGTCCAAATTCCGTGCCCATACGCCAACTCGGCCTCGCGTTCGGCTGGCGCGGTCCAGATCCTCATCCAATTTTGCCTGCAAGCGTTCGATTTCTGGGATATCACCGTCAGCTACCGCCGTCTTCATCCGTAGCAATGTATCCAGGGCACCGCCGGCATCCTTGGGGTTGTAGTCGACGCCAATGATCGTATCCACGGCTCCCACGATTCCACCGCTCGCTTCATTGGCGCCCGGAGGGATGAGCCCCAATCGGATACCAGCGTCACTGATGCCGATCTGTCGCACGGTCAACGATTCCGCTCCCGGCGGTGCTTTGAGTTGCAGCCCATTGCCGAAGTCATTCAAGTCAACCAGAACCCGCAGGGTGTCCTGGTTTTGCGGGTGGTTCCGGATCAGACTGATCACGTCGTTGATCGTCTCGGCACCGTTGAGATCGATCTCCAATTCAACGCCATCGGGACGGGCGATGACAAGATCCGGGCCGTCCGGATTGAGCCTGATGCCGCGGCCTCGCCCCAGATCATCTAACTCAGTCAATTCAGTCGCCGATCGAATTCCCAACTCCCGCGCAGCGTCTCCTCCGTTCTCACCAATCGAATAGTCGACGCCGCTGCGTCGTGCGCGTAGCCGAATGCGACCCTCGGCTTCGTTCAATTCCGCCGCACATCGGCACCGCTCTGATTGATGGCAATGATCACATCGCCCAGCGTCTCTGCCTCGGACAGATCAATTGCATACACATCGTTGGCTTGAAGAATTTGAATCCCGTCGGCCAGGTCGAGCCCGTTGCCCCCATCCAGGTCGGAGATCTTTGTCTGTGTGGTGACTCGGGGAGATAGTCGGTCACCGATGATCGGCGGCGCCGTGATCCCATCGGGGTTGCTGATCGAGAGCTGTTCTGCCAGATCGCTACCCTGAGTGTCACGAATCGCCAGCGTCCCTGCGAGACCGTCGGCGTACTCTATGCGAATACCGTCGCTCGTCAGCGTTGCCGCCAGCGGACGACCTTCGAGTTCTACCGATGAGATCAAGTCGGCAACATCGCCAATGGTGGCCGTCTCGCGAAGATCGAGTTCAACCCAATTGCCTCCTCCCGAGAGTTCAATCACGCCCGGTGTAACGCCCTTTCCACGCCGCAAGTCGATCAAACGGGAATTGGCATCAAGGGCTGCGTCGAGCGGATCACCTTCAAAAAACACCGAGTTGACGCCGAGAGCCTCGGTGCCGGTAACATTGACCGAGCTTAATTCTCCCGAGCCGAGCGTGGTTCGGGCCACAGCGTTGGTTCCGCTGAACAGGATGTCTTCTCCGACGAAATTGAATGCGTTTCCCGAATTCAAGAATCCGCCGAGCAATTGCTGGTCGCGAAACATCGCATTACCCGCGGCAAAGACTGAATTGATCGTTTCTTCGATCGTCAACGCAAAGGCGGCACGCTCGTCATCTGAAACGACGGTTTGAGCCGCCTGGACCGCGACACCTCGAGCTTCGATCAGGGCGTTGTCGACACGCGACAAAGCAGTGTCGGTCGCTTGATAGAAGCTGGACGTCGAGTTGGCATTGCGAATCAGCTGATTGCCCAGGTCGATCCCACGGTGCAGCCCCACCGCGCGACCCGCCGCCGCGGGGTCGTCCGAGTAACGCAAGACACGGCGACCGGTGCTGAGCTGATCGTATTGACGCTGTAGCTCCAATTGATCGGCATTCAATTGAAACAGCAGACGCTGCGTGGACAGCGCCGTGCTCGTTCGAACCGTCGATACGGGTAGAAGTGGCATCTCGTTCTTGGTCGCTTGCGGGTGTGGCGACGGTGCGTAGCCGAGAGTTCAGACGCCTCAACGGTACGCCTATAGAGACCTCTCGTCTGGTATCGGCATCGGATGATCGCGCGATCCAGAAAAAACCGCACAACCGATATTCCTGCTCGTAGTGACCCGATTCAACGGGTTTAGGCAGCACTCGTAGGCCAGGACTTGGATCGCGTCCGGCTTAGGATGCCGGTTGTGATGAGATTTGGGTAACCGCGGAGCGGTGAAAGGGGGTAGCCTGGGGTGAACCAACGAGCGACAGCGAGGCTGGTGTAACCCCAGGTAAGCGAACCTGAAAGAACCTTTCCCCCGCGGCGTTTCGGCGGCTACGCCGCCGAAACGCCGCGGGGGAAAAATGTCGTGGAGCAACCGCAACCTGGGGCTGCGGTTGCTCGCTTAAAGCTCGCACCCTTACCCCAGGCTACATTCTTCCGCCGCTCCGCGGCTGTCCAATCTAGTGATGTGCTTTCTTCTCGGTGCCTATACCAAACGACGAGCGTCAGAAGTCCTAACAAAAACGGAACGGCTAAGCCGAACAATCTCCGAGTCCTGGCCTACGCCTGTTACGCAAAAAACCCGATGAATCGGTTCACTGCGGACTCCGTAGCGATTTCACAGAGCGCTGTGATGCTGCTAAAAGGCTGAATAATGGGGCGTTCTAGGCCCCAACCAGTGAATTCAACGTTTAGGCTGCTTCTACCGTTTGCAGAATCTGCGTGGTGTAATCAAAATGGTGTCTTAGACTCACTTCAAGCCCTCCCCCACTAGAGAGAATTCAGATGAACGGTTTCCGTAGTATTGTCGCCGGATGCATGGCGGTCGCCGTGTGTGCCTTTGCTGCTGCCACCCCTGCTGATGCCGGCCTCTTTCACCACAAGGCCCCGAGTTGCTGCGAGCCGGCCCCGGTCTGCTGTGAGTCAGCGCCGGTTTGCTGTGAGCCGGCCCCGGTTTGCCCCTGCCCGCCACCACCGGTCAGCGTCGAGTGGTGCGTGACGGATCCTTGCTCCTGCTGCACGTACACTGTGTCGGCGTGCGTTCCCGCCTGTTGTGCCGGAGTCACACCTTGCCTGGACGGTTGTCGCAACGGTTTCCTGGGCCGCAAGATCCTGACCTACAAGTTTCCCTGCTGCGGACACTGTGTTGACGTCGTGATCACCAAGCACGGCCGCACGATCGTGCGTGACTGATTTGGAAACTGGATACGAAGCCTAGTGCTCGAAAGTAGCCGTCACGCTCCGTCGTGACGAAGCCCGACCGGGCAGTGCACCATGAACTGCCGCGGTGTCGAAGAGAATGCTTGGCTATCATCTCGCTACGAGCGGCCAGGATCTCGCTGGAAATCGATTCGGTCGGGCTATATCAGGACGGAGCGTGATGGCTACTTTGCACGGATCGACACCGATGCGCTTGTCCGCCAGCACGCATCTGTGAGCAGCCGTGCTGATCTGTGGCTCGAAATTCTCAAGCGAAACCTCAGCCTGCGAATTATCGCTTCTGCGTGATGTGCAGGCCGACAAGTCTGGCGATGACGACCGCGATGTAAAGTTGGCCGAGGGTGGCCTCGAGCGTTGCGAACATTCGTGCAGGTCTCGAAGCGGGCACGATGTCACCGTAGCCCAGCGTCGTCAGCGTCACGCTGCTGAAATAGATGAAGTTGCCGACCAAGTCGTGGGAAAGATCATCACCGGCTTCGTCTTGTGCCACTCTGAATGCGCCGGGCTGCAGGGTTTCCAGCAACGAATATGCCATCGCAAAGATGAGTCCCAAGACGAGGTAGATGCTGATCGCGCCCATGATCCGATTCGAATCGACCGGCCCTTCACGAAAGACACTCTCGACGAGTGCCATCAAGAGAATGGCAAACACGAAGATGTGACAACAGTAATTCGCGGACACGAACATAGCGGAACCAGTCGCCGCAGCGGCCCAGGAAAAAGCGTAGGCGACGACGGCGATGATGAGTGCCGCTACCATCCGGACGCGGGACTCGGACAGCGTGCGGATTGCCGAGAGAACGAGTCCCAAAAACAAGAGATTGAAGATGGCTGCCTGGAACGCATTGTCGGTCGACAGGAAACTCTGGATCGCAAGCAGCGCGATCAACATCAGTAACAGTTCTAAATGACCAAGTCGTTGGAATCGTGTCGGCGGTAATGTGTTGATTGGTGAAGACGACATCCGCGGCTACTCCGTCGACTCGCCAGCCGGTTCGGTGGGTTCAGGCGGCGGCGTCTCCACCACCGGGGCCAACTTCGGCTCTTTCGTCCGCCACTCCGCGAGGTTCTGGAAGACCACAAAAAAGGTTGGGACGAACAGCAGTGAAAACACGGTTGCCGCAATCATCCCTCCCACAACCGCGTTGCCGACGCTTTGGCGACTCGCCGCACCGGCGCCGGTGGCAATCAGCAGCGGTAGAAAGCCGAGAATGGATGAGAAAGCGGTCATCAGAATGGCTCGAAAGCGAAGCCGTGCCGCGTTGACGGCCGCCTCGCCAATGGCGAGCCCCCTGCGTCTCTCCTCGCTGGCAAACTCAACAATCAGGATCGCGTTCTTACTGGCCAGGGCGACCAATAGCACGATGCCGATTTGCGTGTAGGTGTCGTTGGGCATGCCACGTAACACGAGTGCGAACACGACGCCGAGCACGGCCAGTGGGACGACAGCGATCACGGCAGCCGGGCTGGTCCAACTTTCGTACTGCGCGGCCAGAACCAGGAACACGGCGACAACGGCTAACAAGAAACACCGTCGCTTGACCGCTGCCCGCCAGCTTCTCTTGAAACGACATTCCCGTCCAAGCGTAACCGAAACCGGGCGACATTCGCGACTCGGCCATCTGCTCCATCAGATTCAATGCTTCCCCGGAACTCGTGCCGGGCGCAGCCGAACCGTTGATCGCGGCGCTGGGATACAAGTTGTACCGACGCACCACCGACGGTCCGAACTCATCTTTGACGTCGACGATCGAGCCGAGCGGAACCATTTGTCCCGTGGCTGTCACGAACGTCAAGCCTTGCGATGTCGTCGGCGGAGGCACGGAACTCGGCTTCGGACTGGACGCGAACTTGATAGGAGCGATTGTTGTAGGTGAAGTCGTTGACGTACGCCGAGCCGAGATAGGCTTGCAGGGTGCCAAACACGTTCTCCAGCGGCACGTTCATGTTCTTGGCTTTGACGCGATCGACATCGGCGAACAACTGCGGCGCATTCGCGCGAAACGATGAGTTCAGACCCGTTAAACCGCTTTGACCATTTCCGGCTTCGACGAGATCTTCCGCCGTCGCTTGCAGTGATGCATATCCCGCGCCGCCCTGGTCCAACACTTCCATCTGAAAGCCGCCGGCCGCGCCGAGGCCGTCGATCGGAGGCGGCGCAAACGCGAACACCACGCCACCTTGAATCTGACTGAATCGCTGTTTCAAGTTCTCCAAAATCGCCGGCAGGCTTTTCTCGGGATCCGTTCGCTCGTCCCAAGGCTCCAAAATGATGATGGAAAAACCGAGATTCGATCCGGCATAGCCACCGAGCAACGAGTATCCGGCGATCGACACGTTGTCCGCCACGCCGGGAATCTCGCTGTAAATCTCTTCCACTTGTCGCATCACCGCTCGCGTCCGCTCGCTGGAGGCGGCGTCGGGCAGTTGCACATTGACGAACAAATAACCCTGGTCTTCATCCGGCACGAATCCCGTCGGCAAGCGCGCTAAAGGTGATGCCGGTCGTGGCTACCAACGCGGCGTACGCGACCAACACGATCAATATCAAGCGAACGAACCAGCGGACGATAAACCCGTAGACCGAAGTGGCTCCGTCGAATCCTCTGTTGAACCAGCGAAAGCCCACGAAGCTGGATTCTTTGGGTGCCCGCAGGATCAGTCCACACAGCGCGGGGCTGAGCGTGAGCGCATTGAGCGTGCTGATCAGAACGGCACCGGAAATCGTCAGCGAGAATTGCCGGAAGAGTTGTCCGGTGATTCCACCCATGAACGCGCTGGGCACAAACACGGCAAGCAGCACCAGCGTCGTCGCGATCACCGGACCCGTGATTTCCGACATCGCTTTGACGGCCGCTTCTTTGGGCTGCAAGCCATCGGCCAGATGGCGTGTTGTATTTTCAACAACGACGATCGCGTCATCCACGACGATGCCGATTGCCAATACGATCCCGAACAGCGACAGCATGTTGATCGAGAAACCGATCATGCTCATGATTGCGAAGGTACCGATCAGCGAGACCGGGATGGCGACAACGGGAATGATGGTCGCACGCCAGTCCTGCAGGAAAACATAGATCACCAGGACCACCAACAGGACTGCGATCGCAAGCGTGTTGTAAACCTCCGCGATCGACGCATCCACGAACAGGGTCGTGTCGAAAGCGATCGTGTACTGCACTCCCTCGGGCCAATTCTTGCTTGTGTTCAGCTCCTTCATCTTTTCTCGCACCAATGCCGCAGTCGTCAACGCGTTGGCTTCGGGAAGCTGATAGATCGCGATGGATGCCGAAGGTTGTCCGTTGAATCGCGAATCAAACGTGTATTCTTTCCCCCCCAACTCGACGCGCGCGACATCCTTCACTCGCAACGCCCGTCCATCTCCGGCCGTGGCGATGATGATGTCCTCGAACTCCTCTTTGGTCACTAATCGCCCACGTGCGCTGACGGTCAACTGATAGGCGGTACCCTCCGGAGCGGGCGGTGCGCCGATCTGGCCGGCGGCGACCTGCACGTTTTGTTCACGGATCGCGTTGACGACATCGGCGGTCGTCAAGCTCCTTTGCTTCAGCTTCCGCGGATCAAGCCAGATCCGCATGCTGTAGTCACCGGTACCAAAGACGCGAACTTCACCGACTCCGCCCACGCGGCTGAGTTCGTCCTTGACGGTCAGCGCGTAGTTGCTCAGGAAGAGGTCATCGAGGTTACCGTCGGGCGCGGTCAAGGCAATGAACTGCAAGAACCTGCGTCGATTGTTTCTTGGTGGTGATGCCCTGGGAACGAACTTCGGCAGGCAATTGGGCTTCGGCAATGGAGACTCGGTTTTGCACCAGCACCGACGCGATGTCGATGTCCGTTCCCACTTCAAACGTCACCGTTAAGTTGTAGCTGCCGTCGTCCGAGCTGTTCGATGACATGTAGATCATGCCTTCGACGCCATTGACTTGCTGTTCGATGGGCGTCGCGACCGTATCGGCGATTGTGCGCGCATCACCGCCCGGATAGACGGCGGTGACGCTGACCGTGGGCGGCGCGATGGGCGGGAACTTGGCCACCGGCAGCGAGCCGAACGACACGAAGCCGGCGAGCACGATGATGATCGAAATCACCGAGGCAAAAATCGGACGGTAGATAAAGAAGCGTGACATCAGGTGATTGCTTTCGTTCGATTCATTCGACTTCAGAGTTGCCTGTCTCGCCACCATCCGGGGCAGCGTCAGGCGAGCGATCAGAGGGGGAGAACCCTCGCAGCAGTGCTTGGTCGTCAACCTCAAGCTCTTTGTCCGTCGCATTGACTTCCAAACCAGGTCGTGCTCGCTGCAGGCCATCGATGACGACGCGGGAGTCAAGTGTGAGACCGCTTTCGATCACTGCCCAACCGCTAATCGATCTGGGAGATGGAAACGGAAACGCGTTCGACTTTGCGCTCGGCATTCACAACCAAGACGTACTGACCACGTTGGTCGCGGAGAACCGCGTATTCGGGGATCGAGCATTGCGGCCGCCGGATCCCCTGTCGGCATGCGAACCGAAACAAACAGACCGGGATAAAGACCCTCGTTCTTGTCGCTGAAGATGGCTCGCAGCCCCAGCGTTCCTGTACCGGCATCGATCCCTTCCTGGTCCACGTAGTCGAGTACGCCCTGGAACGGAAAGCCCTCGTCACCCTCGCGTTGCAGATAGACAGGAATCGTGCTCCAGTCGATCTCTTCCAACTCCTCACCCGGTTTCAATTTGGCACGCTGCTGTCTCATGAATCGCAGCATCTCACGGTCACTGACGCTGAAGTTGGCGAAGACCTGCGAGCGATTCACGACCGCGGCAAGTTTCGCGCCGTCGTCGACCAGGTTGCCCTTTTTGATATCCGTGACGGAAATCTTTCCCGTGATCGGTGATCGGACCTCGGTATAACCAAGATCGAGCTGGGCATTTTCGAGGCTCGCGACCGCCCGTTCCTTGTCAGCGATGGCCGCTTCCACATTTGCCTTGGCGGAATCCATGGCCGCCTTGGCGGCTTCGTTCGCGGCAACTGCGGCATCAAGATCGGCCTTGGAACCCGCATTGCGTTCGAGCAGCAATTGCTCGCGATTGCGGTCCTGCTCGGTTTTTGTGACCTCCGCCTCGGCCGTCTTCACCAACGCATTGGCGACACCGATCGTAGCCTCCGCGACTGCCACTGAGGCCTTGGCCGAGTTGACCGCCGCCTGATATTGGTCCGGTTCGATCAGATACAACAGGTCCCCTTCGGTGACCTGTTGACCTGGGGCAAATTTGATTTCTTGCACGAAACCACGGACGCGAGCCCGCACTTCGGCCTCGTCCACCGCTTCAATCACGCCGTTTTCCTGCAAGAATGGCGTGATCGATCTTTGAATCGGCCGAGCAACCGTCACCTCCGGGGGTGGCGGCGGAACGTAGGCATTCTCCGGCAAACTGCAACCTGCGAGGGTCACAAGCAATCCCAGAAAGAATAAGGGCTTGAACGCTTTTGGCTGCACGCTGGTCATCGTTCCTGGCTCAGCTAGGTTGGTAAACGCAATGGTCGGCAGTAGTGTAGATGCCCGACGCAGTCACCGCATCAGTAGGCGGCAGAAAAGTTTGTTGCTCGTGTGTCCCAAATGAGAGCCTTTCGATTGTTGCTCGTTTGTCCCAAACGAGATCTCGTGATCACTCGGTTGGGACAACCGAGCAACAATGAACCAACAATTGACTCAGGCCACTGCGGTATCAGCGTCCCCTTGCGGGAATCGGCCGGCCATCAGATTCGCGATTGGCTTGGTTGGCTCGATGCGCTGCAGCATGATCTTCACCGCCGCTGTGACCGGCGTCGCCAAAAACATCCCGATGATGCCCCACATCATGCCCCAGAACATCAGTGCGACCAGAATCGTAACCGGATGCAGATCCGACGAGTTTCCCATGATCTTGGGTTCGACCAAATTGCCGCTGATCACCTGGACCATGCTGCTCACCGAGATCGCCGCCACCATCCATCCGAGGGTGCCGTCGGGTGCCAGCACAATCAACGGAATCGGCAGCAGACTCGCGACGATCGGACCAATGTTCGGGATGAAGTTCAAGAGAAAAGCCAGCACCCCGAAAGTGAACGCCATCGGGACTCCAAACAATCGCAACGTCAGTCCGAACGCAAAGCCGGTGAAGATCGAGATCACCGTCTTGACCGCGAGGTACGATCGCACCTGCTGGTCAATCTCGCGAACGGTAGGCGAGTCGCTGCCGATCGATGACGTTCCGATCAACAGGAAGAAGACGTAGATCAAGACGACGACGCTGGTTGAAACCAGATTGATCAAAGCTTGCGAAACGACGGAGATCCCGTCGCGGACGAAGGAATCAACGAATTCGCCGGCGTTGTCCACTTTCGATTTCGCAGGTGCCGGTACCTCAGCCTCTTCGTCAGAACCCTTCTTCGCGGGGAAAATCGAAGCAACCTGCTCCTCGATCTTCGAGACGATCTCCTCGAAGCTTTCCTCTACCTGATTGACGATCTCCTGTACTCGGCTTCGATAGGCAGATGAATTCTGTTGCAGGTCGCCAATCGAGACCCAAATCGAAACACCGAAGATCAACAGCACAGCCAAACCGGCCAGGAACGTCAGCCCGGCCGCCACGATTCGATTGACTCCCAACCTTCTCTCCAGCGACGTCAGGATTGGACTGACCCCGCTGACCACAAAGAGGGCGACCACCAACGGCACCAACACCGGCCGCAGCCAGTAGATCGAGTAGGTTGCCGCGACCACGGCCAGCACCATCAGGGAAACCGTCTGGATGCGAGAGTAGGTTTGGTCGTCTTGCGGGATCATGGGCTGCTCTGATCGAGAAAATCCGTTTTGGGGACAAATATTACCATCTTTTCAACTGACTGCGCGAGCCGTTCCCACGCCGTCTCGTCGCTTGAACCTTGATCGATCAGAATGGTGTGATTGCTAACCGCTGTTTACCGCTGGACAACGTTTTCATGATTCTGATCGGCACAATGAACCTGACGCGGACTCGCGATCGAGGCAACTTTTACTGTCCAACCTGCGCGACGACCCAAACCTATCGTCTTCGCGCCCGCCGGCCCTGGCTCACGCTCTATTTCATTCCCACCGTTCCGGTCGGCGGCGCCGAGACTTTCGTGCATTGCGATCAGTGTAAATCGACCTGGGACGAGACGGTCTTGGAAATGGACAAGAAGAGTCACCAGCAGGCTCTTGAGGAACAATTTCTTGACGAGGCAGTTCGATCGGCGGTCTTGGTCGTGATTGCAGATGGCCAAATCAGCGAGAACGAGATTGTTGCCCTGCAACTGATCGCGTCGCGGTTGCTCGATCGAGATGTTGATCGCGAAGAACTAGGACGCCTCTGCTCGATCGCACAGCAGAACAAGATCGAAGCCGCCAACTATGTTCTTACCGTCTCGCGCCGTTGGAACCAGCAACAGCGTTCGAGAGCACTGCAGGCAATGTTCTTGGCAGCGACCGCCGAGGGCGAAATGGGTCAGCCGCAAATCAAGTTACTGGCGAAAATGCGCGACATGCTCGAGCTAACCGATGCCGAATACGAAGCGGCCATCGAAGAAGCCCTGACCTGGGAAGCGGTATGAAGTTAGTGCAGTTGAGCAGTTGGCAGTTGGCAGAAAGAAGTGAGCGGAGCTGTCCGTTCAATGTCAACTGGTTACCGTGAGTTCAACCGCTCGGTGCTCGGCTGCGGAGAGATAACAGGCGTCGACCAAGGCCATCGTCTGCAAGTTGTCCTCGCCGCTCATGGCTGGCTGCGAACCCGATTCCAATGCGACAAGCAGCTCCGCCATCGGCCCCAAGAATGCGTCTGGAAACCAGACTTCGTCCCACCGCGGACGATGCCATTTTCCCGTCGACACCGTCGTAAAGTCGATCGTGCTGGGTGTTCGCTCCGGGTAACTCGGCCATCCGATCTCTCCCTTGGCCATGCCCGCGGTTCCCTCGACCCGCCAGCGGATCCCGATGTCCTCCGCTGCACCTTCACGGGCTGGTCCCGTCCAGACGTCGTCACAAATCATGCAACGAAGCCCCGAATCATACTCCAAGATATAAAGACCAATCCCATCGACGTGATCGAATTGCGTACGCGGATCGGGGCGAAAACTTGCGTAAACGCGGGTCGGATCGCCAAACCAATATCGCATCGTGTCCAGATGATGAATTGACATGATCCGACAAGTCACCCAACCCTGACGTTGCTGCCACGGCATCCAATGCGGGATCGCTCGCATGTCGATTGTCGCCAACACGGGATCACCCAGGTAGCCGCGATCAAGCACGGACTTGCATCCGCGAACAGATTGGTCGTAACGCATGTTTTGATTGACACACAGCGTGATATTCGCACGGCGGCAAAGATCGACGACCTGCTTGGCTTCGTTGTAGCTACCAGCTAGTGGTTTTTGAGCGAGGATACCGCGAATCTGTGAATGCTGGACGACTTCTCGGACGACATCCAACTGGCAATCGGGCGGAACCGCAATGTCGACCACCTCAATTCGCTCGTCTCCAAGCATCTGCTGATACGTTTCATAGACCGATGGGATGGCATGCCGGTCGGCAACTGCTTGCGCAGCTTTCCACGCGGCGTGACGCAATCGCGACGGGGTTCAATCCGGCTGCGCGATAAGCAACCAAATGGCAATCCGCCATGATGAAACCGCTGCCGATACAGCCGATCCGTACGCTCAGGTCGTGAGGTAACTCTGGCAGGTAGTCCAGTTGTTCAGAAACGATCATGGCGATTTAGCAGGGGATCGGGGGATCGGTTTGGGGCTGGCCGGTAGAGGGTAGTGGGTGGCTGGGTGGTGGGTAGTGGGTGGTGGGTAGTGGGTGGTGGGTGGCTGGTGGTCGAGCGTCAGCGAGCCCCCAGTGCACAACGCTAAATCCCTGGGGGCTCGCTGACGCTCGACCACCAGCCACCCAGAATGTTTTCCACCAGCCACCCAGAATGTTTTCCCACCAACCACCCAGAATGTTTTTCCACCAACCACACAGAATCTGATTCCACCAGCCACACAGAATCTGATTCCACCAGCCACACAGAATATTTTTCCAGCAGCGACATATCTATTCCTGTCTTAAGGTTCGGGCACTGCCGTCGTGCTGTGGATCAAGCCAGGCAACATCGGACGCGTCATCCGCAAATCGCTTCACTCCAATCTCCTTGATCGCTCCATCATCCAGCCGATCGAGCGGCGTGTAGCGCGGGTGATGAGATTCTTTGTAGGGATCGTTGCTGCGCGCGTTGTAGCAACAGATCATGGACCAACGTGGATGCTCGGAGTTATTTTGGTCACTACGATGCAACAGGTTCGAGTGGAAAAACAACACGTCCCCAGGCTCCATCTCGACGTACAGCAGCTCATTGCGTTTCAGAATCTCCGCAACCCGTTCGGGGTCGGCTCCCGCTTGGTCGCCGGTCAGCTGGTGGTGAATTCGGCCACAGTGGTGTGAGCCACGGATGACTTGCAAGCATCCGTTCTCGCGCGTCGCCCGATCAACCGCAATGAACGCGCTGACCAGGTTCGGCGTGAGCACTCCGTTGGAATACCAATAGCCGTAGTCTTGATGCCAGGTCCAGGCGCCGCCCACGCGCGCGTCTTTCATGATCATCTTGGAATGGTAGTGGTACGGCTCGTCGCGAAGAATCTGCTCGGCGACCGACGCCATGCGATGACACCGCGCGAACGCTCCATAGATCCCTTGGCCAGGATGATTCCAAAGTGACAGCCGGACGGTGCCCCCCTCGCCGTCGTCGCGACCGAACGAGTGATCATCCAGTTGCTTATCTTCCTTCGCCGATCGACGCAGCAAGTCGATCTCTTCTGCATCAAACAGCTTTTTGAGCAGCAGAAAACCGTCTCTGTCGTACACGGCCAATTGATCGGGGGTCAGCTGCGGTGCGTCCACTGGAACCTTTCGTTGATGAGTTGTGTGAGTCGTGAAGTCTACCCATTGTTGCTCGGTTGTCCCAACCGAGAAATTGTTAAGAACTCGTTTCGGACAGTAGTTCACTCGTTTGACGGCAAGCCGCAGGCGACTGCGTTCGCGGGGGCGCAGTCGCCTGCGGCTTACCGTTAAACGATCACGATCGCTTGATCACGAGCACTTATCACCGCTTCAGCGTCGGGTCCAGGATGTCGCTGTGCGTCTGTCCGGCCAGATCTGTGCCGGCGACTGGTAGTCGCAGACGAAAACAGGTTCCTGGCCCCGTTTTGGCGTCCATGATTTGAATATCGCCGCCGTGTTCACGCATGATCTTGGCGCTAACTGGTAAGCCGAGGCCGGTGCCCCGCATCCCTTTTCGCGACTCAAACAGCGAGAAGATCTTTTCGCGGTCCTCCGGGGCAACTCCCGGCCCATCATCGACCACATCGATGAACCAACCGACGGCAGCATCGAAGTTGGTTTCAACGAAAACTCTGCCGAGTTTCTTCTCTGGCAAGTCTTCATCTTCATCGGATTCAAAATCGTGGTCACGCGAAAGCGCGCCCGACGCCGCATCGATCGCATTGGTAACGAGATTCAGTAAGGCACGGTGTATCGCATCCGGATCGAACGACGCTTCGGGAATGGTCTCGTCTAGCTTGCAACCCAACCGCACATCGACTTCGGTCGCCCGTGTTTGCATCAGTTCAACCACGTCGCGTACTGTGTCGTTGACGTTGGCGTCCACTTTCTCCGGTTCCCGTTCCTTGGAAAAAGTCAGCATGTCCAACACCAAGTTCGAGATACGTTCTTGGTTGCGGTCGACAATGCCCCAGCCACGGCGAACGGCATCGGTATCGCCTCGGTCCAATCCCGCCTCAATCAAATAGCTGCCGCCACGAATGCCTTGCAGGATATTTTTGACGTGGTGCGACAACGTTGCGATCGTTTGGCCCATCGCGGCCAGTCGTTCACTCTGTACCAGCGCCGAGTAATAGAACGTATCTTCGATTGCCAGCGCCGCCTGGTGCCCGATCGCGGTGATCAACCGCAAATGGTCATCGTTGAAGCGTGGCTTTTTGCCGCTGGCGATCAATTGGCCAGGCGGCGTGTAAGTGTCAACGTAAAGTGCTCCCACGATTCCGTAACGACCTTGCAGGGGGACGCACAACGCTTCCCTCACCCCGGCTTGGACAATCGAGACCGCCGCATCGAAGCGTGAGTCGTCGGTCGCGTCACTGGTCCGAACGCCCTCTTTTCGTTGCATCACGTAATCTAAAATCGTGCGACTGATCGATATCGGTCCTTGGCGGAGCGTTGCGTTCATGCCTTCGCGATCGCAACGGGCGGCGGGCTGCAACTGGCTCGACTCATTGTCGCGAAGCATCACGCATCCCCGGTCGGCCTCGACCCAGTCGAACACCAAACGGAGAATTCGTGCAAGCACCTGGTCCAGATCGTCGGTTCGCCCCACTGCGATCGCGGTCAAGTACATGACTTCCAGCGAGCGGTCGGTGTCCGATCCTAGACGCGTCGTACCGACGATCTTCGAATCGGAACCGGACTGCGACAGCGACGAAACGATGCGGCTGCCGTCGTCTTCCTGACTTCTCTGCACGATATCGACACCATGAGCGGCATCCATCGCGGCGGGCTGGCCAGCACCGGTGTAAATCAACAAAGTCGATCCGATCTCGATCCTGTCACCACTGGCGAGTCTGTTCGCGGACGACCGGCTGGCCATTGACCCGCGTCCCGTTGCTGCTGCCAAGATCAAGCAGTTCGCAATTCCCATTCTCGTTCAGGCGAACTTCGGCGTGCGTACGAGAGGCTTCGGAGTCAAATAGCTGAATGTCGCTCTTCGCATCACGACCGATTCGATACAGCGGCTCGGAAAGCTGAAAATGCTTACCTTGGTCGCGACCGCGAACAACAAACAGCGAAGCCATGTGCGAAAAATGAGTAATTCAGACGAGGAATTCAAGGCAGGCGTCAGCTTCCAGCATAAAGCAGACGGCACTCGGCAGACAGGTGGCGGCAGACGCCGGCGTGACCATAATGTTGGAGTCCCTTTCCACCTTATTCCCAACGCGACAGGTCTTGTTTTGGTCCAGCCACCTCCCATCGAATCCCAGGACGATATCGCGGCAGCAGGCGACCTCGTCAAAGCTTGTGAACGGATTCGCGAGCAAGTCGGTCGCGTTGTTGTCGGTCAAGACGATGTGATCGAGCAGTTGCTGATCGCCATTCTGTCCCGCGGCCATTGCCTGCTCGAGGGTGTGCCGGGGCTTGCCAAGACGTTGATGGTCCGCACGCTAGCCCAGTCAATGGACCTGTCCTTCCGGCGTATTCAGTTCACTCCCGACTTGATGCCTGGAGACATCACGGGAACCGAAATCATTCAGGAAGACCCGGAAACAGGCCGCCGCGAGTTCGTCTTCGAACGTGGGCCTGTCTTTACCCAGATGCTGTTGGCGGACGAAATCAACCGCACGCCCCCCAAAACCCAGGCGGCACTGCTGGAGGCGATGCAGGAACATGAAGTCACGGCGGCCGGAACCACCTATCGGTTGGACGAACCGTTTTTCGTGCTGGCAACCCAAAATCCAATCGAACAGGAAGGGACTTACCCGTTGCCGGAAGCTCAACGCGACCGATTCCTGTTTCACGTCGTCGTCGACTACCCGTCGCGAGAGCAGGAAGGTGAGATCGTCGACCGCACCACATCGACCTTCAATGCGGCGGTCGAAGCGGTGGTCAGTGGCGCGGAGATCCTGCAGTTCCAACGCACCGTGCGGCGAGTTCCCTTGCCGCCCCATGTCAAGGATTGGGTGCTCGATGCGGTTCGTGCCGTCCGACCTGGAGACCCCAACAGTAAGTCATGGGCAAAAGACCTTGTCGAATGGGGGCCGGGACCCCGAGCCAGTCAACAATTGGTGTTAGCAGCAAAGTCGCGAGCGTTATTGCAGGGCCGGCCGCACGTCACGATCGACGATGTGCAAACGCTCGCCCTTCCCGTGCTGCGTCACCGCATCGTGCCGACCTTCGCGGCAGAAGCAGACGGAATCACCGTGGACGACCTGATCAAGCGGCTGATCCAGGAACAGTCGGTCGAGCCTGCAAAGGTGTTGTAGATCCACACGCATGTCAGATGACCAGAACGTCAGCCATTGGATCGAGCAGGTGAAAGATGGGGACTCGGTAGCCGCTCGTCAACTTTGGCAGCACTATTACGATCGCTTGGTGCGGATGGCCCGCCAGAACCTGTGTGGGCAGAACCGTGGCGTTGCCGACGAGGAGGATATCGTCGTCAGCGTCTTCGAGAGCTTCTATCGCGCCGCTGAAATGGGGCGTTTCCCAGACCTGGCGGGTCGGGACGATCTTTGGCGGTTGCTGCTGAAGATGTCCGCACGCAAGATCGTGGACAAGCGGCGTCATGATCGGCGGCAGCGAAGAGGCGCCGGCGCGAAGGTGCGTTCGCTGGATCAGGCGGGCAGAGAAGATCAGGCCATCATTGAGGTGATTGGCGACGAACCAACGCCGGAAATGGTGTTGATGATGACGGAGTCTTTCGAGCGACTGATTGCACACCTTGGTGACGGGCAACTGCGGGAAATAGCGGTTGGGAAGATGGAGGGGTTTTCCAATGCGGAACTCGCAGAACGCCTTCAGTGTTCCGAGCGGACGATCGAACGCCGTTTGCACCTGATTCGAGAAAAGTGCCAACAGCAGCTGATTGATCAACATGAATAATCAACAACAAAAACTGCCGATTGCTTCTCTCCAGCGGATTGATGACGCCTGTGCCGATTTTGAAAACGTCTGGCAACGCGGAAGTCAACCGGGAATTGAACCGGTATTGGAGACACCCGTACTCCAGCAGAGCGTGCCGCCTTACCGGCAGAACTCGTCGCCCTCGATTGCGACTACCGGCGGAAACGGGGTGAACAGCCCGAAACGCAAGACGATCGACAGCGTTTCTCGGAAGACACCGGCGTGGTCGAGAAGGCGCTGAATGCCGGCCATACACCGACGAAAACATCGCGATTCGAGGCACCCTCCGTTGCTCACTTGGCGGAGCCGTTCCCGAGGCTCGAGAACGAACCACAACGCCACGCCTTCATCGCCCTTGGGTTCATGTGCTGGCGCGAAATCTAAACGTTCCTTACCGGATTGTGTCGGGAGCCATGCTGCATGCCTATCGTGTGCTGATGATCTTAGCAGCCGGTGTGACTTGCGCGAGAATCCGGCGACGCGACTACTCGAAATCATGCGATGCGGTTCGAGACCAACTCAGTGGTATTCGAGGCCACTATCTCCTTTCGGGAGCGTTCCTCCGTTTTTCGTGGTGGCTACTTTGGATTCCACTGGCCGTTGCCGTGGGATTCGACGCGGTCGTGTTCCCTACGGCTTCAGCATGTGTGGTTTTTTGGAACTCTGCGTGACATTTGGTGGCCGCTCCAGATGCGCGGGTGGCTGGTGGTCGAGCGTCAGGCGTAGCTTTTGAAGTTGCGTTTTTTTCATCACCCTCCCGGAGGAAGAGTCAGGCTGCCAGGACAAGGAGACCGTCCGGCTTAGCCGTTCCGTTTTGTTTGGATTTCCGACGCTCGTCGTTTGGTAGAGGCACCGAGAAGAAAGTACATCACTCGATTGGACAGCCGCGGAGCGGCGGAAGAATGTAGCCTGGGGTAAGGGTGCGAGCTCTTAGCGAGCAACCGCAGCCCCAGGTTGCGGTTGCTCCACGACATTTTTCCCCCGCGGCGTTTCGGCGGCTACGCCGCCGAAACGCCGCGGGGGAAAGGTTCTTTGGGGTTTGCTTACCTGGGGTTACACCAGCCTCGCTGTCGCTCGTTGGTTCACCCCAGGCTAGCCTCTTTCACCGCTCCGCGGTTACCCAAATCTCATCACAACCGGCATCCTAAGCCGGACGGTCTCCAAGTCCTGGCCTACGAATGCCGCTAATCGAAGACGGGCCAGGCACTACGTTCTGGCAACGAGTCGAGCGTCGACCACGTTCTTGAAGCGGTAGCGGGCGATCAAGTAAAGTCCGATCGCGGCCCACACGCCGGCTGTATCGGCTAAAAAGTCGAAGAAGCTCGGATCGCGACCGGGCACGAATCCTTGAGTCAACTCGTCAATCGCACCATATGCCATTCCAACGAGGCCGATCGTGAAGAATCGGCGAAACCACCGCGGCGACGTCGTCACATAGCACATCAAGGTGCCCAGAAAAAAGAAGGCCGCGAAGTGCTTGATTTTGTCGTTGACGGGCGGGGTACCTTCCAGCATTGCCGCGGGAAGATGCGTTCCGACGAAGATCAACAACCAAAATGCCGCTAGCGCCACCACTGCCAGGCGGAAACCGAATATCGTTATCTTTGTGACCGGTTGCATTTCCGCTCCTGAGTTCGGGTAGGCTGGAAAGACCGAATCCAGCGCAGCTTCCACGCCCGACAATCCACTCGCCAGATTTCTGCATAACGAATTTCCACCTATCGAATCCACCTCTTTCGCCGAAGGTATGCATCGTGAATCGATCTCTGTTTGGCCAGTCAATTTTGTCGATTGCATCGATTTTGACGCCCACTTTGCTTGTCTGCGTTCTGCTTTCCGCCGCGGCTGCCAGGGCAGTGGCTGATCCGCCAAAGACCAAGGAACCGGTGACCAAGGAACCGGTGACCAAGGAACCGGTGACCAAGGAACCAGAACAGCCGACCGATAGCAAGCCGGCTGACGAGGATCTGAATTGGAAACCACTAACGGGGTCCTGGGTGGTCAGCCAGTTCGGTGGTGATGGCCCTGTGGAAATCACTGACAAGTTGATCAAGTTTGGGTTCGGCGATCCCTTGACCGGGATTCGTTGGGAAGGTGATCTGCTGCGTGAGAACTACGAAGTTGAGCTGGAGGCCCGGCGCACCGACGGCTTCGACTTTTTTTGCGGCCTGACGTTTCCGGTGGGCGAGAACAACGTCAGCTTTATTCTCGGTGGCTGGGGCGGTGGCGTCGTCGGCATCAGTAGCGTTGACGGACGCGATGCTAGCGAAAACGACACGACATCATTCCGCAATTTTGACAATGACAAGTGGTACAAGGTCCGCGTTCGCGTGGAACCGAACGAGATCCGCTGTTGGATCGACGATAAGTCGGCCGCCGAGCAGATCCGCGAAGGGCATGAGTTCGACATTCGCTACGAGATGGATCAATGCGTGCCGATGGGCGTGGCGGCCTTTCAGTGCGAAACGGAACTCCGCAATCTTCGCATGCGACCACTGACGGAGAAAGAAATCGCTGCGGCGAATCAGCGATCACCTCGGAAGGAGAAGCCAGCAGCGAAGCAAGGGCCGCCGAAAGCAGACGGGGACTCCGGCGAATGAGCGGACGTCTGTCGGACAGCTTGATCGACGCGGATTCCCATTGGATGACTCGGGCGCTCGAGCTGGCGGTGCAGGCGGCCACTGCGGATGAGGTCCCAGTGGGTGCGGTGATCGTGCGCGACAGCGCGATCATCGCTGCCGCGGCAAACCAACGCGAGTCGCTCCGCGATCCCACGGCTCACGCCGAAATGATTGCAATCACACAGGCGGCTGCCGCGATCGAGGATTGGCGACTGGAGCGGACGACGCTCTACGTGACATTGGAACCCTGCCTGATGTGCGCCGGTGCAATCCTGCAGTCCCGGATTCCGCGAATCGTCTACGGAGCGGCTGATCCAAAAGCCGGCGCGGTCTTCAGCCTCTATCGACTGCTGGAGGATTCTCGTTTGAACCATCAGTGCAGCGTCACCGGGGGGGTGCTGTCAGAGCCATGCGGCCGGGTCTTGACCGAGTTCTTTGAGGCAAAGCGGGCCTTGGGAAAGAAATAAGTGGCGAGCCGGGCATGTGAAACTATGACGGTTTTGCAGATTCTCGGACTTTTGCCACTTCCCCGGGCAAAGAAGCTAAGCCTTTTCGCATTGGCGGGCCGATACTATCCGCACAACCCGAAATAGCCTCACCACTGCGCACCGAGATTCGGCCAGCGGTTGGTGGAAATAAACCGGCTGTTCGGGGGCCCGCGTGATCGTTCATTCAACCGAGCTTTCGCGTAGAGAGCGAAGTCGGAGTTCGGCGGGGGCCGGATTCACAAGTCACATACTGCAAGACGGTGGAATAAGCGATGTCGGTACGGAAGCTGACTGCAAGCCTGCTCACAGCCCTGCTCATGCTGGGCGGAGCCGCGTCAATCGGTGCACAGGAACACCTTCCTGTGGCTGATCCATTCGAGTTCGATCCGGATTTCCAATGGTTCGAGCCTGTCTATGACATGGACTTGGCCGACATGAAACCGAAGAAACGCGCAGCGACCGGTTTCTTCGCGACGCTCGATCGGCTGAACCTGTACGTCTCACGGCCCGAGACCGAAGAGCCTGACATCTCCGAAGTCGATATCGACGGCGGTTGGGGGACGCGATACGAAATCGGCTACATGCTGCCCGGGGATGACAAAGGATGGTTGTTCAACTGGACCAGCTCCGGCGTCGGTGAGTTCTTCAAGGTACGCAAAATAGCCTTGAACCAGTACAACGGCGACCAAGTGATTGATGGTAGCGGTGGCGGCTCGGCAACGGCGGCACCCTTTGGCCAGATCACGCCGCCGGGCGAAGCCAACAATATTGGCTACGACTACCGCTTCTATGACGTAAGCGATACCCAGAACGTGCTGAGCTATGACAGCTACGAGCTGAATAAAACTTGGCGAATGGAACCATACCACTACGGTGGGATTTTGGAGCCGATGGTTGGTGTGCGTTGGATGCGGATCCAGGACATTAACGGTTTCCAGGACTACCGGAACACGTTTGAGGTACCGCCTTTGGTCGGACCATTCGGGTCGGCCGAACAGTTGACGAGTGTGGGTGCTTGGACGGACAACGAAATGTTCGGCCCCCAACTGGGATTCCGCTACTTCAAATTCCGGGACCGCTTCACCTTCTCGTCTGACTTCAAGGCGTTCTGCGGCGGCAACTGGCAAAGCAGTTATTCCCAGACCAGCGTGTACACGGCTATTTACGACCTGAACGCGAATACCGTCACGATCGGTGATCCGCCGGTGCAACAGACCCTCAGCACGTCTGCACCAATTTACTCACGTAACGAAGAGTTCTTTGTCGGATTCGACGTGCGTTGTGAAGTCGCTTATCAGTTGACCGCCATGATATCACTTCGAGCTGGTGCCCAGCTGATCGACATTGGTCGCGGAGTCTGGCGAGGCGGCGACGGGACCTTGGTAGCCGCAGGAGATAACGACCAGGACGTGCTGATGGTCGGCGGTACCTTTGGAATCAACCTGAACCACTAAACAGGATTCGCCTCGAGTACAGAGAGTTCGCTACGCTCTTGGGGTAGGGGTACAACAACGGCCCCGCGGAGAACACATCTCCGCGGGGCCGAATTGTTTCGAATCAGTCGTTTAATCGGTTGCTCAGCTCTTGGTAGTCTGCGAGCGAAGCTCATCTAATTCGACGGACAAGCGATGTCGGAGCGGGCTCTCGGCCCGAAGTTCTACCTCGAGCAATTCTTCCGCCTTGTCGAAGGTTCCCTCGTCTCGATTCGGGTCATTCATTAATTTCCGAAACATGACTTCGACGGTTGACTCAGTTAGCAAGAGACTCTCCTTGAATGAGTGGACTTCACGACTCGGCGGTACTTACTTGACTGGTACGCAGTTCGTTTGGTGCCCATTTTGCCGCCGGGCTAGACTTGACGACTCCCTGGATTTTACGGGACAGGAATTCCACCGCAAGGGCTATCGAGCAACGAACTTGCTAATCTTCGCGGTGATATCAGCAACGTGGCCTTTGTTTCCGTTAACCAGCCGAAACTGATCTTGGCTGGAACTCAAGCTCGGCAAGATGCGCTGCTGTCCGCTCAACCGTCTTGCGAATTTGTGCTTCGGTGTGCTCACTGGTGACAAAGAACCGCAATCGGGCAGCCGATTCATCAACCGCGGGGTACAAAATCGGTTGCACGTTGATGCCATCCGTCCTGAGACGATTGGAGAGTCGCAATGCAATCATCGAATTGCCCGTAATCACGGGAATCACGGGTGTTCCACCACTTTCACCGGTGTCCAATTCCGCTTGCCGGCATAAAGACAGAAACAATTCGCTGTTCTTCCGCAAACGCTGAACACGCTCAGGTTCGGCTTCCAAGGTTTCGATTGCTGCCAGGGCGGCCGCGACTTGTGCCGGCGGCATTCCGACACTGAACACAAAACCGGGTGCGGTGTACCGCAACAGCTCAATCAAAGCGTGACTGCCAGCAATGTATCCGCCGCACGAAGCGGCCGACTTGCTGAGCGTTCCCATCCAGATATCGACATCACGAGCATCCAAGCCGTAATGCTCGGCCATTCCATGGCCTGTTTCGCCCATGGTGCCGAAGCTATGTGCCTCGTCGACCATCAACATCGCGCGGTGCCGTTTCTTGACCTCGACGAAGCGAGGTACGTTTGAGAAGTCGCCGTCCATGCTGTAGACACCTTCGATCACGATCAGCACCCGTCGGTACTGAGATCGGGTCTCGGTGAGCATTCGGTCAAGCGCGTCATAGTCGTTGTGCGGAAAGGGACGGCGACGAGCACCCGACAACAAGGCTCCCTGCACGATGCTGTTGTGCGATAGCGAATCATGAACGATCAAGTCGCCCGCACCCACGAGATGACCGATCGTGGTTTCATTGGTGGCATGACCGCCAACCATCAAGATCGAAGCGTCGACGCCGATCCAATCCGCAAGCTTGGCTTCCAACTGGCCGTGGATCGGTTTCTCGCCCGACACCAGCCGACTCGCCGAGACGCTCGTACCGTATTGTTCGACAGCTTTGGCCGCGGCAGCGTTGACAGCCGGATGTCCGCTCAGCCCTAAATAGTTGTAACTGGCGAAGCTGATCAACTCGCGACCATTAATCACCGTGGTGTCACGCACGACCGTCTCATGGACCGTGAAGTACGGATTGGGGACACCGGTCATCAGCATCTGCCCCATGGTCGCCTTCAAACGGCGGTACTCCGCGAACTGCTCGACACTGTCTTCGGGCTCGACCGCTGCGACCGACGTCGGCGCGGAGCCATCACGTTGCGGCGCGGGGGTTTCGCTCTCGTCAATCTCGCCTCGGAGCAGGGCATCCGCTTGAGCTTCGCTGACCGGCGGCAAATAGCGTTCGATTGCCTCAGCGGTCTGCCCAATCGTTTCGATTTCGTCCAACACTTGATCGGGAAATCGTCCCCCGAAAGTCAGCTCGAGTTTACGAGCGATCTCGAGCCGTTCGAGGCTATCGAGCCCGAGATCGAGAACAATGTTGGTATCGAAGTCCAAAACGGTGGCACGCTCGCCCGCGACGCGGCGCACATGGTGCTTGATCGCCTCGACAACCGCAGGATTGACGTCGTGTTTGTTGACTTGGCCCGTTCTGCCGCCTGCCGCGGCGGCCAGCATCATCGGTTGGGCATCGAGCTTCACTGCGCCCTTTTCCGATTCTTCCCAACGCACCCACTTGGCGATCACCTTCAGGTCACCATCGCGAACAGCATGCAGGCAGCCGTGCCGCTGAATCTTGCCGCTGCTCGTTTTTGGCACACTGCTGTTACGGACCAAATAAATCGCGTCCGGCGGCAACTCGTGTTCAGAAGTCACCGCGCGACGAATCGCTTGAATATGCGAATCCCAATCGACGTCGCGTGCCCGAACCGTCTCGGCAACGATCACCAATTGTTCTCGGCCCTTGTCGTCCATCGCGAAGGCACCGACGGCACCCGCTTGCACCACGTCGCACGCCCGCTCGACCGTCGCCTCAATGTCTTGCGGATATCGATTGACGCCGCGGACGATGATCATGTCTTTCAAGCGGCCGGAAACATACAGCTGTCCGTCGTATAGAAAACCGAGATCACCGGTTCGCAAGAACGGTCCTTCGCCGCTGCGCGTGTACGCATTGAAGGTTCGCTCCGTGGCATCCTTGCGTTGGTAATATCCTTTGCCGACCGAAGGGCTTTGCACCCAGATTTCGCCAATCGAATCGCTGGGCAAACGCTCACGCGTTTCAGGATCGACGATCATCACGGTCTCGCCCGGCAGAACCGCGCCGCTGCCAACCAGCGTGCGGGCCGAGTCATGGTCGCTGCTGACGGGCCGAACGATTTTCTGATCAAGACCGTTCCCGTCGAAGGTTGTCGTCACCGGCCGCGTTTCGATGGGACCGCCAGTCACAATCAGCGTTGTTTCGGCCATTCCGTAACATGGCAAAAACGCCTGTCGTCGAAACCCGATCTTCGCGAACCGCTCGGCGAACGCGTCCACCGTCGAAGTGCGAATCGGCTCGGCCCCGTTGAAAGCGATCTGCCACGAGGACAGATCAACGCCTTCAAGCTCTTGGTCCGAAATCTTGTCAACGCATAGCTGATAGGCGAAGTTGGGACCACCGCTGATCGCAACTTTGTATTTCGAGATCGCCTGCAGCCACCGCGCCGGTCGCTGCAAGAATGTCATCGGACTGGTCAGCACATCCATCTTGCCCAAATACATCGGCATCAACACACCACCGACCAATCCCATGTCGTGGTATGTCGGCAGCCAACTCATCCCAACGACATCCCCGCGCGGCTGAAAGGCATGCAAAATCAATTCGCTGTTGGCAATCAAATTGGCGTGGTTCAGCATCACGCCTTTCGGCGACCCGGTTGAACCGGAGGTGTACTGCAACACGGCAAGTGAGTCGCTCCGCAGTTTCGGACGACGCCAACTGGATGGCTCGCGACTGCTCGCGTCATCAGTTCCTAACAACTGAACACCAATCAAGTCGTCATGCTGCTGATCTCCCATCAACTGCTCGACAACCGATTGGGTCGACAACGCCCATCGCGCATCTGCGTCGACCACAATCGATCGAATCCGGTATGCCTTGCGGTTGCGACGCGGCGGGTAGGCAGGAACCGCGATCGCGCCGGCGGCATGGCAAGCGAAGAAACCGGTGACGAAATCGAGCCCCGGCGGGTATAGCAAAAGGACGCGGTCACCGGAGCGAATTCGACAACGCTCCTGCATGTAACCAGCGAGCGCACGAACGTCACTCCACAACTGACCGTAGGTCAACCGTTGCTCAACCGATTCGACATCGGTGAAGATATAGGCGGTCGCATCGGGACGGCGCTCCGCCCAATGTTCCAAGACCGAAATGAAATGGTCTCGCGGCGGTATGTCGTTTCCGAAAAACTGGTTCAAATCCACGGAGGAAGTCACCGCCTGGGATGAAATGAGTGTCCGGGTCTGCCGAGATTCCGCATGGGGGGTTCCCAACGCTGCTTGTTTGCCATCGCCCGCAAAATGTAAGCTGTTATCGTTCATTGTTGAATGGAGGTCCTAGGATAATGGACTTCGCGCCCGAGTCACTCTGCCGCCGAAGCATTGCCCAAAAAACACTGCCACTGGCCAACAAACATTGACCCCCCGTTTACAATTTCGCCCCTTTTTCCTCGCCACAACGCAAATGTCAACGATCCAATCCCGGCAACGCTCAGAACCAGGAGAACCGCAGAAAACGGGACCTCTGCAACCCGATTCCTTCAGGGGGCAAGCCGCAAAGTTGATCGATCGCGTCGTCAATTTGCTCGATCCAGCCGGTAACATTCTACTTGGAACGACGCTCGATCAAGCTTTTGCGGCGGTTCGGCGAGGGGATTTGCAGGCGATTCGCCAGATCGGGGGGCAATTCGCGATCTGCGAGCAGTCCGGAAAGACGATTCGGATGGCCCGTTCGATCGGTCGACCAATGCGATACTTCCTGGCCAAACGGGCGGAGGGCCCCGCACTGATCATCGCCGAGCGAATCGACGAAATCGCACAACAACTTGAGTGCGAGGGACTCGCCGATCAATTCAATCCGGCCTACACGCGGATGGTCCCTGCCCATCACGTGCTGGAACTGCAACTCGTGGGTTGCCCGGACCCAAATCCCAAACTCAGCCGCTTCTTCGCCCCCAAACGCAACCGACTGCCAGCCGACATTGACGCGATCGGTGCGGAGTACATCGGACGGCTGGCAGAAGTCTGCGACCAATGGCTGGATACAATTCCGCCATCCGAACCAATCGGCGTGATGTTCAGCGGCGGAATCGACAGCGGCAGCGTGTTAGTTGTGCTGGATTACCTGTTGCGTCGACGCGGTCAATCTGCGGCGCGATTGAAGGCCTTTACGCTGACCGCAGAGGGCAACTCAAGCGACGGACAACAGGCGTACAAGTTTTTGAAGGCGATTGACCGCGAGATCTATCTGGAGACCATCGAAGTTGCGCCACAGTCGATTTCATGGCGAGATGCAATCGAAGTCATCGAAGACTACAAGCCGCTGGACGTGCAATCGGCGACGATGGGCTTGGCACTGTTGCGCGAGGTGCGGCGTCGGTACCCCGATTGGCGGTATCTGATCGATGGCGATGGCGGCGACGAAAACTTGAAGGACTATCCGATCGAGGAGAATCCCGAACTGACCATCCGCAGCGTGTTGGGCAACCGCATGCTGTATCAAGAAGGATGGGGTGTGGATGCGGTGAAACACTCGCTTACGTACAGCGGCGGCCAAAGCCGGGGGCACGTCCGCACGAGCGCGACGGCGACGGCACTCGGCTTTCGCGGTTTCAGCCCGTTCGCAGTTCCCGATGTGATCGAAGCGGCCGAGGCAATTCCTTTTGTCGACCTGACCGACTGGGATCATGAGAAGTTGTATGACTTAAAAGGCGCGGTCGTCGCATCGGGAGTCCGACAAATCACAGGCGTCGAAATGCCGACTTTTCCCAAACAACGTTTCCAACGCGGAGCAGTCGACGCGGCAACGTTTGCGGATCTGTTTCCCGATAGGGACCAGGAATATCGCGACGCATTTGCGGCGATTTTCCGGCGGCAGTAGCGATTGTTGCTCGTTTGTCCCAAACGAATTCCGTGAACCCTGTCCGCACAATCCTCGGTTGGGACAACCGAGCAACAATGACGATCAAACAGCCGACCATGGCTCGCGATAGTCGATTTGGCGTAACAGGTTGTTGGCCTCCTCGTCCCCCACGACGATCTCGCTTTGCGGATCCCACTGTAACGACCGCCCGAGAGCCTGCGAAACATAGCCCAGATGACCGGGAGTGATCGATCGGTGCGCGGTCTCCGCCGGCGCAACGCAAGCATGCCTCGAACGGACGCAAGCCAGGAAATTGCCGACATGATCGTCCGCACGGTAAACCCTGTGCTCCCCAGGATCGAAGTCCTGCGCGACCCACCGCTCGTCAGAGGCCTCCAGTTTGCCTCGCCGCACGTAGACCCAGCCGTCTGCTCCCATCAGCCTCAACCCCTGTTCATTGCGGCTTGAGATCGTGCTCACGATGCCGCCGTCATATTCGCAACGAATCGTGTACTGGTGGGGCGTGTTGTAAATATCGGTATCCGGAAACGTCCAATCGACTGCTTCGATCCGCGTTGGCCCGCTGCTGTCCATGCCGAGCGCCCAATGAGCAATGTCGTTGTGGTGGCCGATCCAATCCATCAACACTCCCCCGCCGTAGGCACGATGTCCCCGCCACCACCGATGGTGCCGAGCCCGCATGTAAGGCAGCATCGGTGCCGGTCCGCACCAGAAATCGTAATCGAGTTGTTTGGGTATTTTCCCCGACGTCGTCTCTCCTTGCGGCTTGTCATACCCGGCAGGCAGACCGACTTTCACTTCGGAGATGCTTCCGAGCACGCCGTTGCGTGCCAATTCGACGGCACGACGAAACTGCCAATCGGATCGCTGTTGCGAACCTGTCTGGAACACGGCCTGCTGCTTTTCCACTTCGCGAGCAACCATTCGGCCTTCGCTGAACAAGTGTGTGACCGGTTTCTCGCAGTACACATCCTTGCCCGCTCGCAGCGCCGCTAGGGTGCACAAGGCATGCCAGTGATCTGGCGTTGCCACGACGACCGCGTCGATATCATCGCGTGCGATCAGTTCGCGGAAATCGCTGCAGGTCGGCAATTCATGGTTCCCCACGCCGGATTTCTGCTTCGCATACGCTGTTTGAATCTTCTGTTTGGCAGGCATCAATCCGAATGCAGTTCCCGTTCCCCAGGGGCGGTCACGATAGTGCATGACGTCGACATCGCAGAGCGCAACAATTCGAGCGTCGTCGCTGTGCCCGATCAGCGAATCGATCAAGTTGTAGCCACGCGAGCCGAGTCCAACCACACCGATCTGGATCCGATCATTGGGCGAACGTTTCGTCTCGGCTCCGGCAGCGACCGAGACAATCGCCGGCGTTGCGATGGCTGCCGCAGCGGCAGCCAAGAACTCGCGTCGATTGGCTGATCGGATGGGCTGTCTGTTGGTCATGGTTTCGTTCCTCCTCTGTACGGTGGGTCTGGGTCGCGTCGCTTCTGACCCACGCGATTTCCAGGGTGGCCGGTGGTCGAGCGTCAGCGAGCCCCCGGAACCGCGCCGGTTTATCACTGGGGGCTCGCTGACGCTCGACCACCAGCCACCCGTCGCCCGTCCTTCAAATCTATAAATCCTACTTGGCCTGTTGATTGACCGGCTGGTCAACCACGATCGACTTGGGGAAGTCCGCCGCTGTCTTCCCGCCACGTGCGGCCCAACGCTTATTCTGCGAGTTCCCTTGAGGTTGATTCATCGGAATATCCATGCCGCCCTCTTCGCCGAGCATGGCGTAAAGCTGATTCTCCATCTCTTTTGCGACCGATTTGTACTCCGGATCGTTGATCAGGTTCTTCGACTCGCCTGGATCAGTGGTCAAGTCGTAGAGCTCGTCAACGTCCCAGAGTCCGTAGTAGGTGATGTACTTGAACCGGTCGCCTCGCAATGCAAATTGTGTCGGTGATTGCGGGAAGTTCTTTTCCCAGTAGTACACATATAGAAAATAGTCTCTCCACTTCATGTCTGGCTTGTTCGGCAGTTCCAGAAAGCTGACGCCGTCCATGTAGTCAGGCGTTTGCAAACCTGCAGCGTGCAGCACGGTCGGCCCAATGTCGATGTTGCCGATCACCTTCTCAACGACTTTGCCGCCTTCGTAGAGATCGGGGCACTGCATCATCATCGGGACACGAATCGAAGCCTCGTAAGAAACACGTTTGTCGATCAAGCCGTGCTCGCCCCACATGAACCCGTTGTCGCCCATGTAGATCACAAGTGTCTCGTCGTAAATCCCCATTTTCTTCAATTGCTCGAGGACTCGCCCGACACTGTCGTCGACCGCGAGTAACGACTCACAGTAACGACGGTACAGGTAGTCGAGCCCATTATTGCTGTGATAACTGAAGTCGATCCCGTGCCAGCTGTTGCGTTGGTCACGGACCCAACGCGGCGCGTCGTTCTCGGCCGAGATGTCCTCGCCGCGCGGCAAGAAGCTCAAGTCCACGTCCTTGTAACGACCCGCATGACGCTGAGCAGGCGTGAAATTCGAATGGACGGCCTTGTGGGACAGATACATGAAGAACGGTTTGTCGGCATCCTTCTGTGTCTCCAACCAATCCACTGCGTAGTCGGTGAGCTCGTCGGTGATGTAGCCCTTTTGCTTCACACGATCGCCGTTGACGTTGAGCGTGTAGTTCGGTCCCGGCGGCAGGTAATTGCCTTGACCTTTGAAGCTGACCCAGTGATCGAAGCCGGGACGCGGATTGTCGTGAGCCCCGCCCATGTGCCATTTGCCGATGAAAGCAGTCGAATACCCGGCGTGTTGCAGATACTGCGGGAAGAAAATTGTGCCTTCGGGGACCAGTCGGTTATTGTCGATCACGCGATGCTTGTGCGTGTAGAGTCCCGTCAGAATCGAAGCCCGACTCGGCGAGCAAAGCGACGTCGTCACAAACGCATTCTTCAAATGGACGCCGTTGCTGGCCAAGGAATCGAGGTGCGGGGTTTCCAGAAAAGGGTGATCCATGAATCCCATGGCATCAAAACGATGATCGTCCGTCAGGAAGAAAACCACATTACGAGGCTTGATGCCATCCCGTTTGCCGACCTGCGGTAGCTCGGCGGCTTGCAAACCGCCGTGCGAAGATACGACACAGAGGAGTAGGGCAAATAAAAAGGCGAGCGGCAAACGCATGGGTGTTGGCTCCGAGGTGATGTTTCCAAGGCGAAAGGTTGATCGCATATGCTAACCAACCAGCGGTTAACGATCCACACGCATCGATGTCCAATCAAGTGCAAAGTAGCGATCGCGATCCGTCGCGATGTGTGTCCCGACAGTGGACCGCGGGGTGGCCGGCGGTCAAGCGTCAGCGAGCCCCCGGAATTCTATCGGCTCGCTACTGGGGGCTCGCTGACGCTCGACCACCAGCCACCCACGCCGATCTCCGCAATCGTAGCGTCCGAAAACGACACATTTGCGGAGCAAACGAAGACTATCACAACACTCGTTTTCAAAAATCCACCGGCAGTTAGCGACCCGATAAATCGGGTGACTACGAACGTGGGCGGTTTCGCTTTCCTTCCAGATTGACGAAACTCTGTGCATGGATTCGATCGCCCACGATTTGCTGCCCTATCCTTCGCAAGAACTGCGCGTCGCTGCGCATACACTTCGGTACTTGGATGTTGGCGACAGCGACAATGTGCTGCTTTGCGTGCATGGCAACCCAACCTGGAGTTTCTATTATCGCGGTGTGATCGATCGGTTCTGCGAGACCCATCGCGTGATCGCGGTTGATCATCTGGGCTGCGGACGAAGTGATCAGCCTGCACAGGACGAGTTCCCCTACACCTTGGCGGCTCATCGGGACAACCTGGTTGCTTTGATCGATTCGCTCGACCTGCGAAATGTCACCTTGATTGCTCACGATTGGGGCGGAGCGATCGGATTGTCGGCGTTGCTGGAGCGACAGGATCGGTTTGATCGAATCGTGTTGCTCAATACCGGCGCAGTTTCCACCACCGTACATTCCGTGGCGGATTTCGGCTTGCCGGGTTCCGCTGCTGGGCACGCTTGCCGTGCGAGGCTTCAACGCATTCGCGCGTGCGGCGGTCACGATGGCCATGTCTCGCAGCAGGATGTCCCCCGAGGTCGCGAGCGGACTGCTGGCCCCCTATGACAACTGGAACCATCGTGTCGCGATCGACGCCTTCGTGAAGGACATTCCCGGGTCGAAGAATCATCCAACCTATGCAACGTTGGCAAAGCTGGAGGCTGATCTGCCAAAACTCGCCGGACTGCCGTCGCTGTTGGTGTGGGGGATGAAAGACTGGTGTTTCCGGCCGGAATGCTTGCGACGGTTTCAAGCGGTCTGGCCAAACGCGAAATCGATCGAAATCGCGGACGCCGGACACTATGTCATCGAAGATGCCCCTCGCGAAACCCTCGACGCGATCGATGAGTTTCTCAGTCGCAGCGGTGGTGAACTTGATGTCGCCGCGGGCCAGCAGGGTGGCATTGGTGTTGGTGGAGAGAATGGCTGACGACCCATTGGACCTGCTCCGCAATGTGGTTGATTCCCCCGCCGACGCGATACGGTGGGCATGTCTGCTGGAGGCGACCGCTCCAAAACCAGGCAACGTTTTCCCCGGATGTTCTTTTGAAGACCTTGAATATCACGATTTCCTTTTGGCGGCCGAAATCGCTGCCAAGGCCTTCTCCCAGTCGGATCAATCGATCAGCCAGCGAATGCTTTGGGCCGTGGAATTTGGGGTAGCCCAGACTCGCACGAACGTGAATCTCGGGATCGTGTTGCTGCTGGGGCCGTTAGTCTCAGCGGACGAAAAGATGGCTAGTGAGTCGACAGGCAGACTGAATCCCGTCAGCTGGACTGAGTCAATCGCAGAGGTCTTGGATCGGTTTGACAGCGTCGATGGTCAGAACATATTCAAGGCGATCAACAACGCGTCTGCGGGCGGTCTAGGCGATGTTGACTCGATGGACGTGCGAGACCCCCACGCCGAGGTCGACATCGTGCAGGCGATGAAGCTGGCGGCCGACCGAGATTTGATCGCACGACAATACGCGACAGGTTTCACGGATCTGATCGAGCGGGTCGTGCCGCTGGTCGACGAATCGATCCGCCTGTGTGGTGACCTGCTTGCAGGAGTTGTCCAAGCACACCTACGATTGCTGGCGATGGAACCGGATAGCCTGATCGCCCGCAAAAATGGCTTGCCGGTTGCCCTCCGCGTACAAAAAGAGGCTGGGAATGTTGATTTGGATGACCCCGTGAGCATCGCGAAGTTTGACGAGTCGCTTCGTACTCCCGGTCACGAGTTGAATCCCGGAGCGACCGCCGACCTGCTGGCAGCAGCATTGTATGTGCTGTTGCGGACCCCCAGACACAGAGACCTAGATGAACGAAGCAACCTTTCGCGTTGACGTATCCAAGCAACAATTCGTGTTTTCGGCGGCCCACTTCATCACGTTCGCAGGCGACATCTGCGAGCGGATTCACGGTCACAATTACGCGGTTCGCGCTAGTGTCGAGGGTCCGCTCGACCAGAATCGTTATGTTGTCGACTTTATCGCGCTGCGTGATGCCGTGCTGGAACAGACCCTGAGTTTGGATCATCACGTGATCCTGCCGCGGGATCACGCCGAAATCAAGGTCAGCAGTGACGAAAAGGAGACGACCGCGACGTTTCGCGACCGTCGCTGGGTCTTTCCGAATGAAGACTGCGTGATTCTGCCCGTCATCAACACGACCGCGGAAGAGATCGCTAGAGTGATTGCCCTTCGCGTGATCGAGAAGACGCGGGAAAAGTTCGGCAGCGCGTTAACATCGATCGAAGTTGCTGTGGATGAGAATTGTGGGCAGTGGGGCGTATGTCGTATGCCCTGGCCGACTTAGACTTGTCACTGTTGGTTTTTCAGTGTTGTTCGGCAGCGTCACCTCTCACTTATCTTTACCCTCCCATCTGGGGAGAGTCAAATGATCCTCGTAAACCTGGAGGCTACCTGCGAACCGCATGCTCATCGTTGAATCGCTGACGAAAACTTTTCGTATGGATGAAGGTGAGCTTTGCGCGGTCGATCGGCTGTCGTTTCAGATTCAGCCGGGCGAGGTCTTCGGTTTACTAGGCCCCAATGGCGCGGGAAAAACGACGACGCTGCGGATGGTGCTAGGGCTGTTGGAACCAGATAGCGGGTACGCGGAAGTCGAAGGGATCCGCACCGCGGACGATCCGATCGCCGTCAAGTCGCGACTCGGGTTCGTGTCGGCAAGCGACGGCGTTTATCCCTGGCTCAGTGTGCGAGAGATGCTGATGTACTTTGCCGATCTGTATGCGGTGGATCCGGCGGTTGCCAATGAGCGCTGCTCGCGATTGGCAAAGCTGATGGGAATTGAGTCGTTTCTGGATCGCGCGCCGGAACGCTGAGCACGGGGCAACGACAACGGGTCACGCTGGTTCGCGGACTGATTCACGATCCTCCCGTGATGTTGCTGGACGAGCCGACTCGTGGATTAGATGTGGTGGGAGTGCAAACGATCTTTGAGTACATCGAGCATCTTCGAGAAGTGGGCAAAGCGGTGGTTGTCTGCACTCATCGCTTGGACGAAGCAGAACGACTTTGCGACCGGTTTGGATTGCTGCACGAAGGCCAGATGAAGTACGCTGGAACGCTCGAAGAGTTGCAGAGATCGACCGGGCGGAATCACTTGGTCGAAATGTTCGTCGATCTATTGCGGGGTTAACCAGATGTCAAAATCGGGACCCCGTGGACGAATCGTGCGCTTCTGCCAGAAAGAGCTGAACGAGACGATCCGTGATCGCCGCACGATTGTCACGCTGCTGTTGATGCCGTTGCTGGTTTACCCGCTGCTGAGCATGGCGCTTAACCGTTTCGTTCTCGCCTCCGGTGCCTCTGCGGGCGAAGGATTCACAGTTTGTGTGATGTCCGAGGCGGAACGGTTGCAGTTGGACGATTGGCTGAATGATCCGCGATCACTGCCGCCCGAAGCGATCCTGCAATCGAGCGGCAATGAATTGGCCAACTTTCGGGTCACCGTCATCGAAGACGCCCCGCCGGAAAAGGCGGTTGAGAATAACGAGGTTGACGTCGGCGTTAAGATTGCCGGGCTTCAAACGCCGACTCCGGTGGCGACCTTTTTTGCTTATCGAGCCAATAGCGTCAGCCAGGCAGCCCGGCGCATCCTGGTCGAAAGGTTGCAGTGGCTACGGCATGGCGGATACGGATTTCGCGCTGCGCACGCTGATTCCAAGTTACGCGTCTCCTGTTGATGTCAAAGTCACCGATGTAGGCGAGCCGAAAAAGGGTTCGATGTTGGGGACGATCGTGCCCCTGGTGCTCGTACTGATGACGATCACTGGCGCCGTTTATCCCGCCATCGATCTAACGGCCGGCGAGCGCGAACGAGGTACGATGGAATCAGTGATGGCGTCGCCGGTGCCTCGAGGTTACGTGTTGTTCTCCAAATACATCGCGGTGAGCGTCGTCGCACTGTTCACGGCCGTGGTGAATATGATCGCCATGTTCACAACACTCTGGGCCGGAGGATTGCTTCCGCTGCTGACCGGCGGTGAAGCGTTTCCGTGGATCACGCTGCTGCGAATTCTAGGTTTGCTGGTGTTGTTCAGCGGTTTCTTTTCGGCACTCCTGCTCTCTTTGACCAGTTTTGCCAAGTCGTTCAAGGAGGCCCAGGCGTACCTGATTCCAGTGATGCTGGTGTCGTTAACTCCGGCCATGTTGTCGTTGATGCCGGGCGCGAGTTTGTCAGGCCCGTTGGCGATTTGTCCATTGATCAACATCGTGCTATTGGCCCGCGACCTGCTTTCGGGCTCAGTTGATCCGGTCGGTGCGTTGGCGGCGATCGTCAGCACGATTGCCTACGCGGCAGCGGCATTGACGATTGCAGCGAGGCTGTTCGGCAGCGATGCGGTGACGCGAACGAGTGAGAAGTCGATCGGATCGCTGCTGCAACGTCCTCGCCAGGAATCGGACGTACCCAGCGCACAAGCTGCCGCCATGATGTTGGCATCATTAGTGCCGATTTACTTTGTCGCCTCGAATGGACTGATACGCTTCCTGCAACAAGCAAAGGAGGCCGTTTCGGTCGAGACACAGTTGTTGTTCAATGCGGCCGCGTTGGTCTTGACGTTCGGGATGGTGCCTTTGATTGCGGCTTTTTTGGGCCGAAATCGGCTGCGTTCCACGTTTCGAATTCGGATGCCCAACGTGCTCTGCCTTGCCGGTGCAATGGTCCTCGGATTGGGTGCTTGGGCGCTGGCTCATGAGGCGTTTGTGTTCGCCGATGCAATGGGAATTGGGGGTCTTGGTGAAGACCAGATCGCCGGCGCCAAGGTTGCCATTGAAAAAATGCGACAAGCTTCGCCGCTATTGTTGCTGGCTGTCTTTGCCCTAGCGCCGGCGGTGATCGAGGAACTTTGTTTCCGCGGCTATCTGTTTTCGGCACTTCAAAGTGTGCTGTCACCATGGAGGACGATCGTGGTGACCGCAATTCTGTTCGGCTTGTTCCACGTGCTGACCGGCGCCGCTTTATTGGTCGAACGGTTCATCCCTTCGACCCTCATGGGTTTGGTCATCGGATGGGTCGCCTACCGAACGGGAAGCGTGCGTGCCAGGAATGGTGATTCACTTCGTCCACAATGCACTGCTCAATCTGGTGCTCTACTACCAGGATCGACTGAACTTCTTGGGAGAAGGTTTCGACGACCAGGCACACTTGCCGCCGCAGTGGATTGGTGGCGCCGTGTTGCTGGTGGTAATTGGATGCAGCTTGGTGTGGGTGGGCTCGCGCGGATCGAAACCTGTCGAATCGATGGCAGCATGATCCGATCCCGATGAGCCTGTGGCGCAGCAGCATCGTGTCATCCCGGCGACCGAAAAAGGGGTCAGGTACCAATAGTGCGAAGCACCCGAAGGGCCGTTCCGGCTATTGGTACCTGACCCCTTTCGGGAACGGCTAAGTACAAGATGAAAATGCGTCTAGATCGTCGTCGAAATGTAACAGGCGGCTGCGGCACCGGCCGCGACAGCAATCCTGCGCAGAACGCGGATCGGCAACTCCAAGGACGACCGCTCGATCGGATGTTGGCCTAACTGTGTGACAGTTGCCGCCGCCTCACGATTCGTGAAGGCGATGCCCGCCGAGAATCCGTCGGTCGATTGCCGCTGCCACACGGACTTGCCCTCGAGCACTAATTCCTCATCCGCCAATTCGATCCGAATCCGAAGATGTGCATCGTCAGGTAACGCGATGGGCGATTGGACTCGCATGCCGCCAAAGGAGTAGTCCTGTAGCCGAACGTCGACCTCACCGGGATTCAGTTGCCACGAAACCGTCGCCATCTGATCCAGCACGTATCGATCGTCCGCTCGACGGTTCACGACACCTTCGGCCGCGAGATCTTCGAGAACTGAATCGGGAATCCTATTGATCAAACTGCAGCCCAGGACGGATTTTCCGTCGACCCAAGGTTCCACGCGCCGAACGGTTCCTTTGTAAAGCCCCTGCGGTCGATCAGTATGCAATAGCGTGTGGATCGTTTGGCCAACCTCAAACTGCCCGTCGCAAATCAATCTGATTCCGGTTGCTGAGAGGTCGAGAACGTGCCCAAGTCGCAGACCGCCCTCATCGACCGCAGTTTCACAGCGCAGCAGTTTCTCGTTGCTCGTCTTGTAGCGTCGCTCTCTGCGGCTGCAGATTGAGCGGTCTCGAATGAGTTCAACCGTGCTCATCGGGTGCCTATTTTGTCATTGTACAGCGGCCAATTCTCTCTTTGATTTCTAGCTTGCCAGGGGCCTCTGCAGCCGGCAAATGGGCGGGCGACGCTAACGAGCCAAGCCGCGTCGGGTTCCGTTTGTGTCGATTGCGACAGTCGGGCTCATCCGGCAGAGGGAACCAACTCTCGTCGGCTCGAGTCGAACGGATATGCTGCAGTCGCCCAGCAAGGTAGGAATGGACCACGGTATCGACGTCGCCTGATTTTTCACGACAATCGTGATCATGATCGCCACCCCCCCACTACCGATGCTGATCACGGGAATCGCAGGCGTCCCAGGTTACAACGCATTCCACCATTTTCGGTCGTTGTACGGCGATCAAGTGGTGGGCATCCGGCAAACTTCGATGTGGCCGCTGGCAGGCGAGGGAATTATCGCCTGTGACGTCGAGGACGCGGCCGAGATCGAACGGCTTTGGGATCAGTATCGCTTTGCTAGCTTGCTCAGTTGCGCGGGTAGCTGTCGACTGAAGTCCTGCGAACTCGACCCACCGATGGCGCATCGCATCAATGTCGTCGGCACCGAGAACATCATGCGTTCGGCTCGCCGGCACGACACTCAAGTCATTCACTTGTCGATTGATCTTGTCTTCGCCGGCCGCCAACACGGTCGCTACGTCGAGACCGACACGCCCGATCCGGTGACGGTGTATGGCATGAAAATGGTCGAAGGCGAGCAAGTGGTCCGACGCCACCGGCCGGACGCCTGCATCTTGCGGATTTCATTGCCGATGGGAATCAGCTTCAATGGTCACGCCGGAGCAATCGATTGGATCGCGTCTCGATTCAAACAGGATAAACCCGCAACCTTGTATTTCGACGAGGTTCGGACTCCGAAATATACCGACTGCATGAACCGGATCTTTGCACGGTTGTTGGCCCAGCCGCTGGGCGGCATCTACCACGCAGGTGGACCGAGAGCATTGAGCCTTTACGAGATTGCTCAAATCGTCAACGTTGTCGGCGGGTACGATCCAGACTTGCTAAGGGGATGTCCGCGGATGGAAGCAGGTCCGATGCCGCCACGGGCCGGCAATGTCACGCTCGATTCGTCGAAGCTCATTGATGCGCTCGGATACGAACCGTTCGACCCCTGGCCGTTTCACGACGATCTTGTGCCCAACGGTCTTCAGTGGCATCGCTCCAGCGATCGGGCATCGGGCTCTGCCGAGCAAATACACCAACTTCTTTATCAGAACCCGAACGATCCCGGCAAAGTCCCGCCGAGCCGAAACGAATTGTGGGGTGCAAAGAGGTTCCATTGAGCGAATGTCACCTCGCCACGCGGAGGTCGTGCAGCTTTTCAAGTTGCTGCTACTCTCCCAGATGTAGAGTGATTTGTGTTCGTAAAACCTTGCATATCAATCAGTTACGCGTTAGATCCCAGGCGTCCAGCCAGGTCGTATTCCTCGGAGTCATCTCAAAGTCCGCTTCTAACCGCTCCGCCATATCTGGCAAGTGTCCGGCGCCGTAGAAGACAGCGATTTTTTTCTTACCGGCGTCAAGTTGGTCGTTCAGGATTTGGAAGGCCTTGCCATTGCGGCCCTTGATCAGCGTGTTATCGCCGTTGGCGTCGTCCATCCCCGCCGTCACCAGCTCGATGTCGACCAATTGCCTCGCCATGGCTTGTTTCATCTTCTTCGAACGATCGTTGCTGAACATCGCAAGAAACACGCCTGCGTCCCCACCGGTCGAAGCCTGCGAGGCCAGTCCGGCCCCCATCATCCGGGCGACCATCTTCCAGATGCTGTCGCCGCGTCGCTCCAAGTCTTCCACGAATTCATCCGGACTCATGTCAGCATGGCGAAAGTTCTCTGCCATGTAATCGACCTGCTCCAGTTGGTATTCCAAATTGAGCATGTCCTTCATGCCGGTCTGCATCGAAGCCAACACCGATCGGCGTTTCTCTAGATCTTCCGGGCGAATTCGCGTACCGTCGGGAGCGACCAACTCATACAGCACGCTATCGTACTTCGCCAACCGCTTGTTCAAATCAGCGTAGTATTCGGACTGACCAATGTGCACAACGCCGACCAAGTCGACGATCTTGCCGGCATGCTTGGTTCCGCTCTTGCCCTTGTAACGGACGATAGCCGTTTGCAGCGCCCCCGGTTTGTCTTCTTCCGTCGTCTTGACGCGAATGTAGAGGTCATCGCTCTTGCTTTCGCAGCATTTTCTGCGTCAGCGTCTTGCTTGCCGTCGGTATTGTCTTGCCGCCGCTTCAGCCGGGGGCTCCACAACCGCAGCTTGCGCGACGACTCGCGACGTCGGCAAAAGAAAACAGCTGCCGCCAAAAGCAACAAAAAGAATCGCATCACTCACGCCTTTCAAAAAAGCCAAACCCCTGCGTCGCCATTCGTTTCTCGTTTAACGGCAAGCCGCAGGCGACTGCGTCACGCGCGAGCGCAGTCGCCTGCGGCTTGCCGTTCAACAATATTGATGGACCGATGCTGAAGTACGAACCGTACTGCACTTAAAGGATAGCGCTTTGCCTCGGAATCGGCAACTTGCAGTTAGGCAGCGGCGGACTCATCTCGCCGGTTTTCAACGTCTCAAGCCTCAAAACTGAGGCCTCCAGAGCTCGAAATGCTGCTGGATGGTGCTTTCGCCGAGCTCGGCATTTCTTGCGCACAGACCGCCCGCCAGGTCTCAGCTTCAGCCTCCAGCACGATTTTGATCTCGTCGATCGATCCCGCGTCACTTGCCGATTCCGCCGCAATCAGGTGTTGGGTCAGGAAAACGTAGAGATCGGCAACTTTCAGGCAAACGGCGTTCTCGCTGTCCGACTTCCCGCCGACGACGCCGCTGAGTAGTTCGCTCAACAGATCCAGCAGCTTGAGTGAATGCTCGTTGGCACCCTGCAATTCTCCGCTCCGCCAGACCTCGGCAAGTCGGCCGGAAACCTCGATGGCTCGCTCAATCAACATCAGCCGGAGTCGTGCCGGTGATGCGGTGCGAATGGCGGCCTCGAAGTAATGTTCGCCGCCAACAGCGGCGTCGCGGCGGCGGAAATGGTCAGGGTGAGTCGTCATCGTCGTCCTTGCTGAGATGAAGAATAAGAAGTTCGTGCTGCTTGACGAGCTACGTCGGAATCTCGATTCGTTGGATTTGGTTAATCGCCGACTGGTTCGATTGGATCTTGGCGATCGCTTCTTCGGTCGCATAGAACTGCTTCAGCAACCGCTCTCGCTCTGTTTCAAGTCGAGAGTTCAAATCGGTGATTCGCTGATCGTTGAAATCGATTTGCGTCGACAATGTTTGCGATCGATTGATCAGCATGCTGTTTGACTCGCCGGCAATTCGGTCGGCAAGACTACTCAGCTTGTCAATCAGTCCCGTGTCATCGGTCGCAAAGAACGCCTCCACACCCGATTGGTTGGACTCAATCGCATCCGCCAGTTTGCCGCTGTCGAGATCCAGCTTCCCTTGGTCGTTGAATCGGATGCCAACTTGCCCGATGGAACGAAACTCGCCTGCTCCGACGAGGCTGCCCGAAAGCAAACGCGTGTAGCCGTTGCGGATCCGCTGTGCCTCGGTAGATCCGAACAGCAGCCCAACCTCGTCGGTGTCCGCGTTGAAGAGGGTCAGCGAATCGAGCTGGTCCACCAGTGCGTTGTATTGATTGACAAAGGTCTTGGCTGCGGATGTGACCGCGCTGGGATCGTCTTGAACCGTGATCGTGATCGGCGATTCTGACAGCTCTTTGAGTGTCAGGACCAAGCCAGAGGCATCACCGCTCGAGTCCGTTGCTTTCGATCCAACCAGTGCGGAAACACTTGCCCCGTTGATCGTTTGTGTCGTTGCTTCGCCAGCAATCCCCAGGCTCGCTGCGGCCGTACCGTTCCCCGCATCGGTGATCGTGAGTGTCTCCGATCCATCGGCCGTATCCACAACCGAGATGCCGGTACCGGTTTCGTTGATCGATGCAGTGACGCCAAGACCAAGGTCGTTGATGGCATCCACCAATCCACCGACCGTTGTGATCTCTTCGACCGATAGATTGATCGCGCTGGTTGCGCCAGTGCTGTCGCTGATCGTGAAACTGCCGCTCGACGCACCACTGGCAATCGAGCTTAAAAGTGTTGATGAAGTCACAATCTCGGAACCACTGCCGAGACCGGACAGATCGAAAACGCCGTCCGACGACGTCCGAAACTGCTCCACACCGCTGTCCGTCGAAATCGCAATCAAGGCATCCTGGCCCTGGCTATCGGTCCGCAGATCAAGTTCGAATCCGCTCGTATTGATGGCGATTCGTCCCGCCTCCCCGCCGCGATTGCTGCGGATGCGAAGCGAATACGTGCCGTCATCGTTGATCTGAATGGAGGCGTCGCCGTAGCGGCCATCTTCGTTGATTTTGGTGACCAACGTGTCGAGCGTATCGTCGGCTTCGACTGTGACCACACCCGCTTGTGTCCCCACGATCGCCGAGACAACCGAGCCGCGAACGGTCTGCTGCGTCGCTGTGCCCGCAATACCCAGGTCTGCGGCCGTCGTCCCTTTGCCGGAATCCTTGATCGTCAGCGTGGAATTCCCACCGGCGTTGTCGACAATGTCGATGCCATCACCCGCCTCGTTCAACGATGCGGTCACCTCAACGTCCTGATCGTTGATCGCGTCGATCAGTTCACCGACCGTCGTGATCCCCTCGGCTTTGAGATTGACAGCGCCGACGGTCCCCGTGCTATCGGTGATCGTGAAACTACCGTTGTCGATTCCAGTTCCTTGGTTGAGATCGGCTAATAAGGTTTCGGTGGTCACGCTCTGGCGGTTGAGGTTGTCGCCAACGACGATGTCGTCCGTTGTCGTTGCGGCGATGCCAAGATCGCTGGCCGTTGAATCCGCCGACGTGATCGTCACGTTGCCTGTACCGCCGGAAACATCGCGAATCTGCAGTCCGTTCTTCGCGTCATTGTATCGTACGATCAGCGAAAGGCCTGCCGCCTCGATCGCTTCAATCACTTCGCTCGTCGTTGTGGCAGCGGACAAGTCGATCGATGCTGAACTGCCGTCCGAAAGAGTGATGTCCAAGTCGCTCAGCGGCCCGATGCCTGAACCGCCGGCCAGTTCGCTTAGCGCCGTGCCGTGCAACGCGGTAACGCCATCAGGAAGCTCAAGCTGAATTCCGGTGGCGGTGTCGCTGGCCTCGTCGATGCCCCACAAACCGAGGTCCGCCGCCGTCTCAGCAGAGCCAAGTTGCTCGACTTGAAGATTTGACTCGGTACTTCCGGTCTCGTCGATCAATTTGATCGCGTTTCCTTCGGTCGTCGCGCGGACATCAACCTCGGCGTCGTTGATCGCGGTCAGGACGTCGTCGATTGTCCGCGCGTCGCTCAGATCAATCGCGCAGATGCCCCTGAACGGTCGGTGATTCGAATCGTGCCGGACTCGACGCCTCGCCCATCATTCAGACTCGAGAGTGTCGCGGATGAATCAATGAATCCCCCGCCGGGACTGATGGAAAGCGATCCCGAGAAGCCCAAAGCCTCTTCGCTGGACTCGAAGCGTTGCAGCGAGCGGACGCTATGAGTCGCAGAGGTTTGCAGCGTGCGAACCACATGGGTCGCCGGAGATGCGCTCGTGCCGGCGGCCGCGGAGACTGCATCGCTGTTGCTGGATTTCGCCGATTTCGATTGGAACAACGAGGCATTGGAGAGCTGATTGCCAGCAAGCTGGACGCCAATCACCAGAGCGGTCAAGCTGGCGATCGCTTGCTGTTCCTGCTGCAGCAAACTGGTCCGAGAGAGTAGACGGTCGCGCGGACGCCCACTGAGCGCAATCAATTGATCGACGGTACCGACAATGTCGGTGCCAGTGATCAAGCCGACGGAAGACTGAATTCGCCCCATGAAATCTCGCCGAGGGAGTGCCGGGATTGCCCGCAATTGCCGCGTTGCAGACTTCGGATGTCTGCACCTTCACGTAGGATCGTCAGTTTGGCGCGGTTAGGTTCACAAAAAGGCTAGCACGGGCGATGGTAGGAGCCAGGCTTCAGGAACCAGGAGTCAGGAAGAGAAAGAGACGGCGTCTCAAACGCGTGTTCTGGCATGGTTTTGCGGGTTAACCGCATCTGAGGTCCTGTGCTGGTTCCTGGTTCCTGACACCTGGCTCCTAATTGCAAAACGGCCGGCGAAGGTGCCTTCGCCGGCCGGAATGCTATCAATTATCGCCTCTCTTGAAGCCGTTGCTTTATCGCAGCAACGAGAGGACGTTTTGTGGATTCTGGTTGGCCAGGGACAACACGTTCGTGCCCGATTGGACCAGGATCTGTGCCCGAGTCAGGTTGGCTGATTCTTGAGCGAAGTCGGCGTCACGGATCGAGCTCTCAGCTTCCAACAAGTTGGCTTGTGTTTCACTGAGGCTGACCAGGTTGCTGTCCAAGGTCGTGGCCTGGAATGCACCCAGACGACCTCGCAAGCCCGTGACCTGTTTGATTGCCTCGGTCACGATCTTCGCAGCAGAATTAGGATCGGTCGCAAGTGCCGCCGACTGACCTGATGTCAGTTGGAACAGCTTGCCGGCTGGTCCGCCCAAGCGGGCAGTGTTGACGCTGTTGATCCCGATGCGAGCTTGCTGGTTTCCAACAACGTCGGCTCCCAGTTGGAACAAGGCACCCCCACCATTGATCGTGAACCCGAAGTTGGCACTCGAGCCCTCGTCGACGGTGATCGACAGGTCAAGCGTCGCCGTATTGATCTTGAGTGTGTTTCCATCACCGCTGGCATCGACGCCGTTGACCTTGGCCACGATGTCTGTGCCCTCGTCTCGGACACCTGCACCGATTTCAGTGGTAAAAGTGCCGGAGGCCGCTTCTTCGATCACCCGCAGGTCGACCACAGCATCGGAGCCATAGTTGCTGGAGGTCAGTTGCAGCGTCGTGCCATCGGCGACCGCTATGACCCCGGTGGCGTCAGAGACCAGATTGATCTGACTGATCAGTTCATCGATGCTGGTGCCGGCACTGACGTTGAAGACTTCCGATCCGGTGCTTCCTTGAAGCTCAAAGACCACGTTGGCGGCCAGTCCACCGGAAGCCGCACTTCCGCCGGCAAAGGCCGTCGTCGATGAAGTGTCGGTGGTTCCGTTGTATGCCGTCAGAGTGTTGCCGGCATCGGCGGTGGCCGAGTAGGTCCCTTCGGTATTGATGGCGGCCAGAATGTCAGCGATGTTGGCGTCGGTGTCATCGTCGACCGTGATCGTGATGTTGCCGCTGCCATCGACCGTTGCTACCGGCGCGGCGGTGCCATCAACTTCGGCGAACGTGATCGTGGCACCGTCGGCAGCGGCTCCTGGAGTTAACGCAGACAGGTTAATCAACGCCGTAGCGGTCGAGGCGTCCACGCCATTGGCAAAGTTGTTCACCGTTGCAGTATCGGTACCGGCATCGGCGTCGAATGCGGTCAGTCCCCCGGTGACATCCAACGAGGCCGTATAGGTGCCTTCGGTGTTGATCGCCGATTCGATATCGGACAAGTTGACCGAATCTGTGTCTTCGACGGTAATTGTGATGTTTCCACTGCCATCGACGACCGCCGTTGGTACGGCTACTCCGTCAGCCTGTGCAAACGTGATCGTGGCACCGTTGACGGTCGCGCCTCCTCCGGTATCGGTCAGGGTCAACGCTGCCGTGGTCGTGCTGGACGCACTGCCGCTCCCCAATGCTCCCGCAGCGGTGGTCGTGTTGTCGACCGTCAATACCGTTTCTGCACTGCTAAAATCTAAGTCGGCGTTGCCGGACAGGAGCGTGGCAATGTCGGCGAGTGTCTCGCCCTCTTCCAGCACAATGTCAATCTCGCTGTTGAGCGTGTCGACCGCGATCGTAGAAGCAGATCCGCCCGCAGCCGCCGTGGTTGAAACATTCAGCGTAAAGCCATTCAGGGCAGCATCTGCAAAGGCGCCACCTGATTTCGCGGTCACGGTGAAATCACCGGCGTTGCTTGACGAAACCGTACCGCTGGTCGCCTGCACAGCGGCGGTGGTACGCGAGAAGTCAATGCTGCCTGCCGAGTCAACCGCGGTGATCGTGCGGTCGAGCGTCAAGGTTCCTGTCGAAAGAGCATCCGCAGTGGCAACCGGAATGTTCGCGACCTCTACCTGAGCCTGCTGGGCTGCCGCAGTCACGGTAACATCGACGGAAACCGAGCCGGTCGTACCGAGATTTGCTTGATCGATCTGCAAGTCAGTGACGGTGCTGAAGTTGGTGCCGGCTTCGGTCAGAAAGGCGAGGCTGCCGTCGATCAGCTTTCGGCCCTGGAAAGTCGTCGTTTGAGCGATTCGGTTGATCGCCTCCAGGAGCTATCGACCTGCAACTGGTTAGCAGCGATTTCCGAGTCGCTCAAGGCACCACTGTTGGCCGCTTCGACGACCAAGCCACGAATGTCGTTCAGCAGGTTGCTGACCTCGCCCAGGGCGCTGTCAGCGGTGCTGATGATTTGGCTGGCACGACGCGTATTGCTGATCGCTTTGCCGAGGCTCGTGATTTCGCTACGAAGTGCTTCACTAGCGATCAAACCGGCCGGATCGTCCGCCCCGCTGTTGATTCGCAGGCCGGTGCTCAAACGTGTCAGTGCGGTTTGCAGATCGCTGTTACTCGACTGCAGCCGATTCTGGGCAACAAGCGACGGTACGTTGGTGTTGATTCTGGTCATGGTTAGGTACCCCTAATGGTTGATCGCGGACGAATCGAGTTATCCGGCCGCGATGGACCGGGTCGGACCCGAAAAAACAGCAATCGACCATCGATGACTGCCTTCGTTCAAAGTCCTCGCATGTCTCATCGGAATGAACAGGCACGACTCGACAAATACTTTCCCGAAAGAGACGCCCTTCAAGAGAACCCGAGTGGGAAAAGACGATTCAGCTGTCACAACCGGAAATCTTTAACAGAGATTGCAGCGCACCGAGTTGAACAGGCGTTGTCCAACACAGCCGGCAACTCCGCTTGAAGCCGTGATTCATGCACGCATGCATGCGAGTAGCGGCCGCAATCATTCCAACTGCTGACTGCCAACTGCCAACTGACGACTGCCAACTTCCAACTGCCAACTGCCAACTGACGACTGCCAACTTCCCCCCTCCCCCAACGCGACACCAGCCGGCCGAGAATGCTCTCGGCCGGCTGGCGTGCTATTAATAATCGTCTCTGCGGCTTGCCGCTTCTTAACGAAGCAGAGCCAGGACGTTTTGAGGATTCTGGTTGGCCAGCGACAGCACGTTCGTGCCGGACTGGACCAGGATCTGGGCTCGGGTCAGCTTGGCCGATTCTTCTGCGAAGTCGGCGTCACGGATCGAACTTTCAGCTTCTTGCAAGTTCGCCTTGGTTTCGTTCAAGCTGACCAGGTTGCTATCCAGGCTCGTCGCCTGGAAGGCACCCAGGCGACCGCGAAGCCCGGTGACTTGCCCAATCGCCTCGGTCACGATTTTTGCCGCGGTCGTTGCGTCGTTTGACAATGAAGCCGATCCGCCCGATCCCAGTTGGAACAACTTGCCGCTTTCGCCGCCCAATCGAGCAGTGTTGACGCTATTGATTCCGATCCGAGCTTGCTGGTTTCCGACAACTTCGCTGCCCAATTGGAACTTGGCCCCACCGCCCGTGATCTTGAAGGCAAAGTCGTCACTCGATCCGTCTTCGACCGTGATCGCCAGGTCCAGCGTCGTGGTGTTGATCGACAAGGTGTTTCCGTTTCCGCTGGCGTCCAAACCGTTGACTTTGGCGACGATGTCGGCACCCTCGTCTCGGATGCTCGATCCGATTTCGGTGGTAAACGTTCCGTTTGCGGCTTCGTCGATCACTCGCAGGTCGACCAGAGCATCGGAGCCGTAGTCGCTGGAGGTGAGTTGAAGCGTGGTTCCGTCGGCAGCGGCAGTGATGCCCGTCGCGTCGGCAACCAGGTTGATCTGGCTGACCAGATCGTCGATGCTGCTGCCAGCACTGACGTTGAAGACTTCCGATCCTTTGCTGCCTTGGAGCTCGAAGACGACGTCTGCGGCCAAGCCACCGGTGCCGATGCCGGCGACCAATGCGCCTTCGGCACCAGCGGTCGTAGCGGGATCGAACGACGTGAACTCGTTTCCGGCTTGATCGCTGCGGTGTAGTCGGTGCCAGTCGGCAATTGCCGTGACGATCGACGCGAGCGTTACCGTGTCGGAGTCTTCAACCGTGACCGTCAAGACGCCCGCGTTGAAGCTCGCCGTCGGGGTCGTCGTTCCATCGACTTCCGCGTAAACAATGCTGGTGATTTCGTTGCCCAATCCAGCGGTGTTCGCGGTGATGTCCAACGTGGCCGTTTGCGTGCCAGCGTCGACGCCGCCGGTCAGCGAAGCGTTTCCGGTGGCCAGTACATCGGTGTTATCAACAGCTGTGGTTTCAGTGCTTTGGAAATCAAAATCGGCGTTCGCAGCCAAATCTAACGTGATTTGGGCCAGAGTCTCGCCTTCTTCCAACGTGATCGTGACTTCGCCCGAGACCGTGCTATCGATCGATGACGTTGTTCCGGAGGCAACCGTCGCGACGATGATGTCCAGACCTTCACCAGCGGCACCTTCAAACGCACCGCCAGTCTTAGCGGCAAACGTGAAATCACCTGCGTTGGCCAGCGATACCGTTCCCGAGGTTGCTTCGGCTTGAGCGATCGTTTGGGTGAACATCAATTCGCCCGTCGACTGCGTGGCTGTCGTGCCGACGGGAATGTTTTCGACCGCCACGGTGGCTTGCTCGGCTGCTGCCGTGATCGCAACATCGACCGAGACCGAATCGGTCGATCCGAGGTTCGCTTGACCGATTTCCAAGTCCGTCACGGTGCTGAAGTTAGTGCCGGCTTCGGTCTGGAAGCTGAGGCCACCGTCGAGCAGCTTTCGGCCTTGGAAAGTGGTGGTTTGGGCGATTCGGTTGATCGCTTCCAGCGAGCTGTCGATCTGCAGCTGGTTAGCCGCGATTTCGTCATCGCTCAGGGCACCACTGTTGGCAGCCTCGACGACCAATCCACGAACATCGTTGAGCAGGTTGCTGACTTGACCCAGGGCGCTGTCGGCGGTGCTGATGATTTGGCTGGCACGCTGGGTGTTGCTGATGGCCTTGTTCAAGCCGGTGATTTCACTTCGCAGTGCCTCGCTGGCGATCAAACCCGCCGGGTCGTCTGCTCCACTGTTGATCCGGAGACCTGTGCTCAAACGGGTCAAGGCAGTGTTCAGGTCGTTGTTGCTCGCTTGAAGACGATTCTGTGCGACGAGCGAAGAAACGTTTGTGTTGATTCTTGTCATTGTTCTTAGATCCCTACGTGCGGCGAATCGCAATTCTTGGAAAATGGATCCGGCCACATTCGACCGGCTGCAGAGAAGTGCCCCAAGCGGCAACCGACCATCGATTGCCAACCCCGAGGAGGCAGCTTCGTCCTCGCAAACATGGGATACGCGCAGGTACTTGCGCTTGAAGGAAAGCTGGAAAAGTCGGCGGAACCGCCCAAGTCGCCTAGCCCAATGCGTACAAGATGCGTGACCGGAATGTTCCGAGCCCAACGCCCGCATCCGCTCTCAGTCAGGCGTCAGGAGAGTAGCGTTGATCCTAAACGATCAGCATTGCGTCGCCGTAACTATAGAACCGATACTCGTTCTCGATTGCCTCACGATACGCTCTCTTGGCAAGCTCGCGAGTCGCAAAGGCACTTACCAGTACCAACAGCGAACTGCGTGGCAAATGAAAGTTGGTCAACAACGCGTCGACCACCTGAAACTGATAAGGCGGATGAATGAACAATTCGGTCTGACCGGTCCAAGCCGTAAGTTCGCCACCCCCCGCAGCCGCCGCACTCTCGAGCACTCGAACGCTGGTGGTGCCAACTGCAACGCAGCGTCCGCCGGCGTCGCGACGAGCACGAATCAATTCCGCCGTCGCCGCGTCGATGCTGCCCCATTCCTCGTGCATCACGTGGTCTTGCAAACGATCGACCTGGATCGGCCGAAACGTGCCGAGGCCGACATGCAAAGTCACCTCGGCGATCTCGACCCCCGTGGAGCGGATCTTGCCCAGCAACGAATCGGTGAAGTGCAATCCAGCCGTCGGCGCGGCCACGCTGCCACGGTCTTTGGCAAACACGGTTTGGTAGCTAGCGATGTCCGCGTCGACCATCTGGCCGTCGCGGATGTACGGTGGCAGTGGAATCCGGCCATAACGTTCCAGCCAGTCAGCGGGCTCTTTGAACTCCGAATCGACTTCATCCTCCCGTGGAACAAAGCCGGGGGGATGTTCCGGCCGGACCAGCAAGTTGCCTGATTCCGTTCGGGCGACCACGACAAGTTGCATGCCGTCGCGGGCGTCACGATCCTGGATTGTCAACGTTTCGCCCGGCGCCAGCTTTCCTCGCGTTTTGGTTAGCACTTCCCAAACGCCGGTCGCTTCGTCGCCGCGCAGGAACAACCCTTGCCAGCGGCCCCGTGTTGACGTTCGATAACCTACCAGGCGGGCCGGAACAACGCGGCTGTTGTTCAATACGATCGTGTCACTGGCACGCAGAATCTCGGGCAAATCGCGGACGTGATAGTGATCGATTTCGCCGCTGGCGCGATCGACGATCATCAGTCGCGAATCGCTGCGATTGGCAAGAGGCTCTTGCGCAATCCTCTCACGAGGCAGATCGTAGTCGTAGTCTTCTAGCTCGCTCATCGCGGCAGTTTAGCCCGTAGGTCGACTTGTCCCAAGTCGACCACTAGATTCGGATTGCCTCGACTGCCACCTCAATGCTCGATGCGAAACCCGTCGTTACGATTTTTCGGCGGCCGCTCATCGATGCTGGTGCCATCGATTCTGTCCGCTCATCGCTGATGCAATCCGACGCATGAGCTCTTTCATGTCAGCCTTGCTAGCTTCGACATCCATCGTCACGCTGCCGTCGGGTTCGTTTCGAACGAAGCCATTGACGTCCAATCCGTTCGCCTGGACCACGGCGGTCATACGAAAGCCCACACCTTGGACGTGACCTGTATATCGAACGATGTAGCGGATTCGGTTGGTCGTCATGCTTGGCACCCCAAGGAATGTCCTCAACCCGCCGTATCGCCTTGTTTCGGGACTCGATCGTTTTGATCATCGTCGCCGGCGTCACTGAGCGATTTTCGCGTCGCAGCGGCGCTGGCGGTTCGTTCAATCACCACCAAACACATGTCATCGAAAGGTGGTGCAGTGCCCACGTGTTCCAATACAGCTTTGACAATTCGGTTCTTGACGGTCTCGGCATCTCCACCTTCGGCAGTCAACTGACGGACTCGCTCCATCCCGAATTCCACATCTTTGGCGTCCATCGCTTCGTTGATCCCGTCGGTGTACAACACCGCCAGATCACCCGCGTCCATCGTGAACTCGACCGCTTCGTAGTCCATCCCATCGTCGATGGCGATTGGCAAACCGGACTCTTCCTCGCCAGGCTCGCTCAACGATCCAGACGCGGTGCGCACAACCGGAGCCATGTGCCCGGCGTTGACGATCGTTATTTTCTCGCTCTTGGGATCGATCACGAACAGCAAGAACGTAATGAATCTCTCGACCTGCAAACGACTCATTCGGTCGTTCAACCGTTCGATCGCCCTGGCGACATTGTGATCGCTGGCCAAGCAGTATCTGGTTTCCGCCGACAATTTAGCCATGAACATGGCGGCAGCCACACCGTGACCAACGACGTCCGCCACGACGACGGCAACGCGACCGTCCTGCAAATGGATATAGTCGAAATAGTCACCGCCGATGTGGTTGGCAGCTTGATAGAAGCTTTCCACATGGAAGCCGGGTGCGTTGGGCGGTCTCTGCGGAAGAAACGCTTGCTGGACTTCGGTGGCAAGCTTCAAGTCTTGCTCGACTGCCTTCTGTTGCAATGCGCTTTCGTGTAACTTCGCGTTGTTGATCACGATTCCCGCTTGCGCGGCCACGCCGGCCAGCAAGTCGGTATCCTCCTCGCGGAACTGGCCGTGCCCCTGAGTCGAGTCAATTTGCAGTGCGCCGAAGGGATGTCCATCAGCGTCAGTCAACGGGGCACAGATCATTGACCGAATTGAAAAATCCGCGATCGACTGGCTGCTGTCAAAGCGGCTGTCGTCCGCCGCGTCCATCGACAACAGCGGTTCTTTCCGCCGCATGACTTCTCGAATGATCGTGCGACTAATCCGCACGGTTTCGGTTTCATCCTGAGGAGATCGCGTTTTGACCCAACGTGGAATCAACTCGCCGTCCTCGCCTTGCATCACAACAAACCCACGGTCCGCGGCGGGAAAGATATCGAACAGACTGGCCAGGACTTTCGGGAGGACTTCGTCGATGGCCAACGCGTTGCTCAGGTTGCTGTTGATTCGCATCAACGCCGCCAGCTTGGCCTCGGGGGTGGCGATCATTTTGAGGCCATCGGATGAGCTGCGAAACTCGATTTTCGCACTTCCACTTCCGCTGCTGAGCTGCTCCGTCTCCTGGTCGTCGACCATCATGATGCCGAAGTTCGCTCCGTCAAACGTGACTTCGCTGCCGCCACGGGCGAATTCGGGAACCGCCTCGTCTTGAAAAATGAACTCGACCTCGCTGACTCGGATCCGGTCCCCCTCACGCAAGAACTGGGGGCCGGACAGGAGTTGACCGTTGAGAAATGTTCCGTTGCGGCTGCCCGCGTCCTCGACCACAAAGCCGTCCGGCTTGCGAGTCACTTTGGCGTGGTACCGGCTAACAGCGCCGGCATCGACCACAATCGTGCATTCGGGGTGACGTCCAATCGTGGACTCGCGCTCGGTAAGCTCAAATCGATTTGGACTGTCATCCCCGTTTGAGCTGGTCGCCAGAAAAGCCATGAATAACACCAAAAACCGACAGAGGGGTGAGCGAGTTCAGTATTGTAGATCCCGTGGGCCGCATGAACAACGAGCGTCGGAGAGTCCCCCCATTGCGTTGGCGGCAGACGGCGACGCAGATCGAAATTCCCACATCAATCGGACAGGCCGACTTGACCATTTGGGTCAGTGAACCTAGGTTTCGAAGGCTCGGTCTCGATTACAGATGCCGTCGAGATCGCTCATCCTGCCCGATGGTGTAATTGGCAACACAGCGGATTCTGGTTCCGTCGTTCTAGGTTCAAGTCCTAGTCGGGCAGCTTGGACCATTCTGAAGACTATCGCCAAGGCAAGACAGATCAAGCCTTATCACGTCTTTTGCCGACTCGATCGCTGAATCCTTCAGCTTCTTCTTGTCTTTTTTACCGCGTCTTCCCCCCGTCCTGCATGGTCTGGGGTGTTTTGTGGGGTGCCGAGATCTCGACCGTCTTCTCGACCAAGGCCTCCGCGAAGGCTTTATCAGTCGCCATCGAATAGTGTTTGTGAGCGATCGTCGGCGAATTGCCTAACCAGCCGGTTACGTCCTTGGCGGGATACTTGCCGAGAAGCTCTGTCCCTCGCGTCGCTCGAAGGTTCTGAAGAAGCTTCGGCCAAGGCTTCAGCCAAGGCTTCAGCCCAGCTTTCACGATCATCTTTCGAAGCGTTGTCAGCGAGTTAGCTTCAGGCTTGCCGCTTTCCCTTTTCGAGATCGCGTCGGAAGCCTTCGGCATGGCCTGGGGTGATCTGATCGATCGTCGTATGCGTTGTTCTGTGGTCAGCAAAGATGACTTAAGCTAGATCCAAAAAGAATGCCGTAATCGCTTGATCAATTGCTTCCATCGCATTGTTTTCCTCAACTTCGTGTTCATCGAGCGAGATTATGGCAACTTGGTCCCTTGCAATCTCATCGACGTCGATGTCATCAACGTCGATATCCGCCAGCAATACCAAATCTTCTGAATTCACCTGTATGTTGAAATCAGTGGAGCGGTCGTCTTGCTGATCTTCGTCGCCAATCGTGTGTGGCGGCAACAAGGCACCTGCAACCGCTTCACGCTCTGCTACTCCAGAATCGTCTAGCCTGCTCAGAGTGTTGATCACCCGTAACGCATCCAGCGCCGTTATCTTTCCGTCGCCCGAAGTGTCGTAGAAGCGTAGCGGAAACGGCACCACAAGGTCTGCCGGATCAATCAATTCGTTCGTGCCAGGAATTACGAATTGACCGCGCCCCAATTCGTTAATGATCTGTAAAGCATCACTCGCGCTAACAGAATTCGAATTATTGACGTCCAAACTGTTCAGAGGATTGGTCCAACCTAGACCCCCAATCTGAAGGGATGACGAAGCGGACTGGGCGATCACCAAGAACTGTCCATTCTCGATCACCGAATCGTTGATTACGAAAGCGCCATCGGTGATGTTCAAGGTATCGTCGGTATTGACGATAACCGTCAACGTTCCTCCATCATCCGGTAACGCCGCGATGGCGGCTTGGGACAACGTCAGGATGTTGGCTCCGCTGCCTGTGAGATCGATGAACTCGAGTCCCCGGAAGGCACCGACAGGCAAGGACGTGATGTCGAGAACTTGATTCTCGCCCGTGATTCGCAGGGTATCGATGCCGTGGCTTCCGTCGATGCCCAACCCGCCGGCGAAATCGGCGATGTTTGCGTTCAACAGGATCGTATCGTCACCATCGGTACCGGCGAAAGCGAGACTGGCAAGTTGGCGCGCGGGACCTTGGAACAAAACCACATCGCCATCGCGCACGACCCAGTCGAAGCCTCCGATAAATGAGCCGATCGGCGGCGCCTCGCGGATTCGCGATTCGATGTAAATCTTACCTGAACCGATGCTGGAAACATGAATGTTGTTACTACCGGCGGCTTGGATATCGACGACATAATCTTCCACTTCGCCGTCGGCCGCGGCGCCGGTCGAAGCCAGGCCGCCGGCGGTGCTCAGTCGGAATCGCCCTGCGGTGCCACCGGGGGTCGATCCGGATGGGATCGTGTAGCTGAGGACGTTTTCACCGGGGCTGACGTCGACGCTGACGAAGATTTGCTCGTCGATATCATCCCAGTCGCCATCTCCGTTGAAGTCGATCCAGGCATCGAGTTTGCCGGATTCTGATGCGACGATCGCGAAGCTGGAAACGGTGTCGTTGTGGGGACTGGCGATTCGGCTTGCCAGCGCGGTCACGCCATCGTCATCGCTTCCGTCTGCGGTCGCATCGGCCGTCGGCGTGCCGTCGACTTCAGCGTCCACGAGAGTTCCCAATCGGAGGGATCCAGCCGTGTGCCGCGCACCGTTTTCGGCCAGCGTAACGGGGTAGCCGGCGGGAGCGTCACCGAAGTCCGGGTGAATGGACTTGACGTCGACCGTCATTTGCTGCGTGGTGGAATCGCCATCGTCGTCGGTCACGGTCGCCGTCACGGTGTAAACGTCTACGTAGGCGAACGCGTGGCCAGCATCGATCGATCCCCTGGTCGCATTCCCTATGCTACCGTTTGAATTCACGGTCGCTCGTCCCGTACTAATCGCCGTTCCGTCTCCCCAATCAACGCTATAGGTAAAGGTCTCAAGTGTCGAACTGACGATCCTCGAGAATCCGGGATCTTCAAACGTGAAGCTGTCCGCAATCGACAACCACTCGTCCTGGTTCACCGAGCGATCGGCCGTCGATTCGGCGGGTGCGACCGTCAGGGTCGGCGCCACATTGCTGACCGTCACAAAGAACTCTTGGAAATCTGCTCCTCCATCATCGTCCGTGACGGTAACGTTGACCCGATAGAATCCGTTGTCGGCATAGACGTGGCTTCCGTCCAAGGATCCGCGAGTCGGGTCGCCCGCCCCGCCCAGATGATCGATGTTTGCATCGCCGGTATCGGCTTCCGTTCCATCACCCCAATCGATGCTGTAAGTAAACGTTTCAGCGATTGGAACAACGGGGTTGTTGAATCCTGGATCGCTGAAGATGCCCAAATCGGTCAGCGACAGCAGGTCCCCTTCGTTCACGCTTTGATCGGCGACCACGGTCAATTCGGGAGCGGCATTGATGACGGCGATGTCAAACGAGCTGGTTGACGATGCTCCATCATCGTCGCTGACCATGACTTGCACGGTGTAGACGCCGTCGTCCGCGTACACATGGCGACCGTCCAAAGAGGCTGTCGTGGGAACACCGACGCTGCCGGTTTGGCCGGCATTGACGACCACATTCTCGACGGATGACCCGTCGCCCCAATCAACTCGCGCTGTGAATGTCTCTAGCGAAGCCCCATTGGGATTGGCGGGATTGGCAAAGCCAAGATCCGAAATCTGCCCCAACTCGGTGATCGTGAACGCTTCGTTCTCGAAGAACTGTTGATTCTCGATCAGCACCAGCGAGGGTGCCGCATTGCGGACGGTCACTCGGAATTCCTTGCTATCAGCACCTTGGTCGTCATCCCCGACGCTCACCGTCACCGTGTACGTGCCGTCATCCGCAAACAGATGGCTGCCCATGATAGTCACCTCAGGCGACTCGCTGGATGCTGCCGCGGTGTGTGCATCGGGGGTTGTGCCATCACCCCAATCAATCGTGTAGGAGAGGATGTCCGCTGCGCCTGGTTCGACGACCGAAGCTACGAAACCAAATTGAAGACCTTCGTTGGCTTCGTGATCGGTGGGTTGAACAAGCGTCGGAGCAACATTGGCGACGTTGACTGGCACCGAACGGGCGGTACTGACGACCGTGTACTGCGCGCCGCTAACGGTGATCTGGTCGTAGCCGCGTCCATCGGAAATCATTTGCCCATCAAGTGGCAGCTTCCCATCATCGAATTGCTGAAACTTGATAAACAGATTGGGGCCCACCGTGATTCCAGCGGCGGTCGCTTCGGCAACCAGATCCACGCTGTAACGAGACCATTGTCCCGCGACCGCCTGGTTTGGAGCGTCAAAGATCGGATACCAGTTCGTACCATCATTACTGATGGCAATTCCATCGGCATTGAAGTGACCACGGAACGGACCATCAAACGGATGCTCTTCATCTTTCCACTCGGCATGGTAGAAGCTCAACTCCCCGCCGCCGCCGCCCGCCAGGTCCACGACATACACCGCTTCATTCAGACTGCTTTCCCCGTTGGCGCTGTCCATCAACAACGCTCCAGAACCGCTCGCGGTTCCTTGAGTTCCGGAAATCTGAACTCGACCGCCGCCGGTCGAGAACGCCGTCCAACGATCATCCAATGTCACGCCTGAATCGAAGTCGTCGCCGACGCTGGCCGGGCCAATGTGATCGGTAACCGTTAAGTTGACTTCATAGTCACCATTATCGGCCGGCACGAAGTCGAAGCTCTGTTCGGCACCGTCTGCAACGACCTGGCCGTTGTCGGCAGTAACGGTCCACAGGAATTCGTGCGAGATGCCAGAAGTCGCGATCAGGTCATTGGCCTGGAACTGCAACCTGTCACCTTCGGTGTAAGCAGGCTGCGGAAAACCGATGCTGGGTTGCTGGTCAGCAACCGTCACCGTCCTGTTCACTGTCGAACTGGAGAGTTCATTGACAACCTGACCGTTTTCCAGGAAAACATCGGTGATCGTTAGCGACACGACATATTCGCCGGGCGTTTCCGGAACAATCTCGAATGTTGCTCCGTTCGACGAGTTGAAACGCTGGGTGTTGCCGGCATCGACTGGCACCGCTGTCCAGAGGTATTCTCGGCGAACGATCGAGTCGTCGATCACCGCAATCTCGGTCGAGCCGGTCGTGTCGAACGTCACGATGTCACCCTTCGAGATCATCCCCATCGGTGCAACGATCGCGGCAACAGGATGAACCACCACGTCGATCGTGGACGATCCGGTCTCGCCCGCCGAATCGGTGACGGCCAGGGTGACCTGGTAGGTTCCCGCGTGCTGCGGCAAGAAGCTCATCGATGCCTCATCGGCCGGGTCGGAAACGACCGCAAGACCGTTGTCGGTTGTAATCGTCCACGCGTAAGTCAGCGTATCGTCGAGACCTGGATCACTGACCGCGACATCAGAAACACCAAAGGTTACCTCTGAACCAGACGTCGTCACTCGGTCGGCGCCGATGCCCACGGTCGGCGAGACGTTCAAAACTTGCACTTGTAATCGTTCTGTTGCCGATCCACGATCGTCGTCCGCGACGGTGACCTCGACAACATACGATCCGTCGTTGACGTAAGTGTGGCTGCCGCCAAGCGTGCCGCTCGAAGTGATCCCAACATCTCCGTTAACGCTGTTTGGGACACCAGAGTCCGCGGCAGTGGAGTCGCCCCAGTTGATACTGTAGGTGAAGTTCTCCTCCGAATTGTTTAGCAAGCTGCTGAAACCGGCATCAAAGAATGTGGCGAGGTCTGAGACGTTAAGCTCGGAACCTTCATTGACAGTCAGGTTGCGCAAATTGTTGGTGACTTCCGTCGTCGACAGGACGCGATCGTAAATCCGCAGTTCATCAATCATTCCATGGAAGCTGGTGTTGGCTGCGAATGCACCGACCGACGTTTGGGCCTGTCCCAGAAACAGACCACCCTCGTCAATCTTCAGGTCCAGCAGAGACATCGACTGTTGTCCCAACGACACACCATCGATGATCAATTCGACGCTCTGGTTGGTCTGGTCGCGAACGACTCCAACCTGGCGATACGTGTTGTCCGCGATCGACGCTGGTAACGTCCACGAGACAAACTGGCCGTGTGAGTATAAACGGAATTCGGTCTCCGACTCGAACGAGAGTAGGAACTCGTCGTGATCGGTATCGTTCGCTCCGCTCAAGATGGTGTTGACGCCCGCATGGCCCGTCTTCAACCAGAAGGTGACCGTCGTGTCGCCGAGGTTGTTGAGTGACGCATTGGACAATTCGACGACGTCGTCCAGGCCATCGAACGCCAGCGACATTCCAGCCGCGGTGACGGCGGGAATGTCAGCACTGCGTAGCGGTTGCGTCGTGGCAATTCCTGCGGTCCCCAGCGTGGCGTGCTTGACCGAGCCCGATCGATCCATTGCTGTCTCGCCCGACAGTTCGTCAAACGGCCAGTATCCCGTGGCGATCGGTGCGCCGACGATGGCGACCACGGGGTCTGAGTTGCTGACCATCACTTCGAAGTTGTCGGTCGCCATGCCGCCATCGTCATCGGTCACGGTAACCGTTACGGTATAAGTCCCGTTGTCGGGATAGGTGTGGTCACCGCCAAAACTTCCAGCCGTCGGTACAGACTCGCTACCGCCTCGTGTCACGGTGACATCGCCGGTTTCGTCGTCGGTCCCGTCTCCCCAGTTGACGACAAACGTAAACGTCTCCGCTGGCGGATTGATCTCGTCAAGACTCAGCGTGTTGAACCCGGGGTCGGTGAGCGATGCGATCTGCGCGATATCGAGCCGAACACCCTCGGCGACGGTCCGCGGTGATGCAGTCACCGTTAAGATCGGGTCAACATTGTTGACGGTGACCGAGTGCGTTCCCGCCGCCGCGTGAGTTCCGTCTTCGTTGACGACCGCAACCTGGATCGTACGCGCGGCGTTATCAGCATAAACGTGGGTGACGTCGCCCGCACTGGCATACGTATCCGGTGTGGTACCATCACCCCAATCGACGATGTAACTGTCGACCGAATCGTTGCCCGGGTCGGTGACAGCGCCGAGATTCAGCGTATAGAGCGCTCCCTCATTGACCTGGCCGGCCACGGCGTCCGACAAAGCGATGGACGGACTTACATCATCTACCTTTAAGGTCAGACCGTTGTCGCCGCGGTGTGTGCCTGTGATTGGAAAGACACCTTCGGTCGCGTAGATGCTGACGATCGCGCCGCGGCCGACGTCGAGCGACGTCAGGGTGAGTTGGTCGCCGAAGACCGCAGCGACCACCCCCGTTTGCGCCTCCGCAGCGTTGATCAGGTCGCGGACGTCGGTCAAGGATTGACCCTCAGTGACGGTGATGCTGGTCGCGCCGCTCCCCTTGGTCGCTTCCTTGACGATCGGCGTTACGCCAGTCAGCGTGTTGTCGACAACTTGCAGCTGTTCGACATGCGACTCGGCGGGATCCGTGAACTCGATCCGCCAGGGAGCCGTACCATCGCCTGTCACGCTGACCGTGAAGCCAGTGATACCGGTGATGGGATGATTGAAGGCCTCTTCGATGTTTCTTTTCAGCGTCGCCGGATCCGAGCTGAAGTTGATGGCCGCGGTGGTCTTGGTATTGTCGGAGCCGATTCGCAGCTTGAAATCCCCTTGTGCGGGATTCTTGAACGTCAATGTTTGAACCGAATCGCTGACACCCGCTTCGCCCAGACTTTCGGTGCCGATTAGGATCGTTGACGTGGGTCCCGCGAGCGTGTTCTTGATAATCTGCAGGTCAGCAACGTCGCTGCCCGTTGGCTCGAGGAATTCGATCTCCCACGGACCGATGCCGTCGCCGCTGACGCTGGCCGTTACTCCTGGGAGTGCATTGAGTGCATTCTCGATGTTCGCACGCACATTGGAGGGCGTCGATGAGTAGACGATGGTTTCTGTTGTCAGGTTCTCGTCCGTGCCAATTCGCAAGGTGAAGGCACCACTTTCGACGTTTTCAAGCGACAGCGTTTGCACTTCATTGACGTAGGTGCCGCGATTTCCCGAAAGCGTGAAGGTCGCGTCGCCGCTGTTGACCTGGCCTCCGCTGCCGCCCATGTAAGTCAGACTTGCCGGGCGATTCACCCTCGCATGGCTGCCGTCTTCGTCGATCAGGGTGACGGTGATTTTCGGAGTGATGTCGCCGTCTGTGTAGGTATGCGTGACGTCGCCGGCGCTGTGATACGTATCGGGCGTAGTTCCATCGCCCCAATCCACAACGTACGCTATGACCGTATCATCGCCTGGATCGGTGACTTGGCCGAGCGTGAGCGTGTAGTCGCTCCCTTCGTCGAGAGCAGCCGCTCCGCTCAACAGGATGCTGGGCACGACGTTGGTGACGTTGACTCCCGTGCTGCCATTGAATTGTGGCGCGGCGAAAATCATCGAATCCAAGCCGACGAGATTGTTTTCAACGATCTGTAGCAGCTCCACATTCGTGCCGGCAGGCTCGCTAAATTCAATCCGCCAGGGAGCCGTGCCATCGCCGGTCACGCCGACCGTAAAGCCAGGAATCAGGTTCAACGCCGTTTCGATGTTGCTTTGCAGCGTCGCCGCATCCGAGCTGAAGATAATCGCTGCCGTCTGGCGGCTATTGTCGTCGCCAATACGGAGCTTGAAGTCGCCACTGTCCACGTTTTTCAGTGACAGCGTCTGGACTTCCGCGGTTTGCAACATGCCGGCCGTCGTGAAAGTGCCGTCTTCATTGACCAGATCCACCGTGATCATGTACTGGCTGTCGTCGGCATAGGTATGAGTGACGTCGCCGGCACTGGCATACGTATCCGCAAGGCCATCGCCCCAATCCACGACGTACGCGGAGACCCTGTCGGTGCCGGGATCGGTGACCGCGCCAAGGTTCAACGTATATGCGCTACCTTCACTCACGGTGCTGGGACCAGTCACTGTGATGGTCGGATCGACATCGCGGGCGGTGAAGGACATTTCCGACGTGGTGACAACCGTATAGTCCGCGGTTCCTAACGGCATGTTGACGTCGTCCAATCCGATGCGATCGGTGACGGTGACCTGAACGGTGTAGAAACCATCGTCGTCGATCTTGAACTGGAAACTGTTAGCCTCAAGTGAATCGGGATCAATCATCACTGGGAAATCTGGCACCACCTGACCGTTGGCCGCAATCACTTCCCAGCTATAAGCGCGTGACGTGTTCAACAGTTTCCCGCTAGCGCCGACCGGTGGCAACACGTGCGAGGCGCCTGCCTCGAAGACCAGCGTGTCGCCTTCCTGCGGAGCCAACGTGGTGGTCGCGAGATCGATCGCGGGTTCCAGCACCTCAATCACGGCCGCAGAAGCCGCAATGGAAAGCGTATCCGACGCGACACTCGAGAGCCGCTGGATCTCTTTCGTAAAAGTGTTCTCGAAGACATCCGTGACCGTCAAGGTTGTCGTGAAGTCGCCTGCTTCTTCCGCGATGAACAGGAACGTCTCTTGATCGCCATCTGCAATGATCTGAGCATTGCCATGACTCACGGTCCAAGAAAATTCGCGGTTCACGAATTGGAAATTGCCGCGACTCAGTTCGGGCGGCGGCAGCAGGCTCGAATCGGAAGCGTCGTACAAGATCACATCCCCCACGGCACATCCTAATTCGAGGTGATGCAGCAGGATTGGAACGGGGTAGATCGAGACCGCGGTCTCGCTGGTCGTACTGTCGCCGTCCTTGTCGGTCACCGTTGCAGTGACGGTGTAGATGCCGGGGAAGTCGGGTGTGAAGCTGAACGTCGACTCCGTCGAACCGGGGATGACTTGGCCATTGTTGCTCTCGACTTCCCAGGCATAAGTGAGCGTGTCGAGCAAGCCAGGATCGTGCGAACGCGAGGAATCGAAGTGCAACTCTTCGCCCGGCAGCAGCGCCTGCCCACTCCAGATCGGCAAGCTGTCAGCAACCCCGTTTTCTCCAAGTGATGCCTGCCGTCCGAATGCGGAGAGGTCTCGGGCTGTGTTACCCCCACCATCGTCAAACGACCACATTCCGCGAAGATTGGTCGACGGAAGGCCACCCAGCATGTCAGTACGAATGCCCGCCGCGTTCAAAGCCTGGTCGTAGATCCGCAGGTCGTCCAGGGTTCCTTCAAACGCCTCGGTGCTGCTTCCGTGCAGGCCGAGGGAAAGACGATCTGCATCGACTTGCAGCGTACCCATTGTCAGGTCACGCCTGCCTTGCGAGACGCTATCGATGAACAGTTCGGCCTGGTCATTTGCTTCGTCTCGGACGACAGCCACGTGGTGATAGCGACCATCTGCCAGCGAACGAACGGGCCACGCGACCGATACTCCCGCCGAGTAGAACTCTACCGATTGGTCCGATGCGAGCCGGATCAGGAACTCGTTTTGCTGACCTGTGTTTGCACCACTGATCAGAGTCTGTGCACCCGTCTGCGTCGTCCGTATCCATAGCGTTGTCGAGACGTCGTTTGCACCATCCAGCACGCTGTTCGATAGCAAGACCACATCGTCAACGCCGTCGAAACTCAGGGCCGGTTCGAGCGATTCGAGTGGTGCGATCTGCTCGGACGACTTGGGCTGCAAGCCTGCGCCGCCGGCGTCCAGACTGATGTCATGTGTGCCCGTGGCGTCAGCAGCTGTTGTTGCACCCGATCTCTCATCAAAATTCCACGCGGCCGCCAAATCGGCGGAGTTACCGGGCACCTGCGTCCGCATCCCAGCTGTGACTTGCTCCGCCGTGAACAGCCGATTCCAAACACGCAGCTCGTCGAGTTCTCCCTGGAAGCTGCCGTTTGCTCCGAAGCTGCCCAGCGTGAGCGGTGCGGTCGGTGCCGTCAGTGAGATCGTTGCGCTGGTGTAAACCGATTCGCCGTTCTTGAACAGGGTGACGCCACCGGCCACGTCGAAGGAGACCGCGATATGCTGCCATTGGTCAAGTTCAACTGGCACGTCCGTGACTAGCTGCCCCGTTCCATTTCCAATGATCCAGAAAGGGATTCCTTCCGAAGTTGCGTACGCGTCGTTGTGGGAAAGCGACCACATCGCGTCGCTACCCGTGCCGGTGTGGAACACGTATTCGATCGCGTCGGAACCTTGCGTCGGCCGGACCCAGGTCTCAATCGTGACACGGTCGTTCAAGGTCAATGTTGTGCTGGCAACGTCATTGATTCCGTCAAACATGAGCGACCGATAACGCAGCGGATCGGTGACACGGTTACGATTGTCGGTCACTGAGGTCACGACCGTCGGCGCGACGTTGTTGACGATCATCTCGACTTCCACCGAATCGGCGCCACCATCATCATCGGCAACACTGATGTTGAGTTTGAAGACCGCATCATCGACCGCCAGGTATTCGGAGGGGAAACCGGCGACTTCGATTCCGTTGATCGTACCCTGCTGTGGAACGTCGGTCGTCCAGGTTGGGATCCAGTCGCGCACATCGCGTCCCAGTGAACCATCACTGGCACCGGGACTACGGTCCCTGGCGATCTCTCCAAAGCCATCATTGAAAGGCCAATAACCAACCAAGTTTGGTGTCGTGCCCGAGATCGGACCGCCGCTCATATCGCCCGCGATCTGCTCTGGTGTGAGCACGCGGTTGAACATCCGTAGTTCATCCAGGACTCCCTCAAACGCCTGATTTGGATCAAACATCCCTCCAACGGAATCCTGATCCTGGCCCACTAACAGGCCGCCTTCGTCGATTCGGATCGGCCGCAGGTTCAACGCAACGTTACTGACATCTTCCGTCTTGACGCCCTTCGAGTCGCCGTCGACGTACAACTCGAATTGCTGATTCCCTTGATCACGCACAAGGGCAATGTGGTGGAAATTGCCATCCAGGATGTCCGTATCGAAAAACCACTGTACAGTCCTCCCTTGGGTGCCCAGCCAGAATTCGCTCTGGGTCGATGAGACACGCCGGACGAAGAATGTGAACTCGTTGTCAATGGCCGCATTCGCACCGCTCAGGATTGCCTGGTAGGCCGTGTTGGTGGTCTTCATCCAGAACGTTGTCGTGACATCGGTCTTCCCATCCAAGACAGAGTTGTGCAATTCAACGATGTCGTTACTGCCGTCAAATGCTAACGCGGCTTGCGTCAGATCCGTCGTATTCCCGAGCGGATCTTCGACCGTAATCCGCGGCGTCATTTGTGCCAAGTCGGTGGGACCCGCGTCGGTGGCCCGAATCTCTTTGACCTGTTGCCCGTCGACGAACACGTCGAAGACGGCCTCGTTCCCCACGAACCGGCGGTCGCCGATGGAAATCGTCTGTCCCTCGTTTATCGTAAGACCATCGTTTGGTGCTGGACTGGTGATCGTTGGCGCCAGGTTGCGGACCAGGATGGGGAACCAGTCGACGAAGCCACCGCCGGGATCGCGCTGGACCTTGAACGTGCCGTTGTCGGAGGCCAGGAAGCTGATGTTGTTGCTGGCGTTTGAAGCCACAATGACATTATTCTCGTCAAGCACCCTCCAACTGGCCGAACCGAGCGTCTGGACCGACACGTTCGCGCCCTCGTCGTGGGCAAGGTCCGCACCAGACACCACGGCGTTCTCGACAATCCGAATCTCGTCGTAGCCCCGGCCGTCGATGGCGACGGGGTAGTTGTCGTACTGTTGAAAACGGAAGCTCGCATTCGTGACACCCGCCCAGTTGATGGCCGGCACGGCGGCCGTCAAGTCGATCGTGTGTGGCTGCCAGATGCCAGGCGACTGGTTTGGGGCATTCCAGACGGGGTACCAATTGGCGCCGCTGTCAACGCTGACCGCGATCCCATCGGCGTTCTGATTGCCAGTGAACGGGGCGAAACTCGAAAAGGGAGATTCTTCGTCCGAGAAGTCGGCGTGAAGAAAGGTCAAGATGGGAGTCGGCTTGCTGCTCAAGTCCACGGTCCACGTGGCCCGGTTCAAGGCCAGCGAGTCGTACGTGTTCGAGTCCATGATCAATGCCGTACCGACGCCGCCCGTCCCAACGTCTGCTGTCCGAGCGATGCGGCCAGTCCCCGAACTTAACAGCACCCACTCAGTACTGAGCGGATTCTCAAAGTCCTCGAATGCCGTGACGATCCCGGTTGGCAGCGTCAATACTTCCAGGGAGGGCATGTTCTCCAGTACGTTCAGAGTATTAGCGTCCAGCGGGTCCAGGCTGGTCCCCTCAAGCAACACGGTCTGCAACTCCGTCAGCTTGGCAAGCGAACCGATCCCGTCCAGTGCCGCATTGAATCCGAGATTGAGGCTTCGTAGCTCGCCCACTCCGTGCGTCTCGCCAGCAAAGGGATCGATGGTCATCGTTGTCGGGACCAGCACTCCCAGGTCGCTCGCATCGATCGCGTTGCCACTGAGGTCCAGGCTCCGAAGGTTCACAAGGAACTGGCCGCCGGTGAGGTCAGTGATCACAGATTGCGTGATCGAGGCCGCCGACGCGTCCAGGTCGGCGATGCTGCCGAGTTCGGAAGCCCTGTACTCGGCGCTTAGCAAGGCGCCGGTCGTGGTCGGCCGTCCCAGTGCCTTCGACACGGCCTCGCGCAGGCCGAGCTCCCGTACGTGAATCTCGATGTCGTCAACGAACCAGTCATCAAAAGTTGTGGGAGTTCCGGTAACCGTGAAACGGATTTGCAGGCTCTCGTCCAACGCTGCAGCTGGCAGGGGCAGAGACACGTGCTCGAATGTGTCCATGTCGTCCTGCGTGCCGTCCGCCCCAAGACGGCGGTCGATTTCACTCCAGCCAACGGTGTCGGTCATGTACTCGACGATCAGGTCCTCGAAGCGTTCAGGCGAGTTCCCGCCACCCGTGCGCTCGTACGCATAGCTCAGGGATGCATTGCGATGGCCGCTGAGGTCGATGATGCTGGAGACGAGTTGTTCGGTGCCCTGAAAGTTCGCCGAGTATGCGGCACTAGGCTCGACGAGCCCCAGCATGTTGACCGAGGGGCCGGTGACCTCCCAGAGATTGGGTGTGAAGGTTCCAGAATCGAAGTTCTCTGAGAAGACGACGAGCGTCGCGCTGCCAAATTCGACCACAGGGTCAAGTTTTGGAGCGAAGCCCTCAAAGGTGAACTCGCCAGCAGTTGGATCGCCAGCGAGTGTGTCCTCAACCCGCTCGTCCCGGACCTCAATCGGCTCGCCGAAGAAGGTGTCGACGCCGCTGTCGCCGAACAGGCGGTCGCGATCCTGGTTACCAATCAGCACGTCATCCCCGTCACCGCCATGCAGTAGATCCTGGTCGGGAATCAGCGCGGTTTCGTGCGACTGCCCGCGCCGCGGCGGGTCAACTTCGATGGTGACCGTACCGGTGGGCGGAAGGATTGGGTCATAGACGTGCAAGTAATACTCTCCCGCTTCCAGCGTCCGCATGTCGACGGCTTGAACCGCAGTCTTCAGTAAGCGCCCGTCCTCATTGACGAGATCGAGTCGTCCCGAACTGAGCCGGATTGTGTCGCCGCCTTTGCCGTCCCCTAGTGTCGCGAACTGCCACCATGCGTCTGGCGAGCTTTGGAAGGTCTCGGGCCTCCCGATGCCGCGGTTCACGATAAAGGAACCGCTGCCTGGGACCGAGGCGTTTTCCAAGGATTCGAAATCTGTGGGCAGGTCTACCAGCGGGTAGCTGCCGGCTACCGACGTGCAAACCGGCCGCGGTACTGAACACCAGGTCGTCAAGACCGTCGCCGCTTCCGTCGATCGCCGGCTGTTGGGCGAAGCTCGCCGACTGCGCCGCGGTGATCTCGACATCCGCGTCGGCCAGCGTCAAGGGGCTCAACTTGCCCACAACTGACCAGAACACGTACGTGCTTCCAATGGCGTTGTCGGAAACCGCCAGATCCGTCGCGCCGTCTGTGTTCCAGTCCCCCGCCGTGGCCGACAGGCCGGCGCCGGCGATTGTGATATCTGCCGTCGTCATGATGGCGGAGGTGTCGGAGCCTCCGAAATAGATGTCAAGCGAATCAGCGTCCGCCAGCGCCAAATCGTCGAAACCGTCCCGGTTCAGGTCGCCAAGCTCGAAAGCCTTCGCCGCCGCCGTGTTGGTGGCCCCGACCGTCACCTGCAGGTTCGCCAGCGACTGCGGTGCGGACAGTACCGGCGTGCCGTTGCCGCGCGAGCTGACAGCGATCGACGAACCACTGTCCGAAAGTGAACCCGACGCGTTCAGCAGCGGACGCGTGGTCACGTCCTCCTGAGCCACCGTCAATTGAACGCCGTTGTGGTACTCGGGTGAATTGATCGCCTCAATTGCGATCGTTCCGCCCACGTTTGTCGCCTGCGCAGATTTGGATTTCAGCTGCAAGACGGCATGATCCATATACGTGTCGTTGTCGCCGAAAAGACCATTGTCCTCAATCACCATGAATAGCGTCCACAAGCCATTCGGTTCGGCGACTACATTCGGAAAGTTGCGACTGAGGCTGAAGACGTCTTTGGAAAGGCTAAAGTCGCGATGATTGACGACAACTTCACCGCTGGGCGCTTGAAGGATGATGCCGTACTGGTGTGTGCCGCCCCCACATTCAGAAAAAAGGAACGCCTCGCACTTTTCAAAGAAACCATACGTGGTGACGGAACCACCGATGACGCCACCTACATTTCCTGAAACTTCAAAGTTGTATTGAAAGACTTTGTCGTCGTTAAAGATACTAGTCGTGAGACTGCCCAGTTGATCTTCGGACAGGTCGAAGAACGACTGCTTGATACGGTTAACGCTTTGACCGAGTTGAACATTGATCGCATCAACCGCTGTTTGCACATCACTGCCTTGGGTGATGCTCGCCGTCACGGTGCGATCATTCGCCGTGTCGTGCCTTGCTTGGCTGGGCACCGCAAGCTGGCTGTCGACGATGATGTCACCGCCAGTCTGGGTCTCGTCGTAAGTGATCTGAAGTTGCGATTGCAGACCATCAATCGGCACCGCAACCTGCTGCGCGACGATCTCCGGAGTGGCGTTGGGGAGCCGCACCAACGTCTCGGGAATATTGACCGGCACCCCTCCCACAGAGAACGATTGAGGTGGACGAACCCAGTAGTTCGCCGGCGCTGCATCAAGCTGAGTCGCGGTAAAACCGAGTGGGGCCGCAGTGACATCCTCGCTGATAGTCAACTGCACCGGCGAGCTCCCCGACTGGGTCGCAGGAGCACAAGCGACTCAGTGCCGCCGTCGACTAGGATCGTCGCCGACACGTCGCCAGCCAAGGCACTGCTCTGCAACTGCTCATTGATCTTGCGGACAAGGTCGGTGGTGGTTTCCCCGATGTCCTGCGTGATGTTGAACGTCGCAGTGATCGGTGCCGTCGCCGGCAGCTGGACTTGGATCGTTAGCTGCGATGTGATGCCAGGCAGTAGCTGGGGCACGGTCGTGATCTGCGCTGGCGTGGCCGATGCGGTCGAAATGTTGATCGTCGCATTGCCGAACAGGATGTCTTCACGACCGTCACCGTCCAGATCACCGACGACCCGGGTGTCGAGCCCAACAAAGGCGTCGCCGGACTGGATTTGTGCAAGTTGGTCGCTAATGCTCAGCGTCCCCACGGCTTGCCGCAGCGACACGCCGGAGTAGATGTACCCGAGGTTGAACAGCCCGGTGACCTGCGACGCAGACCCGGTCTGCGGCGCCACGATCAACACGTCGTCGAATTCGTCGGCGTCAAACGAGAACATTTGAACGGACACGTCGCCGGGCAGCGAGATGCCCCCGAGCCGGATGGTGCGGCTGTTGCTACTATCCAGCACATTGGTCGCGAAGTCACCATCCCAGGCGCGCGGCCAGAGCGTCGGGTCGGTGGGATGCTCGACCGCCACCGGCCCGCCAAAGACCACAGTCACGAGCGTATCCACGCCATCCTCGAGCACGAACGCAAGGTCGGCTTTGCCGTCGCCATTGACGTCGCCGTAGCGATCGGCCGCGCGCCCCAGGACCGCATGATCGACAATGATCTCCGCCGACTCGGCGATGTTCAGCTCAGCGCCCAACGGTAGCGGCCCGAACAGCACGTAACTGAAGTTCCCATTGCTGGCGATGAAGTCGTCTTGCTCGTCGCCGTTGAAATCCCCAATGCGGCTGAATTCGGACAGCGCGTCATTTTCAGCGGAGCTATTGAAAGTAAACGCGTTTTCGATCGCGATCGTCTCGGGGTCGTTCAGGTCCACACCTCTGAACACGGCCGGAGGCATGATCAGCAGCGGTTGCGCAAGTGCGAACTGGAATACTTCCGTCATGCCGGTTTGCGGCCCTGCCACAACGGGGAAGCCGCTCTCGACAGTATTCGAATCGGCACCAACCAAGCTATCCGCGCCTGCACCGCCGAAAATGTTGTCGCTGCCGCCGCCGCCGACTATCACGTCGCGCCCGGCACCACCGTCGATGGTGTCGTCCAGGAAGCCGCCGTACAACCGGTCATCGCCGTCGCCGCCACGAATATCGAGAGTCGCCTCGTCGAGCGCCTTGCTCGAAGTCGCCTTGCTTGATGCCCCATTCTTCAAACGTTGTGGCATCGATCGACGTATCGATGGTGGGCAAACGCGTCGATCGGAAGCTCAACCGGCAGGAACCGGAAGCCGGCATCGGCGCGGACGACGTCGTCGCCGTCCTGAGTCGCAATCACAGTCCGTTCGACATCGCGCGTCTGATAGAACATGTACTGTTGCTGATAGACCGTGTAATCGGGGATTTCGTCGCCGTTGGAATCGATTTCTTCGGTCAAGAATCTCTGGCCCGTGACATCCCAAATCATGTTGGTGAATTCGTACCGGTGCAGATTCGTGTCGTAACGCAGCGTGACAAAGTCGGGCACTTCGCGACCAAGGCGATCACGATCACCACCCAGGAACAACACCTGATCGTCGCCCTCCCCACCGATCAATTGATCACTGAACGTCGGAATGATCGTCTCGGTCGCAGGCTGGAATACGGTGCCGGGCTGGTTGCCCAGCAGCGGCAAGGCATCGGTCAAGATTTGGAAAGTGTCGTTGCCCGGTCCGCCGAACAACAGGTCGCTGGCATTGCGATCGAGGCCGCCCGTGAGCACGTCCGCGCCCGGACCACCGAAGATCCAATCCTCGCCGGCGCCGCCTTGCAGGATGTCGTTCCCTTCGCTGCCGAGGATCACATCGCGCCGCGTCACGTCGACACGCGTCGCCAGGCTCATCTGATCGCCAAGCGTGCTGACGTTGGCGTCAAGATCAAATTGGATGTCATAAATGGTGGGCGTCTTGCCAAGTGCGGAAATCTTCAACAGGTACGGATGGTTGGCTGACAGATCCCTTAAATCGAGTGTTTGCAGGCCGCTCGACGTGGTGCCGTTACCAGCCACGTCGATATCAACAGCCCCCACCGTCGAAGTCGAAAGGCTGTAGCGGGCTGCGGCTCTCAGCCTTGATCTGGACTTGATAGGTGCCGATCGGCAAGCCGCCCAGGTCAAACGTCAGTACGGCATCGCGACCGACTTGCTCGGAGGACTGACGGTCTCGCAGCAGACGCCCCTGATCATCGTAAACGCTCAAGCCAAGCCCAGCTTCGGGACTGAGCTTGTGGAGCCGCAAGAAGGTGTCGGCTGGGATTGGGTCGGTCCCGCTGACGGTAATGCGGTACCAATCCTTGTCGTCGGAGTCGTGAATCGTCGCACCGGTCACGGTCGAGAATCCAGACAGCGCACAAGAGAGTATGCGTTGGCGGAACTGTTGTTGGGAGTTGCCGCGTCGACGGCGTCGACGTCGACCGCTTCGGTTTCGCCATCGATCTCAAAAACGCGTATCTCGAGCTGATCAATTGGCGAGGCGCCCTTCAAGATCAATTGCGAATTGGCATCAAAGCCCTCTGGAAGCGTGAATGCAAACCAATCGACATCGTCGGGATTGTCGATCGTCAGTCCTGTGAAGGTCACGGTCTCGGTGTGGAAGTCGACCGGAATTCCATCGGGCGTTGAAAGCTGACCATCCGCATTCGGCCCGATCAATTCATAGGCCTGGCGCGGAACGTCGTTGCGTCCACGCTTGCCTTCGTTCGCTTTGCCTTCGTTCGGGACCGCAGTCTCGGCCTGGTCGACCAGGATCGCATTTCCACTGCGCACTTCCACTCGGTCGTCGCCAGCACCCGCATCGATCCAGACCGTCTTTTGTACGGTCGGGCCCACGATGATCTCGTCATTGCCACCGAGCGAATCGATCAGGATGACCAGGAAGTCCCCTTCGGGCGGCAGCAAATTGTTGATCAACTCAGTCGTTGCCGCGTCCACCGCCGCTTGCGCTTCGATGCTCTTCTTGGGATCCGTTTCGCTGAGGACACGGTCCAGATTCTCGATCTCGTCGGTCGGATCCCAAATCGGATTTCCTTCGCCGTCGGTTGCCGAGAAGTCGAGTCTTACTTGGGCTGCGAAGCTGAAGTTTCCGTTGTTGTTGGTCAGTCGGGTGATCAGATGATGATCGGCCAATAAACCCGGTTCGGTGACAAAGTCGACATGAATCTCGTCGGCCGCGTTCGTCCCACCGACATACCAGACCTGGTCGGATTCCTTGGCATACTCTTTCCATTCATCCCCGGCTTGCCCGCCATCGAGGGATTCGAACGTGCTGCCGTTGGAACGATACATCGTATCGTTGCCACCATTGCCGTACATGAAATCAAGGGTCGTGCCACCGTACAACTCATCATTCTTGACGCTCCCCAGAATTCGATTCAGACCGGTCGTTTCGACGCTGTCCATGCTGGCATTCGTCTCGACATCCTCGACACTGACATTCAGTACATAGTCACCGCCGCCGTTGATCACGGGTGTGACTTTGTAGGCGACCGGAGTGAATTCGTCCTCGGCGTCATCCGCCGCGGCGGCTGCACTGACCCGCAACTCGTACACGATCGGATTCAAATCGGCGTCGACGGCATCAAGGCCAGCCAGATCGAACGTCGGTGTTGCAACGTTCGCGGTGTTGACTCGCTTCAGGACGGTCGGCTTCCCATTGGTTAGCCGCGGGTCAATCAATTCGATGCTCAGGCGCCCCGTGGACGCGACATCGGTAATGCTGACAACGTCGCCAGCCGCGCCATCGGTATCGAGTGTGAAGCGCAACGTCTCGACTTGCGCAGCGGCATCGATCGAGAGGCCGGTGATTTCTTGAAGGGATTGGAAGCTGTCGTCGACGAGCTTGCCGTCGGGATCGACATACACACCAAACAATCCTGGAGCCGGATCAATCGACCAGGCGTAGAGCTGGTTCGTTCCTTGGCCGCCGAGCAGATCATCGTTGCCTTGCCCGGCATACAGGATATCGTGGTCGCTGCTGCCCCCCTCGCCGCTGTCGCCCCACAAGCGGTCGTCGCCAGCAAAACCGTACAGCACATCGCTGCCCCGACCGCCGTCCAGCCGGTCCCGACCGTCCGAACCGATCAGGAAGTCGTCGCCGCTGTTGCCGTCGAACACGCCGACGAAATCACGGCTGCGCTGGGCCAGCTGCGTCAAATCAAGGGCTTGAGCAACGGGGTCGCCCACGGTCGGATTGACCGGATTGAAGACTCCATCGGGCAAGACGGTTTGGGCCGTCACAAAACCGATGACGTCGTCGCCGGTAAGGCCCGCCAGCCGAATCTGCTCGATCGTAAAATTGCCATCGTCGTCGAGCAGGTCGACCAGCATGAATTGAACCGGCCCACCTTTCTCGTAGTAGTCGATACGCACTTGAGGCTGCTGGCCAACTTCCGGCAACGTCTGGCTGACAAGGATGACATCGTTCTTGCTGGTGCCGTCAATGATCAGGATGTCGGTTGCGTTGTCGTCGCGCGGGTCGTCCTCTGTACCGTGGATCAGATCGGCTCCGCGATCAAAGTGACCGTGGATCGTATCGTTCCCGCTGTCAAGAATTTCATTCGGTCCCAGCTTGGTGGGCAGTACGAACACATCCAGTCCCAGTCCACCGTACTGTTGGTCGCTGCCTTGTTGTCCGTCGATGAAATCCTTGCCCTGGTCACCCCACAGCTCATCGTCGCCACCGCCGCCAAACAGTTGGTCATCGCCAGGGCCACCGAACAGTTTGTCGTTGGCACCCACGAAATCGGCCGATGGGTTCTTTCGGTATTCCGGTCCAGCCAGATAGTCACCGTGCAGAAAGTCGACACCACTGCCGCCATCCAGAGTGTCGGCCAGCATGTTGCCTTGCAGCAGGTCATCGCCGCCGCCGCCAAACAATTGATCACCAACGGCGGCCGGGGTGTCAGGTGTCAGCGGCGAAATTGGGCCGTAGGCAAACAATTCATCCGATCCTGAGCCGCCGAACATCCGCTGGCCCGCTTGCAGATTCCCGGTTCCGGCTCCGGCAAAGATGACGTCGTCTCCCTCGTCGCCGTAGACCTGGTCGATGCCTGCGTCGCCGTTGAGAGCGTCATCGCCCAGACCGCCGCGAATCACATCGTCGCCGTCGCCCCCTTCGATCTGGAAATCGTCGCCCGCTCCCGCGTCGATGTAGTCAGGCCCGCTGCCGCCGAAGATCTGATCCTGGCCGCCGCCCCCGAACAGAAGATCGATTCCGTCGCCACCGCGAACAATATCGTTACCATCGTCGGCGCCCGCAATGGACAATCCAGCAACGATCACCGGCGTCACCAACTGGGCCGGGGTGTAGCCTGTGGGGTAGACCAATTCCATCGTTGCGAAATCGAGCGGAAGTTCGAAATCGCTGGTGCCTAACTGATAGTCTTCACGAACACCAAGTGCCTTGCCTGCGAAGATCACATCGTTACCAAAACCACCGTCGATGTCGTCGTCTCCATCGTTACCCACGATAAAGTCGTGACCACCATTGCCTTGGATCAGGTCGTTGCCGGCACCACTGATCAGAATATTGTTGTCGTCATTTCCGATGATGCGATTCGGTGCCGAGCCGCCGGTGACATGCTCGACATGGATGACTCGAGCTGTCCCGTTGGCGAGTTCGTTCGGCAAGTCAACGTCGATGGGCGTCGTCCAAGCGGAATAATCCAGCCTGTCATCTTCGTCGTTGCTGTGCTCGACCGATTGCCCGACGACCGTGCCGCCGTCAATGTTGCCCGTGATCTGTGTTAATGGATCAAAGATGAAGAGGTCTTCGTGTCCACCGCCGGTTAGATTTTCGAAGCTGACAAAGGTCAAACGTGGATCGCCACCAACACTCTCGACATAGCCGGCATTTTCGCCCGTGATGCGCCATTCGTTGGGCTTGTTCTCGCCGGTCAACGCGTCGTTGTTCTGCTGACCACCAATCGCCAACTCGAGGTTTCGATAGCTCGCGCCGCCGATCGTTGCGAGTTGACGGTTGAGGTTGACCGTCGTCGTATAGGCGGAGAAGTCGACGGTGTCGTAACCGTCTTTTCCGTCGAGCGAACTGTTGATGACGGCACCATCGGCATAGCGATAGGCATCATCGAGGCTGTCCGCGCCAATCAAGTTCTCGAATCCCAAGAACGAGAACAGTCGCACATTGTTCAAACCGACAACATTGCCGGCGTTGGACGAGGTAATGTTCCAAATCGTCTCGCCACCGTTGCCCGCACCGTCGTAGACCTCGACGAGATCGTTACCGCCAACCGACCCGGTGATGCGCACGTCCGAGTGGGCTCCGACGCTGAGCGAGTCATTGGCAACATGGACCATGTCGTTGCCAGCGCCGGTATCGATGGTCAACAGATCCACCGACTTGATGTCGACAATGTCCAGCTCGTCCGCACCGGAACCGAGCGTTAATCTCAGCACATCTAGGTCAGCGAAATCGATCTGACCTCCAACCATTCCCAGCCCACCCACACGCTGGAAGGTGCGCAGTTCTTGGACCGGATCGTTGCTCGTGTGCCTGGCCATCTCGCCGCCAAAGTAGCGTTTTGCTTCGCCTTCTTGATACAACCTTGGCTCACCACCGCTGTACGTTGCGCGGACCCAGGTTTGGCCCTGCCGAACGTAGACCGGTTCGCGAGGCTCGTGGAATAACGGGTTGCCTTCCAAATCAACCACGGGCCCGGTTCCATTGGGCCCTGAACCGGTATAAAGGGCCGGCTTACCGTTGACTAGAATCAAGTCGCCTGCGGCATTGACCTTCGGTTGTCCACCTAGAATCGGTTCGTCGCCGAAGTAAAGCTTGGGATCGCTGTTGGCATGAAGTACCAGATCCCCTTTGGAGATTGCACCATCATCCTCGAAGTAGACGACCTTTTCACGCAGGAACCCGAATTGCGACTGGCCCGGTTCGTAGAGGAACGGGTTCTTGAAGACATCCAGCACCGGCTGCTCGAGGCGGTGGATGCCTTGGCCGAGTCCCGTCAAGTCAACCGGGGTTGAGCTGTTCGCCGACGCGGCCAGCTGGATCGTGTCGGAGTCGATGCGGATCACGTAATACTTGGCATCTTCGATCAAGCCACCTACCAGGGAGTCGCCTGCTTTTGTCTCGCGACGGTAGGTGACCTCAGTCCCATTCCTGAGGTCATGATCGGGAATCATCAGCCGATCGTTGTCGACGTCAACCACCGTATTGACTTGCGAATTGAAGCGAATGGCTTCGACGACTTCTTCGCCGCCCAGATAGACGACTGGATCACCGGCCTGGTGGAAGACCTGCTCACCTGCGGTATGAAGGGCGCCGGTCGCTTGTCCCGAAGCATTCAGCACTGGCTCGATGCCAAAGTAGGTGACAGCGTCACCCGCAGTATGGAAAATTGGACGTCCATCCGCATCAAACTTGTCAACCGGTCGCTCGTAGGTGTCGAGTTGCCCTTGCACACTGCTGGTTGCTCCGGCGCTGATGATATTGATGGTATCAATGCCGGGATCTTGAGTCTGGAGTAACAGTTCGTTCGTGAAGATCGGCACCGGAACGCTGCGATTGACGGTAATCAGCGACGGTGGGCTCTCGAAGGTTGTGTTTCGATCGCCGATGAAGGTCTCCACGATCCGATGATCGACCTTGAAACCTTCTTGGTCGAGCCACAACAGCTTGGCGCCAGGCGTGGGGTGGAAGGTTTCCGTTGGCAGGAACGACACATGGCCGGTGTTGCGCGTGGTCTTGAAGCGGAAACTGTCAGACAATCGCTGATCGACATAGATCGGAACCGCACCCGCCGTTCCGCTGGGCTGGCTGATGATCGACGGCGTGCCGGTGGTGGTGATGACCAGCTTAAAGTTCTTCAGCGTGCCGCTGTCCTCGGCAGCGACGTCATTGACCAGCAGCGTCCATTGGCCACTCGGGTCCTGGCCGTCGAAAGCGGACAGTGCTGATTGCGGTCGATAGGTTTGATTGAAGGGCGCGGTACCGGAGCGGATCGAGGTCGCCGCCTCATCGTCCAATGTCGTGTCGAAGAAGTTGGCTTTGGATCCGCCAACACGATTGAACAACGTGACAACGGTACCTTGGGGACTTCTCAACGCGACCTTCACGTCGCCGTCATACTCGTGTTCAATGTTGAGATTAACATCGAGGTCGCTGATCACGCCGCCAAGGTCACCGACGGTGATGGTCGTGCTGGTCTCATTGAAATCGGTAATCGGTTTGTTGACGTCAGGCAGATGCAGGTCTGGGTTCGGAACGATGTATTCTGCCCCGGTCGCATCAAAGACTTTGCGGCCTTGCACATCGAGGTAGACGAGTTGGCCGCCGGAGGCAACCGTGGCGATCGATGGAATCTCACCGCTGAATACCTTTTTGCCACTGGAATCCAAGAACAGCGGTTGGCCCGTTTGACCGGTCGGATCGACATCCAGAAACGGGACGCCGGTATCTTCGAAGACTTGATCGCCCGCTGCGTTCAAGAATAGCAGTTCACCGGAGCCGACAACCACCGAAGGCGTTAGTTCCGCCAGTGGATCGGCAAGCAATCTGTCACCGTTGGTATCCAACAGGACCAGCTTCCCGGTCGGGGCATCCACGAGTAACTTGCTGCCGTTGCGATCGATGACCACCAGGTCACCTGCTGCGTGGGCTGGATCAAACACAATCGAAGGCACACCGGTGTTGGATGTTGTCTTCTGGCCGGTCGGATCCAGAAACAGCGGGTCGCCGGTGACACTGACTGCTTGCACGCCGCGTTGTTGCGTACCTCGCTTCTGAGTTCCGCTCTCTTGCACACCCCGCTCGTGAATACCGTACTCGGGCACCCCGCGTTCCTGGACGAAGTCTTCGATCACGATGCCGTTGGACTCATGGAGCGCGACTGCACGTACCCAGACCTGAGCGTCACTGCCTGGCACGGTCTTCTTAAAGACGATTCGTTCCTTTTGCTCCGGCGTGTAATAGATTCGGTCCTTGCCCGTGATGGACGGCTTCCCCGTGTTCTCGAAAACTCTTTTTCCGGACTCGTTCAACCAGACCAGGTCACCGTTGGGGTCGGTGAGAATCGAGGGGATCCCGGTGTCGATCGTGGTCTTCGTTCCCGCTGGTGTCAGGAACACCAATCGATTGCTCAGGTCTCGCTCCTGAACACCGATCTCTTGGACATCGACCTCAAACGACCCAGTGCTCTGGTTTGTGTTGACGAACACCAGCGGGGCGGTGTTTAACACTTCGTCGTGCAACACAGCGTCGTACTTGAGCGGTGCAACGATTTCCTGGAAATGGGCATCGCCATCAAACAGCAATCGCGCATCGATATTCTCGAGATTGCGCGTGACGCGATCGTGTACGTTCAGGACGTCGTCGCCACCCCCACCCAGGATGATGGTTTCGCCGGCGATCCCTTCGACGTGAACAGTATCGTTGCCGCCCCCCAGTGCGACTTCGGTCAGCCCCGCATGGGTACTCTGAATCGTGAACGTATCGGAGGTAGAGGACCGCGTGGATGTATCGTCGATGCGATTATCCAGGCGCAGTCGCATGAACTCGAAATTCTCATATTCGACACCTTGGTAGGTCGTTCCATCGGACGACAAGCCCGAGCCTAAGCCAAGTCCCTGCAGTTCCAGATAGCTGCGTGTGATCGTTTGACCGATCTCGTCCAGGCGTGGAACAAATTTCGTTTTGAAGATCGGCACGACACCGGTGATCAGGACCGGATTGCCGAGATTGTCCAAGATTTTCTTGCCATCCTGATCCAGTTTGGGAACAAGACCCGGCTCCAGCTTGGCCCTGTATCCCTGGTTCTCAATTCTGTCTTTGACGTCCGTTTCCAAAACATCTTTGGCAACGCCTGCAGGATCCAGAAGTACCTGGTAGCGAACGCGGTCGAGCATCGGCACGGTCGTTGTCGCCAATGTGCCGGGGATCGCCGAGCCATCCGCTTGAATCGCTCCATCTTGGTTGTGAACCAAGACCGTATCGCCTTCATCTTCGAACGACGAACCGCCGTCCAACGTGACCCGCCCTTGAATGCCCGAAACATCGAACAGGCGATCGACCTTGTAGGCAAACGGTGGTGGGTCCAGCTTCACAGGCGGCGGCGTGACCGTACGAGGTGCAGGCCAAACCTCTTTACCGATCTGATATTCGATCTTCGGAATATCGAAAGAGTATGCGATGCCAACGTCGAACGGATTCCACCAATCGCCCCAGCTGAAGTGCGTTTGGAGGCTGCCCAGGGTATTCTGGACCAGCTGCCTCCGATCGGAATCGAGAATGAAATAGGAATGGCCAAAGGAGACGTAATCGACGTAACGCTGCACCCAATCCGTGACTCGGGAATAGACGTGGTTGAGTGCATCGCCGCGCGCGATGTCAAACAAGTCGATCCTGAAATGCAAACGCGGCGGATCAATACTCTTCGGTTGATAAGGAATCTGCGGGGGATCTTGGACGGTATACGACGGCGGCTGATAATTGAACTCGGGTGGATCGAACAGAATGATCGGATGATCGCCGCCAAGGTGAATCGTATCGTCGCCCGAGCCGCCTCGGATAATCAGTTCAACATCCTTGCTGGTACTGATCACATAGATCTCGTCGGCGCCACCCGCTCCATTGACCTCCAGTCGCTCGATATTGGTGAAATAGGTGAGTCTTCCAGCACCGGCGACCGAGTTTTCCGTCACCACAAACGTATCGCCAATCGGGGTACCGTTGATGACGATCGTGTCGGTGCCGGTGCCACCGTTGATGAACACGGGAGCGTTCTGCAAATAATCGTATCGGTTATTGCCTGTTCCCCCGAACAGGGTCGATAGGTTGGCGATTACCTCGCCTTCGGGAGTCTGCTCGCGAAGCACCAGGAAGGTGTTGATGATGAAGGTGTCGTCGTGGGCACCGCCGTGCAGGAACAGCTTGGCCGTGTTGTGGTTGACCTCGAATTGGTCGTCATCGTCGCCGCCATAGACAATCATCTCCGCGGAGTTGCCGTTGGTCATGTTCTCGGTATCAGCGATCGGCACGCCGCCGGGGAATTCGATGGTCCGATTTCCCTTGTCCGGAACCTGCGGGACGGTACCGACAATCAACTCGTCTTGACCCGGCCCGAGGTTGATGATGGTCTGTACCGAATTGTCGTTCGACAAGATCGAATCGTCGCCGTCCAGCGTGTTGATCGTCACGCGACTCACTTGCCGATGGTTAATGAACTCTGCGGTCTGCGGATCATCACCAACGGTGATCTGCCCAGCGGTCAGGTCTCCGGCCCCTGCATCCACTTTGACAAAGTCATTGCCCGGGGTGCCGTACACGTAAAGTTCGTCAAAGCCATCGATTCCACCGGTGTCCGCGACATTGATGATGCCACCGGAACCACCGGCGAGGTTGACGATGTAGTACTCGTTGAACGTATCGGCACGCGCATTGGCTTCGCTGCGAGGGCTGCGATTACCCGCGTTATCAAGCGTCACAATTCCCGTCCAGTCTCTCGTCGAAAGGACACTTCGTCCTTCCACATGGACGGTGTGATCCCGGTCATTGACGACAAGCAAATTGTTGCCGGACTCCACCACGGTTTGTCCTAACGCATCGACCACCGTCGACTTTCCGATCAGGCTAGCCCGTTCAAAAATCGGACGACCATCTGGCCACTGAACGTTGGCGGAATTCAGGTCGAGCAGACTCTCGACCTGCGTGGAAACCACTTGGTTCCGCAAGGCATCGTCGTAGGTTGCGGTGAAGCGGTCACCCGTATCGAGCAGTGTTGTCACAAAAGGGACAGGGAAGTCGGGATCGATGGGATCCCGGAATTGGTCCAGCGTCTGACTCCCTTTGCGGAACGTGCCCCCTTCGTCCGACGTGATCACACCCGCAATCAGCACGTTTGCGTGCAGCGACATGTCGAGGTTTTGGGACTCGACCAGGGTGTCGATATCTTGCCCGTCAGGATCGCTGCGATCGAAGAACTGATCGGTTCCGGCACTACCGGTGAATGTGTCACTGCCGATCCCACCATCGAGGACGTCGTCGAATCGACTGCCGACCAAAATATCGTTGTCCTCATTTCCGAAGAAGTTCAGAGCGATCAGATCATCGCTCAAGCCGCCGGCGTTGATGTTGTCGTTCCCTCCGTGCCCGTAGATCGTCAGTTGGTCGCCGAAACCACGCTTGCTGTTCTCCAGGTTGATGCTCATCACGCCGGCGCGGACAATTTGGACAATGTCGCCGTCGTTGGTGACCGAGAAGTTGTCCTCTTCCAGGAACATGTCGCCGAATGCTTGAATCTCACCGCCATGAAGGATGATCGAATCCTGCTCGTCATCGTTTCCGCCCCCGGGAACTTCGACTTCCACGACCTGCGTGTTTGCCGTGCCATCGGCCAGCACGAGTCGCCTTCCATACTCGTCAACACGATCGAAGCCCGTGCCGTTGAAGCGCGGATTGCCGGCATTGTCCAGCATCGGTTCGTCAGCGCGGCGCACGATCGGATCACCGTCGGCGTAGGTCAGTTGCACGCCATCCTCGATGATCAGATCACCGGGGCGATGTAAGACGGGATCACCGATTTCGTGGAACAGCAGTTCGCCATCGGAATTACGCAGATGTTGCCCGGTGTTGTAGGTCTGCGGTGAGCCATCGGTCTTCGATTGGGGCAGGCCACTGGAACTAAATACACGTTCGCCACCGAAAGCTAAACGAGGTGTTCGTGTCTCGTAGTGCAACGGCAAACCGTCGTCGCCAAAGACCATTTCGTTGCCGAGGTAAACCTGCGGATCACCAACCTTGTATTCCTGATCTCCGACCACAATCGTTTCGCCGGCCTTGTAGGTGAGCGGCTGCCGCTCGGCGTCCAGAATTGCGGCACCCACCGGATAGAACTTGGCACTGCCATCACCGTCCCGCAGCGGAATGACCTTGCCGGCGGCATCGAGAACCGGGTCGCCATTCTCGTCAAGTCGGATGAAGGGCTGCGCAGTCTTGGGACCATCGCCATCCGGATCGGCCCCCAACCAAAGAAGCGGCTGGCGATCCTCACCCAAGATTGGCGAGAGTTCCTTCTTCATGTCCGTGGCGATGCCGAGGTCGATCGTCAGGTTGGCAAGTTTCGACCCTTCCAGGTCGTGAACTTCGACGATGTCCTCGCCCGCACTGACATCGACAATGTAGTTCTCGATGCTGGTCGTAACGAGCAGAACTTCGAGCGCTGGTGTCATCCCCACCGCGGGGCTCGTCACATGCGTGATGACGCCGTCGGTGTCAATCAGACCACCCGTAAACGACTGGCCGAGAGGATGACTCCTGACGATATGGGTGTGGTCCTGAAGCGGGGCGGAAACTGTCCCATCGGCATTGATCGTCGATAGCGTAACCAGCTCGCTGAGACCAGAAGTGTGGATCAGGAAGGTGTCGGTATCCGATTGGTCTCCACCGCTGATCACACTGTCCTGGCCATCACTCAGCCACAACGTATTCTCGGCATCCCACGTTCGGGACCAATTGAAGGTATCGCTTCCGGCATCGCCGAACAGGGAATCCGAGTCCTGGCCACCGGTCAGATCGTCATTGCCGCCGTTGCCGAAGATGACATCCTCGCCCCCACCGCCACGGAGAATATCGTTATCAGCACCACCGACGATCCAGTCATTGCCAGAATCACCTTGGACGGCGTCATCGCCGCCTTCGCCGAACAGCAGGTCGTCACCATCGCCGCCCGAAATGCGGTCACCGCCGGAACGTTTCTCACGGTCGACGCCAGCGGCTGTCATTTGCGTCGTGATCACCACCGTTTCACTTCCACCGTAGATGATGTCATCGCCAGCCTCGCCCATGATCACGTCATTGCCGGTACCACCATGGATCACGTCGTTGCCGCCGCCCGCCGCGATCGTATTATTGCCACCTTCATCGTCGATCACGTCATCGTTCACACCTGTGACGATTTGATCGTTGCCCAATCCACCATGGATGACGACAGCGCCAAGGCTGGTTGTCGCTTCGGTG
>CAVPGW010000023.1:0-24798 GCA_963704055.1 Pirellulaceae bacterium | reverse complement strand
GAGTCGACACGCATCAAACCACAGTAATTTCGAGAGTTTCTCATCGACTATCCATAACGCCAATTGCATGAGGTGCAGTATGCAGCCACCGTCCCTAACGTCGTCGATCGAATGGTTCAGCAGGCGGTTCATCAAGTGATCGAACCGATCTTCGAGCCAATCTTTCACGATAGCAGTCACGGTTTTCGCCGTGATCGGGGAGCCCAAACCGCCATCGCTTTGGCTACTCGGTACTTCGAGGAAGGTTCGCGTACACGGTAGACATCGACTTGTCGAAGTTCTTTGACCGTGTTCACCATCAACGTTTGCTGGGGCGAATGTCCGAGCATCTCGGCGATGGTCGCGTGCTGAAATTGATTCACCGGATGCTCAAGGCGAACGTGGTGTTACCCGAAGGCACGCGAGTTTCGACCGAAGAGGGCACGCCGCAAGGTGGTCCCCTGTCTCCGCTGCTATCCAACATCGTCCTGAACGAATTGGACTGGGAGTTGGAACGTCGAGGGCTTCGCTTCGTCCGCTACGCCGATGATTTCAGTACGCGAGCTCACGCCACGTTCTTGGGGGAACTCTTTGGACCACTGTTTTGCGAAGGTGAATTCGTACCTGAACGGTTGGATGGGCTACTTTCAGCTCTGCACGGACACACATTCTTTCTCCCGTTTCGACGCTCACATCCGTCGTCGGTTGCGAGCGATCCAGATTCGTCAAAGAAAGCGTCCGCGTCACCTGTTTCGGCACTTGTTACGTCGCGGCGTCTCTGCTGGGATGGCTCGCAAGGCAGTCTACGAGATTCAAGGACACTGGAAACGAAGTGCGAGTTTCGGAGTGCATAAAGCGTACCCCAACGCGTGGTTCGCCGAGCGTCTTGTGAACTTGTACCGCCGCTGGCACGAGTTAAACCCCGCACGGGCCTCGAAACAACTGTTATTGTTTGGAGATACTTGATTTGAAGAGCCGGATGTGTGGTCCACAAGTCCGGTTCTGTGAGAGGCCCGAGGAGAGCAATCCCTCAGGCCTACTCGACCGATGAAACGAAAGGCTTCTGGGGGCTCGCTGACGCTCGACCACCAGCCACCCCTAAACTCCCCCCAAACTACTTTTCTAAATCACTAATTCAGAGGTTCGCTTGGCCTTTGATTGTGCGTTGTGCCACTTCCCAAGCCTGGACCAAGTGCTCTGCATACGCGTCGGGCGTCAGTAAGGCGGCCATCTCCTCCGATTCGATCTCGATCAACCAACCGTCCTCGTAGGCATCGGCGTTGATCAGCGAAGGATCGTCCAGCGTGGCGCCGTTGATAGCGACTAATTTACCGGCAACAGGAGCGTACAGATCGCTTTCAGCTTTCTTGCTTTCGATGGAGCCAATATGTGCCCGCGACCCGATATCGGTTGGCGCCTCCACGATCCAATCCAGAAAGTAAACATCTTGCAGCAGCCGAACCGCATAGGTGGTAAGACCAAATCGCCAGCGACCCGAATCAACTTCTTTGCCCCACATGTGATTGGTGGCGTAATAACGATCGCGGGGGAAGGTGGCCTCGAAATCACCCATTGCGAAGGTGAATTGATCGCCGTCGGTACTTCCCCCGCTCGGCTGCGACCCAGCTTGGCTCACGTGTACCGCACCCCTTGGAATTCGGGCTCGAAGAACGGCGGCAACAAACCGTCGACCCGCAGCAATCCGTCCGTCGTCAAACGAATCGTGTCACCATCGATCTGAACGTAGCCATCGCTGACGTAGCCGTCCCATTGCTCGCGGAACAGCTGAAGTATCTCAACTCCGAACTTGTCTCGGAAATATCCCGCATCCAGATAGCCCCGTTTGAGCAGCAAGATCATCTCGCGAACCAGCCGTTGGTGATCTGTCGGCACGAAACCGCGGCCCAGCGGCAACTCGCCCGATTCGATCGTACCGAGATACTGTTCCAGCTCGGCGAGATTCTGGTAGTGGACGCCGCTGACGTGTCCGAAGCTGGCAATTCCGGTCGCCAACAGATCGGCACCCTGCCAGAGATTGTCGCGATAACTGAAATTCACCTTTGTCGGATCTTTCACGACTGTGTAAGCACTGCTGACGCTGTACCCAGCTTGCTTGAATTCGTTGAACGCGTAATCGACCCAGGCGCGTTTGGTGTCCCAGTCGGCCACGGGGCTTTCGACTTTGTTGCCGAGAATGTCTTTGCTGATAGACCGTGTTGAACGGCAACTCCATTTGATAGATCGTCACGCTCTCGGGAGACAGTTCCAGCGTCTTGCGGACATTCTCCTTCCAGTTGTCCCAGGTTTCGCCGACCATGCCTGAAATCAAGTCGATGTTCACGTTGGGAAAGTCGGCCTCGGTGATCCATTCCCAAGCATTGAAGACCTGTTTGGAAAGATGGGCGCGACCGTTCTCTTCGAGCAGCTGGTCAGAGAAGTTTTCGACGCCCAGGCTGACCCGGGTCACGCCAAGCACATCACGTAACGTTTTCACCTTCGTTTCGCTGAGCGTTCCCGGCTCGCATTCGAAGGTAACCTCTTCGGCACCGTCCCAGGTGATGTGCTGCCGCAGGCGATCGGCCAGCTTGGTGAGCTGCTTTGGCGAGAGAAAACTCGGTGTTCCGCCGCCGAAATAGACGAACCGAAACGGACGCTTCCCCATCACTTCCAGCTCGCTGACCATCGAGATTTCGCTGCACAACGCATCGACGTAGCGCTGCGACTTCTGCCGCGTTGACGTCGGTAAAGACTTTGAAGTAGCAGAACTTGCATCGTTTGCGACAAAACGGAATGTGCAAGTACAGGCCCAACGGTGTGTCATCCTGCGGTGGTCCGTGCAGTGCTTCGCGGACAGCGGGCAACTGATCTTTGTTCCACTGGCTGTAGGGTGGATAGTTCGAGATGAAGTAGCTGCCGACTTCGGTCTTTTTCTTGTCGCTGGCGGCGGAAGACATGGGCCAAGCTGGGGCTGGATGTGGGATGGAAGACTGGCTCTAGTGTGAATGGATCAGGTCGAGATGTTAAGTGCCGTCATCGGAAACTGCCACCTGACCCTTCACTTTGCCCCAAAACATCGTACCACCCCCTCGTCATCGGCGATAAACAGCTCGTCGCCCGCAATCGCTGGGGCAGCCAGAAACGAGCCACGGATCTCGTAGCTCCACTTTTCATTCGTTCCATCGGCGAGCGACAGCCGGACCAGCCGCCCGTCGGTGGCCGCGATCCAAACATCGTCGCCGGCGATCACCGGGGAGGCATCGGCGCGTCGCCGCAGTGTATGTCGCCACTGTAGTTTTCCGGTATCGATCGAGATCGCATCGACCTGTTTGTATTGGCTGCTGGCAATGACCAGTTTGTCCGAAACCGCGACACTGTTGCGATACTCTTGCGATCGCTCCTGATCCTCGTATCGCCAGAGTTCTTTCTGCTGCTGCCAGTCGAAGGCAAGCACCGCGCCATCCATGATCGGCAAGAAAGCTCTGGTGCCGCTGACCGCCGGCGTGCTGCCGGTCGGTCCACCGAGTGGCAACGGCTGGCCGATCGCTTTGCCGGTCTTGAGATCGACAACGTGCAGCTGGCCATCGCATCCACCAAGAAACGTTCGGCCCCCGCCCACCGTTGGGCTGCAGCGGATCTGGTCTTCGGTTTGATAGCTCCAGACCGGTGAGCCATCAGCCAGAGCGAAACAGTGCAATTTGCCATCTTGGCTGGTGACCAGAACATTGTCGTCGTGGAAAGCAGCCGACCCATTGATCTCACCATCGGTCGTTGTTTTCCAATTTTCCTGGCCCGATTTGACGTCGATCGCGTACAGGTTTCCGTCGATATCGCCGATCACAAGGTGTTTGCCTTGAACGGCCGGTGAGGCCAGGAATCCGGTGTCGTAGTTGTGACGCCATAGTTCTTTGCCGTCCGTTTGAGAGATCGCATAGATCTGGCCCATCACGTCGGCCACGAAGACTCGCCCGTCGCTAATCACCGGAGTGGTCTCGATCGCTTCGTCGGCCTTGAATTCCCAGCGAACCACCAAATCATCGGGGAGCGTTCGTGGAGTCGACCCGGTCGACTGCGGATCGCCGCGTGGCAGCGGCCAGTCGGTCGGCTCGGCGATCGGCACCTGATCCTGCCCGGTCAGATCCTGCCCGGTCAGATCCTGCCCGGTCAGGTCCTGCCCGGTCAGGTCCTGCCCGGTCAGCGGGGAAGTGCCGACGCAGCTGGCCGATATCGCCAGGACAACCAGTAACAGCGGGGCCGTATTTCTATCGGTGAACTTCATGGCAGGATTGGTGTCGAGGAAGCCAGATTCGCAGCATTCGAGATACCAAAACCGGGAAGTGAGAAAATGACCCCCGCTCGCCCGGTTTATCGCGTCTATTATAGGCTTTCCAGTTGGTGCGGCGGCGGCGGGACAAGAATTTGCTTGTTCCTAACACTTGGCACACCAATCGCGTAGACACAGATTCCAACGCTGAAAGAACTCAACAGATCCATGATTTGCGTTACTCTCGGTCGTGCCCGCCACAAGCGGATGATTGCAGAACATCAGTACCTCGTCGAACAAGGCGCGAAGCTAGTCGAGTTGCGGCTGGACTACATCGGTCGGGCTGTCAGTCTGACTCGACTGCTCCATGGGCGTCCGGGACCGGTGATTGTGACCGCGCGGCGGCGCGAAGACGGCGGCCGCTGGATGAAGTCCGAACAGGATCGTTTGATGTTGCTACGCAGCTCGATTGCGGCGGGGGTCGAATACGTCGACATCGAAGGCGATGTTGCCGCTCAGATTCCCCGGTATGGAAACACCAAACGAATCATCAGCTACCACAACTTAGTGGAAACGCCCCCCAACCTTGAAGCCATTCATTCTTCGATGGCCGAGGAAGATGCCGACATCGTCAAGATTGCCACGATGGCCAACAAATTCTCCGACAACGTCCGCATGATCGAGTTGGTCAAGAATGCGAAGGTCCCCACGATCGGGATCTGCATGGGCGAGATGGGAGTGGTGACGCGGCTGTTGGCAAATCGAATCGGTTCCCCCTTCACCTACGCCTCATTCAGCGCGGGCAAGGACATTGCACCTGGCATGATCTCCTGGAAGGACATGCGAGATCTTTACCGATACGATGAGATCGACGCCAAGACAGAGATTTTCGGTGTCGTTGCCGACCCGGTCGCCCACAGCTACAGCCCTCTGATTCACAATCGCGCTTTCAAAGCAGATGGACTCAACGCCCGATACTTTCCATTCCTTGTCAACAAGAGCGACTTGCCCAACTTTATCGAGCACTGCGGCGAGTTGGGGATTCAGGGATTGAGCGTAACGATTCCACACAAGGAGGCCGCACTGGAATTCTGTACGCAAGCGGAATCAAGCGTGAAGGGAATCGGCGCAACCAACACGTTGGTTTTTGATGACCGGGATGTCTTGGGTTACAACACGGATTATCGAGCCGCGATGGACTGCCTCACTCAGTGTTTGAGTATCGATAAGAGCCGGGAACAGCCCTTGCAAGGCATGACTGTGATGATCTTGGGAGCGGGTGGTGTCGCGCGGGCGATCGCGTGGGGGCTGACGGCAACGCCACGCAGAAGTCCTGATCTCCTCGCGGAGCTATGATCGAGCACAGCTGCTCGCGGCCGAACTGGGTTGCCGCGCCGTTGAGTGGGAGTTGCGATACGAGCCGAGAATCCACATGGTGGTCAATGGCACACCGATTGGAATGCATCCCGATTTGGACAGCACGCCTTACGATGCCTCGCGGCTGAACGAGTACCTGGTCGTCTTTGACACGGTCTACAATCCCGAAAACACAATGCTGATTAAGAACGCCAGACGAGCACAGTGTCGATGCATCACCGGCGTTGACATGTTCGTTCGCCAAGCCGCCTATCAATACAAATTGTTCACCGGGAGAGACGCACCGGTCGACTTAATGCGTAAGACCATCAGAGAAGCGACCAACCCCGTGCAATTGAATTGAGCGACTCAGAACAGGATGCCAGTCGAATTCAATTGCCCACAGGAATCATGATCCGGCAGGCGGTTCCCAGTGACGCCGCTGCGATACACGCCCTGTTGCGACCCTTCGTCATGCGACGGTTGCTACTCGCGCGAACCGAGACCGAGCTCATTGAATTGACTCGTCATGGATTCGTCGCCGCCCGCTACGACGGCGAGGAAGAAGTACAGCTTGTCGGGTTTTCTGCGATCGAGATCTACAGCCCCAAACTTGCAGAACTCCAGTGTCTGGCCGTTCACCACGATTTCCACGGGATAGGTGTCGGCGTCGCGCTCGTTGGTCACTGTGTGGAGCGTGCGCGGAGTGAAAACGTGATGGAAGTGATGGCAATCAGTTCCTCCGAGCAGTTTCTGCAGAGCTGCGGGTTTGATTATGCCTTACCCGACCAGAAAAAGGCGCTGTTTTGCCAGTTGAGACCCAGGCCCACCGAAGAGAACTTGTCAACGGAATAGGCATTGTCATTCGCCAAGAGCTGCCTGATCTCTCTCCGGGATTTCGCCGCCATCTTCCCGATCGCCGGCCTCGGTTTCCCCATTGGGCAACGACTCGACATTGGGCAACGACTCGACATTGGGCAGCGACTCGAACGGCCCCCGATGCTGCGCAGGTTCGTGCAACCAGAGCGGGATCAACAACGCGATTGCAGACCAACTCAGAATCACCCATGGCGAGCTGCCCACCGAAGGCCAATAGGAAGACGAATGCAACCAGCTCCATAAAAATATCTGGATTGTCAGAGCGAGTGGCATCGCGATCGCAAACCGGCCCAGACAATCGCACGTTGTGGGTAACCAACGCCTTAGGCCCACCGCGATCACCGAAGCAAGCACCGTTAGCGCCGGGGAGGCCTGCCAACCGACCAGCACGATCGGCACGGCCAGAATTACGATCAAGTCGATCAAACGCACGGTCGAACGCCCAAGCGGATCGAGTTTCGGATCCGCGGCCGGGCACAACCCACGCGCCAGCGTGCGTCCCAAGACAGTCGCGGCGGCGAGCGATGTGATGATGCGAAGCAATGCATCGGAATATCGAGGCTCGGGCCACCAATCGACCGGAACACGCATCTGCCATGGGACCACCATCAGCATCGGGTACGCCAACATCGGCAGCACAGTGACTGCCAAGCCGAACCACACCAGGCGGGCCGGAAGACGATGCTTGTCCATGCGGATCAAGCCAACACCCCATGCGACCGCCAAACCCACCGTATGGTAAAGCAGAGTCACAAGCACTTGACGATTCACCACCGGCGCCCACAGCGGGCCACCGTGCCCATGCGTGAACTGGCCCGGAAGACTCAACCGATAGAGCTCGCCAATCGAGATGGTCGCAATGCTTAGACCAACCGCAGCTTCGACGATCGGATATCGAGCGGAAATCGGCAGGTGACAGGTTCGGCATCTGCCACCCAACGCCAACCAGCCAAAGACGGGAAAGTTGTCACGGGCCTTCAGTTGTGTTTGGCACCTTGGACAATGCGAGCGACCGTTGATGCTCTCGCCGCGAGGCATTCTCCAAGCGACCACATTCAGAAAGCTGCCGATCGAGGATCCTACCCACAGACACCAGACCAAGACGACGACATCGATCGCGCGGGCAACATACAGATCGCCAGGCTCGTACAGCGAGCTGCCCGATGCCTGGTAATTCGCCAATCCAAAGATGTACGCTACGACCAACACGAGCAGAACCGTGACGGTCAGCAGCAGAGGCATGCGAATTCGTGGATGCCGGCGCGGCAAAGCAGGTTTCCTGGATTTGGTTGACTAGCGGCGAAATATTTGCGGTGCGGCTGGTGTCTTTCAAGAGCAGACCGGCCCAATCAGCCACTTCGAGGTGGTCGCTGAGCCGCCGGTCAGAGCACAATAGCAGATGGGCCCCAGCTAGTGCTGGCCCGGCCGGCCTGGACCAGGCTACGGTTTTTGCCCGACTGCGGTTTTTGCCCGACTGCGGGGTTTGGCCGGGCTGCGGGGTTTGCCGGGCTGAGCTTGGGGCACAGACGTAAGAATCCGCACACACGACCCAAGAACTCGTTAGAATGCGAATAGTCCTGCGAAAATGGATGATTCACATGCCAGATTCACCGAAATTCTTTAGCATCGGCAAAGTCGAGGGTGTTCCTGAAATCATACTGGGAACAGCCGATTTCGTGAGTCGCCCGATCATCACGTTGGCCGAAGAGGAGTTCAAAACCTACGTCAACAAGAACAAGCCCAAACGCCTTGTTCTCAATTTTAAGAACGTCAGTCATATTTCGTCTGAATTCATCACTGCGTTGATACGGATGCAAGAGCAGGTGAAGGGGAATGACGGCATCATGAAACTAACTCACATGAACGAAGTCGTCCTGGCACCTTTCAAGCTGACGAATCTCGCCGGTCGACTGTTCATGATTTACGAAACGACACCTCAGGCCATCGACGCCTTCTAATCTGAACCCATGCCTGATTCTTCTCATATCCTCATTGTGGACGACAGTCCAACACAGCTCCGTCAGATGCAGATGGTGCTGGAGAAGGACGGGTTCACCGTTCAAACAGCGGTCGATGGCAACGATGCGATGGCGTCCATTCAAGCCAATCCGCCTCTTTTGGTCGTGACCGATTTGCAGATGCCCAACATGAACGGACTGGAGTTGGTTTCGGCGGTCACCGGGAAGCATGCCCTCGATCCCCGTGATCCTGACGACAAGTGAGGGTAGCGAAGATATCGCGGCCCAAGCGTTGCGTCAGGGTGCATCGAGTTACGTGCCCAAACGCGATCTGGTTTCAACCTTGATTCCGGTGGTGCGACAGGTGCTGGCCGTCAACCTAGCCGCTCAATCGGTTCGCGAAGTCCGCCAATTCGCTGTCGAAAGTTCGATCACACTGTCGTTGGAAAACAACGAGAGCTTGATTCCCAATGTGATCGCTCGACTGGAGTTGCCACTCGTTGAACTCGATCTATTTGACGAGGGTGAGCGAATGCAGATAGCGATGGCCTTGGACGAAGCACTCCTCAATGCGATGGTGCACGGGAATCTCGAAGTTTCATCGGAACTGAGACAAAGTGAGGATGGCAAACCGTACAACGAAATGATCTGCAAGCGAAAGCAAGAATCGCCGTACATGGATCGCCGCGTGCTGATTCGACTCAATGCGGCTTGCGACGTCGCGACAATCACGATTCGTGACGACGGCCCGGGATTCGACACTTGCAGCCTGCGTGATCCCACCGACCCCGAGAACTTGGAACGCGCTGGTGGCCGTGGACTGTTGCTGATCAACGCCTTCATGGACGAAGTGCGGCACAACGAGAAGGGCAACGAGATCACGATGGTCAAGCGAAAAGAACGAAGCGAAGACCCCAGCTAGCTCGAGCCGGCGCGCCGTCAATTCCGTCTCGTTCGCTTCTGTCCCTGGCCCATTCCATGCCCATTCCCGTCGTCCGACACACGCATGCGAACGACCATCCCGTCCGTCCGGACGGACAGTACGTGCTCTATTGGATGATCGCTTTTCGGCGAGCAAGCTACAATTTTGCGCTTCAACACGCCGTCGACCGGGCCAAACATTTCGGTAAGCCGCTGGTGATCTTTGAACCGCTGCGGGTCGGTTATCGCTGGGCCAGCGATCGAATGCATCGCTTCGTGATCGAAGGAATGCGGGCCAATGCCGAGGCATTCTCCAGCAAACCGGTCACGTACTTTCCCTACGTCGAACCGAAACCAAACGCCGGCACACCACTTCTTCATCAGCTGGCCCAGCATGCTTGCACCGTCGTCAGCGACGAATATCCCTGTTTCTTCTTGCCCAGCATGATTTCCGCGGTCAAAGACCGCATCCCCGCCAGACTGGAGCTTGTCGACAGCAACGGCGTGATCCCACTGCGACAACCCGACCGCACCTTTACGGTTGCCCACAGCTATCGCCGCTGGATGCAGAAGAACATTCTCGATTCGCTGGTGGAACTGCCCCTCGCCAATCCACTTGCCCGCCTCAAGCTGCCCACCCTGGAACGATTGCCAGCAAAGATCACCCAGCGTTGGCCGGCCGCTGACTTAAAAAAGTTGTTAACAGAGAACGGACTCGATTCGATCCCGATCGACCATGCCGTTCGCCCCAGCGAATTGGTCAGCGGCGGATCGGAGGAGGCCTCGCGCCGCCTCAATCGTTTCGTTGGTCAAAAGCTGGCCGTCTACAACGATGACCGCAACCATCCGGACGAACATGCAACGACTGGGTTGAGCCCATCATCTGCATTTCGGCCACATCTCAGCCCACGAGCTGGTTGTGAACGTTCTTGATCACGAGGATTGGACGCCCGACAAAGCCTCGCCCGCCAATGGCAAGAACCATGGGTTTTGGAACACCAGCGAAACCGCGGAAGCTTTCCTTGACCAGGTTTTGACGTGGCGGGAAATGGGGTTCAACCGTACTTTTCGCGAGCCGGAAACCTACGACAAATTCGAATCGCTGCCTGAATGGGCCCTCAAGACACTTGAAGAACACAGCCAAGACGAGCGGCCGGCGATCTACACATTGGAGCAATTCGAGCAAGCCGAAACTCATGACGAACTCTGGAATGCCGCCCAGCGAGAGATCGTCGAGACCGGCGTGATGCACAACTACATGCGGATGCTGTGGGGCAAAAAAATACTCCACTGGACGAAAACGCCCCGCGACGCCCTCTCGATCATGATCGAATTGAACAACAAATACGGGCTCGATGGTCGCGATCCCAACTCCTACAGCGGTATCTTTTGGGTGCTGGGACGGTACGATCGTGCCTGGGGACCCAAGCGTCCGGTGTTCGGCAGCGTTCGCTACATGACCAGCGACAGTGCTCGCAGGAAGCTGCGTCTGAAGCAGTATCTGGCCCGTTTCGGACCCTCATCCAGCTTCGGTCGCGACTTCAGATAGCTGTTTACGAACGTGTTTTAAGCCGTTTTCACGGGGATTCACCTTGAAAGGCCTTGCCCGTACGAGCGACCCCCGATAAATTTCTCGATTCCCCGCAGTTCGATGGGGACCGATTTTCGATCTCCAAACCAATCAACCATAAGTCAATCCCGTGGTGGCTCAACCAAGCTTCGTGGCCAAGCCAGGCCAAGTTGAACAACAGTGGCACGTCGTCGACGCGACCGACGAGGTCCTCGGTCGTCTGGCAAGCGACATCGCCGTGATCCTGATGGGCAAGCACCGCCCGCAGTACACGCCCCACGTTGATTGCGGCGATTTCGTGATCGTCGTGAATGCCGAAAAAGTCGGCATGACAGGCAAGAAGATGGATGACCGACATTACACCTGGTACACCGGGCACCCTGGGCTTCGTTTGGAAAGCTATGGCGATCGCCAAGAGCGGAAACCAGAGGATCTGATCTATCACGCGGTCCGCCGCATGCTTCCCAAGAACAAGCTCGCCTATCAGATGATCAAGAAGCTGAAGATTTACGCGGGCCCCGATCATCCACATTCCGCCCAGCAGCCTCAGGAGCTGCAGCGGAAAAGCAAGAAAGTCGTATCGTAGAATTCCGGACGTAAGACTTACGTTCGCAGCCAACCACCACCTTTCACAACACATTTGATTTCATGGTCGCGGTCAAGAAGGACAAAATCAGCGGAGACGCGCTCGGCACAGGCCGTCGCAAGAGCAGCGTGGCTCGCGTACGCGTGCGCCCTGGAAGCGGAAAAATCACCGTTAACAGAAAGCCGTTGCCCGAGTACTTCGTAAACGAGCAAGACCAAAACTCGATTACCAGCACACTTGCGGCGGTCGGACACTCCGAAACCGTTGATGTGCTGGTCCGCGTGGGTGGCGGGGGAATGACAGGCCAAAGCGGTGCCGTTCGCATGGGCTTGGCCCGAGCTCTGGTCAGCTACGACGAATCAATGCATGAGAAGTTGCGTGAAGGCGGTTTTCTGACCCGTGATTCAAGAATGAAAGAACGGAAGAAACCTGGTTTGCGTGGTGCCCGCCGCGGAGTCCAGTTCAGCAAGCGCTAAGCCGGAAACCCCGCGAACTTGGAATCCCAAAAGACGCGGCGCACTGGGCATCAACGACGTTCGAATCTGCCGACATTTCGGCTCCGCTCGCCCGAGCGGCGCGGTAAATGCATCGTTTTATGATATTGCTTGGGACTGGCTGTCAAGTTGACCAGTCAGTGGGCCGGGGTCCTGATTGTGTTGGATTCTAGGCTTTTTGTTACGAGCTAATTCTGCCTCGCGGGCATCGATATCGATGTGGTGACGATCACCAGCGAGAGCAGTCCACGGTTTTTGAGGTTGGGTTTTGGGTAAAAAAGAAGAAGCCTTCGAAGTTGAAGGTACCGTCACACAGGCACTCGCTAACACTCGATTTCGGGTTCAACTCGAAACCGGGTCCGAGGTGATGGCGCATGTCGCTGGACGCATGCGAAAGCACTTTATTCGGATCGTTCCCGGGGACAAGGTTCGGGTGGAGCTGTCACCCTACGACTTGACCAAGGGTCGAATCGTCTACCGAGAGCGATAATGGCTGTCGATTCGCTAGTTTTTTGCCCGCCGCAAGGTCGTTGTTCGGATTGTCAAACTGACGGTTAGGCCCGTAGATCGCCAAGAACGGGCGTGTTTGCGCCGCAGTCGTGTTCTTTGGTAACGAGCTCCGACCGACCGGTTGTCGGTTTTTTGGTCAGCCGCGAAACTGTTGTCGCTGACGGACGGGTAACTAAAGACGGGTATCTGTTGGTACTGGACGGCCTTCATCCGCGATCGGATGTTCCGCGCCCAACCCCCCCCTCCATTCAAGCTGATTTTCCCCTGTTCGAGTTGGGCATTTCGGGACTCGGATTTGAATTCCGCACTTAAACCTTTCCATTGAACTTCATGGCGGCTCCAGAGCTTCCGCTATCCGCCAATCACTGTTAGCCAGAGGATGGTCTTGAAAATGGGTTTCTCGAATCGATCGATTCGCCGCCGAATCGCGGCAACTGCCATGGCTGTTGTCGCGTTGTTCGCCACGGCTTCCCTGTCTGTGTTGGCCCCAGCGTCTGCGCTGGCCCAAGAAAAACTTCAGCAGCAGGGTGGTACTGAGACGCTGAATGCCACCGAGCCCGTCATCGTGGTTACGCTCGGCTCAGTCGACAAGTTGATGCAAGATGTCAATTACATCACCAGTGTTGTCGGTCAGGCTCAAGTCGGCGGCATGTTCACGATGATGGCCGGCACGTTCACGGCGGGCATCGACACGACCCAACCGATTGCCGTGATCGTGCCACTGGTCGATGGTGCACCGCAACCGATTGCACTTGTGCCGACAGCCGATGTGAAAACCGTGCTCAAACGCTTGGAAGCACAAACTGGACCTGCGGATGAGCTTGATGACGGCACACTTGTGATTGCCGTCGGGGCGAGCACGGTCTTCATTCGTCAAACGGGAAACTGGGCGGTACTTGCGCCGAAGCGAGAGCTGCTGGCACTCGCGCCTGCCGATCCGACCACGTTGTTCCAAGGAATGGGCAACGATTTCGACATTGCAGTGCGATTGAAGATGCAGCAGGTGCCGGCCGATGCACGCGGCATGTTGACCGCTCAGATCCGGCAAGGGTTCGAGCAGGCGATGGCCCAGCAGAACAATGGCGACACGGAAGCGGCCCGAAAAATGGCCGAAGGTTCCATGCAGCAGTTGGAGCAATTCATTAACGATACTGACGAACTGCGTTTCGGAATCAACATCGACCAAGAATCGAAACAAGTTGTGATGAACGGTTCTTTCACTGCTGTTGCGGGTACGAAGCTGGCTGCCATTTACGGTGGCCAACAAGCGATCCCGTCGCAGTTCGCCTCGGTGATTCGCAAAGATGCTGCCGCTTTCTATCACGCCGCGACCTCGATCAGCCCCGAAGCGGTAGACCAGACGCGTCAGAGTGTTTCAACCTCCCTCACCGCGGTCCGAAACGCCTTGGCAAAAGAAGATAATTTGTCGCCTGCCCAACAGGCCGAAATCTCGCAACTGATTGACCGTGTCGCTGACCTGGCGATCAACTCGGTCGCTGAAGGACGTGCGGATGTGGGCGCACTATTGCTCGCCGATCAAAACGATTTTCGCTTTGTATTTGGGGCCTTCGTGGCTGATGGAAACGAGGCGGCGCAGCTTGTCAAAGATCTGGCCGCGAAAATTGAAAACGAACCCAATGCCCCTCGATTCAAGTTCGATCAGAGCACGTACATGGGTGTGACGATGCACCTGATCGAGGCTGACGTGCCTGAGAAAGAGGACGAAGCGCGACGTGTCTTCGGTGAAACGCTTCGCGTTCACATCGGCACCGGTGAAAAAACTGTCTACGCCTCGGTCGGCAAGGACAGCGAAGCTTTGATGAAGGAACTGATCGAATCCGGAAAGTCTGACACGGGCGGAAGTCGACCGGTCGGGCAGGTGCGGTTCACACTGTTGCCAATTCTGCAGTTCGCTCAGTCCATTGAATCGAACGATTCGCTTGTCGCGATGATCGACGCTCTGTCACGTTCGTCCGAATTGGGTGAGCTGATGGTTGTCCAAGACAGCATTGCCAACGGACAAGCATCGCGAATCACGCTCAGCGAAGGCTTATTGCGAGCCATCGGTGCCGCCGTCCAGCAGGCTCAGCAAGCCCGCATGCAGGGCGGACAATTTTAGCCGGCGACGGCCGATGCAGTTGAATCATCTGCAAAGTGAACACTCCCTTGAGACCGTCGGGCGTTTGTCCCCGGCGGTCTTTCTGATTCAAATCGTTTGTTTGTTTTTGCCCGCCACTCATGATTGATGGGATCCGCCGTGCAACGAAAACGTCTGATCGCCGGATGTACGATTTTGGTCGTGGTTGCCGGCGTATTGATATGGCTGAGCAATCGTCGTACGGGTCTGAACGCCGCAAACGCGGCGCCCACGCGAGTCGACGATTCCGCCAAGAATGAAGTGACCATGTCAGACGTGCTCGAAATGGCGATTGCCGCTCGCCGGCACATGGCCGAGCACCTGGATGACTACACCGCTCGGTTTGTCAAACAAGAAGTCGATACCAAGGGCGTTTTGGGAGAAGAGTCGGAACTCCTGATCAAGGTGCAGACCCGGTTGCGCGGCGATACCGAACAGGCTCCGTTGCGAGTCTACTTGAAATTCCAATCGCCTGACTCTGCCAAGGGTCGTGAAGTCATTTGGGGCGAAGATCTGTACGACGGCAAGTTGGCGGTTCACGAAGTCGGCCTCATCCTCGGGCTCAAAACGATCTGGCTCGATCCGAATGGGATGATCGCGATGCAGGGACAGAGGTACCCGATCAGCGAAATCGGCATGGTCCGCCTGGTAGAGAAACTGATTGAGCGCGGCGAGCAGGATCGCGACAACCCAGATATCCAAGTCAACTTGACCAATGATCACATACTGGATGGCACAACGACTCAGTTGATTCAGGTTCGTCGCAGCAAGCCCAGCGGTGGTAAAGATGATTTCTCGCTCGCCGAAATCATTATCGATCCGCAGCGACAATTGATTCTCACGTATCGAAGTTTCGGTTGGCCCGAACAAGCCGGCGATGATCCGCCATTGATGGAGTCCTACACCTACTATGATGTCAAAACGAATGTCGGTCTGACGCAAGAAGATTTCGACACGAAAAATCCGAATTACAACTATCCCGCGTTGTAAAACCTGGCCAAAAGACTTCAGGCCCTGTGCCATCGAGAGCATTCCATGCCTGGGACTCTCGATCGGACGCGGTACGCCGCGAACCCGGCCAAGCGGATGTTTTGACGCTCGAAACAGGGTATCATCGGGTTCTCGTTCTTGATCTCCAAACTCCATCCTCCCGCGTAAACCAGAGTTTCCAATGGACCGAAGGGACTTCATTCGTCGTACGGCCGCCGCGGCATCGGTCGCGGCAATCACATCGCGAGCATACGCCGCACCCGCATCGAAACCCCGCCGCGTCGGTCTGATCGGGTGCGGGTGGTATGGGAAATGCGACCTGCTTCAACTGATCAACATTGAACCGGTCGAGGTCGTATCGCTGTGTGACGTCGACTCGAAAATGCTTGCCGAAGCAGCCGATCTGTTCGCCAATCGCCAGCCATCAAAGAAACGCCCGCGAACCTACGCCAACTATCAAGACCTGCTGGCCGAAAAGGACCTCGACATTGTCCTGATCGCGACACCCGATCACTGGCATGCGCTGCCGATGATCGCGGCCGTCGAAGCTGGCGCCGATGTTTACGTGCAAAAACCGACCGGTGTCGACGTGTTGGAAAGTAAAGCGATGCTCGATGCTGCCCGACGCACCGGTCGCGTCGTTCAGGTCGGCACCCAGCGTCGCAGCACACCGCACCTGATCGAAGCCAAACAAAAGGTGGTGGACGCGGGGTTGTTAGGCGACATCGCGCACGCGGAAGTCTGTTGTTACTACCACATGCGAGCCCGCAAGAATCCACCCGATACCAACCCACCGGCGAACCTGGATTACGAAGCCTGGACCGGACCGGCACCGATGCGACCGTACAACGAACTGGTTCATCCCCGTTCGTGGCGAGCCTTCATGGAGTATGGCAACGGAATCGTCGGCGACATGTGCGTTCACATGCTGGACATGGTGCGTTGGCAACTCGATCTTGGCTGGCCAAAGCACATCAGCAGTGCCGGCGGCATCATGGTCGACACCGAGTCAAAAGCGAACATCACGGACACGCAAACTGCGACGTTCGATTTCGACGATCTCGATGTGGTTTGGACGCACCGCAGTTGGGGCGATCCGCCGGACCCCGAGTATCCATGGGCAGGCGTGATCTACGGCACCAAAGGCACGCTGAAGTTGAGTGTGCAAAAGTACGATTTCATTCCGCATGGCGGCGGGCAGAGACTGCATGGCGACGCCGTGATCGAAGTCGATAAGTTCCCAACCGATACGTCTGACAAGGCGGATTGGAGACTGGAGTTGCACGTTGCTTCGGCGATTCGCGGCCACATGCGAAACCTACTCGATGCCATCGACAATCGGTCTCGCCCGATTGCCGACATCGAGCAGGGACACATCAGCAGTGCTTCGTGCATCATGGCCAACACAGCGATGACGCTCGGCCGCACGATCCAGTTCGATCCGGAAACACACACAGCGGTCGGTGATTCCGAAGCGACTGCCTTGCTGAAAAGAGAGTACCGAAAACCGTACGTCCATCCCGCCGAGGCGTGATGCGTTTCCGATTGACTTGTTGATTCATTCGCTAACTTTCGAGGTGTTCGTGCGTTACTGCCAACTTTTCACGGTGATCATCGCGCTGACAATCGTCTCGACGTTGTCGGGCGAGGACTGGCCACAGTGGCGTGGAACGAACCGTGACGGAGTGCTCCGCGAGCAGGGATTGCTCGAAAAGCTGCCCGATGGTGTGCTGCCACGCCGATGGACCGTGCCGATCGGTTCAGGCTATAGCGGTCCCACGGTCGCCGCGGGCCGCGTCTATGTGACCGACCGCGGACCCGAAGATTCCCCGACCGATATCGAGCGAGTGCTGTGTTTCAACGCCGCAGACGGCGATTCGCTGTGGCAGCATTCCTACGACGCAAGTTACACGGTCCCAAATTACAAGCTTGGATACACAGCTGGACCGCGGGCCTGCGTAACGGTTCACGATGGAAAAGCTCTGTCGGTTGGTGCGATGGGTCACATGAAATGCTTGGATGCCGTCACCGGTGACGTTCAGTGGGAACACGACTTGGTCAGTGAATACCATGACTTGGACAGCGACGAAGACAACGTGCGGATGCCGATCTGGGGCATCACCGCGGCCCCGTTGGTTTACGATGACCTTGTCATTCAGATTGCGGCGGGAGCCGGCGATGCCTGCGTGGTTGCCTTCGATCTTGCCACCGGCAAGGAACGTTGGCATGCAATCGACGAGCAGGCCGGTTACAGTGCCCCAATTTTGATCCGCCAGGGCAATCAAGATGTTGTCGTCTGCTGGACGGGAGAAAGCGTGACCGGCCTTGCGCCGAAAACGGGCGAGCTGCTATGGAGCGTTCCGATGCCGTCGCGCAACATGCCAATCGGTGTGGCGACGCCGGTCGTGCAAGACGAATTTCTGTTGGTCTCATCCTTTTACGACGGGTCGATGTTGATTCGGCTCGATCTCACCAAGCCGGCCGCCGAGAAGGTCTGGCACCGCATTGGCATCGACGAGAAAAACACTGACGCACTCCATTGCATGATCAGTACGCCAATCATCAAAGGCGATCACATTTACGGGGTCGACAGCTACGGGGAACTTCGCTGTTTGGAGCTCGTGACGGGCGATCGGATCTGGGAGGACAATACCGCGGTGCCACGTAATCGCTGGGCAACGATCCATACCATTCGTCACGGTGATGAAGAAATCATGCTCAACGATCAGGGTCAGCTGATTTTCGCCAAGCTCTCACCTCAAGGTTATACCGAGCACTCTCGCACAAAGCTGATCGACCCAACACTCAAACAGCTCCCTCGGCGAGCTGGCGTGGTCTGGGCGCACCCCGCGATCGCAAACGGCCACATCTATGCACGCAGTGACAAGGAACTGATCTGCGCCTCGCTGATGCCCGAAGAATGAGATTTCAACCTTCAAGGAAGCATTATCAATGCCGAACATTGGCCCCATGATCGCAGCCTCCGCCCGGCTTGGACTGGGCTACGCCGAGCGACTGCTAACAGACGTTACGCCTGAGCAGTTCGCTCGTTTTGCCGCCATCGGCGACACGGTGATCGAGTCGAACCACCCCGCGTTCATCTACGGGCACTTGAGTCTGTACGCGCCCCGTGTGATCGAACAGGTTGGTGGCGATGCTTCCAAATTCTTAGCCTCGGATAGATTCAACAAGCTCTTCTCGCATGAAGCGAAATGCGTGGATGATCCCGACGGATCGATCTACCCACCGATGGATGAAGTGACGACAGCATTGCTCGACGGATACCGAGCTGCCGCCGACGCCCTGGAGATCGCGGACGACGATGTCTTCACCGTTGAAAACCCGAATGAAGCGATGCGAACAAAGTTCCCAACCAAGGGCGCGATGCACGCGTTCTATGTCGGCGGCCACTTCATGCTCCACATCGGACAGATGAGCGCGTGGCGCCGCGCGATGGGGCTCGGGCCAGCTTAGCATCGTGCGGGAAATTACTGTCGCTCTTTTTGTCGGCGTGCTCTCCGAGCCCGCTACGGTCCCAGCTTGTCGATGCGAGCTCGGAGAGCACGCCGACACTCATTTCCCGCACGAGACGCTGTTGTGCCTTACGAACAGGCGATCGAGATAGCATTTTTGATCGCGGGACAGTCACGAGAGCCGGATCGAACATGAAACATTCGCGATCGACGCCGCCGCAAGCGACGCCGCTCCAACTGCGGATTGCGCTGGCGGTTGAGAGCTTGCAGGAAGGCGAAGTCATCAGTTTCGGCGATATTGCCGCGCGGGCCGGTCGGCCTGTGCGGCGCGGGCGGCCGGTGCTGTGCTGGCGAATTCGGCAGACAAGCTTCCGTGGTGGCGTGTCGTCTACAGCGACGGATACCTTCCGCCATGCAACCCGGGACTGCAGGCCGAGCGTCTGGCCGACGAGGGTGTCGAGCTCAGCGGCTTTCGTGTCATCCGTGCGCCCAGGGGACGGTTCGCTCCGACGTAGTCGAATCAAATTGTTGCCCGACACATCATTCGACGACGCGCTTCGAACTTGTTTGAAAAAGGGGTCTGCCCCTTTGAGACTTTGGTTTGCGGCGCCCAAAAGGCAATGAATCGTCTCTCGGAAGGGGTCAGCCCCCTTTTTCAAACACGTTTTTAGGTAACATACAGGGTCTCTTTCCGAACATCGATCAACGAACTGATTCATCCATCGAGAGACATAAGATGTCCTTTAGAACGCTCTTATCCGCTCTCCTGATGACCGTCGTCGTCAGCGGCCGAGCAGACGATCGACCGAACATCTTATTCATCATGTCGGACGACCATACCGCTCAGGCGATTGGTGCCTACGCGACGCTGTTGAAGGATCTCAATCCCACGCCGACGATCGATTCGCTTGCCGCCGATGGCATTTGTTTCGATAACGCCTTTTGCACCAACGCGATCTGCACTCCATCGCGTGCCTGCATCATTACGGGACAGTACAACCACATCAACGGTGTCCCCGACCTGGGTGGAAAGATCGACCCTGAAAACCAAACTCTGCCGATCTTGATGCGCCAGGCCGGCTATCAAACTGCCATGATCGGCAAATGGCATTTGAAGGTTGAGCCCAACTTCGATTACTACAAAGTGCTGCCGGGCCAGGGCAAGTACTTCGATACTGAGTTCCGCATCCAGGGTGAGAGGCCCTGGCCAAACAACGTGGTGAAGTACCCCGGTTCGCATTCCTCCGACGTGATTGCCGATGCGACGCTCGATTGGTTCAAGAACCATCGTGATCCCAGACAAGCCGTTTTTCCTTTGCCACCAATTCAAAGCACCCCATGATTACTTCGAAAGTCATCCGCGTTACGACAGCTATCTAGCCGACGTTGAGATCCCCGAACCAGAGTCGCTGTGGCACAAATCCGACACTTGGGGATCGATTGCCACACGCGGTCACAACGACGAATTGGTTCCACACATTGGCACTTCGATCGGACGCCGTAACCCGCGCCGTTCCTACGCCGCCGACCTGCCCAAGAGTTTTTCCCAAGGAATTCAAATGGGACTACCAGGACCCGAATCTGTCGGATGACCAAGTGAAACGACTGGCCTATCAGGCCTACCTGAAGAAGTACCTTCGCTGCGTCAAGGGTGTGGACGACAACCTGAAGCGGTTGCTTGATTACCTGAAGGCCGAGGGCTTGTACGACAACACCGTGATCATCTACACCGGCGACCAAGGTTTTTGGCTGGGCGAAAAAGACTACCAGGACAAACGCTGGGCATACGATGAATCACAGCGAATGCCGTTCATCGTTCGTTATCCAAAAACGATTCCGGCCGGCACTCGGAGTGACGCCATCGTCGAGAACGTCGACTACCCGGCCTTGATGCTCGATTTTGCCGGCGTGGAGATCCCTCCGCAGATGCAGGGCAAGTCGTTCCGTAGCATTTGCGAAACGGGCAAAGAACCAGACGACTGGAAGCAGGCGGCCTACTATCGTTACTGGATGCACATGGCCCATCACGACAATCCTGGCGAGATGGCGATCCGCACGAAGACTCACAAGCTGATCTACTTCTACGGCTGCGACTACGAGGGCAAGAATCAAACGCCACCGGCATGGGAATTGTATGACTTGGTCAATGATCCTCGCGAAATGAACAACCTGTACGATGATCCATCCTATGCCGAGGTTCGCGACGAGTTGAAAGCTCAATTTGCTCAACTGCGAAACGACATTGGCGACGACGGTTCGCACTATCCCGAATGCGAAAAAGTGGTCCAGGAGTTCTGGGATTACGACGATGCCGATCGCAAGAAAGCGATCGAAATATCAGCTCAATTCCGCCAGCGGCGCGAGGCAGAGTTGAGCAAGGCCAAGAAATAGTGTTGGCTGGCGAATCGGCGGCAATGCCTGTTTTTTGCCGAATTCAGTCCACGGGCGAGTGTCGATCGACGTCAGCTTTCACGGCGTCCGACAGCTGGCTAGAATCTGTCGTCTTCATCATTTCTTAACATTCGGTTTGTTTCAGGCGGCCGCTACTGTGGATATTTCAGCGCTAACGCAGCTCGTCTTCCAGCTGGTCGGCGGCCTCGGCATTTTTCTGCTGGGCATGAAAAACATGTCCGACGGGATGCAGGCGGTCGCCGGCAGTAGTCTGCGTCGAATGATCGGTGCGGTCACCAACAACCGCATTGCGGCCACGGTCGTGGGCGTCGTGGTCACCTGTGTCGTGCAATCCAGTTCGATCACGACGGTGATGGTGGTCGGATTCGTCAACAGCGGCGTGATGGCGTTGACTCAGGCGATCGGCGTGATCATGGGGGCCAACATCGGCACCACGATCACCGGTTGGATTCTGGTGTTGAAGATCGGCAAGTACGGATTGCCGCTGCTGGGCGGTGCCGCCTTCTGTTTCCTGTTCTCCAGGAGTGAGCGCTGGCGATATTGGGCGATGGCGTTGATGGGCGTGGGGATGGTCTTCTTCGGTCTGGAACTGATGAAGGATGCCTGCTCGATCATCAAACAAATGCCCGACTTCGAAGCTTGGTTTCAAAACGTTTGAGGCAGACAGCTACGTCGGCGTTCTGAAGTGTGCGATGATCGGTTGCGTGATGACGACGCTTGGTGCAATCATCCTCGGCCACATTGGGCATCACGATTTCGCTGGCAACCCAAGGGGTGATCACCTACGAAACCGCGGCGGCGTTGGTGCTGGGCGAAAACATCGGCACGACGATCACCGCGTTCCTGGCGTCGCTGGGAGCGACCACCAACGCGCGACGTGCGGCCTACTTTCACGTCATTTTCAATCTGATCGGCGTGCTTTGGATCACCGCGATTTTTTCCTGGTACATCGAACTCGTTCAATGGATCGTCGATTGCTGATGTGGCACGAAGCCGTGAGATCGTCGATGGTACGGAAACGTTTCCCGGTACCACGCGCGGCGATCGCGGCGACGCATAGCATTTTCAACATCGCCAACACGCTGATTTTTCTTCCTTTCTTGCCGCTGTTCGTCAAGTTGCTCGAACTGGATCGTCCCGTCGAAAGGATTTCAAGGAAAAACCGCAGCTGACCGACTTGGACATTCGGATGCTGGAAACGCCGCTGCTGGCGATCGAGCAATCGCGGAAAGAAATCGAGCGAATGGGCGACGGCTGCTCGAAAATGCTGGTCTGGCTCGCAGAATTGCGCGAACAAGATGAACCCGACAAGCTGCTGGCCGATCGGCTGAAGCAACGCGAGAACAGGTGCTCGATTCGATCCAAGATGAAGTCTCGGAGTTCGTCACCAATCTCTTGTCCGGCAACGTGCCGCATTCGGTAGCGGTGGAAGCGCGCCGACAGATTCGAATTGCCGACGAGTACGAATCGATCAGCGACTACATCGTGAATCTGGACAAATTCGATCGAAAACTGCGTCGCGATGGTCATCGATTTACACTAGAGCAACGAGCCAGATCTTCGTGATCTGAACGAACACGTGGGCGAATACTTGTCAGCGGTCAACGAGGCCCTGACGCAAGACAACGCCAACGTGCTGACAAAGACGGATGGAATGTCAAAACGCGTGCGTAATGAAATCAAAATGCTGCGGCGGAAAGCTCCTTGACGACCTCTCCAGCGGCGAAATCCCGCCGCTGGTGAGCGTCGCGTATCTCGCGACGCTTAATGCCTACGCTCGCGTGCGCGATCACTCACAGAATATCGCCGAAGTCATATCCGGCGAGAAGTGATTCTTCTCGTAGCAACAATGACAAGACGGATCCAACCGCGGTGCAACTTGTCCGCGGCCATGCTATTCGCAGTCTGCTCGTGCTGGATTCGTTGCCCCTGCACTCGCATCAGGGCAAAGCGATCTTCGCCAGCGAGCGGCATCGACACGATGCGCAGGGCCGCGGAGTTCTATCACCGCGAAGTCGCCTCGCATGGCGGCTACGTCTATCACTATTCCCTCGACCTGACGCAGCGATGGGGCGAAGGAATGGCCACCGAAGAACCAATTCTGGGTGCAACCTCCCGGGACGCCGACCGTTGGACTGGCGTACTTGAAAGCGTACGAGGCAACCGGCGATCGTTTCTATCTCGACGCCGCTACCGACGCGGCGCTTGCGCCGGTCTACGGGCAGCTGCAATCGGGTGGCTGGACGAACTCGATCGACTTCGATCCCAAGAGCAAGCTCGTCGCCGACTATCGAAACGGTCACGGACATGGCAAGAACAACTCGTCGCTGGACGATGGTCAGACCCAATCTGCGATTGTGCTGATGGTAAAAGTCGACAAAGCACTCGGATTCAAGAACCAATCAATTCACGAAGCGGCGGTCATCTGCGCTCGATGCGCTTGCTGCAGGCACAATTTCCCAACGGCGGTTTCCCTCAAGTCTGGACCGGGCCGGTCGAAGCCACAGCCGGTCCTCAACGCAAGCTATCCCGACTACGATTGGCGAACCGAGGGACGCATCAAGAACTACTGGGAGATGTACACGCTCAACGACAACGTGACCGGTTATGTCGCCGACACCTTGATCGACGCACATCAGATCTACGATGGCCAGAAGTATCTGGCCGCACTCAGGCAAGCTCGGTGATTTCTTGCTGCTTGCTCAGATGCCTGATCCGCAACCCGGTTGGGCCCAGCAATACAACTACGAGATGCAACCGATTTGGGCCAGAAAATTTGAACCGCCTGGGCGTCTCGGAGACGAAACGCAAGAGGTCATCGAAACTCTGATGAAGATCGCCCGAGCTGACCAGCGACGACAAGTATCTTGGAGCCGATTCCAGCGGCGGTCGCCTGGCTGAACGCTCGCGGCTTCCCGATGGCCAACTGGCCCGCTACTACGAACTGAAGACCAATCGGCCGCTGTACATGACACGCAGGGTAAAGACTATCGCTGACCTACGATGATTCGCACTTGCCCTCCCATTACGGCTGGAAGACGGAGTCGCGATTGGAAGAACTCGGTAAGCAATACACTCAGCTTCGAAAGCGGGGATTTCTCACCACAGCAACCGACATCTCAACAACTGGCACAACGGGCAAGCGAGCAATCGGATCGCTCGACGAGCAGGGCCGATGGGTCAGCACTTTTGACGGAGAAAGGCTCGTCGGCCAGGCAAAGATGCCGATCGGAACCAAGTACCTGTCCAGCCAGGACTGGCGATTCGTCTGG
>CAVPGW010000022.1:0-18474 GCA_963704055.1 Pirellulaceae bacterium | reverse complement strand
GTGAGCCCCAGGAAAACGGAACGAACGATGCCCATCAGCCGCGGAGCGGCGACAGAAAACGGAACGGTCACAATGCTGTCGCCCCTTCGGGGCTTTCGGTCGTTTTCGATTACAAATCCTGGGGCTCGCGCCCCAGGCTACATGCTGCCGTGCCTCCGGCACTAGCGAAACGCGCAACTTCAAAACTCACGCTTCGGGTGATGAAACACGCATCATTTTGCGAGAAAGTGCAACTCAAGAAGTGAATGGGAGGCGGATCAAAGGCGTCGACATCAACCGCGGAAGTACAAGTAAGCGGCCAAGATCGCGACCAGCACGAGGCCTGAGGCGACCACATCGACCGTGCCCCAACTGCTGCGCGACTCCTTTCGGTGCTCCGCCGTGAGCGTCCCGAAGGTCAAACCGGAAATTCGATTGTAGTCCGGCTCGCGAGTGGCATAGCTGACGACCACCATCACCACCATGCAAACCGCCAGGATCAGCATGCTGTAGTACTGGAAAAAGATGTTGTTGACGATCCACAGCAACGAGCCTTCGCTGTACTGGAAACCCTCGATCAATTTCACCGGCGTGTCGATGGCCAGGCGGGCCAGGCCCATGATGAAGCCGACAATCAAGGCCGCCAGACAACCCGGTCCGTTCAGCCGTTTCCAAAACACGCCGAGGAAGAAGACGACAAAGATGGGCGGGGCCAGGTAGGCTTGAACGCCTTGCAGGTAGTCGTACAGCCCACGTCCTCCTTGGATCACCGGAATCCAGGCCAGCCCGATCAGCACCATGATCGTCGTGGCGATGCGACCGATCCACACCAGGCGGTGCTGCGAAACATTGGGATGCAACTTGGAGTAGAAGTCCATCGTGAACAGCGTCGCTGAGGCATTGAAGACGCCCGCCAGAGAACTCATCAGCGCGGCCAACAGCCCTGCCACGACCAGACCTCGAACGCCGGTGGGAAGGACCGTCGCAACCAACAGCGGAAATGCTTTCTGTGCTTCATCGCGAATGATTTCACCGTCCGCACCGATCATGACCTGCTGAATCGTTTCGTTGGCACCGCTCTTGGCCAAGGCAAAGCAAATCATGCCGGGAATGATAAAGATGAACACGGGCAGCAACTTGAGCACGGAGGCGAAGATCGATCCCCGACGCGCTTCCGTCTCACTGGGAGCCCCCAGAGCACGTTGCACGATGTATTGGTCCGTGCACCAGTACCAGAGTCCGATCACAGGAGCACAGAACAGCATGCTCAGCCACGGGTAGTTGTCATTGAAGTACCACGCCATGCGTCCAGGTTCTTTGACGGGTGCCCACGTCGACGTCACGCCCTCAGGCACCAGCGGTTTCCAAAGGTTGAACATCTCCGAACCGCAAATCGCCCGCAATTCCGACCAGCCGCCCAAAGCTTTGAGTCCGTAAAAGGTCACCAGCACCGAACCCAAAACGAGCACCAGGGTCTGCAACGCTTCGGTGTAAGCGACCGCTCGCAGTCCACCCAGCACGGTGTAAGCCCCGGTCAACACGATCACCAGGATCGATCCGATCCAAAAGCTGTCCAACGGGCCAAGCCGCATTTCCGGCAACAGGACGGAGAACACGATTCCGCCCGCGAAGATGCCCACAGCGATCTTGGTAACGACGTAGGCGACCAGCGAGATCAGCGAAAGCACCCAGCGGCTGGCCGGGTTGAACCGACGCTCCAAGAACTCAGGCATGGTGAAGACGCGCGACCGCATGTAGAACGGCACCAGCACCCAGCCCAGCACCAGCAGACACCAGGCGTGCAACTCGTAGTGCGCCATCGCGACGCCATCGGTTGTCCCGCTGCCGGCCAGCCCGACCAAGTGTTCCGAACCGATATTCGATGCAAAGATCGACGCGCCGACGACCCACCAGCTGAGGTTTCTGCCGGCCAGGAAGTAGTCGTCGGCGGTATCCTTGCGTTTGGCGATGACCCACCAAGCCACGCCCAGTAGCAGACCGAAATAAGCCGCGATTACCAACCAATCAAGAGCGTGCATCAATTTCTCCCGTCGGATTCTTTACATGGGATAGGAACCCAGCACGGAAAGCCTATCCCACTCACAGCTCGATGTCTCGCCCGTCCGCCCCGACGCGTATTCCGCGTTGCATGCGCCGCTGACACGCGTGTTGCCGGGACAGTGCGGGCAATCGGCGACATGACCGGGTACGGCAGCTCTCTCGTCCTCGACGGTCTCGCCAACCCATGGACGATTGTTCCGATGGGCCGGGACAACGACCCATTGCTCGCGTAACGGATATCGGCGCTGTTCCCAGACCATGGCAACGCCTGTTGCAAGTACCAATGAAAAAGTTGCCTCGAAGCCGGACAAGACTACCGTAGTCGGCGCGGCGTTGACAAGCAGCGGGGGAAGAAATTCGAGGTCCGAAATTCGAAATCCGAAACAAATTCGAATGACCATTTTGCAAATGACATAAACGGTCCGCATCCTGCAAGAATGGGAATCAGCGTTTGCAACATTTGGCCTTTCGATTTTGAATTTGTTTCGGTTTTCGAGCTTCGAATTTCGTATTTCTTATTTCGAGCTTAGCCCGCCCATGAGTTCACACCACCAGTCCATCAAAGCGCCGCCAAAAACCCTGCTCGGCACATTATCGTGCCTTGGACCGTCCATGATTCTGTCGGCATCGATCGTTGGTTCCGGCGAACTGATCATGACGACAACCTTGGGGGCCAAGGCGGGCTTCGTCGCGCTATGGGTCATCATCGTCAGCTGCCTGGTCAAGGTCTGCGTGCAACTCGAATTCGGCAAGCACGCGATCAGCAGCGGCGAGTCCACGATGACGGCGTTGGATGCCCTGCGGGGGCCGCGATTTGCCGGAGCGAGTTGGACGATTTGGATGTGGTTGCTGGTACAGTTGGTAATCTTCGTGCAGTACGGCGGCATCGTGACGGGCGTGGGGCAGGCGCTCAACGTTGCTGTGCCTGTCGTGCCCGTGTGGATCTGGGCCTGTTTAGCCGGATTGACGACAGCCGTTCTGGTTTCCTGTGGTCGTTACCGATTGATTCAGAATGTGTCGATCGCGTTGATGGCGTTGTTCACATTGTTCACGCTGCTTTGCGTTGGGATGCTACAGAGAACAGAGTACGCCATCTCCGGTGATCAAATCGCCAGCGGCCTGCAATTCCAACTGCCACGGGGCTGCGCTCGGTGCGGCAGTAGCCGCTTTCGGACTGACGGGAGTGGGAGCATCTGAGATCATCGCCTATCCCTATTGGTGTCTCGAGAAGGGATACGCCGGGTTCACTGGGCCGCGTGAACAATCTGCCCAGTGGGTTGGGCGGGCACGAGGTTGGATTCGTGTCATGTATTGGGATGCGTTGCTCTCGATGGTTGTCTATACGGTCGTCACGTGCGCGTTTTACGTTTTGGGCGCCGCGGTCTTGCATGGCCATGGTCAAATCCCGGAGGGACCTGAGATGATACGCACGCTGTCGAAGGTCTACACTGAATCAGCAGGTCCCGGCGCGATGGTGCTATATGTTGTGGGGGCAATCATCGTTCTGTTTTCGACGTTGTTTGCCGGCTCGGCCGCTTGGACTCGGATGTTCAGTGACGCCTTTTCCCAGGTGGGGCTGCTTGATTATTCCAGCGAAAGCGAACGGCAACGATGGATTCGCGGCTTCGCCTGGTTCTTTCCGCTCGCGTGGACCGTCTTAGGTCTGACCTTCAAAGCGCCCGTGGCGATGGTCACCGCCGGCGGCATCGCGAACGCGGTGTTGTTGCTTCTGGTCGTCTATGCCGCCTACACCTTCCGCTACAAGCGTCTACCATCGGAGCTACGACCAGGCCGGCTTTACGACGTGCTGCTGTGGGCTAGTTTCGTCTCGATCAGTGCCGTTGGTGTGCTCGCCGTGGTGCGAGTCCTGTGATCAGGCTCGGCTAGCTAACACGAACACTCCTCGACCTGCTCATTGTCCGCCTCGAATTCGCCTTCAAGTGACGATAGGACCGGAACGTCAAGGGTCGCGGTCGCCGCGCGGATTCCGAGGACTCGAACCGCGAAAGCGTGAATCGGAACCGGCTTGAGGCGGGTCCGGAAGAGAAGCCCCAGGGCCAACGCCCGGCCCACGCTCGAGATGCCAAACAAAACAAAATAGGCTTTGTGAGTGCATCCGAGGTAGTTCAACAGGAATGCTCCAATCGAGGCACCCGCGAACATCGCAACGGTGTTTCCGAAGTTGTAGTAGGTCAGCATCTTGGTGCGACGGTTCGCAGGAAGCGTTTCAAAGAACAGCAGAAAGAATCCGAGTTCGTAGGCCGCCCAGGCAACCCCGCTGCACGCTTGAACCAACGTTAGCCACCACATGTTGGGCGACACGATCCACAAGGACGAAAGCGGCACCAGCCCGATGGCCCCGATCCACAACAACGTGGCTGCCCCGAACCGACGGGCGACCGTCGTCCACTGAGTGATGGCGATGATCCGAGAGAGAAAAGCGACCGCCATCAAGAAGACATACTGAAAATAGCTGAAGCCCAATTGCTTCAACATGAACGGGGCAAAGAAGGGACCGCTGATCTGGATGAACGCTTGCACCACCACCAAGTAAACCAATAATCGCCGGCCGCTACGAGTCACGGTGCCCGAAAAGCTTTGGCGAAGCCGATTGGTAGAGCGAATCGCTAGCCGATGATCGGTTCGGTGCGTCGCCAGGCAAGCAACCGAAACAATGCGAGCCACAGCGGCGCAACAGAACAGCGCCGCAAAGCCACGCAAAGCCCATCCGCCCACCTCCGCTGCTTGGAGAAGCAAACCGCTGCCCAACAGCGCCAGCAGCGTTGACGTTTGCTGCAGCCTCGAACGGCGCGAAAATATCGGGCTCGGACACCAACTGGGACGATCGAGTCCATCCAGGTGTTCCATGCCGGACCGCTGGCCAATCCGGAAGCCCAATAGACAGAGGCGATCAACAACAACAGTGGCAAGGCGATCGAACCGTACAGTGCCGCCAGGATTAGCGGAATGAACGACAGAGCTTGAATCGTGGCGCAAATCACGACCCAACGTTGTTCGTTTCCGAAGAACTTCATCGCCCTCAGGGACACCAGTTGCATGACTCCACCGGCGACGACCGGTAAGCTAGCAACCAATCCGGAGGTGGCTTCTCCCATCCCCATCGCCAAGGCGAACGCCGGGAGGTAAGTCTCACCAAGTCCCACCATGACACCAAAGCTGGCCGCATCCCCCATGCTCCGGCCCAGGTTGTGTCGCACGTCGCTCGATGGGACAACGTCAGTCGACGAATCGCTGGAGTCCAGACAGACTCCTTCTTCGGTAGTGATCGACATCGCTGAGCGTCAGTTTGGTTTTGTAAGGACGTAGTTTGAAATTCAGAGGGTGAGGTTCCTGCCGAACCGATGAGCCGAGGAAGATGCCGATTTCGGCTCGGCACGAGCCTCGCCCTCACGATCACCAGGATTTTCAATCGAATTTCAAGAAACGTTCCACGTCTCAAAGGTGGCAGAGCAGCCTCAGCATGTCGGCGATGCTGCTTGTCTCTGCAGTTTCCGTCGCCGTATGGTAACTCGTCAATATTCGTTCAGGCGTTTTCCAAGGGTAAGTCGCTCCGATAAATGGATCGGATACTTGTCACCAAGTGCCGGCACGGCGAGAATCGGCGTTGACGCCAAGCATGTCGATTGCGTAGCGGCGTCCGCTGCTTCGTCTTCGCCGTGTCTGCCGTTTCCGAACCAACGAATTGCGCCGGCAGTCGCAATCAGCAACGTCACAAAATGAACGAGCCTGCCAGGACTTGACGGCACTTGAATATGAACACCCGAGGCGAAGCAACGAGCATCTACATGGCCAATCCCGCCGGTCGTTTTAGACAATGACCATGGCCGAGGAGAATCGCAAATCTGAAGGCCTCGAGCCGGTTTCCGAGTTATCGGTCGCTGCGTTGGCTGCCCATGTATCTCCCACCGCTCGATTTCACGGAGTCGCCGTCTCGCCCGGTGTCGCGATCGCGCGGGCGCAGTGCTTGTACGACATTCCCGTGGGCTCGATCACCGATCCGATCGACGAATCAAGGGTCCTGGCCGAACTCGCCAGTTTTGAAGACGCCCTGCAACGGACGGCCGCCGAGTTGGAGAGCCTTCAGCAAAAAGTGGCTGCCGAGGTCGGCGACGCGGAATCCGGTATCTTCGCTGCTCACCTGGCCATCCTTCGTGACCCGGCCTTCTTGGGAAAAGTCCAGCGGCGGATCGCCGAGCGGCGAATGACAGCCATGGCCGCGGTCCACGAAGTCGCCGCGGAGTACGAAACGCTGCTGGCCAATGTCGGCGACGAGTATTTGAAAGAGCGCGTGGTCGACCTGCGCGACATCTTGCGTCGATTGAGCGGTAAGATGCTCCGCGCCGAGCAACACAACATGGGTAAATCTGCCCAGCCGATCGCCTTGATTGCCAACGAACTGTTTCCGTCCGACGTACCCGCGATCACAGAAGCCAACGTGGTCGGCGTCGTGACCCAATCCGGCAGCCGCACCAGCCACGCTGGTATTCTCGCCCGCAGTTACGGAATCCCCGCGGTTTCCGGCGTCCCGGAAATCCTCAGGCACGTCACCGGCGGTGATCTCGTCATCGTGGATGGAAGCGGCGGGGACGTGTTCATCAATCCTGGCGAAGAGACGATCCGCGCCTACCGTACGCTGCAGCTCGAATTTTCCGGACTGAAGACCAGCATCGCCGCGCCCAGCGGACCAGTCCACACCGCTGATGGCGAGTCCCTGGAACTGCTGGGTAACGTCAACAGCCTCGCCGATCTGACGGTAGCTTCCTCGTCCGGGGCCGCCGGCATCGGCTTGTACCGCACGGAATACTTCTTCCTTACCCATCCCAATGTGCCGGACGAAGAGGAACAAACCGAACACTACCGCCAGATGATCGCCGCCGGCCCGGGTCATTCGTTCACCATTCGCACGCTCGATCTGGGCGGCGACAAGACGATTCCGTATTTAACGCACGTGCGCGAAGCCAACCCGTTCATGGGCTGGCGCTCGATCCGCTTGTCGTTCGAGCACCCGGAATTCTTTGAACGCCAAATTCGCGCCGTGCTCCGCGCCGCCGCCGGCCAGGAAAAAGAGGTTCGCTTGCTGTTCCCCATGATCACCGCGCCGGAGGAACTGCAAACTGTCCACGAAATGCTCGGCAACGCTCAGCGGATCCTGCGGCAGGCGGGCGAACCGTGCGGCCAAGTGCGGATCGGCATGATGGTCGAAGTGCCGGCGGCTGCGATTGCTCTAGAGCTATTCCTGGATGACGTCGATTTCGTTTCCATCGGCTCCAATGACCTGGTGCAATACCTCACCGCCGCCGATCGAGACAACCCAAAAGTCAACCACCTCTGCCAAGCACTCAGTCCGGCCGTCATTCGAGTGCTGCACAGCGTCGTGGCCACCTGCGACGCCGCGGGCAAGCCCGTTACCTTGTGCGGTGAAATGGCCGGTTCGCCCCGCGCGTTCATCCTGCTGGTCGGCTTGGGCCTCCGCAGTTTCAGTATGAGCCCGGCATTCATTCCATCGATTTTCGATGTCGCCACGCGGCTAACCATTCCCCAGGCTCAATCCATCTTCACCCAAGCGTTGCAGTTTCGGACCGCCAAGGCGATCAACGAATTCATGGATCGCCAAGTCGACGAAATCTGCCCCCACCTCAAGCCGCTGCTGACGGTGTAGCCAATCATCGCGGCTAATGTTCATTCATTTGAATCAAACGAACTCCCAGCAATCGCTCGGCAATCGGATCAAGCGTTTCTACAGAGCCTTGAATGTGGAACGTCTGCTGAACATGCTGCATCGTCTCGCCCGGTTTCAGAGCGGCTGCGGGCGATGACGTTTCCAATTCATAGAATGGCCCCAAAGGTGGCTCGCCCGGCGCGGGAGAGCCGTCGTTGTACGAATTGATGACGTCACCTTCGTACGGGTTCTTCTGATGTTCCCACATCGAGTTGACGAATCCGTGCGGTGCGTCTTGGACGTTGTAGGTCACGATGGTCAGCACCTTGTTATCCGCGTCGTAGCTGCCAGCAACACCCTTGGAACGCTGCGGTGTGATGCCGATCTTGCCGCGCCGTGTGCCGTCGCCTTTGAAGAACAGCACATCATCCTCAACCTTCAAATAGTCCGGAGGAACCTTGCCAAAGTAGGTGTCGTTGACTCTCGGTCCCAGCTCCGATTCATCACCCGCCTTGAAGGGAATCACCACCGTCGTTCGTGGCGAGGGGTTGTACATGCCAAGCAGCCAAATCGAGGGCAATCCCGTCTCCGGCGTCCAAGCTTGTGCGCCGCGATTGGTCAGTCGGTTGTCGCTTTCGTAAGCGACGACCTTGATCCCTTCGGGCAACTTGTCGGTTCCTAGCGTTTTGGCAATCGTGGTCTTGTCAAGCAATCGAATGGTGCGTTGGATGCCCATCTGGAACTTGGTTTCACTGAAGTTCGTCAGCTCACAATCGCGTTTGAACTTAGCGGAGTTGCGAGTTTGCTCAACCAGCTCAAAGGGCTCAGTGTCGATTGCCGCAGGTGTCGTCCAGTCGGAAAACTGAAACTTTGTCCCAGGCTTAAAAAACAGGGCGAACTGCCCCCCTTCGGGCCCCAGCCAGAATCGCTCTTCGCCGCCGAAGATATAGATATGATCCTCCAGCTTGCCTTTTCGCTCTTCTTCCGAGAGCAGTCCTGCTGCAATCACCTTGCGGTTGACCCAACCAAAGCTTGCGCCATTGTCACGATCGACGGTGCTGGTCATCACGCGACCCTGATAGGCCGGAGCCACCGCGACAGCAGCACTTCCATCTTCCAGCAACACGATGGACGTATGGCTTCTCAAAAACTCCAGATCAGCGTGAAAGCTTGGTTGCACTTCGCTCGGCTCCTGGGCTGTGCAAATAACGCTATGAAACAAGAACATCACGGAACAAGTCAGTCGGCCCGTCATTCTGCAGTCACCATTCATTCTCGTTTCTCTTCTCATTTGCAGACGAGGTTCCGAACGCTGGAGTCTTCGCGGAGAAACAAGGGGCAACTGCCCAGAACAAGAAGATCGCCGGTGTTTGAGAACCCGCATTCATTTGTAATGAGTGCATTGTCAGAATTTTGATACCTTAGACAAAACAAGCTTTGCTAGCCATCAGACGTATTGATTCGGTTGAAAATCGTCGCGGAATTCAAATCCCTGTCAGTCGCGAACGTGATTCACTAGGATTCTAGGTGCGAGCGGCGCATCAGTACATTTTCTATAAAAACGCGACGTATGAAACATATTCGGAACTTCTGCATTATCGCCCATATTGATCATGGCAAGTCGACCCTGGCCGATCGGCTGATCCAGGCCTGTGGCGGCGTGACTCAACGTGAGTTCCACGATCAGATGCTCGACTCGATGGACATCGAGCGCGAACGGGGCATCACGATCAAGAGCAATACGATCACGCTCACTTACCAAGCTCCGGACGGTCAAGACTATCTGCTGAACCTGATTGATACGCCCGGCCACGTTGATTTTTCGCACGAAGTGCGGCGTTCGCTGATGGCGTGTGAAGGTGCGCTGATCGTGGTCGATGCTTCTCAGGGCGTCGAGGCGCAGACGGTGGCCAATCTCTATCTGGCCCTGGAATACGATCTGGAACTGCTGCCGGTGATCAACAAGATCGATCTCCCGGCCGCGGACGTCGACCGCGTGCGCGAGGAGATCGATGCGGATTTGGGGCTCGATCCGTTTGCGGCGATCCCTGTTTCCGCCAAGACGGGCGAGGGCATCGATGAGGTGCTGGCCGGCATCGTCGAACATCTGCCAGGCCCCCAGGGCGACCCGGACGCGCCGCTGAAGGCGTTGGTCTTCGACGCCCACTTCGACAAGTTTCGAGGAGTGATTCTGCAATGTCGCGTGATGGAGGGCACGTTGAAGACTCGCGATACGATTCACTTCATGCACTCCGGACGCGACTACAAGGTGGATGAGCTGGGTTACAACCAGTTCAAACTCAGTCCCAGAGAACAACTCAGCGCCGGCGAAGTCGGTTACATCGTCGCCGGCGTCAAGAGCGTTCAGGACATCGAGATCGGTGATACGATCACGCTGCTTGATCGCCCGGCAGCCGAGCCGATTCCCGGCTATCAGGAAGCCAAGCAGGTCGTCTTTTCCTCCATCTATCCGATGAGCACCGACGAGTACCCGGACCTCACCAAGGCTCTGGACAAACTGGCGATCAACGACGCCGCACTGACGTATGAGAAAGATAGTTCGGCGGCACTCGGTTTCGGATTTCGCTGTGGATTCCTCGGCCTGCTGCACTTGGATGTGATTCAGGAGCGTTTGCAGCGAGAATTCGACCTCGGCCTGGTCATCTCGGCCCCGTCGGTCAAGTACAAGCTGACCTTGAAGGACGGTACAACGATCGATGTCGACAACCCGAGCTATTGGCCCGATCCGACCAACATCGACTCGGCCACCGAGCCCTACATCAAAGCATCGATTCTTACTCCCGAAGAGTACGTCGGTCCGGTCATGGAGCTGTGCCGGGAGCATCGCTCGGAAAGTCAAACGATGAACTATCTGTCGGCCGGTCGCGTGGAAGTGACCAGCGAGATGCCGCTCGGAGAAGTGCTGTTCGATTTCTACGGCAAGCTCAAGATGATCACGCGTGGATACGGATCGTTTGACTACGTGCCGATCGAATATCGAGCGACCGATGTCGTCAAGGTCGACATCCTGGTCAACAAGGAGCCGATCGACGCGCTCTCCTATCTGGTTCATCGTGACAAGGCGCGAACTCGGGCGCTTCACTATTGCGAACAACTGGCCGAAGCGATTCCCCGCCACCAGTTCAAAATTCCGATCCAGGGTGCCATTGGCGGCACCATCATCGCGCGAGCGACGATCCAGCCTTACCGCAAGGATGTGACCGCGAAGCTCTATGGCGGCGACGTGACACGCAAGAAAAAGCTGCTGGAGAAACAGAAGAAGGGCAAGGCGAAAATGAAGCAGTTCGGCAACGTCAACATCCCTCAAAAAGCCTTCGTCTCGGTGCTTCGCGCCGACAAGGACTAGTTGACAAGGACTAACCGCACAGAGCCAACGCAGCGACCTCGTTTCTACGGTCCGACGTCTGGCATTGGGATCGTGTATAACTGCGGATAGATTTTGGATCGAGGAAGAGCCTTCCCGATGTTCGTTTGGGTGAATCCTGAAAACGTGTTTTTGAAATTTTCGATCACACATCTTGTGAGCCCGACGGCCGCAGCCGCGCCGGCCTCCTTTGCTTGACGCGTTCGGGCCCGAGGCTAACGCCTACGGCTCACATTTTGAAACACGTTCTGAGAACCGACATCCAAAACCAAACCTTCACCCTTGCATTGCAAAGGATCCTCACCATGAAGAAAAAATCTGGCATAGCGAATCGTCGCGATTTTCTAACAACGAGTGCGGCTGTCGCTGCCGCGCCATACTTCGTTTCCAGCGAAGGCGTACGGAGCCGGCGACGTCGTCGCGCCGTCCGAGAAGATCACGCTTGGCGTGATCGGGATGGGGCCCCGATGCACGTACGACATGACTGCAATGTTACAGTTGAAAGATGTGCAGTGCGTTGCCGTCGCGGACGTTCAACAATCGCGACGCGATGCCGGCAAAAAACTCATCGATGATCACTACGGCAACTCGGACCTGAAACTGTACCGCGACTTTCGTGAACTCCTGGCGCGAGATGATATCGATGCGGTGATCGTTGCCACCGGTGATCGCTGGCACGCCCGAGCCTCGATGATGGCCGCGGAAGCCGGCAAAGACGTCTACAGCGAGAAGCCGTGCGGGATCACGATTGGCGACTGTCAGGATCTTTCCGCAACCTTTGCACGGACCAATCGCGTCTTTCAGGCAGGCACGCAGCGGCGGAGTGTTCCGAACTTCATCAAGGTGGTCGAGTTGGCTCAGACCGGCAAGCTTGGGAAGATTCACACGCTGTACGCCACCGTCTATGTTCCGACGCTCGACAATACTTGGCTGCCTGCTCAGAAAACGCCTCCCGTCGAAGTCTGTGACTGGAACACGTGGCTCGGCCCGGCACCGTGGCGACCCTACAACGAGAAATACGTCCAAGGCCGTTGGCGAGGTCAATACGACTTCGATTCCGGGGCTCGCTTATTGGACTGGGGTGCTCACACACTCGACCTCTGCCAATGGGCCAATGACTCCGACGATACGATGCCGATCGATTACGAGCCGAGCGACAAGAACATCACTTGCACGTATGCGAATGGTGTCAAACTCGTCATCGACTTTTTGAAGGATCCCTTTGGCGATCGTGGTCCTCGCTGGATCACGCGACTTGGCACTTGCCCCGTTCGCTTTGTGGGTGACGCGGGATCGGTCGAAACCGGGGACGAGGGCGAAATCGTGGCAAGCTCAAAATCGCTCAACGAGGAACTGGCGCAAACGAAACGCGTCCGAGGCTTGGACGTGTCCGCTCATGCCCGCAACTTTTTTGATTGCGTCAAGAGTCGCGAGCAGGCGGTCTGCAATCCGACCGTGATGCGGCGTTCTCACGTTGCCTGTCATGCTGCGGCCCTGTCCTGGATACTTCAGCGGAAGTTGACGATCGACCCGGAAACGGAAGAGTTCGTCGGTGATGACGAGGCCAACCGCTTGCGGCGTCGCCCCCAACGTGACTGGGCTTAGGCAATCATGTAAAGATCTCTTCGTGACTTTCAGTTGGCCGATCCGTAACAGCGGGTGGCTGGTGGTCGAGCGTCAGCGAGCCCCCAGGTGCGAGCCAATGGAATTCCGGGGGCTCGCTGACGCTCGACCGCCGGCCACCCTCGCAATGTTGGAGTGAAGAACCTGTCGCATGAATCCTGTTGTTTATGCCGTCGCGACCATGGACACCAAGGGTGACGAGTTGGCGTTCGTGGCCCAGTGTCTCAAGAACGCCCTGTATCATGGGAAGGTGAGTGTGGCGGTGAAAATGGTGGACGTCGGCACGTTGTCGCCGCCGTCGATTCAGCCCGATGTGACGCGTGAGCAAGTTCTTGCCGGTCGCTCGATATCGGCAGACGACCGTGGCACAGCCGTCACGGCGATCGGCGAAGCACTCACGGAATTTCTACTTGGCGAACAGTCGTCCGGAAGAGTCGCGGGAGTGATTGGAATCGGTGGCAGCGGAGGAACCGCGTTGATTACCGCAGCGATGCGAGCACTTCCGATCGGAATGCCGAAGCTGATGGTGTCCACCGTTGCCAGTGGCAACACGGCTCCCTACGTCGATTGCAGTGACATCACGATGATGTACTCGGTGGTCGACATCGCGGGCCTGAACGTTGTGTCTCAGCGTGTCCTTGCCAATGCGGCGCACGCGATGGCCGGGATGGTTTCTCACCGTTTCGAGCCTCTGGAATCGCGCCGCTGTCTCGGCATGACAATGTTCGGCGTGACCACACCATGCGTCACCGCAGTTCGCGAAGAGCTTGAGAAGAAGGGGTACGACTGTCTCGGTCTTTCACGCCACGGGGACTGGCGGGCGGGCAATGGAACATCTTGTCCGATCCGGCTTGATTTGCGGTGTACTTGACATCACAACAACCGAAGTCGCTGACGAAATCGTGGGCGGCGTCTTTCCAGCCGGTCCGAATCGATTCGATGCACTCATCCAAGCAGGCGTTCCACTCGTTCTGAGTCTCGGTGCGTTGGATATGGTGAACTTCGGTGGCGTCGATACAGTTCCCCAGCAGTTCCGTGATCGGAATTTGCATGTTCACAACGCTCAAGTCACATTGATGCGAACCACCGCGGATGAAAACCGCCAGTCCGCCCGCTGGATTGCTGACAAGTTGAATCGATCGACCTCGCCGTTGGTCATGCTGATTCCATTGCGAGGTGTATCGATGCTTGATGCGGAAGGCCAACCCTTTTACGACCCAGAGGCTGACGCGGCGCTGTTCGACGAACTGGAGGCGCAGATCGAGCAAACCGAACAACGACGGATCGTTCGACTTCCGTATCACATCAATGACACCGAGTTTTCTCATGCGTTGGTGGAACAGTTTAGAATGCTCGTTGGGGATGATTCCTAACTGGACGGCGACTTTCAGTTCGTAGTGACCCGATTCACCGGGTTTTTGACGTGGCAACCGCAGGAATGCGGTGACTACGAGCTCGAAGTGGCATTGTCAGCCCAAATGCGCGATCACAAAGGAAACGGCATGGCCGAAACACGCGAAACCATTCTAAAACGATTCCGAGCAAAGATCTCGCAAGGGCTGCCGATCGTCGGTGGCGGAGCAGGAACGGGAATCAGCGCAAAATGCGAAGAAGCCGCCGGAATTGACCTGATTGTGATCTACAACTCAGGTCGTTATCGCATGGCGGGTCGGGGTTCATTGGCGGGGCTGATGCCGTACGGCTGCGCGAACGAAATCGTCAAAGAGATGGCTCATGAAGTGATCACGGCGGTCACCCACACACCCGTATTGGCCGGCGTCTGCGGGACCGATCCGTTCATGCTCCGCGACAAATTCCTGCGAGAAATCCAAGATCTCGGCTTCGCCGGAATTCAGAACTTCCCCACCGTTGGCCTGATCGACGGCACCTTCCGAGCCAACCTGGAAGAAACGGGGATGGGATTTGGACTGGAGGTCGAGTGCATTGCCGCCGCGCACGAACTGAACATGCTGACAACACCCTATGCTTTCGACGCTGAGCAGTCACGGGAACTGACATCCGCGGGAGCCGACATTATCGTCGCCCACATGGGTCTGACCACCAGCGGATCGATCGGTGCCCACACCGCGCTGTCACTGGAGGACTGCATCCCCCGGGTCGCCGAGATCGCCGAAGCCGCACGCAGCGTACGCGAGGACGTGATCGTTCTGTGCCATGGCGGTCCGATCGCGATGCCCAGCGACGCGCAATTCGTGCTCGATCGGCTGCAGAGCGTTGACGGATTCTACGGAGCAAGTTCGATGGAACGATTGCCGACCGAAACCGCACTCACCGAGCGAGTGAAAGAGTTCACGCAGATCACGCGCCAAGGCCGCCAGTCGTGAAGCTGGAATTCACCAGCGCAGGCCTTGCATCGGCATCTTGATGCAGTTGTCCGGCTACTACTCGATGAATCGGGTCACTACGAACTAGTCTTCGGCGATGGGGGCGGGGGCTGCTTCGCCGAGCATCTGCTCCTGAGGTGTGACCAACAGCGCCCAGTTGTGCAGCATGCCGAATCGATCGCTGCGAGTGCCTCGCACGATCAACTGCCAAACTCCATTGACGCTCGTGCCATTGAAGTAACTCAAACCCGGCTGTTGCTGCAGCAGGCCCTCGGGCGAAAACGCTCCCTTGTAGGGTGGCATGGCCCTCGCAATCGGTTCCTGTGATTGATCATCAAAGATCGTTTCGTCGAAGTGGTCGCCACGGCCACCGACTTCCGTGAACAACTCGATCCGTTGCCCATCAGGCCCCGTTAAATAGGCGTCCAAGGAAGCGACATTCGTATGCGTGATGGAAAGCTGAACATTCAGGTCGCCGATCAAGTAATCTTCCTGGACGACGATCTCCGAAACGACCGTCTTACGAGGCGGCAACACCTCGGCCGTATTGTTGCGGAAGCTACGGTCGCCGCTCGGTTTGGAATCGAGCACTTCCTCGGCCGTCAATAAACCATCCCCGCTGGTGTCAAAGGATGCAAATTCCTCTAGCTTTTCATCCGTCCATTCCGTCGCGAACTCGTGCATGGCGACTTGCCGGTCTTGGTTTGCGTCCAATTCATAGAACCAATCCGGTAGTCCATCAGAACCACCGGCCTCCGTTTGTTCGTCTCTGATATAGTCGAAAAGCTCCTCTCGAGTCAGTTCACCGTCACGATCCGTATCGATACGAGCAATCGGGATTTCCAGACCTTCGGCTTCTTGCTGATTCAAACGACCATTCTTATCAGAATCGAATCTCCCCAGCAGACTGGCGGTCAGCCAGAAGTCACTTCCTCCTTGACGCCACCACCGCGACTCGTCTTGCCTCTCCTCAGGCTCTCGCGATGCGCGAACTTCGCCCCCCGTTCGCCAGTCCTTTTTACGAAACTCGTGCGACCAACGATCCAATAGCCGCCGCCGCGCGTATCGCTGAGTCAATTCCAGTCGGCTCAGACGATCATCTTTGTTCAAGTCATCGGCAAACGGATTGCGATGCGTCCATTTGTGTCTCGATGATTCGTCCCGATCGATGTATCCATCCCGGTTCTCGTCGTGGCTTCGCATGGTGCGGTCAGCGAAGTCCAAATCATCTTGAGTGTAGGGGAACTTCATTTCCGCCAATCCGAATTCAGGCACCAAAGGCTGATCCGGTTGGGGGCCAAATGGCAACACCGTGCTTTCACTTTGACCGCTCACGCGAACCCGCCGATCCTCCGTCATGCCATTTCGCGCGGCGTAGTAGCGACGGGCAATTTCTTGCAGGTCGCTGATCTTGTTGGGCCGATCAAGATCGAATCGTCGTTCGCGCGAACCAGCCCTCATGAGCTGCTCGAAATAGGGACGCGACAGAGGCGTGATCTCGTCCGGGTCGATGGCACCGTTACCGTTGCGGTCCAATTTTTCCAAGGATTCGCGGAGTCCTGCTTGGGCATAAAGACGTTCGCTGCTACCGGCGCTGCCAAGCATACTGATCAGGCAGACGAGTGACCATATCGAAAAATTGTTAGGTTGAGACATCGGCTTTCTGCACTTTTCCCGCTGCGATCGTAACCGGACACTGTATTGTAACTCATCGAAAGCCGACTTCTATTGTGGCTCGGTTGTCCCAACCGAGGGGTCGATGCAATCTCGGTTGGGACAACCGAGCAACAATGACTCGCCACGATTGTGCGGAAAAGTAGCCCTGGAACATGCCTTTGGATCGCCTGTGCAAATTTAGCGACGAATAGGCTCGCCGTCGAAAGCAACGGGCGATCAAAAATCTTTCACCTTGTGTTTCAGGATCCCAAGTTTGTCACGCTGCTGGATCAACTGGGTGACGACGCTGATCGAGATCTCGGCCGGTGTGTTGTTGCCAAGCGGCAGTCCCATTGGACAGAAGAAGGACTTAATCTTTTCGGCAGAAACGTTTTGTGCAGCAAGATCGCGACGGAGCACACTGGCCTTTTGTGGGCTCCCGATCACGCCGACGTAAGGCGCATCACGGGTCGTTAGAATCTTGGCTAGTATTGGTAGGTCGGTTGCGTGTCCCTTGGTCATCAACACAAAGAACGTGTTGGCAGGTTGATCGGCGACGGCCTCGCACAACGGGTCGACGCAGCGTTTCTCGAGCTTCGGGTGGTCAGGCAACTTGGCGAGCCACTCAGGGCGGGTGTCAAAACATGTCACTCGGCAATGGAGTTGGCAAAGCATGGGGACGAGTGACTGCGCGATATGTCCAGCACCAAAAACCGCGATCGGCCAGTCGACTTGGTTGTGCACTTCAAAGAACAATTTGACTTCGCCGCCACAGGTCATGCCGATATCGGTTTGCAGATTCCAGGTTACCATTTCGCAGCTTGTGCCACTTTCATCGGATAACAATCGCCGAGCATGGATGATCGCCGCAGCCTCGATTTTTCCCCCGCCGATTGTTCCCGCTTCGATCCCGCCGGAAGTCACAATTGCTTTGGCGCCGGCGATTTGTGGTGCACTGCCGCGGATGTCAAGCAGCGTGATCGTGACAAACGATACTTGAGAATCGAGCAGCTCTCGGAGTTTCCGAGTATGTTGCATGACATCGTAGGTCATGATGGATGCCTCGTTGAGCTGGATTGCAACATGAGCGAACTTTCCACCAAATGTTACGCGATCGTGCCCGCCGCAGGAAGAAGCCGCCGCATGGGGCAGCCAAAACTGTTGCTCCCGTGGCGCAATGGCAGACTGATCGACCAGGTACTGGAGGCTTGGACATCCAGCCAAGTCAATCATATTGTGGTTGTCGTTCGATGCGACGATCCGCAGCTCTATCGTGCGTGCGAGCGTTGGCCGGTGCAGATTGTCCAGCCCGTGGATCCACCGCGCGACATGAAAGCCTCTATCCAGATTGGCTTGGCACATCTGGAAAGTCAATTTCAGCCGACGGCCGGCGACCGCTGTTTTATCGCACCAGCTGACCTGCCCACATTATCCAGCCAGATCATCAATCGGCTGATCGGCGAGAATTCTGACGCGTCAACCGTGATCGTCCCGCGTTTCGGAGACAAGCTGGGCCATCCGGCTCTGATGCCGTGGGAAATGACCAGCGAAATCTTTCAATTGGCTGAAGACGAAGGGGTCGACCGAGTGATTGCACGACATCAGAAGATCGCCGTCCCGTTTGCTGCTGAGCAAGCGATCAACGACGTCGACACTCCGGAGGAATATCAGTCGGCCCTGCGGTCGCGAGACGGCGACCATCCTGGGAGCATTCGTTAGAGTGCCGTTTGAAATCGTAAGACAGT
>CAVPGW010000021.1:0-338818 GCA_963704055.1 Pirellulaceae bacterium | reverse complement strand
ACGCTATGCGGCAGGCGATCTTGCGGAAGTCGCCGCCAAGTCTGTTCCGCTTCGTCGTAACGCCCCGCGTAAAAGTGCACCATGCCCCGGATCAGCAGCCGCCAGGGTGCCATCACCGAACGAAAGCGAATCGCGGATACGCCATCCAATGCCGCCTGATCATCCCCCGATTCGAGCTTCGCCAAAGCCTCACGAACGTCCTTGACCTCCTGAGCGATGTCCGGCGCCAACCGAGCTAGCAGGCCGGTTCGATGCACGGCTTGATCGGCTAGCGAATTCAAGACTTGGGGATCTGAATCCGAGTCGACCTGGTCGGTGCTCAGCACCTGCCGCAGTAGCTCCGCCGATTGCGTGATTTCGTTCGCCGCCTGTTGCGTCACATCGGCCGATTTCGCACGATCGCGATCAAGCCCCAAATGGTCGATCATCCGATTGACCTTGGTCAAGAATGCGGCCGGTTCATCCGGGCAGAAGGTAAACCGACTCACCGCCGCGGCCCCCATGCGGAATACGTCTGCGGCCAGCAAAGCGTGCTTCGCTCCCGGTTCGGACTCCAGCAATCTCGCCAGCGCGGAGAACGCGGCCGCGTGCAGGTGCTGTGAAAGCGCAAGGCGAACGTCAACCGGACGCGTCTTCTTGTGCCTGTTGTCCGCACGACGTTTCTTGGTTTTGCCTTTGACTCCCAATCCGGCCTCCATGTGTTGAGATGCGTCGCATTGCAAGGGGGTTGATCGTCGACACCACCATCGCAGCAAGTATCCGACATAGCCGCCCGCGCCCGAACAATCAGGACATCCATTTCCCGGCCAGGCGAGTACCCACGCTCGGGAAGAACATCCAGCGGGAATGATTGCATTCTTTTGGAGCGAGGGCAACTCGGGTGCAGCCTGCCGTTTTTTTTGTTGGCTGACGCACACGATTCGTAGCATTCGTTCGCCGAAATGTGACCTAGGATTGCGATGACGGATCATGCTGCGCGGCGCGTGGCTTCCATCAATCCAGTCGATCCGATTATTCGGGCACCTAGATCGTCACCATGAATGCAACATCTAAAGGGCCGCGTTACCTGATGCGCTGGAATCATTCCAGCGATCAGCGTGTTGGTCGCGATGTCGTGGAGACAACTCATCGACTTGGAGAGCTGCCAATTTTCTCAGACGAGGGACTTGCTGCAATTCTTGACCGCTACCCCAGCGAGGCGTTGCGAGTCAACACGATGGGTAACGACCCGGCTCACCCCAGTCAGCTACAGCATGGCATGCTCGGCGGGTACAGCGGTTCGGAACTGATTCAGATGATTCGCCGCGGTCGGCTTTGTTTGCGGATCTGTAGCGTCGCGGCGCACCACGAAGAACTGGGACGAATCATTCAACGTCTGTGCGGCGAGATGATGGAGTGTCAACCTGGCCTGCGCACTTACGGCCATGACGGAGACCTGGAAATTTCCTCTCCAGGCGCGATGAACTACTACGGTATCGATATCCAGCTGAATGCTGCCTGGCAGATTCTTGGAACACGCACGGTATGGATCTACCCAAGCGGCAATCCGTTCGTACACCAGCGGACCCTCGAAACGGTCGTCGCATCGAACGAATCCAGCCCGCTGTATTATGAACCAGCTTTTGATGATCAAGCGCTGCCGCTGCAACAGACATCGGGAAGCATGCTCGCGCTGCCACAGCACACGCCCTATCGGACGGTCAATGATGACGGTCTGAATGTCACACTGGCAACGAAGTACGTGACCCGCGAATCGCAGCATCGAAACAGCATTCATTGTGCAAACCACATGCTGAATCGATTCTTTCCATCCGATAAGCGGTCGATCGCGACTTCAGGACTTGGATCCGCAGCCAAACGTCTGTTCGTGCGAATCGCCGGAACCCGCCTTGCCGACACATCGATTCAACCGATCGAGCCGTCGTTTTGCGTGAATCCCACTGCGCCGCGCTGCGTCGGCCCGCTGACAACAACCGCTCTCGATAGCGAACCATTGATTCCAACTTTCCCCGGACTTCCTTTGGAATCCGACACTTCCGTAACAGCCAGCTGGTAGTACTGCGTTATGCGATCAAAGTCTCGAAGCGTTTTGATTGTTCTTACTGTCTTGACCATCGTGTGCGTTGCGACGACATCGAACTACGCGGCAACATCATCACCTGCCACCACGGCGACGACGCCATTGGCGGCACCAGCCGATCCACACTTGGTGCTTGGCAACGAATCTTGCGTCAAGTGCCACGCACCTGACATTCAAGTTTGGAAGCAGACTCCGCACGCTCAGACTTTCGACGAACTGCACCGTCGGCCCGAAGCAAAACAGATTGCATCCAAGCTGGGTCTTCGTTCGATCAAGAATGAAGGACGCTGTGTTGCCTGTCACTACACACAGCAAGCAAAGACCGCTGTTGGCATTCATGTGATCGCAGGCGTTTCGTGTGAATCATGCCATGGCGCGGCAAGAGACTGGTTGGATTTGCATCATGACTACGGCGGCGAGGGCATCACACGACTGACCGAATCGCCAGAGCATCGAGTCCAGCGCATCACGCGAAGCGTGACCGCCGGAATGCGGAATCCAAGCAACGTTTACTCCGTCGCACAGAGCTGCTTGCGTTGTCACACGACCGCCGACGAAGAGCTTGTCAATGTTGGCGGCCATTCAACAGGCAGTTTGGACTTCGAGTTCGTCTCGTGGAGCCAAGGCACAATCCGACATAATTTCGTCCGCACGGATGGAAAATCAAATGAAGCCAGTTCGCCAGAACGTGTTCGAGTCATGTTCGTCGCTGGCATGATCGCGGAACTGGAAGCGAGCTTGCGTGCCACCGCGAAGGCAACCACGAAAGCAACCTATGGAGTGACTGCGGCGAAACGAGCGGCCCGAGCCGGCGCTCGACTGAAGAGCGTCACTTCGAAAGTCGACTCGTCGAGGTTGAATGAGATCGTGACGGTCTTCGATTCCGTCACGCTGAAGTTGAACAATGTGGTCGAATTGTCAGCCGCTGCCGACCGAATCGCAGAACTCGGTTTCGCGTTCGCTGAGCAAACCGACGGACTTGACCTCAGTCCGCTCAGCGGTTTCATCCCGACGAGCGACCGCTTCAAATAGCATCAACACGGCAAAATCGCCCGTAAGCTGGACTTTTTGCGGAGCTTATCGGGCCTGGAACCGAGAAACCTGACGGCGATTCCCAACCCCCGCGAGAAGCCATTTGTCTCAGCTGCTCGGACAATTCATACTTCATGTCTGATTTTGTCTGTCTCGTCTGATCGGATGGTGTGCCGATGCTTGGCTTCCAACGCTTCGTCTGCGGAATTGCCTTCTTCTTAACGATCCTCGTCTCGCATCCGTCCAACGCCGACGGTCCCGTGATGGCGGTTGGGCCGGATGGCAAACCGATGGTAGTTGGGCGGCCTGCGACTCCGCCATCAAGTGGTCCGGCGAAACCCGGCGAAGAAAAGAAGCCCGCTGACGCGACAGGCGCAGAGAAGAAAAAGGATGAATCGCCCGAGCCCAAAGTGATCCGCCGCGACGACACCACCAACGAAGAGTCGGACCCGGATGAATTCAAAGCGATGGTCGGTGAAGACGGTCGCGTCGCTTTTCAGTTCCGCAATCAGCCTTGGGTTGAACTCGTGCAGTGGCTGGCCGATATTTCCGATCAACCGCTCGATTGGTTGGAGCTTCCGGGGGATCGCGTCAACATGCGGTCACCGGGTCGGTATACCGTCGAGGAAACTCGCGACCTGTTCAATCGCTATCTGCTGGCACGCGGATACACGCTGTTAGAGATCGATGGTGGTTTAACCATTGCCAAGACGGAGAAGATCAATCCCGCCATTGTGCCTCGCGTGGAAGTTTCGCAACTGGCGCGGCTTCAACCCTACACCTTCGTGCGAACGTCGATGGACGTCGGCTGGTTGTCGGCAGAGAAGCTGACCGCAGAACTGGCACCCATGATCAGCGGCAACGGCAAATTGACCGCGCTGACAACGACCAACCGAATCGAAGCCATGGACGCGGCAGTCAACCTGCGTCAAGTCGCCGAGCTACTGGAGCAGGAACGCAACAGCACCAGTCGCGAAGCGCTGGCACCTGAATTCAAGCTTCGCTATTTGCCAGCCGAAGAAGCCAAGCAAATGTTGGAGCAGTTTCTAGGTGTCGAAAAGAAAGAGGCGACACCGCTCACGCCGCAGCAAATCCAGATGATGCAGCAGATGCGGAGCCAAAACAACGCTGCGCCGCCGCCGGAAAAAAAAGTTGAGATCTCGATTGTCGCCAACACGCGGCAGAACTCCGTGATCATTCGTGCTCCACCCGATCGCGTCGCCGTGGCAACCGAGTTTCTCAAACGGGTTGACGTTCCGAGTGAATCGATGGTCACGCTTTCCGACATCCAGACGCGTGTGCAAGTCTTCCGACTGGCATCGCTCGATCCCGAGAAACTGATCGAAATCGTCAGCGAAATGAACGTCTTGGAACCGACGACCCGCGTCCGCGTCGACAAAGACAACAACGCGTTGATCGTGTCGGGTTCGGCGGCCGACCGCTTCATCATCAGTTCGTTAATCGAACGACTCGATGGTAGTGGGCGTAAATTCGAGGTTTTGCCGCTGCGACGACTCGATCCGGCCGAGGTAGCGGAATCGATCGCTTTTCTGATGGGCCAAAAAGATGACGACAAGAACAAGAGTCAAGGCCGCCGCTCGTACTACTACGGGTACTACGGCAACAATGACGAGGAAACAAAGGAAACCGACGAGTTTCGTGTCGCCGCGAACACCCGATACCGTCAGGTGTTGCTGTGGGCCAATGAACATGAAATGGCAGAGGTACAGTCGCTGCTGATCAAACTTGGTGAGTTACCGCCTCCCGGTGGAAGCAGCAAGACGGTTCGCATGATCGACGCCTCGGCAACACCGGAAACGTTCGAGTATTTGCAGCGACTACGCCAGCAGTGGAACCGTCTTTCGCCCAATCCGTTGGAATTGCCCGATGCGGGAGAATTCACAGACCCGAACGAAAATGGATCCACGAAGGAGAATGCCGACTCGTCGGACGATCAGACGAAAGCAAAGGAGCAGGATCCACCGCCCAAAGCAAAAGACGAAAGCGCCAACGACAACCTTGCCCACGCCGGCGATGTGGATCGCTACCGGTTGACAATGATGCAGCAAGCGGCGGATCAGCTTGACGATCAGGATATCGATCGGGGAGCAACGCTGGGTGATGATGCTTCGCGGAGCACGCCACCGGCCATTCGCTCGTCCCAAGAGTTTGACCACGCGTTCGGTGAACCGCGAGAGGACGAACGGACGTCGAGACCCAATCAAGCACCGGCGGCCGTGCGGATTGAGATCGACAGTTCAGGAAATCTGGTTCTGATTAGCCCGGACACCGACGCGCTTGATCAGCTCGAAAATTTGATGCTACAGGTATCACCGCCGAAGCGACCCTATCAGGTCTTCCACATCGAGCATGCGACGGCTTTCTGGATGCGATTGAACCTCGAAGACTATTTTCGCGATGCGGACGAGAGCGACGACAACACCGCCGACGCGTTTTACAGTTGGTATTGGGGAAATGGTGATGAGAACACGGAGGAGGAGCCCTCCGGTTTGGGCAAAGGAAACAAGCTTCGCTTCGTCGATGACCCCGATACAAACACTTTAGTTGTCAGTGGGGCAACTGGCGAACAGCTTCGCACGATTGCAGAGCTGATCGAGTTGTGGGACGTCCCAGAACCCGTCAACAAACGGAAGACACGATTCACGCGGTTAATCAAAGTCGAATATGGAAAGGCCGAAAAGATCGCCGAGACCGTCAAGGAAGCTTACCGAGACTTGTTGAGCAGCAATGACAAGGCATTCAGTGGTCCAGGCCGAGGTCAAAATGGCGGCGGTGGTGGTAAAGAGGATGCCACGAAAAGCCGCAACGGCAGCGGTAGCGAATTCCAGAGTTCCGACAGTGGCCGTGATGGTGGCGGTGCAGACTTTTCATTCAAAGGCAAGCTGTCTTTGGGGATCGATGACATCGGCAATACGCTGTTGGTCAGCGCCGAGGGCGAGCCACTATTGGAACTGGTAGAAGATATGATTCGCCAACTGGACGAGGCAGCGCGACCGACGGGCGAGATTCAAGTCATTCGACTGCCCGGCAGCATCAGCGGTGACACGCTGCAGAATGCGTTGAAAACGATGGGTGCTGAGCCGGCTGGCTCGCCGCGTCAACGTGCCCCAGACTCCCCCAAGCCCAGCGTTGAGGCAAAATAGAGGCATCACGGTACGTGGCCAACAACGTGGCGGAATGCTGTTACATTGTGGGTCGCTTTCCCCCGTGATCCGCCCGTGATTCCCCCTGATTCAAGCACAACCTGAGCAGCCGATGCATCGCTCACTTTCGCAACGATGGGCGCGCGTCGTCACTCGCAGATGGCGGTGGGTATTGCTGATCTGGGTCGTCGTCGCGGTCGTGGTTCGGCTCGCCGCCCCGCCCTGGAACAGCGTCGCCTACGATGGCGACTTCGAGTATTTGCCGGCGACGATGAGCAGTGTTGCCGGTGGCCGATTGCTTGACCAAGCATTTCCCGGTGAGCGGAGCCGCAGCCAAATCGTACTCGTACTCGGTCGCGATGCCTCTCCGCTGACCAAGACAGACGACATTGTTGGTCTCGACTTGCTGCGTCGACTCTACCATCGGCTTGGGGAAGTGTGTTGGCAGCGAGCCATTCAATACGGCTATCAGGGAGGACCACCCGACGACAATTCAAAGTCAGCAACCTGGATCAAGCTGGCACGGCAAGCCTTTGATCAGTCGATCACGGCGGACGAGCGATTCTACGAGCGGATTGCCGAGCAGGTTCCTGACGACGCGCCTACTCTGCGTGAACCGCGGATGGCGATCGCTCACTGGGACCGCGGAAAACTGCTGGAAGCATGGGGCGACTCCGCAGAGGCACTCGGCGAGGACTTCGAGGCCGCGCTGATCTTGATGCCCGATCTGCCGAAAATCGCAATCCCAATCGAGGATCGCGATCTTGACGATTGGAGTTCGCTGTTGGACGTGCTTTCTTGGGACGATCCGGTGATCGGCGATCGTTTGAATCGTGAGGGTGCCCGCCTGGCTGTGATGCAGCTCTCCAGCGAGTTAGCGGCGACTCAGAACATCGCCACCGTGGAATCGGTCCAATCGATGATCGACGAAGTGCTCGCCTACAGTAAGCATTACACGCAGCCGGGACTGCAATTGCTGATGACTGGATCAGCGGCGATCGGCGGCGAAACTTTGCTGGCCGCGCGCGATGCGATTCGTTACACCGAGTGGATTACGGTCGTCATGATCCTGTTGATCCTGGCGGCCGTGTATCGAGCGCCACTGCTGGTCGCGATCCCGATGATCTCGATTGGGTTTGCGGTTCTTGTGTCCACTTCCCTGGTCGCCCTGCTGACCAGTTGGTCGATCGAGGGAACGATTCCCGGTCTCGATTTGCGTGTCTTTACCACCAGCAGAATCTTTGTGGTTGTGATTCTGTTTGGTGCGGGCACAGACTATTGCCTGTTCCTGATCGCGCGGCTTCGTGAGGAAGCAGCCAAATCACCCTGGCCGATCGCCTGCCGTAACGCACTCTCGAATGTGATGGGTGCGTTGATGGGAAGCGCGATGACAACCGTTGTCGGCCTGGGAATGTTGTGGATCGCGCGTTTCGGCAAGTTCCACTACACTGGCCCGATCATCGCAATCTGTCTGCTCGTTGGGTTGCTGGTCTGCACGACGCTCACGCCCGCGCTGCTGCGGGCGATCGGTCCCAAAGTGTTCTGGCCGTCAAGGATCCCCGACAATAGTGCCAGCCGAATGTCTCTGTTCGGCGATTCGAGCACTGGGCGAAATTCGCCAACCGGTGGGATGTGGAGTTGGATCGCGTTGATGCTGACACGACACCCAATCACAACCCTGCTGGTGGGAGTTGTGTTGCTTTCGATTCCTGGTGTCTACGGGCTTACCAACGAGAACGCGGTCACGTACGACCTGAGCAGTCAATTGAATCACTCTGCTGCCAGTCGTCGGGGATTGCGTCTGATGTCGCGGCATTTCAAGATTGGTGAGATCAACCCGGTCACCGTTTTGATGGTACGTAAGGACGAAGTCCCAAGGAAAGAGTTCGAAAAGAAGATCAAGGATTTGGCTACGGAATTGTACAAGGTCGAGGGGGTCGCGACGGTCCGCACGGTCGACGATCCGCTGGGCGATTTCCCCCCGGATCGCGACATGAGTTTGTTGAGTGGAGACTCGTGGAAACGTCGTGCGCTGAAAAATCACCGCATCGCAGAGCGATACTTCTTCTCCTCCCGCCCTGACCTCGCCGACCGTCTGGCTCGGCTCGACGTCACCATTGACGGGGATCCTTTCTCGATCGAAACGGCTGCGATCGTCAGCAGCCTCGGCCGCTTCCTTGGCAATCAAACGACGATGGAAGGCTCTGATTGGCAAGGATCAAGCGTCCTGTTGACCGGCACGACGCCATCGATCATCGACCTCCGTAGCGTCACATTGGAAGACAATCGACGAATCAAGATCGCAGTCGTGCTCGCCGTCTTCGCAGTACTCGTGTTGGTCATACGCAGAATTGTCCTTTGCTTGTACCTGATCGTGACTGTACTGATCAGTTATTACGCAACACTAGGATTGACACTGCTCTTTTTTCGAGAAGCGTATGGAGATGATTTCGTTGGACTCGATTGGAAACTGCCGTTGTTCTTGTTTGTGATCTTGGTCGCCGTTGGACAGGACTACAACGTTTACCTGGTGACTCGAATCGTGGAAGAACAAAACAATCTTGGCTGGCTGGCCGCACTGCGTCGCGCGGTTTCTCGTACCGGCGGCATCATCACTGCCTGCGGTCTTGTCATGGCAGCAACCTTCTTCAGCATGACGGCATCAGCGTGGCTGCCGCCGATTGCGACTTGGCTTGGATTCGCAAACACCGGTACGGGGACATCACTACGCGGGATCATCGAACTTGGCTTTGCACTCGGCTTGGGCGTATTGATCGACACGTTTTACGTGCGCACGATTCTGGTCCCAAGTTTCGTGGCGATCGTTGGAAGACTATCGACCCGCGACGCACTGGCAGGCCGTCGCTGATGTTCGTCGCCACCCGATTCATCGGCTTCCGCTTGTAGTCACCCGATTCATCGGCTTCCGCCGGGGATCGACCGCAGCCATGCGGTCACGACGAATCAGCGCTGCCTCTAATCACCTACGCCAATGTCATCATCGAGTGCATCGAGAATCAGCTTCAATTCAGCTTCTTCGTGCTCCTCGAACGTTTTGCGAAAACAATCGAAGTCTGCCAGAAACCGCGAGACTTGCTCTTCGCTGTCAGCAGATACTTCGAGGGCCGCGTCGGCCAAATCACGAATTCGCTCGAACAGCAAGGCATGTTGACCCCGCAATGACTCTGCGCTGGCGCTCAACTGTGGCGCTGATACGATGGCATCGTCAAAGTACCCGTATGCCTCTTCAAGGGAAAAATGCAGTGCGAGTTGATCGCGAAGATCGGCGAACAGACGAATCATTTCGGGCCAGTGGTTGGTCGCCGTTTGCTGGTGTTGAGCCAGTGGCAGGATCCTGTCCATCAGGATTTTGAGGTCCCGATTATCGTCCTTGATATCCTTCAAGAACGCAGCGTTGATTGTTAATCGTCGCGTTTTGGTATCGGGCGTTGCCATGACCAATCCCCTTTCAAGAATGTTCCATTCTAACCTTGGCCGTGCCCAAATGCGAAGGTTCCTTTTTTTCAAGCGAAATCGATTAGAAATGGCATCACATTCGCTAGTGATTTCGCGCCTGTACGAATCATCAGCAAACGATCCACTCCCAGGGCAACACCATTGCAGGGGGGCAATCCCGCTCGCATCGCTGCCATCAATGATGTCTCGACGGAAAGCGAACGCCGCCCTGACGTTACGCGTTTTTCGTTGGATGCGAGTGATCGTTCCCGCAAAACCTCGGCGTCTCGCAACTCGTCGTAGCCGTTGGCCAGTTCAATACCGTCGACAAATATCTCGAACCGAGCGGCGCATTGAGAATCATCCGCCGCCTGCCTTGCCAACGCAGCCTGGCTAAGTGGGTAATTCTTAACGATCAGGGGCCGATTCACGCCGAGCGTTGGTTGAATGATCTGAGAAAGCAACGCGTCGAGCAGCAGGTCACGATCGTCGCCGATGGATTTCACCAAGTTGGAATCAACTCGTGCAACGTGCTTTTGAATGATCCTTAAATCAACATCAATTGGATCGAACCCGAATGAGTCCTGAAAGATCTGGCGATAGCTACTGACATCGAATCCGTCACAGCCTAGCACGGTGGCGACAAGTTCGCCAAGCAATTCGACGCCAGCGTCGATATCTGCTTCTAACTCATACCACTCCAACATAGTGAACTCGACGTTATGCAAGTCACCACGTTCGCCGGCGCGAAAAACAGGTCCGAGGCTGTAGATCGACGGCGCGCCGGCAGCCAACATCCGCTTCATGGCGGACTCAGGCGAAGATTGCAGAAAGAACTGTTGCGGCAAGTCCAGTCCGAGCATGAATTCCTTCGACTCCACCACAATCGGGTCGATGTAAGCATCGACCACGCAATCCCGGCAGAGACATGGCGGCTGAACCTCCAGGAAACCGCGAGAGTCAAGAAATTGACGCAATTCGCGTAGGAGATCGGCACGTTGCCGGATTAATTCGATATTTGGCTTGGATGAGCATGTCATTCGGCGGGTGCTGGCTTGCCAGGGACTCCGGGAGCATTCAAGATCGGATTGGAAATATTAACTTATCTATCCGTCCCTCGATCAGCCACGGTCCGTCATGAGCAGTGATTCCCAATCGCAACGATACGCTCGACAGATTCAGTTCGCGCCGATCGGTGTCGACGGACATGACCGGATCACCGCGTCCAAAGTGGCTGTGTTGGGCTGCGGCGCGCTGGGCACCGTGGCTGCGGAGATTCTGACCCGAGCCGGTGTTGGCCATTTACGACTGATCGATCGGGATGTGGTCGAATGGACAAACCTTCAAAGACAATCTTTGTATACCGAACAAGACGCGATCGAAGGCCGGTCCAAGGCAGATGCCGCCTGCGAGCGACTGACCAGCATCAATAGTTCGATCGAGATCTCGCCGATTGTTGCCGATGTCACGTCAAGTAACATCCGTGGGATGCTCCGCGACGTCGATCTGGTCATCGATGCAGCCGACAATTTTCTGGTACGATTTCTGCTGAACGATTGGGCGATCTCGACAGCCACGCCTTGGGTTCATGGCGGCTGCGTTGGCGCATCCGGCCAAGTGCGACTCTTTCGCGGCGAAGGGTCACCATGTTTTCGCTGCCTGGTCCCAGAGCCGCCGCCAGCTGCCGCGGTCGATACCTGTGATACCGCCGGCGTTGTTGGTTCCGCCACGCACTTGATTGCCAGCCTGCAAGCAAGCGAAGCGATCAAGTGGCTATCGGGCAACCGAAGTGCCGTGCGGGATACATTGCTGTCGGTTGATCTCTGGAGCAATCGCATCCGAGAATTGAAGATCACATCTGAAATCGCCGATCAGTGCCCGGCCTGCGTAAAGCGAGATCTCGAATTCTTGGACGGGGAACGTGCCGTCGAATCCGAGTCTGCGGCAGTGCTGTGCGGACGCGACGCGGTACAGTTCAGCAACACAGCCGACCCGCAGGTTGATCTCGCACACATGGCGAAACGGTGGGCCAAGATTGGTCGCGTACAATCGACTCCGTTTTTTGTGCGACTGTTTCCCGACACCGATCATAGTTTGACGCTGTTTCGCGACGGTCGAGTCGTGGTAACTGGGACCGATGACATCAGCGCAGCCAGATCGCTGTGTGATCGCTTCGTGGGCGGCTGATTCGCGGCAGTAACGGTTTTCGGCCCGGCGGCCAGATCATAAGATAGTCTCCTCTGGCTACAACCAGATGCACACGACCCACCCATCGACTGCCCGTCGTCGCAAACCTTGAAATGTTTGATCCGCTCCACAAATGGCTCGGGATTCCGCCGGACGAGCAACCACCGAATCACTATCGGTTGTTGGGGATCACGATCTACGAGAATGACCCGGATGTCATCGACATGGCGGCTGATAAGCAGTTGGCGTTCCTGCACGACCTGACCAACGGCGAACAGGCGGAGATGGCTGAGCAATTGTCGAATCAAGTATCGGCAGCACGACTCTGTTTGCTCAATGATGAGAAGAAGATTGCCTACGACGATGCACTAAGAAACGCGTTGGCGAAAGAAAAGCCTGTCGAAGCTCGTCCCGCGATGAGTCTACCCAACATCGATCCTTCCGTTGAGATGCCTCATCCAACATCGCGGCGACGCGGAGCAGCGCCAAACGTTCGAATAAGAAAACGCAGGAGGCCAGCCAAATCTGCGACATCGGGTTGGACTTACTCGCGACTTTCCACGCTGATGTGCATTGTCGCCTTGGCCTTGATAGGCATCGGCGTCAAGCAAGGGCGATTTGCGATCGATCTTTCCTGGATTGAATCACTCGGATTGATGCGTGCAACCGATCCGGCAGCGAAACCAATAACCCAAGATCTGACTCCGCGCCATGCGGCAACCAAAACTCCCCCGCCATCCCTCGAAGCACCATCGGTTGCGGCCGCCAACGCGACGGCGAATCGCGATTCATCGCCGCGACAGCTTCCAACGCCTGAACCTCCCGCTCAACCGAGTCGTCCGTCGATTCCGTCACCACAGCCTCACCAAAAATCCATTGCCGATCTCGCGCATTCCAGCACGACTGCGGAGGCTTCCGTGCCGCAAATCGAAAAATCACCGCTGCCGTCGCAAACCGAGCTCGAGCAAAAGATGTCTCTCGTGCGAGAGTTGTACGAGGACAACTACCGCAATGCGAAAACGAGAGCTGAGAAGATCGAGCTAGCCAAGCTGATGCACCGGGACGGACAGGAAACCACGGATGATGCGGCAGGCCGTTATGCCTTATGGCAAGTCGCGCATGACATATTCACTCGTGAGGGAGAATATGCGTTGGCGCTAGGAATCGTTGACAATCTGAATGCTCATTACTCGGATGTCGATTCCAATCGCTTGAAGTCTCAGTCGCTACGAGACGCGGCGAGCCATCTATCCGCTGCGCAGATCAACAGTTTCTTGGATGCAGTCATTTCGGTGGTTACGAATTGCGGACAGCAAGATCAATTTGAATTGGCGAAGTCGCTTGCCGCTTTCGCATCCGAGGAATTCGGGTCACGTACCGCCAAGTCACGATTGGCGGCGCTACAGGAAATCAGCTCGCAAATCGAGGCCCGTGAGCAAAAATTCAACGAATACCTGGCAGCCCTTGAGACGCTCAAGAAATCCAAAGATGACCCCGAGGCGAATCAAAAGGTGGGCCAATACCTCTGCTTTGTGCGCGGCCAATGGGACCAGGGACTCGGACCGTTAGCGTTAGGTGCGGACGCTGAATTGCGTTCTGCTGCCGTGCGAGAACTCGCGTCGCAGTCTGGCCCGACCGACGCAATGGCCGACGCAATGGCCGTCGCTGACGGCTGGTATAGGATCGCCGACCAAACAAGTGCTTCCACTGGGCAGACAAATCTTCATCTGCATGCCTATCAGTGGTACAAGCGAGCAGAACCAAACTCACAAGGACTCGACCTGAAAAAGATCCAAGCGCGGCTGGCCGAATTGCAGGCATTGGTTGCAGACGAACTCGACGAATCATCCGTGGCTGGAACCTCCGCACCCTCGAAGGTTCTCGGCTATCGAGTAAAAACGTCAACGGAGTCCAAGAGCGACTTCGCAAATCGCAAGGGAAACGAGTTCACCCTGGGCATGGGTCCTCGCCCCGATGGCCGAGGCGAAGCGGCGGTTGGGATTGAGCTCAGTGGGGTCAAGCAGTTGAAGATCGTTGGCTCAGCGTCTCAAAAAATGGCTGAGATTGATCCCTTTTCCAAGGTCGGTTTCGTGATCGACTATCACACCCCAGGCGGCTACTCCAAACGCATCTTCCTCGGCTTGGACCTTCGACCGGGTCGTCAATTTAGCGATGCACCTCCCTGGGGTGCCGTTAAACTCCCCGATCTGATACTCGACATCGGACGCTCCGATTCGTATGAGGTCGACTTGACGCGTTGGGCTCCGTCCACGTGGGACGGACAGAGCTGGTTTACGATCTATATGCAGAATGCCGGAGCGAATCGAACGCTCTTTTCTACCGTATCATGGTAGTGTGAACCGTCGAATTTCGTGTTCGGAGCCCTCCCGTTGAGTAAGGAACTTCCGCCGATCGTGGGTATCGATCTTGGCACGACGCGCAGCGTGATCGCGCACGTCGATCAGCGGGGTCAGCCCTACACAATTGCAAACAGTGAAGGTGACTCGACGACTCCCTCTGCAGTGCTCTTCGAAAGCGACGGTATCTCCGTCGGTAAAGAAGCAATCAAGGCGATGGCACTTCTACCCGAACAAGTCGCCTGTTTCGCAAAACGGGAAATGGGGAACGATGTCTATTCACACACGCTGAATGGTCAGGTTTATCCGCCCGAGATGATTCAGTCGCTGATCCTCGGCAAGTTGCGTCGAGACGCCGAGGCGAAACTTGGCTGCCCCGTGCAACAGGCCGTCATCACGGTGCCGGCTTACTTCAACGAGCCCAAACGTCGATCGACAATGGACGCCGGACTGCTTGCAGGATTGGATGTTAAAGCTGTCATCAACGAGCCGACGGCGGCCGCGATTGCTTATGGAATCGACAAGCAGCGAGGCAAGAAAGAGTCCCAAACGATTCTGGTCTACGATCTTGGTGGAGGCACGTTCGACGCATCGATCGTGAACGTAGACGGAACCAAGATCAACGTGGTGGCGACCGACGGGAATGCCATGCTGGGCGGAATGGACTGGGATAAATGCCTGTCGCGTTGGATCGACGCGCAGTTTTCGCTAAAACACGACGTGCGTCCGTCCGCGTCGAAAAGCGGAGAGCAATTCCTGTGGCGTGAAGCAGAAGAACTGAAGCACTCGCTCACGTCCCGCAAACGCGTCAGCGTCCGCGCGGCTTACGAAGGACACGTGCTGCAGAGTCTGATGACACGCGACGAGTTCGAGGAGATCACCGCACATTTACTTGATCGCACTCGGTTCACGATTCGCAAGTTGGTCGCCGACGCGGGGCTCACATGGATCGAGATTGATAAGATCATTTTGGTCGGCGGGTCGACGCGGATGCCACAGGTCCGAGTAATGCTGCTGCGCGAGTCGGGCATGGAGCCGGACTATTCAGTCTCTGCCGACGAGGCGGTCGCTCACGGTGCCGCGGTCTATGCTGCCACTTTGAACGCCAAGGACGGCACCGAACTCGAACTGCCGGATCCGAAAATAAGAATCACGGACGTCAATGCTCACAACCTGGGCGTGTTAGGCGTCGACAAGAAGACCGCCCGCTCGCGCAACCATGTGATGATCGCGCGGAATACACGACTCCCTGCCAGTCATGCCAATCGCTTTGAGACGATTCACGACAATCAACCGAGTGTCGCCGTTGAAGTGATCGAAGGGGGTGACACGCGGGGTCGTCATGCGACTCGGATTGGTCGTTGTGTTGTCCATGACCTGCCGCCTAACCTGCCGGCGGGAACTCCCGTTGACGTCGAGTTCCGTTACGACACCGATGGATTGATCCACGTCAAAGCGTCATTGCCGACTTGCGGACAAAAGGCCGAGCTGCGCATCGATCGCGCATCAGGTTTATCCACTGAGGACCGTTCAAAAATGATGGAGATCCACCTGGCGCTCGGTCTCGATCCCGATGACTAGCGACAGCGTCGCAGCTCACAACATGTGCCTGCTTGATAGTATCGCTGTCCAACTAACAAGCGGAGTGAATCCAAAACCGCAGGATTTCCGCGACCTGCTCCCGTTCCAGCGTCTCGTGAGCCGCCAGCTCGTCGGCCAACGCAGCGATCGCGGCCCAACATCGGTCGCTCCGAACGTGAGCATCCAGTTGCCTCATCATTCCTTCCAGCAACATGGTCTGGCGTTCTGGACTTGCCGCCAGTGCCTGGCAGGTTGTCCACGCACGTTGCCAATCGTCCTGCCACGGTCCATAGTGCGCGGGATGGTACGGCTCACCCCGGTAGACCATTTCTGCGACAGGTCCAGCCAGGATCGTCAGAATCTCGCGGTGCCGCTGCCAATCGCTGTTGGGATCGACCTTGCCCCAATGGATCCGACAGTCGCCGAATCGTTCCGGCAGCCACTGGTCCGCTTCACCCCACAACTGCAAGGAATCGACGGTGCCACCCAGCGCGTAGGCGATCACGGCATGGCCGGCTTCGTGATATGCGGTCAGCGTTTCGTCGTCATCCATTGCGTCCAAACCTGTGATAGACTGCCAGTTGTCGCTATTCCGAATCCCGATTTTGGCGAATCCGGTCAACTTAGGAAATCACACAAAGATGAAAGCGCTACTGTTAACCGAATATAAGAAGATGGAAGTCACCGAGGTGGACGAACCGGAAGTGGGTCCCGACGATGTGCTGGTTCAAGTCGAGGCTTGCGGGATCTGCGGCAGCGACATACACGGCTACGACGGAAGTACTGGACGCCGCATCCCGCCGTTGGTGATGGGGCATGAGGCTGCCGGGATCGTCGTCGAGACGGGATCGAACGTCAGCGACTTGCCACACGGATCACGTGTCACTTTCGACTCGATGGTTTCATGTGGTCAGTGCGATTTCTGCCGCAGCGGCGACGGGAATTTATGCGACAACCGAATGGTTTTGGGAGTCTCGTGCGGTGAGTACCGGCGTCACGGCGCATTCGCTGAACGAATCAGCGTGCCTCGTCGGATCGTTTATCGGCTGCCCGACTCGCTTCCCTTCGACCAAGCCGCATTGGTCGAAGCGGTTTCCGTCGCCGTCCACGCGGCCAACGTCACCCCGATCACGCTGGGCGACACCGCCGTGGTTGTTGGCGCCGGCATGATTGGACTGCTGACCTTGCAAGCGGTGCGTGCCGCCGGCGCTTCGCGAGTGATCGCAGTCGACCTCAATGACAAACGCCTGGCTGTGGCCAAGCAACTTGGCGCCGACGAAATACTACGTGGCGATCTATGTGATGTTCCGGCGGTTGTCCGTGAATTGACAGGCGGGCGAGGTGCCGATGTGGCTCTGGAGGTTGTGGGTGCGACGCCGACCGTGCAAACCGCAATCGAATCAGTCCGCAAAGGTGGCAACGTGACCTTGGTTGGCAACGTATCACCAACCATTGAATTGCCCTTGCAATCGGTGGTGACTCGAGAAATAACACTACGCGGTACCTGCGGATGCAACGGCGAGTATCCGCAGTGCATCGACCTGATGAATCGGGGCATCATCAATGTCGCACCATTGATCACCGCGAAGATATCGTTGAGCGATGGCCCGAGCTGGTTCGAGCGATTGCACTCAGGTGATCCCGATCAAATGAAAGTTGTCGTCCAGCCACAGCAAGCGTAGGCACACGTCACGCGTTGCCGGCAATCACGTTGTCCAGGTACTCCAGTGCCTCGGTGTACCTCTGTTTGGAAATGGACTGAAACGCAGCACGTTCACCGATGATCGTGCGGCACTTGATCAAGTTCGACCGCAAACTTTGCAGCTGCGAAGGGCTAGTGACCTTTTTCTGCTTGATTCGATCAACGACAGAATTGGCATAGCCAACGGAGGTGGCAAGGGCCGTATTCGGCTTCTCTCCGCCGACCGCGGCGGCAACGCAAAATGGGATCAAAGCGTCTTGACCAAGAAATGGGATTGCCCTCGAGATAAGGTCGAGTGCCTCGAGGTTATGCTGTCGCCGATTGGGTCCCCCGTCTGCGATCCGCCACAGAATTCTCATCCGCACCGCCAACTGGTGGCCTATTTCATCAGGCTCGAATGAGGCAAGCGTCTCCTCTTGCGCTTGGACGGCGGCGAGTTCATTTCGAGTAATCCCATCGACGGCTGCGAGCAATTCTTCGTATCGATCATCAAGATGCGTGAGAAGTTCATGTGCCTCATCATCAGATAGCGATGCATAGGTACCAAGTCGACTGTGTGCCAACAATAGGAACGCCGATCGCGGATCATCGCCATCCCGACTGGCAGCCTCACGAAGAAGCTCTGCCCAGCGATCGATTTGATTGTCGTTCCTCGCAATCAATGCCTCGTATAGCTTTATTTCGGTTTCATCTCCGATCAACTCGCGAGCCCGGTCCACGTCGAAGTCTAATTCGCGGGCCAGAAGCCGAAGGCCAAACACGGATGGATTGAGAGTTGGACAATTCTTGCGGATCTGCGTCGGAGACTGATTGTGAGCGGAGTAAGCGTCGAGAAACGATTTCATGCCCTCGGTATCTCTGCTGGTAAGCAAATGAGGTGCCTGCATTGCAAGCACGTTGTATTCATCAGTAATCAATACCGCACCCTCCGCAAGTTCGCGCAGTTCGGGTTCATCGATACGTAGCAATGCGAACAAATGGGTCGGCGTGCGCAGACCAAATTCCTCGTAGTAAACGAGATTTCGCGGATCTAACTCAAGTGTTGACTCGCTTACGGCTTCGGGGTGGATCGGCTTGTCGGAAGCGACGAACAAAGCATTTTCCGGAGTTGGCTCGTAGAGCCGAACGTGTGGAAAGAGATCGAGCAACGTTGCCGCCAGCGACCGCAATAGACTTGGATTGACGAAATCGGTGTTCATCCACTGTAGGAATATTCCTCCGGAATTCAGCCGCTGAGCGACCGTACTCGCGAACTCACGCGTGTACAGGTGAGATGCACCAGCGGTCCACGGGTGAGACGGTTGGGAAACGATCGCGTCGTATTTCTTTGATGTCAGAGCCAGGCCGTTGCGACCATCGTTGAGAATGATCTTCACGCGGCCATCGGCAAGCGGGTCGCGGTTGCGACGATCGCGAATGACATGATTCGCTTCCACGACCGCGGGCTCCAACTCGAATACGTCGATTTCGTTGACCGACGGGGGTACGTAGGCGGCTGCAACACCCCCGCCCAGACCGATGATCAACATTGAATTGCAGTCGGGACGAATCAGGGGCGGGAGCGCGGACAACCAGGCCCCAGAAACTGCATAGGGGCTTATGCCATTTCCCTTTTGCTTCACGAACGCTTCGGGCAAGCCGTTGGTCATGAAGCGGACACCACCGTGCTGATCAAACAGCGCGACCGTTCCGGACCTGCCCACGTGACTGTAAATCAATTCGCCCTCGGTTGGTTCTGCGCTGAGCGCAGAGACGCGCATCAGACGCTGGGGAACACTGGGTGCAAAGCAGAAGAGAATAACCATCGTTGACACGCCGGCCACCAAATGAATGAGCCGCGCCCGCATCACCCAGACCAACGTCACCGCCAGACATGCATTCACGAAGATTGCAAGACCGGCCGTACCTTGATACGCCAGCGAAGGCAAAAGAAAAACTCCTGTCGTCAGTGCTCCAGCTATGCCGCCAAGCGTACTCCAGAAATAGACTCGTGCCGAACCAGCGGCGGCTTCCGATTTGTCGCGGACGAAGATCCGCGTAGCAAGCGGAAACGTTGCCCCGATAAAAGTGGCAGTAGGCAGCAGGATCAAAACGGAGACGACGACCTGAGAGAACGTTCCTGCGGAGCCACCCCAATCCGCGAAAGACCAGCCCGCCACGCTGTCAATCAAACGGTAGGCAAGCAGTGCGCAAATGCCCGCCAGACCCTGCGCATAGACCAACGCAACGACCGATCGATCGCGCCGAACTGCCACTCTTGAGGCGATCGTTCCACCAAGAGCAATTCCAAGCAGAAATCCGGCCAGCATGGTCGCGAACGCATAGATGCTGCCTCCGAGCAAATGGCTGAGCATCCGCGTAAAGATGATCTCATAGCAAAACGCGACCGCACCGCCCGCAGCCACAAACCAAAGTACCAGCCGGTAGCCAGGTTGATCGCGTGCGGGCTGTATCTCCGCATCGATCGGCTCGAACGACTGCGTCAGCGGCGAATCAGGCCGCACAGAGCCACGCCGCGCAACCACATAAACCAAGGCAAAAATCCCAAGGTTGATGCCGGCGCCAACCCATGTCGTACGCCGCAGTCCAAGGTTGGGTAAGAACAGGAAGGCGGCAGCCAGGGTCCCAGCGACCGCTCCGAAAGTGTTGATCCCGTAGAGCAAACCGATTCTTGGCCCAACGTCTCGATTGCGATGCACCACATGCTTCGCCAGCAGCGGTAATGTGGCACCCATCATTGCGGTGGGAAGCAGGATTAATGCGAAAGCGGATGCCAGGCCAAAGCTAATCTGGGAAGCACTGCCGGCGGCTGGCGGCTCCACCGCGCCGCCAAACAATTGGACCTGCAGGTACTCCACGAATTTCAATCCCCAAGGCATCGCGATCGCGCAGAGAGCGATACCCGCTTCCAGTACGCCGTACAACCAAACAGGATGACGAACACGGTCGACTCGTTTAGCGGCAACCCATGCTCCAGCCGAAAGACCTCCCATGTAAGAGGCCAAGATCACCGCGAGCGCTTGTTCAGAAGTACCCAAAATGATCGCGAACTGACGCAACCAAACCGTCTCGTAAAGCAGCGCTGCGAATCCGGAAAGCAAAAAACAGACGGCGATCAACCATAATGCACCACGCCAACGCGCATCGCTGTCGGTCAAATCGGAGGCGTTGGTCATTGCGGATGTTGCTTTACCATCACGACTTCGGTGTAGTCGGAGTGGAAAATGATGTCGTCCATGACGCTTGTCATCAACATCAAGCCACGGCATTGTTCCAACTCGAACGACTCAGGCGTACCCGGCGCTGGTGTCAATCGAGTCATTCTCCCGTCTCCGTCATGAGAAACCAAGAAACGCGTATCGTCGTCCCCAACAGAAACCTTCAGCTGAACGTCGCGGTCACAATACGGAGCTGTTGCTGCACGGCTGTCCAAATCCGCCTGGCCACTCGCGTCGCCCGCCAAGAGTCGACTGACACAGGTATCTTCGTCGGTCACCTCAAGATTCCCGTAGCAGATCGAGTTGAAGATCGCACTTGCCAGTGCCGTTCCGACTCGTACACGTTGGGTTGCATCCATGCGTCCCGCGGCCGCCAATGATTGAACGACATACAAAACAGCCGGTTCAATTGAGGCAACGTGGCTGGGGAGCGTGAAGCTGTATTCGGGGCGATGGAGCAGGCCGGTGAACTGATGGTAGATCGCATCCACTTCGGCCAACTTCAGCGTCTGTCGGACGACGTAGGTCAACAGCTTGCTGAGTGAGTTCTTGGGGACAAAGTTGGCCGCCCCGAGTGCCAGAGCGTCCACGGCCAGGTTTTCGGAGCCTCGGGCGGTCACCACCACCGAGGGAATTTGCGGATATCGACTTGCGAGTTCCTGGACCAATTCCTGCCCGTTCATCTCGGGCATCCGTAAATCGGTGACGACAAGATCCGGCAGCCTTTTCTCCATCGATTCGATCGCCTCGCGACCGTTTGTCACGCACTCGACGGTGTGAGAATCGTCACTCAACAGCGAACGCATCAGCGCCGTGTGCGTCGGGCTGTCTTCGGCCAGGAGAATCGCCGCCATCAATTATTCTCGCGAACACGCCATTGCAGGTATGATCTACTCAGATCTGTTGTACCGATCTGGCGGGGCTGATGGAACCTGTGGCAAAGAATTCCGCCATTGTGTCCGATTCATGTTTGATCTGCTGGCCGAGGAATTGACCGTGACACCCAAGCGTCCGACATCATTGTTGCTACTTCCAATGCTTTGCCTATGCATTTTCGTCTGCGACGTGGGCTATGGCGATGGTCCGGCTGACAACACAGCCGATCAAGTCCGTCCGATTCCTCCTGCCGGTATTGAAATTCCAAACGCGACCATCGACGCGTTGGCGTGGCGATGCAAAGCGATTCGTTCGCAATGGCAAACACTGGTGCGGCGCGAAAACCAGAAGGCCGCTGCGGAGAAGGCAACTACCGCTGCCCATGCCGCGTCGCTGGCAAGCGAAGTCCTTGTTTTCCCACGAGCCGTCGAACTGGCAATCGAATTTGGACAATTCTACAATCCGAGGGACCCGGAACTGGCCTCCCAACTGCTAGACGAAGCCGCACGTCGTTTGAATGTCATCGACAGCGGTGGGGATTGGGGCGATGTAGTCGGTCTTGGTGACGGCACGAGACGTCAGTTGATCATCGGCGGGTACGAATCGAAAATCGACGGATCGTTCCAACCCTACGGACTGGAATTACCCGTGGGGCTCGATCGCAGCGATGCGCGTCCGCGACGCTTGGACCTGTGGTTTCACGGGCGTGGTGAAACGCTCAGCGAAGTTGCTTTCTTGTCGAAACAGCGCGAAGTCGCTGGCCAATACGCACCTGCCGACACGATCATGCTGCATCCCTACGGCCGCTATAGCAATGCGTTCAAGTTCGCCGGTGAAATCGATGTCCTTGAAGTGCTCGACTATGTTCGCAGCCGATTGCCGGTCGATCCCGATCGGATCAGTGTCCGCGGTTTCTCCATGGGCGGTGCGGGATGTTGGCAGTTTGCCACACACTACGCCGATCGTTGGTTCGCGGCCAACCCCGGCGCCGGTTTTTCCGAGACCCCGGAATTCCTGGCGTTTTTTCAGGGTGAGAACGTCCGCGAGTCCGCGCCGGAGTTTCAACAAACACTTTGGCAGCTTTATGATTGCCCGCCTTGGGCGATCAATCTTTCGCAATGTCCGACCGTTGCCTACAGCGGTGAAATCGATCGCCAGAAACAGGCCGCCGATGTCATGCAAGCGGCGCTCGCGGATATCGGGATCGAGATGTTGCATGTGATTGGTCCTCAGACTGCTCACAAGATACACCCCGATTCGAAAGTCGAGATCGAGTCACGCATGGAGAAGCTGGCACGGTCAGCGCCCCGCCATCCACCATTGCATGTTGAGTTCACCACGATGACGCTGCGTTACCACCGCATGCATTGGATTGACGTCCAAGGACTCAGCAAACATTGGACTCCTGCACGCGTGACCGCAACAATCGACGGTTCGACGATCAACGTTTCGACCGCGAACGTAACGCGATTAAGGTTGTCGTTCGATTCAGGTCAGTGGCCGGGCGCTTCCTCCGGTCCGGTCACGGTGGAAATCGACGGCACAAAACTGGTCGGGCCTGCGGTAAGTTCGGACCGCTCCTGGAGCTGGGAATTGTCGCGCGATGACGACAGCTGGAAAATTGCCGCCGACTCGGCCAAGCTGCGCAAGCGTCCCCATTTACAGGGCCCCATCGACGACGCCTTCATGGATTCGTTCGTGTTCGTTCTACCCAGCAGAAAGTCGAGCGATGTGGTGGCGCAGGGCTGGGTGGAAAGAGAATCGAACCACGCGATGATCCAATGGCGACAACACTTCCGAGGTGACATCCGCAGGAAGCTTGACAGCGATCTGACGGAAGCCGATATCGCTACTGCGAATTTGATTTTGTTCGGCGATCCCGAATCGAATGACGTCATCAAGCGGATCCAAGACGACCTGCCGATCAATTGGCAAAAAGAATCGATCCAAATCGGGAGCTCGAACGTGCCCCGAGCCGGACACGTGCCCGCGATCATCTATCCAAATCCACTGAACCCCCATCGCTACGTCGTGCTCAACAGTGGATTTACGTTTCGTGAGTACGACTACTTGAATAACGCTCGTCAAACACCCAAGCTTCCCGACTGGGCTCTGATTGACGTGCGCGCAGGCGCGACGACGCAGCTGCCGGGGATCATCAAGGCCGCCGGCTTCTTTGACGAAAGCTGGCGACCCTGAGCGCTGGAACGGCCCCGGTCGCAGTTCTACAAAATGGGCAGTCAAACGAGGCGAAACCGCAGACATTTCTCCTGACAAACCAGCGTCGCGATTGTCAGCAGCGAGTTCGCCCCATGCAGCCGGAGAGCTAATTGCCAATCTGCCGGTTGCGACATGAATCACGCTTGACTACAAGCTGAACCACGCCGCTCCCAAAAGGCAAGCTCTTTCCTCCCATCGACACGGTTGATCGGCACACGGACGTTCAAACCACAATCACGATCGCAGACGCAGTCGCATACGGCTTCGTCATCCTCGACGCCTATAATTACTTTCCGTTGAATCACAGTCGAATGTGATTACACGAGCCACCAACTAAATGTCCGATTCCTGTCGGACAACGAACATCGCGAGCTCTCATTACTTTGGTGGTACTTGTGCTGAGTTTCGCATCAGCCGCGTTGTGCAGTGGCCGCAGTGCACGGCCAAACCTCATCATTATCTACTCGGATGACCACGGTTACACTTGAGGAATTCATGGGCAATCGGAAAGAAAAGGAAGAGACGCTGGCCCGGCAATTCAAGAAGCGAGATGGAAATAGCGATTCACGCCTGACATTGGAGAAGATAAAGTGGTGATGAGACAATGTGGCTCGGTGGCTACCATCTTTGCGGCAACCATGCTGTTGGTTGCAGTTGCGGCTGATACACGTGCAAACGATCATCCCAGCAAGCCAAATATCGTTTTTGTGCTGTTTGACGACATGGGCTACGGTCAACCGACCAGCTACCGTGCGGATAGCGAGTTCCGAACACCGAATATCGACCGTCTGGCTAGTGAAGGAATGCGTTTTACGGACGCCCATTCGGCGGCAGCCAATTGCACACCGACGCGTTATGGAGTGTTGACGGGTCGTTATCCGTGCCGAGTCGGTCAATTTGGCGTCTTGAAAACTTACTCGCCACCGATCATCCCGAAACAACGGCTAACCGTCGCCTCGTTCCTAAAGAGGAACGGTTATCACACAGCATGCATCGGCAAATGGCATCTGGGAATGAACTGGGTAGTTGATAAACCCGGTTCGGAAAACAAGCTTCCGATTGGTGCAAAACTAACCGACGGGCCGGGTGCGATCGGATTTGACTATTTCTACGGTTTCACTCACGCCAGAAATATCGGATCGATCATTGAGCAGGATGCGGTCGTGGCCAACGTGGAAGCCGTCGAAAACCAGCCACTCATGATCCGCAAAGCTATCGACTATCTCGAGCAGCGGGCAGGAAAGGGCCAGCCTTTCTTCCTTTACTTTCCGATGTGTCCGCCTCACAGCCCGATCGTGCCCGCTCCGGAATTCGCGGGCAAGGGAGGTGTGTCGGGCAAAGAAAGTCGGTATGGCGACTGGGTCTTTCAGGGCGATTACATGTTGGGTCAGATCCTTGACGCCTTGGACCGTACAGGCCAGAGCAACAACACGCTTGTGGTCGCGACGGGTGACAACGGGGCGGCCAAGCGTCCCTATCCGCCACTACGTGAAGCGAAGAGCAGCATTTACGAGGGAGGCCATCGCGAACCGTTCGTTGCACGCTGGCCGGGAAAAATCGAGCCGAATTCGGTCAACGATCAATCGATCTGCCTGAACGATCTCTTTGCAACCTGTGCCGACATTCTGGATACAGTGCTACCCGACGATGCGGGGGAAGATAGCGTCAGTATCCTGCCATGTCTTCTCGGCACAGTGACCGAGCCGGTCCGTGAGGCCATGGTTCACCAGGCACCGGGCGGCCTCGCCATTCGCCAGGGGCCATGGAAGTTGGTATTTCACCGCAGCGGTGACCGCGAATTGTTCAACCTGGAATCCGACATTGGCGAAACGAAGGATGTTGCCGACGATCACGCGGATGTCGCCTGGCGATTGACGGAGTTGATGCAGCGTTACGTTGACCGAGGTCGTAGCACGCCCGGGCCAGCACAAAAGAACGAGTTTGATCTTTCCCTGTCGTTTGGACGGGACCGTGGCACGAAGAAAACAGGCCCGAATCAGACTCACTGACGTCAGCAACCGAGGAGCGTGCGATGGGAAAGACAAGGACGGAAACGACGGTGACCTCCGATGGGAGCATCATCCCGATGGTCTTCGAGTTACGTTTCCACAGAAGCACCCGTGCGATTTCGCCTACTGCTTGAAGTTCCAGCTGCCCAAGAAACCAACATGAATTCAGAACGTGCCCTGCAACCGGTTGGGTACCTCACAGGAGCCGTCGGCAAGAATCATGTGATTGAAGTAAAAGGCATCCCGCGAGGCGGCGGACCGCCCGACGATTCAGATCCGTCTGATCCCTGCGTTGCGACCGACTATGCGGAGAAGCAACGCAAGCTCGTTGCCGCATTCAATGCCTGCGGTTTCGACTTTGCCGGGAGCCTTTGTCACGGCAATCTGCTGATGGACTTGAAGTAACGCTGCCAACAACGCAACCCTGCGACTACGCGTACGCGCTCAGGATTACAAGAAGATGATTCCCACGATGAAACCCGAAAGACTTCGCATGTTTGGCCTCGCGTTCACGTCGCTTTCATTTTCGCTCCTAATCGGGGCTGTACCAGCGATTGCGAAAGAAGGCCGGCCCAATCTTCTCTTCATCATCGTTGATGATCAGTCGCCGTTTGACCTGAAACTCTACAACCCTGAATCGACGCTTGAGACTCCCAACATCGACCGACTGGCCGCCGAGGGGATGGTGTTTGATGGGGCGTACCACATGGGAGCCTGGACCGGCGGTGTCTGCACACCATCACGTCACATGATCATGTCGGGCAGGAGCCTCTGGCACATTCCTAATAAACCTGGACGAGTCAACAATCCGCACATCAACGACCCCAAGTTGGTTCCGCCGGACCTGGCCGGTTTCACGATGCCGGCGGTCTTCAATCGAGCCGGCTACGACACGATGCGAACCTGCAAACGGGGAAACAGTTACGAGGCGGCCAATGAATTGTTCACCGTGCGCCATGATGCGACCAAGCGGGGCGGTACCGATGAAACAGGCAGTGCTTGGCACGGTGAACAAGTCATCAACTATCTCAACGAGCGAGAAGCATCCAACGACAAAGATCCGTTCTTGATCTATTTCGGTTTTTCACATCCGCATGACGTCCGTGATGGGAAACCCGAGTTGCTGGAGAAGTATGGCGCCGTGAATCACACCGATCAGTCGTCGTTTCCGCCTGCCAACGCCAAACAGCCACCACTGCCTGTCAACTATTTGCCGGGGCATCCATTTGACAACACTCACATGACCGTGCGCGATGAAGTGAATGTCAGCGGCGTCTGGAAGAATCGTGACGAGCGCACCATTCGCAACGAATTGGGACGCGAGTTCGCCTGCAGCGAGAACATCGACATCCAGATCGGTCGTGTATTGAACAAACTCGAAGCGATGGGTGAGTTGGGCAATACCTACATTTTCTATACCGCTGATCACGGCATGGCGATTGGCCGGCATGGTTTGCAGGGCAAGCAAAATCTGTACGAACACACTTGGCGCAGTTCCCTTCATTGCCAACGGGCCCGGCATCATGGGCGGACAGCGTGTGCAGGGAAACATCTATTTGCTTGATGTGTTGTCCACCCTATGCGACCTGGCCGGCATTCAGGCCCCGGCGACAAGCGAAGGTATCAGCATGCGGCCAGTACTCGAGGGCAAACATCAGACAGTTCGAGACGTGCTGTATGGCGTGTACTGCGGTGGTGCCAAGCCCGGCATGCGAGCGGTGCGAAAGGGCGACTGGAAACTGATCAAGTACGGTTCGCCGCGTGATGGAGTCCAAGAGTCGCAACTGTTCAACCTCAAGGACAATCCTCACGAATTCCTGCGGCAGCATCACGATCCGAAAGTCGCTGCGTTGATCGGCACAGGTCTCGAAAGCGACCAGGTGAATCTGGCCGACGATCCTCGACACGCAGACAAGCTGGCAGAAATGGAGGCTTTGCTACTGTCTGAAATGCGACGACATCACGACCCATATCGATTGTGGGATCAGCCCCACGATGGGCTCCCCATGATCGAAGAGAACGATCGCAAAAGAGAATAGCGATACTCATCAGAGTAAGATCCACGATCCATGAAGATGTCAACCGCGGCCCGGTGAAACGGGTCGGTGTGATTGTGAAGGGTGATCTCTGGACGTTGACTGTCGAAGATTAGAGGTGGGTGCATTTATTTCAGCAACATCACGGCCGTTGATACCCAGGTCGGGGTTTTACGCTCCTACTCGATTCGCGACTTATCAAGACGACGACTCGACCTCGCTTCGGGTCTCGACTTGTTCGCGCACAACTTCAGCCATTTGCAGCGTCCTTACTGCCTCAGCAACCATTGAGAACAAGACAAAGGCCGCGGTGACAGACACTCTGTACTGCATCAGTATGTTCCGTCGAACGTTAGGCCATCCGGCGCGAGCGCACGGAGATTTAGGCTACCCCATCGATCAGGTCGCATGGGCTTTCGCACAATTGGACCCTCTTTTGTTCTCTCCCGAATCACCATCGGACTGGTGGATAGAGTCTTTGCTGCGAGACTTAAAGCCATTCCCCGTTGTCGTCGAGGATGGCGAAGAATTCGTCGAGGTTTTCGGGGGCGAGGTTGCTGGGGGTGGCCAACTCTTCGGGGACCTCGATCACTTGCAGACCGCTGATCACCATGTTGGGGTCGATCCCGCCGCGACCGTCGAGGCGTAAGGTGAGTTGGCCGTCCGTGACAGTGGCCGCATAGGTGCGGGCAACGGTTTGGCGGCGGGCGGTAACGATCGAGTCGACTTGAGTTCCTTCGAGTGAAACTGTTTGGTCATGCGCGTAATTTCCTTCGTCACCAGTGTGCAGGCGGACGAGGTAGAGGCCGGCTGTGACATCGATGACGAATGTTCCTACGTCGCGGTAGTGAAGATCCCGTGTGACGTTATTGCCCGCACGGCGGTCGAGATCGTTGACCGTGGTCGTCCAGCCGTGGCCACGATTCGCGTTGTAGGTGGTCGATCCGGTGACTCGCGTGTAGCCGTCTTTCAGCGGTGACGTCGAAGTGCCGAAATCGAATTTATGGGCAAACGTTAATTCGGCGGGAACGTCATCGTTAGTGACGGTCAGCGTGTCGCTGCCATCGCTTCGACCATTCGCCATTGCCAGGATAGTGACGGTTTGTGGTCCATCCAGAACATCGTCGTCCACGCTGCTGATGGTGAACGTGGTAGAGTTCTGGCCGGCCGGAATGGTGACCGTCGCCGGCACGGTCGCTTCGCCCGTGTCGCTGCTGCTGAGTGTGACCAACAGCGACTCGGCATCATCGCCGGTGCGAGAAACGGTGCCGGTCGTTGCTCCGCCGTTTTCGGAGATCGACACGTCAGCGATCGTGACGCTCAGTTCCGCTGCCGGTGGATCGGTGGACGCCGGGACAATCTCCAGGCCGCTGATCACCATGTTGGGATCAACACCGCCGCGCCCATCGAGTCGCAGTGTCAGTTGCCCGTCGTCGACGGTGGTTGTGTAGCCGCGCGTAACGGTCTGACGGCCAGCAGTTGTGATGGATTCGACGAAGGTTCCCTCGAGCCACACGAATTGGTCATGAGCGTAGGGGCCTTCGTCTCCAACGGTCAGGATCACTTGATACGTTCCGTTGGGGACATCGACGACGAAGGTCCCGAGAGCGCGGTAGTGGAGGTCTCGTTTGATGCTGCTGCCGGTACCGCGATCAATCTGATTGACGGACGATGTCCAGCCGAATCCACGAGTTGCGTTGTAGGTCGTCGAGCCGGTGACCCGTGTGTAACCTTCCTCTACCGGAGACGACGCGGTGCCGAAGTCAAATCGTTGTGCAGTCGGCTCCGGAGCAGGTTCCACTTGGGGGACGTCGTCGTCGAGAACAGTTAGCGTCTCGGTGTCACCATCAAAGCCAGCGGATTCGGCGCCGATCGTGACGGTCTGCGTTCCATCGACGATGTTGTCATCGACGGCGTAAATGGTAAAACTGGCGGAAGTCTCTCCCGCAGAAATCGTAAGGTTTGTCGGCACGGCTGCTTCCCCGCTGTCACTGCTGGAAAGCGTCACGACCAGTGATTTGGTGTTGCTGCCGGTGCGTGAGACAGTGGCGTTGGTATAGCCGCCGTGCTCGTCGATCGAGCCCTTGGCGAGCGAGAGGGACAGCTTGGGCGTGGGTTCCGGTTCGCTTGTTGGCTCGCCATCCGAAACAGCAACCTGCAGGCCGCTGACCACCATGTTGGGATCGGCACCTCCACGACCATCCAGTAGCACGGTCAATTGCCCGTCGGATACGGATACGGTGTACTGGCGCGAGACGACTTGACGGGGAGCCGTGGTGATGTTGTCAACAACGGAACCTTCGAGCGAGACGACCTGGTCGTGCAAATATGGACCTTGGTCTCCCAGAGTCAGCGTCACATCGTAGTTTCCATTTGGCAGATCGACGACAAAGGTGGCCACGTCGCGGTAGTGCAAATCACGTGTCAGGGAATCGCCAGTGCCACGGTCCAGGTTGTTGACTCTGCTGGTCCAACCATGCCCACGTGAAGCGTTGTAGGTCGACCATCCGGTGACGCGCGCGTAACCCGACTGAAGCGGAGAAGACGAGGTGCCGAAATCAAATCGGAAGGATAACGATGCGGGGTCTTCTGCGGGCTCGTCATCGTTGGTGACAGCGATGGTATCGCTGCTACTGATATGTCCGGTCGATGTGGCGGAGATCGTGACGGTTTGCGTTTCATCCAATTCATTGTCGTCGACTCCAGTGATGGCAAAGCTGGTCGATGCCTGTCCGGCAAGAATAGTGACGGTCGAAGGCACGACGGCTTCGGTGGTGTCATTGCTGGACAGAGAAACCAGGATGGCGTTCGACGTGTCGCCGCTACGTGAAACCGTTGCGGTGGTGGATCCACCGTTTTCGGAGATTTCGGCGTCAGCGACCACAATCGACAACTCGGGTGTCACAGGAACTTGGCCCGGAACCAACGTTGCTGTGGTCGTCTCGAAGTCCACTTTGACGTTTTGGCTGGAAATGACAACATTCTCTGCAATGTAATCGGCGGGCAGTCCGCCGCCAGTTGCGGTGACCGTGTAAGTTCCCGGTGCAAGCTGCAGCGAGTAGCCGCCGGAAGGACCAATGGTGGTCGAGTACGAGTGTCCGGAGATGGCGTCGGTCGCTGTGATTGTGCCGGTGCCGATCTGTTCTCCAATGTTGTAGAAGTCATTGTCGGCATCGGATCCATCAGAAGCGTCGGTGAAAGCGACCCCGGTCAGAAAGCTGTCTCCGGGAGGGGCTGCGAATTTTTCAGTTACCATCCCGACGTTGTAGGTCCATCCGCCGCTGGTGTAGTCACCGAATCGAACTCCCGGCCCGACTTCCTGGTGCGAGTCAATCAAGATGTTTTGTCGATGGCCGGTCGTACTCAGAAATAGCCGGCGATGCCGTTCGTAGACATTTGCCTCCCAGTCGATCGGTCCGGTCGAGCCGCCGTAGGAGATGTTTTCCCAGACGCCAACCGGATAGCCGGCGGCCATCGCGCGGTTCGACGGCGATTGGCCAGCCAGATTGGTATGGCTGAAATAATCGTTCTCGAGCATGTCGAGAGAGTGAGCCCCGGCGGCGTCGATCAAGAGTTGGTTGGGTGCAACCGGTTGCTTCGGAGTATCGGTAATGGTGCTGGAGATTCCATCGTTCAACCCGATGCCGTAACGCGTGGCTTCAGCGCCGGGATCATTCCGCGCGCGATTGATCAACTCGAGCAACAATTGCTCGTACGGCGTCATAACAATGGCCGTCAGGACCTGGCGTGCTTCTAGCGTCTGAATTTGGAGTGAGCGATGACGTTTTCGCGGGCTTTTGGCTGTTGAAACGCGACGGCTGTCAGACTTGGTAGAAAACCATGTCAGAGGATTGATGGTGGCCATGGGTCAAGAAAAGAAAAGTGGGGGCGATCAGCATCGATTCATCCCCCAGCTGAAACATAGCTCACGAATCGTTACAGGACTCAAAAGGCGGAAAACACAACCTGTGTTGCAAAAAGGGGCGGCTCCGAGCATAGCTCCCGAATGTGGAACATTCGGTTTCGTCGGGACTTGCGGGTCAGCAAGAGAGCGTTTTGTCCTCTCGTGGCGAAATCACTCCAGGCCACCAAGTCATCGCCGCTACCTCTGGGCGTGGATGCCGATCGGTCAACTGATCGAGAATCGCGACAAAATGACAAAACTTTTTCCACACCGGGTGCTGAAAGAACGGTCGAAACGGATGGCGACGGCTATCTGTGCAACCTGGCCAACTTGTGCTCCAACCGCGCATCACCTTCTGACTGAATTCGATTGAAGTGATAACTGAGCACCGAAGTCAGTATGCCATTGATGTAGAAGAGACGTAACTTGCTCAGTCTTTTTGGGCACATCGGCGGACAGGTTGGTTTGTTCTGTCTCAGGGCATCAAGAAGCCGTCCCACATTGTCGTCCACGCTTTCCACCAAAGCCGCGTACTTTGGTTGTCCTGCCGAGCGTGATGCCAACTGCCGTGTTCGGAAATCGCCTGAACGTTGTTTTCCAGCAGTCCCAGCTTCTTTGCTTTCATTTTTCGTTCGAGGTCTCGCGACACGTTGAGGCAAGCAGACACAGCAGTTAGATGATGAATTTCATCAATGGATCAATCGTTGGAAGCGGTGGCGAAATGATCGGCCTGTGGATGCCTGTTGGATTGTCTGCAGGAGATTGACGTGGATCGTTCCATGATCGCGAAAGCAAGTCTACTGAATCGCAACCAGCCGTCGCGTAGTTCGGATGTAGAGAACGCCTTCCGAAATGGCTGGTGTTGCCAGAACCGGTTCTGACATCTTATTCGTTGCCAGCAGCTTGAATTCCGCGCCGGCGGGTAGTACGTAAACATTACCATTTTCCGATGGGCAGTAGATTTTGCCATCGGCGGCGACCAGTGATGCGATGATTCCGGCCTCTTTGCCGAGACGCTCTTCGTAGATTTTTTCGCCGGTCTTCGCATGGAAACATCGCACAACTCCATTGGAGTTGCCAATGATACAAATAGTCACCGTAAACAACGGGTGTCGACATGTAGGATCCGCCTCGTTCGGTGCTCCACACGACGGCGTCCTTTGAAGCTACCGTTTCGTCTGCAGAAAGATTGCCGCGAGCGTCCGGGCGGACGACGTAAATTGGCGACTTCGCTCCGTGAGCATTCGTGATGTAGATCCAGCCGTTCGCTTCAAAGGGAGTTGGAATGGGGTTGTCGCCTCCGCCTTCCAATCGCCATCGCTCGTCGCCGGACTCCAGATCGTAAGAAACAATCCACGGCCAGCCGTTAACCACAACCTGTGTTGCATCATCGCTGGCAAGAATGAACGGGGTTCCCCAGCTGCGCTGGCAATCACCGTTGCGGGCTGCTCGCCAGATGTCTTCACCAGTGCTTAGATTCAGCACGGCAACGAAGGGGTTGTTCGGATCATCGCATACCAGCGCGATGCGGTCGTTGTAAATCGCGGGAGAGCTTGCGTAGCCCCAGCCGATACCGTACTTGCTGATGTTGATCACTCCCAGATCCCGTTGCCAGAGCAACATGCCATCCAGGTCGTAGCAGTACAGCCCTTCAGAACCAAGAAACGCAACCACATGTTTGCCGTCAACGCAAACGCTTGTGTTGGCATGAGTCGCCTTTGCGTGTCGGGTGGCTCGCGGTCGGCCCGTTCTAGCTGTCTGGCGCCAGAGTTCTTTGCCGTTGTTCTTGTCGTAGCACAGAATAACCCACTGCTGTTGGCCGTTGTCGTCGGCGGCTGTCGGTTTTCCTCCGGCTGCGATTTGCAGTTCTGCGTTGCCTTCGTCGGCGATCGCGGTGATCAGGAACAATTGGTTGCCGAAGATCACTGGGCTGCTATGCCCCAGGCCAGGAACTTCGGTCTCCCAGAGCACTCCTTCGAGTGCTCCGGCCACAGGATCTGCGTTCCATGCGGTGCGAACAGGAAAGCCTTCCGCAATGCCTCGGCCATGAAGGCCCCGAAACGCTGGCCAGTCGGTGGATGATTGAGCGTGCAGGTGTTTGCCATCGGCCAGCAAGACGAGGACCAGCAGCACTATCGCAGGAATACATCTCATCAGTTGGCTCTTTGTGTTCTTGCCGGTCGATTCAGGAAAACAAAATTCATACTGTCAGAGTTCGCCACGGCGATATCCGCGAAGCCATCCCCATCGAGATCTCCGACGCTCAGGCCATAAGTTGCTGCCGCGGGATCGCCGAAAAAGGTTTCAACGAACGACTTGCCGTCGCCGCCGTTGAAAAACACGGTATTCATCTGACCAACGTTGCCGCAGATCACGTCGATGGTACCATCGTTGTTAATGTCAGCAACGGCGACGCAATACGTAACACTGTCTTGGGGGCCGAGTGAATGGGTCTCCAGGATGCCACCCTTTCCATCGCCGAGATAGATCTGATTCTCCTGCTGGATGTTGCCGACAACCCAGTCAAGCTTACCATCGCCATTCATGTCGGCGACCGCGATTGCTCTTGTTTGATCGCTCCCCGTTCCGAAGGCCATTCGTTGACTGAACTGCAGCTTGCCATCGCCAAACAGAATCTCGTTGGCCTGCCGATCACGATTGGCTAGCAACAAATCCTTATGACCATCGGCGTTGATGTCTGCAACTGCAACCTCAATTGTGGAATCATCGCTGCGGCCGAATGTTGGGCCCGACTTAAAGTTTGCAGCTCCATCGTTCAGATAAATTCGGTTGGCTCGGCCTCGGCACGTGGAAATGATATCGATGTCTCCGTCGGAGTCGATGTCGGCAACGGTGAGGCTTCGCAGGCTTGAGACTTCGCCAATTTCTGAGTGTTCGAGGAATTTCCCGGCACCATCGTTGAGAAGTATGCGGCCGGGTGCCATGTCGTTGCCGGTGGCGATGTCCAGGTCGCCATCGCCATCCAGATCGGCAGACTCGCAGGCGTAGGAAGTTCGGCGATCGGTTCCTAACGGACGCATGATCGAAAACTTCGCCTTGCCCGCGTTCAGAAACAGAAAGTTCTGTTGCGGCCAATGGCGTCCGTTCGCCACGACGACATCAAGATCGCCATCACCATCGATATCGCCCAGTCGCACCGATGCAGAGCGATACACGTCAGTGCCCAGTGTAAGACGATCGCTTGTAACAAACGTGCGGTCCTGAGCCATGAGGCTTGTAGCGAACAACAGAGCGAATGTCGAAACCGTACCGTATCGCAATCCTAACTTCATTTTGAGCGGCTCTCGTTGAATGCGTGTCGGTGGTGGCGGAACAACACCGTTGGTCCAGGTTTTCTTGTCAACGCGGAATTTTGACTATCCTCAAGTTAGCCGGCAATTCAGTGAAAGCAACCACTTATGGAAAACGCTTCCACGGTGACACACTGATGGGATGCCGCACACAAAAGCCAAATGACTATTGCAAATGCTTGAACGCCGCGATGCACCATTTCTCACCTCTGTTTGGCTTCACGTTGAAGAGTGATCGACGTTGATTACGTTGCCAACAGCTGGGTCTGGTTGTCCGCAAACGCTTTGAATTCGAACGCATTGCCGCTGGGGTTTTCAAGGAACATAGTATATTGCTCACCGGGTTGTCCTTCGAAGCGGACGTCGGGCTCGATGATGAAGTTATCGACAAACCTACGAACCCGTTCCGACAACTGCTTTCACTGACCACGCCGCACGATCACGCTTGGTTTGTGGAAGGCGCTGTAACCCGGTCGATACCAGTAGAGGTTTCGTTCCGCTAAGCCTTGAGCAGGCGACTGAAAAAGCCGAATCAGATCCATGCCGTGAAGTGTTTGTGGCGGCTGAGTATGGTTGGCAATCGCCACGAACGTCGGGTACAAGTCCACGTGATGAATGGGGACGTTGCAACGGATGCCAACAGGGGTTTTTCCTGGCCAACGAACGATCCACGGCACGCGAATCCCACCTTCGTATTGGCTGCCTTTACGTCCGCGTAGAGGGAGGTTGCTGGTGTTTGCGTCCTGCTCTCCGTCCTCCTCATAACTCAGCCCTCCGTTGTCCGAGGTGAACACGAACAACGTACTCTCGGACTCGCCGCAATCGTCGAGAGCTTCCATAATCTCGCCGACGGAATCATCCAGCGCCTTGATCATGGCTGCTGCCATGGGGTTTTTTTGGTACGGAGACGGTGCCTTCTCGCGGAAGTGCTTCAAGTACTGACTCTTGGCCTCCAGCGGCTTGTGGATCAAGAAGTCCGCGTAGTACAGAAAGAAAGGCTTCTCCACCTCTGTCGACTTGCGAATAAAAGCCGCTGCTCGGTTGGAGAGAAAATCGCTAAGGTACTGCTCTGGTGGATGATTCGTCTCAGGGTCGGTTTCAAATCCGAAATGCTTCCCGTGGCCTTCCATGGCGACGTCGAATCCACGGTTTGCCGGGTGCTGGTCCCTCGTGCCAAGATGCCATTTGCCAAACATTCCCGTGCGGTATCCCGATTGCTTGAGATTTTCCGCCAGCGTTTGTACACCGCCGGGCAATTCGGTTTCGCCGCGAGGCTGGAGCATGCGAAAACGGCTCAAGTCACCTTTCTTCGCTTTCCACTTTTCCTGGTGATCACCGGGACCGACATAAAGCACTCTGTGCTTGGGAGTGTACTGCCCGCTCATGATCGAAGCTCGCGATGGCGCACAATTGGAGGCCGCCGAGAATCCTGCCGTGAAGCGGATTCCCTGGGAGGCAAGTTGATCAATATGAGGCGTCTCGTAGAACGTGCTGCCGTAGCAACCGAGTCCCGTCCACCCCAGATCGTCGGCCAGGATGAGAATGATGTTAGGACGTGCCAAGCATTCCAGGTGATAACGTCGATCCAACGGATGTGCTTGCGATTGCCGTATCGTTTGCAGATGCCTTCGACATACTCCTCCATCATCCGACGAAGCTCTTCAGGCGTCCGATGGTCTTCTTCGGCCCAGGCGGAACATTGAGGACTGACGCAGGCGTGCAATCGCATGAATTCTCCGCGCTGCTCGCAGCGGTCGACCCATGCATCCGCTTTCATCCAATTCCACACGCCCGGCTCAGGGTGAATACTGGTTTGCTTGAAGGCGTTGGCGGGCTTGATGAATTTCGGCGTGGAGTGGAACTTTGGCCCGTATGGACTAAAGTGTTGCTCTGGTAGTCCGCCCACCCACCCATACAAGACTTCCCAACATGCCACGTTCTTTTGCACTTCTTGCCGCGGGGCTGATGGCCCTGAGCGCAGCCGGGAATTTTCTCCACGCAGCCGACACACCGGAACCCAAGAAAGGCAAAGGACCCGCCTTCATCGAGCCGCCCAAGAACGATCCAAACTATCGGCTGATCGGCGAGTTCATCGGTCGGATTTCGACAGGCGTAGATGAGGGCGAAGAAGAAGACGCAAAGCCGGAGTCGGAGTTGCTTGGCTTGCAGATCCGCAGCATCGGTGGCGATGAGTTCCAGGCGATGTCGTTCCTGGGTGGTCTGCCCGGACAAGACGAGCACAAGCCAGAGCCGATTCGCATGATCGGACGACGCTCAGGCGATTTCGTCGTGCTCTCCGGAGCCCCGTGGGCGATCTTTGTCGAGAAGAATTCCTGTCTGTTGATGGATCGCAAAGGCAATAAGGTGGGACGGCTCAAGCGAATTCATCGCGTCAGCCCGACGCTCGGAGCCCGACCACCCAAAGACTCGCTGGTATTGTTCGATGGAACGAACATCGACCAATTCACGAACGCGCAGATGACCAAAGATGGGTTGCTGATGGAGGGCGCTGATTTGAAGCCGATGTTCCAGGACTTCAATCTACATGTCGAATTCCGCCTGCCTTACATGCCCGAGGCGGACGGGCAAGCCCGAGCAAACAGCGGGTTGTACCTGCAGAGTCGCTATGAATGCCAGGTACTGGACTCGTTCGCACTTGATCCAGTATTCAATGGATGCGGCGCACTGTATCGATTCCGCAAACCGGACTTCAACATGTGTTTCCCGCCGTTGGTTTGGCAGTCCTACGACATCCAATTCACTGCACCACGATGGGCAGCCGACGGCAGCAAGATTCGTGACGCACACATCACATCGTGGGTCAATGGCGTCAAGGTGCAAGACAACATTGCACTGCCGGACAAGACGGGAGCGGGCAAGCAGGAAGAGCCGATTTTGTTGCCGATTCGAATTCAAGACCATGGCGACCCGGTTCGATTCCGAAACATCTGGATCGTTGATCGCGGCTTAGCAGTCGGCGAATTTCCGGTCTATCCGACGAAGGAGGAGTTGGCAGCGGCAGCAAAAGCCGAGGAAGAAAAGAAGATGAGAGAGGAGGCCGCCAAGAAAGCTGCCAAGAAGGCTGCAGCAGACAAGAAACGGGCTGCAGCGGAAACGGAAAAAGACGACGCTGCAAAAGCGGAAGCGGCCAAAGCTGAAATGAAAGAACAGGACAAGGCGACAGACGCGGACGCAAAGAAAGAGCCCAAGGACGAAGCGGACGCTAAGAAGTCAGCCGGTCAACTGAAGCTGGACGAGCCGGAGAATGCGAAATCGGACGAGCCAACGATCGACAAGCCTGAAAGAGCCGAAGCAGAATCGGATGCACAGGCAGACGCCACGGAGCCTGAACCGAAAAACTGACGCTGCTCCTATTTGCGGGAGACTTTCGCTTCAGGTTGGAGAAGCATCCGGTAGTTCGGAGAATACGCCGTCGGAAAGTTGAAAGCGGCGATCGGCTAACGCTGTTGCTTCCTCCACACTATGCGTGACGTGCAGTGTGGTAACGCCAGTGCTCTCTTTGACCTTCAGCAACAGTGTTTGCATTTCGTGCCGCGTCGATTCATCGAGTGCACTGAGTGGTTCATCCAAGAGCAGTATTGGTGGATCAAACGATAACGCGCGGCCGAGGGCAACACGTTGCGATTCGCCTCCGCTGAGTCCTTCGATGCTGCGGTCGAGCAGGTGTGTGATGCCCAAGACGTCGGCCAGTTCGCTGGTGCGGCGGGCGATCTGGCTCGCCGCGGATTTGCGTAGGCGGAGTGCGAATCGCAAATGCTCAGCGACTGTGAGTGTCGGAAAGAGAGCGAGATCCTGTGGCACGTATCCAATTTCGCGATCGGCCGGTGACCAGTTGGTGACGTCGGTTCCGTGAACAAGGATTCTCCCACCATCGATTTTGCGGAGTCCGCAGATCGCTTCCAGGATGGTCGTTTTTCCTCGACCAGTCTTTCCCATCAAGACGGCATATTGGCCGGTCACCACCTTGAACGAAATGCCCGAAAGCGCGAAGTCGCCGGCGCGAATGCTGACGTCGCACAGCTCAATCATGAGTTCAACCCCGTGCCCAGGACGCGCAATAGGACAAGCACGACCACGGCCATCGCCACCATCAACAATGAAACGGCTACCGCCGCGTTGAGTTGTCCAATGCTCAGTTCCAGGAAGACCGTTGTGGACAGGACTTCGGTGCGCATCCGCGTAGCGCCCGCGAAAACCAAGATCGGACCGAATTCGCCCAAGGCACGAGCCCAGGCGATCGTGGTGGCCGCGATCATTCCACGCCAGGCCTGTGGCAACGCGATCTGCATGAAGGCCTGGCCACGCGTGCAGCCGAGTGTGCGAGCAACGTCCTCGGCACGCGGATCGATCTGGTCAAACGTGACCCGCATCGTGCGTACCGCAAACGCGCACGACACGCTGAACTGTGCAAGCACGACAGCCGGCCAACGATACGTCACCGGAAATCCGACCCGATCGCGAAGCCAGGTTTCCAATTCCCAGCCGCCGATGGAAAGGTGAAACAAGATCAGCAGACTTAATCCGAGCACCAACGGCGGTAACACGATCGGGATGTCGACGATGGTGTCGACGATCCAGCGGCCCGGAAAACTGTAACGCGAGAGCAGGTAACCCAGCGGCGTTGCCACCCAAATCGAAAGGACGGCTGCGACCGTGCACGACAGAATCGTCAATCGAAAAGCTGCTTGGATCTCCGGCTTCAGCAGGGCCGCCTTGAACTCGGCAACCGAGGTGTACATCAAGTCGGCCGCCAACAGCAACACGATCAACAAAATGAAGCAGGACGACAGCCCGCTCATGACCAAAAAGAACGGGACATCCGACCGACGGCGTGCGTGGCTGAGGCGAGACCCCGGTGATGGATCATAGGGTGACGCCGACTCAGTCATGCTCACCATCATCGTCGGTTACGGCCTTCCAGCCAAAACCCTCGGCAGCAAAACTCGCTTGCGACTCGGTCGAACAGATTTGTTGAAACAGACGGCTCGCGGTTTGACCGTTGGGGGAATCGGTCGCAACGGCGTACGGCTGCGTGGCGATGCTGCACTCCAGCCCTTGAATACGCACGGCGTCCAAGAACTCGCCCGCTCCGGCCGCATTACTCAGGTAGGCCACGGCGGCGTCCAGCGATCCTGTTTGCAGTTGGTTGACCAACATGTCTCCGGTCGGAGTTTGCACCGTGACGTTTTCCATGACTTCGGTCTGCACTCCACCTTCGCGGAACGTGTTCTGGGTCAGCCAACCCATCGCGCATTGCTTCTCGTGCCCGATACCGACGCGCAATCCCTTGCGAGTCAGATCACGCAAGGACCCGATGTTCTTCGGGTTCCCCTTCTGAACCAGGATCACCAACTCGTTCTGCGAGACATCGACCGGCTCGGGAAACAGATCGGGCACTTGGTTCATGAACTCTGTATCGCAGGCGAAATAGGCGTCGGGAACTTGGCCGGCTTTCATTTGGGCGACCAGGATGCCGCAGCCGTTGTAGACGGTGTCGATTCGTACGCCCTCGCGGTCCTGAAAGTCAGCGATCGTTTTTTCCAGCGCCGGACGAAGCATCGAACCGGCGAAGAGCTTCAGCTCCGGCGTATCGCTCCACTTGTCACCGCCAGAGACTCGAAATCCGTGTTTGGCGTAATGCTTCAGCCCACGGTCTCTGGCTGAAACGTAGCGGGCGAAGTGAAGTGCAGCTCGCGACTGTTTCGTGGATTGGACGACGCCGATCGAGATCTGAGATACGGCCGGTTCCAGTTCCGGGATTTCGACGAACTCGAGATCCGGATAAGTGTGCAACACGGCGTCGTAGACGATCGCCGCATCAGCCGCTCCGACCAGCACGTCGTTGGCCGCTTCGGTCACCGTGGTTCGATACGCGGTGGTGGCTTTGTCCAAATCATCCCAGCGACCCGATTCTCGCAAGATCGATCGGGTCAGCTTGCCGATCGCTGTCGCATCGGGACTTGCTTGTACCGTCCGCACGCCGTCACGCAACAGATCATCCATCGTTTTGATCGACTTCGGATTGCCGCCCGCAACAGCGACCCCTCCCTGCATCTTCGCGATCGGCAGGATTTCAGCGATCAGCCCTTTCTCGCGGCCCAGTTCGAGATAACTGTCATCGGCAGGCAGGTACAAATCACCCGCACCGCTGACTTCCAGCGAAGAAAGCAGAGTTTGCGATCCGCCATATTGAATATCGATTTCCCTGCCAAACTCTTTCACGTAGTCGGCACGAATTTCTTCCATGACCCCACGGTTGCTGGCCGCGCAAAAGAGCATGACCGACGGACCAGAACCGGCATCGTAAGAGACTTGGTTGCCGCTTTGCTGCTTGGGCTTGTCGCGAGCCAGCATCAGGAACATCGCCGCCAACGCGACGACCGAGCCGATCATGATTGCGAACGTACGATTCATGTCATTTTGCCTCAGGCTTAGAACGTGTTTCAAAAAAGGGGTCTGACCCTTTGGAAGTTTGGTTCGCGGCCGCTAACGCGGAACGAATCGAACGCAAATGGTGGCGTCAGGTTTCTCTCGGAAAGGGTCAGACCCCTTTTTTAAACACGTTCTTTCTATTTGCTGTCTGTGCTCACTCGCCCCATCGAACTCACTTGCCGGGAGGAATGGTCAACAGAGTCGGATTCTCGCGATCACGCGACGTTCTTTCCGGGGGTGGCTCGCCGCCCTCGCCGAACAGTTCCTTGTCCCAATCGACCGAGAGCAACAAATCAAATCCCGGATTCTGCTCCTTCACCTGGCAGGAACAGGCACCACTGAGAAAAACGGTCAGGTCTTCCATCAGCCGCTCACTCAGGTCACTGGCGGGAATCACCTCCAATGCTCGACCACGTCCAAAAACCGGAATGATCAGCGGTTCTCCTTCGGCTACTGCCGCCGGTTGAAAACCGGAAAGGAGTTGGACTAAGAACTCCTCTGTTGCGTCGGATCGATCAATCTCCAGCATACTGAATTGCAGCAGCAACGGGACCTCTGAGTATAACTCGGAACCCGGCAGTCCGATGCCCTCGGGCAATTCGACCTTGCCGGCAAGTGCATCGAAGCTGTCAGTCAACATGCGGCGAACCGCGGCGTTTCGTTTTTCATCGGGCGATCCAATCACGAGCCACACGATCGCGTGGCCGGCGATCAAGCGTTGACCCAGTTCTTTTCGAGCCGGTGAGTTCAAAACGCCCGCTTGCCCGATCGCCTCGAGTGGCCCATGCCAACCGTTGACCACCTTGCCATGACTGATTTTGGCACGCACCACGACGTAGGGCAGCGAAGCCTCCGACGTCGATTCGATTTCGGACCACAACTCGCGATGCAATGCATTCGTCGTGGAGAGATCGGATCGGATGATTCTTGCACTAGCTTGACGACCGGTACCGGTCGCCGTTTCACGAAGCTTCGCCAGCAGATCCTCCTGCTGGACAGTCAACGCCGTTTTGTGAAAGACGACCACTTCGCATTGGTCCGGTTGCCAGCGTTCGAGCGCATAGCGAAACACCGGAATGTTGCACGCGCACGCAACCGAGGCAATCGCGATCGACAAAAGAGATACAGTGGCGAGTTTCATCAGTTGCTTGTGGGCTGCTACTTTCCGAAGCAAATCACCGATCCATCCAACGTGGAAAGAAACAACTTGCCGTTTGCTCCCGCCAGTGCGTCCCAGGCCGGCAGCGTATCGAGTTGGAGTCGGCTTTCAATCTCGCCGCTATCAGTGTTCACCGACAACAGTTGTGCACCGTCTTTTCCATCCAACGCCGCGTCTTGCTCGGCGAGCAACTTTTGCACTTCCGGATCTTTCTCCGTCAGCTTCTGGAAAGTTGCTTCTTCGTCAATGATGTCGGGAGGTCCAACGATAAACAGGTTGGATCCGGCCAGCACCATGGCGCGAACATAAATCGGCACGTCTTGAGTCCATTTGGGGTCGACCAGAGAGTTGCCGGGCGCGTTCGTGCTGTTGGCACCCTTTTGCTTGCCGCCACCGGAGAACTGAATCGCCTTGCCGAATTTGCCATCCACCAGTTTGCCCGACTCAAGCGTTCCGTTGTTGCGGTAGGTCGAATGGTCGCGAGCCGATCCGTCATCAAAACTAACCGCTAGCACCGCATCACTCGAGATTTCTGATCCGTCCTTGAATCGTCTGGCGATCTGCTGAGCGTCGGCAGCGGCGAAGTACAATCGCACCTCGTCGATCACGCCGGTGAACTGCAGCACCTTGTAATCTCCGACCGCCGTCTGTCCGTCGATGCCAATCTCCATGGCCTGTGCTGGGTCACCGGCGATCAATCCTTTGGCTTTCCCTTCCGCTGCAAGTTCGCCGTCGACGTACAACTTCATCACTTTGTCTTCGCCCAACACGCCGGCGACGTGGTGCCAGCCACCGACGATTCGCTTATTTCCGCTAACGGTCGTCAGCTCGCCCTCGGATCGAATGTGGAACGCTGGTCGCCCGCCTTGCAGAGAGAGCGCGAAACCTTCGGATGGTCCGCCACGTGCCACGATCACGCCTTGAGGATTCGTGGACGTGATCCACGCTTCAATGGTCAGTGGCTTGCCGGCAGGATTGAGTGTGGGTGACTTTGGAAACTGGGCGTAGGATCCGCTTTGAGCGGTCGCCTTCTTGCCAAAATTCTCGGGAATCTCGGGTGGGTTCGGTTCGGCGGCAAACAGTTGGTGTTCAAGCGTGGTCGTCCAGCGAAGGTATTCAGGTTTGCGACCGTAGCCAAACACATACCCATTGCCATTGACCAGCAACCGTCCTGATGGAGCGAACCGGCCAGCCTGATAGTAACCTCCATGGCCGCCGGCAAAGCTTTGGCCGAGCACCCAATAGGAGCGATGAAACCATGTTTCATCCAAGAAGCCCATCGGCGCGAAGATATGGGCGTCGTCACCCCGTTGCTTGGACGCTTGGGTGGCAAAGTCACCAGAGTTCGGTCCGATTTCGAGTCGATTCCCTTCCAAGTCGAACTTCTGTGACTTCATGAAAATGTGTTTGCCGTCACAGGAAAGAATGTCGGGCAGACCAACCGGCATTTGCAGCGTTTGAAGCTTCTCTTGGATGTTGTTGCCGGTTTCGGGGTTCTTTTCGTCCATGATCGTTTCCGACAACTTCTTTCCCGTCTCCAGGTCGAGACGAACGAGCCGCAGACCACCGTCGAGAAAAATCGATCGGCCGGCAACGGCATACACCATGTCGTCGCGAACCAGCGCGCTGCCGTGGACAGGCCACAACGATTCAAGTTGCTCATAGGCCATGGTGCGGCGATCCATCGGCGCGGCACGGTACCGCCAGGCAAGTTCACCATCGGTCGTCAGAGAATAAATCCATCCGTCAGTGCCGCCAAACACGACGCGGCCACGGTAGATCGTCGGTGGCGAATCGATTCTGGCCCCGATCGTATAGGACCACTTTTCGCTACCATCGGATTCGTCGAGTGCATACAGCGTGTGCGTGTCGACTTGCGAGACATAGACCGTCCCGTCTGCGATCACGGGCGGCGTCAGACGGCCACCTAGTTTCGTCGTCCACTTCTTGGCGACTTTGCTTTCGATCGGCTGCCCGGTTGTCCCGCTGCGATTCTTGTCATGACGATACGTTGGCCAGTCATCGATTGTTTTTTCTTCATCGATCGAAGCGAGCGGCGACTTGTACGCTGGGCCCCTTTCCAATCGGCCTTGCTCGGGAACCTTGGCGGGGATCGGACGGGTCGGCGCGGTTGGCGCGAGCGAGTTGAATCCAAACAGTTTGGCTTCGGGATAGCAGGCACAGTTGTGCGGCGGAGCGTAGGTCAGACCGTTGCAGGGCATCACGCCATACAGACAGCCGCCTCGTACCCAGTGGTTGATATCCCAGTGTTCTTTGTCAGGATCGACGAACTCGATGCCGGTTCGCGAAGGCATCAAGAAGTTGTCGGTCGCCTTGGCGATGTAACAGCGATGATGGAACCAATACGTATCGACATCGGGCGCGAACTCCTTTCTGACTTCACCCGATCTTGGATCGCGGCCGGTGTAAACGCCGCTGTCTTTGCCGGACGTCAGCGGCGCCAGCCAGACCAGGCCACCCATGACCATCAGGTCTTGCGGCGACTGATACCCGCTGTTGGGAAAACTGGCGTTCCAGAGTTCTTCGCCGCTCTTGGCATCCATGCTGCTCATTTTGCCGTCGCCCCCGGCGTAAAGCACCACGTCTTCGTGGACAACCAATCGAGGACCAAAGTTGAACGTGAACGACTCGCGTCGAGTCACGGGCGGAGTTTCCCAGGCCACGTCACCCGACTTTTGATCCATGCTGACGACCTTCTCGCCGTCGTGAAAATAGATCTGCGAACCGTCGGCGGCCAAGGTCAGCGGCGAGATCTTGGTTTTCTTCGCCCACAGTTGCTCGCCCGATTTGGCGTCAAAGGCCATCAACACTCGAGGTTCTTCGTCCCAGAAGAAACTGCGCACATGTGCCTGGTCGCCGACCCTGCCGTTCAGCGGCGCATAGTCCTGCAGCTCGGCTTTTCCCTTTCGCACAACCAGAAACAGCAGACCATTGGTGTGAATGATCTCTTCGGTCGCATCGCTCCCTGCATAGGTGCGAAGCGTCTCGCCGGTGGCCGCGTCCAGAGCCGTCAGCGGCGCGTTGTATCCGAGCGTGACGAAGACTGTATCGTCAGTGGAGACCAATCGGCGGGAAAGCTGCGTCGGGCCACTCTTGAGAGGCCACAGGTGAGCCTGCCAGTTTTCGATGTCGCGTTTCCAAAGCACCGATCCGTTGTACGCATCCCGCGAGATCAACTTCCATTTTGGTGGCAACTGGATCGAGATACGACTCCCTTCATCCATGATGTAGAACATCCGTCCGTTGGTCGAAACGAGCGCACTCATGCTGGCCATGCGGTCATGATGCCGCGACCAGCGCGGACTGCCGACCCATTGCAGATGCCTCGGTGGTGCAACGACGTCATCATGGGCGACCGAGTTACCGGTGGCATCGTGCAGGTAGTGCGACCACTCGTCGGTATTGCCCGGCTTTGGCTTGATCGTCTTCTTCCAACCGTCCGCCGACTTGATCATGGCGACGCCGTTGGGAACAAGCACACGCAGGACTTCCTCCATCGGTACGTCGCCAAGATCTTCGGTCACCAGTAGATTGACCAGGTTGTCGACATAGGGAAGCTGGTTTCCAGAGAACCGATCGAAAGCGACATCGCCATAAACGCCGGCGCTGCGAACTCTGGCTCGGGCCGCATCGACGCGAGACGGTTCACGAACAAGTCCATGAACTTGAGTTGCCTCGTTCTGCCGCAGCGCCTCGGTCAATGCGCTGCCCTCGGAATCAAGATGGACAAAGAACCCGGCGGAGATGCCCGATTGCTGGAGAATCGCTGCGGCATCGCTTTGGGCATCCGCCATCGCGACTCCCGTCAAAGAGACAAAATTGACGACCGCGATCGACAAGGCAACTGAAATCAAGATTCTGCGCAACATCTTCAGGTGGCTCCAGAGAGAACTTCTGCCAAGGGGGTTCAGGGATTGTAACGCGCCGAGCAGAGAGAAGGTTGGTGGGGTCGCAATGGTATTCGGGAATTAGGTTCGACGTGTGGCTGGTGGTCGAGCGTCAGCGAGCCCCCAAGCAGCGAGCCAACCGAATTCCGGGGGCTCGCTGACGCTCGACTGCCGGCCACCCAGTGAATGCAACTCTCCATCTGCCACCGAAACTCCGGAAGAACCATCGCGGATATCGAGAATTTGCACGAACCAGAACTGCCTCTGAGAAAAGCGTGTCGTTTTCAAATCAATCGTTTGGACATCCGTTTTCGGCAACCTACGGTTCGGAAGCGACTGTACTTCCGAGTTGAATTTTTGCGGAGATAACAATGAAAACCAGTGCAATGCTGGCCCTCCTGTTCATCGGTGGGATCGTTTTCTACGTGACCGGTGGCGGAGCACTCTTAGGCTTCGGATCCTCGGCCCCGTTGCCCGAGACGATCACACCTCCTAACGCGACTTTCATGGGCAACGAGCAGGCAAACCCGTACGCCAAGTGATTTGCTGGCTCATCACGAGATTCGAACAACGCCACTGGCGTTGTTCGTAGTGACCGCATTCATGCGGTTGTCCCACAGGAACCCGATGGGCCGGGTCACTACGAACTAAATAGCGTTCTGGAAGGAATGATCGCTAGTGCTTTGTCAAAGCTTGATTTTGGGGTTGGCCGGAAAAAGTGCATGAGGAGTTGGTGTGTAGGCTTTAGCCGATTCCTCGCCCTGGAAGATCGCCTCAAGGCTAGACACCAGCATGTCGCGGCACGAACGCTCGCTATGCCCGTGCCATTCGTACCTGACCCCTCTTCCCGAAGCACATTGAACCCTCATTCTTCGTCGCGATAAAGCGCTAGAATCTCGTTTAGAACAAACGAGCGACAATGTTATGGCTGCAACTCTCCGATTCCAATCTCCGTTTCAATCCGCACGCCGCCTTCCATGTCACGTATCTGCATCGTCACGGTTGGGTCGATTGCGTCCCAATCGATGGCGATCACTCCATAGTTCTCTTGATGGTAAGTCGTGTCGCCGGCTCGGAAGCGGTTGGCGGTGGGCGTGCCGCGCTGGTGAATCTGGTTGAAACTGCTGGAGGTCATCTCGTACATCGGATAGGGAACGCCTTCGCTCAACAGCGACAATTCGGACCAATGTCGGTCACCACTGATCAGAATCACGCCAGCGGCTTTGGTGTCTCTGAACAACTTGAAAAGTCGTTCGCGTTCCAGCGGCAAATTCGACCATGTCTCCTGCCCGGCTGCCTCCGGGATGCATTGAATGCTGGTTGCGATCAGACGAAGCTCGGCGGGCTCTCGCAATTGCTCGTCGAGCCACCTCCATTGGCCGTCGCCGAGCATTGTTTTGTCCGGATCCGCATCGGGAACATACGGCCCACCGACGCGCCGTTCTCCCTGTTTTAGCGGAGATCGAAAGTACCGCGTATCGAGCAAGATAACTTGCAATCGCCGTCCTTTAGCTCCGAAGATGTGCGCATCGTAGACGCCTTTTCGGTTACGTCGCGGCGAGTCCTCGGGCTCATTCCAAAACCGAAGGAACTCTTGCTTTGCCCCCTCACGCATCGGAAAGTCGGCGCCGCCGTCATTGACGCCGAAATCATGATCGTCCCAGGTTGCCAACATTGGAACAGCAGCTCGCAGCTTCGCGAACTCCTTGTTCGCAGCGAGCTGATCATATTTTGCTCGCATGACAGCCATGTCGGCCGTGTCGGCGTAGATGTTGTCGCCAAGGAAGATTGCCAAGTCGGCTGGTTCGGACAACATCGTTTGGAAGATCGGAGTTGGAAGCTCCTGCTTGACGCACGATCCGAACAAGATCCGCCGAACCGGCTCCGTGAGCGACGGTAGCTGTGCGTGGGACGTTTGGGCAGATAAGGCAATGACGATCAGAAGAGCAAAGCGAAGGAGCATGCTAGCCATGTGCTATTGCCCCGCTGTCGGCGGTCGAAAACGATGCTCGCCACGCTTGGCTGCTTGATGAGTCTCGCGGGTGTCTTGTTCGACACCCGGATCACCTTGCGATTTCAACCAGCGGTCCAATTCGTCACTCAACTCGCGCATCACCGTTTGAACCGAGTCCGTATCGGCAAGGTTCTCCAGCTCATAGGGATCACTGGCCGTGTGGTAAATCGCTTCGGCCGGGCGATGCATGTAACGCTGAACCAGGTTGTAGGTCTTTGGTGTGTCCCATGAATCCCACACCCACGTTTGCCAGTACGGATTGTTCAGCAGTCCATCGCCTTGGACACCCATCAGGTGTTTTTCGATGTACAGGTTTTCGGGCGTTAGGTTGCGGATGTAACGGTAGGTGCCGTTGCTGATCGTGCGGACTGGATATGGCGGACCTTCGGGAACATTATTGTGAACGCCGTAAGCATAGTTTCGATGCACATCGGATTCGCCCTTGAGCACCGATAGAAAACTGGTTCCGTCAAAGGCGTGATTCTCAGCTTCGCCACCCGCGAGTTCGATCAGCGTTGGCACAACGTCGGCGTACTGCACGATTGCATCGGTTCGCTTGGCGGCGGGCACCACACCTGGCCAGCGAGCGATCAGGGCCGTGTGAACGCCGGTGTCCCAGTTGGTCCATTTGCATCCGGGAAACTGAGATCCTTGCTCGGACGTAAACAACACCAGTGTGTCTTGGGCACGCCCCGATTCTTCCAAAGTCTGAAGCAATTCGCCAACCTGGCCATCCATGTACGTGATTTCCGCCAAGTAGCGAGAGAATGCATCGCGGGTTGACTCGGTGTCGGCAATGTTCGGTGGAAGTTGGATTTCCGAGGGCGGATAGGCGGACGCGTCGCCCATCACCCATGGTACGTGCGGTTCCACCAAGGCAACAACCAAACAAAACGGCCCATCATCGCGGCTGATGAATTCCTTGGTGGCAGCCAGATCGTGGGCTTGGGTTGGATTGCGGACACAACTCTTGTCGAAACCACCGACGTTTTCGAACGGAAACGCTTTTTGCGGCGCGACGTGAACCTTCCCAGCCAACCCGACGCGATAGCCAAGCTTGCCAAGGTACTGCGGCATGCTGAGTGTTTCGGGCAAGCTCGACGAGTGGTTCCAGGCGCAGCCGTTACGCATCGGGAACAGCCCCGAATAGAGTTCGGCGCGGCAAGGTTGGCACATCGCTTCGGCCAGATAGGCACGATTGAACAGCAATCCGTCACTGGCTAGCTGTTCCAGATTTGGCGTCCTGGCATTTTGCCCCCCGTACATGGGCAGGTCATTGTGCGTGCAATCATCCGCCATGATGATCAGCACGTTGGGTCGGTCTGCCGCCAAAAGTGATCGTCCGAGGAGCATGGAGATCACAAGTAGCGGAACGACGGGGAGAGAGCTGTTGATCACGGCGATGCCCGGGCAAGATGTTGCGAAACGCGTGAGACGATTGTAGCGAATTGCCAGGCGTCTCGGTTCGACCGTCCAACGAAGAAAAGGAGCCGCATGCCAGCAATACCGGCAGAGGCGACGGAATAATCCGGACCTACGATTGGCTCGGACGCCAGCCATAGACATCCGAGAGGGCGCCGCAAATGATGTCGGTCAGTTGAACCAGGCGGACCGGCTTGCTCAAGACCTGGTAGGCGCACATCCGTTCGGCTTCGCGACGGATCTCGTCGTTCAACTCCGCGCTCATCAAAACACAGGGCGGGCTCGGTGGACGTTGGCGAAGTTGACGGATGACTTCCAATCCCGTGACACCCGGCATGTGGACGTCGATCAATGCCACGTGGACCTCGGAGCGGCGGATGACGTCGATGGCTTCTTGTCCGTCGCTCGCTTGGGTCACTCGAAAACCGCGACGCGAAAGGCCCTCGCAGACAGCTTGGCGAAACGCCGAGTCGTCGTCAGTCACGAGGAGATTGGGTACCAACATGGTCGTCACCAAACACAAATCAGCTGAGACGGTCCGAGCACGACTGCCACAAGGGCAGTCAAATCAAGACTATCATGTTAACTGCAATTGTGATGCCGGTTGTCAATTCGAGCCCTTATTTGGACGACAGATGAGCCCGCCTGCCGTGAATCCCCCCGGTCCGCCGGCGCCGCGAGACCCAAAATCGGCTGCAGCCCCGCGATCCTCTCACGACGCGACTTCGCAGCCAAGAACACACACCCCCCCGAAAGCTGGTGGTGGCGGCCCGGAGATCACCTCGCCGGCGGCGGTCAGTGACTTGGCCAAGCGGATTATCGGCAATGTCGAACAGGCAATCGTGGGCAAACGAAAACAGCTGGTCTTGTCGCTGGTGACTTGGCTGAGCGGCGGACACATTCTGCTGGAGGACGTGCCAGGTGTTGCCAAAACGATGTTGGCTCGAGCACTCGCACGCAGCGTCGGTTGCACCTTCAAGCGCGTTCAATGCACACCCGACCTGTTGCCGACCGACGTGACCGGCACGTCCATCTTTAACCAGAAAACGACTCAGTTTGAATTCCGCCCCGGCCCCGTCTTTACTCAGATACTGTTGGCTGACGAAATCAACCGGGCGACGCCGCGAACGCAGGCATCCCTGTTGGAAGCCATGGCTGAATCATGCGTGACCGTCGACGGCACGACGCATGTGCTCGAGCCACCGTTTGTCGTGATCGCAACACAAAACCCGGTCGATCATGAAGGGACTTTCCCACTGCCCGAAGCACAGCTCGACCGATTCATGATGCGATTCAGTCTCGGGTATCCGTCGATGGAGGAAGAGCTGCGGATGTTGGAATTGCTGCAGCATTCGCATCCGGTCGATAGGCTCAAGCCGGTGGCGAATGCCGCGGAGATCGTGCAGGCTCAAGTCGGCGGTTCGCAGTGTTCACGTGGACCCCCGCGTCCGCCAGTATTTGCTGCAGGTCGTATCTGAAACGCGTAACCACGAAGACTTGGCGCTCGGTGGTAGCCCGCGAGCAACGATCGCGCTGTTCCGTTGTTCGCAAGCGATGGCGGCGATCCGCGGGCGGACCTTCGTGATGCCCGATGACATCAAGAAGATCATCGCTCCCGTGCTGAATCACCGCGTGATCGTGCGTCCGGAAAGCCGCTTAAGGAAAGTCACCGGGGACAAGGTGATCGAAGATATCGTGGGCGAGATCGCGGTACCAACGATCGAAGCCACCTAGTGCGGAAAACGAAGTTCCTATGCCTGCTGTTGGCCAACGACAACCGTGACTTGCCGAAAGACCACTTAGCCGGTCTTGATCGAACCGCGATCGAGCGTGTGAGGCAACGTGCCCGAGCGGAGTCCGACGCATCGCCTAAGTTCGCTATCGTCGCCGGGATCAGCACGCTCTTGCTGATGGGGATGTTGTTCGGAGCATCGCTGTGGGTGATGGTGGGTATCGCCGCGGGGATCATGATCGCCGCGAACTCGTTTCTAGCCAAAGTCTGGTCCACCTCACCGATCGCGATGCGCAGTGCAGATGATGTGGAGGTCGAAATCGGTGTGACGATTCCCATTGAGGTCGTCCTCACCAATCGCAGTCGTGTTCCCGTGCTGTGGCTGTTGGTCGAGGATCTGCTGCCGCGCTGGGCAACTTTTTTTGAACCACCGGCGTTGAAGGTCGAGGGAGATCGCGTGCAGGTGATGCTGCTGTGGGGTGGTGAAACGCGGAAGTTGAACTACGAAATCTTGTGTAATCGCCGCGGCTACTTTCAGGTCGGTCCTACGATCATGGAGACGGGCGACCTGATGGGCCTGTATCGGCGCTATCGCGTGGGAAACAAGCCGCAGTACATCACGGTGCTACCAAAGATTGTTCCGCTGACTGCCTACGAGATCGGTTCGCGTCGTCCGATCGGCGAAATCCGCATGCGTGAAAACGTGATGGACGACCCAACCCGGCTGCGTGGGATCCGCCAATGGCAACCGGGCGATCCGATGCGCAGCGTGCATTGGGCAGCCACGGCGCGGACGGGCACGCTGCACAGCAAAGTTTACGAACCCTCTTCGATTATCGGCGCGACATTGGTGCTTGACCTTCACGAAAGCACAACGCCAAAAGAGCACGAACCGAAGCGGAGTGATTTGGCAGCGACCGCGACGGCATCGATCGCAGCAGCTCTTCACGAAGCGAACGAACCGGTCGGGCTGGCAACCAACGGGCGTGACGCCGCCGACCGAGTTCGGCTTCAGGGATGGGTCGGGGATCATCGTGTTCGCGGCGAGGCGACCGAGGCGGCGTCGATGATGAGCGAAAGCGATCGACTACGCCCCGTCTTGCTTCCGCCTTCACGCGGACCGCTGCACATGAAGGACATCCTGCGAACCCTGGCTCGCTTGGAACGCACCGACGGATTGACGTTTGCCGAGTTGTTGGTCGAGTGCGAGTCGCAACTGTCAAGCGAAACGACGTTGCTGGTGATCTTGCAGCAATGTACCGCCGAGTCGATCGCGATGCTGATCGGACTGTCACAGCGGGGTCGTGCCGTCGCTGTGATCGTCAATACGCATGACATCAACGACTATTCACAGATCGCCGGCCCCTTGATCGCGTCACGCATTCCCACGTTTCATTTGAGTTCGGCAGACTCGATCGCGGATGTCTGTCGTCAGACGTTGTTGCGTTAGGAGAATCTCAGCAACGCGTAGTTTCGTTTTCCTTTTCGCAGCACCATCACTGTTTCGCTGGCCAAGTCGGCTTCGGTCAAACGCTGATTCATGTCGGTGGCCCGCACATTGTTCACATAGACGCCACCGTCCTTGACAGCACGACGTGCCTCGCTGCTGCTGGAGGCCAGTCCCGAGTCCTGCAAGGCTTCGACGATCCAATAGCCTTCGCCACCGAGTTTACTTCGCTCGACGTCTTTGCTGGGAACGTCCGCAAAAATCTCACCCAGGCTCGCGTCGGTCTGCTTTCCGATCTCGCCACCGAACAGAATTTTCGAGGCCCGATTGACCGCATCAAGTCCCTCGTCTCCGTGAACCAACTGCGTCATCCACTCCGCCAGACGGATCTGTGCCGTTCGCCGGCCTGGATCTGACTTGGTCGCCTCGTCCAGAGAGTCGTATTCGTCTCTCTCGATCTCGGTCAGGTAGGCGATGCATCGCATCACGTCGGTGTCTTCGACGTTTCTCCAGTACTGATAGAACTGGTACGGACTTGTCCGATCGGCGTCGAGCCAGACCGCGCCGCTTTCGGTTTTTCCCATTTTGCGACCGTCGCTGGTCGTTAGCAGCGGCGCCGTGACTCCGAACAATTGTTGGCCGAGCATGCGACGACCGAGATCGATTCCGGCGGTAATGTTTCCCCACTGGTCACTGCCTCCAGCCTGGATCAGGCACTCATGTTCGCGGCAGAGATGAACGAAGTCGTAGGCCTGCAGCAGCATGTAACTGAACTCGGTGTAACTCAAACCCGCCTCCCCCTCCAAACGAGATCGCACCGACTCTTTGCCCATCATCACGCCGACCGGAAAACTCTTGCCGACGTCGCGCAGAAACTCGAGGTACGAGTAACCCTGCATCCAATCAAAGTTGTTCAGCAGGATGGCGCCCCCATCGCCTTCGAAATCGAGGAAGCGACGCATCTGGGCGGCCACGCCATCAACGTTTTCTTGTAGTTGCTGAGTCGACAGCAAATTACGTTCTTCACTCTTACCGCTAGGGTCACCGATCATGCCAGTCGCGCCACCAACCAACGCGATCGGACGATGTCCGGCGCGTTGGAATCGCCGCAGCATCATCAGTTGCATCATGCTGCCGACGTGCAGGCTTGATGCGGTTGGGTCAAACCCGATGTAAACGGTCTGCGGCCCCGACGACAACAGTTTGGCCAGGCCAGGTTCGTCGGTGCATTGATGGATCAGGCCGCGCCAGCGAAGTTCGTCGAGCAAGTTGGTGTCAGGCATGATTCGTTTGCCGAGCCAAAATCGCTTCGGCGACCAGGAGGTCTTCGGGGTAGGTGATTTTCAGGTTGTCGGCACTGCCACGGACCAGCGACACATCGTGGCCGATCCGTTCGACGAGCTGAGCGTCATCGGTTGCCGGACGGCCATTGTGCTTCTGATAGGCCTCGTTCAACAACCCGACGCGAAAAACCTGAGGGGTCAAGGCGATCCAAAGGTCGCGGCGATCGACAGTTTCGCTCCGCTGCCTCTGTCCCAGATCGCGTTTGATCGTCGCGGAAACGGGCGTCGCCAGAATCGCGGCGCCGGTTTTCAAAGCGATTGCGAAGACGGCACTCAAGTCATCATCGCTGACAAGCGGGCGTGCGGCATCGTGGATCGCAACATACTGAATTGCCGGATCGCCTGCGATCGCGTCCAGTCCCGCTTTGACGCTGTCGGTCCGAGCCGCGCCGCCGGCCACTAGCTGAATATTCAATTGCTCGACCAGCGATGCGAATTCACCCTCGAACACGCTTCGGTCGCTCTCCGAGATTGGCATCACGAGCTGACCGATTTCGCTCCGTGCGGCCAATCGTGATGCGGCATGAAACCAGAGAGGCTTGCCGGCCAATTTCGCGAACAGCTTGTTTTGATCGGCGCCAAAACGCTGACCGCTGCCGGCGGCAGGTAGAATCGCGGAGATGCAGCCTTGAATTGGCGGCGTGTGATCGGGGTCTTGCATGAAGATCGGTATATCAGGACCGATCGATCTGTTCAACGCTTGGGGTGGGTAGGCTTGCAGCTTGCCGCGATCATGGCAGGCTGGCAGCTTACCCAACGTCAGACGGCGTCCTCTTCTTCTTCCTCGTAGTCCTCGTACTCCTCTTCGTATTCTTCCTCGTCCTCGTACTCGTCGTCAGCGTCGGCTCCCGTTTCCTCGTCCTCTTCGTATTCCTCTTCCTCCTCATCTTCTTCCTCGGCCGCGTCTTCAGCGACGACGCCTGCGGTCTCCTCAAGCTCCTCTTCTTCCAGCTCTTCGTCTTCGACCTCGATTCCTTGCAGCGCTTGCCATTGTGCCATCGTCATGATGACTTCCCGCGCCTTGCTGCCGTTGTATTCGCCCACGACACCATCTTCGGCCATGAAATCGATTAACTTGGCGGCACGTCCGTATCCGATTCCGAGACATCGTTGCAGCAATGAACAAGACCCACGCCCTTCACGAATCACAACTTCGATTGCACTGTCATAGAGTTCGTCCCGATTCTTGATCTTCTCCATCGAGGTGCCTTCGCCCTCATTGTCTTCCTGGACCTTCAGGTTCATCAATTCGCCGACAAAGTTCTGTTCGCTCATGCTGCAGTGGTCGCATACCGCGTCGATCTCTTCGTCGGAAAGATAGGTGCCCTGCCCGCGAATCAGCGTGCTGGTTCCCGGCCACAGGAAGAGCATGTCGCCATTGCCCAACAGCTTGTCGGCACCGTTTTCGTCCAGCACAACCCGGCTATCGGTCTTGCTGGCCACTTGGAAACTCAAACGTGCCGGCAGATTGCTTTTGATCAGACCAGTGATGACATCGACGGTCGGTTTCTGAGTCGCCAGGATCAAGTGAATCCCGACGGCACGACTCTTCTGAGCCAAGCGAATGATGTGCTGCTCCACATCTTTGCCCGCCGTCATCATCAAGTCGGCCATTTCATCGGCGACGATCACGATGAACGGCAGTTTGTCGGGCACATCGCTCGTACCGTCTTGCTCGTCAACTTCCAAACGTCGCAGGATTTCGTCACGGCCCAAGTCGTTATAGCTGTTGATGTGTCGGACACCGACTTTGGCCAGCAGCGAATATCGCTCTTCCATCTTTTCGACGGCCCAAGCCAGGATCGCTTCCGCTTTCTTCATGTCGGTGATGACCGGATGCATCAGGTGTGGCAATCGCCCATAGCCGCTGAGTTCGACCATCTTGGGGTCGATCATCAACATGCGGACTTCATCCGGTCGGCAGCACATCAGCACCGAACTGATGATCGCGTTCAAACAGACACTCTTGCCGGTACCGGTTCGACCTGCGATCAGCAGGTGAGGCATTTTGGCCAAGTCGACCACCATCGGGTTGCCCGAAACATCCTTGCCCAGAAAGACAGGAATGTTCATTTTCGAGGCCCGTGTATCAGACTCTTCGATCACATCGCGAAGACGGACGACTTGACGGGATTCGTTGGGCACCTCGATGCCAACGGTGTTCTTTCCGGGAATCGGCGCCACGATACGCACGCTGGGCACACGCAGCGCGATTGCTAAGTCGTCGGCCAAACCGGTGATCTTGCTCAACCGCAACCCGGCCTCGAGTTCGATTTCGTACTGCGCGATCACGGGGCCGGTTTCGATTTCGACAACGCGAATATTGAAGCCAAAGTCCCGGAACGTTTCTTCCAATATGTGAGCCTTGCGACGGACCTCATGAAGCTGGTCTTCATAGGAGATGTCGTCGCTTTGCTGGAGCAACTCGAGACTGGGTAGCCGATAGTCCTCGATGCCCCTGGGCGCGGATTCCCTCATGTTGTTGAAAAGTTCCTGACGCGGATCGGCTTTCGCCTTTCGCTTCGGCGCCCTGACCTTTGGTTGAGGAAGTTCGTGAGGTTCGTCGTTGCGCAGCTGTCAGAGTTTCGTCATCGACCTGGAGTTCGCGTCTGGGAGCTTCGGCAACTTCCTCCTCTTCCTCTTCCTCCCAATCTTCCTCATCCTCGTCGTACTCTTCCTCTTCGTACTCCTCTTCCGTGACCGGTGCGGTCAGGTTGGCGGCAGCTTGCTGCGGTGACGACTCGCCGGTTGTCGATTCGCTGGATTGTTTTGGGCGGCGGAACTTGATTTTCGGCTCGCTCTTCGGATGTGCTTCCGCACTTTGTTCATCCTCCTCTTGCTCTTCTTCTACTTCTTCACCCTCGATCGTGATCGGCTGTTCTAAGTCGGTGAAGGGGCGGCGTCGACGACGGACGGTCGGAAGTGCTCCGGCGGCTCGCTGCATCCCGCGGCGTGACACTTTCGCGCCTTTGCTGACAATCACTTTACCGGCATACAACAGCGCGTAGTCTGTCGTCAGCAGCAATCCGACCGCCAGCACCGTCAACGTCAGAATCCATGCACCCGCCGGTGCAAAGTGCTCCAGCAGCCAAGTTGACGTCATTGCGCCCAGGTACCCGCCGTTGCCAACGATCGGCATCCCTGCGACTTGGACAGGCAACATGCTTGCACCCGTCGCGGCGCCGATGATCACGATCGTTCCACCAAGAGATCTCAGCACCGGCGCGTTGAGGCGGCCGCGAACGAGAAGAGCGGTGGCGACACCCCCGGCACTCCCGATCAAGAGAGCCGCGGCCAGACCCACCGCATCAAACATCATCGATGCCAACAGCGCGCCCCAATAACCGCACGCATTGGTAATCGACTCGTTCGCTGGATAGACAATGCTATCGGGCGAGTAGCAAGCGCTGATCGGCCAAATCGGCGTTGCAATCGGATCGGCGGGGCTGCGAGTCACGACCGAGACTGTCATGATCAAGGTCAGGGCAACTAGACCGATAGCCCCAACATCACGAACCAGGTTCGGCTGTCGTGTCGATTCATCGGTTTCTTCGATCGATGCTGCCGACATGAACGTGCGCAATAAGAGACTGAGGCCTGTTCTTCAGCAATCGGCATCAGCCGGGCGAGAGAGCAAACCGACCGCGGCATGTCGGTTCAATAGTCACAGCCCGCACGCACCGAACGGGTGCAATCGCCAGACATCGTCACAGCCGTGCAATCTTTCCAGCAGGCATGGCCTACTTCCTATGAGTAGGTGAACTCAATCGGAGCGTCGATGTCGGGATGCAGGCTTTGGTGGACGGGGCATTTGCGGGCCGCAGCTTCCATTCGCTCGCGCATCGACGGGTCGTCGACGGCACCGGCGGGAATCGTCACCACCGTGCGCAACGAGCCAATGCGGCGAACCGGTGACGTGATCATTTCCTTGGTCACATGGACTCGCGTGCCCTTCAAATCAAGTTCGTGACGCTCGGCGACCAAGCCCAGAATCGTCATCACGCAGGTCCCCAGCGCGGTCGCCACCAGGTCGGTCGGAGAAAACGAGGATCCCTTTCCACCATTGTCAGTCGGCGCATCGGTGTTGAGCGTAGCCCCGCTGGGCCCGTGAGTCGCCTCGACTCGCAGCTCTCCCACATAGGTGGTATCGATTTCAACAGCCATGATTCTCTCCTTGGTTACTATTTCTTGGCTGTTGATCAGCTCATGTTGGCAAACTCTGCGATCTCTTCCGCAGTGAACTTTCTTTCCAGACGAGCGCCCATTTGCGAGACGACCCGGGCGGCGGCATGCGACGCCAAGTGACCCGCTTGTCGCCAACTCATGCCATTGGTGATGCCGTACAACAGCCCGCCGGCATACATATCCCCTGCGCCGGTGGTATCGACTGGCTTGATAGCGACGCCTTCGACGGGAAACGCCTCACCGCCATGCATCACCAGGGAACCTTTTTCGCCAAGTGTCAGCGCGACGTTTTCGGCGTGCTCATGAATCTTTGCGGCGCAATTAATCGGGTCAGACTCGCCGGTTAGGCTCTTGGCTTCTTCTTCGTTGCAGAAGAACAGATCAACGGGGCCAGTGATCAGATCCCAGATCTCGTCACGAATCATGTTGACCAAGAATGGGTCCGAGGCGGTGAAGGCAACCTTGGTGCCATTTTTCTTGGCCACATCCATGGCGTGGTAGGCTGCCGCCTTGGTCGTCTCGCCGGTGAGCAGGTAGCCTTCGATGTAAACGTACTTGGCGGCCTTGATGTGCGCATCCTGAATGTCGTTTGCGGTTAGCGTTACCGACGCACCCAGGCTGGTCAGCATCGTGCGTTGGGCGTCTTCGGTAATCAGCACCGCGCAAGTCCCTGTGGGTAGAGCGGCCGGGCTGACGTCGATCGTGACGCCAAGTTCTCGCATGTCCTTCAAAAAGAAGGTCCCGACTTCATCGTCGCCAATTTTTCCGACGAATGCGGCGGAGCCGCCGAAATCGGCCAGACGCGACGATCGTGTTCGCGGCAGATCCCGCCCGCACAACGATGCAGCGACCGCCCGTTCAGTTTTCCCAGCACTCCGGCCTGCTGTGAGTCATCGACCAGGGTCATGATTCCTTTCTCGAAGCCAAGCTCCGCCACCAGTGAATCGTCGACACGGGCCTGGATATCGACCAGGGCGTTGCCCACACCAAATACGTCAAACGGAGCCATTCGCGGTTGCCTTTCTGAAGAAACTACCCCTTTGTGGTAATCGGGGTCACACAGTAGCTAAAGAAGGAGTCAGGAGCCAGGAGTCGAGGAGTCAGGCCAGAATTACAAGACATTCTCCATCCGAGCCTGACTCCTGATCCTGATTCCTGGCTCCTCCCTTTCATCCCTTGCAAAAAATGGGCCATCGGGCGAAACTCTAGGTCTTCCAGAATTCGTTGCATGACCACTGGGCCTCAACCGTTGAGGCCCAGATTCAGTTGGGTCGCCCGTTGTGGCTACCTTTCTGAGCGGATCATGCTTGGCGTGCAGTTCGCTTGACGATCTGTTGTGCCCACTCAAACCGCGTCTCCGTGACGCAGAAAGGCATTGCCCATGGCCCGTTATACCGGCCCCAAAGCACGTATCAACCGTCGACTTGGCACCCTGATCTACGAAACAGCGGGGGCAGCCCGGGCACTCGATCGCCGTCCAGCCCCTCCGGGCATGCATACCCGCGGACGCCGACCTGGTAACTACGGTTTGGCGTTGATGGAAAAGCAAAAGATCAAGCACTATTACGGTTTGGGAGAACGCCAGCTGCGACGCTACTTTGATGCGGTGGGACGCAAGCCCGGCAACACGGGTGAGAATCTGTTGTTGATGTGCGAGCGTCGTTTGGACAACGTCGTTCGCCGGGTTGGATTCACCAAGACGCGACCGCAATCTCGCCAAGGAATCGCACACGGTCATTTTCGTGTCAACGGAGTCAAAGTCACCAAGCCAAGCTATCTGCTTCGACCTGGTGACATCGTTGAGGTTCGTGGTCGCGACAATTTGAAGAACCTGTATCGCGGTGTGATCTCCAACGCCAGTCCGGATGCCCTCGACTGGGTCACGTTCGATAGCGAGAATCTGAAGGCGACTGTCCTCGGCCTGCCTGGACCAAGCGACATCAGCTTGCCTGTGGACGCGAACAGCGTGGTCGAATTCTTGTCACGATAGACCTTTCGGTTTGAGAATTTCGTTCCGGGAAATTTGGGTCCGCGCGAAGAGCTGTTCGCGCGGATTTTTTTAGGTTCATTGTCGGATTCACCTTTCCTTCCGTAAGACAAAATTCTTCTTATGCATGCTCCTGTTGTTGTTCTTGGTGGTGGTCCCGGTGGTTACGCGGCTGCTTTCTTGGCCGCCGATGAAGGCTTGGATGTCACGATCGTCGAAGCGGAACCGCGACTCGGAGGCACCTGCTTGCTGAGAGGTTGCATCCCCAGCAAAGCGTTGCTGCACGTGGCCAAGGTGATCAGCGAAGTCGAGGAACTGCGGGAAGAGTGGGGTGTGGTGTACGACCAGAAACCGAGGATCGACATCGACAAGGTTCGTGCCCGCAAAGACAAAGTGATCGCGAATTTGACGGGCGGACTTGGCCAGCTTGCCAAACGACGAAACGTCACCGTGATCCAGGCTCGCGGCAGCTTCTTGAACTCGACCACGCTGCAGTTGGAGGGCGATCACGATTCGATTCCCGAAGGGGGCCAGTTGACGTTCGACCACTGCATTGTGGCCACTGGCAGTGTGCCCGCCATGCCGCCGGCGTTCGACATCGGCAGCGATCGAGTGATGGACAGCACCGGAGCGTTGGCGTTGGCTGACATCCCCGAAACCATGCTGGTCGTCGGTGGAGGTTACATCGGACTGGAAATGGGCAGTGTCTACGCTCAGCTTGGATCGAAGGTCACTGTCGTTGAACTGATGGACGGATTGCTGCCGGGTGCCGATCGGGATCTGGTCAAACCGTTGGCCAAACGGATCGACAAGATGTGCGACGGACGAGTCCATCTGAATACGAAAGTCGGCTCATTGACCGAGGTTGGCGACAAAATCGAGGTTACCTACGAGGGGCCGGGAAAGTTCGGGCACGAACAGTACGACCGCGTGCTGGTGAGCATTGGACGTCGACCGGTGAGTCGCGGATTGGGACTCGAGAACACGAAGGTCGAGGTCAACCAGCGGGGTTTTATCGTTTGTGATGCGCAGCAGCGGACCGCTGATCCAAACATCCTGGCGATTGGCGATGTTGCCGGCGATCCAATGTTGGCCCACAAGGCTACTCATGAAGGGCGAGTTGCCGCCGAAGTGATCGCGGGCAAACCATCGGCCTTCGACAAGGCAGCGATTCCGGCGGTCGTGTTCACGGATCCCGAAATCGCCTGGGCCGGGCTGACCGAGGAAGAAGCAAAACGAGACGGTCGCACGGTGGAGGTGAATGTCTATCCATGGGCGGCAAGCGGTCGCGCACAGGCGCTCGGCCTCACAAACGGCTTGACGAAATGGTTAGTTGACCCCAGAGACGGGTCGCGTGGTCGGTTGCGGCATCGTCGGCACTGGTGCGGGCGAGTTGATTGCCGAGGCGGTACTGGCGATCGAGATGGGCTGTGAAGTCCACGACATCACCGAAAGCGTGCATCCGCACCCAACGCTCAGCGAAACATTGATGAACGCCGGCGAAATCCACTTCGGTACCGCGACCGAGATTTTCAAGCCGAAGAAGAGGCCCGCATCAGCGGAAGCGTAGCAGACCGGACTACGACGGCGATTGGTCGGTCCACTCGCCCATGCCCCAACTGGTGACCTTGCGTTTCCAGTCTTCGATCAAGACGGAAGCCAGGAACCACGCGTTGGAGGCGTAGCGTGGAACCAGCCGTCGTGGGTCGCTCATCATCCGATAAGCCCATTCGAGTCCGACTCGCTGCCAAGCGAGCGGCGCCCGCCTGGCGGTTCCGGCGATGAAGTCAAACGATGCACCGAGCTGAATGCTGACGGGGACGCCGAGCCGTTTGTAGTGCTGGTGAATCCAACATTCGCCTTTGGGCTGTCCGAAGGCCACCAGTAGCAATTTCGCGCCGGAGTTGCGAATCCGCTCGTCTTGGGCAGCCTGCTCGTCGGCAGTCAGCTCGCGAAACGGCGGCGACTCGACACCGGCGATCTTCAGGCCGGGATACAGGTCGGCAAGACGCTCGGCACAAGTCGCAGCGACACCGGGCTCGCCGCCAAGGAAATAGATGCCCCAGCCGCGGAAGCTCGCCTGCTGGGCCAATCGATAGATCATTTCGCTGCCCGCAATTCGCCCCGGTAATGGGGCTCGTCCGATCTTGCTCCGCCACACGATCGGCTGGCCGTCGGCCAGAATCAAGTCTGCATGCTCGGTGATCCGCTGCATTTCCGCACGGCGGTGATGCAGCATCACGTAATTCAGGTTGGCGGTGATCACGTAGCTCGGTTGTCCAGCGACAATCAGCTTTTCAATCTTCCCAACGGCTTGTTCGAGCGTGACGCGGTCAAAGGGGACGTCCCAAACCGTGGTTCGAGGACCATGTCCGCTGGGCGATTCAAACGATGAGTTGGGGTCGGTTTGCGGCGGGGTTTCAGCGGCTGCTTCCGTGAAAACAACGGTCGAGGTCAACCGAGGGGGTTGGAGTTTCGTGCGAAAGCGACATGCCGAATCATTTCCGTAAATCGGGGAGTGTGCGAAAAACCACTGCGCTGAAGGTTAGGTCGCCGATAGACTAGGCACCAAACAGGGATCGAGCCGGTCGAGGTCTTGCCGCCTGCGATGTCCGGTTTTGCCAACTTTGACGGATTCTCGGCTCGAGCTGACGGCGTGAAGTCTTGTGCCGCTGAAATTCGATCAACTCCAATCTGAAGACCACCGTGCCCGATCGTCCCTTGATTGTTCTGTCGCTCGAAGGATTGGCCACCTCTGCGCTCGGATGTTACGGCTCGTCCTGGAATCACACGCCAGCAATTGACGCCATCGCCGGCAACGGATGCGTATGGGACCGCTGCATCGCGACCTCGGACGATCCCAACGCGATTTTGCGAGAGATCATCGACCCGCGAGATGTTGGCGATGCTGGGATCTCCGGCGACAGAGATTGGGCGGAAAATTGGCGGAAACGCGGAGTCGTGGACTTGCTAACTGACTCACTGCTTCGCTCGAGGGCCTTTCGCAAACGTGCTTCGATCGCATTTTCGCTCTGGCAATTTGATGAGCCCAGTCCATCCGATTTGCCGGTAACCGAAATTGATCGATCGCAACTGGGGCAACTATTTGCCGCCGCGATCGAGCGAGACGGCGAAGACGAACCCTGGAGCGTTCTGTGGCTTCACAGTGGGTTTCTCACCCGCACGTGGGACGCTCCTCGCGACCTGTTTCCAATCGATGAGGTGGACGATAGCACCGCCCCGCCGAGCGAGGATGTCGAACTCCTCGAAGCTGAGCCTGCGCACCGAACCAACACTCGAAAATCCACCACCAATCTTTGACACGGTGGTGCCGCCGCAAATCAAGCTCGACAATCAGACACACCCCGATCTCGTCAATTCCTGGATGCACACGTATGGCTGCCAAATTCGGTTGTTGGACCTGCTGATCGAAGTCCTGCTCGGTTCGCTACGTGCCGAGGATCCATACGTTGTAATTATGGGAACGAGTGGATTTCGGCTTGGCCAAGGAGGTTGGATTGGCCATCGTCCCGGCCCATTGAGAAGCGCAGACGTACATCTTCCGATGATTGTCAGCGATAGCGGTCCGCTTCGTGTTCCACACGTCACAGGCAGTTCCGTCGTTGTCGAGCGTGCTGAATTCACTTGGCCGTGGTGAGCGGCCGCTGATTGAACCACTGTGTTGGAGCGAGACGGGAACTGGAGTGCAAGTCGAGACGCGATCGAACCAATCGCAATTCGCCCTAACAACCTCGCGCTGGTTCTTTGTTCGCGACAACGATTCTAGCGAGCATCTGTTTCTCAAGCCCGATGATGTTGCCGACTTCAACGATGTCGGACGGATCCGCGGCGATATCATGGAGCAACTGGGCGGATCAAAAAAATAGCCCTGCCAGTCAAATGACTGGCAGGGCCTCGAAGTTCAAGTTTCGCATCAAATCTGCGAGACCGAAGCCTAAGACTAGGCGTCGGTTGTCGCGTCTGGCGTAGGAGCTGGAGGAGCAGCTTCTTCTACTGCCTCAGCAGCCGGTGCCGCGTCGCTGCTGCTCGCAGGTGCGGCCAATTCTTCGGAAGCTTCCGAGGTCTGAACGCTGCCAGGGACAAGCGTTTCACCGGGAGCCAAGTCGTAACCACCAGCGTCGACGACCGTTTCACCCATGACGGCACCTTCGACAGTTCCGCCACAGCAAGGTGCTGCTTCGACAGCGCCACCGCAGCATGGTGCTGGCTCAGGTGCGCAACATGGTTCCGGTGCTGGTGCGCAACATGGTTCCGGTGCTGGTGCGCAACATGGTTCCGGTGCTGGTGCGCAGCATGGTTCCGGTGCTGGTGCGCAACATGGTTCCGGTGCTGGTGCGCAACACGCTGGCTCCGGTGCACAGCACTTGGAAGCACGCTTTGCTTTCAAACGAGCAAACAATCCGCCACCGCAACCATGACTATGATTGTGTCCACTGAACAACCCACCGCCGCCACACTTCTTTGCGTGCAGCCTTGCGAACAAGCCACCGCCACAGTGTCCTGCTTCCGCCGTATCGCTCATTGCCAGTCCAGCACCAATAAAAAGTGCGAACGCGGCAATGCCGCTCACCACAGTCCGATTCATCGAAATCTCCCAAGAGTTCGGAGTGTTTGGTGCGATCCGAATTCGCACATCAAGTTTCCAAGGCCCGTTCCTATGGCCCCCCGGTTAAGCCGCCGGCAACATGCCGACTACCGCTTAACATCACTTGCAGGCGGCATTCACAAACTAGGTAAACTGAAGAGAGTTTGCCGCTCACGCAATTTCGACGCTACAGTAACTATCGCGGAGACAGTGTCAATCGGTGCACAGACCCAAATTCGAAGGATTTTCCCAGTTTCATATTGATTTGATCGCGGCGAAACCTTGATCAGAAATGAAAGAACGACCACCAATGGCGGTCGTTCTTCCCTTGTCGTCAAACTGAAAACAAAACCGGCACCCTCGGTCCTGCAAATGTTGATCAGTTTTTAGCGGGCAATCGAGCCTGGCGCTGCTTCCTGCGACTCTGCGCCCGAGGCGATTTGTGGCTCCTCAGGGGGCGAGAGGAGCTTCGCCATCAATTCCGCATTCTCGAAATCGATAATCAGCGGGTCTTCATTTGGCTCTAACTCCATCGCCAGCCCGGAAATCCGCCAATTGCTCTGTTCCCGCTGCAACGCCCAAACGACTTGGGAGTCGGTTGTGCTGCCGTCGGCATTGGGTTCACTCCAGACGCTGTGGACCAGTGCTGACGCTTCTTCGCCGGGAACGGTTTCGGCACGCGTGACCAGGAAACGAGCGTCCGGCGAGCCAATCGGTTGGATCGCATGTCCAATCCGACTCAATTCGGTGCGAGCTCGGACGGTCAAGAGTTCGTTGGCACTGGAGTCCTCACCGCCCCGCCGGACCTCGTCCAAAAACTGGCTGACTACGTCGGTGGGCGAGGAAGGACTTGAAGGCTGGTGTGGCAACCGCGGCCTCGGCCGCAGGTTTTTCGGCGACCGGGGATGAAGAACCACAACCAATCGAGGTCACAAATCCCAAGATTGCCATGAAATGGGCGAAGCGATTCATGCGTGAACCATGCGGTGAGGAAGGAAAGTTGGAGCGGGTGTTGATTGTCCGTTGCTGGGGTTTAGAAAAAGTCTTGCTGGGGCGTCAAGATGGACCGATCCCATCATCCGCAGCCGATCGCCGCCGAATCGAACAATAATCACGCGGTAGGGATTCACCTATCGCCGTGAATCGCTTTGTTTCACAATGGGACGCAGATCTCGCAGCCCCCACCAGCTACACCAACATGCCACCTGATAACAAAAACACGATCGCGGTTGACGGCCAGTACGTTGATCTTCGCAACCGCCCTTTGGCCGCCTTCTTGGCATGGTTGATTCCTGGTGCCGGGCACATTTATCAAGGCCGTAACACCAAAGGCTGCCTGTTCTTTGTCTGCATTTTGTCGGCCTGGATTCTCGGCTTCGCGCTCGGGGGCGGGCACGTCGTTTATGCCTCGTGGCAACCAGGCGACAAACGCTGGCATTATTTGCTTCAGGCCGGCGTCGGCGTGGCAGCATTGCCAGCATTGATTCAGGGTAATCGAATGCGTGTTCGTACCGTCAATGGACAGACGATGGACTCCTACGAACCACTTTGGGGTGGTTTCATGGCTCCGCCTCATCGCCCGGTGATCGAAAGTGAAGCCGACGAGGTCTCGGCCTGGTATGCACGTCGTGGAGCCGGATACGAGATGGGGACGTGGTACACCGTGATTGCTGGCTTGTTGAATATTCTGGTGATCTATGACGCCTATGGAGGGCCTTTGGCTGTGCCGATCAGTGGCCGGAAACGGGAGGTCGACGATGATGATCCTCTTTCGGACAACTCGCCTGGCGATTCCGGCAGTCCGGGTTCCGGCAGCAAAGAATCCCCTGGCGAAGCCGTCCGCCTAGAACCGTGTTCTAGCATCGCCGAAAACTGCGATCCCCCCTCCTAGCCCCCAAGTCATCCGAGTCATTTACGCATCAAGACCACAAGCTCATGCTTTCGATATCACCTTCGTATTTGCTGTACTACGTGCCGTCTGATTATCGCCATTGCGCTCGTATTCGGAGCGACGCGGCACGAGGACACGGGGCTGATCATGAGGCATGCCTGGCAGACGGGACGCTGGATCACTGGCTTCATGGGGATTATCTTCGCAGTGCTATGCGTGCTTGACTGGCTCGTCTGACCTTGGCAGGCAAGCGACTTTGCCACCTCCAGATTTTTCCCGTTCGATCATTCAGCCATTCGGCCTCAATTTATGCGAGTCCTCACTCTCGGCGCCGGTACTGTTGGTCGCTGGGTCGCCGACATGCTGTGCCGACGTCGGCACAGCGTTACAGTTGTTGACATCGACCCCGAAAACGTACGCAGGATCAACAGCGAGCTCGATGTGCGGGCCATTGTAGGTAGCGCGTCCCGCAGCACCGTCCTGTTTCAGGCCGACGTTGCTGCGGCCGACATGTGCTTGGCCGTGACCGGCGACGACGAAGTCAACATCGTTGCGGCCAGCATGGCAAAAGCACTTGGTGCTCGCCGCAGCATCGCCCGGGTATACGCTCCCGCCTTTCGTGATCTGAGCACCTTTGACTACCAACGGCACTTCAATATCGATAGCCTGCTCAGCTTGGAACAATTATCGGCGTTCGAGCTGGCCCGCGCGATCCGCAGCCCCGGCGCGATTCCGCTCGAGCACTTCGCTCGTGGGCAGCTTGAAGTCTACGAAGTCGATGTACATCCAAAATCGGCTGCGGCGGGCCACAAACTTCGTGACTTGAAGATCCCTGGCAACCTGCGGATCGGATCGGTCGCTCGCGAGGGTCGGATGTGGATCGCCAGCGGTGAAGACGAACTTCATGGCGGCGACCGGGTCAGTTTGATTGGTACGCCAGATGCCGTGACCAAAACACGGAGCATGTTTGTATTTGGTACCGAACGCAAGTTGCTGCAAAAAGTCATGATTGCCGGAGGTGGTGAAACGGGCCATCATTTGGCTGATGCGCTCAGCCGGCGAGACTACCGAATTACGATGCTCGAGCGCGACGGCGATCGCTGCGAACATCTCGCCAAGCTGCTTCCCGACGTGACCGTGATTCACGCCAATGCGAATCGTCGCAGCGTGCTGGAGGACGAGGGTGGCGGTACGGTGGACTACTTCGTGGCTTGCACCGGCAGCGACGAGAGCAACATCATGGCGGGCGTGGAGGCTCGCGAACTGGGCGCCGCACGCGTGATGTGTGTGGTTGGACGCCCCGACTACGCCAACGTTGTCGGTAAGCTGGGGATCGACCGCGCCGTCAGTGAACGCGATGTCGCGGCTCGCCAAATCCTCGGGTTCCTGAACGAAGGGGCGATCATCAGCCAGAGCCGATTGCCCAACGGTGCCATCGGGATTTACGAACTGGCAGTGGCGGAGGATACACGTGTCACCACGGCAAGCCTGGCGGAGTTGCCGCTGTCGGGCCGCTGCCTGATCGCGGCGATCGAACGGGACGGATTCGTGCGCGTGCCCCGAGCCGACGACCGCCTGCAGGCCGGCGATGTCGTCGTGGCCCTCATCGACCAGACGACAACCGAGGACACCCTGGCGCTATTCAACACATAGTGGCTCGCTTGTCCCAACCGAGTTTTCAGAGTGTGGCTCGGTTGTCTCAACCGAGTTTTCACGATTAGAACCATCGTGCGACACTAAAGATATTCCAATTTTCATGAGCATCGCAGTTTGGGTTGACGTTGGCGGCACCTTTACCGATTGCCTGGTCAGTGACGATACGACGCGCCGCGAGACGAAGATCCTGAGCAGCGGGATTGTTCGAGCTCCGCTGATTGAAGTGCTCGATTCGCAAACTCTACGGATTGATTCGCTCCCGGCGATGCGAACCCATGGCTCCTGGACCCATGACTTCTGGTTCGGGGCCGCAGTCTCGCTGATCGATCCAGGCGGACAGCCCATCTCTTTGGGGATCGTCGAGCATCACGATCACGATACGTACGTGATCAGTGGTCAGATCCCCGATTCTTTCCGCGATGCAAAGCGAGGCACGATTGAATTCGCTGCTGGGTTGGAGGCCCCCGTCTTGGCAGCGCGAATCCTGTTGGACATTCCGCTTTCCGAACCGCTGCCGCCGCTCGATGTGCGACTCGGTACAACGCGCGGTACCAATGCACTGCTGACCCGTCGCGGGGCAACCGCGGCGCTGTTAGTGACAGCGGGTTTTGCTGATGTGCTTCGGATTGGCGAGCAAGATCGTCCGGATCTGTTTTCGCTCGCGATCCGAAAACCCCAGCCGCTGACCGACGACGTGATCGAAGTTTCAGAGCGACTTGCTGCGGACGGCAGCGTATTGCAGCCAATCGATCTCGATCGATTGCGTCATGACTTGAGGCAGATCAAACAACGTGGTGTTGACTCGCTGGCGATTTGTTTGCTGCACGCGCACGTCAGCGCGGCCCATGAGTTGGCTGTTGAAAAGGTGGCCCAAGAATTCGGATTCGCGAACATCTCGCGTTCCAGCGAAGTCGCACCGCTGATCAAATTGGTTTCGCGAGCCGAGACGACCACGCTGGATGCTTATCTGAATCCGATTCTCTCTGGCTACGTTGACCGCGTTTGGAACCAGTTCGGTGGCGAAGCGAATTGTCGCCTGCGGCTGATGACAAGCAGCGGTAATCTCGTTGCGCCAACTGCGTTTCGTGGCCGCGACAGCATCCTGTCCGGACCCGCGGGGGGCGTTGTGGCGCTGGCCCACGTCGCACGCTCGGCGAAGGCTTCCGCTGCTATCGGTCTGGACATGGGTGGAACCAGCACGGACGTCAGCCGCTTCGAGGGACGTGTAGGTCGCCGCTACGAGTCACGCGTGGCTGGTGTGCGGGTGATGACACCGATGATGGATATCCAAACGGTTGCCGCCGGCGGCGGTTCGATCTGTGACTGCGGCCTCAACGGCCGACTCAGCGTGGGACCTGCGAGTGCCGGCGCCGAACCTGGGCCGGCGTGTTACGGTCGCGGCGGACCGCTGACGGTGACGGACGTGAACTTGCTGCTGGGGCGGATTCCCGAGAGCCGTTTTCCCTTTCCTTTGTATCGCCAGGCCGCACGGCAGCGACTGACCGAGGTTCGCGCTCGCTTCGGCCAACACGAATCGTTGTCATCAGCGGAAGATCTGGCCGAAGGTTTTCTGAACATCGCGGTGACGCACATGGCGGAAGCGGTTCGCACGGTCAGCATTGCCGAAGGGAGTGATGTTCGCGGCATGGCATTGGTCGGTTTCGGTGGTGCGGCGGGTCAGCACCTCTGTCGCGTCGCCGCGATGCTCGGCATGCGACGGATCCTCGATCACCCCGATGCTGGAATGATGAGTGCATTGGGGATGGGCTTGGCCGATGTCGGGCGAGTCGTCACACGTGGCGTCTATCAACTGCTCTCTACGGAGACGATCGCCAGTTTGGATGGCATCGCCTCAGAGTTGCAGGCCGAGGCCGACCTTTTGCTGCGTGACGAGCATGTGGGAAACCAAGAACCAAATCATGAACTTCAATGCGATCTTCGATACCAGGGAACCGAGTCGCCGCTTTCGTTGCCGCTTGAACCAAAAGTGACACTCGCTGATCGCTTTCATCAGTCCCATCATACGACGTTTGGCTACGATCAAAAAGATCGCAGCATCGAGCTTGTTGCGATTCGCTGTGAAGCGACTTTGCGTTCAAGTTTTTCACCACGGCCACATGTTCCGTTGGACTCGCCGAGGGCGTCGGAGTCGATCCGCATTTGGTATCAGTCCGCTTGGGTCGACGCCGCATTGATCGATCGAGACTCACTAAGTTTCGGACAGCAGATTCAAGCACCCGCCATGATTGTCGGGCCTTATTCAACGCTATTGGTCGAGCCGGGCTGGCAGGCGAGTGTGATCGAAGGTGGAATCATCGAACTCTTGTCGCTCGATTGGGACAATCGAGATTCTCTCGGTTGGGACAACCGAGCAACAGTGGAACCTGCTAAAGATCCCGTGCTCTTGGAAGTCGTCGCCAGACGCTTGCAAGGAATCGCTGATTCGATGGGCGAAGTACTCCGCCGAACGTCGATCAGCGTGAACGTCAAGGAACGTCGTGACTACAGCTGCGCCGTGTTCCGAGGGGACGGATCGCTGGTCGCCAATGCGCCGCATGTTCCAGTCCATCTCGGTGCGATGGGGCACACGGTGCGACACATCATGAGCGTTTATCCGGCCATGAGTCCAGGCGATTGCTACGTGAGCAACGATCCGTTTTCCGGCGGATCGCACTTGCCCGATGTGACGGTGATGACGCCCGTCTTTTGTGACGCCAGCGTTGAACAGGGTCACCCCGACTTTTTCATCGCCTCGCGGGCCCATCATGCCGAGATCGGCGGTCGTACGCCAGGATCGATGCCGCCCGATGCCACATCGCTCGCCGAGGAGGGTGTGTTGATTCGCGATTTCGCATTGGTCCGATCAGGGGTCTCGCGAGTCGATCGGCTGCGCGAGTTGCTCTCAGGCGGTGCCTATCCTTCTCGATGCGTCGGTGAAAACCTGGCCGACGTCGCAGCACAACAGGCAGCCGGCGCGTATGGCGTTCGCGCACTTCGTGAACTTGCGGAGACGTACACGCAGCCCCTCATTGATGCGCTGATGGCTCGACTGCTGAATGTCGCCGGTGATTCGATTCAGCGATGGATTGCGTCGTTGCCAAACGCAACGATGGAGTTCACTGACTTCCTGGATGATGGAACCGAGATCGGTGTCGAGATCGCACACGATGGCCACCGACTTACAATCACGTTCCGAACTGGACCGGTGCATGCCCACGGCTTCAACGCGACACCGGCGATCGTGACTGCGGCGGTGCTGTATGTGCTACGCTGCGTGTCCGGATCGAATCTGCCGTTGTGTGACGGAGTGCTGCGCGACGTTGAGATCAAGATTCCTCCCGGACTGCTTGACCCTCCGCCAAATCCTGACCCAGCAAAATGCGCGGCGGTCGTTGCCGGCAACGTCGAAACCAGTCAGCGAATCGTTGATGTGTTACTTGGTGCGTTAGGGGTCGCCGCGGCATCACAAGGAACCATGAACAACTTGTTGATCGGTGACGAGACCTTTGGGTACTACGAAACCATTGGCGGGGGCAGCGGCGCTACAGCCGACCACGACGGTGCCGACGCAGTTCACACCCACATGACAAACACGCGGATCACTGATCCGGAAATCCTCGAGTCGCGTTTGCCAGTTCGACTCCATCGATTTGCGATCCGCCGAGGCAGTGGTGGTGCGGGAAATTGTCGCGGCGGGGATGGAATCATCCGAGAATTTGAGTTCTTAAAGCCGTTGGTCGTTTCATGGATTACCGGTCGCCGGACCAGACCGCCATACGGGGCATGCTCGGGAGCGGCTGGCACACCCGGTCGTAATCTCTGGAGAAATCAAGAGGGAACGGTGGAGTTACCGCCAGAGGGGACCATTCATGTCCGCCCCGGAGATCGACTTACCATCAAGACCCCGGGGGGTGGCGGCTGGGGGAGACCAAACACTGCCTGACCCAATCGATGGCCTGGCGTTTTGTCGAGAATGATCTGGCGGGTAAACTAGAGGGCATCCCTCCCGCCTCCTTTCCCACCCTCCCAGCGAACCGTGTCTTGCATGGATATCCGACTGTGGTTGGCCTCGCTTGCCAGCCTTTCATTGCTAGCCGCCCGGCGAGCGCCGCGCCGCCCGACTTCAGCCGGGACGTGCGACCGATTCTTTCGGATCACTGCTTCGCCTGTCATGGACCTGATGAACAGGAGCGACAGGCCGACCTTCGACTTGACTCTGCCGATGGACTCGCCGGGGTGATTGAACCATCGGAAAGCGATGCCAGCGAATTGCTTGCCAGAGTTCTCTCGAATGATCCTGACGAGATGATGCCGCCAGTCGAATTCCACAAGCCACTCTCTGCGGCGCAAAAAGCGATTCTGAAACGCTGGATCGATGGAGGTGCCGAGTTCCAACAACATTGGGCTTTCGTTGCGCCGATTCGTCCCGAGATCCCCCGCGACTCGAAGACCGAGAGCAAATCGCCGATTGATTACTTCATCGCGCGTGCTGCGGCCGAAGTCGGTTTGGAACTGAACGAAATCGCTGACCGCCGCACGCTGTTGCGGCGTGTTTGTTTGGATCTTACCGGTCTGCCGCCGACGCGCGAGCAGATCGAAGCGTTCCTCTCCGACAACTCGCCCGACGCCTACGCGGAATTGGTCGACCGACTGCTCGAGTCGCCCCACTATGGCCAGCACGTCGGCAGGTACTGGTTGGACCTGGTGCGGTACGGTGACACGCACGGGTTGCACTTGGACAATTATCGGGAAATGTGGCCCTACCGCGACTGGGTCATCGATGCCTTCAACGCAAATCTGCCCTTTGATGAATTCATCAAGCTCCAAGTGGCTGGCGATTTGCTTCCCAACGCGACCGACGCGGACAAGATCGCCAGCGGATTCAATCGCTTGAACGTGACCACCAACGAAGGCGGTTCGATTTATGACGAAGTGTTTGCTCGCAACGTGATCGACCGCACCGATGCATTCGGGACGATTTTCTTGGGGCTGACGACTGGTTGTGCTGTTTGCCACGATCACAAGTTCGACCCGATTTCCTCCAAAGACTACTACTCGCTTTCCGCGTTCTTCAACAGTCTTGATGGCCGGGCGATGGATGGAAATGTCAAAGACCACGCGCCGGTGATTACCGCTCCCAACGACGAGCAACGCGAGCAGTTGGCTGAGTTCGATCAGACGCTGGCCGAGCTTCGTCGCGAGATGCGTGGTCCCATCGACACCGTCGATCAGGCCCAGCAGAGGTGGGAACAGTCATTGGTCGATGGGACGCAGCCGCAAACCGTCGTGCTCGCCCCGACCGAGGTCTCATCCGACAGCCAAGCGTTGAAATGCGAGTCGGCGAGGACGGTTCGGTCGAATCTGGTCGGGGATGCAGCTGCGAAAGACACGACAACCATCGTTGCCGCGATGCCGGCCGGGACTTCCTGGCAAACGCTTCGGCTGGAGGCGATCACGGACAAACCGGAGTCTCGGGTTGGTGCGTCCAGCAACGGCAACGTAGTCTTGACGGAGATCACCATCGAGATGATCGACGCACTCTCCGATGGCGAGTGGATGCAGGTCCCGGTGGCCCATGCTTTCGCAGATATCGAACAGCAAAACGGAACGTTCGCGGTTTCCTACGCGATCGATGGGAAGTCAATGACGGCGAGGGTTGGGCCGTGGCCGGACATGAGCAAACCGGCGGACGAACGGCCTGGTTCGTGCTGCCTTCGCTGCTTACCGACTCCGATGACGCCAAGCTTCGCGTTCAACTGAAGTACCAGTCGAAGTTTGCCAGTCACCAATTCCGCCGCGTTCGATTGTCATTGACCGACGCCGCACCGACTGTACCGACGGACCAAAAAATCACGCTCGGCCCGCTACATAGTGCCGGCCCGTTTGCCGTTGAGAGCGCCAGTCCTGGTTATGGACGCAAATTCGCTTCGCAGCAAAGCGAGTTCAAGGCCGATGAAGTTTTCAATCATGAAGACCGCCCCTATCGGTGGCAGCATCGCGCCGACCTGATGGAAGTCGACGTGAACGATCTGCCCGTCATTGCGGACCGAGCGTCGGTGGTCGTGTTGCATCAAAACATCAAGGCTCCCGCCCCACAAAAGGCGACTCTCTTGATCGGCAGCGATGATGGCCATGTTGTCTATCTGGGTGGCAAGCAGGTCGGAATACTGAAAGGTCCACGCAAGCTGAACCCGCTTGCCCAAGAGTACGAATTGGATCTGAAGAAAGGCGACAATGACCTGTACGTGAAAGTCGTCAATCACGATGGCCCGTCGCAACTGACGTTCGCGTTTCGATCGCCCGCGATCGATGTGCCAGAGCAAATGGTGAAGCTGCTGAAGGTCCCCGCAAACGAAAGAAGTCCAGAAGTTCAGTCGGCTTTGCGAAAATACTATCGATCCGTCTTTTGTCTGCATCCCGATTGGCTGGCGTTGGTTGATCAGGAGAAGGGAATCCAGAAAACAAAGGAGAAGCTGCTCAGCGAGATTCCCACCACGCTGGTTTGGAAAGAACTCGACAAGCCGCGCGAAGCCCACATGTTGATCCGCGGCCAGTACGACAAACCGGGAGACCGCGTGGAGCGCGCAACACCGGCGTTTCTGCCCAGCTTTCCGACCGACGCCCCGCTGACCGCCTCGGCTTGGCCGAGTGGTTGACGTCACCCGAGCATCCGCTGACTGCCCGAGTCGCCGTGAATCGTTTCTGGCAACAGATCTTCGGGATCGGCCTTGGTAAGAACGAGCGAGGATTTCGGTAGCCAAGGCGAACCCCCCAGTCATCCTGAACTGCTCGATCTGGCTAGCGGTCGACTTTCGCGAAAGTGGTTGGGACGTCAAGCGGTTGATGAAGATGTTGGTGATGTCGGAGGCCTATCGTCGCTCGTCACACGTGACCGACGCGATGCAACAGATCGATCCGAGCAATCGCTTGCTTGCTCGTGGACCCCGCCATCGACTCGATGCCGAGGTGTTGCGTGACCAAGCGTTGGCACTCTCGTTGCAGCTGATCGATCAACAGGGTGGCCCGAGCGTGAAACCGCCGCAACCCGATGGACTGTGGGCTGCGGTCGGCTACTCGGGAAGCAACACGGTTCGATTCAAGGCGGACGAAGGCGACAAGGTCTATCGGCGTAGCGTTTACACGTTTTGGAAACGGACCAGCCCGCCACCGCAAATGACAACCTTTGATGCGCCAAGTCGCGAATCGTGTACGGCTCGTCGTGAGCGAACCAACACGCCGCTTCAAGCACTGTTGTTGATGAACGAAACACAATACGTCCAGGCGGCCAATCGACTCGCCAAGCGTGCGCTCGACGAACCGAATCTGTCATCCGACTGCGCAACGCGTTGACTGGTTGTTCGAGACCGTCACAGCGCGTTTGCCACGCGATTCGGAATTGCAGGAAATGATTTCATTGGTTGCCGACACCACCGCCTACTACACCGATCAGCCAGACTTGGCCGCCAAGCTTTGCGGCACGTCAGATCCCGATGAAGCGGCTTGGACCGTTTTGGCAAGCACACTTTTGAATTTGGACGAGGTCGTCACGAAATAGTCGCGTCGCCGCTCGGCGTCTCGATTGCACCCTTCCACCGATCACGAACATGCATATTGACTCAACCCGTCAAGAACTGACTCGACGCGCTTTTTTCTCTCGCACCTCGACTGGTCTCGGTGCCGCTGCGCTGGCGTCTTTGCAGGCGACAGACGCTTCCGCGGCGACGTCGGGGGCACGGAGCGGCGGACGCGGCGACCTGCCGCATCACCAGCCCAAAGCAAATCGCGCGATCTACTTGTTCATGTCGGGTGCACCGAGCCAGTTGGACATGTGGGACCACAAGCCGAAGATGAGCGAATGGTTTGACAAAGATCTACCCGATTCGATTCGCCAGGGTCAGCGGCTGACGACGATGACCAGTGGCCAAGCTCGTTTTCCGATCGCGCCGAGCATTTATAAGTTTTCGCCTCACGGTGCAGCCGGCACGATGGCCAGTGAGTTGATTCCACACATGGCGGGAAAGGTCGATGAGATCGCGCTGGTCAAATCGATGTACACCGAGGCGATCAATCACGATCCGGCGATCACCTACATCTGCACCGGCGACCAACTGCCGGGCAAAGCGAGCTTGGGAGCCTGGCTGAGCTACGGTCTCGGTACCGAGAACGAGAATCTGCCCGCCTTCATGGTGATGACCGCGTCCTGGACCGGACGCAGTCAAGCGCAGGCGCTGTACAACCGACTTTGGGGCAGCGGATTTTTGCCCAGCAAGTATCAGGGCGTCGCGCTGCGCAGCAGCGGCGACAAAGTGCTGTATCTGTCGAATCCCGAGGGCATCGATCCCAGCGTTCGTCGTCGAATGCTCGATTCACTCGCCCGGCTGAACCAATCCGTCGCCGACCAAATTGGCGACCCCGAAACCAACGCGCGGATTGCTCAGTACGAGATGGCGTTTCGGATGCAGACCAGCGTGCCCGATTTGGCGAATATCAGCGATGAACCACAGCACGTGCTTGATTTGTACGGGCCTGACGTGACGAAGCCGGGAACGTTCGCCAATTCTTGTTTGATGGCGCGGCGGATGGCCGAACGTGGTGTGCGATTCACGCAGATTTTCCACCGCGGTTGGGACCAACACGGCACGCTGCCGAAAGATCTTCCCAATCAATGCCGCGATGTCGACCAGCCGTCCGCCGGATTGCTGACAGATCTGCGGCAACGCGGGATGCTGGACGACACGCTCGTCGTTTGGGGCGGCGAATTCGGGCGTACGATCTACTGTCAGGGCAAGCTGACGAAAACGGACTACGGTCGCGACCATCACCCCAAGTGTTTTTCGATCTGGATGGCCGGTGGCGGTATTCAAGGTGGCGTGGTGCACGGCGAAACCGATGACTTCAGCTACAACATCACCCGAGACCCGGTTCACATTCGCGACTTGAACGCCACGATTCTGCATCTGATGGGCATTGATCACGAGCGATTTACGTATCCCTTCAAAGGACTCGACCAACGATTGACGGGTGTGCAAGAAAGCCGGATCGTCAACGAAATCTTGGTTTAGTGTGAAGTCGTGTCATGTCATGTGGGTGGCTGGTGGTCGAGCGACAGCGAGCCCCCAGAAGTGCTTCGCGTGACTTGCTGGGGGATCGCCGACGCTCGACCACCAGCCACACCCTCTTCCAAAGCCAAGCATCTCTATCGCGAACAATCATGAAACAGCTCGTCCTTACCATCGTCTGCTTGTGCGTTTTGGCTTTCGTTGAAGTTGCCGACGCCACCGCGCAAACCCAGCAGCGTCCTAACGTCCTGTTCATTTTCTTGGATGACTATGGCTGGCGCGATTGTGGATTCATGGGATCTGACTTCTATGAAACGCCAAACATCGATGCACTCGCGCGTGATGGCATGATCTTCACCAACGCCTATTCATGTTCGGCCAATTGCGCTCCCGCTCGGGCCTGTTTGTTGTCGGGCCAGTACACACCGCGTCACGAAATCTACAACGTTGGTACTTCGCTACGAGGTAATCCGAAGTTCAGTAAGCTGAAGCACATACCAGGCACCGACACGCTCAGCACCGGCATCCGTACATGGGCCAGCCAGATCCACGACGCCGGCTATCGAACCGGCACGATTGGCAAGTGGCATCTCAGCAACGACCCGCTGCCTTACGGCTTCGATTTCAATTTCGCGGGCACTCACAGCGGCAGCCCGCCGCGAGGTTACTTTCCGCCACACCCCAACGCCCCCGGTCTGGAGGATGCCCCGCAGGACGAGTACTTGACCGACCGTCTGACCGATGAATCGATTGCCTTCATCGACCGCAATCGCGAAAGGCCGTGGTTTCTCTACCTGACCCATTTCGCCGTCCACACGCCGCTGCAGGGACGCAAGGACCTGGTCGCCAAGTACGAAGCCAAGCCGAAAGGCGAGTTGCACGATCACGCCGTGATGGCGGCGATGATCGAGAGCGTCGATACCGGGGTTGGCCGAATCGTCGAGAAACTCAGTGAATTGGGATTGCGAGAGAAGACGGCGATCGTCTTCACGTCGGACAATGGTGGCTATGGTCCGGCGACTTCGATGAGTCCGTTGAAGGGCTACAAAGGCACGTACTACGAAGGTGGAATCCGCGAGCCAATGTTCGTGAATTGGCCGGGCGTGACGAAGCCCGGAACGACGAGCGATGTCCCAGTGATCAACGTTGATCTCTACCCGACGTTTTGCGCGATGACAGGTGCCAAGCTTCCTGAGCATCAGCCGCTGGATGGCGTCAGCCTGATGCCGCTGTTGCGAGGCGAAGCGGATTCACTTGGTGACCGTGCGCTGTTTTGGCACTTTCCTGCCTACTTGCAGAGTTACCAGCGAACCAACGGGCAACGCGATCTGCTATTTCGCAGTCGACCTTGCAGCATCATCCGACACGGCGACTGGAAGCTACACGAGTATTTCGAGGATGGCGGCTTGGAACTGTACAATTTGAAGGACGACGTGGGGGAACAGAATAACTTGTCCGGGTCGAATCCGTCCAAGGCAGAGGAATTGCACGAACGAGTTGGTCGCTTGGCGCGCGTCGACCGGTGCCCCCGTCCCGACGGAGCCAAACCCTCGATACGATCCAGACGCCGAAGCAGCGGCGTTCAAGAAGCTGGCCAAAAAGAATGTTTCCGATTGAAACGGCATTCACGAGCGTAGCCGGCGGTCGAGCGTCAGCGAGCCCCCGGAATCCCATTGACGCGGACCTGGGGGCTCGCTGACGCTCGACCACCAGCCACCCACTGATCGCAGATCAGGCACTTGGAGTACCGAAGAGTCATAAGATTTGAGCGACGCTTCCTTGCCATTGTGAATCGTCGTTACGCGTGAAACGCTGATGACTTGCTCAGGTCCTCGAGCGCTTGATCGCTAAGAAACCGTGTCGGCAATCCCCGCAGCATCAAAAATAGCTTCGCCGTTTCCTCCAATTCTTCGGCGGCGGCAACGGCGGATGCGAGCGAATTGGCCGCAACGACAGGACCATGGTTGGCTAGAATCATCGCTTTTGCGGACTCGGCGTATTTGCCGACCGCGTCCGCTAACTGCATATCGCCCGGTGCGAAGAACGGGACCAGCGGGCACCTTCCGACGCGCATCATCTGGTAAGCGGTGATCGGCGGTAAAACGTTTTCAGGGTCGATATCGGCCAGGCACGAAACGGCGACCGACCATGTGCTGTGCAAGTGCACGACCGCGGTCTCCTGAGGTCGGGCTCGATACATCGCCAGGTGCAAGAAGGCTTCTTTGGACGGTTTGTCGCCGGCAATCTGCTCGCCGGCAAAACTGACTTTCGCGATTCGATCCGGATCAAGACTACCAAGAGATGAATCAGTTGGCGTGATCAAGATCGCGTCACGCATCCGGACACTCAGGTTTCCAGTGCTGCCATGCGTGTATCGTCGATCGAACAGTGACTTGCCGCGAGTCGCCATTTGCTCGCGCAGCTCGCGTTCATCGAAATCTGCGTCGTTTGAATGGTCGCTCATCCGCTTCTGTCGTGTGCTGTTAACCTTCGATGACTGCCGCCACCGCTTCGCAGAGTTGGCCCATGCGATCTTCGCTCATTCCGGCCACGTTGATCCGCCCGCTGCCCACGATGTAGATGCTGTGAACATTCTTGAGCTGATCGACCTGCATCTGGTTCAAACCACTGAACGAAAACATGCCGTTTTGTGATAGCAGAAACGAAAAGTCGTGGCCCTTGCCGGTGGACTTCATCGTGTCGACAAATTCTTGGCGGAGTTGTTTGATGCGGCTTCGCATTTCGGTCAGCTCTTGGTGCCACATCTTGGTCAAAGCATCGTCGTCCAGGATGGTCGCAACAACTGCTGCACCATGGCGTGGCGGGTTGCTGTAGTTGCTGCGCACGATCGACTTGAGCTGACTTTGCGACGCGGCGGCTGCAGATGCATCGGCCGCCACCAGCGAAGAGCGCTCCGACACGTTCGCTGTACAAACCGAAGTTCTTCGAGAAAGAGTTGCATACGATCGCTTCATCACAAACATTGAGTATCTCGCGAATGCCGATGGTGTCTTCGCTCAACCCGTCACCGAATCCTTGGTAGGCAAAGTCGATGACAGGCAACAATCGCTTCTCCGCGATCACCCTGGCGATCTCGCGCCACTGGCCGGGGGTCGGATCCACGCCCGTCGGGTTGTGGCAACAGGCGTGCAGCAAGACCGCGTCACCGCTGGAAGACTTGGTCTTGAGGTCGTCCAACATGCCGCCAAAATCGAAAGAGGTGCGGTCCGCGCTCAGGTACCGATACGACTCCATCGGCAATCCTTCGGCGGCGAATACCGATGGATGATTTGCCCAGGTCGGCGACGGAATCCAGATCCGAATCGGCGAGAGCTGGCTGGTCAGAAACCCTGCCGCGATGCGGAGCGCGCCAGTTCCGCCCGGAGACTGCAGGACGGCAATCCGAGAGGCATCGATCGAGTCGCCGAAAACGAGCTTGCGGACGTGCTGGCGATAGTCGGGCAGACCGTCGATCGGCAGGTAGCCTTTGGTGATTTCAGCTTCGACAAGCCTGCGTTCCGCCTCTTTGACGCACCGCAGAACCGGCGTTAACCCCGAAGCGTCCTTGTACACGCCGACGCTGAGGTTCATTTTGTTGGCGTTGCCATCGGAATTGAAGGCCTCCGTCAAACCGAGGATCGCGTCCGGCGGGGCAGTGGCGATGTTCGAGAACCGCGAATTTACTGAGCTGGCAGATGCAGTCATGGGGAAGGTCGAATGGAGAACTGTGAACGGATACTGGAAAGCCTGATCGTAGTCGACAATTGTCAAATGGACCATGACCGATGAGCCGTGCTGATTTGATTGTTGTCGGGGCGGGTTCAGCCGGGTGCGTGGCAGCAGCGCGTTTGGCCCAAGAGCACGGATTTCGTGTCACGCTGGTGGAACCGCCCTCCATCGAAGCCCCCAAAATCGACCGCCAGCGACCGGCGCGTTGGCTGAAGCTGTTGGGATCGAGTGACGATTGGAATCTGCAAACCCAGCCGAGTGGTCGCTTGGCCAACCGCCAATTGAGTTGGCCGCGTGGGCGTGGGCTCGGAGGCAGCAACCGCATCAACGCCATGATTTGGTTCCCACCCACCGACCACGATCTTCGTATGTTGGTCGACGCCAGTGGCGGTCGCTGGACACTGCCGGAATTGGCCTCGGCCTACGAAGTGACTCGCAAGTCGATTGCGCCACAGCAGCCGCTCTGGTTGAGTGAAGCTTCCCAAAGATTCATCGAAGCAGTTCGTGACTTTCCCGATTCGACTGGGATGATTTACAGTCGCGTCAACCGTCGTGGATGTCGCTGGAACCCGGCAAGTCTATTGGAACACCGAGAGGGCGATGCTCCAACAGTCAAAATTGTTCGCGCAGCGGTTGATCGAGTCGTCTGGGACAGGGATCGAGCCGTCGGTGTTCATGTCGTCGCAGGTAATTCATCAAGCGAATTATCCAGCAGGCATGGAGTCGTTCTTTGCGCCGGAAGTCTGGCGACGCCCGGCATCTTGATGCGCAGCGGCATTGGCCCACGCGATGAACTGGCACGCCACGAAATCGACGTTCGCTGCGAGCAGGCGAACATTGGCCAGAATTTGCAGGATCATTTGATCATGCCGGTGATCTTTGAAACAAAATCGACGAACGTATTTTCTCTCAATGCGTCGGTTCGCGACACGGCTCGCTGGCAGGCTCTCGGTACGGGGCCGATCGGGTCGAACATCGCCGAATGTGGAGGTCTGTTCAATCGCGGAAAGGTACAGATACACATCACACCGACTAACTACTTGACCTTTCCCCACAAGTCTGTCACATCAGTGATGACAGTTGGCGTCAATCTGACTCAACCGCGATCGCGAGGAACGTTGACCATCGCCTCAAAAGACCTCCAGATTCCGCCCTGCATTCATCCAAACTACCTCGCGGAGGAATCCGATTTGGAAGGCACAATCCGGGCTGTTGAGCTGGCCCGTCGGATTGCATTTGACACGTGCGTTGCCAACTGGATCACGCGCGAGGTGCTGCCTGGTCCCAAGCGAACCAGTGACGCGTCGATTGCCAAGTCCATCGCTCGTTACGCGCAGACTCTCTATCACCCGGTCGGCACTTGTCGGTTGGGTTGTCAAACTGATTCGGTGGTTGATTCAGACTTTGCATTGCGGGGCACAGCGGGGCTTTGGATCGCTGATGCATCGGTCTTACCACGACTCACCCAGGGGAACCCAAACGCCACGATCATGACGTTGGCGACGTTGGCAGCTGATTCCGTCAAGCTTCAGATTGAAAAGCGTCAGATTGAAATACGAGACTGATCGAGTCTGCTGGCAGAGACGCTCGGTTTGATTGACATCGATCAGATCACTCGCTAACGTTGGTTGAAGTACGGAAGCCGGGACTCTTCTACTCTCACTCGGTTCGGGGTTATGCGAGCATCTCTCGCCATTGCGCTTTTGCTTGCTGTTGCGTCTTGTGCGCGATCGGCTGAGTCTGCAACTGAAGAGACTTCGGCTGACGAGACGGTAGCGTGGCAGGAACCGTTCGAGGCGATCTCTGCCTCCAAGGCGTCGGATTCGTTGGTGTTGATTTTGATCACCAATGAAGACCCGTTTCTGATTCAAGAGCGCAACGATCGACTCAGCAAGGAACAGAAAACGCCAAAGCCTGATGACGCGAAGAAGACAAGCCACAATCCGCCAGTCTGGTGTTCTGACGTCTTAGCTCTTTCCTACCGCAAAACGCTCGATCGCCGCGCGGATTTGCGCGGTCGCTTGACGTTGCAATCGATCGCCGCGGGTCTACCGAAAGAACTAACGGGCGGGGCGGATAGGAATACGCCGGCGCGAGCTGTCTTGGCGTTATGCGACGGCAATTACCGCCTTTTGGGATTGACCGTCGGTGTCCCCGATACGAATGAATTATTGACGTTGATCGAGGACGGTGAGGACATCGCGGCAATTCGACAACTGCATTCCGAGCATCCGACGGAGATGGCCAAACTGATCACCGAGCGAAGCAGCGAGCGTTTGAGTCGGTTGTGGCGAGGTGCCTTAGAGGAAACCGTGTTGGCGATGGAGGGCGATCGCAGTGATGACGATACGGATCGCGCCGAGTCGTTCGAGGGGTGGATGCGGTTGCTCAGCGAAATCTTCGAACCGGTTTACTTGGCCGATGTCAGACTTCGATTTGGGCTGACCGACGCGACCGACCAAACGCGACTGGTGATCCTGGAACAACACCCCGAGGCGCGGCGACCTTGGTGCGAATCCATGATCCCCTTTATTGCGGATCGGGATTTTCTTGCTGGTCTGGCAAGAGTTGGTCGAGTCGATTTGGGGGCATCAGCCGATCACGGCCGCTGAGCAAGCGGAAGAACTGCTTGCATGGTATGATCTGCACTCAAAGACCGACTCGGTAGTCTTGTCGTTGCAAGCACCATTTCACCTTCGTCGACTCCCTTGGCCGCCGATCCTGGACAAGGCTGCCAAACGCGGCGTCGGTTGGCAAGAAGTTCATGAACTCGCACTCGAATATCCCTTCCGCAAGGTCGAGCCACAGCAGCTAGCCGTTTTGATTCGCCAGCGGCCACTCGACTCGGTCGACATTCAACAACCGTCGTTGGCTCGCTACCTGTTTCTCGAGCCAAAGAAAAAGTCTCCGCTCGTTGTCCGCGAAGCCGATCCTCCCGGACGATTCGCCGGGCTGCTGAAACGATCCAAATCTGGTCTTGTCAAAAAATGAGGTACTGCGTCATGACATCACGAACTTTCCTGATTGCCTCGACCGTTCCTTGTCGTCGCCGGTTTCAATCCGCTCTCGGCCTCCGCAGTTTCACCCGCCGCCGTTGAGCAGGGAAGACAGCTCTTTGAACGCAATTGGCAGACCGGCAATCCTGCCTTTGGAAGCGATGGACTGGGGCCTCTGTTCAATGGCCAGTCGTGTGTCGTTTGCCATCACCAAGGTGGCGTTGGCGGCGGCGGCGAATCGGAGTTCAACGCGAAAACGGTCGGCATTGAGCAGATGTCGATCAGTGGCGGTGCCGTGACCAACGACGTGATCGCTCGCATGGTCAGCACGTTTCACCCCGGATTCGTTCAACCGGGAAACAACGTTCAAAACACGCTTGTGATCACCCATCACGGCGGTTCGCCGATGTATGACCAGGCCCGCAAAGCGATTCTCACTGAGGTGCCCGCCCGACATAGTGAAAACGGCGGTCCGCTTGATGCGGAAGAAACACGTCGGTCGTATTCGACGCCGATCCTATTCACCAACAACGTTGCCCCCTACAGCATCTCGCTGAAGGCACGTTTGTTTCACCGCAATACGACTTCGCTGTTTGGCGCTGGGCTGATCGATCAGATTCCCGATAGCTACATCCTGGCCGTCGCCAAGACGCAGAAGAAGCATCCCGAGATCAGTGGTCGGCCGGCGACTTTGAAAGGTGGGCGGATTGGCAAGTTCGGTTGGCGCGGGAACGTGGCTTCGCTAATTGAGTTCAACGATCAGGCATGTGCCAATGAAGTCGGACTGGAAACGCGCCGGAAACCTCAAGCACGTGATCCGATGGTGCCGAATTATCGCAATCCGGCCCACGACGTCGAGGATGAGCAGATCAAGTTGTTGAACGCTTTTGTGGCGGCGCTGCCCGCGCCCGTCCGCCGAGTTCCTGACGACTCGGAGCAACGAATGCAGGCTGAGTACGGCGAACGAGTTTTCGCAAATATCGGTTGTGCGGTTTGCCACGTTCCCGATATGGGGCCCGCCAAGGGCGTGTACAGCGATATTCTATTACACGACATGGGTTATGAATTGATCGATCTGAATCATGCCGAACCCTACCGAGTTGGTGTCACACCCGTTCAGGATATTGTGGCGACTTCAACAGACGTAACCAGGACTGTTGATACGAATACGACTGGTTACTACGGCGGCAGCAGCTCCATGACGACAACCTCAAGGCAGACGACCGGTATTCATCCGGATCGAATCGACGATCGCGTCTCAGTGACGGTAACAGGGCTCGCGCAATAGCGTTTACACGTTCATTGCGCCATCCTATCCCGCCAGCATGAAAATCGTTGACTTGGGGAGCAAGACAATCGATTTAGGAGAAACCTTCGACGAGAAGGAAGAGAAAGTCAGCAATCAGTTCAGACGCGGAAGCAATTCGGGTACCGCCAAGACTACCACTCGCAAACGACACGGTCGCGACGCTCCAAACCTATGCTCGTGTCCACTACGAGCCGACGAAGTTCAACCAGGAATGGCGGACGCCGCCACTTTGGGGAGTCGCCGATTCGGCGCCCTACATGCACGATGGCCGCGCCGAGACACTGCTGGAAGCGATTTCGATGCACGATGGCGAGTCGGCTGGAACACGAGACCGATTCTTGCAGCTTCCGCTAGCAGACCGTTTAGCCGTCATTGCTTTCATGGAGACCCTGGTCGCTCCCCCCAATGTCCCGCAGCCGGGAATCTAGGCTCACCCAACTTGATAGTCGCCGGACACTCGCAGCGATGAACCTATGAAAGTCGTCGTTCCGCGAACGAGCGTCCCTTTGGCGTTCGTTTGCGGAGCAAACGACGACTTTCCGCCGCCGCTGGCGAAAAACACACAGCCTATTTGATGGCCGGTCTTCCCGTTTTCTGTCGTCCACTGGTCTGTCATCGTGGTTTGCAGCGGCCCCACAAACGATCATCATTGGGCCGCACCTGCACACGATCGTCCCCAGCGTGTAGGCTCGGACGGATTTTTTTGGGCTACCTTCGCAAAAGGAGTGAGATCTTCATGGATCAGGACGAACTGCCGGTCGAGGCTATCGGTGAAGACGAGATTCAGCGTCCACAGCCGGCCGACGAACCGATCTCCGTTGTCGATTCACAAGACCTGTACCGGGTCATGCGACACACGATCGAACGTTTGGAAAAGGATCAAACGGCCCGCGGCGACTTGAAGATTCTTTCCCGCACGCTGCGCGAGCTGCGATATGCGTTCACCGTCTTTCGTCCTTATCGTCGCCGTCGGAAAGTGACGATTTTCGGTTCCGCTCGGACCGAGCCCGATCACCCCGAGTATCAAAGTGCGGTCCAGCTTGGCGAACAAATGGCCGCGCACGGTTGGATGGTGATCACCGGAGCCGGTGGTGGAATCATGGAAGCCGGCCACCGCGGCGCGGGCCGCGAGGCTTCGATGGGCCTGAACATCATGTTGCCCTTCGAGCAAAGTGCGAACGAATTCATTGCCGGCGATCCGAAACTGGTCACGATGAAGTACTTCTTCACTCGCAAATTGATGTTCGTCAAGGAATGCAGCGCGGTTGTCTGCTTGCCGGGTGGATTTGGAACGCTTGACGAAGCGTTGGAAACACTGACGCTGATGCAAACGGGCAAGCAGACCATGATTCCGCTGGTGCTGCTGGACCATCCCGGCGGCAGCTACTGGAGTGACTTAGGCAAGTTCATCGATAAGCAACTGCTTGGTGGCGGAATGATCAGCCCCGAGGACGTGAGTCTGTACAAGATCACCAACTCAGTCGAGGAAGCGATCGACGAGACACTCGGCTTCTACCGCGTGTACCACAGCATGCGTTATGTGAACGATCGCCTCGTGTTTCGTCTCAAAAAGAAACTGAACGATGACCACTTGGCCGCGATCCAAGAAGACTTCGCCGACATCCTGGTCGATGGGACTTTTCAACAACGAGGTGCGATGTCCGAAGAGGCGGGCGAGCCTGATCTGGCCGAAATGCCGCGTTTGGTCTTCCATTTCGACCGCCGAGCATTGGGACGATTGCGGATGTTGATCAACTACATCAACGGCCGTTAGGACGAGACAGACAAAGAAACGGTGTGACGCATTCTGCCGCGTCGTATCGCGTCCACGAAAAAGCCGCGTCATCGCAGGATCGATGACGCGGCCTCTGTAAATCGAATTCACAGATTGGAGCGAACTAGCTCTTGGCTGCCGGGGCGGCTTGGGAAGCTGGCTGTTGCTGAGTCAGTCCTGGACGAACTCGCTTGTTGATGTCCGTTTCCAAGACACCGAAGACCGACTCGTGACGGGCGACCGACATCTGCAGTGCTGCCAACAGACGTTTTGCGGTGAAGAAGTTAACGATGATGCGTTGCTTGACTTGGATCGGATCCTTCGGAACGCCAATTGGTTGTGGGTTCAAGCCGAAGTCAACGATCAGCTCTTCGGGCGATCCGGTAACGCGACAAAAATTCGCGTAGGTCGCCATCGCGTTTTGATCGTCGACTTGAACTTGGACGGGTGCCTGAGCTTGCGTTTGAGCCTGTTCGGCGGCTGCGGGTGCGGCTGCGGCTTGAGGCTTGTCGGCATTCGAGGTTTTGGTGTCTGCCATCGGTGGTTTCTCCGAAAGGTAAGAGGTTTTTCTGAGTCGCAATCAGCCGTAACTCTGGCCAATCGTCAACGCAAACAAAGGAAACAGCGACTCTTCACGAGAGTCAGAGTGGGCGTTTTCAATCGTCTAGTGGTGCTGCCCGCTACCACACCTAGTCGCAACCGAGACCGTATCGTAACGAACGGTGGTCTTGCCGCAACGTAAGACGACCATGATCGGGGCAAAATTGGGGAAATGGGGGTTGTGATTAGTTAAGCCGCGAAAGCTACGCAGACTGACGGTTGATCAAAGTTCAAAATTGAAGGTCTGTGCAATGATTCGCCACAGACGACTGCCAAGCGACATCGGGTCGACGTGGATTTTCGCCGAACCGCGGTAGCCGGGACGAATCGGAATCTCACCGATCTCCAGTGGGACACGCGCCTGATAGGAAACGCTCCGCGGTTTGATCTGGCCGGTCGCCGGATCAATTTCCGTTTGCAGGTCACCACCGGTCTGGCTGGACATTGATAGCGAAGCGGCATTCAGCGGTTCGTTCGATTTTTCGGTGATCATGCCGCTGAACGTCTGCAAACGACGCGAGTCGAGTTTCATGTCGACCGCTTGGCCTTCGCGAACCATTTGGACGTCGCCTTGGTCGATGATCAAGACTGCTTCATAAGCGTCCGGCGTGCCGAGTTCGCAAATCACATCGTCCGCCGTCAACATGGCACCGCGATTTTTCTCTTGCAGCGGCGAACCTGTCCAACCGGGCAGTCGACCGTCGCCGGTGTCCTGAGGCTGCCTTGTACGGCGGCGGAATGACGTATCCGGCACGCTTGGCGCGGACCGTCAATCGATCCATTTCCTCTTCCGTCTTCAACCGCAGTGATTGGATCGATTCGAGCAGTTCCTGCTGTGTTTCCAGCTGAGCCTTGACGCCCTCATTGTTGCGGCTTCGCATGCTCAGGTTTGTTGAGTTTCAACTTTGCGACTTGCTCTTCGCCTTGCAGATCGGCCAAGCGGATCTCAAGATCGGGGTTCTTCAAGATGGCGATGGGGTCATCGACGTTGACCAGTGTCTTTGGCTCGACGGTCCACTCGATCCGTCCTGGAGTGCCGGCGTAAACTGCCCCCGCTTCGCTGGGCCGCACCTCGAACGCACAATCAATGTGGTGAGGCAGCGGTATGTAACAGACTCCGACGATGACGGCACCGACGATCCCCACCGTGATCAATAACGGTGTACGTTTCACTTTCGACAATCTCCCAGGAGTGCGACAGAATTTCCAGGTTTGAATAAACGGCTGTGCGACCAGACCGGCAAAGCCGACCACGGCGACCATTCGCCCGATCGCTTGCAGCCCGTACGGTTCCAGCACTTTGATCACGAACCAACAGATCGAGAACACCACCACCCAGCGATAGATCACGCTGGCAATCGTGAACAAACCGAACATGAAACGACCGCGAGTCGGCAGGAACGGGTCGTCCTGAAGTTCCAGTCCGAGGCACGTTTCTTGGAACCAGCGTTTGAGTACTTCGGTGGCCTTTTGACGAAGATTCGGAATCTCCATCGCGTCCATCAAGATGTAATAACCGTCAAAACGTAGCAGCGGATTTCCATTGACCAAAACCGTGCTGACGACGTTCAGGAACATCATGTTCAGACAGAGGTCGTTGATGGTTGTCCCCTGTTCGGTGAACAACCAAACGTACGCCGCGATCGACGCCAAAATCATTTCGACGTAGATTCCCGCCGCACCAATCCAGACCCGCTTCCATTTGTTGGGCAGCATCCACGAGTCCGAAACGTTGCAATACAGACAGGGCGTGAAGACCAGCAGCATGAAGCCGATCTCGTGACATTCGCCGCCGAACTTCTTGCAGCTCAATCCGTGGCCGAACTCGTGCAGCACTTTCACGACCGCCATCGTCACAGCCAAAATCAGCCAACGATCCGCCGCGAAGAACTGCTGGAAGGTCGGCAATTTCGCGTACACGGTTTCGTACTGGCTGGCCAACAGAAGCGACGAGGAGAGCAGCAACGTGAGGAAACAGAGCAGCGCCGGGACGGTGAACATCCAGCCGAACCAGGGCAGGATCGCATTGAGAATCCGCTCGGGGTCAAAACCGCGGTAACGCAATGCAAATACGTTGGCGAACTTGCCCATCATCTCCTTGTTCTTTTTCTTGCGTCCACGTTCGCGGAGCGCTTTGCCCTGTCCCGGCGAGTTGCTGATCACAAGTCCGCTTCGATGCAGCATGCCGATGAACTGTTGCAAGTCACCAAAGGTGATCTTTTGAGGGGCAAATCGTTGCTCGAAACCATCCTTGATCTGCTGCAAACTAACATGCCCGTCCAGCATGTTCAGGATGTAGTACTCTTCGTCGTGAAAACGAAAGTACTGCAATCCGACCGGTTCTTTGACCACCCAGTAGCCGGTGCCCTGATAACGCTGACGGTTCGCCGACAGGTCTGGGCGTTTGCGCACCGTCAGAGCCCGCGAGGAGCTGCTGACGAGGGATTCGGCTAAGGTTGGCATGGAATACGAGAAGTGACGAGCGACGAGTTAGAAACGGCTAGATGAATACGGAGTGTTTGAGAGCGTAGACAGAATCTGAGATCCTTGAACTCAGAAGTCTTGAACTCAGAAGTCCTGAAATCAGAAGACCTGAAACTTAGAAGACCTGGGCTACCGGCTTGATCACGATGTCGGCTTGCATTCCCGGCTTGATCACCCAATCGTTGCCGACTTTCTTGTTCTCGATTTCGACCCAAACGCGATAGCGATGGTTCAAATCCATTTCCATGCTGACATAGTCCAGCTTGCCGCTGATCTCGATCGGCTTGCTTGATCCGGTATGGATTTGCACTTGGACGGGCATCCCCCTGACCACGCGAATCGAATGCAGGCCATCGACATCGCCCTCGACGCGCAGCCGATCCATTTGGATGACCGTTGCGATCGGGCTTCCCGGCTGTACCCATTCGCCAAGTTGTGCGATGCGAGCCTCGACAAAACCGGTCGATGGTGCAGTGACCTGGCGTCGGGTCAATTCGAAATCGGCAATTTCGCGTTCGCTGCGTTTCGCGATCATCTGGACTTCGGCGATCTTCTTCTGCATCTCAGCCAGATCGATACGAAGTCGTGCTCGTTCGGCTTCCAGCCGTTTCTTTTCCATTTCCCAAAACGGGATCGCCCCTTGGTCTCGTAGTTCTTGGTAGGCTTTGGCTTCCGCGGTGGCCAGTTCCTCGCTGTTGATCGCGTCTTTCAAGTTGACCTCGTTGGCGGCGTTCAGCATGGCTTCCTTTTCTTCCGCTTTCTTCAACTCGAGGGCGAGCGCGGCGGCCGTGTCATCGATGATGGCGATCACATCACCTTGTATTGATCGTGTCGCCTTCCTCGAACCGCAATTCCATCAGCGTGCCTTCGGCCTTCGCCGGTACATTGACTTTGTTGTTGTACTGAACCATGCAGTTCAAAGCTTGGATTTCGTTGCCCGGTGACCGCTCCTGGGCGATCAAAGGCATGGTCACCATCAATGTCGCGATCAGCGTCGGCAGTGTGAATCGCATAACGTGTCAACTCCAAAACAAATTGGTTGTGGTCTTAGAACGGATTGAGGGACGACAAGTTCCTAGAAAAAGAACTTGCAGCACCATTCGTAGATCTCGTGAAGGAAGACAAAACCGCTGCTGCGGCGGCCGCAGTAGATTTTCGCGATCACCTTCGCGCCCGGACGCGGCTTCAATCGGCGCAGCGACTCTTGCTCAGGAATGGCTTGCATCTTGATGACCGCGCCATGTTCTTCGTTCGCGTCCGCACGCGCAGAAACGCTACTGAGCTCTAGCACCGCGTCGAGTGGCTCGTCGGGGTCAGTTGCGAGAATGTAGGTCACGTCCAGCGCCGCATCGGGGCCCTGCAATTTCTCCTGCGACGACGTACTCGTCCAAGTGCCCTTCACGTTTTTCGGGCAGCTCCAGTTCCAAGAACAACGGCTGGTTCAAATCGGCGATTTCCATCAGCACCTGCCCGGTCATGATCGGGCGACTGCGAAGCGTTTTCTCGACGTCCCAGGAAACGACGACACCATCAATTGGCGCGCGAATGATCAATTCTTCGGCCCGTTGTTCCTGCAGAGCTTTCTTGTTCTTCAGTACCTTGTGTTTTTCAGCGAGCTCATTCTGTTCCGCCTCCAACGCGCGCAGTTCCGATGGTTCCAGTTGCCGTCGCAAGCCCAACTGTCCACGCACCCGCTGCTGTTCCGCCAAGGTCGTCAGCAGCTGGCCGTTGATATCGGTCAGCTGCATTTCCAATTCGCGATTGCGAAGCCGAACCAGTTCTTGACCGGGCTCAATGATCACGCCTTGGGCATCACGCACCGGCCCCTTCACTTCGTCGTTATGATCGACCAAGACTTCGATCACCTCGCCATCGATCGGAGCAAAGACTTCTCGCCGTTGCTCCGGCGTCAGGGTACCCTCGGCCTCCAAATTGAAATCTTTTTTGATGAAGACCAGACCGAGAATGACTGCCGTCACCAAGCCAACGACAGCGATCGTTTTGGGCAAGGTACGAGCCCGCAACACCCAAGTCGCGCGACCGAGGGCTCGCCAGAGCGGCATCAGAAACAAATTTGAGTGAGCGCGCGAATTCGCAATCGCTCGCGTCCCATGCTCGTATACCAGGTCGCAGCGAGCCCTGAAAATTTCCGGCGGAATGTCGCTTTCGATCTGCTCGACAATCAATGCGCCGATGACTTCACCCCGGTGAGCGTTGTCGCGATCGATCTCACCGGCCGCTCCCGTGTCGAGGTCCGTGCCGAGTCTTCGCTCCGGCTCGCGAAGCGGCAGCACCGCAATGTTTCGCCCGTACGATTGGTCGACATAGTCTTCCAGTGCTTCTTCGATCTGCGGCGGAAGATCCTCCGTCGATCCGTCGTGCCACAGCGGTTCGCCCGCCGCCACGACTCGTGTGGCCAGATTGTTCAGTGCGGTCACGATGTTGGATCGATTCTCGATCGTATCTTGGCCGCTGATCGCTTGAACCTTGCACTTGGTGCCTTTTTTGATCGCCACGCTCACTCGGTCACAGCCAATCAAACGTCGACCGTCGTTGGCGACGATATGTGCCGTCTCTTTCAGATCCAATGACTCGTGGGCGGCTCGTGCAAACGAATCGGCTTGTTGCCAAAGCGTCTGGCGATCGCCCAACTTTTGCAGCTTTTGACTTCGCAACCACTCCGCCGCCAACTCGCACATCTGTTGCAAGAAACGGAGGTAGCCTCGCTGAGTGTCGGGCGCAGTGTCGGGCCGCTGAAAAACTTCGACCAAACCGTCTTGTTGGCCGTCATGCTTGAGTGCCCCGAGACACAGCAAGTATCGGGTTGGGTTTCCTTCCGCATCGCCATCGGTCGTTCCCGAGTAAGGCGGAACCAGAAGCGATTGACCGCTATTGGCGACACGTTGGATCAATCGCGTGTGACGCACCGAATCATCCGTGTCGTCAGCCAGAATCGATGGCTCGGCATTGATTTGATACTGAAGACGCAACTGGCGATCTTCGTCCAACAGCCAAATCGCGCCACCGGCGGCCGCTAACGCAGTAATGATCCGCGACAGCAATTCCGGATAGAACTCTTCCGCCGTCGCGCCGCTCTTGGCCAATTGCGCGATTTCATTCACCAGCCCTCGGATCTGGGCTTTTGTGTCCTCAACGGTTTGCTGATTGACCGACATGGGCGTCTTCGGATCGAGAGTAAAGAAGGAAACGAGCAGTGGTCGACGTTAGTGAATGTGTCCATCTGTCGCCACGCTGACCTCGCCAGGAACGGCAAATTCCGGCCATCGCGTCGCAGGCCGTATTGATTAGGAGGCCTGACCGACGTGTTGCACTTTCACCTCGTGCCTGGACATGTTATACAATTTGTATAAACTAGTCTAGAGGGGAAACGGTCTCGATTTGCCCGACGCTCCTGCAAATGTTCTTTTGTTCACGTTCCTCGATGCGGATATCGGATGTCCTCCCAGCAACCCATGACGACCAGCGAAGCCCAAAAGGCGATGGCCGAGTTGGATCAGGAGCTTAACCGGCTGCAGAGGTCGATTCGTCTGGCAATCCAGGCCCAATTGGCGAAAATGACCGGTCGTTCCTTGGGAAATCTCGAGCTGAACCAGAACCTTGCCGATTCGATCCATCAATTGCTCGACAGCCACGGTCTGCGGGTGCAGTGCAGCGAATGTGGTCATCCCTCGATCTTGCGGGTGTCGCCGCGAGGAGGGTCGGCCAACGGAGTTTTTGTTTTTGATCACACCATTGACGGACGGCGAACGTTTCACGGCGGACGCGGAGCAGTGCCGCAGATTCGGCTGGTGGCGAAACCGGCGCGCAAGAAGCCGACCAAGCGTGTGGCGGGCTAGCGAAGGGGTCTGCAAGAACACCAATGAGAATCCCCCGACACCGAGCACTTGCGATTTTGAGCAAATGCGTGGGCAACGAGATTTGGAGCGCCGGCCACTGCCGTGACGCCGGTGTCCCAGAAGTCTGGTTCGAAGAATTGGCTGACGTTTTCGAGTCCGGTTTTCAGACCGACAGCCAAACCATCTATGTTGGCAACGATGTCACTAATCAGTATCACGGCGTTCGCGACCTCGACTTGGCTATTCAGGTCGCCCGTTCGATGGGGCTTGACGTCGACCGCGTGACCGCAACGGCGCTGGGACGACTGGCCGTTGTACAGGCGATCAAGGACGCCGTGATGGATGGCGAATAGCCGGAGGACAACGCCAAAATGACAACGCCAAAATATCGTCGATGTGGCCATTCAAAAACTGATCTTGCTTTGGCACGATGCAGCCTGAGATCCTTGCCAGCTCTGGGTCAGACTGCCGGTCGATTAGCAATCATTGAACACCACAGCGCGTGGTTCGGTTTGCCAGCAATTATCTGACAGCGATCTTTCGCCAGATCCACGAGGCGACTTTTGGGGTTCTTATCCTCTTGGCAGCAAATCCCTCAGCGCGTTGCATGAACACTTTGAAAATCGCATTTGTCGGAATCGGTCAGAGCTACCCATCCCACTTGTGGATGCGGCGAATGCGGCAGATGCTCGGTGAGCGAATCGTGGTGAACATCGATGATTTGCGAAACACACCACGCGACGCGATCCTTCCGCATGACACTCAATACGTCCCCCGCAAAATGAGTCGCGTGATGCGGGCGATGCGGGCGGCGAGGCTGACGGGGAAGACCAGTGAAAAACTTCGCTCTGACTGGATGCTTCAGACGATTTCCCAATCCAACGCATCCCTTGTGTTCGTCCATTTCCTGGACTATGCCACCCAGTTCAATGATGTCTGGCGTCGTCTAGGTATCCCGGTCGTGGTTCATTGTCATGGATACGATGTTCACTGGGACGTGCGACACATGATCAAAAAGAATGTAGTTCATTCCGAATGTTACACCGATCGTGTTCGATCGTTAGCTGAGAATGTGTGGTTTATCGCGAACTCCACTTTCACAAAACGCCAGCTGCAGAAATTGGATATCAATCCAAGTAAGATCTTTCTGAAAAGATTCGGAGTTCCCCTTTCAGCGAGACCCCAGTCTCTTTCTCGCGAAGGAACGCCCCCAAGTTCTCTTTCTGGGTCGACTGGTTGACTTCAAAGGGCCCTTTGAGACCGTGCGTGCATTCAGTCAGATCGCAAGCAAACATCCCGGGACGTCGCTGGAGATGGCCGGTGACGGGGGATTGGCTTCCGAGCTTGACGACCTGATTCGGGAATTGAAACTCGAGTCGAGAGTCAATCGTCATGGCAGCGTCAGCCCGGAGCGGGGTACGGAGCTGCGCCGCCAAGCCGCGATTTTCACCGCCCACAATCAAAAGGGTGTGATCACCGGGCAAGAAGAAGCGTTTGGGGTCAGCCTGTTGGAGGCAATGGGCGAAGGGCTTCCAGTCGTGACGGGCCACAGCGGCGGCATTCCCGATTTCATTAGGCACCAAGAAAACGGGATGCTCTTTGAGCCAGGTGATATCGACGCTCACGCCGGGATGCTTGACGACCTTCTGTCATCGAAACATCGGCGGGAATCACTTGGCTTGGCTGCCTGGGAAACGGTGCGTGACAACTACCAATCGCAACATGAATTGGCTGACATGAACAGTATCTTCGAGCAAGCTATCCAGTTGGGTTCATGCCCAACTCTTAGCCAGCCGGTTGCGCGAGTGGCATAGAGTTTTTGGGCTAGTACCTGGCCCGTATCGATTGGTGGCATTCGTAGGCCAGGACCTGTCCTGGCAGCCTGACGTATGCGGTTTGTCGCCAGGACAGGTCCTGGCCTACGCCGATCGCACCCGTCAATTCATAATGGTCGAGGTACAAGCCGCGGGCCCAGTTTCCACGGTTAACCGAGCAGGCCCGAGACTCATGGAAAAAATGCCTCAAGCTGCCTTGCGTTTGGCAAAAATCCAGAACTGCTGCTTTTTGCGTTCTTCGGAAACGAGTGCCTCTTGCACGTAGGCGTCGCAAGATTGCTTGATCGAATCTGGAAGCAATCGGACCTTCGTTTCATGGTCAACGTCCGTCGCAACTTCCTGCAGCTCATGTGTTTCCTCGAATGCCTTGAGCATACGCTCAGTCGTGCCCTCGACCAGATGGTCGTGCGTTTCAATCAACCAGTCGGCTGCCAAGCGTTGTTCACGGGTCAATCCACTGACAACGTCGTTCTCGGTTCCTTCGCAGTCGACCACAACCAAAGTCTTTTCCTCGCCAAGTGATTGTTGAAACTGCTCGCAGTCGAACGCCCCAAAGAGCTTGAGTCGATCCTCTTCGATGCCGTTGATCTCTGCATTGGCTTTGCAAAGTCGCTGAGCCTCCGATTCGCAGTCGAATCCAATCAGTTCTGCTTGTTGGAAAAGACGCCCCAAGCCGACCAAGTAGTAGCCTTCGGCGTAACCGACGTCGATGATTTTCTGATAACCCGTTTGCGTGATTTCGGCCATAAACGGCAGCAACTCCGACTCGTACGTGCCCACTAACTTGGGCCACAGCGAACTGCCGACGGCGGCTTCTTCGGCATATCTCATTCCAGCGAAGGGGCCGGACAGAATCTCGCCCCGTTCGATATGTGACGCAAACTCTCGCCGAGTCCGTTTTCGCATGATCGAATGACGTTGGCGACAACAGATTTCGTTCAATTGGCGAGTAGCTTCCCATAGCAGATCGCTGCGCATCGTGAAGCGAATCATCCGTCGGACCACAGAGGAAACCTGCCTGTTCATGAAAACGCTCCGCGAGAGTTGATTGGGTACGAGCTGCCGTAAGCACCGGATCGGGATGTACGAGGGTTGCTATCGGAAACCGATGGCCTGGGTCAATAGACGCCAGTTTCACGCGGGGAGATCCAGTCGGGACAAGCCAGGCGGAACCACGCCCGCATAGGTCCTGCAAAGTGACTTTCACGGCGGACAAGATGACGCAAGGTATTGAAAATTGAATTGAAACCGGGTGGTAGGGAACTACCGTGGACTCTCTTTAGACCGCGACCTCACTTGTCCGTTTGGGATCCTTTCATGTTGCGTCGTTCTCGACTAAACCGTTCCGGCTCCTCACTTCAAAAGAAAGCTTGGACGCTTTCGACGCTCGAAAAACGCTTGATGCTTGCGGGCGACGTCGGCGCTGCGACTGCTCCCGCCGGTTCCTCTTGTGCGGCGGAGGTTTCGTGCGACACCCCGACAACTCAAGCGGAGAACCAGACCGAGTCGTCACACTTGGTGATCATCGATGCGAACGCGGCGCCGGACGGCGAGTTGTTGGACGCCGTGCCTGAACACGCCGAAATCGTGGTGCTCGATGCGAACCAGGATGGCGTCCAGCAAATTTCTAAGCTGCTTGCCTCCCGTCGTGACCTGCAGTCGGTTCATCTGCTGAGTCACGGTAGCTCGGCGCAGCTGCAGTTGGGCAATGCGATACTTTCCAGCGAGAACCTCGATCAGTATGCGGCATCGATCGCAGCCTGGGGGAAATCCATGGGGGAAGGTGGGGACCTGTTGCTCTACGGCTGCAACGTCGCCGAAGGTCAAGGCGGCAAAGAATTCATTCGCCAACTTGCGACTCTAACCGGCGTTGACGTGGCGGCAAGCACCGATCGAACCGCATCTTCTACAACGGGCATGGGCAACTGGGAACTGGAATGGCATCAGGGCGACATCAGCCATTCTCAGCTGCTTGCTGCTGACACGCTGAATCGATTTCAAGGCACGTTGGCAATCTCTTTGGTCGATCTGAACCTGAATGGCTCTGCTTCGATTCTGAACGGCGAACTGCAGTTGACCGGTACAGGGACGCGACAATCGGGAACCGCCTTCCTTGAAACCCCATTCGCGGTCGATAGCTCGACTTCGTTCCAATCAGAGTTTTCATTCCGGATCGGTGGCGGTAGCGGAACCGACGGCGCCGACGGCATGACTTTCATATTACAGAATTCGTCGGCCGGCGCCGACGCACTCGGACCAGCCGGCGGCTATCTCGGCTATGACGGCATCACTTCAAGCCTGGCGATTGAATTCGACACCTATCGCAACAGCAGCGATTCGTCCGCCAATACGATTGCCGTTGTGGTCAACGGCAACGCACTACAAACCCCTTGGGCGCAAACGCAGACGCCGTTTGATCTGAACAACGATACGCAGTACTACGCGTGGGTCGATTACAACGGCGACAGCAATCTACTGGAGGTTTTTCTTTCTGACTCCAGCACAAAGCCGGCGACGGCCGCGCTGGCGACGCAAATCGATCTGGCGCAGATCGTGGGTAACTCCGCGTATGCCGGCTTCACGGCCGGTAACTTTGATTTACCGAATTACCATCGCATCTCCTCTTGGAGTTTTTCGGCTGACGCACCGCCGGCTAGCCCCGGCAGCTTTGCTTTGGCATCGAGCCAAATCATCACCTCGGAGGGTCAGGGATCGATCACGCTGGAGGTGCAACGTCTCGGTGGAAGTGCGGGAGCGGCGTCGGTCGAATACGTGACGATTGCAGGCACCGCACAGGCAGGACAGGACTTTGGCAGTGAATCGGGACGGTTGGACTTCGCCGACGGTGAAACGAGCAAACAGATCGTGATTGGAATTGTCGACGATGGTGACGTCGAATCGTCCGAGCAATTCAGCGTCCGCATCCAGAATGCGGTCGACGCTGGATTGGCGACCCCGCAAACATCGGTTGTGACGATTGTGGACGACGATGCGGGACTTCCCAGCTATCCGGATTTCGCATCGGCGACGGGACTGAACTTGAACGGTTCGGCTTCGATATTGGGTAACGAATTGCAGCTGACCGGCATCGGCACGCAACAGGCGGGGACCGCGTTCTTTGAGGCTCCTATCGCGGTCGATAGTTCGACTTCGTTCCAATCGGCGTTTTCGTTCCGGATCGGTGGCGGTAGCGGCACGGACGGCGCCGACGGAATGACCTTCTTGCTGCAGAATTCGGCCGCCGGCACCGATGCGCTCGGAGGGGCCGGCGGCTATCTCGGCTACGACGGCATCACGAACAGCCTGGCGATCGAATTCGACACCTATCGCAATGCCGGCGATTCGTCCGCCAATACGATTGCCGTCGTGGTCAACGGCAAAGCACTGCAAACCCCTTGGACTCAAACGTCGGCGCCATTTGATCTGAACAACGGCACGCAGTACTTCGCGTGGGTCGATTACAACGGCGGCAGCAATCTGCTGGAAGTTTATCTTTCCGACTCCAGCACAAAGCCGGCGACGGCCGCGCTGACGACTCAAATCGATCTGGCGCAGATCGTCGGCAACTCGATGTATGCCGGTTTCTCGGCCGGTAATTACTACCAACCGAATTACCATCGCGTCTCCTCTTGGAGTTTCTCGGCTGACGCTCCGCCAGTGAGTCCCGGCGACTTTGCTTTGGCATCAAGCCAGATCAACGCGTCCGAGGGGCAGGGATCGATCACGGTGGAGGTGCAACGCCTTGGTGGAAGCGCCGGAGCGGCGTCGGTCGAATACGTGACGATTGGAGGTACCGCACAGGCAGGACAGGACTTTGCCAGTGAATCGGGACGGTTGGACTTCGCCGATGGTGAAACGAGCAAGCAGTTCACGATTGGAATTGTCGATGACGGTGACGCCGAATCGACCGAGCAATTCAGCGTCCGCATCCAGAATGCGGTGGGTGCTGGATTGTCGGCACCGCAAACATCGGTTGTCACGATTGTGGATAACGATTCAGGACTTCCCGGGCTGCCCAGCTATCCGACTTTTGCATCGGCGACCGGGCTGAACTTGAACGGCTCGGCTTCGGTAACGGGCAACGAATTGCAACTGACCAGCACCGGCAACCAGCAGGCGGGAACCGCTTTCTTTGAGGCTCCCATCGCGGTTGACAACTCGACTTCGTTCCAGTCTGAATTCTCATTCCGAATCGGCGGCGGTAGCGGAACGGGCGGCGCCGACGGCATGGCTTTCTTGCTGCAAAATTCGGCGGCCGGCGCCGATGCGTTGGGAGGGGCTGGCGGCTATCTCGGCTACGACGGTATCACACAAGAGTCTGGCGATTGAATTCGACACCTATCGCAATGCCGGTGATTCGTCTGACAATACGATCGCCGTCGTCGTCAACGGCAATACGCAACAAACCGCTTTGGCGCAAGTCAGCGGCGCCGTTCGATCTGAACGACGGCACTCAGTACTACGCGTGGGTCGATTACAACGGCGACAGCAATTTGCTGGAAGTCTATCTTTCCACCTCAAGCACAAAGCCGGCGACGGCCGCGCTGACGACCCAGGTCGATCTGGCCCAAATCGTCGGCAACTCGATGTATGCCGGGTTCTCGGCCGGCAATTTCAATGCGCCGAACTACCATCGAGTTTCCTCCTGGAGTCTCTCGTCTGAAGCTCCGCCAGAGAGTCCCGGCAGCTTCGCCTTGGTGACGAGCCAGATCACCGCTTTCGAGGGCCAGGGATCAATCACGCTGGAGGTGCAGCGTCTCGGCGGAAGCGCAGGGGACGCGTGGCTTGATTATTACACCGAACCGAGTTCCGCCGTGGTGGGAGAGGACTTCGTTTATCAATCTGGGCAGCTGTATTTCGCTGACGGCGTCACGAGTCAGCAGTTCACGATCCAAATCGTCGACAACAGTGACGCGGAACCGACGGAACAGTTCAGTGTTTACATCCACAATCCAATCGGAGCCGACCTGCTGACGCCGCGATCCTCGCTGATCACGATTCTTGACGATGATTCCGGACTTCCCATCTTCCCAACCTTTGATTCGGCGTTCGGATTGAACTTCAACGGTTCCGCTTCGCTGGCGGGTAATGAATTACAGCTGACCAGCACCGGCAACCAACAGGCGGGAACCGCATTCTACGAAGGTGCCATCGCGATCGACAGTTCGACGTCGTTCCAATCGGCATTCTCATTCCGCATTGGTGGTGGTAGCGGGACGAATGGCGCCGACGGAATGACATTCTTGCTGCAGAATAGTCCCGACGGAGTCAATGCATTGGGAGGGGCGGGCGGCTACCTCGCCTACGACACCATCGTCAGTAGCCTGGCGATCGAATTCGATACACACCTTAACGCTGGCGACTCGGCGGGCAACACGCTTGCTGTGGTGATTGACGGGAACACGCAAAACGCGATTGCGGAAACGTCGGCTTTGTTTGATCTCAATAACGGGACTCAGTACTACGCCTGGGTTGACTACAACGGGGATAGCGATGTGTTGGCGGTCTACCTTTCCGATTCAGCCGACAAGCCGATTTTCGCTTTGCTGAAACTCGAATATCCAATTGGATCAGATTGTCGGTAATTCGGCGTACGCTGGTTTCTCCGCCGGTAACTTCAACACTCCAAACTACCATCGCGTGTCATCGTGGAGTCTTTCGTTGGACGTTCCACCAGCGGATCCTCCGTTGAACCCAACCGGTGATGTCGTCGAACAGAACATCTATACCGGTCTTGTCCAACCGTTGGCGATCCAGTGGTCGCCTGATGGGCGTAACATCTATATCGCCGAGAAAGCCGGTGTGATTAAGGTGGCACGTGATGACGCCACAACGCCGACCGTCCTGCTGGATATCTCCGACCAAGTCAATAACATTCAAGACCGGGGCCTGCTCGATATCGCATTGCACCCCAATTTCCAGAGCAACGGTTTCATCTACCTGCTGTACACGTACGATCCGCCAGAAGTGTTTGACAACACCGGTAATGCCAACGCCAAGCCGGATGGCGGCGGCAATCGTGCTGGACGACTGATGCGAGTCACAGCCGACGCGTCGACCGGGTTCACGACCATTGTTGCCGGTAGTGAGGTGACGCTGCTAGGTAACAACAGCACCTGGGAAAACTTCAACGCATTCGTCGATAGCACGGTCAACTTCTCAGAACCACCAGCGGGCTACGATCCAACCACCGGCGAATACCTGCAGGACTTCATCGTGAGTGACAGCCGAAGCCACACCGTTGGCAGTTTGGCTTTCGGAATCGACGGCAACTTGTTTGTCTCGATCGGCGATGGAGCGAGTTTCAACCAAATCGATGTTCGTGGGCTCCGAGTCCAGGATGTTGATAGTCTGTCGGGAAAGGTGTTGCGGATTGATCCACTGACCGGCCAGGGACTACCCGACAACCCGTTCTTCGACAGTGCGAATCCTAACGCGAACCGATCCAAGGTCTATCAATTGGGATTGCGAAACCCATGGCGGATCACGGTCGACCAGCAGACCGGCCAATTGCTGATTGGTGAAACAGGCTGGGGGAGGTACGAGGAAATCAACACGGGAGCCCCTGGAGCAAACTTCGGTTGGCCGTTCTACGAAGGTGCGCAGGGTGTGAACTCGCCCACGCCCGGATACAGCGGTCTTGCTGCGGCGCAGGCCTTTTACCAATCCGGTGCGGGGACTCCCGCCGAAATCGCACTCCAGCATCAAGCAGGTTCCAACACCATCGTGCTGGGAGACATCCTGATCGGCGGCGATCTAGGATTTCAGTATGACGGCGACGTCTTCTACAACGACCTTTATCGCGGCATTGTGCGACACGCCAATATCGACGCGAGCGGCCACCTATCGGGCGACCAAATTTTCACAACCGGCGCTCAGTTTGTGGTTGATATACAACAGGGTCCGGACGGTTCGCTCTACTATGTCAACCTGTTCGAGGGAACGGTGGGCAAATGGCAAATCGTTTGAATCGCGGCTAAGCTGCTCGACGTAATCGCAGTGCCCGTGTCAGTTGTTTCACTGGATTTCGACGGCTGCTGCGACTAAACATCGACTCATCGGTGAAATGTGTCGGCTGCGACGTGCCGTATCATGGTGTTGGGGTGCACGATTGTGTCCAACTTACCGGCCGGCAGACTGCACATCGGAATCGTCTTTTTCGTGTGTGTCGCGTCTGCGCCGAAGCCGATATTGGAGACCAGATTGACCGACGGAAGAGCGGTTAAGCCGTGATGCATCCAACAGCAAAGCGTCCATGGATAAGCCCAGCTATCGCTCTTGCCGGCGTGAACCTTATCGAAGATCTTCGTCCAGTATTCGATCTCGCGTCCCCCAGTGCATATGGCAGCCAAATGCCCCGAGTCACGAAACTCGGGCCAACCGGGGATATCGAGCTGGAAATGCTGCCAAGCCCGTCGCCAAGTCGCCCAGCCCCAACAGTGCGGGTATTTGGAGAAGTAATAGCTTGCCGTTGTTCGCTGCACGCCCATTTGAAAATTGTTCCCGGTGATCGCCATCACTCGTTGGTCGTCTTCGTAGCGAGTTAGCAGTTCGTCGCAATAGGGAAAGAACGAGGGGCTAGCAACACAGTCGTCTTCCAAAACGATGAGCCGTTCGACCTGCTCCATCGCTTCGGTGATCCCGCTGCTGATCCGGCGCCCGCAGCCCATGTTTTTGTCCGTGTAGATCTTGTGCACATCACAGGCCCAATCGACCTGCTCAGCGATGCTGCGGCACTCGTGCACGAGCTGAGCCTCGCCGGGTCGGTCGGCGCGGGCGCGTCGCTGATCAGGAACAATTTGGATGGTCGAGCCGCCCGGATCTGCTGGAAACTCGTTTGAGTTGGTTCAGGCCGGTTGAAGATGACAAAAGCGATCGGCACATCCAACATGTTGGTCGAGTTTCCCAAGTGAGTTCGCAGATCGCGTCGATCACGAGTGGCGGCTCGCTGCGACGCTCGTTCTTGTTCGCATTTTTGGAGATCGTCGATCGGTCAATGGCATGCCATCCTTTCCGTCATGGGTCGCAGATTCATCAAATCCGGGAAGACCCGCAGAATCGTTAAACTCAACATGATTGCCATCGTTTGGCTGCCGAATGCCGATTCGTCCCCCGTCAATCCGCTCAATCAAGCCAGGACGGGGCAAATTCTGTGAGCTACCGTTCAAAACAGCGCTCGCCGACGCTGAACATCACGGGACCTATCAGCAATGCCGCTATCGCTCGCAGAAAACGCCAAAAAAGATGCCAACGCCAGGTGTTTCGGTCTTCGAATCGAAAGCCACCTGCTGCAGGTCGCGATCGCCACGCCGCTGCAAGATGGTCGATATCGTCTTGAAATTGATGAGATCGAGTGTAAGTCGTCTGCGGGCTGGCTGAATGCTGCGGGAGCACCGTTGCTGGAGGAGGCCTTGGCGACATTGGCCGATCGGCATGAGATGCGGCGTCAGCAAGTCGCGGTCTCTCTTGACGGTGATTTTTGCGTCACCCGCGTCACCATGGGGACGACGGAAGAAGTCGATCGTGAGCTGGCAATGCTGGCTGACCGCGTGCCCCGCTACCTGCAGCTTGGACCTGGCGAAAAAGTGACCGGTGGTTCGCGTAGCAAGATTGCTCCTGCCGTTGATTATTCCGTGACCGGTGTCGTCAACCGATCGCTGATCCAATTGATCTACGATGCGTTGCGTTCAACAGACATCGACGTGGCATGGGTCGAACCGTCGTTGGTAAGCGTCGCGCGTTTGATCGGCGAGTCGAAGATTGCCGGCGACCAACCGTTGATGATCGCTGATGGGACCGGAAAACAGTGGGATGTCGGGATTGCCTGCTCAGGCCGATTGCTGTTGGACTATCGCCCAGCTTCGGCGACCAGCGAGGAAGCACTTCGCGACGCGTTGGATGGGCATATATCCCGATTGAAGAGATTTTGCCAACGTCATCGCCGGATCGCGACTGGCGAGCTGAACCGACTGCTGATCTGTGGAAGCAGCGAAAAATCGAAGCGAGCTGTCGAAGTCTTGGGAGATTCACTTGGCGTTCAGCCCGAAGTCCTGCAAGTGCCTGATTTGGCGGATCTTTACGAAATTGACGATCAGGAACGCCAGTCACCCAGCGTGCCGGCCGTCGCCACGGTGTTGGGACTGTTGATCAACGTGCCGCACTCGGACGTGCCAGACCTGTTGGACGAAGTCCGTCGGGCTCCAGAACTGCCTTGGGCGACCAAGCTGTTTCAAACCTGTTGGCCAGTCCTCGCTGCGTCGCTGATTCTTTGCATTTCGTACGGACTGGTCTCAACGCAACGGTTACGCATGGCAGGTACGGCCGCGGGTCGCGCAGAGCTTCAATCTCAGATCGATACCGCACAAGTTAAATTCGAACATCTCTCTCAGAAACGAGAGTTGGTCAGTCACCTCAGCCAGATTGAGCGCCAGTCGAGCGAGCCCGACTGGGATTTGATGTTCGGTCGGATCACGCAAAGTTTACCGGACATGGCGAGACTGAATGAGTATCGCGTGGAATCGAAAGGTCACATCGTATTGGATGGCGCCGTGTTGGATGAAAGCTTTGTTTACGAATTTGTGAACGACCTTCGGCGGTTGCCAGGTGTATCGCAAGTCGCACTCAAAGGCACGTCTCCAGACGAGGCTTTTCGCGGAACGCGGTTTGTCGTTCGTTTGACGACATCACACTCTTCCAAGGAATCTCAGATTGGAGCAAGAGATGAATAACCCCAACAATCGGGCGACCCGAGCAATCGTAGCCAGCGGAAGTTTGCTCGCAATCATCTTCGTAGCAGTCCCTTGGGTCGATGAATATCTTGAACTTCGACGCGGTGCGGCGAACTTGGGTGAGCTGGAAATTCAGTTCGTCCAAACGCAGCAGCGCGAGCAGCGAATGGATCGAATCGAAGCGAAATTGACAGGCGAGCTAAATAGGCTGCTCGCTCGTTCGTTCGACCCAACAAAAACGGAAACGGTTCGTGAAGCGTTGATCGAGATCGTTCGCCAATCGGGCGGACGACTTCGAAGACTTGAGATTGTCGAGGCAGAAACACGCCCTTGGATGGTCGCAAATGACGATCCGCGAAGTGCGACTACCAAACTCGATGGAGAGGAATCCAGATTCGTCCTGCATACCCAACAAGTAGAACTACAGGCTGATGGTTCATTGGAATCCGTACGTCAGATTCTCAGCAGCGTTTTCGATCAAGGATGGTTGATGACGACCAAGGAGCTGACCGCGGTGCCAACAAGCATTCGAGAATCACCCGTGAATCTTGATCTGCATTTTGTGCTCTACGGCTTAGGTCGCAATGAGCGTGAGCCTGAAGAGGACTTTGCAAAGTTGATCCACCCGTCGGAACTCCGCTGAGGCGGACTCCAAGGAATAACGCATTCGCCGAGCGAATGGGAAGATAATTTGCCATGGATGGCGCTCAAATTGCCTATCGAACATTCCGTGCTGCGTTTTGCGTTGGCGTCTGCATCGCTGTGTTCGTTGGACAGCAAGCTCATGCTGACTTGCCGCTTCCACTTCATGTGGAAGTCCCGGCGCAGCCTCTGATCGCGAGCCCATCGGGCCAAGGTGCGGTTGCCACCAGCGCCGGCCCACCACCTTCGGTCCCAGTGCGGCCAGCGATTGTTCGCCCACGCGTTCAGTTGTTGCCTGTGGATGCACCCGCTGCGCCACAGCCCGTTATTGTCCGACCGAGTCCCCGCGTGATCAATGCGAACGGCGATCCAACTTACAAACTGTTGTCGGGAACGAATCAGACTGGCGCCGACGCCACGATCACGACGTTATCGCATCCAACGGTCCAAGTCGCTACGTCGACAACGAATAGGCGTGTCACCGTGGAAGAGGCGTTAGCGACAAGAGGTAGCGTGACGTTTCGCAAGACGTCGTTATCGGAAGTGGTCTTCTTGTTAAGCGAAATCTGGCACATCAACATCGTCGCCGGTGAGAACGTCAGCGGCGAAGTGAGTGGCGCGTTTTATGATTCACCGCTCAGTGAAGTACTCTCTGCGGCACTGACTGCGTCCGGATACAGCTATCGAAAGACCGGCAATAGTCTGATCGTGCTCCCGATTGATCAAGTCGGTTCTGACGATCCGAATTTCGAGACGAAAACGATTCGTTTCCAATCGTCATTGAGGGATGATGACTCAGCACTTCTGGCAGCAGAACTGCTGCTCAGCGATCGTGGTCGGCTTCAGAAGATCGGTGAGAATTCTGTGCTCGTGATCGACACTGCTCAGCGAATCACCCGCATTCAACAGCTCTTTACCGATCTATCGCCCGCGTCCCAGACGACGATCAGCACGACCAACTCCGCTGACACGACGCCGGCAACAATACAGCCCACTTCGCAACCTGGGGCGATCATACAGTCGGGTATCGCGTACTTCACTCCGCAATTCACCGAAGCGGAAGAGATGGCGGAACCATTGCAGACTGCACTCGGCGAGGAGGTGGTGGTCGCGGTCTTTCCGGAGGAAAACCGCATCATGGTGAAGGGTAACCCGGACGATTTGCGGCTCGCGGCCGAAGCGATTGAGCAGCTCGACCGGCCTCGGATGCAAGTTCGCATTACCGCGATGATTTACGACGTCGGACTAGGTGAACTTGAAAAGCTGGGCGTCAATTGGACTCGTGACCTTCGCGCAACCGCCAATGCCTCCGACGAAGCTCTGGGAGAAGTCACGCAAACGATTCGAGACATGTTCTTATTCAATGCCGACTTGACTGGAACTGGCGCTGCGAGCCTGGGGATCACGACGCTAACGGATAAATTTGCGGCAGGCGCGTTTCTGGAAGCGCTCGATAATACCACCGAGGCGAAACTACTCGCCGACCCCTCGATCACTGTTGGGGATCGACGACAGGCTTCGATCCGGATCGTTCGCAAAATTCCCATTATCGCTGCCAACCCAGTGCAGAATTCCAATGCCGTGTTCACTCAGACCGAGTTTGAGGAAGCCGGTGTGATCCTCAACGTGCTGCCTCGGATCAGCCGGGACGGTACGATTGAATTGAAGGTTCAGCCGGAATACAGCGTCGTTGCCGAGCTCTTGCCAACCGGACCGGTCATTGACAGCCGGACCGCCGATACGACCGTTCGCGTCGGCAACGGGCAAATGTTTGTGCTCGGCGGACTTCGTCAAAAGAGCATTGTCGAGTCGGTGCGTGGAATCCCCTACCTGAAAGACATGAAGCACTTCGGGAAGCTTTTCCGAAGTCACGATACGGAAGTCCGCGAGAGCGAATTGATTGTCTTTCTTCGACCTGAAATAGTCACACCCTACGCACCCGGCACTCCGCGAGAGCAAGTCGCGGGCAGTACCGCATCATGCCAGCTGGACGCGATTCCGTATGCGGAGTCGGTGCCGATGACACCGTGCTGCAAAGACCCCAATTGTCCAAACCATCACCCTCGCCCAAGAATCAACTGCGGCAGCCGATCGCTCGAGATGATCGGCGATCCCGGCTTTGCTGCTGAGTATCAAATTTACGGCGCACAGGACATTCAGATCGTCGATGACTACGCGGCAGAAGCTGTCGGTCGCGAACCGCACGAGCATGTCATCAACGACGCGACGTCCAATCCGTTGGTGGAGTCTGTCGAGCAAGTTTATCCGCCCGTTCACATCGATCCTCGCGTGCTGACAAGCGAGCCTCGCTAGATCGCGGCTCAGTAAGCCGCAGCAGCATCTTGTGCAGCATGCCAGAGTCGTCGAATGGATCGCCGAACGCGACTGGCGGGCGACTCGGTTCGATATCCGAAGGCGACTTGCATCCGCATTCCCGCGGGGACACGAGCGGCAACAGTCGGGCGCTAAGCCAATACGACCTCGAAAGTGGGGCTCCAACAATCGCACTTGTTCTTGTTCGTCATCCGCGGCTTGCACGGCTAGTGAGCCCCCCTCGGTCGCCGCGAGTGCGGGATCCTGCAGTTGGTCGGTAGCTCGCGGTTCGATGCGATCAAGTCTTCCCATGGCCACATCAGAGCTCGCTGTGCGAATGCGAATCATCGTGCCCACCAAAGGACGAACCTCCTTGACCATCTCCTGACCGATGATCGCGACCATCTCTTTGTCGGCTTCGCTGGCAACGACTAACAGTGAATCACCCTCCTCGACATACGTGCCGATGGCTGCTTCGAGCCCACGGGCGACCAGGCGTCCACTGCGCGGAGCAATCACCCGCAATCCCGCAGTCTGACGTCGAAGCTGATCCAGTTGCTCCGTGACGGCTTTCTGATTCTCGCTCAGTATCTGTCGCGCACCCGCGTCGTGCTGGTCGGTTGCTTGCCGCATGCGGATCTCGTTCTGTTGCCAAGTGATTTCGAGCTGTTGTGCTCGATTGGTCAATTCTCGATTCTCGAGTTCCAGTATCAGATCGCCTTCGCGAACTTGACTGCCATCGGCAACATGAATTCTGGTGACAAAGCCACTTGCTGGACTACGCACGATTGTCTCAGGCAAATATCTCGCTACCCCTGGCACGGTGACTGAAGTCGGAATGGGAAGCCAGAACACCAACCAGCAGCAGATGCAAAGACCCACGACACTGACGACGGCTCCGCGCACAAATCGCACCGGATCGCGACCTCGCAAGTCCGCAGCGTAGTTCCGCAATTGGAGTAGCGGGCGACCGAGCCAGATGCAGATTCCCAAAGCGGCGATCGTGATACCGGCACCGGCAAACATCGTTGCAGCCGCGATTCCGAGCGAGAAGCAAATGGCGACTCGCCAGAGGAGTGCGGCAATCCCATATCCAAACACGAAATGCCTGCGCCAGCCAGTCAAGTTGCCGCCAGACCCTGTCTCCTCACCCGTCACCCATCGTTTGGCCAGCCGTCGAACAGATGCGGATGCCTCGCTGTAAAGATTCGGCACTTCGATCAGATCGGCCAGGATAAAGTAGCCGTCGAATCGCATCAGCACATTCGCATTGAACAGCAAAGTCGAAAGCCCAGCGGCAAAAACCAAGTTGTTCAGCAGGAACCTGGCCTGCGGGTCATCCACAATCGCCCACAACAGGACTGCGGCGGCGGCAATCAGCAGTTCCACGTACATTCCAGCCGCTGCAACGGCGATTCGTGACCAGCGCGAGTTCATTCGCCAACAACTCGTCACGTCGACATAGGCCAATGGAGCAAACAGAACCAGCACGATCCCCGACTCACTCACTTCCCCGCCGGCACGATCGCAGGAAATCGCGTGAGCCAACTCATGCACGATTTTCAAGGCTACCCACGAGCCAAGCAACCAAGCCCAGTTCGTCGGGTGAAAAATGCTCGCAGATGAACCCACGAACTCGTTCCAGCGTGTGGCCAGCAATATCATGGCAAAGATAATTAGCGCCGTGCCCATCAGGACAACGGGTGCCGCAAAGATCGGCCGCAAAAATCTTGCGCAAGGCTTGATCAGACGTTCGCTGTGCGGCAGCGGAATCTTGACCCAAAACGGATTGAGGCGGCCGAGGAGTTTCATCGCCCGGTTTTCGCCTGGCGTGGCCGCCGCCGACACGCGACGAACAGGTGGACCATCTGATTCTAAATAGGCAAGCTCGTTGGTTAGCAACCAGCGTCCGATGACACCGGCCTGAGCCGCGGTCGGAGCCAGATTGCCAAGTTTCGCCGCCGCCAAGCCACACGCCTGCGGAATCGTCGTCTTGCCGTCCAGCAAGGAAATGAACACATACTCTTCGTAGCCCACGCGAAAAAAACGGTGCAGTTTCGGAATCTCGATTCGGTAAACGAGTTCACCTCGCTCGCGGACAGGCCAGACCATCACATCTTCGGCGATTCGAATCGTCTGCTGAGTCAGGTCCAGTGTGTTGGGATCTCGCAGCATCATCGATCACCACCCCGTCGAGTGTCGTAAAGCAAAATAGGCTTTATGAAACAGGTTCCATCCGAGCGGATGGCGATCACTGATGATCTTCGCCCTGCCGCGCATGCCAGGACGGAGGATGTTCTCTGCGTCACTGATTAGCACTTCGGCGATGTACACGTTGTCGTGGTTTCGCAGTTCGGCGCGGGGATGAACTCGGCTAATGGTTCCTCGTAGCGCACGACTGGGCAAAGCGTGCACGTAAAAATCAACGAGCATGCCTTCGCGGGCATGCACGATATCGCTCTCGGGAACAGCGATCTCGACCACCATTTCTCCCAATGGTGCGATCTCCAGCAGCGTATCGCCGCGCGACATTGGCATCCCTTCGGATTGCTTTAAGTCACCACTCACCACCACACCGGAAAGTGGGCTGTGAATTTCCAGGTTGTCGCGACGATACTGCAGCAGATCTGACTGCAGCCGCAAACGATCCGACTCGAGCGAGGCAATTTTGCTGCCCGCGAAGTCGTGTTCGGCCATCAAACCCTTTTTTTCTTGGACGGCACGATTCAGTTCGGCGCGAATACCGGCAAGCTCGTATTCGACCTCACGCGGATTGATGGTGGCCAAGAGATCGCCCTTGGTCACGATATCGCCCGGGCGAACATGCGATGACTCGAGGGGCCCGTCGAATGGCACTGCAATGAATCGGTGCTGAACCGGCTGCAGCTCCAATTCCGCGTTGATCCTGTAGGGGACGGGCAACATCATCGCCAGGCCCAACGCCGCCAAACCCGACAGAATGAGTTTGCGTTTGGAGCCTCGCGCAAGGTCGACGAAGCTTCGCATCGCATGCTCAAACGCCGTTGGTTGCAGATTTCGAATGCCGACCAACTTGCTTGCCAATGATGGACCGACGGCATCAAGGAAATTCGTTGCCGCTGAATCGGTCGGGTTGATGGCCAGCACCACGCCGCGATCGTGTCCATCCGAATCGGACAAGGCAATCCCGGTCAGAGATGTTGCGGACAGGTGTTGTGCCAATTGCGCAACGGCCATCAGAGCGTGTCGGTCGCTGCATTCTTGGCAGGACCAGTTCGTGATCGAGCGGTGCGCGGCGATTTCTTCGCCTGCAGCGACGAACATGCGAAACTCTGAGTTCTGATCGCTGCTCTGCTGTTCGTCGCTATCGGCGATGAGGGCGAGTCCACTCGTGGATCGATGACGCCACAGCATCACCACCCGCGTTGCCGAGAGAATTTTGCAAAGTCCACGTGTGGCCTGGTGGGCTGCTTCGTCGAGATTTCTGCAGGCATCCAGAGCTGACAACATTTCGATTGCCGCGGCAAGCGTCTGCGCACGCGTCTCCGCCTCGGAGAGGCGACTGACTGCGTCGAGCGCATCGGGCATCAGCGGACTGACTTGACCGAGAGTCGCCACGTGCGTGTTGGGACCGACAAGAATCGAGGGGTCGAGCATTCGTGGTGGTTCTTCCGGGGTTTTAGTGGCAGATCGAGAGTTGCATTCACGGGGTGGCTGGTGGTCGAGCGTCAGCGAGCCCCCAGAATTCCATCGGATCGGCCACTAAAAGTCACGAAGAGCATTCCCGGTTGGCGTCTCCTTAGCGGATCGATCGGGCGCCCGGATGCACACGTGTCGTTTTTTCGACCGGCGTCTTCGATTCCAGATTCCAGCGGCAAACCACCCCACTTTGAATCTTGCCGTCGCCGATTGGGCATCCGAATCTTGACACGAACCGATCCACTTTCAGCATCGGCAACGGGTGAGACGAATTCAATCACTCCGTCACACTTCGCTTGCTGGTAGCCAACCAACAATTGGACGCTCTGTCCAACGCGGAGATCTTTCGCTACGGGGAGTGGCACCGAGAAGACCGACTTGAGTGTTTCCAAATGAACGACATGCATCAAGACAGGATCAGTCGGAGAAACGAACTCGCCGACTTCCTTTTCAATGGCGACCACGTATCCATTGATGGGTGATTCGATTACACGTTGATTGATCTGCGCCTTGACACGTTCATATTCAAGCCGCCGTACTTCCAATTCCTCACGGACGCTTTGCAGACGTGACGTCGACTGGTGGTAGTCCGCCTCGGCTCGATCAAATTCTCGCTGCGTGGCATTTCCTTGGTCATGAAGTTCGCGGTAACTTTCCAGTTGCGCCTCGCGAATGGTTACCTCGGTTTCAGCACTTTTCAGCGTCCCCGTCGCATCCTTGGCCGACTGGGCAACTTTCAGCGACATCTGCAGGACGTCATCGTCCAGTTTCGCGAGAACTTGTTTCTGTGAAATCTCGTCACCCTCATTGACGAGGATCTGTGAGATCACACCAATTTCCGGTGCGGGAATCGCAACACGTTTATAGGGCTCCGTAAACGCCTCGATTTCTTCGGCGAGCGTTGGTGTCACGGCCAGCGTGAATAACGCGATCAATGAAATGCTGTGCCAGAGTCTGCGTCGCATGGCTTCGATCATCCGTTTTGGAAGTTTGAGTTTTTGTAGGCCAGGCGGTAGCCTGACACAAGTTGCCGGGTTGTCAGGCAGGAGCCTGGCCTATGGTTCACAAGACGCAGCACTTTTCGGGTGACGCTGCCGACTTATTCAGTATCTTTTCGTCCGCTTGATCCGATTTCAACAAACGCCAGCGAAGCGAGGTTGCCTGTCGTTGTTGGTTCGCTTGGACTCGCAGCAGACGACCTTCAAGTTTCAGCTGTCCAAATCGTCCGCGGTCATCCCACCGCTCAATGGCGCGGCCGATCCAAGGTGCATGGTCTTGCGCAAGCACGTCGGCGGCGGAAACGAAGACCCGCGCGGTGCCTGGGTCGCCGCATCTGGCCGATCGCCCAATCAATTGACGATCGACGCGAGAGAGCGAGTGTTTTTGTGTCACGATCACGTGCAACCCACCACGCTCGGCTACCGTCGGATGCAATTTGATGTCGGTTCCCCGACCGGCCAGGTTCGTTGCCACGGTGATCGCCGATGGCTGACCCGCCTTGGCGATGACGGCGGCTTCATCGGCGTCCTGGACTCCGTTGAGCAATTGCAGTGTTAGCCCGCGAGCAGTCAGTTCGCTGGCCACTTCGACGCTTTCCGCGATGTTCAGGGTTCCGATCAGGACGGCGCGGCCTGCTCGGATGATCGTTTCGGTTTCGTCGCCAATCGCTGTAAGTTTCTCTTGCCAGGTCAGCGAAACATGTTCGGGCACGACGATTCGCTTGGTGGGAATTCGTAGCGGCACGTCGAAAACCGGCAGCCCGTACACCGTCGCGAACTCATGCTCGCAACCTTGGCCGTTCCAGTCATTCCACCGAGCGATCGGTAACAGCGATAAAAGCGTTGCCGAGTGATTTTTGCCAGGGACGCCGTCTCGCGCGAGATACTCAGCGATTCACGAGCTTCCACGGCTTGATGAAGTCCATCCGACCACGTTCGGTCCTCGAAAATTCGCCCCGTCGAAGCATCAACGATCTGCACTTCGTCGTCGCGAACGATATAGTGCACATCACGCTGCAAGACATGCATCGCTCGCAATGCCAACACGACGTACTCGTGCCAGGGGCGGACCAGTTGTGGGTGCAGCGTCATTTCTTCGTGCGCGTATACATGTTCAAACCCCGCATTGGTCAGTTGCAGATTGCCGCCGGCGAGGATCTGAAAGTCGCGTTCGAGTTCCAGACTTTCGGCAACGATGCGGGCTTCGCGATGCACATCGGCATCAGGCGATTCTCCCTCGCCGCCACCGCTAAGCAACAACGGGGAGACAGCGTCGTCGATCAACACGTGGTCGATTTCGTCAACGATAGCCGCGAATAGTCCGCGTTGCAGCAATGATTGCTCGGTCGCGTCGCCGCGCAGTCGCGCGTACAGTTGATGCCCCATTGGCTGCGAACTGATGCGGTCCAAGGTCAGCTGATCACGCAGATAGTCGAATCCGAATGCATGCCCCGGCCCGTAAGTGATATCGGCTTGATACGCAGCGCGAACTTCTTCCGCCGGCGCCTTTTCTCGCAGCAATCCGCAAGTCACGCCGAGCAGTGAAAACACCGGCGCTAACCGATGGCAATCTCGTTCCGCAAGATAGCTGTTCGGTGTCGCCACGTGGACGCCTCGGCCGGACAACGCTTGAACGTACGCTGGTAACGCAACCGATAGCGTTTTTCCTTCGCCAGTCTGCATCTCAGCGACCGCACCGCGGCAGACGATCACTCCGGCGTGCAACTGCACATCAAACAGCCGCAGGCCCAGTACCTGACGAACTGCCTCGACCACGCCTGCGGCGGCCAGCACCAACAGGCGTGAGTCATCAGCATCTTTCTCGGTTTTTACATGCCGTCTGAGTCGGTCGGTGTGTTGCTGAAGATCGGCAGTTGAGCTGCCTTCGAGTCGCTTTGCGAGTTGACTTGACTGGCTGACGATGCTCTCGATCCAGCCACGGCGACTGAGGTCTCGTCGCTTGGCGCGGGCCAGCGACGATCGGTTGGCTGCCAGGTGTGTGGTCGCACTCATCGCAGAGTTGTTCCGTAATCGTTCGTTCCCTGGCTCATCGTGTGAGTCTGAGTCGCTTCGGTCGCGATCAGCGGGCTGTGGCTCGGATTCTCGACTCGCAACAGGACGCCCATGGATTTGCGGAGTAGGACCCACGAAATCGCATAGTCGACTTGCGCCCGCACGAATTCCCGCTCTTCATCTGCCAGCCGTTCCTGGGCATCGAGCAAGTCTTCGATTAGCAACACCGCCGACTCGTTCGGGTCGGGCAGCAACTCCCAGCGTTGTTGCAGGTAGGCGACTTCACGAGTTGCCGCGTCGATTGCCAGCTTCTTGGTAGCCATTTCCTCAAAGGCGGTGTGAGTTTCGCGAACCGCGATTTCGACCTCGGCGAAGGCGACCTCGGTGGTTTGTTGAAACTCATAGATCGCCCGCGACAGTTCCCATCGATTGCGTGCCAATCTCGCCTGGCTAGCCCGATTCCCGATCGGGATTTCGAACAGCAGTCCGGCGGCGTAACTTGGCCTGCCGTCGCTGAATTGGTGTTGGTCCACAAACGTGCTAACGACGTTTGACTGGTCCTGCAGACCTGATACATAGGTGCTGAGAATCAGATCCAACCGCGGCAAGACTTGGTTCTTGGCCGCGCCGACGCGTGCCGAAACCGCCTGGATCTGGCGGATTCCCTGGGCGATGTCGGGGCGATTGTCAAGCGCCGTGAGCGTGGCCTCGCGTGTCGAAAGTTGAACCGGAAACGCGAGCGGACGGTCTTGGGGTGTCAGCTCCCAGCGGGAAGCCTGGATCAAGCTGGGATCACCGGTCAACGTTCGCAACCGTGCCTGGACGTTGCGAATGCGGGTTTCGGCGCGAATCAGGTCAGACCGTCGGCTGGTCACAGCCACTTGAGCCCGCAAGATTTGGCGTTGCAGCGAATCGACCTCGCCGCGGGCCTTCAGAACATCGTGCAGCTTGGTGGCACCTTCCAGCAAGCGATTTCGTTGCAACCACTCGGCCCGCGCCTGGAACAACTCCCAGTACGCGTTGGTAACATCAATCAGATGATCTTCCAACTCGCCGCGAACTTCGCTGTTGGCCAGTTGCACATCGATTTGTGCCAGCAACACGCGAGTGCTGTTGACCGCGCGACCGTGGTCCTTCATCAACGGCTGGGTAAAGTTGATCTCAAGCCGCGACGTGCTCTGCGGATTGGGGACCAGGAACGACGAATTGTTCTCTTGATAGCCGCCACGTTGAGCGACCTCCAAAGAGCCGCCGTAACGCGACTTTTTTCGCAAACCGACCGCGGCAGTTACGTTCTGATCCAGGAATCGTGTGGCGTTGTTTCCGGTGGTCAGTTCGCTGCCAACCGGTTCATTCGTATCAGCATATTTGGCTTCCACGAAAGCCAGTGAATCGAATTCGGCGTCCGCGATCACCAGATCACTGCGGCGAATGCAGGGCTCGGTCAAAATCGCCTTCACCAGTGGCGAAGACATCAGAGCCGTTTGCGTTATTCCGGCAATGTCGATCGGCATCGTCTCGCGGGCAAAGCCCATCGGCGTGGATATCGCATCCTGCCACCACATCCCAAAGCTGATATTGCCTTCTGCGAAACCGACCGGTGCCCGAGTTGAATCGTCTGTCTGGCTGGCTCGAACGCGATAGGCATCCAGCTGACCAGCGAACGGTCCATGTGAGATCGGACCAGGAATGTTGTCCGGCAGACCACCGATCGACTGAATCAATGCCGGCTGTGAAAAGACTCGATGCCCCGCGTATGCAGCGTGTGTCGACGGCGAAAGTGTCGATGGGTGAAGTGTTGTTGGAACCGGTGTTGACGTTGTCGGTGTTGATTCTGATTTCCGAGGGGCTGGTTTCGATCCTGTCGCCACCGTCGACGAAGCCGGCCTCGACATTGCACCGGCCGCTGATCCGAGCGACCGCTCGATGTCCAACGGAGTTGTCGTCGGCACGACTTGGCGATCGGGAACCCGACGGGCGGCAAACTGCGACTGATGGCCGCGCTGATGCTGTTCGGCGTGGAGGTTCGCGGTGGTGACCGATCTTCCGCGTTGCAGACGATTACGCACAGCGGAGCAGCAGCGATCGCAACGAGGACACACGCGATTTTGCGGCGTCGGTTTCGTTTGGATCGTTGTTTCACACGCATTCTCTACGCCCACTTGTGTCGTGTGGCCCACCCGTCGGTGGTGCCAGCGCCCGATTGATCGCTACAGCGCATTCAACAGAGACAATCGGCACAGTCGGCGTAGTGGATCTAGCCGGATTACCGCGAATCCATCTTGTGGGCCCCAGGCGTGTCGGCAAACGCGCCCCAGAGTCCGCGATCGGAACTGCAGTCACATCCTTTCCAGCTTGCCTGAAGTGATGTTCGCCGCCTGTTGTCCTCCCATTCCCTAGAGTTCCTTCGGACGGCCAAACAAGTCGTTTAGGATCGGGTCTGGAATAGTTCCGTCGTTTAACGGCAAGCCGCAGGCGACTGTGCCCGGCAAACGCAGTCGCCTGCGGCTTGCCGTTAAACAATGAATGTCGGAGTTGTTTCGGCGCTGATCCTTATCGCGGGGATCTTCTCCCTGAACAAATGGGCAGGTATGTCAAACCGACTACGAAACTGGTGGCAGCAGTGGCTGATCACCACTGACGAAGTAACCACACGCGCGAGGATTGCGGTCCGCGCCGGGTCAGAGCACACGTCAGCTGACAAGCCACTTCAGCTCAGCGGTCTCGAGCCCCGGATCCTGTTCAGCGCCACGCCAATCGATCCTGCCATGATGCCGGGGGGCGATGAATCAGCAATGATCGTGGAAGTCGAGACTGAGTCTTCCAGCGAGTCACAGTCGGCGACGATCGCAACTTTGGCCGCATCGACACCGAGCCAGCAATTCGGCGAGCTTGTTTTCATCGATTCGGCGGTGCCCGATCTTCAGCAACTACTTGACGACCTCACTCGTTCCGAGCGAGACGCCGAAGTGTTCGTGCTAGATCCGGGTGATGATGGGTTAGACCAAATCACGAAAATCCTTGACTCTCGCCGCCAGGTTTCGTCGATCCACATCGTCTCCCATGCCGAAGAGGGCGCGGTGAAACTTGGCAATGTTTGGCTGGGCGAGTCGAATCTGGCTGGCTATGCCGGACAGCTCGCTTCCTGGCAGAGCTCGATGACGACCGACGCCGACATCCTGCTTTACGGGTGTGATCTGGCAAGTGTCCCAAGCGGCCAACGATTGATCGATTCGATCAGCGAGCTAACCGGAGCCGACGTCGCTGCCAGCGACGATGACACCGGCCACGCGGCTTACGGCGGCGATTGGGATCTGGAGCACACCACAGGCGCGATCGAAACTTCTGTCGCGTTTAGCACCGATCTGCAAGCGAACTGGATCGGCAAGCTCGCGACGGTCACGGTCAATACGGTGGATGACGTTGTAGATGGTGGTGACAGTCTTATGTCACTGCGTGAAGCGATCATGTTCGCCAATGCCGGTGACACGATCCTGCTCGGACCCGGAGTTTACTTACTGGAGGAAACGAGCGGCTCCTCAGATGAGGACGCGTCGCTCAACGGCGACCTTGATATCGCGGTGAACCTGACGATTCAAGGTTCCGGTGCCGGTTCCACCGTGATTGACGCGACTGGCTTGGGGGAACGTGTCTTTCATGTGCTGAGCGGCGCTCGCCTTGACCTTTCGGAACTCACGATCACCGGTGGAGAGGCAACCGACGGCGGAATCGATGGTCGCGGTGGAGGCATCTACGTCGAGGACGTGACGAGTCAATTGACACTCAACCGCGTCGTTGTCACCAACAATAAGGCCAACACCGGCGGCGGCATCTTCAATGCAGGCACGGCCAACCTGACCGACGTGGTGATCTCGAATAATGGAAGTGAAGTCACGACAACGATGGGTGGTGGACTCCATAATGCAGCGGATGCGATTCTGACTCGTGTCACCGTCAGTGGCAACAGTGCCGACGTAGGTGGCGGGATTCATCACGACACTTCTGCAACCAGCCTTTCGCTGACCAATGTTACGGTCAGCCGCAACACGGGTACTTCAGCAGGGGGCGGACTCTACAGTCGAGCGCGGCATCGATCATCAATGCAACTTTTGCATACAACACCGCCGGCAGCGGAGGCGGGATTCGCGTTCAAGGCGGAACGCTCGATATTCTCAACACGATCGTCTCCGACAACAGTGCGGGAAGTGCCAACCCCGATGTTCAGGGATCGTTCAGTAGCCTTGGCTTCAACCTGATTGAGGATACGACCGGCGCGAGCGGGTTCATCGGCAGCGACCTCACGGGATCGAGCCGCGAACCTTGGTCAGCTGGCTGACAGCGGCGGTTTCGGCAAGACGCATGCGATCACGGCGTCCAGTACGGCACACAACGCGGGAAACGTAGTCGGTGCCCCAACGACCGACCAACGAGGATTCGCGCGTCGTGATGGGCGAGTCGATATTGGGGCGTTCGAATCAGATGCAGTTCCAATCAGCAAAATCTACTGGAGCGACGAAGGCACCAATAGGATCAAGCGATCCAATCTTGACGGAAGCAACAGCGAAAGTATCGTGACCGGATTGGCGGGAACGAATGGTATCGGGCTGTTCGTCGACACGACATCCGGAAAGATCTACTGGACGGAACGATCGGCGGGCGTGATCCGACGCGCGAACATGGATGGCAGCGGCATCGAAGACGTGCTCACTGGCCTGACTGAACCGCGTGAGATCACCATCGATGCCGCAGGCGACAAGATCTATTGGACCGAAGACGGAATCGGCACGAACAAGATTCGCCGCGCGGAATTTGGACGGTACCGGCGTCGAAGACCTGGTCACCAGCGGGCTTAACGATCCCGGCGGCATCGCCCTCGATGTGGCAGCCGGAAAGATGTACTGGGTCGATACCGACACATTCAAAATCCAGCGCGCCGATCTTGACGGCGGCAATGTCGAAGACCTTGTCACGGGTCTGGGCGGCCCACGACGCCTTAAACTAGATCTGTTCCATGGCAAAATGTATTGGACGGACGATGGACCACTGACCAACACAATCTCACGCGCAAACTTGGACGGTTCCAGCGTTGAAGACATCGTCACAACGGGGCTAATCGCCCCGGCGGGCATGGAAATTGATCCACAAGCGGGCAAGATCTACTGGACCGACTTTGGCACGGACAAGCTTCAGATGTCGAACTTGGACGGGACAAATGTCGAAGATATGATCACTACTGGCTTGAACACTCCGGTGGGGCTTGCACTGGGCGGATCATCGACGAACGCTTCTCTGAGTGCCGCCATTGATACCTATATCGACAGCGGTGCAGTCGGAGACAACTATGGAAGTTCAACCAGTCTGGTAGTCGATCAATCCGGCGGAAACATTGGCAACCAGCGTGCTTTGTTGCAATTCGATTTCAGTAGTATTCCTGTCGGTGCGACGATCACGGGTGCCACCCTGCGAATGGAGTCGACCAACAATACTGGCGCGTTCGATATCAACATCTATGAGCTGACTGAGACCTGGGTCGAAGGCGCCGGCAATGGCACGGCAGATGTTGCCAACTGGTCCGATCGGAACTCGTCCAATGCTTGGGGATCCGCGGGCGGTTCCTATGACCCCACGGTCATCGCCACCGTTAACACCGATTCGACGGGCCAGCATGCCTGGGACCTCACGTCACTGGTTCAGGCTTGGTACACCGGCAACAAGGTGAACAACGGCATCATCATCGGAAGTCCTGACACGGGAACCGAGACTATCACCTACGACAGTAGTGAAGGAGTGACCGCGCCGGCGCTGGAGATCTCCTACTCGTTGGCAGCGAACGCCCTACCAACAGTCGCCTCTGGTGGCGTTCTCAGCTACACCGAGGGGGACGGACAAGTCTTGCTCGACTCGGACATCACCGTTGGCGATCCCGATGGCACGCTGCAACAGGCGGCCATTCAAATCTCGGCCAATCACACCTCCACCGAAGACGTTTTGCACTTCACCAACCAAAACGGCATCGTTGGCAACTTCAACGCGACAACCGGGATTCTGTTGTTAAGTGGGCCTGCATCGGTCGCCGATTACCAAACAGCGCTGAGGTCCATCGAGTACGAAAACACCAGCGTCAATCCGAATTCGAGTTTGCGAATCGTGACGATTCAGGTGGATGATGGCTCAAGTGTTTCCAGCACCTCTCGGATGATCGACATCACACAGGTCGGACCGCTGGCCGTTGATACAACGGGCGATTGGAACGATGGCGCAGACACCTCTTCGATCGCGCGCTGATGATCGACAAGGGAACCGATGGAAAAGTCTCGCTGCGAGAGGCGATCGAGGCGGCCAACAACACGATCGGCCTGGACACGATTGAATTCAAGATCGCCGATCCGCTGGTCGGTGGTGCACACACGATTTTTGTTAGCCTGGTTGGTCTCCCAACGATCCGCGAGGCAGTCATCATCGATGGAACAACGGATGACGACTATCTTGACAGTCCCGTGATCCGTTTAGACGGTTATTTCGCTGGTGCCGCGGACGGCCTTGTTCTGGGCAGCGGCAGCGACGGCAGCACAATTCGGGGACTCGCGATTACGGATTTTGCGAACGGATCCCAAGGCAACGCAATCGTAATCAACAGCAACGACAACTTGATTGTCGGAAACTATATCGGCGTCAAGCCGGACGGATCGACACAAGACAGCAACCATACAGGTATCGACATTTTCGGTGGTGCAAACAACACCATTGGCGGAACGGACGATGCCGATCGCAACGTGATTGCATCCAACACCTACGCGGCAATTGCGATTCACGGTAGTACGGCTCAAGACAATCGAGTGATCGGGAATAATCTGGGAGTTTCGTCCGACGGCGCGTCAGTGCTCGGCGGGCACTACGGGGTCGTCCTTTGGGATGGTGCCGACAACAACGAGATCGGAGGCACAGGTACGGAAGACGGTAACAAAATCGCCGGCTATGACCGCGGCGTCTACGTTGCCGATGTCGGCACTGCTCCTGTCAACATTTCCATCCTCGGCAATCGAATCTACCAGAACGATTGGCTTGGCATCGCTCTCTCCGATGACGGTGTTACTGCCAACAACACGGCCGGCCCCGGTCCCAACAATTACCAAAACTATCCGGTCTTAGATTCGGCAGTGACGGACGACGCGTCATCGATCACGATTACCGGAAACTTGACTGGAGTCGCGTTTGCAGATTACCGGATCGAGTTCTTTGCCAGCAGTGCCGGTCATGCGACCGGGCACGGTGAAGCCGACGTGTTTTTGGGTTCGGCGGATGTAACTGCTGACAATCTTGGCGTCGCCAGTTTTGCGGAGACTTTCTCTGCCGTTGTCCCGGTTGGATACGAAATCACAGCGACGGCGACTGACGCCTCGGGGAATACATCGGAATTCGCGCTGAATATTGTCGCTAACGCGATCGCAATCGAAGTTACCGCGCGAGAAACTGTCGATGCCGACGCTTGCGGCCAGATCGACTACATCAAGATTACCACCGATGCGAATCTGAACGACGACTTCAGTGGTCTCAGCATTTCCGTGGCAGGCTACACGTTGGACGCAACCACGCCGTACGTCACCAACATTGGCGTCGGCGGTGACAACGACAACGTCTTCTACGTCATGCTCACCGAAAGCGGTACACCCGACACAGGCGCGACCCCAGTGGTTACGATCCTGGCCAACACCACGCTCGGTGAGTTTGGGGGGGGAGGTGATGTGGCTGTCGATGCTTCCGGAGTGGCGGCGACCGACAAGGCAGGTGCGGTGCTGATCTCCGCGACTTCTCCACAGGTTCTCGGAACGACGATCTTTCAGTCTGTCGGTCACCAGTTGGAATTCGTTTTCAGCGAATCACTGAGCGGATTGCCAAGCGAAGTGGACCTGGAGACCGCCCTGTCGTTCGCTGCCGGAGCCACCGACGGCGACAACCTGCCCTCGATTGGCACGGGCATCGACTCTTATAGCTTGGTCACCAGCACGCTAACGAACGATACGATCCGTGTTATGCTCAATGCGAATAACACGGCCAATGTCGGTGGACTGATCGTCGGCACCCACAGCGTTCAGGTGACTGACGGAACAACGCTCACTGATTTGGCAGGTAACACAGGCAACACTTCGGCAGCGGCAACGATCGTTGGCGAACTGAACGATCCGCCAACGTTGACGGCGGCAGCGAGCAACCCGACCTTCACCGAAGACGGGGCCGCAGTGACGCTGTTCAGCGGTTCCAGTGCAGATACCGTGGAATCGTTCCAAACCTTCGCGGCTTTGATTCTGACGGTAACCAATCTGAGTGACGACGCGGATGAAGTCTTGGGTGCTGACGGCTTCGACATCGAACTGACCGATGGCAATGCTGGTACGACGACAACCAACACGCTGATCTACAACGTCAGCGTGACTGGCGGTACAGCGACCGTGACTCTCAGCGGCGGGACTCTGACCGCGACAGAGCTTCAAACGCTGGTCGATACGTTGAACTACCACAACCACAGCCAGGCCCCCAATACCACCGATCGCGTGGTGACACTGACTGAGGTCAAGGACTCCGGCGGCACGCTCGGTGGCGGCGATGACACGGCGACCTTGAATATCACGTCGACCGTCAGAGTGAATGCACTCAATGACGCACCGACCCTGTCGGGCGGACCGTTCAGCCTGACCGGAACTGACGAGGATACCATCTCCACTGGCGTGCAGGTCTCGACCATCCTGGCCGGGCTGACCAACGGTGACGTCGACGGCGACACATTGGGCTTGGCGGTGACAACGGCGCTGGTAACGGCATATGGAAGTATTCCACCGACTCCACCGATGGCAGCGACGGAACTTGGACCAGTTTCGACACCGTGGCTGGAGACAGTGCGTTGCTGCTCTCCAGCACAACTTGGGTGCGTTACCAACCCGACTTGCTTGGTGGTGAAACCGCAAGCCTCGCCTTCCACGCCTGGGACGGCAGCGTTGGAAACGCATCGATCGCCGGTGCCCCCTCGACCGCCGATCCCGCCGGTGGCGGTCTGAGCACAGCCTTTTCAAGCACAACCGGTCAGGCCACTCTGATCGTCTCGGAAGTGAACAAATCGCCGACTGACATCACGCTGGACAATCTAGTTGTTGAAGAGAACAACGAAGGTGCTGTCATCGGTAACGTGAGCGTAGCCGACCCGGATGCCAGTGATACTCATGCCTGGATCGTTGATGATGCCAGATTCGAGGTCTTCGCCGGCCAATTGAAACTTAAGGCAGGTGAGAGCCTTGACCATGAAGCGGAACCAACAGTCAATGTGACGATTACGGTTACCGATCAAGGAGGTGCCGGCATCGATTTCGACAAAGCGTTCACGATCACAGTTGACAATATCAACGAAGCTCCAGTCACTGATGACGAAACGTACACCATGATCGCGGGCAACACCTTGAATGTTGCGGCCTCCGGCGTACTTGCCGGTGACTACGATCCCGACGGTGACGCCTTCACGGCCGTTTTGTTGACGGTGCCGGCAAATGGTTCGCTGACTCTCAAGGCTGATGGCTCGTTCACCTACACGCCCGACGCCGGTTTCAGCGGCGTCGATTCGTTCACTTACGAAGCTTGGGATGGATCGCAGGCGAGTGCATCAACCTTGGTGACGATCGACGTGCAGCCGAACCTTGCTCCACCGCCGCCTCCCACACCCGACCCCGACCCAGATCCGGAACCCGATCCAGATCCAGACGAGGAGTCGGAAGACGACGAGGAAGATGAATCCAACGACACAGGTGCCGCGACGGGCGAAGGTTCAGGTGCAGCGATCACGCCAACAACGCCAGCAACCACGCCGGCTGTTGCCGAGACAACCGAGTCCGTCGACGAAGAGTCCACATCGGGTGGCGGGAGCCTGGCGTCTGCACTAGCGAATGCGACCGCTGTGGACTTAGATTCGAATCGAAATGAGGCCTCAACGGCGATTGAATCAAACGCGGATCGCCGTACCGCTGCACGCGTGAGCGGTTTGGCGATCAATGTCGATCATGCACTGATGGCCTCTCCCGGACTGATGTGGAATGAACTCGATCAGCAAATGGACCATGTGGAATCACAGATTCATGGCGACTTGATCATGGTGGGGGCTGCCGGCGCGGCCGCATCCAGTTTCACTGTAGGTGTCGTCGCCTGGGCGCTGCGGACTGGATTCCTTGCCTCGGGTTTGATCGCACAGATGCCGGCATGGAAGGCGTTTGACCCAATGTTGGTCATGCAGGGACTCGCTGAAACCGGCGACGAGGAAACACTTCAGGAGATGATGAATCGTCAGATTCAGTCGCTCGATAAAAGTGAAGTGCGTGAAAGTGTTTCCTAGCGATTGCCGCTGTCATCCCTTCGGGACGAGTTGATTCATTCGTTTGTGTTCCGGTAGTGGCGTTGCGCTTACCACCGGCTGATCGCTTGGAGTCCCTTCGAAACAAATACACCGGCTAATGGCTTGAATGTCCGTTCGGGACGAATGCGCCGGCAGTTCGCTTGGATTCATTTCCGGGACATCTCGAGCGTGCCGTTACCACTGTCAGCACCGGCATTGGCGGATAAATCGGAGCAGCGAACTCTACCTTTCCAGATTCTCCAAAACAATGCTTACGCCCCGTCACCTCCCTGCCTCTTAAAGTTCCCTTGGACCAATCAGCGAGGGCAATTGCCGGTTCTTCGTAACCGACTCGTTGGACTCGCAAGCGAGACTGGGCACTTATGTCTTGCCGCGAAACCAATGGTGGCTGCGAGCCTGCAACCAGTGAGAAACGCACGGATCATAAATTCGATGAAACAACTCTACGAACGAATCCCGATTCGATTTCGCATCTCCTTCATGCTGGTGGGGCTGATGACTGGCACGCTGTTGGTCGCCAGCGCCGCGGGTTTCTTTCCGAACGAGCAGCGTGAATTGCTGCGTGGTCGCGCCAAGCTTTGTGAATCGCTTGCGATTAGCGGAACAGCCTTGGCGTCGTCCGGGAATGTTGCGGATATTGACGTGACGCTGCAATCCATCGTCAAACGAGACGATCAGATTGTCTCCATCGGTTTTCGACTCAGTAGCGGCGAACTCTTGGTTGGTGCGGGACCGCATTCGCAGATTTGGGATCCCAAATCAACCAACTCGGCCGAACAAATGTCAGTGCCGATTTTTCGTCAAGGAAACCGCTATGGCACATTGGAAGTCGTGTTTGTCTCGACTGGCGGATTCATGGGGCTGAACTATTGGGCTCCGGCCTGGTTATTGATTGTTCTGATTCCAGCATGTTTCGTTCAGTACTCGTTTTTCCTGCGGCGGGCGCTGGACAGCCTTGATCCTAATGGGGCTGTCCCGCAGCGTGTTCGCGACACCTTTGACCACTTGGCCGTTGGTGTATTGGTGACCGATCAACGCGACCGGATTCTGCTGGTGAATCGGCTGTTTACCGAGACCGTCGGGCTGGACGCGAAGAAGGTCTTTGGCATGAAGGCGTCCGCGATTGCGTGGATCCGCGACGACGAATCCGAACAGTTTCCCTGGGTCGAATCGCTGCGAATCTGGCGAGATGATCAGCGGTCGGGTTCTCCGCTTAGACGTGGGTGATCGCAGAATGACCTTCAGTGTGAATAGCACGCCGATCATTGGCTGCGGTGTGATGGTGATCCTCGAAGACATCACACAACTTGAGGAGAACAAGGTTGCGTTGGCAAAGGCTCGTGACGCGGCCGAACAGGCAAACAAGTCCAAGAGCGCGTTCCTTGCCAACATGAGCCACGAAATCCGCACGCCGATGAACGCGATTCTTGGTTTCACCGAAGTCCTGCGAAGGAATATCGAGCGTGACGAAAAGAAACGCCAACGTCACCTCAATACGATTCACTCCAGCGGCACACATCTTTTGAATCTGATCAATGACATTTTGGACCTGTCCAAGATCGAAGCTGATCGAATGGAAGTCGAGTCCATTCCCTGTGCGGTTCACCGTGTGATCGCCGATGTAGTGACCGTAATGCGGGTTCGCGCCGAGGAGAAGAACATCACACTCGACTATCGGTTCGACGGCGAAATCCCGGAGCGGATCACCAGCGATCCTGCTCGGCTGCGCCAGGTGCTCACGAACTTGATTGGAAACTCGATAAAGTTTACCGAGCAGGGTGGCGTGCGAGTGCTGACGCGGTTTGTCAACGAAACGGAAGATCCCAAGATTGTGATTCAAGTCGTCGACAGCGGAATTGGCATGACTGAAGAGGCGGCAACTCGAATCTTCGATCCATTTTCGCAAGCCGATGTCAGTGTGACACGGCGTTTCGGTGGAACCGGCCTTGGTCTCTCGATCAGCAAACGGATTGCCGAGGCGCTTGGAGGTGTGATCAGCGTGTCGAGCGAAGAAGGGGTGGGAAGTGTCTTCACTGTCATCATTGACGCAGGACCGCTCGATGGCGTCGCGATGATTTCACCCAATCAGGCCGACTTGGAGCAGGATTGCGACGATGATGAGCATCTTGCGATTCATCTGCCGCAACCTCAGCGTTCTGCTCGTTGATGATGGCGAAGAAAATCGCGATCTGATGAGCGTGATCCTGGAAGAAGCCGGCACCACATTCGCCACCGCCGAGAACGGATTGGAAGCGATGGAGCTGGCAAATCAACGAGAAGTGGGATGTGATCCTCATGGACATGCAAATGCCCGTGATGGACGGCTATACCGCCACTCGAAAATTGCGTGAGCAGGGGTACCAGAAGCCGATTGTCGCCTTGACTGCTCATGCCATGCAGCACGCCGAACAGGAATGTCGTGATGCCGGCTGCAGTGGATTCCTGACCAAGCCGATCGATTTTGATCGATTGATCACGACGCTGGCCGAGATTGCCGGAATCGAAGTCACAGCCGCGCCGGTTCAGAAAAGCGACCTGAAGGCAGAAGATATCGCAGTGAATGCCAGGCAATCGGACACAGCTTCATCGGACGCGACTCAAACGAACATTGCGGTAGTCGCGGATTCTATCCGATCGACACTTCCGATGCATAAGGAACGATTCCGCGACATCGTCGTTCAGTTCGTCAGCCGGCTGGACGAACGATTTGACGCAATCGAAGCAGCACTTGAGCGAGGCGACCTGCAGCAACTTGCTGACCTTGGTCACTCGTTGAAAGGGGCCAGCGGAAATTGCGGATTCATGCGTCTCGCTGAGACGGCAGCGAAGTTGGAGACTAGTAGTCGGGCGGCCGACCTGGATTCAATCCCAGAAATCCTGCGAGAGTTTCGCGAGCTTCACGCCCGCATCGAGGTGCCGGCACAACCGCTGAACACAACCGAACTAGCCGGCACAACCGGTTCTAGCTAGCAATGTTAACGAGCGGTTCACATCTCGCGTACCCACAATGGGAAACATCCCAACCTAGATTTGCGAGTAACGCGTGGGCAGTACGCTTCAAGGGGGCGCAACAGCGTCGAAAATGAACAACGCCAACCAAAGTCTCGATACAGCCGCGGGCATTTGCCCGCAAAATCCGAGCATGTTTGTGCCGCAAGGTTCAACAAACACTTGGCTGCGAAGCGACCAGCAGCGAGCACCTGGAGACGCGAAGGTGATGATCGTTGACGACGAAAGTGTCAACATCGAAATCGTCCGCGCCTACATGGAAGAACAAGGTTTTGACAATTTCATTACCACGACCAATTCGACTCAAGCAGTCGAGATGGTCCGCCAGCTCGAACCAGATATCGTTCTGCTTGATATCAACATGCCGCAAGTCACCGGGCTCGAGATCCTTGAATCGATGCGCCGGGATCACGACCTGATGATGATCCCCACGATCATCTTGACCGCTGCAAACGATCCGGAAACCAAGCTGCAGGCACTTCGATTAGGTGCCTCTGACTTCCTCGCCAAGCCGATTGATCCAAGTGAGTTGATGCTGCGGGTCGAGAATGTATTGGCCGTCAAAGCCTACCAAGATCATCTGGCGAAACATTCCGAAAGGCTAGAACAACAAGTCAGGCTTCGCACCGCAGAACTGGTGCGGTCTCGCCAGGAAGCCATTCACTGTTTGGCCAGGGCCGGCGAATATCGTGACGATGACACCGGCCACCACGTAACACGCGTTGGACGTTATTCCGCGTTGATTGCCTCCGAACTTGGCTTCCCGGAGCAGGCCGTCGAATTGATCGAGCAAGCTGCCCAGCTTCACGATGTTGGGAAGATTGGGATTCCGGATTCGATTCTGCACAAGCCTGGAAAGCTTGACCCGCAAGAATTCGAATTGGTGCAAGAACATTGCGGAATCGGTCGTCGGATCATCAATCCACTCAGTCACGAAGAGTCGATTCGTTTGAAGTCACACACCTCGGTCGGTATGCAAATCGTGGGAGCGACGAACTCTCCCGTGTTACGTCTGGCTGCTGTGATCGCCGGCAGCCATCACGAGAAGTGGGACGGTAGCGGTTACCCGAAGGGATTGGCTGGAAACGCGATTCCGATCGAAGGTCGGATTGTCGCTGTGGCTGACGTCTTCGACGCATTGAGCTCTGCTCGCCCCTACAAGGAAGCGTTTCCGCTGGATAAGTGCCTGCACATCTTGCGGGAAGGAGAAGGCAAACACTTCGACCCTCGCGTGTTAAAAGCGTTTTTTGCTCGCCTCGATCAGATCGTAAGCATCCGCGATCACTACGCAGAGCTCGAACCCGAGAACTCCGATCAGCCCGCGACTGATATGCCGCAGATTCGCCAGCCGAGCATGTCATCATGACGAGTGCAACTCTCTAGCTGCCTTGAAGTTGAAGTTCCATTCGTCAGTTCCCCTGCATTTGCTCGGACAAGCAGCTCTTTGCCATCTCTCCAGGATCTCCGTCCGACGTTAAGCGGCAATCTATGACGTAGGTTTTCCATGGATCGTTCCAGGAAGGAATCGATTGCGTTGTACGCCCCCCGCCCCCATCTCACTTTATTGACTGGCCAGCATGCGTTATTGGCTGGAGAATCTGTGGCAGCGATGTTTGATCACTGCTGACGAAGCAACGACGCGATCGGTTCGCGCGCTTGCACGCTCTTCACAATCGATACGACCGGCCGGTTCACTGCGACTTGATCATCTGGAACCGCGGATCCTGTTCAGTGCTACGCCGATCGACCCCGCCATGATGGATGGCGGGGATGAAGCGGGGATGGTGGCCACCGTCGACTTGGAAGCGACGGCCGAGTCGGCCGAGTTTCATTCCGACGCGACAACCACGCTGGTCGAGGCTTCCCCGCGTGAGATCGTGATCATTGATGAAAGTGTTGGCGACATTCAGCAGTTGTTGGATGACTTGAATGCGTCGGACCGCGACATCGAAGTCTTTGTATTGGATTCCGAGCGTGACGGGGTCGATCAAATCACTGAAATCCTCGCCGGTCTCAGCGATATCAAGTCGCTGCACATTGTCTCACACGGCGACGCCGGATCAGTGGTCCTGGGAAATGCGACGCTGACAGATTCAAGCATCGATGGTTACGCCGGCCAGATTGCCTCCTGGCAGGCGTCGCTCGCGACCGATGCCGACATTTTGTTCTACGGATGCGACTTGGCAAGCAACTTGTCGGGCCAGGATCTGGTCGAGTCACTGAGCGCGTTGACGCAAGCTGATGTGGCAGCCAGCGATGACGTTACCGGGCACGAGTCGCTTGGCGGTGACTGGGAGTTGGAATTCCAAGTCGGAACACTGGACACTACCGTCGCTTTCAGCGCTCATTTGCAGCAAACGTGGTTTTCGACGCTGGACGTGGCGACGTTCCAGCAAGGTGTCGATGGCTACACGGGAACGGTCGATACGGAACTCGACAGTGGATCGCCCGACGCGGACAACAGCGGCAGCGGAACGCTGGATGCCGACGACGGTCCGCAAACACAAATCCTGATTCGCTTTGAAGATCTGTTTGGCCCCGGGATCAGATCAGATTCCCGCCGGTTCAACGATCAACTCGGCACACTTGACGATCAACGTCACCGAGAAGACTGACTTTGGCAAGATCGACATTCACGAGATGCTGGTCGCCTGGGACGACACCGACACCTGGAACTCGCTGGGCGGCGGTGTCCAGCTGGATGATGTCGAAGCCGATCATCGGACCGTGTTGACCGATTGGCCAACCCCGATCAAACGGGCTCGCAAACGTTCTTTGATCTTGCCGTAACGCTGCAGAACTGGGCCGACGGATTGCCCAATCTTGGCTGGGTGATCGTCAACGATGATCCCGACGGTTGGAGTATCGATTCGTCCGAAGGTGGCATCACGCCAATCCTGACGATTGACTACACGGCACCGGCACTCGATACCACCTTCCGAGTCAACTCGGAAATCGCTCGACATTCAGCTGCACGGCGGAAACAGGTGGCAACTCGGTGGCGCGGGCTGCCAACGGTGATTCGATTGTTGTCTGGAGCAGCAAAGACCAAGACAAGCATCGACAACAAATTCGGTGTTTTTGCTCAGCGGTACGATTCGTCCGGCGCACGCGTCGGTGCCGAAATCTACGTCAATAGCTACACCGATCAAGGACCAATTGAACCCGTCGGTTGCCGTCGACGATGCTGGCAACTTTGTCGTCGTCTGGCAGAGTGCTGATGACCAGGATGGCGATAAATTTGGGATCTTCGCCCAGCGATTCGATGCCGCCGGCAACAAAGTTGGCGGTGAGATTCCGGTCAACACGCTTCACGACCAAGGACCAGACCAATCCTGCCGTGGCGATGGATGCCGACGGCGACTTTGTCGTCACCTGGCAAAGCGACGATCAGGACGGCGACGGTTTCGGGATTTACGCACAGCGATTCGATTCATCCGGGAGCAAGGATCGGCGGTGAATTCCTGGTCAATACGTTGACGTCGTTCGATCAATTCGATCCATCGGTGGCGATCGATTCGCGATGGCGAATTTGTGATCAGCTGGACCGCCGACAACGTACCGGGTGGCGACGGATTCGAAATCGTCGCTCAGCGATACGACGCCAACGGAAATCAAGTTGGGACTTGAGTTCCAAGTCAACACTTACTAGCCAACGACCAAACCGACTCGTCGGTCGCAATCGATGATGCGGGCAATTTTGTCGTCGTCTGGACCAGTATCGGGCAAGACGGTGACGCACTGGGCGTTTACGGGCGCACCTTCAACAGCGATGGAACCGCACGCAGCAAAGAGTTCCTGATTCCGACCGACATCACCAAGGAACAGGAACACGCACAAGTTTCGATGCAAGCCGATGGAGACTTTGTCGTCTCCTGGACACACCGTGACACCGAGCAATATTTACCTGCGGCATTTCAACATCGATGGAATTGCACACGGCGATCCGATGATCGTCGACACGACACGACCATGCACAGAAATTCTCCGGTGTCGCCATCGACGATAACGGCGGCATGACCGTCGCCTGGAGCGGCGATGATCCCGCCGGCGACGACAAGGGCGTCTTCGCGAAGTTCACCGGCCCGATCACGAACGAAAAGCCGGTCGTCACGATTGCCGGGTTCGGCGTTGAACTATGCGGAAAGCGATCCGGCTACAATTCTTGACGCGGGTGCGACGGTCACCGATGTCGACTCCGCGAATTTTGATGGCGGCAGTCTGGTTGTTGAATTCACACTGGGAGGCACCGTCAACGACCGTTTGGACATCAACCACGAAGGCTTTGGCAGCTGGCCAAATCGGCATCGTCGGTTCCGTCAGTTCGCTACGAGAACGTCGAAATCGGAACATTCACCGGCGGCACCGACGGCTCCACACCATTGGTCATCTCGCTGAATGCGGCGGCCACGCCGATCGCCACCGAGGCGCTTGCTCGCAACATCACCTACCACAACGTATCCGACGGACCGGCCACCGACGCCCGGCAAGTTCGCATGTACGTGCACGACGGCGACGGTGCGGCCAGTCTGGTTGCCAGCAAAGACATCAACGTCACGATCGTCAACGACGCGCCGGTGATCACGGCCCCGGCCACCGAGAACATCACCGAAGGCGGCAACATCACCTTTGACGTTGGCGTCAATGAAATCTCCGTCAATGATGTCGATGTCAACGCCGACGAGTTGCAGGTCACGCTGACATTGACGGAGGGACTGATCCGGCTTGGTGCGACCAACAACCTGACTCTTCACCGTTGGCGATGGCAACAGACGATCCGGTGATGGTCTTCACCGGCACACAAGCGGATGTGAACAACGCGTTGGACGGACTGAAGGTCACTCCGCCAACCTGGTTTGTCGGGCACCACTCAGTTGACGATTGAGGTCAGTGATCAAGGCTCCACCGGTTCGGGCGGCGAACAAATCGACGCGCGAGTCATCGACATCAATGTTGCGGCGGACGCGACGAACGACCAACCCAAGATTGTCAAGCCGGGTAACCAGAACACGATCGAAGATCAGCCGCTGTTCTTCTCGGCCGACAACGCCAACCTGATTCACTTCGAAGACGATGCGGGCCGTTGCCAGTCGAGATCACGCTTAGCGTGACCAACGGCACGTTGACACTTAGTGACACGACCGGCCTGAGCTTCAGCGACGGAACCGGAAGCGGTGATCCGACGATGACCTTTACCGGAACGATCGCGGAGTGCCAACCGAGCGATCGACGGAATGTACTTTTCACCCGATCTTGGTTTCACCGGAACGGTCACGCTGAACATTGACATCGATGACCTGGGCAACAGCGGCGGTACGCCGAAACTCGATAGCGACTCGCTTGACATTGATGTTCTGGTTCGCAACCGAGCACCGGAGATCACGGCACCCGCCAGCGTAACGACAATCGAGAACACCGACTTCACCTTTGACGGTGCGAATCTGGTCACCTTCAGCGATATCGATGCGGGCGGCGGCGATCTGGAAGTCACCATCAGCATCACTCATGGCGTGTTGACGCTGGGTAATCCGGGTGCAGTGAGTTACACGGTCGGTGACGGCATCAACGACGCCACAATGACTTTCAAAGGCAATCTGAGCGAATCTGAACTCAGCCGTCGACAGCATGGTGTTCACGCCGCAAACGGGTTATGCCGGGTCGACGACGATGCAAATCAGCATCAATGACCTGGGCAACAGTGGCGAGGGTGGTGCACTGACCGACCAGGAGATCGTGACCGTCTTTGAGATCACGCCGGACGGTACCGACGATTCGCCGGTCAACACCGTGCCGGGAACTCAATCGACTCCAGAAGAAACTCCGCTGACTTCTCCGACGGCAACGGAAACCAGATCTCGATCAACGACGACACCGGTCCCGGCACGGTGACGGTGACGTTGACGGCGACCGATGGAAAAATCTCGCTCAGCAACACATCGGGATCCGAGTTTCAGGTCAACACCGACATCTCCGGCGACCAGGACGAAACACAAGTCGCCATGGCTCCCGATGGCAGCTTACGTGGTCGTCTGGACAAGTGCCGGTCAGGACGGCAGCGGCGACGGCGTTTACGCTCAGCGCTATTCGCGATTCCGGTTCACCGCTGGGTGGCGAGATTCGGATCAATGAGACACATCCCCGGCAATCAAAACGAACCAGCGATCGCGATCGACGACAGCGGCAACTTTGTCGTCGTCTGGACGAGCGACGGCCAGGACGGCAGTTCCAAAGGTGTCTACGCGAGACAATTCAATGCCGACGGCACACCGGCCGGCGGTGAATTCCTTGTCAACTCGACCACCGCGAATGAACAGCGTAACGCTTCGGTCGCGATGGACGCCGACGGTGACTTTGTCGTCGTCTGGCAAAGCAAGGCTCAAGATTCAGCCGACAACTGGGGTATTTATGGGACCCGATTTGACTCGGCCGGCAATGCGCTGGACGTCTTTGGTGGCCCAGCCGGCGTCAAAGAATTCCTGATCAACACCGCAACCACCAGCGATCAACTGGCTCCGGTCGGTCGCCATGGATGACGCCGGCAACTTCGCTGTCGCCTGGCAAAGCAAGAATCAGGACGGCGACGATTTTGGTGTCTATGCCAAACGCTTCAGCGCCGCGGGCGAAGCACTCGATTCGCCACTGACCGGTCCAGGCCAAGCTGAATTCCAAGTCAACACGGTATTCTTCAAAGAGTCAATCGGCTCCATCGATTGCGATGGACGATGACGGCGATTTTGTCATCGTTTGGCAAAGCGAAAAACAGGATCACCCCAGCGGCGACGATGATGCGTTGGGGATCTTACGCCCAACGATTTGACGCCGCTGGCAATCAGCTCGGCACAAACTTTCTGGTCAACTCGACGATCGTCAACAACCAATCCGCCCCCAGCGTGGCGATGGACGGTGATGGGAACTTCGTCGTCGCCTGGCAGGGCAAAAAGCAAGACCATCCTCGACGGAAAGTTCGGTGTTTTCGGCCAACGCTATGACAACACGGCAACAGCACTCGGCGGCGAGTTCCTGATCAACAGCAACACACCCAAAGAACAGCAAGCACCCGCGATCGCGATGGGTGACGACGGCCAGTTTGTAGCGACCTGGCAGAGTAAAGGACAGGATCAGGGCGACAGTTGGGGAGTCTACGGTCAGCTTTACAAAGACATCCGCGCATTGACATTCAACACCGGTGACGGATTCGATGATCCCGTGATCGAAATCGAAGGGACGGTCGATCAAATCAACGACGCGTTGAATGGTCTGGTCTTCACGCCCGACGCCGATTTCGTCGGCACGGCCACGCTGAATATCATCACCGACGATGGAAACACGACGCCCGACGACGATACCGTCAACATCACCGTCGGTGCGGTGAACGACGCCCCGACCGTGACCGCTCCAGCAACCGAATCGGTTGTCGAAGGCAACATTCTCGAGTTTTCGGCGGTGGCCGGAAATCAGATCTCTGTTGGCGACGTTGACATCGCCGGCAGCGAATCGGTCGAAGTCACGCTGCTGGCAACTCAGGGAACGATATCGCTGAGCGGCACGTTTGGATTGAGCTTTAGCGATGGTAACGGCACGGACGATAGTCGCCATGACGTTCACGCGGAACGCTGACCAATATCAACAATGCCTTGGACGGATTGACTTTCAGCGCCCCGACGACCTATGCGGGCGATGCCATTCTGCAAATCAACGTCGACGACCTCGGTAACGTCGGCAGCGAGCCCGCACTCTCGGCCGGCGGCACCGTGTTGATCGTCGTCACGTCCGATCCGGTCAACGACGCACCGATCATTGATGTGCCCGGCCCGCAACGAACCGCGGTCAATACGCCCGTCACGCTGTCGGATGCGAACGGCAACCTGGTTTCGATCACGGATGATTCGGGCAACAACCCGATCGAAGTGACCGTCACGATCACGAACGGAAAGCTGACCCTCAGCCAGCAAGTGGCCAGCCGAATTCCAGATCAACACTTACAGCACTCCGACCAGCAATTGCCGGTTGTCGCCGCGGCACCCGAATGGTGACTACGTCGTTGTCTGGCAAAGCAACGGACAAGACGGCAGCCGGATCTCGGCATTTTTGCCCAGCGGTTCAACTCGGTCGGTCAACCGATGGGTGCGGAATTCCAAGTCAACAACACGGTCGCGGGCGATCAAGAGTTGCCGGTGGTTGCGATCAACGCCACGGGACAGTTCGCCGTGGCCTGGCAGAGCGGTGGACAAGATGGCAGCGGCGACGGAATCTACGCTCGTGTCTTCGATGCCAACGGCTTGCCGCTGGCGGATGAGTTCCTGGTCAATTCCAACACCGAAAACAATCAAACGAATCCGTCGATCGCGATGGATGATGCCGGTAACTTTGTCGTCGCTTGGGAAAGTGCCGAACAGGACGGCAGCGGATTGGGCATCTTTGCACAGCAGTTTGACTCGGCGGGTGTCGCCGACGGCGCCGAATTTCAAGTCAACACCGTCTCCGCCGGCAATCAAAGAAACGCGGCCGTTGCCATGGATGCCGACGGTGACTTTGTCGTCGTCTGGCAAGGCAAGGACGTTGCGGGTGAAGGCATCCTGGCACAACGCTTTGACGCCGACTGGCAACGCCGTTGGCGGTGAGTTCCTGGTGGCTACGGTGACGCTGGACAATCAAACCGTGCCGCGATGTCGCGATGGACGATGCCGGCAACTTCATGGTGGTCTGGCAAAGTGCCAACGAAGATGGCAGCGGTCAGGCGGTTGTCGGACGGCTGTTATGACAACGCAGGTGTCCCGCAAGGTGCCAACATCCGCATCACGACCACCACCGCTGGAGATCAGAAGGTTCCGTCGGTCGCGATGAGCGGCTCGGGCGAATTCTTCGTCAGCTGGCAAAGTGCCGATGACGACGGACAAGGTGTCTTTGGCCAGCGATTCGACGCAGCCGGCGATAAGGTTGGACAGGAAATCCAGATCAACAGCCAAACGGACTGGCAACCAGTCGGGGCCGTCGGTGTCGATGGATGACCAAGGCAACGTGATCGCCGTCTGGACCGATGACGATGGAACCGATGGTGACGGTGACGGCATCTTCGGTCAGCGACTGTCCGATACCGGTGCCTTGAGCTTTACGACGGGAGACGGCGAAAACGACACATCGATGGTCTTTACCGGCACGCTGACTGACATCAACAACGCGTTGGCGAACATGACGTTCACGCCCACCTCCGCGTTTACCGGTGTGGCGACGGTAAACATCGACGTCGATGACCTGGGCAGCAACGGCAGCGGCGGCCCACTGACGGACAGTCAAACGCTCGACATCATCGTCGGCGGCGGACCGTACGTCGATTTGGATGCCGACAACAGCGAGGGCCAAACCGGCAGTGGAATCGCCGCCGAGTTCGTGCCGCTTGGCGGTCCGATCCCGATCGTTGATCCTCTGGACGCGACGATCGACGATCCCGTCACGACCGACTTGATCGAGTTGACCGCCACGATCACCAACAAGATGGCAGGCGACTTGCTGACCGCCAATAACGCGACTAACCCCGCAATCTCGGTTAGCTACAACGCGACTTCTGGAGTCCTGACACTTTCCAGCGTGGGGCCCGAGGCTTTAGCCGACTATCAGGCGATTCTTCGCACCGTTACTTACGACAATAGCTTGCCTGCTCCCGACGCGACGACTCGCATCATTGAAATCAGCGTCAACAACGGAGCCGAGGATTCCAATATCGCTGTCGCCTTGGTCGCCTATTCCAATACCTCGGTCGATCCCATTAGTGACGCGGACCTGACCACCGATCAAGTGGCTGAGAACGCCGCCGTCGGGACAACGATCGGCATCACCGCGCTGGCCGACGATCCTGATCCTGGCGACACGGTCTCGTACAGCTTGGATGACGACGCGGGCGGGCTGTTCGCGATCAACGCAGCGTCCGGTGTTGTGACGGTCAACGGAGTTCTCGATGCGGAATCCTCGACCAGCCACCACATCGTCGTGCGGGCGACCAGTGCCGACACCACGTTCAGCACTCAGGGCTTCACGATCGCCGTCACCGACGTCGATGAATTCGATATCGGCCCGATCAGCGACAGCGACGTCACGGCCGACACCGTGGCCGAAAATGCGTCGGTCGGCTCGACCGTTGGCATTACCGCCGCTGCAACCGACGCCGATGCCACCGACACCGTCAGCTACTCGCTCGACGACGATGCGGGCGGTCTGTTCACGATCAACACGACAACGGGTGTCGTGACCCTCAAGGCAGCGATCGATGCCGAAGCTTTCACGAGTCACAACATCATTGTGCGCGCGTTCAGCGCCGACACGAGCTCGGTCACTCAGTCATATACGATCAGCGTGACCGACGTCAGCGAGTTTGATGTCAGCGCCATTAGCGACTCTGACGCAGCCGCCAATACCGTTGCTGAGAGCGCGGTCTGTCGGAGCGACCGTCGGCGTCACGGCGTTTGCAGCGGACGCTGATTCGACCGACACGGTGAGCTATTCGTTGGACGATGACGCCGGCGGGCGGTTCGCGATCAACACGACAACGGGCGTGGTCACTGTCAACGGTACTTTGGACGCGGAAACGGCCACCAGCCACAGCATCACGGTGCGAGCGACCAGCACCGACACCAGTTCCAAGACTCAGGTCTTCATGATCGCTGTGACCGACGTCGATGAATCGGACATTAGCACCATCATTGACTCCGATGGCACGGTCGATAGCGTCACCGAAAACTCGGCGATCGGCACATCGGTCGGCGATCACGGCTGTTTGCGAACGATCCAGACGTGACGGACAACGTCAGCTACTCGCTGGACGACGATGCGGGCGGATTGTTCGCGATCCACGCGGCAACCGGCGTCGTGACCGTCAACGGATCGCTCGATGCGGAGACGGCGACCAGCCACAACATCACCGTGCGTGCCACCAGTGACGACACTAGTTTCGACACCCGGGCTTTCACCATCACGGTGACGGACGTCGACGAATTTAACATCACGACTCATCATCGACAACGACGTGGCAGCTGAAACCGTTGCTGAGAATGCCGTGATCGGTGCCGCCGTCGGGGTGACGGCACTGGCCTCTGACGCGGACGTGTCCGACAACGTCACGTACTCGCTGGATGTCGATGCGGGCGGCTTGTTCACGATCAACTCGTCGACGGGGGTCGTCACCGTCAATGCCGCGTTGGATGCCGAAACCGCGACCAGCCATAACATCACCGTCCGCGCGACAAGCGACGACGCCAGTTTCAGCACGCTCGGACTTCACGATCACGGTCACCGATGTTGACGAATTCGCCATCGGATCGATCACCGACGCCGACGCAGCGACCGATGAAGTGTCTGAAGACGCCGCCAACGGAACCGTGGTCGGGATCACGGCGCTGGCCGACGATGCGGACGTTAACGACAACATCACCTACAGCCTGGACGATAATGCCGGCGGCCGCTTTGCGATCAACGCCACGTCGGGAGTCATCACCGTGGCAAATGCCAATCTGATCGACTTCGAGACACTAACCAGCCACAACGTGACCGTTCGTGCAACGAGCGACGACACAACGATTTCCACCGCTATTTTCGCGATCGGTGTTGTGGACGCTCCCGACAATGGTGCTGGCCCGATTTCGGACACCGACGCCTCGCCGGACAGCGTTGCCGAGAATGCCGCGATTGGGACGGCGGTCGGCATCACGGCGTTTTCCACCGACATTGACCCGGCCGACAACATCAGCTATTCGCTGGACGACGATGCGGGCGGACGGTTCTTGATCGACGCCACGACCGGCGTGGTTACGGTCAACGCAGCACTCGATGCCGAAGCTGCCACCAGCCACAACATCATCGTCCGTGCCACCAGTGACGATACGAGCTTTACGACCATCGCGTTCTCGATCGCGGTTGCCGATGTGAACGAGTTTGGGATCGGCGCGATGAGTGACAGCGACGTCTCGGCGGAGACGGTGGCCGAAAACGCCACTGTCGGAACCATCGTGGGCATCACGGCGTTGGCCAGCGATCCTGATGTCGACGATAACATCACCTACTCGTTGGATGTCGACGCGGGCGGACGATTCACTATCGACGCGACCACCGGTGTGGTGACCGTCAATGGTGCCCTGGATGCGGAAACGGCCATCAGTCACAACATCATTGTCCGCGCAGCCAGCGACGACGGCAGCTTCAGCACACAAGGCTACCTGATCGCGGTCACCGACGTTGATGAGTTCAATGTTGGCCCCATCAGCGACACCGACGCTGCGGTCGATCGTGTCGCTGAGAACTCGGTTGTCGGCACCGTGGTCGGAGTAACCGCTTTCGCTGCCGACGCTGACCTGACTGACAGCGTCACCTATTCGCTGGATAACGACGCGAGCGGTCGGTTTGCCATCAACACGACAACGGGTGTTGTCACCGTCAACGGTGCGCTCGATTTCGAGGCGTTCGCCAGCCACAACATCATCGTCCGCGCCACCAGCGATGACACCAGTTTCAGCACCCAAGGCTTTAACATCGCGGTAACCGACGTGAACGAGTCGGGTGTTGGTCCGATTAGCGACGCCGACGGCGTGGCCGACAGCGTGGCCGAAGTTTCGCCGATCGGAACGAGCGTGGGAATCACCGCACTAGCCACCGATCCGGATACCAGCGACAGCGTGACGTACTCGCTGGATGACAGCGCAGGCGGTCGATTTGCCGTCGATGCAACCACAGGCGTGGTGACCGTGAACGGATTGTTAGATGCCGAATCGGCAACCAGTCACAACATCATTGTCCGCGCAACCAGCGACGACACGACCTTTACGACAACCGGCTTCACCATCAATGTGACCGACATCGATGAGTTCAATGTCGGGCCGATCGCCGATACCGACGCGACACCCAATACTGTTTCCGAAGCGGCAGGCATTGGCACCGGCGTTGGAGTGACCGCGCTGGCGACCGACGCCGATACAGGCGACAGCATCAGCTATTCGCTAGATGATGATGCCAGTGGGCGATTTGTCATCGACGCGACAAGCGGTGTTGTCACGGTCAATGCCGGGCTCGATTACGAGACCAGCACCAGCCACAACATCACGATTCGTGCCACCAGCACGGATGCTAGTTTCAGCACGCGAATCATCGCCATCGGGGTCGCCGATGTTAACGACACGACGCCGGTGATTACACCGGCGCAGGTCTTTGCTGTGGCCGAAAACGTTTCCAACGGCACATCGGTCGGAATCGTAATCGCAACCGACGCCGACACGGTCGGCAGTCTGCAGAACTGGGCGATCACGGGCGGTGACGTCGACGGAGTGTTTGCCATCGATGCGTTGACCGGCGAACTAACCATCGTCAACAACACGTTTCTCGATTTTGAGACGACACCCAGCTACGTGTTGAGCTTGCAGGTCGATGATGGCGTCAATCCGTCTGCGATCGAGACCGTGACCGTCAACATCGGTGACGCCAATGACGCCCCTGTGGTGAACGATCAACTGTTTGGAATCGTCGAAAACAGTCCCAACGGCACGAGCGTGGGCATGGTCGCCGCCAGCGATATGAACGCGGGCCAGTCTTTGTCCTACGCCATCATCGGCGGAACCGGACAAACCGCATTTGCGATCAGTGCTGCAACCGGGGAGTTGACTGTCGCCGATGGCTCGAAACTCAACTTTGAAGCCACGCCCGTGTTGACGGTAACGGTTCGCGTCACCGACGACGGTTCTCCAAACTTATCGGATACAGCCACCATCACCATCAACCTGACCGACGTGAACGACGCACCGGTGACCGTCACCGAATCCTATCTCGTTCTGCGTGGTGATACCCTTAACGTTTCGGCCGCCGGGCTGCTTGCCAATGACTTCGACGAAGACGGCGACGCGATCACGGCGATCATCGTGAGCGGTGCGACCGGAGGCACAGTGACCGTGAGCGTCGACGGCTCATTCAGGTACGTGAGTGATAACGTTTTCTTCGGTGCGGACTCGTTCACGTACAAAACGAATGACGGCACGGTCGACGGGAACATGGTCACCGTGACGATCACGGTCCTCGCGGCGCGGCGCCACCAACCACTCCCGATCCTGTTCCAGATCCAGATCCAGATCCAGATCCAGTTCCAGTTCCAGTTCCAGTTCCAAGTCCGGATCCAGTCACTCCACCAACCGACGATTCGGGTCCGAGGCCCAACGGCAAGTCGAGGCTCAGCAGTGTTGTTGCGCCGCCTCCTGTGATTGAGGAATTGATACTGCCTGGCGTGTTTGCCGACTTTGGCAGCACGTACCACGGTAGTTCGCAGCTGCAAGCTGGCGAGTTCGAGGCGGCAAAGCCGAATCAAACTCGCATTGGCGATCACCTGGAAGATTCACTCGAAGGCACGCTGAGTCGACTCGACTTTGTATTGATGAGCCAGGCAGGCAATATGTGGGACGAGATGGATCTGCACCGCCAGTCAGTCGACTCACATATCCAGGGCGACCTCATTATGGTTGGATTCGCCGGTGCGGCAGCCTCGACGGTTACGGTCGGCTACGTCGCTTGGGCAATCCGCAGCGGCTTTATCCTATCGGGATTGCTCGCACAAATGCCAGCGTGGCAAGCGATCGACCCGCTATTAATCATGCAGGGGCTGCGTGGAAATCAAAACAGCGAGACTCTGGAAGAGATGATGGATCGCAAAGCGAAAGGGTTGAACGCTCCGGAGAACAAGCACGTTCGCGACTAGCCCTTATAACCAAGACAACCACCGTGATCGTATGACATCCGACTTTACGGAGGCCGCAGAGAGATCGCATCTCAGTCGCCGGGTTTCTCTGAAGCGTAAGCTTCCAAGGTTCGATTCTGCAGGAATGGCAAGCTGCTTGCGCATTCAGGTCGCCCGATCTGGTAAGTCGCGAATCGAGACCCTTTGCCAACAACGCCTTCTGCGACGAAAGCACGATGGGAATCATTAATCGCATATCAGTTCGTCAGCGGATTTCGCTCGGCCTGATCGGAATGGTGGTCGGCAGCTTGCTGTTTGCCAGTGCCCTCGGTTTCTTTCCCAATGAGCAGAAAGAGATCTTGAAGGGGCGTTCAAAATTCTGCGAGACGCTGGCGATCAGCGGTACCGCGATGGCGTCGTCGGGCCAACTGTCTACTCTGACTGCAACTCTCGAATCGATCGTCAATCGTGATGACGACGTGCTTTCGATCGGGCTGCGAACGGAGCAGGATGGCTTGTTGGTCGCCGCTGGTTCGCATCAGGAGAATTGGATCGCTGAAATCGACAGCAGTGTGCAGCAAATGCGGGTCCCTGTCTATCGGAAGGGGCAGCAGTGGGGGCATCTGGAAGTCTGTTTTCGCAGCACCGGCGGATTGCTCGGTCTGAATTACTGGGCGCCGGCCTGGTTGCTGGTATTCATCATTCCGGCCTGCTTCCTACAGTTCAACTTCTATCTCCGCAAAACGCTCAAACAATTGGATCCGTCGGATCGAGTACCGCAGCATGTTCAGGAGGCGTTGGATACGTTGTCGGTGGGTCTGCTGTTGTTGGATGGTCAACATCGAATTCTTTACGGCAACACCGAATTCGCTGAATCGGTCGGGACGGACGCCAGCGAACTGCTGCGGCGTCGACGCGTCAGAGTTGAACTGGGAGGATCCGAGTGACGAGGAACGCGAGCTTCCCTGGATCGAGGCGACCAAATCGGGTCGAGCGGTCAGTGACCAGATTCTGCAAATGGTTGTTGATGGGCGACAGCGAACGTTCAGCGTCAATTGCTCGAAAGTCGGCAAAGGCATGATGGCGACCTTCGACGACATCACTTTGCTGGAGGAAGCACGTGAAGCTGCCCAACATGCCAGCGAATCCAAGAGTGCCTTTCTTGCCAACATGAGTCACGAAATTCGCACGCCGCTGAACGCGGTGCTTGGATTCACCGACGTGCTTCGTCGCGGTCTGGTCACCGACGCGGAGGAATCGGTCGATCATTTGAACATGATCCATCGAAGCGGCAAACACCTGCTGGAGTTGATCAACGACATTCTGGACCTGTCGAAGATCGAAGCGGGCAAGATGGACGTCGAATCGATCGACACGCAAGTCGATCAGATCATCCTCGACACGACGGATGTATTGAGTGTACGGGCCAGAGAGAAAGACTTAGAGACAAAGATCGTCTTCAACTCGTCGATTCCACGAGTGATCCAAAGCGATCCAACGCGTCTGCGACAAATCATTACGAACCTGGTCGGCAACGCGATCAAGTTCACCGAGCAAGGAACCATCACGATCGCGACCGAAATGGTCGATGGTGATGCGTCGCGACTGCAAATCGACATCATCGACACGGGTATCGGAATGACGCCGGAGCAACAAGCCAAAATCTTCGAGTCGTTCTCTCAGGCGGACACTAGCACGACGCGAAAATTCGGCGGTACGGGACTCGGTCTTTCGATCAGCCGTCGCCTTTCCGAGGCGTCTGGGCGGTTCGATTGACGGTCAGCAGCGAAGAGGGTGTCGGCAGCACATTCACCATCACATTGCCGGTGAATGCTGAGAGCATGAACGATTTGGTGACGGTCGAAGAGATCCGAGTCCAGACGCGATCAGACAAATCGCGTTGAGTCTCAGATGATTCCATCATGCGTCTGCCCAGCAAACCGATTCTAGTGGTCGACGACGGTGAAGCGAACCGTCGCTTGATCGAATTGGTATTGGGACGTGCCGGCGCCAGGTCACCTCGGTCGAGAATGGTCTTGAAGCGATCAAGACGCTGGCAGAACAAGACTTCGATCTTGATCTTCATGGACATGCAAATGCCAGTGATGGACGGCTACTCGGCAACGCGTCGCATTCGCAGCGTTGGACTGGCGACTCCAATCATTGCCTTGACCGGAAATGCCATGAGGGGCGACCGGGAGAAATGCATCGAGGCCGGCTGCGACGACTTCCTCACAAAGCCTGTCGATATCGACAAATTGCTTGAGCGAACGGCAAGTTACATTGGGCAAGCCAAGGCGACCGATATTTGCACTTCGGTCGACCGCGACGCCGCCCCTGAAAACGCTTCAGCGAAAGACGCGACTCTGTTTCAGAGAATTGACTCTGCCGTTGGCCAGCCGATCCATTCGACGCTGCCCATGGATGACGAAGACTTTCGAGCGATCGTTGACGATTTCGTGGGCCGGCTTGACGGACGATTGGCTTTCATCGAGCGTGCAATCGCAGATGGAGACTTCAAAACCGTGCAATCGGAAGCTCATTGGCTTAAGGGGGCCGGTGGTACCGTTGGTTTCGCAGCCTTTACGGGACCCGCGCGGGATCTGGAGCAAGCGGCCCAGGACGGTGAAGCAAGTCAGGCATCGGAAATCTTGCAAGCGATCTGCGAAATCCAATCACGAATCGTTACGCCGGGGATGGACAGTGCAGCGAGCGAAAATTCGAGGCCAGGTAGATTGCAATCGAAGGCCGATGATCAGCAAGACCAAACGCCGATTCACAGCACTCTGCCGCTGGACGATCCAGAGTTCTGTGCGATCGTGATCGACTTCGTCGAGCGACTTGATCAGCGGCTAACATTGATGCAACAGATCTGCAGCGAGCATCGATTCGACGAACTCCGAGACTTGGCGCATTGGTTGAAAGGATCGGGAGGAACGGTCGGATACGACGCACTGTCCGAACATGCGGCAGGCTTAGAGCGAGCCGCAGCATGCCAGTCGGCGGAGGAAGCTGATCGAGCGATGGTCGCGATCCTGGCGGTACGAAGCCGGCTGGTCGTCCCTGTCGCTGACTCAGCACAACCGGAATGATCCCGGTAAATTGCAAGGTCAAGCCAACTGCTTGCGGCTATCCCCAAAACAACAGGAACGGTAGCTCTAATTGCTCCTGACGCCTTGATATACGCCATATTTCCACGTGGATCTTACGACTAAAACCCATCCAGCTCCGAACATGACAATCGAAAATTCTCTCCCGACGCCACCCACAGCGGGGATGCCAACGATGCCTTCACCGGTGTTGGGTGCGGCGGTAGTGAACGGCGCCACTGCGAGGAACGAATCGGGGCGTCTGCCCGGCAGGATCATGATCGTGGACGACGAACCGGCAAACGTTGCGGTGGTTCGCAAACTGCTGGAAAAGGCTGGATACCACGCCTTCAAATCGACGACCGATTCGACGGTGGCTTTCAACTTGATCCAAGCGACGCGGCCCGATGTTGTCCTGCTTGATATCAACATGCCAGAGGTCAGTGGGATTGAGATCCTTAAGATGATCCGGACCCATCCGGCGACCCGCCGCATCCCCGTGCTGATTCTAACGGCTAACGGTGATCACGAAGTCAAACTGATGTGCCTTGACTTGGGCGCAACGGACTTTCTGGTCAAGCCGGTTGACCCGATGGAACTTGTGCCCCGCGTTCGCAACTCGCTACAAAGCAAATCGTTTCAAGATCAATTGCAGCGGCATGCGATGGACTTGGAAAAGAAGGTTCAAGAGCGGACGAAAGAACTGGATTGGAGCCGCCGGCAAGCCATTTACTGTTTGGCTCGAGCGGCGGAGCTTCGCGACAATGATACTGGCAACCATGTCATCCGCGTTGGTCGATTCGCCGGGATCATTGCCAAGAACCTTGGATTTGACAACAGATTTGTTAGTGACATCGAGTTGGCTGCTCAACTGCACGACGTCGGAAAAATTGCCGTTCCCGATGCCATTCTGCTGAAGCCAGGAAAATTGGAAGCAGAAGAGTTCGAGATCGTTAAAGATCATGTCAAACATGGCCAGGATATTATTCAGCCATACCTGGCGCACGATGCAGCTGTGATGCGGAGCCACGTCGAAAATGGTGCCAATATGTTGGATGACGGCAGTACGCTGATGCGACTGGCGGCGTCCATCGCGCAGACTCATCACGAGAAATTCGACGGCAGCGGATATCCGATCGGTCTAGCCGGCGAGGACATTCCGATCGAAGGTCGGATCACAGCCGTTGCCGACGTGTACGACGCTCTTTCGTCGGAACGTCCCTACAAACAGGCACTGCCCCGGCAAGAGTGCTTCGAAATTCTCGAGCAAGGCCGCGGCAAGCACTTTGATCCGGTTGTTCTGGACGCATTCTTTCGAGGCGCGTCAATGATCATCAAGGTGCAAGTCGAATTCATGGACTGCGAATAAGATTCCGCTTTTCGAGGAATACTCTTTCGCTTGGTGGCTCAGTTCTCGCTTTTCAATTGCACTTTCTGCGTCACTCCATCGCAGCATTCGCGAGCGGTCGAAATCTTGTTAATCTGAAGAGTGGGTGTGGCACAAATCCCACCCCGTGATCATCGGGCTCTGGTCATCAGACTCCGGGCGTCGTTGGTCAGCTTGGCACTGACGCATCGTTTCAAGGCAGACGGAAAACGTGGGAATCAACACAGCGACTCGAATTGTCATCGCGGAAGACAGCCGAATTCAGGCCAAAGTACTCCTCAACCGGCTGACGCAAGCCTCCTTCGATGTACGACATGGTGCTGACGGGCGGGAAGCCCTGAAATTGATTCAGGATGATCCGCCGGACTTGATCATCAGCGATATCGAAATGCCGAACATGAATGGCTATGAACTCTGTCGCCAAGTCAAGCAAGACGCAAAGCTGAGACGGATTCCGCTGATTTTGCTGAGTACGCTGGCCGACCCTCAGGACATCATCGAAGGGCTTCAAGCGGGCGCCGATAATTACGTCACCAAACCGTACGAAACCGAGTACCTGCTGTCTCGCATCGATTCGCTGCTGAACACACCGATTGCGGACTTCGAAGCCGAAGACCAGGAGCAGGCGTTGGAGGTCACCCTTCGCGGCACACGCTACACCGTGCAGTCAGGCCGTCAGCAGGTACTGAATCTCCTGATTAGCACTTTCGAGAACGCGGTCGAGAAAAATGCCGAGTTGATTCGAGTCAATCAGGAGCTTTCGCTGAGCAAAGACAAGTTGGCCAAACAAAACGAGATGCTCCAAGAATTGAATGCCCAACTTGAATCAAACAACCAGCGGATGATTCGCGACTTGGAATCGGCCGCCCGAATCCAGCACTCGCTGTTGCCCGCCGGTGACACATCGGTCCAAAACGTGGAAGTCGCCTGGCGTTACATTCCGTGTGACGAACTGGCGGGCGACTTTCTAAACTTCTTTCCACTCGACGACCGGCATTTGGCTTTGTACATCGTTGACGTCAGTGGGCATGGTGTCCCTTCGTCGCTACTGAGCGTAGCAGTGGCACGATCGCTTACGCGTCAGGCTACCACGACAAGTATCCTCGCTCGTGTCGACCAGGATGGCTCCATCAGCGTTGCACCGCCGGCCGCTGTGGCTGAGGAACTCAATCGCCGCTTTCCGATGGAGGACCAGGGCGATCTTTACTTCACCATGTTCTACGGCATCCTCAACACGCTGACCGGCGATCTACGATACATCTCGGCCGGACATGTGCCGCCGGTCGTACTTCCAGTGGATGGTGGTGATCCAGAGATGCTGCCGGCCGAAGGATTCGCGATTGGCTGGATGGAAGACATTGACGCCCAGGAGGAATCAACCGCTTTGAACACGGGCGATCGTCTGTTTATCTTTTCCGACGGCGTCCCCGAGGCGATGAATGAAAACCTGGAGGAGTTCGGAGAAGCACGGATGCTGGAATTGATTGCCAGTACTCGTGGAATGACAATCGATGAGGCCTGCGCTAAAATCAAGAACTCGATTGATGCATGGTGCCATGTCAATGGCCCCAAAGACGATGTCAGTATCCTTGCGGTGGAGTTGATCGATCCGGACGACTCGGCAATCGGAACCTAGCAATGGAATTGAACGTCAATGTCGATTCCAAGAAACCCAGCATTCAGTCTGCTGCCAACTCGCCAACCGCACTGTCGAATTTGCTCGCCAGTTTCTTGCTGCTCGCCTGTTTCTTCCTGCCACACTCGATCGACGGCGACACGTTGCATCGGCCCGTCAGCTTGTTGGCAGATTTGCTGAGCGAGCAGCACGCTGTTCTGCACCTGATGGTACTGTGGCCGTATTGGTTTGCGATTGCGACCTTGGTTGTGACTGGGACGCTCGTCTTGCTTCGACCCGCGTGGTTCGCCAGGGCACTGTTGGGGTTGCCGATCGCCTGCGGCCTGGCTCTGACCAGTCCGTGGATGTTGTTGTTGTTCAGTCGGGCGGAGGAAAGTCGCAATGCGATGGCCATGGCGGCGATCGTCGCTCCAATTGGGGCCTGTGTTGTTGCCAGGATGGTTTGGCTTTATCGATCGGACCAGATGATGGCGGCGGCGACCTGGGGACAAAGTCTGCTATGCGTTCTAGCCGTCTTTTCGTTGCGCTGGTTTTGGTTTCCGCCGGTCACACGCCTGCTTTGGGGCGGCGTACTCTCCATCGCAGCGTCGGTTCTGATGATGCTGGCGTCTTGGACTTGGGTGACGCGGTCGGGTCATGATTTGTTTGATCGTTCCATTGACCCGGCTCCATTTCAAGTCTCTTTGCGGCAAATCATTTTGGGGGTCACACTGACTGCAATTGCACTGACCTACTGGCGAGTCATTGCTACTTGGGGGTGATCACTGGGTCGGTATTATTGGGTCGGTGCCTGTCGTGGTGCGACCTTGACAGCGCCAACGAATCGTTTGCCGGGTCGACTCTTGAGGAAGCTTGAACCTGACCCAACTAAACTCCGCAAGAATCTGAGTCCCCCAATCGTTTCGGGATCAGGATCGGCTAGAATGTGGGGCGTTCGGATTCTTCTTCTCGACGAGGCCATGAGCATGTTGTTACGACGTATCGCTGCCCTGTTGATTCTGGTCGTTGGCACCCAGATTTGCGCCGCCGACGATCCGATCTTCTCAGGGCCGCAGCCGGGTGAGACTTTGGGTCCCTTCCAAGTTATCGCGGTCTACGGTGAGGATGCGGGCAAGGTGCTCGATCCAATCGAATCAGCCGGAGGCAAACCGATGCTGTTGGTTTTCGTGCACAAATTAACTCGTCCCGGAATGGCATTGGCGCGAGGCTTATCAAGCTACGCCAAGAGCCAAGAAGGCGCGGTGTCAGGGATCGTTTGGTTAGATGACGACAAATCGAAAGCCGAGAACTACTTGGTTAATGTTGCAAAGAAATCTCTGAACTTTACCGCGCCGGTAGGCATTTCGGTTGATGGTGGCGAGGGGCCTGGAGCCTATGGTTTGAATCGAAACGTCGAGCTGACCATTCTGATCGCCAACGAGAATAAGGTGACGGCAAATTTTGCGCTCGTTCAACCATCGGTGAGCGAAGGTCCAAAGATCGCTGGCGAACTGGCCAAGCTGCTCCATCAAGCCGCGCCGACTGCAGCGGAGTTTGAAAAACTCGCGTATCCGGGCGGCGGCATGAAGGACCGTCGCAAGATGCAAAAGAGGCCTGCGGAATCAGCGAAGACTGATCCAGCCAAAAACTAGATTGCGAGTGTTTGCGATGCGAACGTTGAGGTTGGCGATTTTGATCGGGATGTGCGTCGCAGATGCTTGCACGGCATGGTGTGAGCTGCCAGTGGACTCCGGGGCAATTGATTTTGACACACAGGTGCTTCCGGTTTTGACTCGCCAGGGCTGCAACGCAGGATCCTGCCATGGCGCGGCGATTGGACGCGGCGGATTCAAGCTGTCGCTGCTCGGATCGAGCGGCGCACGAGACTACGACGCCATCGTCCAACAACTGGAAGGTCGTCGAGTCAACCTTGCCGACCCGGAGAAGAGCCTGCTGCTGCGAAAGCCATCGGAGCAACTCGGTCATGAAGGCGGTCTCGTTTTACCCGATGATTCGGGAGCGTTTGAGTTGATTCAGCGTTGGATCAGCGAAGGTGCGAGGCGGCGTACTGATCGAAAACTGACATCTCTGGTTGTGATCCCCGATGACCAGGTTCTTTCTCGCCCGGACGAGTCGGTCGCGGTCCGCGTGACAGCGACGTTCAGTACCGGAGAAACCGCTGACGTAACTCAATGGACGGTGTTTCGGCCCGGCGATCCCGATGCGGTTTCGGTTCAGCATGATGGTCGACAGTTCACCGTTCATCGTCGGGGTGTCCATGTCGTCATCGCAAGGTTCTTGGATCGGGTGTTGCCGATTCGTTTGACCATTCCGATGCTCGACACGAAAACAACGTTGGCGTTGGAATCCGTTCCGAGCAATCGAATCGATCAATTCATTGATGCTCAGTTGAGCATACTGAATCTGCCGGCTTCGCCGCCCGCTGACGATTGGCAATTCATGCGCCGCGTCACGCTCGATCTGGCCGGTCGGTTGCCTGCGCCGGATGATGCTCGGCAGTTCGCGCAGGACAGATCGCCGGATAAACGCACGAAGTTAGTTCGCGGGCTGTTAGCGTCAGATTCGTTTGCCGACTATTGGGCGTTGAAATGGGCGAATCATCTCGGCATTGATTCCAAGCAATTACAGCCCCAAGGTGCAGCTGCCTATCATCGTTGGCTGGCCGAACGTCTGCGTAGCGATGCCCCAGTCAACGAAACGGCAATCATGATGTTGACCGCGTTGGGCGACGGCTACGTTGACGGTGCTGTCAATTTCTTGCGATCCGGTTCAAGTCCAGGCGACTTAGCGGAACGGGCCAGCCGCACCTTTCTCGGAGTGCGATTGAGGTGCGCAAACTGTCACGATCATCCGCTCGACCATTGGACGCAAGATGACTACCACGGGCTGGCCGCTATCTTTGCCAAAGTGCGACGGGGCCAAGTGGTCACGGTGTCGCAGCGCGGTGAGGTGACGCATCCGGAAACCGGCCAACCCGCCGTGCCTCGGATCCCCAGCGACCGGTATCTGGACGAGACTGTCGACGGGCGACTCGCGCTGGCCGATTGGCTGACCTCGCCGGACAACCCCTATTTCGCCAAGGCGATGGTCAATCGGCTATGGCAACAGCTGATGGGACGCGGGCTTGTTGACCCCGTCGATGATCTTCGCGCGACGAACCCTGCCACTCATCCGGAGTTGCTCGAGTGGCTGGCTGCGGATTTCGTCCAGCACGGTTATCGGGTGAAGCACACGATTGAACTGATTTGCAACTCGTCCGCGTACGGGCGAGACTCGTCAGGCTCAAGCGACAATAGAAAGGATACGGCATTCTATTCACATGCCTTGATCAAGCCGCTCGAAGCCGAAGTGGTCGCCGACGCGATTTGCGATGTCACCGGTGTACCAATGCGAATCGGGCAAGAGGTGCTGCCTCGCGCCGTCACATTGACCGACAATCGAACGGATTTGCCCAGTCTGAGCATACTCGGTCGCTGCGATCGCGAAACCACATGTACAGGCAGCGACGACGTTTCGCTCCCCCGATCACTTCACCTGATCAATGGCGAGCTAATCAACAAGCGACTCAGTGCACCCGCGGGACGACTACACGCGTTGCTGGCCAGCACTCAGGACGACGCGCAAGTGCTCGATGAGGTCTTTCTATCCGCATTGACGCAGCCCGGCATCTCCCAAACTGAATACTGGCGACAACAACTATTTCATATCGCCGGTGCCGATCGCGCTGCGCGAGCCGCCTTCTTCGAAGACGTGTTGTGGAGTCTGCTGACGAGCAAGTCATTCGCTACCAATCACTGACGTGACGTGCATCGAGTTACGGCTTTTCTTCTTCAATGGCTGAATTGTCGGCTTCGCGTTCTAGTTCTTGCAGGGAAGCGACAAGATGCAACATTGCATGCCTTGCCAATTCAACATCGTGGTCGGCGGCAGCCTGTACGACCGCCGCCGCGGCAACAGCCGTTTTTCGAGCGGCAATCGACTTTGCAGTTCCCTTGACTGAACTGCCTATCTGGATAGTTCGATCCGTGTCCTCGACCGCAATCGCCTCAACTAGTTTTGGGAACATGCCGTGAATTTCCTGAATCGCAAATCCAATCCGTTTGCGTTGATAATCTTGGTTACCTCCCAGTATCTCTGATGCCGCGTTCCAATCGATCGCCGGTTCGGATTCGTGACACCGTTGAAGTTGATACGATAAGTGATGATTACAACTCGAGATCGCTGGTGCCGAGGCCGGAAGCGCTGCCGGGGGAAGCAATGGTGTTGATGCCGCTGGCGTTTTACCGCACAGCTGTTCGAGTGCCTGGTTGAGTTCCAGTTTTCGGATCGGTTTGGAAATGTAGTCATCCATACCGGAATCGAGACAGCGTTGGCGGTCACCCTGCATGGCGTGGGCGGTCGTTGCGACGATCGGTACGTGCGCACCGGACCCACATTCGAGTTGACGAATCCTCCGCGTTGCTTCCAATCCATCCATTTCAGGCATTTGCACGTCCATCAAGATCACATCGAATGATTCTCTTTGGCACGCTTCGATTGCGGCAAACCCGTTCTCGGCTAGCGAAACGGAATGTCCCCATTTTCGCAGCAATCCAATCGCCACCGTTTGATTGGCCTTACCGTCTTCGACTAGCAAGATCCGAAGCGGTCGTATTTCCGGAACCTCTTGACTCCGCGCATTGCTGGCCGCCGCGGCAGTCACACGCGGTGTTTTTTCGACAGCGTCCGAAGTGCTAGGCCGCATACAAACGGTGAAGAAAAACGTGCTCCCCTGACCCGGAGAACTCTCGACCCAAAGTTCCCCATCCATTGCTTTGCACAGGCGATCGCTGATCGCAAGGCCCAAACCGGTTCCACCATAGGGGCGAGTTGAGGAAGTATCAACCTGCTCGAAGGCGGAGAAGATCGTATCGATTTTGTCTTGGGGAATTCCGATTCCCTCGTCGTGGACGCTACACAAGAGCTTTACATAGGATGGCGGACTGTCTTCAACGCGGACATCCACCGACACCTTGCCATGCTCGGTGAACTTGATTGCGTTGCCCACCAGATTGACCAATACCTGCCGCAGTCGCGTGGGATCGCCCGACAGCCATTGGGGCACAGCGTTGTCGACATGACAGACAAGTTCATTGTTTCGCTCCTGTCCGCGGGCCGCAAGCGATTTCAATGTCGCGCCAATTTCCTCGCGGATGTCAAAGTCAACTGACTCCAATTCCAACCTGTCGGCCTCGATTTTCGAAAAGTCCAGGACTTGCTCGATGATCGACATTAGCGATTCTGCTGAATCTGCGACAGTCTGCAGGTACTCGCGCTGAGTTGCATCGAGATTCGTCTCCAGTGCGAGATCGGTCATTCCAATGATGGCGTTCATGGGAGTGCGGATTTCGTGGCTGACGTTGGCCAAGAAGTCGTTTTTCGCGCGATTCGCTTCCTCGGCCGCATTCCGAGCTCGTCGCAATTCGCGGTTTGCCTCTTGCGCCGCGTCGCGCGCGTCGGTCAGTTCTTGCTCGGCCTGTTTGCGAACGCTGATGTCCGCGATGGTCGCTTGCAGCAACTTTCGTCTGCCGGCTGGAAGCGGGACGAGACGAATCTCACAGGGGATATCGTTCCCATCGGCATCGCGATGCACCCAATCAAAGACCATTCTCTTTCCCGACAAGGCCAAACCGATCATCTCGCGGGCAAGTTGCTCGGAAGGGATGCCTCCTGGTTGAAACGGCGGACTCAATTCGACGGGATGTCGTTTCACTATCTCTTCACGCTTCATCTTGAACAGATTTTCGGCATGAACATTCGCCTCGGTGAATCGTCCTTCATCGATATCTAACGTCACGCTGGCGTCGGGGGAATGCTCCACAAGCAATCGAAATCTCGCTTCACTCTCACGGAGCTTATCTTCGGCAAGCTTTTTCTCGGTGATTTCGCGGGCAATGCCAAAGGTGCCGATGATCTCGCCCGCCTCGTCCTGAAGGGGCATTTTGGTGACCAGAACCCAACGCGGTTTCCCACTGCCGCTGACTGGCTGCTCTTCCTTGTTCAGGATCGGGATCCCCGTCTCGATAATCGAGCGTTCGTCTTCGCCCACTTGATCAGGCAGCTCGCCGTGCCAAATATCAGCATCCGTCTTGCCCACGAAATATTCTGGATCATGGATGCCTGCGTCAATTGCCATCGCCCGATTGACGCGAAGAAAGCGTCCCTCGCGGTCTTTGAAAAAGATTGCGTCCGGAATCTTGTCGACCAATGAATTCAGCAAAAAAGATTCGCGATTCAATTTGACATTGGCCTGCTCCACGGCCTTGGTACGGTCTTCAACTTTTCTGTCGAGGTCCCTGTTCAGGTCACGCAATTCGCGATTGACTCGGATCAATTCCCGTTCCACACCTTGGTAGGACCGCACAGCGACCACAAACGCCGAGGAATACGCGATCGCTCGCAAGATGTGCCACCACCACCAAGACAGGTCCCAGAGACTCGAAGACTCAAACAGAATTCCCGCCGCACCGAAGAGCATTGTTTGGACTGCAAACAACCAACTCTCGATGTCGTAGACGCAATGAAAGCGGCGAATAAAGAAAACACCCGCAATCAAGAAGCCGATACCACCTACTCCGTTAAGGATCTTCGCCAAGGTCGTGAACTCGCCGTCGATCGCCATCTGCGGAAGTGCTGCTTGAAACAGGCACGATCCGATTCCAATCACGGCGGCCAATATCAGCGTGACCCAAGGCAGGTTCGCGGTAATCCTTTGGGGGACGATACTGGCACGGATCCAAACACATGCAAATAGTAACCCACCGAGAAATGTGGCGACCGAGTGCAACCAGACGAAGTTGTTCCCTGCCGGAACGGCCGCATGGCAAAGATCCAGTAGTCCCATCCCAGCCAGCCCGCTCGCCGCCCACGGGAAATACTCACCGTCGGTTTCCCTCTGGCGGTCAACCATCAGGATTCCAGCGATCGCCAGAGCGAACAGCCCACCAACCGTTTCCAGAAGCGTGTGGACAGGCAGATTTTCTAGAATGGTTTGTGAGACACCCAACGCACAGACAAGACTACCGGCGATGGGCAGCACGAGTGAAAGAGAGATTCCACACCCAATCCAAAAATATTGCGACCGCAGAGGCATCATTGACCTCGCTCTCAGCCCTGAATCATCCAAATTCCCACAAGTTTCGAACTTTAATTATAGGGGCGACGTGACTGACGAGTGGTAAAAAAACGATTCCTAACCAAACGATGCGTCACTTACGTTTTAAAATGACCAGCCAATCTTCTCCGTCGTCGCTTGGCCCTGAAATAACGACTTTGCTTCCGCCACCGATAGCGGTCGGATTGCTGGAAACCTCACCTGTACGCGGATTCAGCCAAGACTGTGACAATTGACCGCTGGCTTCGCTCAAGTCAAGTTCGGTTCGTTCGCCGTGGGGCAGGTACACCAGGTACAGTTCGCCCGGATCTGCCAGACAATACCTGCTGTTATCATGTTTTTCGTTACCGACGAGTTCGTCCAGAGGCAGCGTTTGTTCGATAGGAATCTGATGCTCGCGGAAAAAATCGATCGCGATGCGACAGTAATCCCAGCTCCGATCCCGCGAACGCCAATCCTCGCAGACCAGATCGTTCTCTGCGAATTGGTAGCCGAAGTAGTACTCGACGCCGGCGCCGCCACCCATCAACGTTCCCCAAAGCGTTTGCCTGCGAACGGCGTGTTCGTCGTAGATCATCTTGCCGGTGCGGTCACGACCATCGAAACCTTTGTAGCCGAGGTCGGGGCATTGCCCGTGTGCGGCGGTGCCTGACTCGTCAAACGCAACCACCCACGGTTTTCCGGCACTTGGTCGATTCGCGCACCCACTTCACGGTTTGCACGTGTGTGTCTTGGATGCCGCTGTTTTGCAGCGAAACACCGGTCAATTTCGATGTCGTTCCCAGCAACGGTCGATAAACCTTGTCTTGCTGGTCCGGGAAAGTGTGCACGACGATGTTGTGACCGTAGGCATCCAGATCGGCGATGTAGTCGATCATTGCCGTCTGCTGCCTGTTGGTTTGCGTGTTCTCCTCTCCGAGATTCCAATTCAATGCCAGGTTGTGTCCGAATCTGGCGATCAATTCTCGGCAATACAGCTTTCGTTGGGGACCGAGGTTGCCGCCATCCAGACATGTCGGGACGTTGCCGGATTCACTCTGATGTCCCGCAACATGATCGTCGTTTTCGGTTTCTTGCATCTTGAAGTGCAGGTACATGCCTTTGGCGTTTCCGTGGTCGAAAATGATCGACCACTGATCCAACTTGCTGCAGTCGTAGTGCAGTTTGTCATCACGATGGATGAACGGCCAAACATTGTCGCCATCCCCGCCGGCGTTGTAGGTCAAGAACGAGAACGCGTTGCAGCCTTTCCCGGACAAGTAATTGACCGCACCGATCAAGCCTTTGCCCTTGCCGTCCTTCCAGGTCGGATCGCCGTCCTGCCAATCGTTGAGGTGAGGTTCGTAGGTTTTCAGCGGCACCCTGTCGGGTTTGCCCGCGATGGTGTTGTCAAAGTCGGCATAGCCCAACAGCGTTTCGGGCGCGTCGGCGCCCGCTTTGAGGAAGTATCGTCCGCTGCCCATGTGCTGCAGATAACGCTTGCCAACATATTGCAGCCGCCCCTGGGCTCGCATATCGCGCCCGATCTTGTCGCTGGGCGTGACTGTAAACTGACCGGTCTTGGAGTCAAACGGCGGCAGCGGCTTGATGGCGGCATCACTGTCCAGAGCCGCATTCTTTCCAGCCTGAAACCGTACGGTGTAAGTCCAATCGCCCGTGCGATCGGGCGCGAAATGGGCTCGCCAGCGCGTACCCGATTCAGCGGACGAATTCGCTGCATTGCCATCGGCGGCGAAGTACCCGGGGATCTTGTAGATCGTACCGTCGGCATGTTTGAACTCCACTGTCATCCGATAGTCCACGAAGGGATTCGGAGCGTTGTCTTGCTCGTGCGCATAAGGTCCGTCGAGCGTGAGCGTGATCTTGTGCCAAACTTTTTGCTCGCCCGAAACCTCAACGCTGCCGTTTCCATCCGGCTCGCGAGGCAGAATCAACGGCAACTTGCTAACGGGCGTCGTCGGGCTGTCGCGAGGCACATCCCGGCTGGCGTTACTCTTGGGGGCTGACGTCTGTTTTTTCAAAAACGGCTGGGCAGCTTTTCGTGTTTTCTCATTGGCCGGTTCAAAAGCAACCGCCGCCCATCTTGCGCGACTGAACTCTTGGCCGTCCTTGGATCCAATCGCTGCGTCAATTCGTATGATCGCACCCTCGGTGACATCGATTTCTTTCCAGGTTCGCTGGAACTTCGCTCCCTCTTCGTACATTTGGGTGCTCAGTGGACACACGAAGTCACCCACCGTCTGGTCGTCAACGCCTAATGTGTAGCTTGACGTGCCGTCACTTTCGCCGACCGCTTCCAGCGTGACGTGATACTTGCCTGTTGGGAAAGGAAACGTCATCCCCACGCTCGCTTCCTTTCTCTGGTCCGGATTGATCGCCGCCCATTTGCTTTTGTCGAGATAGAAACCGGTCCCGGCCAGCGTGAACGAACGTGCCGGCATGATCAACGCCAACCGATTCGCTGAGGGGTCTTCTTGATGAGGTGGATCCGCCGGTCGTTTTGTTTCAGCGACGAAGGCGAACGGCTTTGGTGCGGTCCCGGCGTGCACGATGGATGCGGGTCCAACGTCATCGGGCCTGGCAAACTCGCGGTCTTTGGTCATCAACCATTTATCGAATTCGAAACCATCTTCGCGCATCGAGAAGTGGATCGTGTGACCGCCTGGTTGTTCGATGTCGAAGTAGATCTTGTATGGCTCGCCACAGTGTTCTTGCTCGGTTCGCTGCTTGCTTTCCCAATGCCATGATTGCTTCCCGTTGCACCACTGCAGTCGTTGGCCCGAGGCCGGCCATTGCCCGTCGATTCCCACATGAAGACCGTTGTCTTCGCCGCCCGTCGAGTAGGCACGGACCCAAACGTAGTAGCGGCCCGGATTCGTGATCTGGACTTTGTAGCTGAGGATCGCCATCTTGCCCGCCTGCGGCGAGAAGTTCTCACCAGGAATCAGCTTATCCGCGTGCGTTCGTCTGGTGTCAGGCAAGTATTTCCAGGTAGGCACCACCACTTGCGCCCGCGACGTGAGGCGGATCACCATCAGGTTTGACGTCTGGCACGCTGTCCGCCGTAACAAGATAGAATCGACGGATCTGGTCTTGGCTCTGTTGGTAGAAGTGCTCGGCTTCCACCGCAACCAATCCGTCTTTTTCAGCGAAGACGACGTCCTCGCCGATGGGCGCTTGTGCGGTCGCAAATCGTGAAGTGAAGAAACTAGCGAGCAGAACCAGCCCAGTGAGAATTCGAACAGGCAGTAGTCGACACATTGAATCGGGCACGCGAGTGAGTGAGGTGTAAAATCCGTCAGCCGACGGTAAGACGACCACAATGTAGTTTGCCGCGCGCTGGTGTGGCGCTGGTGGTCGAAAAAGAAGGACTGATTTCAGTCCGCTGCGCGAGCGCGTGCTAGAGCCTGCCGCCTTCGGTGGCCGTGAATTCAGCGTAAACCGGCAGATGGCTCGTCACCGTCTCGGCTTCGGGCAGCGTCAATTTGAACCGCCGGAGGTAATCAAAGATGCCACCGCGACCCAAATACTCGCTGGTTGTGGCCGTGTCGATCAGCACGTTGCTGGTTTGATACTGACCAAAAATATCGGTTGGCAAACTGCGGACGGCGGCCTTGACCTTTTCGCCGGCAATCGTCGGCAACAAGTAAGCATCATCCGCTTGAAACAAACCGGCCAAGACCACATCATCCTCGCTCCGTCCATCGGCGCGGATCGCCGACAGCATCCCCGGCAGCAACGCGACTTCGCTGGGGGCGCGGGCCAAGTCGATTCGGATGTTGACCAACGAGAATGTCCAGGCCTGCGAGGCGGGTGGCTCGGCGGCACGGAACCATGCGACCAGCGGATCAAACGTGATTTGCTTATCGGGGTCTTCGACCGTGTAGGTTTGGCGTCGGTCGATGAGCACACGAGTCGTGTCGAAGACAAACGCTAGTTGCTCCTGACGCTCATCCGGCCCTGTCGACCGGCCGATCACAAAGTCATAACGCTTGTCGCCTTCGTTGATGGAGTCCACCAATCGCGGCACCAAATCTCGCTCGATCGAGGCGATCTGCTGCAATGCCACGACATCGAATTGACGAATCACTCGAGCCAGATTCCGCCTTGCCAAGGGGTTGGCCAGTTTTGTGGGTCCGAAACCATCCAATGCCCACGAAGCCACTTTCAAGTTCCGATACGCACTTGCACGAACTGGGGTGACGTCGGACGCCGGGCGACTGGAAGCAGCTCGCGTCAGCGTGAACGGACTTTCATTCCCGTTTGTTTCCAGCGGGACAGATGATGCGAATGCGCCGGTGGGTTCAAGGATTGCCGTTGCGTCAGGATAAGAGATGTAAGTTTCGTCTCCCGCGCTGCTGCTTTTGGGATAAACAGAAACTTCGTCCAGTCCGTCGATTTGATAATGCCGAAAGAAGTACCATCCCCCGCCGACGAGGAGCAGCACAACGACTGCTACTTGGATCGGGTTGCCGCCATTAGGTTCGGACATGCTTCTATCGCCAATGCGAGTGGTTGCTTGAAATGGCTGTGGGGGGATCGATTCGCGATATGAGGATTCTACATATCTACACTAGTGACTAAATCGATCTGCCGGCCCCTGTTTCGTGAACCGACTCGGTTGATAGTTGCCCGCCTATGTTCTCCGCGTGGGCGCGATCATCCTTGCAGACGCGATCGGTATCGTCGTCAAACTTTCTCTGTTCGCTTCGTTCCCTGTTTCCGGCAGCAACTCGGGGGCACGGCACTGACTTTCCGCGACAACATCGGTATCCTGAGGGCGTTGGCGTCCAAGCCGTTATTTTGCCGATCCACCGCCCCCCAAGTCCCGAAGACAGTTCTCGTGAGCGAAGCAATCAACGTTGAAGTCCCGACCGTTGGCGAGTCGATCAGTGAAGTGCAAATTGGCCAGTGGCTGAAGTCCGAGGGCGACTGGGTCGCAACAGGGGAAGACTTGGTGGAAATTGAAACCGAAAAAGCTTCGGTGCAAATACCATCTCCTGCTTCGGGATTTTTGGAAAACATCAGCAAGGCAACGGAAGAGTTCGCTAATGTTGGCGACGTGATTGCATCGATTCGTGTGGCGGAAAAGCCTGCCGGCGAGACGGCAGCCTCGGCCGGCAAGGACCAATCTGCAGCATCCGTTGGCGGTCAACAGCCAACCGATGCCAGTTCACACGATTCGGCGTTTGTGATGCCGGCGGCTCAGCGGTTATTGGACGAGCACAATTTGAACGCGTCCCAGGTACCGGTAACTGGCCCTGGCGGACGCTTATTGAAAGAAGATGTCCTGGCTTTCGTTCGCGATCGACCTGCCGCGACGCAACCGGAAACTGCCGCACGCCCGACCGAAGTTGTGACCACTCCGGTTGCGCCCAGACGATCGGCACCGACGAGCATGATCCCCGACTCGCCCGCACATCGAGCCGAAGAGGTCAAGCCGCTAAGCATGCTGCGGCGAACAATTGCAGCACGCTTGGTCGATGCGCAACAAACCGCGGCGTTGTTGACCACGTTCAACGAGGTCGACATGGAACCGGTGATGACGATCCGCAAGAAGTACAAGGATCGGTTTGCCGAACGTCACGGCGTCAAGTTGGGATTCATGTCGTTCTTTGCCAAAGCCGCCGTCGAGGCGTTGCGTCGCTACCCGGCGGTCAACGCGGAGGTCCGTGGTGATGACATCGTCTATCGGCACTACCAGGACATCGGGGTCGCGATTGGCGGGGGCAAAGGGCTGGTGGTGCCCGTCCTGCGTAATGTGGAACAGATGTCGTTTGCAGACATTGAGTGTGCCATCAGCGAGTTCGCGAAACAGGTGGGTGAAAATCGAATTCAACCAGCTGACTTGATCGGCGGGACTTTTACGATCAGCAACGGCGGGGTCTACGGATCGATGCTCAGCACACCGATTGTAAATCCACCTCAAAGCGGAATTCTCGGCCTGCACGCAATCCAGGACCGTCCCGTCGCGATCGACGGAAAGGTCGTCATTCGGCCCATCATGTACCTTGCCTTGACGTATGACCACCGGATCGTCGACGGACGTGAAGCGGTTGGTTTCCTGAAAACGATCAAGGATGTGATCGAGGATCCCGCAAGGTTGTTCCTGGAACTTTGAACGTGAAAAAAAAATGGGGTCGGACCCTTCCGATAAAACCGGATGCCACTATTTTCGTTCGATTCATTGCCCTTTCGCGGCCGCGGACCAGACTCCCAGAGGGTCGGACCAGACTCCCACGGGTCAGACCCCTTTTTCAAACACGTTCGAAGCCTTCGGGTAGCAGCGAGTCTATTCCCTGACCCAGCAAATTTTGTTGTCGACGCTTTGCCGGTGACTCGATGGCCATTCGCAGTTTGGATACCCGACGTAGAACAAGCCGAGTGCACGATCTTTCGCCCAGGCCGGTGAACTCGCGCATCTCGTCGCTGACCGCGGCAATGTTCGTTGACCAGAACGCGCCCAGCCCGTGCGCAGCGGCGGTCAAATGCATGTTTTGCACCGCGCAGGCCACCGCTTGCAATTCGTCCAGCTCGGAAATCTTTTCGCTTTCTTGCCGCTTCATGCCGATCGCGATCACCACCGGGGCTAACATCGCGTTTTTGCTCATCCCTTCGTACTTGTTTGTCCTGAATGCTTCCGGCGGAGTGATCGCTTTGTAGGTGGCCGCCAAAAACTCTGCTAGCCGTCGTCGTGCGTCGCCAGTGAAGATACTGAAACGCCATGGCTCGGTCAGTCCGTGCGTAGGCGCCCAATTGGCGTTCTCCAGCATCTCGCAAATAATCGACTCATCCACCGCGCGGTCGGAGAATTGCTTCGGTTTGATCGTTCGCCGATGACGAATGATGTTTGTTATTTGTTCTGCGCTCATGGAACGACTACTTATTCGTCAGACTCCTTTTCTAAACACGTTCGACGAAATCTAGAGGTTGATAAGCCGCGACGGGTTTTCGATCAACCATCGCGTGATATCGTCGTCGCTGACACCAACCTGGTTCTTCAGAACATCGATCATCTGTGGAAATGTCGTTGCACAGCCGGCGAAATGTGTGCGGCAGGCCGACCATGCGGCGCCATCTTCGTCCACTTCGACGACTTGATCGCCCAATTCGTAACGGCCGGGACCGAGCCCCGCAGCACTGATTGCATCGGTGATAATCACAATATTCTCGGTCGGAACTCGATCAAGGTAGTTTCCCAAGGCCATCGCCGGAACGTGGTGTCCATCGGCGATAAAGGACACCATCATTTGATCGCTCAGGCTTAAGACCCTTTGCACAATGTTGTCATGGCGGCGAAGCAGTCCTGGACAACCATTGCCGAGATGCGTGAACAACTTGACGCCACTGTCGATGCCAAGCCGAAGCTGGTCGATGGAAGCATCACAATGACCTGCCGCGACGACGACACCCGAGTCGGTCAGCCACTTCGTCACTTGCGCGTGGTAGTCCATTTCGGGAGCCAGCGTCACCAAGCGAACGTGGCCGCGGCCGGCTTCCACCAATCGGCTCGCACTCTCACCGGTTGCCGGCAGCACGGCCGATGGCGGGTGCGCTCCCACAAATCCGTCCGCCGGATTGATAAATGGGCCCTCGACATGAATCCCGGTGATCATCGAGGCCACCTCAGGGATCTGATCCACCAGATCAGCAATCCTGCGAATCCGCGCGATCATCGAATCGATCGGCGCCGTGATGATGGTCGCCAAGACTTTGTCGGTACCATCGTCGGCCAGCCGTTTGCAGACAGCGACCGCTTGTTCATCACTCAACCGATCACCGTTGAAATCGACGCCTGCGTAGCCATTGACCTGCAGATCAACGTAGCCGGTCATCAAACGCGTTCCAACTTGTTAATTGTCGCTGGGCTCAGTAGGCTTGCCGCGGGCAAATCAATGATCAGCGTTGCCGAGTGATGCTCTCGCAAAATGCTCGCCGGAACCTCGGGAGTGATCGGGCCTTCCAAGAGTCGCCCGGACAGCCGCAGCTTTTCTTTCGTCCGGAACACTGCAGTAAATCTTGGCCGACTTCATGATTTGTCGGACCGTCATGCTGATCGCGTGTGTCGGCACATCATCAATCGAATCGAACCAACCTTCGCCAACCTGTTGCATCCGACAGGGCTCGTCCAGCTCAACCACGATGTACGGTTCTTCCGTTTCAAAATCCGCGGGTGGATCGTTGAAGGCCAGGTGTCCGTTTTCGCCAATTCCCACAAGCGCTAAGTCAATTCGCCTGTTTGCGATCAATTTGCCGACGCGACCGATCGTTGCCTCAGGATCCTCGTCGCCACGAAGGTATTGAAAGTCGGCCAAATCGACCTGATCCACGAATCGTTCTTTCAGGTACCGGCAGAACGAGGCACCATGATCACTGGAGAGACCGACGTACTCGTCCAAGTGAAATCCGTGGACAACGGACCAATCGATGTCCGATTGCTGGACCAAATGGTCGAGCACCTCGAACTGCGAGGCACCGGTTGCGACGACGATATTTGCCCCCCCGCTGTGCGAAATTGCTTGGCGCAGGTCGGCGGCGGCGTGCTCGGCGACCCACCGCCCCATCGCGTCGCGGTCAGCAGTTAAGATTGTGTGCATGGAGTATATCTGTAACGCGGATTCGTCGATTCTTCAATCAGCATTGTCTGCTTTGTCGGCGACGTTTGCGAGTACCGGTATTCGTTGGACTCTCGAAATCCACCCGCGCGACGCGCGAAGTCTTTCCGATGAGGTGAAATGTGCGTTCCTGGTTAGCTTTCGTTGTTGGCATTTCGGTTTGCGTCGTCGCCTCTGGACAAGCACCTCGCGTCTTGGAGCCCGACACGCTGCCCAACGACACGCGTCTTGGTGAGCTGAAGACGCTAAATGATCATTTTCCGTTCGTCGTCCCCGACAATGCCGGGGCTTGGTACGCACGCGCCGACGCGCTCCGGCGTCGTGTGCTGGTGGCCAACGGTCTTTGGCCAATGCCTGAGAAAACGCCGCTCAACGCGGTCATCCACGGCAAGATAGAGCGTCGACGGATTCACGGTGGAGAAGGTCTACTTCGAAAGCCTTCCCGGTCACTTTGTCAGCGGGTTATTGTTTCGGCCGAGCAGTCCGTCGGCAACTCGCTCGCCCGGCGTGCTTTCGCCGCACGGCCATGGTGGGCGAATGCAGCGTCACAGCGACGATGAAATTGCCAAACAAATTGCCCAAGGTGCCGAGCACTTCGAGAAATCGGGAAAAACGCCCAAGCTCGCTCGATGTGCGCAGCTTGCCCGAATGGGTTGCGTGACGTTCATTTTTGACATGCTTGGCTACGCCGATTCGAAACAGATTGAGTACGAAGTGGCCCACCGCCACAAGGACGCTCGGCCCGAAGAAAGCGACCGTGGCGAAGACGGCTGGATCTTTTTCAGTCCTCAGGCCGATTTGCGGCTACAGTCGATCATGGGCCTGCAAACATGGAACGCAATCCGCGCACTCGATTTTCTCGCCTCACTTCCCGACGTCGATCCCGAGCGATTGGCCGTCACCGGCGGTAGCGGCGGCGGGACGCAATCGATTCTGCTGGGCGCGATCGACGACCGGATCAAGGTCTCGTTTCCCAACGGCATGGTTTCGACGTCGATGCAGGGTGGCTGCTATTGCGAGAATTGCAACCTGCTTCGGATCGGCACCGGCAACGTCGAACTGGCTGCCCTGTTCGCACCCAAACCGCAGGCGATGACGGCGGCCGACGATTGGACAAAGGAGATGATGACGGATGGTTATCCGGAACTGAAATGGTTGTATGCAATGATCGGCAACGAAGCCGACGTCTATTGCCGTCCGATGCTGCACTTCAAACACAACTACAACTACGTCACTCGCGCGACGATGTACCAGTGGATGAACCGGCACCTGAACTTGGGGCTCGACGATCCCGTCATCGAGCAAGACTTCGAGCCTCTGAGCGACGAGGAATCGACGGTCTGGAACGATGAACATCCGGCACCAACCGATGTCGGGCATTCCTCATGAGCGTGCTGTCTGCCGTTGGCTCGATAATCAAGCCGCAAAACAACTCGATGCGATCGTGCCCAAGGATGCTGATTCGCTGAAGGCCTTCCAAGATACATTCGGCGGTGCTTGGCAAGTCGTTTTTGACCAAGGAATTCCGGCCCAGGTCGACTACCAAGCGATGGGCGAAATCGAAAAGGACGGAATCGTCATCTCAAAAGGTTTGGTCCGCGATCCTGCTCGAGGGGCCGAGTTGCCCTTGTTGACTGTCCGCAAAAACGGATCTGATGCAAACACGATCGTGATCTGGAGTAGCGGTTCGGGCAAGAGCATCGCGTTTGACGACCAGGGTCGACCGACTTCGTTAATGACGAAGTTGCTCAGCGGCGGTGCGACCGTGATGCTGGCCGATCTGTTGCACCAGGGTGAGTTCAACAAGGCGAGCGACGATTCCACCACGCAGCGGCTGATCAAGGACGAGCGATCGTATTCCGCGTTCACCTTTGGATACAACCGTCCGTTGGTAGCCGACCGTAGCGCTGATCTGCTCAGTATCGTTGCCCACGCCATCAACCGAAAACCGAACGACGTACGGATCTTGGGAACCGATGGCTCGGCGTCCTGGGTGGCGCCGGCAGCTGCACTCGCCGGCAGCGCGGTCGCGCGTGTGGCAGTCGACACGGGCGGTTTTCGATTCGGCGACGTGCGAAGTTACCGCGATGCGAATTTCATCCCCGGCGCAGTGAAGTACGGAGATCTGCCCGTGCTGTCTAGCGCTGCGGGCGCCGCATCACTTGACCATCGTAGGCGAATCCGTCCTGCCGGGCATCGTCACGCAAACCTATACCGCTGCCAACGCCACAGACGCGGTTCGTTTGAGCACGTCCAAGACAATCGATGACGCGACGATCGATTGGTTGTTGGAATAGTTCAAGCTGTTGATTGATCGTTTAACGGCAAGCCGCAGGCGACTGTGCCTTTGCGAAGAAGTCGCCTGCGGCTTGCCGTTAAACGATAGATGCCGCTTGACACACCAAATCCACAACCACTACTCGCTGGGCCAGTCTTCGAGCTCGAACTTCTTCTTGACGTTTGCGGTATGCTCGCTGTAGTGCCGGTCCATTTGTCGAAGCAAACCTCGAATGGTCCAGCCACTGCCGGCGGGTTTTTCATCGAGCGGCAGATCTTTCAGCAGGTAGGCGAACCGACTTGTGAAGGATGCCACTCGCTGCATCTGTCTCGCCTCCTCGGCTCCCGTCCAATCGGGATGACGATAGACATAGTCCGGCGGCATCTGTTTTGGATTCAGATCCATCACCGGGATCGATTCGTCTTGGCCGTGGAAGATCTGAGAAAAGAACAACAGTTCGCGTCCCATCATGTGCTCGGCATTCCATCGCGGCGTGTGCGACCCGTTATTCGGACGAAAGTTCATTTGATTCACCGAAAGGCTCTGCAAATACTTTTTGTGATGCCGTACAAGAAGCTTCCTTGGCCGCCATCAGCTGTTCCATCTCAGTTGGCAACGTGAGAGGCTGCTTGCCGAGCAAGACGGTCCGACGGTTCTTGGACTCGCCCAGTTGAGCGGTCGACACGGCCACCGTATTCCCATTCGATCGATCGTCTGATCCAGCTACCAGGATCCTCGATTCCACCAACTGGCCCGTTGCTGATGTCGCCCTCTCATCTTCGGCCGCCTGCTGTGCGGGTCCAACAATCAACACGTCCGTCCCGTCTGTCAGCTTGCGTGCGTCCGCGTTTAGCTCCGTCGCATTGTGATCGACATAAGTGATTCGCACGCCGTCCACGTCGATCACAATCACCGGTCCAGCCGCGCGAACTCGAATTGCGTTCGCTGTTGGCTCCTTTTACATCGGCTGTTGGCGTCCAGGTGGCGGAGTCGGCGTTCGGGCGGCGGTCAAGGGTGTGATCAAGTGTCGTGCCGGGTGGAACATCTTGGCGAGACCGGAACTCGAGCGACGACATTCTGGCGGGTGTGCGTACGAGATCGATTCCCGCCATTGGTGTCGAACGAAACTGCTCGGCCGTGACAATCTGCACCGAAAGATTCCACATCGATTCGACGACAAAGCAGCCATCCGAGCGGCGCACCGCCACGGGCTGTCCTGGGTCAGCGTACGTCGCATCGAGGGGGGTGGTCGACACGGAAATCGCGAAAAGAGTGATGAGAAAACCGCTTGGCGGAGTCGGCTGTTTGAGTATTCGCATCGGGCACTCGGGAGGGTGGTAGGCAGTCAGATCAGTGATTGTGACTGATATCTTAGCAGCCTGTTGAAAGAGGGGTCTGACCCTCGCCGGGCATTCGTTTTGGTCGCGTTTTTTGGGTGCCCTCCAAAGGTCAAACCCCATTTTCAACAGGCTGCGAGGCTACTTCGGAAACAAAACGAGCAGCAAGGATTCGAATGAGCGGCTAAACTGATGTTCTATCGTTTACGTTGCATGTCCGCTGTTTCCCCCTCCCTCGATCGCGTCGCCAAAGTGCACTCTCTCCGCTGGATTCGGTTTGGTCTCGTTGCGTTTGCCGCCATGGCATCGGTACGCGGCGCGGCGACCGATATCGTCTTCAATCGCGACGTTCGTCCGATTCTCTCGGAGCACTGTTTTGAGTGCCACGGTCCGGACCAAGCAACGCGTGAGGCTGATCTGCGTTTGGACCTGGCGGAATCAGCGTCGAGCGTGATCGAACCTGGCGACGCTGAAGCTAGCGAGTTGATTCGGCGGATTCACTCGCGTGACCGAGGCGCGCAAATGCCGCCGCAAGATTCGAAGAAACAGCTGACGCCAGACCAGCGTGACTTGTTGACCGAGTGGGTTCGTCAGGGCGGACACTTCCAAGGTCACTGGGCCTTCATTCCGCCACAACCGATCCAACCGCCGCTACTCGAGCACGACGATTGGTCGAAGAACCCGATCGATCATTTCGTACGCCAACGACTCCAGCAAGCCGGTCTTCAGCCATCGCCACGAGCGACCCGCGAGACACTCGCTCGCCGAATCACGCTCGACCTGACCGGTCTGCCGCCAACGCCAAGCGAGATTGACGCATTCCTTGCTGACGACACCGATGGCAACGTCGAAAGATTGATTGATCGCTTAATGCATTCGCCGCGTTACGGCGAGCAGATGGCGTTGCCGTGGCTCGAGGCATCAAGATACGCCGACACGGACGGCTACCAGAACGATCGGTATCGTTACCAGCATGTTTGGCGGGACTGGGTGATCCAAGCCTTCAATGACAACATGCCGTACGACCAGTTTGTGATTGAACAACTGGCCGGCGATATGCTGCCTGGTGCCACGCTGACCCAGCAGATCGCCAGCGGCTTTGGCCGCAACCATCGCATCAACTCCGAGGACGGGTCGATTCCCGAGGAGTGGCGAACAGAAAACGTCGTCGACCGCGTTGATACGTTCGGCACAGTTCTGCTTGGGTTAACGATCGGCTGTGCTCGATGTCACGACCATAAGTACGATCCAATTTCACAACAGGAGTACTACCAGCTATTCGCCTACTTCAACAACATTGCTGAGTGGGGCGTTGGACCAAACAATGGGAATAGTCCACCCTTCATCGAGGTGCCCGAAAGCTGGCCAAACCTTTCGCCGGAAGAAAACCGGATGATCATTCCTGATCCGGTCGAGTTGCATAGCGCCCGAAAAGAGCAAGGCAACGGTTTGAAGCGACCGCAAGCCGGTTCGCCGTCGACGGTGATGGTGTTGCATGAGTTGGAGAAGCCGCGTGAGACATTCGTGTTGTTGCGGGGCCAGTACAACATGCCGGATAAGACCCAGCCAGTCTCTGCTGCCGTTCCCGCCTCGCTCGGCTCCCAGGGTGATGCTCCCAAGAACCGCCTGGAACTCGCCCGGTGGCTGTTCGAGTCGGACAATCCGTTGACAGCGAGGGTCGCGGTCAACCGGCTCTGGCAGCAGTTTTTCGGTGTTGGCCTGGTCGAGACCAGCGAGAACTTCGGATCGCAGGGCGCGCTGCCGTCGCATCCTGAACTGCTTGACTGGCTGGCACTCGAGTTGGTGCGCAGCGATTGGGATCTGCGTGCGATTCAAAAACAGATTCTGCTCAGCGCGACTTACCAGCAATCATCCTGCGTGACGAGTGACTTGTCGGCGCGTGACCCGAAGAACAGGCTGCTTGCGCGGGGGCCGCGGACTCGGCTGCCGGCCTTCACGCTGCGTGACCAGGCGTTGGCTGTGAGCGGACTGCTGGTCGAGAGGATCGGTGGTCCATCGGCGAAGCCTTACATGCCACCGAAAATTTGGTCATCGATTTCCAACAATAAGTACGTGCAGGATCAAGGCGAGAATCTCTTTCGACGTAGCCTTTACACCTATTGGCGACGCACGATTCCGCCGCCAACGATGATGAATTTCAACGCGGCCGCGCGCGAGGTTTGCATTGTGCGTACGGAGCCGACCAATACGCCCCTACAAGCTTTGACCTTAATGAACAATAAGGTGTTTGTCGAGTCGGCTCGGTTCATGGCGGAGAGAATGATGCGTGCCTCCAATCCGGATGCGACCCGCGGAATTTCCTTCGGATTTCGGTTGGCGTGTGGACGGTCGCCGAGCGATGCGGAAGCAAGTGTCTTGTTACGCGCCCATGACCAGTTCTTGCAGCAGTATCGGCAAGACAAACAGGCTGCGGTCGAGTTGTTATCCGTGGGTGAGGCACCGCGAGACCGATCCTTGCCTGTGGACGAACATGCCGCGATGACGATGACTGCTTCGCTGATCATGAATCTTGACGAGACAATCACGAAAGAGTGATCGATAATGAACTGCAATCCTTATTCACGACGTTCGATGTTGCTCGGTTCGCTGGGTTTGGCGTCGTTGTTGGGCCGCGATCTTGATGCGGCGAATGTTTCAACCGATTCGGGCGTTCATCGTGGATTGCCGGCACTGCCGCATTTTCCTGCGAAAGTGAAACGCGTGATCTATTTGTTTCAATCTGGCGGTCCCGCGCAGATGGATCTGTTCGACTACAAGCCCGGATTGAAAGACAAGTTTGGCGAAGACGTTCCCAAGAGCGTCTATCCCGACGATCGTAAGACGACGATGAGTTCGGCGCAGGCCAGCTTTCCTGTCGCTCCAACCGCGTTCAAGTTCGCTCGCTATGGCGAGGGTGGCTCGTGGATCACCGAATTGCTTCCGCATCTCGCCAAACAGGCGGACGACTTGTGCATCATTCGCTCGATGCACACCGACGCGATCAACCATGATCCCGCGATCACCTTTCAACAAACGGGTTCACAGATCCCTGGCCGACCGAGCATCGGGTCGTGGGTTGGCTACGGGCTTGGCAGCGAGAATGACAATCTGCCGGCCTTTGTGGCGATGAGCAGCAAGGGATCCGCGAAACAGGGCCAGCCGCTGTATGACCGGTTATGGGGCAGTGGATTCCTGGCATCGAAGCATCAAGGAGTAAAGTTTCGCAACCAAGGCGACCCGGTGCTGGACATCACCGATCCGCGGGGTGTTTCGCGAGACGTGCGGCGCACAATGCTCGACTCGTTGGCGGAATTGAACCAACTGAAGCACGACGACGTTGGCGATCCAGAGATTCAATCGCGAATCGCACAGTATGAACTGGCGTACCGAATGCAAATGTCGGTTCCCGATCTGCTTGATTTTTCAGACGAGCCGCAGCACGTTTTGGATCTGTACGGGCCCGATGTGGCTACCCAGGGCAAGTATGCCTACAACTGTTTGATCGCGCGTCGGCTGGCCGAACGGGGCGTTCGTTTCATCCAGCTGTTTCACCAAGGTTGGGATCAACACAACAATATTCCGGACCAGCTTCCCAAGCAATGCAAGGATACCGACCAACCGACAGCGGCGTTGATCAGGGACTTGAAACAGCGCGGTATGTTGGATGAGACACTGATCATTTGGGGCGGCGAATTCGGTCGCACGATCTACTCGCAAGGCAAGTTGACCGACAAGGTCTACGGCCGCGACCATCATCCCAGTTGCTTCACGATGTGGATGGCGGGTGGCGGAGTCAACGGGGGCACGAACTACGGCAGCACGGACGATTACAGCGTGAATGTTGCCGAAGATGGGGTCAGCGTTCACGATCTGCACGCCACCGTATTACATTTGCTGGGCATCGACCACGAACGTCTCGTCTTCCGATACCAGGGTCGTGACTTCCGCCTGACGGATGTTCACGGCAACGTGGTCAGGCCTCTACTCGCTTAGTGCGGCGGTGGGTAGGAGTGTCTGTCGTACAACAACCCCCAACCATTGAAGAGTTATGCTGCGATCTATTGTTGTTGTCTTTTTTTTCGCGGTTACAGTTCGCGCTGATTTTCCGGAGCCGTTCAATTCGGAACCGATCTCGGACGAGACGTTAATGCCGGCCGAAGAAGCTGCCGCCAAGATGCAATTGCCCGATGGGTTCAAGGCGACTGCATTCGCGTCTGAGCCGGACGTGCAGAATCCGATCGCCATGACGTGGGATTCGCGCGGCCGGCTTTGGATCGCTGAAAACTATACCTACGCGGAGCGTGAACAGCGGTTTCAACTGGACTTGCGTGATCGTGTCGTGATTTTTGACAACACGGTTGGTGACAGGTTCCAGCAACGGACTGTGTTTACCGACGATGTGCAAATGCTGACGGGGCTGGAGGTCGGACATGATGGCGTGTGGTTGATGTGTCCGCCGAAGTTGATTTTTATCCCCGATCGGAACCACGACGATGTGCCCGATAACGCCGGCGAAGTGGTTCTTGATGGATTCACCGTGGCCCAGCAGAACTACCACAACTTTGCCAACGGTTTGCGTTTTGGGCCTGACGGTTGGCTGTACGGTCGTTGCGGAGGCTCGTGCCCGGGACGGATCGGCACGCCGGGCGCTGCGGATCATCAACGGCTGGCAATGGAAGGCGGCATGTGGCGTTACCATCCGACTCGCGGCCTGGTCGAGGTGTTGACGACGGGAACAACCAATCCCTGGGGGCACGATTGGAACGATGTCGGCGACACATTTTTTGTGAACACCGTGAATGGGCATCTGTGGCACATGATTCCCGGCGCCCACTTCACGCGTCCATTCACGCTGGATCCGAATCGACGCACGTACGAGCTGATCGATTTTCATGCTGATCACTGGCACTTCGATACCGGCGAAAGTTGGACCAAGTCGCGTGATGGAGTCGCGAACTCTTACGGAGGCGGTCATGCGCATTCGGGCACGATGATTTACCAGGCAGACAATTGGCCGGAGCAGTATCGCGGAAAACTATTCACCCTGAACTTTCACGGCAGGCGAGTAAACCAGGAGCACCTTGCCCGCGAAGGTGGTGGTTACGTTGCCAGACACAATCGCGATTTCTTGATTGCTGCCGATCCATGGTACCGGGGAATGGAACTCAGTAGCGGACCCGACGGGGGCGTATTCCTGCTCGACTGGAGCGATGCCGGCGAGTGCCATGAACACACCGGCGTGCATCGCACCAGCGGCCGCATCTACAAGATCACGCACAAAGACGGAAAGTCTCTTTCGCAGCAACCCCCTGACATGCGAACTTGGACGCAGGAAGCATTGGCCCGCACGGTCAGTTCACGAAATGACTGGTTTGTCCGACAGGCACGTCTGGAATTGGCGCGACGCACGGCAAGTGGAGCCGATCTGTCGGAAGCGATTGCGACGCTTCGTCGACTATTTGAATCTTCGGACGATCAAAGCCAAGCGGTGCAAGCGTTGCTGACGTTGCATGTTGTCGGCGGGATGGGTGATGATGACTTGCGGAGGCAACTGCAGCATCAAGACGAATACGTTCGCGTTTGGGCGATTCGTTTGCTCACGGAGGATTGGACGATCGACGATGCGCTCGGTCCAGCTTGGATTACGGAGCCACGTTCGGCAGAAATCAATCAGCAAGCAGCCTCGTTGCTTTCGGCTTTTCGTGAGATGGCCGCTCGGGATTCTTCAGCCGCCGTGCGTTTAACGCTTGCCTCGACGCTACAACGCTTGCCCGTCGTCTCGCGAGCGGCACTCGCCGAAGTATTGGTGGCCCACCCCGAAGATGCGGACGATCACAATCTGCCGTTGATGATCTGGTACGGACTGATTGCGGTGGCAGAAGAGAACTGCGACGACCTGGTGAGGGTTGCCAAGTCGTGTCGGTTACCGACGACGCTTCGCTTGATATCACGGTGCCTGGCGGAGGAGATCGAGAACCACCCGGAGGCGATCAGCGAGCTGCTTGCGTTTTCGGCCAGAAGCAACGATGACGACTATTCCAAGAACGTGCTGTCGGGGGTTGCCGAAGGATTGAAAGGATGGCGGCGAGCGACGCAACCGGCAGCGTGGAGCGAGATTGTAAGAGCAGATTCACCAGCGACGAAGAACCTGGTCCGCGAATTGAGCGTTGTGTTTGGCGATGGCCGCGCTCTGGATGACTTGAAACAGATCGCGTTGGGAAAAGAGGAGGCGGAGCCCGCCACACGACTGGCGGCCCTCGAAACGCTGATACAGAACGAACCGGAGGACCTGCGATCGATTTGCGAGACCTTGCTCAGTGACCAACGGATGAATGTGCTGGCAGCCCGCGGTTTGTCGAAGTTCGATGATCCGTCGATTGGAAAAGCGATTGTCTCTCGTTACAGGAATTTTCGTGGACCGTACCGACCGCAGGTCATGTCGATGTTGGTCTCTCGAGCATCCTTCGCTCAGCACATGCTCGCCGCGATTCGGGACGGTAAGATCCCACGGAGTGATTTGTCCGCCTACCAAGTCCGTCAAATCCACAGCCTTGGTGATCCACAACTCAGCCAACTGGTAGGAGAAGTTTGGGGTGAAGTTCGTGAGACATCGGAGCAAAAACAGAGTGCGATTGACTCCTTCAAAACAACGCTCTCGCCGGATGCGCAAGTCAACGCCGATAAGCGAAACGGGCGGGCGTTGTTCGTAAAACATTGTCAGAACTGTCATCGATTGTACGGCGAGGGCGCCAAAATCGGTCCCGATTTGACTGGTGCGAATCGGGGCAATCTTGATTACTTGCTGAGCAATATCGTCGACCCCAGCGGCGTTGTCGACAAAGACTATCGGATGACGATTTTGTTGACCGATGACGATCGCATCATCAACGGCTTGGTGACCGAAGAGACGGATCGAACCATTTCGGTGCAGACTGCGACCGAGTTGTTGACGTTTGACAAAGATTCGATTCAGTCACGAAAAATCACTGAAAAGTCGCCGATGCCCGATGGGCTTCTCGATACGTTATCGCCTGAACAGGTCCGCGATCTGATTGGGTACTTGCAGCACCCAAGCCAGGTTTCGCTGCCCTAGCTGTCGCTCCTTGGATTGATTGGCAAATTGAGATTGCCGTTCCTAGGGTGGCCGGCGGTCGAGCGTCAGCGAGCCCCCGGAATTCCGTTGGTTGGAACTGCGGGCTCGCTGACGCTCGACCACCAGCCACCCATCAAGATTCGCCCCGTTTGATTCTCTTAGACCTCCCAGCCTTTGCGATAAGTTTCGCGGATCAACGCTTGTGCTGTTTCGTTTCCGCCTGTTTCCAGCGACTCGGAGTTCCAATCGAATCCTCCCCCGCGATAGGCGACGTTGCCAAGCAATACGGTTTCAGCCATGGGACCTGAGTATTCGAAATTGCATGTCGAGGCGGCGCCACCTTTACAGGCACTGATCCATTCGTTGTGGAATCCGGGCGAATCAGGAATGAATGGCTCGGGAGTTTTGAAGTCGGCATACTTGTCCTCCGGAAGTAGCTTTCGCTGGCTGAACCCGCACAACAGCATGCCCTCATCACCAATGAACAACGTGTTATCTCCTTTTCCGGAAAGGCCATGTTGCTGAAGTATTTCCGGCGTGCCGTGATACCAATGCAGATTGACCGGCGAGCCCTGGTTCGTTTCGGGAAATCGATAGTTCACGTGCATCGCCTTGGGTGAACGCTCGGGATCCACTTCGGGCCCCGACGCGTCGACTCGATCTGGATGACGCAATCCCAGCGACCAAAAAGGGATGTCCAGAATGTGACAGCCCCAGTTTCCGGTTTCTCCGGTTCCGAAGTCCCACCAAAACCTCCAGCCATAGGGGCAAAAGGATGGATGGTAGGGACGATACTTGGCCGGACCAACCCACAGGTCGTAGTCCAAGCTGGCAGGTACCGGCGGCGTCTCGGTCGGTATTGCCGGCATGCCTCGATCACCGCCGATCCAGCAATGCACGTCCCGAACGTTGCCGATTGCTCCGCTCTGAATCAATTCAACCACACGGTGCATGTTCTCCATTGCATGCCGTTGGTTACCAAGCTGAGTTGCAAGCTTGTTCTTCTTTGCCAGCTCGGTCAGCGTGCGTGTTTCCCAGACGTTGTGTGCAAGCGGCTTTTCGAGATAGACGTTCAGGCCCAACTGCATCGCTGCAAATGCGGGATGGAAGTGCGAATGATCGGGAGTGCTGATGACGATCGCATCCAGGTTCTTGCCGATTTGATCCAACATCTTGCGGTAATCGGTAAACCGACGAGTCTTCGCATGGCTGTTGAATGATTTTTCCGCACGTTGCTCGTCGACATCCGCAAAGGCAACCAGATTCTGGCTTTTCACGCCGGACACGTTTGCCGCGCCGCGCCCGCCAACGCCGATGCAGGCGAGGTTCAGCTTCTCGTTGGGACTTTCCGCCGCCGAGATCGGGCGAGCACAGGCGCCGTGATAAAGGGCGACCCCGGTAATAGCAGATTTGATTGCGTTGCGACGATTGATTTGGGCGTTCATGATGGCCTGCTGATACAACTTGGTGAGGGAATCCAGAATTTCACACAGTCTAACAGGAGCTAGCGAGAATGTTTAACGGCAATCCGCAGGCGACAATTAAAGGCGGACGCAGTCGCCTGCGGCTTGCCGTTAAACGAAAACTGAACGAAAAAACAACCGCAATGCGTCTCAACCGTAGCCAGGGCGCACTCGTCAATCAACCATTTCTTCACCGCGCGAGACACTCCGGCGGGCAACTGCAGTGTGATCCGTTTCCTGCTTGCGATTTCTCAGGTACTGAATCCCCAAACAGCAGAAGACGATGCCGGCGGCTTGATGCGACGACGATGACGAATCGTATTGCCAAGTAAATGTCCCAGCATGCTGGCCTTCCGCAGCCGCGCTGACAAAGGGTTCGATTGCCAGTTCGGAAGCGATGAAAGCGTCTGCGAATTGTGTGTCTCCGATCACCTCCAACGCGCGGTAGAATCCGACTCCAACTGTCCATTGACTGACCGCCGCATCGTCGAGCCGATCGAAAACCTGAGCTACCGGATTCGCCAGCGACGCGGCTGGCAACAACAAAATCATACCATCGCAATCCTGCTGCGAAGGTGATTCAACGATTGCATCGGTGTGATTCTCGACAGGGATCGTTGGTCGAGGCACGTTGTTGCGACGCTGTATCGATTCTGCACGCTCCAGCGCGATTGCATCGAGTAGTTCTTCGAGTTCAGTAAAACTGTCCTCGAGCGATTCGGATTGCTCCAACCATTGTGCGAGCGGCGTATCGTCAAAACGAAGTGCCTCCAACGAAATGTTTAACCTTGGTGATGCGCCGGCATTCGTCGTTCGATCTTCGACAACTGCATCGATGGCGGTTGCGACGGCGAAGAAATCGTCTCGCTGGCGGACGGAAACAAGTTGCACCGCATCGGCTTGCTCCGCCTGCTGTGCCGCTTGCTCAGCGGGCGTTCGAACTTGCTCCGTGCTTCGCGGCAACCGGGAGTCCGCGGTGGGAGAATCCGCGGGAGTGGTCTGCGGTGCAGCGCGAGGCTCACCTGGTGCGATGCTCGCTGATCGACCTGCTCCGTTGTCCAGCGGCGAGCTGGACGAAACGCTTGGAAGAAAGATGACAAACGTAATCCGGGAACTCGTGATCGCTAACCTGGCGTTGTCGATCGGGGCGGTAGTCGTTGTCGGCTCGAATTGCGCAGGCGGAGGTGGTCTCAACAAATTGTTGTTGGTAACCAGTTCGCCCTCGCCACCAGGCGGATTGGCGACGCGGGCGATGTTCAGTGAATGGTAATGGCGTCCCTCGCGGCCGAGCGATTGATCCGCTCTTTCGCGACGACCGCCATCGATACCTGATGGATCGTGAGTGTGATTGCGATGGCCGAGCTCGTCACAAAGAGGACGAATCGTTTGATCTTCACTTGCTCGCCCAGTCCGACTCCGTTCGGTTCCGCGAACATCGAACTCGGATCCGCGTAACGATTGGGAGGTGTGGAACGCTTGGCTCAGCTGCTCGACGAATTCGTCATGGAAGTGATCGATCGAGAGACCGTCGGCACTGAGCATGTGGCGGGTTTCCAGCCTTTCAATCCGATTGACTCGCACAGGTCTCCTCTGGCGGTCGTCGAGCGAAGTCATGGTTGCACCACCTTTCGCAGACTTTGCTCGTGAGCAAGCGGGCGAAACGGTTCGCGTCGCAGTATTGACGAATCAAAATCGATTCCCGCTTCACGTGCTGCGAGGAGTGTCGCAGCAATCTCGGAGACGACATGATCTCGACGCTGTCCTGCGGGAGCCAATTGAGACATGCCAGCCAAATCCTCGGCTACTGCCAGCAATCGTGTGGGCTGCTGCGAGGCCGCGTCGCGGTATTGACCACTTGTTCGTTCGGCGTCTCGCCATCGCTGATCATAGACCTGTAAACGCAGCAAGTTCGAGTAATGTTGCAGTAGGTATTGGTTGTATTGTGGTGATTGCGGGTCGAGAGTGATTGCCGTTTGCTGGTATTTGATGGCCGACTGAAACGAGGTGACGGCGCCCTGGATGTCTCCGATCGCCTTCAGAGCAGTGCCCTGGTTGTTGAACATCACGCCCAGGCGACTCGACGAACTCCCCTCGGGGGTCTTGTCCCGAAGGCAAGCCAGTTGCAGCGAAATTGCTTCCTCGGCCGCCTTGCTGGCGCCGCTTTGATTTCCTTTTTTCAGTAACGCGGTGGCCAAATTATTCAGGCTCATCGCCAACTCGACACGGTACTCGTCAACCAACGGTGCGATCGACTGTAGACGGCGTTGGATGCGAACGGCGTTAGAAAATGCTTCGGTGGCCTGCTCGAGCTGCCCGGTTCCGAGATACGCCGCACCAAGTGTGTTGTACGTGGTCGCGATTTCGCGAGAGGGCTTTAAAGGATTGGAGGCTTGCCTGCTGATACGTAACTGGTGATCAATCGCCTGTTCGAGCAGCGGGATCGAATCGCCGGGGTTCGTATCCAGTGAGAGCGAACTCAGATTTCCCAGTGCCGCGGCCAACCCGCGAGCGGCGAGTACGTTGCTGCCGTCGGCGGTCGTCGCCGCGGTCAGAAACTCGATCGCTTCGGTCAGCTCGGCGCGAGCTCTCTGTGCATCTCCAGATTCGCTCAACAGCAGGCCGTGGTTACTCTTTGTTAGAGCCAATTCGGTTTGATCGTTGGAATCCACGTCTTGAGCAACGAGTCGCCGCTGCAATTGAATCGAATTTTCGTAAGCCGAAAACGCTTTGGCAGTCTGCCCAGCCGCGTGAGCCGCCAGACCCAGCTGGTTCAGGTTTTGCGCCATTTCCCGCAGTAGCATTAGCGAATCGGGAGTTTTCTCGGCGAGTTCCCGATAGATCTCTGCCGACTTTTCGTAGTGCGGGATCGATCGCTCCGCAGACTCCAGCTCCTTGACCAAAGCACCGATTCGGCTGTGCGTCATCGCCAACTCGGCTTGCAATTCATGATCGCCGGTCGCTTGTGCAACAAACTGCTGGTAGTAGGCAAGGTTGTCTCTGAGCAGCGACTGGCGAACGTGCTCGGCTCCGGGCACCGACGCGAGTTGCGAGGCAACGCGAGTTCCAAGTCGATCGACCGTTTCCTGAGCCTGGCGAAAGTACTTCTCTATGTCACGGTTTTTTTGGGCGATGATCACGGTACTGGCCGCCAACCCGAGGATCCCGAACAGCAAAACCATCGACGCCGCCGCAACCAGTTTGCGATGACGGATTGCCCAGCGACCGGCGATGGTCGGCAGTGAGGGAGGTTTGGCAAGGGTCGGACGATTTTCGAGCACCGCTTTCAAATCATCGGCGAACTCGCGGGCCGTTGCGTATCGATCATCCTTCTTCTTCGCCATTGCCTTCAGCAAGACGACTTCCAAATCGGCGGGTGCGTGCCGCATCATTCGACGCAGGCGAGGCGGATTGGCGTTGGCGATCTCGCTGAGCACCGATGGGCCATCGTCTCCCTTGATCGCTGCATCCCCAGTCAGCATTTCGTACATGGTCGCCCCGAGCGAATAGATGTCGGTTCGGTGATCGACCAACTCGGCTCGTCCGCCGGCCTGTTCGGGGCTCATGTAACGCATGGTGCCGACGAGATCGCCGCTGAGCGTCAAGGAAAGATCGTTTTGGCAACGGGCGAGTCCAAAATCGGTGACCCAAATTTTTCCATTGTGATCGAGCATCAAGTTGGACGGTTTGATATCGCGGTGCACGATGCCGCACTCGTGAGCACAGTGCAACGCATCAGCCGCATCCGTGATGATTCGCGCCGTTTGACGCCATTGGTGTGGGGACTGGTCATCTACCGACGATGCGATCCACGAGTCGATCGTTTGGCCTTCGATGAACTGCATTGCATAGAAGTGAATGCCGCGTTCGACTCCGAAGCTGTAGACCGGCACGATATTGGGATGTTGGAGCTGGGCCGCGGCGTGGGACTCGTTCTTGAAACGAGAAATCTGTCGCGCATCGAGCATCGAAGCCATCGGCAACAGCTTGAGGGCTACGCGGCGATTGAGAGTCCTTTGCTTGGCCTCATAGACGATTCCCATTCCTCCGCGGCCAAGTTCGCGAACGATCGTGTATTCGCCCAGCTTCAGCGATTTGATCCGCGACTTCGCTTCATCCGAATTGGGCTCACCGGCTACAAGTGGCTCCAATTCGCCGTGATTCTGAAAACCAGCAGCGATCCCGTGCAGGCCATCGAGCTTCGAGAGGTACGCTCGCAACACCAGCGCGAGGTCAACGTTTTCACTGAGCATCTGCTGAACGTCGATTGGGTCTCCCTGTTCAAGACCGCGCAAGTAAAGATCAAGGAGTTGCGTCAGCCTTTGCTGCTGGTCGTCGCTCAACTCGGCGATCGTTGACGGAGCAGCTGCCACTTCCAAGTCACAGTGACTACCTGTCATCGTCGGGGTCCTCGTTCTGCGGACCCTCGTAGGTCAGTTTGAATTGCTCCAACGCTCTCAACCAGAGCATTCTTACGGCACCGCTGGTTCGCTCCATCTGTTCGGCGATCTCATCAAACGACAAGCCTTGAATGACGCGGTAGACAATCACGTCTCGGTATTGCGGCGGAAGTTTGTTCAACTCATTCGCCAGGTCAACGGCGCGCTCACGTGCCCGCAACGGTTCGCTCGGCGAGGCCACGCGGCCCGGCAGGATCGATGCAAGGTTGCAGGCGGACTCCTCCATCTGATTGGAAATCTGGTCAATCGAGACCTCACGTCGCACGTCGCGTTTGCCTGCCTTGACGTGTGTGGCGAATGCTCGATGCAGCGTGTTGATCAGGATTTTGCGGAGCCAACCCAACAACTCCGGCTGGCTTTGGCCACGAAAGTCGGCGAAGTCGCGATGCGCCGCCAACATCGTCTCTTGGACCAAATCCGATGGGTTCATGCGTCGGCGGAGTCGGCGATCAAGCTGGGTCGTCGCCAGAATCGTCAGATAGTTGGCATACCACTGCAGCAAACCTCCCAGCGACTCTGTATCTCCCCCGCGAGCTCGACTGAGTAACGCCAAAAACTCTTCGCTAGCACAGTTGGAATTCGATGAGGAGCTGGTGACCATGATCGGTCTCACAAGCAAGTGACAAGGAGGTCTATCTTACGCCCCCGACATACAAACGGCAAACATGCGGTCGAATCCACTCCCTTTTTCGAGCCCGTGTGACTTTCAAAGCACGTTCTTAATGGCTGATCTGCAATGAGCGTGTGGCTGGTGGTCGAGCGTCAGCGAGCCCCCAGTATCGATCCAGCGGAATTCCGGTGGCTCACTGACGCTCGACCGCCGGCCACCCCATCTGGTATTCGCCGGAAGACCGCATGAATGCGGTCACTACCAACAAAATCGCGTTGAAGCTGGCTTTTGCGCCGGCCAATCAGGTTTCGCTCATCGTGGAGACAAGCACCTGCTGGCCGCTGGATTGCGTCGAATTGTTGCGAAGTGCCTCTCGCCTTGTTCTCGCTCGGGCGATCCGCTCGGCGCGTTGCTGCCGAGTCCGTTTGGCTCGCTCTTGCCGCATGCTCAGCAGGGCTTGTTGATCTTGATAGCGTTGAGCCTGTTGGCGATAGGCGCGTTGCCTCGCTGCCGCAAATTGCTGCTCGACCATCTGTAGCTGGCGCTGCTGGGCGTAGCTCAACGGCGTATTCAAGCCTCCGCGGTTGTACGAAGGCAGCACGGCGGAAGCGAGCGAGCCACTGACGGCCGGCGAACCTCTCATCCCTGAGGAGTTCCTTCCGGATGAACATTGGCCCCACGATTGGTTTGCCGAACAGACGAGACTCGCGACGATCACGACCGACCAGAAAAGTTTGGGTTGAGTCGGCATGTTGTCCTCCCCGGACAGTTAGATGAGACGAGATGCGGCCTCATGCGGGCCGCGCTACGTCTGTAGGAGGAATCCGCGGGGGGATTGTCACGCGCGGGAACGATTTTTCCCGAGAACGTGTGGCGATGGTGGCTGTCGAGGGAGAGCTGACGCGAATGGCCAGGTACAAACCACGATGGTCACTTCACGCTGATGCATGAAGTGACCATTGAGAATCTAGGCGTTATATTCGGTGCCTTAAGCCTGGAACGAGCTACCGCAACCGCAGCTTTTCGTGGCGTTGGGGTTCTCGAAAGTGAAACCTTGCTTTTCGAGGCTTTCGTACCAATCGACCGTGGTTCCGTCGAGGTACAACGCACTCTTTTTATCCACGACGACTGCGACACCGTGACATTCGTACTTGCTGTCCACTTTGTCGTCGAAGCTATCGTCGAAGTTCAGCGTGTAGCTGAATCCGCTGCAGCCACCGGCCGCGATGCCGATTCGCAACACCACCTCTTCGCCGAAGTTATGTTCCTTTTGGTACCGCTTGACTTCTTCGGCGGCTCGTTCACTTAATTTAACTGCCATCGTCGTATCGACCCTTCGTCAGTGACGAGTAGATTGGATTTGTAGATTGGAATTCTTACACCACATGATATTCACCCACACCGCCTTGCGGCAAGGCACAATCGGCTCCTGGCAGCCCGAGGACCGAGAATTCGCGGCGTTTTTGCCTGTTCCGACTCCGCTGATCACTTCGCCGCGGGGGCCAAATCGGTCTCTTTTCGCGTCGATCTCGCCGGGCCTCCGCATCGCCCGTTCACTTTGTGGGCGTGCGTTTAAGACGCTCACCGCGTACAACAGCAACCTTTAGACAGTTTAGCGGCCAGGCTCACGGCATTATCTTCATGCGGCGAATCGGAACATTGACGGACGGCTCGCTTGCGCGGCGTTTTTGTGATTACTTGGTAACGCTGTCGATCGATGCCACGACAGATAGCGACAGTGAGCCGGGGAACGATCAGCCGGGCGCCAGTTGGAACATCTGGATTCGAGACGAAACGGATGTCGACAAAGCCAAGCAAGAGTTTGTTGCGTTTGCGGAATCCCCCGACAGCGATCGTTATCAGGTCGAAGAAGAAGTCAGTCGCATTCGCAACGATCGGATTTCAAAGCACCAGCAACGTGTCGCTGAGCAGCGTGACATGGTGCGTTCGATGCCAAGTGATCATGGCGGACCTTTGGCCGGAGCCGCCGTGCGACAACAATCCATTCCGGTGACGATCGGGATCATCGTGATCGCGGTCGTGGCAAGTTTTACCAGCGAATTCGGAGGTCGCCCCGGAGCGCCGATCACCGAGACGCCAACCTTCGCACAAAAGACCTACCTTGGCCTTTCGTTTGTCGATCTGCGCGACTACGTGAACGCCAATGAAGATCCATTCGCCTCGATTCGCAAAGGCGAGCTGTGGCGTTTCGTGACACCGATGTTTCTGCATGGAGACACGTTTCATTTAGCCTTCAACATGCTGTGGATTTTCTTTCTTGGTTCGGCGATCGAGCGACTGCAGGGCTCGCTGTTCTTCTTGTTGTTGACTCTATCGACTCAGATCGCCGGCATGATGTTGCAGGTGATGCTTCCCGAAGCAGATTTTATGCCGGAAGCACTGCGTGGTTCGCCCTTTGCAATCGGTGCCTCCGGTGCGGTCTATGGTTTGTTCGGTTATCTGTGGATTCGTCCCATGATTGACCCGAGCTATCCCATTCACATGGTGCCCATGAACGTGGTGCTGATGCTCGGCTGGTTGGTGGCCTGCATGACACCGTTGATTCCCAACGTAGCCAACGGAGCTCACTTAGGCGGGCTATTGGCTGGCATGCTTGCCGCACTTGTCGGATCTGCGATACGAAGATGACATCCGCTGAGGCTCGGTCGGCCGTGGACGACACGCTTTTCGCGTCGGCTCGCGAAGTGCTGCAGGTTGCCTTGCCGTTAATGATTAGCGCCGGCATGTTCTCGTTGGTTCTGTTTGCCGATCGCACGCTGTTGCTTTGGTATGACGGCGAATCGATGAGCGCGTCGATGGCCGGCGGCAACCTGTTTTGGGTCTTGGTTTGTTTGCCAGTCGGCATCGCATCGATGACGGGCGCCATTGTCGGCCAGTACGTTGGAGCTGGCCAGGAGCAACGCATCGGCCGTTTTCTCTGGCAAGCCGTGTGGCTGTCACTGATGTTTGCACCGCTGTTCGCAGGTGTTTCCTCGATCGCAACCTGGTTGTTCGAAGTGACGTCGCAGCCGCAAGGTCTGATCAAGTTGGAGGCGACTTATCTTCGACTGCTGATGCTGGGCGCCGTCGGCTTGGTGCTCGAGACCGCCCTGAGCGGTTTTTTTAGCGGGACCGAACGTACGTCCGTGATCATGTGGGTCTCCGTTGCCTCAGGACTGTTGAACTTCGTTCTCGACCTGCTGTTGATTTTTGGCGCCGGACCGATCCCGGAACTGGGCATTGCCGGTGCGGCAATCGGCAGCGTTGCCTCTTTCTGGTTCAAAGTGATCTGCTATGGAGGTTTGTTGCTACGTCCGAAGTACGAGGCCCTCTATGGTTTTCGCGCGGGTTTTGGTTTCGACCGTGCGGTCCTGGGCAACTTGTTGTTTTTTGGCTTCCCCACCGGTCTGATGTACTTGACCGAGTCAGGCGGTTTCACTGTGATCGTGCTGCGGATCGGCAGTCTCGGCGATATTCCGCTCCGCGCGACCACCATGGCGATCAACTTCAACATGATCGCATTCATTCCCCTCATCGGCGTGTCCATCGCGACATCGGTCCTGGTGGGGCGACATTTATTGCAGAGCGGACCAGCCCGTGCGGCTCGTAGCGTCTATGGGGCTTTAGCGATCGGCGGTTGTTATTCCGGGATCTGGTTGATCGGATATTTGGCCATTCCCGACGTCATGATGTCGTTGTACTCATTGAATGAGAGCGGACTGAATGGGAATGGGGCGGACGCGCGGGAATCGATCGCCCTGGCAAGAGGTTTGCTGAAGTTTGTGGCGATCTATGTGGTGCTTGACGCGGTACAGTTGATCTTGGCCGGCGCACTCAGAGGTGCCGGCGACACCTGGTTCGTGTTGCTCTCGGGTGTGGTGGCCTCGGGAGTCGCTCTGCTGATCGGATTCACGATTGAACCCAATGCAGGCCAATCTCACTGGGCAGGCCAGCTTCACTGGTGGTGGTGGATGGTCGCGATGTGGGTTTGGCTGCTGGCGATGATGATGGCGTCCCGATTCATCCAAGGCAGTTGGAGACGGATGCGGATGGTATGAGAGGACGCCACCGGGGACCAGCTTGGTTACTGCAGATCCGTCAGTTTGACCTCGGTGCGATATCGCTTGCCGTCACGATAAATAATCATCGGAATCGAATCACCGATGGGAGTCAGGCCAACCTGTGCCACGAGATGATCATCGTTGTCGACAGAGTTGCCATTGAATTCGACGATGATGTCGCCGCGTTGCAAGTGAGCTAATTCCGCCGGCGACCCGGAGCGAACATTTTTGACCAGAGCTCCGTTGAGCAGGTTGTAGCCCGCCGCGGCAAGATCGGCAGAGGTGAAATCGGGATCGAGTGTGACTCCCAGGTAGCCACGGCGAAGTCTGCCGTAACGGATCAATTGATCTGCCACCTTGATCGACATATTCATTGGGATCGCGAATCCAATTCCCTCGCTTCCACCGCTGCTGCTGGCGATGGCCGTGTTCAGAGCGATCACCTCGCCGCGCAGGTTCAGCAGTGGACCGCCGCTGTTTCCTGGATTGATGGCGGCGTCGGTCTGAAAGAAATCCTGAAGTTCGATCTTCTGTTCTCCCAGTGAAAGATCGCGACGACCTTTCGCGCTGAGAATCCCAAATGTCACCGAATGGCTGAGCCCAAAGGGACTGCCGATGGCAATCACAAAGTCACCGATGTCAACACTGTTGCTGTCACCCATGCGTGCAGGTGGAAGATCAAACATGTCGATCTTCATGACCGCCACATCGGTGCTGGGGTCAGAAATGACTTTCGTCGGATAGAATTCGCGACCATCACTGGTACGCAGCAGAATCTCTCGAGGGCTGGCACCCAGAATCACGTGTCGATTCGTAAGCACCCACGGCTGGCCATCGCCGACATTGATCACGACACCGCTGCCGGCTTCGTCATACGATTCGCGTGAACCAGCTTTTTCTTCGGTTTTGTGCGCTTCAATGTGAATGACACTTGGCTTGACCAGTTGCGAAACGCGTCGCACCAGGTTACCCAGTCGATCAAATGTGCTGAACTCCTCGGCGAGTTCGTTGAACAGCCTCTCACGCTGCAGATCAAGTGAAACCGAAGGCTCACTGGCATCGTCAAGCGATAGACGACGGACACTGACGCTACGACTGCCGTCGCTTTCCTGTGCGGCTACGAAGCTGCACGTGAGCGTTGTGGCGACACACAGAGACAGGACATGTTTCCTGAATACGAAACGAAGAACAATCGAAACGACCATGGGAGCGCTGAGCCGAAAGGGAGAGACCAGGGGGAGGTGGTGCAATCATACGTATCGACCATCTTGGTAGGCCAGCTTCGAACCAGCTGGCATCGGCATCCCTGAGCAGGGCGACTGTCAGAACCGTCGGCGACTGTCAGAACCGTCATCGGCGGCGCATTAAAAACGGCCGGGCAGGTGACCGACCGCGAAGTTTGCGTGAACCGATGCTGTGTTGGAATCGGCCGAAGCCGATCAACCGGAGCTGCAGGTTTTGCGACTAAACAGAATCGACCTCGGCGTTGTCAAACACACGATTCCAAAGTACCGCGGCGCCCGACCTGCTTTGCGACTCGGATTTGCGACGACAAGCAATACAATCCGTTGCGTAGGGAATCGCACGAAGACGCGTCAGCGGGATCGGCTTGCCACAACTCTCGCAATCGCCATACCCGCCATGCTTGATGCGACCAATCGCTTGGTTGATGGCGGCAAGCTCTCGACTCTCAGCCTCAATCAGCTGACTGTTCAATTCGTCTTGGACCGTATCAGCGGCAGCGTCCAGCACGTCTCCGGTCTTCTCCTGGTGCAACTCTCGAAGCAAACTCAAGTCGCCTTCCAAAGCGCGATGGAGGGCATCCCGGCGCCGAACGAGTTGTTCCCGCAGTTTTTTAATTGCATCTTTTCTGGACATCGCATCACCTCGTGAGGAAAAGAAGGCCGCCGCGATCTGGCGTTGGGTAGTGGGAGAACCGAAAACCGCTCGTCCAAGCAACAGCCGGTTTCCACTCACCCAAAATCGAATGAATACCAGTGTTTCTTTTCAGACTTCCGTGATACGCAGCACTTCACTCTGTGGTTTCGCAGAAAAGTGATTCGATCCGGCCCAATGATAGGAACAAGGTCCGAGAAAACGCCCTTCATGGCACCCGTTTCTGACGATTTCTTTGCTGAGTGTACGTAAAGTAAGGGTTGCAAAGACCTTGCAGCCCCAAGATTGACCCTCAATCGGGCTCGATTGAACCGGACATTTCGGAATGTCACCAAGAAAACCCCCTTTCGGAGGGGATCTGCGGTTCCTCATGTTTCCTGCGCCGAAGCCTGCTAAAAGGGCCTCAGACCGTCCAGATTCGCTAACCGGATGGAAGCAGGACGTCCGAATAAGGAACAGGAGAGGGATGCGCGCATCGGAGCGGGACTTGCGCCGCTGAGAGATTCCTTTGGACGACAAAGGGATCAGAAACTGCCGCTCAAGAGCGTTGTTCGACACGGAAGGGACAGTGACGGTGAGTACGGATCACACAAGCGGATCGTCCTTGGAATCTGCCGCCCAGAATCCAGTGCATCAGGGATTTGCGACACCGACCTACGGCGAGTCATTGGAATCAGCTCAACAAGGAATCGACCAATGCGCGAGTATTTCCGCCACCTCTGAACAGCCGCCCGCCCAGCCTGCGCCCGCCCAACCCGCAGCCCAGCGACCGGGCGGCTCAACGGTCGCGCCGGATAGCGACGCGATTGAGTTTCGAGTGATCCGCGTCTGCGCACCAGTGCGACGCCTGCGGTTGACTGGGAATCGATACACGTTTGGCAGTGCCGAAGGCTGCTCGATACGCTTGAGTGACAGTGCCTTGCGGCCGATGCACGCGGTTTTGATCCGTGACGCATCGCGGGTGCTCGTTCGCGCGTATTCCGTTCCGATCGAAATCAATGGGACACGAACGACCGAAGCATGCTTGCAGATTGGTGACACGTTACGGCTGGGTGCATACCAGTTCGAGCTCTTGATGGTCTCGCAAACACAGGCCAGTTTGCAGCTTGACGCCGGTTTTCCCTCGGATTCGTTTTCCTCAAAGTCGTTCTCGTCGGGGCCACGTTCGATCTTCGACGCACCGACAGGTTCCTTTGATCCGACTCGGCGTACCGAGCCAACCCAATCAAAGGATTCCACGGGGGCGGCATCAACCTCGACTTTTCAAACCTCCCACCGAGAGCTGCCGCCGCCAGAAGAAGTGATCTGGCGCGAGCGGCTTCGTCGCGAGGTCGATCAGTGGCGTGAGCGACAGATTGAGTGCGACCGGCGAGAAAACCGCTGCGATGAACGCGAATCTGATTTGCGAAGTCGTGAATCCGAGTTATGGTCCCGTGCGGAAAACTTGTACCGACGTGAGGCTCGGGTTCAATCTCAGGAAGCATCGACGTTTCAGTTGTATGACGAATTCACGCAGCGACAGCACGAGCTGATCAAGCTGCGAGAAGAAGCGCAGAGTCAGCAAGAAGAATTCAACCGTCGCGAGGCGGAATTTCGCGGCCAAGAGTTCGAGTATCGCCGCAGGCTTGAGGATGCGACGCGCCAGCTACAGCAATCGCACCAGCAGGCTGAGACCGCAACGCTAGCGGTTCAGCGGATGCGCGAGCAATTCGAATCGTTGAACATTCAGATCGAAGAGCTGTCAGGTCAGCAAGAACAGATCGAAACTCGCGAACAGCAACAGCGCGACGAACACCTGCGGCTGCGAGTCGAACTGGAAGCTGCCCGCGACCAGGCAATCGATGCACAGGCAGAAAGCGAAGCTCGTCGCAGCGAAGCAGAAGCTCGCGTTGCGGAAATGGCATCGCAGATCGAGTCGCTAAAATCGGGCCAGGGAATGGACCTGAAGGAGCACCGGGCGCGGTTGGAAGAAAGTGAACGAGTCGCTCGGCAGCTCCGCGATCAAGTTGCGGAACTGCAAGAATCGCTTGCCCAGACGAGCGAGGGGCACCACGTGCAGCTGGCGGAGAGTGCACAAGTGGCTCAGCAGCTTCGCGATCAAATTGCAGAGTTGCAAGAGAGTGAACAAGTTGCTCAGCAGCTTCGCGATCAAATTGCAGAGTTGCAAGAGAGCGAACACGTCGCTCAGCAGCTTCGCGATCAAATTGCTGAGCTGGAAGAATCGGTCGCCCGGACAAGCGAGGGGCATGAGACGCAACTGGAAGAGAGCGAGCGCGTCGCTCAGCAGCTTCGCGACCAAGTTGCCGCTTTGCAACAGTCCGTGGCCCAGGCGAGCGAGGAATCGTCGCGGCTTCGCGGCGACTACGAAGAAGCGTGCGAATCGGTCCGACAACTTGAGTCGCTCGTCGCGCAAAGCAACGCGCGTGGCGATCAAGACCGAGATAGCTGGGCCGCCGAAGCCGACGAATTACGATCCGCTGTCGATCAGTTGTCATTAGAGTTGGCTCGGGCCAATGGCGAACTGAGTGAACTACGTGAAGCGAACGCGGCCATGTCCGCACGGTTGGACGATGTGCAACGCGAACGCGATGATGCCCTTCAAGACGTCGAGTCCCGACCGACGACCGAGGCGTTCCAGTCGCTGAGAGAAGAGCTTCGCACGGCCAACGATCAGCTCAGCCAGATGAAAAAGGAGTACGACGAAACGCTGGCGCGGCTCGGTGAAGTCGAGGCTGCCCGTGACAGCCAGCCCCCTGTGGAAACTGAGAGCGACCAGGACTCATGGCTCCCCGCGACCGCGCTCGGTGAGGGAACTGCGGCCGCTAGTCTGGCCGATCTGGCAATCGACGAACATCAACAGACGGATGACGGTGTCAGCGCGTGGCCAACGTCTCAATCATCGTCCGATGATATGGATGCCCCGTCACCGGATGCGGACTCTGTATCCACTGCGTCTGAATCGTATGATCAAAGGGAATCCACGGCCCGTGAGCAGGAATCGTGCTGGACAAATAATGGCGAAGTCGATTCCGATGTGCCCCAGCATACGGCGGCTTGGGAAGGTGCGAGTGAAGGGGATGTCGATCGCGAGCTAGCTTCAGACGTCAATAATGGCGAGACCGATTCTCCGTGGTCGCTGGCCGACGCAGAATCAGTCGACGCTGAATTCGTCGGTTCAGAATCAGTCGACGCTGAATTCGTCGGTTCAGAATCAGTCGACGCTGAACCAGTGGGCTCAGAATCGTTGGATTCCGTGGCCCGTAGTGAGCTGGAGGCGTCAGCGACCGAGGGGGAACCCGAATCGAGTGAATCTGTGGCGAGCGTTTGGGGTGACGTCCAACACGAAGATTCGCCTTGGCCGAGCAATGTATCGGCCGATGACGCGGCTGACAGCGACCGCGAACCGGCGAATCCGTGGCAGGCGGACTCCGATGGTGCTTGGTCAGAGCCTGAGTCGCAACCGGAAGTCGAGCTGCGCGATGATGCCGCGTCGTCCTTTGGGTCGCCATGGAACCAAGCAACTGAATCCCCCGACGAAGCGGAGTCCCCCGAGATGACGTCGGTTTGGGATGAAGCGGGACATGAAATTGACGCCCAGGTTGAGGCGGACAGCGGCGAGGCGGATGTTTGGTCGCAAGGTCACGAGGACGCCAATGCGGAGGATCCGAGCCAGGATGATTCATCGATTGTTGAGGGGTCGTTGGCGAGCATGCTGATCAAGGACCTCGAGAGCGACTCAACGGAAGACGACGCTACATCCAACGGTACGTACTTGATGGCCGAAGAGCCGACATCGTCATGGGACGCGCATGCCGAACAATCAGGTTGGGATCGGGAGTACGCCGAAGAGTCACTCGCAAGCGAATGGTCAAATGATCCTGAAGGCTTTCGTGTCGAGCAGATCGACGAATCGGCCAGCGAAGTGCCTGCGAGCACCGACGACTCAGTCGACGAGACTCAACAAGCCGAGGAAGCTGACTTCAGCACCGACTATGATTCGTCTGCACCGCAGGAAGAGCCTCAAACGGAAGCACAGCTCGAGCCGCGTGATGCGGACACCCGACGCGACGATGACCTGGAAGACGAAGATTCGATTGAAGCCTACATGAATCGGTTGCTCAGTCGCGGACAAGCCGCAGTCACGGATGCATCCCAGCCCGAGACGGTCTCGGTGTCCACATCGAATTCGATTTCGAAGAGTCGGATTCTTTCGCGAAGCGAGCCGCTCCAGCAGGGGTCGATCGACCCCGATGCTCCGCTGGTGCCGCGGTCACAAGCTCCCGAAAGGAACGGCAATCTCTCGGCCATGCGTGAACTGGCGAACGAATCGGCTCGAAGTGCGATTAGTCGAAGCGTGCGAATCCAGAATCGCGACACGCAAATCAAAGGTGTGATCAACTTCGCATGTGCGGCCGGCGCGGCTGTTTGCGGCATCGCCTGCCTGATCTGGATTCCCGGCATCATGGGATACCTGGGATTCGCGATGACGGCGGTGGTGGGAGTGATTTACGTCATTCAAGGTAAGCAGGAGTTCAACGAGGCGAAGCGACGATTGGAAGCTGCCGAATCGGGATTGATCGATCCTGAAAAACCGGTCGCATCCGAGTCGGAACCGCTGGCGGAAAGCAAGGCGGAACTTGCTGAGACAGCCCTTGATGACGCCTAGCGCGTCGTCATCGCCAATCCTTCGGTATCCGATCGATGGCGGAAACGAGGTCAGAGACCATTCTTTCTCTTGGTGACGGCCCCCCTTTCCACCACAAAACTGGGTTCGACCGACATCTTCATGCCACGACTCTGCATCACGTCGTGCATAATGAAACCAGTGCTTCCTGCAGAGCCTTTTGGCCAGATCGCGTTCGCTTGCGGCAGGCGATGACGCCTACAAGAGGCTGAGCCTCGTTTCCCCCCGCCCCTTTCATCGATCAGCCCATGACCGGTAAATCGGAGCCCTTGATTTCCAACCACGCTGGCATTGACGCTGCAACTCCATCGCAAAACTTGGACGCCGTATGGCGCCGGTTTGGCGACCAACTACGTCGTCGCGCGCGGACCCGGTTGCGGCAATACGGTTTGACGGGGCAGGCGGAGTCGATGGACATCTGCAACGACGTCATGGCCGATCTGGCGCGACGTGACGGCGGAAAGGCTGTCACTCCGGATGATGTGTTGGCATACATCCTGCGACCATCGACAATCAAGTGCTCGATACGTTTCGTACGCTGGCCCGACAGTGTCGTGACTTTCGTCGCACCGAAATGACGCCCGTTGATGACATGAGTGTCGCCAACCGCGAAGTGACACCGAGTCAAATCCTGTTACGACGCGAGGTCGTGGCGCGAATTCGATCCATGCTGACCGAGGATGATGCGAAAGCGATCGATTTGATGCTAGAGAATCGCGATTGGAACGAGATAGGCGAGGCGCTGGGTATGAAGGCCGACACCGCCCGCATGCGCGTCCGACGTGCTCTGGATCGCGTCCGCCAAGATATCGGATTTGGTGCAGAGGATATCTGATGGGCGGGACGGTCGATCCACAGCATGCATCGATCGATAGTCTGATCGATTGGCTTCGTAAGCAACGTCGCCGAGATCCAGACTCGCCGCTTTCGAGTCTGCTCGCTGATCAGAAGTTTGCTGAGCAGAAGTTCGATGAGCAGCGGATCGTCGACATCGCCTGCATTGATTTGATGGAGCGACGACGAATGGGGTATGCGGTCACCGTCGAAAGCTACGTTAAGGATTTTTCCTGCATTCTTGACCAGTCGAATGTGCTCGACCTGATTGATGCAGAAATCTGTGTCACCTCGGAGCTGGGCGAAGACCCGCAGATTGAAGATTACGTCAGTCGGTTTCCCCAATTGGCTGATCAAGTCATTGAACTTGTGCGTCTTGATGCGGCGGCCGAATTCAACCTAACAGCTGCGATTGTTGACGTCAGCGATATGGCCCAACGCGTGAGCGAGACAGGGCGTGGCGAGGTGATTGCGACCAGCGTTGACCAAGCTGCGTCGGCTCAGTCGGCGGACTTCTCGATCGAGGCCTTGCCGAGCGATGCGGCGACGGCCAACGCTGTGGGGGCATTTCGAAATCCGATCGACGTCCCCGAGTGGTTTGTCGGCGAGCAATGTGTTGCCAGCGGGTCGGGGCGTTGGCTGATCCGAGGCCGTGACTCGGTTCGCGGGATCAATCTGGCGCTCAAGGTAACCAAATTGCCTCCACGGCTGACCAAAATCCAAAGCGAACAGATTCTCGATGCTTGTGAAATGGCGGCGAAAGTCTGCAATCCTTCATGGGTACTGCCCAGTGTGGCCGCGATTCAAGAAAGACATCTGGGCGTTATCCGGCCGTGGATCTTTGCCAGGCCGTGGCAACAACTCCGGCTCACCGAGGATCACCGTTCTCAGTTGCGCAACCTTGCGTCAGTCGCATTTGCAGTGGCGTCGGGGCATCAGGTGGGGGCCACACATGGTGGCATCCATGTCGGGAATCTCATGGTCGACCACGAAGGCAAAATGCAGATCTTGGATGCGGCGGCGAGTCGAGTCGCCTTGGAGCGGTGGCTCAGTCCGACGACCGGCCACTCTGACTTTGAGCAAATTGCATCGCTTGACGAGCGTCAGAGGATTGATGTCCGAGATTTGATCAAATTGGTTGCTTCAGCGTCGGTCGATTGGGACCAGCATTGGGCCAGTGATCTGGTTTCTGATCTTCGCTGTATCGCCAGCCGTCGTCCTGAAGATGCATGTGCGATGATCGGCGAAGAGCTTGTCCAGCACGCCGATTCGGTCAATCCTACGATCGGGAAGACCGGTCGGCACCGGCAACGCTCGTGGCGAATTCGCTTGGCTCGATGGTTGACCAACAGCGTTTGAGTTGAACGCTTCTTTGGAGTGTCACCTGCGACGTCCGCCCAACGCTCGACGTGCCACCGCAAGGATGCCCAGTAGCAGAATTCATGCTTGACTTTCTGATCTGATATCCTGGGGGTTTGCAGAATATGTTCCCAGTCATCACGGCGCCGAGTACCTCCAATGCGAATCAAGTGCCCCGAGTGCCAGTCGGTGCTATCGCTCGGTACGCCGAAGCCGGGAAGTTACCGCCCCGAATGTAAACAGTGTGGCAAACCGTTTCGATTGAAGGTTACCGACGACGATCCACCAAAGATCGGTGTCGGTCGCATCCGGCCAGATGTGGAGCCGGCCACGGCGAAATCTGTGCAGAACAAAGAGACAGTCGCACCCCAGAACGCCGCTTCATCAGCGGCGGCGAACGTCGAGGCGACGATGGAGGACAGTCCACAAAGCGGAGCGATCCAGCCTTCCAAGCCAAGAAAATCAATCGTTTCCGCCGGTGCTTCCGCAGCCCACTCAGGATCACAGAAAGGCTCCGATCAGTCATCCGAACTGTCCGAGGTGCCCGAGCGGTTGGGCGGATATCGGATCTTGCGGCTGCTCGGGAAGGGCGCCATGGGCGCGGTCTACGAGGCCAAACAGCTGTCGCTGGACCGATTGGTGGCGTTGAAAACGATTCGTGGACGACTTGCCAGCAATCCCGCTTCGCTCGCGCGGTTCACGCGTGAAGCGTACGCCGCGGCCCAGTTGACGCATCACAACGTCGTTCAGATCTACGATTTTGGCGAAGACGCCGGCAAACACTTTTTCTCGATGGAATGGGTGCGTGGCGGGCCGCTTGACGAGTTGATTCGTGAAAAAGGTGCGTTGGACCCTAAGCTGGCGGCAGGTTACACACTGCAGGCTGCGCACGGTCTGCAGTTCGCGCATCGTAACGGCATGGTTCACCGAGACATCAAACCAGCCAATCTGCTGTTGACCGACGAAGGTGTCATCAAGGTCGCCGACTTGGGACTTGTGAAGATCCCCGACCTCGCGGACCTTGAGTCCGACGTTGACGATCGTGGCATCAGTGGCATGCAAAGTGGTACGCAGGTCACGATGCAGGGAACGGCCGTCGGCACACCCGCTTACATGGCCCCCGAGCAGGGAATCGATGCGGCGGCGGTGGATCATCGCGCCGACATCTATTCGCTTGGCTGCACACTGTTCTACATGCTGGCTGGACGGGCGCCCTTTGACGGTTCAGTTGTCTCGGAAGTCTTGGAGCAACACGCCAAGCAACCCCTGCCAAGTCTGGTCAAGATCAACGCGCGTGTCCCCGCAGCATTGCAAAGCATCGTCGAAAAATCGATGGCAAAGCGGGCCGAAGATCGGTACGCGACGCTGTCGGAAATGATTGTTGATTTGGAGGCGTTTCTGGGGGTCAGCGCGGACGGCAAGTTTTCGCCGACATCGGAACAGGCGGACAATTGGGAGAAGATCGCGGAAGGTTTCACAGCCTCGACTCCACTGCTACGCTTGAAAACGCCTGTCTTTGCCGGATTGCTTGGCGTCAGCGGGTTCTTGACGCTGGTGATGCCGTTTCTGCTCGGATTCGGATGGATACTGCTGGGGCCAACGTTGTTTCTGGCCGCGATCGCGGTGGCACTCATTCTTGCTGCTAGTGACGGACAGAGCCCCGTCGTCACGAACGTGCGAGCTTGGCTTGGTTCGCTTTCCTGGCTTGACTACGGAATCGGATTGGTTGGCGGAGCCGTGTTCCTGCTGGTCGTCTTCATTGCCGGGATGTGGCCCGGTCTGCTGCTTGGCGGACTGTTGGGCGCCGGAGCCGGAGCTGCTTATCACTTTGTGCTGATAGCGCCGTCGCGCCGACAAAGCCGCGGTGCGCTTCAGGCGGCCGAACGCTTCGTTCGCGACCTGCGGATTGACGGTGCGGACGAAGAGGGTCTGCGGATGTTCGTTGCCAGGTACGCCGGGAAACAATGGCAGGGCATTTTCGAGTCCCTGTTCGGTTACGAATCGCTGTGCAAGATCCGCACGCAACTCAGTGGCGATCCTTCATTCTCCGGTTCGACGTCGGCAAATTCATGGCGTGACAAGATTTGCGCAAGCCTGGCGGCGAAGGTGAAGGCCAACAGCGACGTCAGCGATCACAAGCGATTGGCCGAAATCGAACAGCGGGGACTTCAGAGCGAAGGACTTAGCGAGGGGGATGCTCGTGACCGAGCTTGGCAAATGGCGGCTGCCGTCATGGACCATGCCAAGGCCGTTTCACCCGCCAGTATCGACGAGGAGGGAGCCGCCGAAGCTAAACGCGATCGCATCAAGGCGATGTTGGCGGATGCACGAAGCGGTAAATACAAAAAGAAACGTGACAAACTCGCGCCGCTTCGCTTTGCCTTGGGCGGACAAACGCGTTTGCTAATCGGCTGTATTCTGCTTGCCATTTTCGCGATTTGGGGCAACAACAACGGTCTATTCGAATCGCTGAAGGAGTTGAAGGATGTCGATCCAGGCAGTGTCGATGTAAGCGGCTTGCGCGAGGGCATCGCCGCAAAGGCAAGTGAAGACAGACGCCACTACCCGTTTGCTGGGGATCACCACGAACGCCTGGTCGATAGGCGTGGCGGGACTGTTGCTGGCGATGTCATCCTTCGTATCGGGATGGCGGATGTCTCCCTTCGCGGCGGTGGCAACGATCGTGATCCTATTCGGACCTGCTTTCGGGATCCCAGCAGTCGGCCAGCTGTTCCAACCTTGGATGGTCGCAGGATTGGCGGGCGTCGCGGTCTATCTGCCCGGAATCGTGTTTGGCGAAACGAAAGAGTGGTAGTCGGCTACTTCGCAGCGTTCTGCGTTGGATGGTCCGGTGAACAGACCATGTATCCGGCCCAGAACAACGGTTCGTCCCCGGTCAGGCCTTCTCGCTCATGATCGGCTTTGGGAAGTAAAGGCTCGGCAGCCGGGTCCAATTCACTTCGCCGCAGCATCATCCGCGCGCGACTCCACGATGCGTTCATTCCTGCAAAGGGAAGCTCTTGCAGCAATTCACGCAGCGCGATCGCGGACGACTCTCCGCCAACAGCCCATCGGCTCAGCAGGATGCTGCGAACGCCAGCCGCGTTGAGCGCGCAGATGGTCATGAAGATTTCTTCCCCAGTCCCCACTTGCCCGGCGTCGAGCGGCGTACGAAATCCGACCAGCATGGCTGAGCGGGGAACTTCCGGGGGAAATCGCATCCATGCTGCGAGCGTGCCATAGGGGGAAGCTTGATCGTAACCAGCGACATTCATCAATAACTGGCTATTTGGATGTGGCGTGCGCGGCGCCGCAACGACCAAATGACCTAGTTTATTGCCGAGCAGACCGGTTGGCGTGTCGATCACTTTCGGCATTCGAACCGGATCATTCAAGACATCAAGAATTGACTGGACAATCAACTCGTTCGCGTCAGGGTCACGGGGCGCGAAGAAAAGATCCGCCGCCACACCAATGGCGCGACTGATCGGCGGTAGGGCGACCGGCTTCAGCGCCAGCCCGGGAGTCGCCGCATAGCGGACAGAGATCTTGTCGGCGATCAACGGAGAACTTGCGTCACCCATCGGTAATATTTCAAACGGCAAATACCAAAGAGGACCGTCCGGTACGATGATCAGTTCATCAAAGCTTGCTTCTGTGATCGTCGCATCGTCGGGCAACAGGTGACGTCGGAGGGTCACGGCCGCTTCCTTCCACGACTGGTCTGCGGGCAATCGGTTTCCCCGCGACTTACCGACGCCGATTCCTTTCAACAATCGTCCAATCTCGCTCGGCAGGCGACTCATACCGGCAATCGACCACATCGCTACCTTGCCGTCGCTGGCCAGGGTCCCGTACAGCTTGTTGCCCACCGCGACGAAAGTCAGCAAGCCGGTTCGCTTGGGCAGGTTCGCGATCGGCAGTTTTTCGTCTAGCAGAGGTGGCATCGCTTGCGGCAGGTGCAGTCGACTGAGGGCGACCGCGGTGGCTTTCGCTTCAGCCGCTTCGGCTTGCATCGCATTGGGCTCGACCATTGCCAACGCTGCGGTTCGAACTTCCTTCAGACCCCGCCCCGCTGTGTTGCGAAATTCGATCGCATGCTCGTCCAGCAATGTCTCGTCGGCTTGCGCGATCGTGCGGACCTGAACGATTCGGCCACCCAAGGGAAGTTGCTGCAAAAACTTGGCGGACAACATCGCATCGGCTGCCTGTAACAGCGGCTCCCCATAGCCTTGCGAGGCGGCCAAGTTGACTCGAGCCGCCTGCGCGATCGAGCGATCAAGCATGACAGCGGCTAGTCCATCGACTGCATCGCGTCGCCAAACGTCCGCAGGCGGATCATCGCAGTAGGCTCTCAGAAGTGTGTCGCTGCTAACGCCACCCAACGAGGCCCCGATCGCTTGCCGAATCAGTCCGAGTTGATAGACCCGCGGCATGGAAACGAGCTGCTTTTTTCGATTGCGGTGATTCAACGCGAACGTCCGCGACACGTTCGATCGCTTGATCCAGATCCGTGGCCTTGTCGATTCCGATCGAAACGCCACGCGCCGCGGCCAGGCGTGCGGCGACGTACGCACCGTAGCCCTCAAGCCGTGGCTGCTGCACGTCGCGGCGAGCCGACAGCGATTGCGCCTGACTCAGCATGTTTGCTGCTGAAACCACGTCGCCGGCCGTGATCGAAGCGTCAGCCCCCGCGATCAAACAATGCAACGTTGCCAGACGTGACTTGCGAATCAACGCGGTTGCCACCGTCGACGCGGCTTGACGCACGGTCGCTGCTTGCGGCTCGCTGGCACAACCGGCTGCCAACTGCATCGCTTCGCCAATCAGCTCGGGCTGTCCGAGTGCAGCGGCACTGTGAACAATGTTCATGGCCAGTGGGACCGCGGCCTCAGGCTGATCGGATCCTGCGATCACCAACGCCTGCGAAAGCATGTTGATAGCCGACAGCGGATGCACACCGCCGTTGAACGTCCCGGATTGCGCTCCCTCGGACAACGCTCGTTTGTCCTCGTAATTGGTCACGTAGCCCGACGTGCGAACGGAACCAATCAGCGAACGCGCGATCGCGACTTGCAACGCCGCCGGGTATTTGGTCGATTCCAGCAAACCGACCGCCAATGGATCCTGGTCACAGAGCGGCCCCAGCAACACGCGACGTCGATAGGATGCCAGGGCTAAGCCCCGCATCAATTCAACAACATCCATCGTGCGGAGGTTCTGCTCTTCGATTGGCCCGCCTTGAAGAAGGGCTTGTGCCGTCAACGGGTTACCCGATCGATACGTGATCCGATCGCTAACTGGCAAAACCGCAAGATTGCTTGCTTCAGGCCATAGCCCCGACTGCGATGCCCGCGTTGCTGACTGCAGCGTCGACTGCCAATCAACGCGACCGAGCCAACCACGATTGCGGATCGCGATTTGAAAGACGTGATCGACGTGTTCGCGGACGGCCACCAAGTCTCCCAATTGCCAGTGGCACTCGGCCAGCATTGCCAGCGTCGGAATGGCATCGATCCAACGTCCATTGACATCGCGACGAGAGCTCCGCAACGCCGATTCAAAAACATTGATCGCCTGTTCCAAATCGCCATCGCGATAGACCTGCAGACCGCTGTAATGGAGTGGCGATGGGTACTGACCGCTTGGTTCGACCCCGCCCAGTTGATTGAACTGCGACAGAGCCGCACCGGGTGTCAGCAGGGATAGACCCCCCATCACCGCCAAGCATAGCCAAGGCGGCCTGACACGAAGCCACAGGCAATCAGAGTCTCGAGAAGAACGCATACGATCGACTGTTCGATGCGAGGACACGATAGACGCACCGCCGGCCTCACCGACCACGGGGTATGACAATCGCAAAAATTGAAAATTGACGAGTTCGCTGTTTCCGCGACGCATTCCATCCTAGAGCGTTGGGCAACCCAGGTCGAACGATTTCCCTCCCGCGATCTCCACTAGAACGTGGCCCGTCTTCGATTGGCGGCATTCGTAGGTCCTGGCCTACACCCCTCCCGCTCGGCCGGGCTTCGATTGAGATCAGAACCTGCCAAGGTGAGCTGGTTTGGAGCGAATCTCTGTGGCAAGATCAGAAGGCGATTCAGCCGGTGTTTTCAAGCAAATCCAACGGTGATCGCGGACCCTGAGAACAATCACAGTTGACCCATTTTCCCTAAACGCGTAACTTTAGCTCATAGAACGGTTTAGGGGCGTTGCGCGCGGCCGGATGCAGCCGACATCGAAACCCCAGCGTCGTTGTGCCGGGGCCATGGCGGACCAGCCAAACACGGCCAACATGTCGCTGGCGCGTTACAACGAATCGGCACAATACAGTCGCACGGCACGAATCAGCCAACCAGCAAGCGGTCATCTTGACCCGTACCACACAACAGCAAAATGTCATTTCTTGAACAACTTTGGGACCTCGTGGGCGTCCTTTTCGGAGGCCTGTTCGGTTCAATCGAACGGGGTGTGACGGCCATCTTTGGCTCTGCGAACGCACGCCAAGTCGCCAAATATCAAAAGATCGCCGAAGAAATCACCCTGCTTGAGCCCAAGTACGAGGCGATGAGCAATGAGGAGCTGCGCAAACAGACCGACTTGCTGCGAAAACGATTGCGTGACGGCGAAACTCTCGATGACATTCTGAACGACGCTTTTGCGGTCTGTCGCGAAGGAGGCAAGCGGTTCCTCAGCATGCGGCACTACGATGTGCAGTTGATCGGTGGGATGGTGTTGCACAATGCTGGCATCGCCGAAATGGTGACGGGCGAAGGAAAAACGCTCGTGGCGACCTTGGCCGCCTACCTCAATGCGTTGGAAGGCAAAGGCGTTCACGTGGTCACGGTCAACGACTATTTGGCCCGTCGTGACATGGAGTGGATGGCGCCGCTGTTCCTGAACCTGGGTTTAACGGTCAATGCGATCCAGTCGGGAATGTCGACCGAGGCCAAGCAAGCTGCCTATGCCTGTGACATCACCTATGGAACGAACAACGAGTTCGGGTTCGATTATCTGCGTGACAACATGCGCCCGGCAGCCAAGGGGGACGATCGTTTCCCGAAGGAGGCGCAGCAGTGCCAAGGGCCGCTCAATTTTGCGATCATCGACGAAGTCGACAACATTCTGGTGGACGAAGCACGGACGCCGCTGATCATTAGCGGGCCTGCCGATCTTGATCTCGGTCGCTACCAGGAAGCGGATCGCGTCGCCAGCCAACTGGTCAAAGAACTGCATTTCACCGTTGATGAAAAACAACACAATGTCACGCTGACCGACGAAGGTGTTCGCGAGGCCGAGAAGTTAGCCGGCGTCGAGAGCTTCTATACGGCCGGAAATATGGAATGGCCGCACTTGATCGACAATTCGCTCAAGGCCCGCTACCTGTATCGAAGGGATGTGAATTACGTCGTCAAGGATCGTGAAATCATCATCGTCGACGAGTTCACAGGACGCTTGATGGAGGGGCGTCAGTGGAGTGATGGTTTGCATCAGGCCGTCGAAGCCAAGGAAAACGTCCCGATCAAACAGGAAACGCAGACGTTTGCCACCGCATCGCTGCAGAACATCTTCAAGATGTATAAGAAGCTCTCCGGAATGACCGGAACGGCGATGACCGAAGCGACCGAATTCATGAAAATCTACGGTCTCGAAGTCGTGGCGATTCCGACCAATCGTCCGATGAAACGAATCGAAGATCCCGACCTGATCTACTTGACCGAGAAAGACAAGTTCAACGCCTTGGCCGACGAGATCGAACGCAACAGCAAATGGGATGTTTTGGTTCTCAAGGACAAGGAGCTTTGGGGCACCATTGAGAGCGAAGATGACGACGAAGTCAGCTTCATCGTGAAAGGCGAGAAATTCGCTGAGAAGGTCCCGCGGTCGAAAATCATCTCCATCGAGCGGAAGAATCGGCCGGTGTTGGTTGGCACGGTCAGCATCGAAAAGAGTGAACGGCTTTCCGCATTGATTGAACGGCGCGGGATCAAGCACGACGTTCTGAATGCGAAGCAGCATGGCCGTGAAGCGGAAATTGTCGCTCAGGCTGGACGACTCGGTGCCGTCACGATCGCCACGAACATGGCCGGTCGTGGTACCGACATCATTCTCGGTGGGAACCCCGAGACCATGGCCTGGGCGCAACTGCAGCACCAATACCCGACCCGTCTGGAGGTTCCCGACGACGAATGGAACGCGTTGGTCAAAGAGATCGACGAACGGGAAAAGATGAGCGAGGAAGGCGAAGTCGTTCGCAGAATCGGTGGCCTGTATGTGATCGGCACCGAACGACACGAATCGCGTCGAATCGACCTCCAGCTGCGCGGTCGTTGCGGTCGTCAGGGTGACCCCGGAGCCAGCCGCTTCTTCTTGTCGCTGGAAGACGATTTGATGCGAATCTTCGCCGGTGACTTCGTCAAGAGCATGATGGAACGACTGGGCATGAAGGAAGGCGAAGCGATTGAGTCATCGTTGGTGACACGGCGAATCGCGGCCGCCCAGAAGAAGGTCGAGGAACGCAACTACGAAATTCGAAAGAGTCTGCTGGATTACGACGAAGTCATGGACGAGCAGCGGAAACGCGTTTATCGCTACCGCCAAAATCTGCTCGATGGACACAGCTCGCGAAATATGATTCTCGATCTGGTGCGCGGTCAGATCGACAAATTCGTCGATACGTTTCTTGATCCGAATTACGGCGTGGAGTCCTTCGCGACCTTTGCCGGCGGTCAACTCGACTGCGAGCTTGAGCCACGCGATTTTGTCAACATGGACTACGAGATGGCCAGCGACTACGCGCATGACCAGGCCGAACGACAGGCCGAAGTTGTCGTCGCAGAGATTGTCGAAGAGAACCTCCCGGAAGGGATGGAGGACGAGTGGAACTGGAAGGCTCTGGCGAACTGGGCGAATACACGACAGGGAGCCAACTACAAAGAGCACCAGCTCCAGCAGTTGGACCGCCGCGAGATGATCGACGAACTGGTCAAGAAAACACATGCGCGAATCGCGACCGTCGACCTGAGCGAAGGGGCGCCGATGCTGGAGGCCGATTTTGGACTCCGCACGTTGAGCGCATGGATACGCTACAAGTTCGGCATCGAGACGACACCCGAAGAATTCCGGGATGTTGAAGATCGCCGCCAAGTCGCCGACGCTCTTTATAGGCGGGCCGAAGAATCGTACACGATGAAAGAGGCGGAGTATCCGGTCCTGACCGGGCTCTCTCGCTTCACTCAGAAACAGGGCGCACAGGTATCACTTGATCGTGAAGGACTTGTCGAGTGGGTTTCACGCCGCTTTGGCGTGCAGCTGAACGTGGATGATGTTCGACTGAGTCGCGATGAACTCAAGAATCAGTTGGTGCATTTCAGTCAAGAAACCGGTGGCGCCGCTGAGCAAAGTTACGAGCATGCCGAAGCAAAGCTGAGCGAGTTGTTCGGCTCGGCTGATGCCAGTACGACAGCTGCGGTGGCCAGTGGTGGAAACGGTTCGCTCGATAAACTCGCACAATGGCTCGAAGGCGAACTCGACTATCACGCCATCAAGGAAGACCTGTCGCGAATGAACCGCGACGAACTGAAACTTGCCCTCGATGGCGCTGTCGATGATCGCTTTCATCCCGAAATGCGACGGATGGAACGCCAAGTTCTGCTGCAGATCGTCGACGATGCATGGAAGAATCACCTGCTGACGATGGACCACCTGCGAAGCAGCGTCAGCCTGAAGGGCTACGCCCAGATGGATCCCAAGGTCGAATACAAGCGGGAAGGCATGCGGCTGTTCGAAACGATGTGGGAGTCGATCGGAGAGCGTGTCACCGACCTGATCTTCCGGATGGAGTCCTCGCTCAACGAGGACTTCATCCGCAGCACCTGGGTCGAGGGCAAAGCAACGCATGATGAGGCGAAATCGGCGTCTGAACTGGGACGTGAATCGCAGACGAATTCTACGAGCAATCGAGGCGAGGAGGCGCGGCCTGAACCGGTTCGCAACACAGGGCCTCGCGTGGGACGCAACGATCCGTGCCCCTGCGGTAGCGGTAAAAAATACAAAGCCTGTCACATGCGCAAGCAAATGTGATCGTCAAAATGGCGACCTGATTTAGAAGTGTTTGAACAAGGGGCCTGACCCTTTCCGAGAGAAGCTTTTAGAGGTCAGCCCCCTTTTTCAAACACGTTCCTACGACGGAAAGGAATCCGATGTTGGCAAACGTCCTGTATCTGACGGCCCTCGTGCTGTTGTCGCCGGTGATTCTGTACCGCGTGATTCGACACGGACGATATCGCCGCGGAATTAGCGAGAAGCTGTTTGGGCTGTCAAAGAAACGTGCCGCTCGGCTTTGCGGCAATCGCCCCTGCCTCTGGATTCACGCCGTTAGCGTCGGCGAAGTGAATCTGTTACCCAAACTCGTTGAATCCTTGGAACAGGCGACGGTAAAACACCACGACCTTGACCACGGCAAGGGCCTTCGTCAGATCGTCGTCAGCACATCGACCGATACCGGATACGACCTTGCGGTAAAGCACTTTGGCGCCGATCGGGTCTTTTTCTGTCCGCTTGATTTTAGCTGGGCGGTAAAACGAACGTTCCGCAACTTGAAACCGGATCAGTTGATACTTGCCGAATTAGAACTGTGGCCGAACTTGATTCGAGTTGCTCACCAACGAGGATGCCAAATAATGGTGATCAACGGTCGCTTGGGCGAACGAAGCGCGGCACGATACCAGCAATTCGCGAAATTCACGCGGTCGACCTTTGCTAGATTGAGCTGGGTTGGCTGCCAAGACGATGCCTGCCGCCAGCGGTTCGCTGCTTGCGGTGCTCCAATCGATCGTCTGCAGGTGACCGGATCGCTAAAATTCGATGACGCGCCGACCTCACGAGAAACAGTCGACGTCCAAGCGTGCGCGGACTGGGCAGGCGTCGATCCTTGGCATCGAGTCTGGATTGTGGGAAGTACCCAGCCCGGCGAAGAGTCGATGGCGCTGAGCATTTATCAATCACTGCGAACCGATCATCCGGAATTGCGTTTGATTCTGGTTCCGCGCCACAAAGAGCGATTCGACGATGTCGCCAAGCTGGTTCACGGCGCCGACCTAAAGGTCCATCGACGTTCGCAGGATCCGTCGTTGTACGACCGGCAATGGAACGATGATACCGTGATTCTGGTTGATACTATCGGTGAACTTCGTGATTGGTGGGGCGTCGGGCAAATCGCGACCGTAGGCGGCAGTTTTGGCAGTCGCGGTGGTCAGAATATGTTGGAGCCGGCAGGGTACGGATCCGCCATTTCGTTCGGACCCGATACCCGGAATTTTGAGGAAATCGCCAGACGATTGATACAAAGTGGTGGTGCTGTTCGAGTGCATGATCAGGGCGAGTTGCACGCCTTTGTGAAGCGTTGCCTGACTGACATCCCAGCGGCGGATTCGCTCGGTCGATCCGCATGCGACGTCGTATTGAACCATCGAGGCGCCACGCAGCGCACCGTCAATGCCATTTGTGGTAGCACCATCACACTGCATCGAGCCGCGTGACGCCGCCGTCGTAGGCAAACTTGTCCCCAAGTCCGCCAACCGGCGTTGTGAAATGAGCTGGCTCTCGGCGGCAGTATCGCGTGACGGAGCTACTTGCGAGCACCTCGACAGCACTGCGGATTGGTCGACTTGGGACAAGCCGACCTACCGTCGTACCTTAAGCCTACTGTGAACTGTCTACTGCCAGCTGTTAACTGTCGGCTTCATCGAGCAAATCGACCGCCGCAAAGGCCTGGCCTTCCAGCATCGCCAGGCTCGCACCGCCACCGGTGCTGACGTGGCTGACCTTGTCGGCGAACCCCATCTGGTCGACCGCCGCGGCGCTGTCGCCACCACCGATGATGCTGGTTGCATCGCTATCGGCAACTGCCTGGGCGACGACTTTGGTACCTTCGTCCATTGGCGGCTTTTCGAATACGCCCATCGGGCCATTCCAAACGACGGTTTTTGCAGCCTTGATGATTTCGGCATACTGCTTGGCTGTTTCCGGTCCAATATCAAGACCTTGCCAGCCGTCAGGGATTTCACCAGCGGCAACGACCTGTTTGTTGCAGCCAGCGATGTTGTTGAAGTCATCGCCGCAATGCGTATCGACCGGCAGGTGAAGCTTTTCGCCACCTTTGTCGATCAGTTCCTTCGCCAGGTCAACCTTGTCCTCCTCGACCAGGCTGGCACCGACCTTGCCGCCTTCGGCCAGCGAGAACGTGTACGCCATGGCGCCACCGATCAGCACCGCGTCGCAGATTCCGAGCAAGTTGTTGATCACGTTGATCTTGTCGCTCACTTTGGCACCACCCAGAATCGCCACGAACGGGCGCGCCGGATTGCCGACTGCGTCGTTCAGGTATTGAATCTCTTTGGCGACCAGATGCCCCACGACCCGCGGCTTGCCCTCCATCGCTTGGGGAACAGCAACCATCGATGCGTCGTTTCTGTGGCAAGTGCCAAACGCATCATTGCAGTAAACGTCGGCCATCGCGGCAAGCTTGCCGGCGAATTCGGCACACCCCTTCTTTTCACCCGCGTTGAACCGCAAGTTCTCGAGCACCAAAACGTCTCCGTCCTTCAATCCGGCGGCCTTCGCCTTCGCATCGTCCTCCACCGTGTCGCTGGCCATCGCGACCGGCTTGTCGAGCAGCTCGCCCAGGCGGGTGGCAGCCGGTGCGAGGCTGAATTTCTGTTCGAACCCCGTGCCGCTGGGCCGGCCCAGGTGACTCATCAGGATCAGGCGTCCACCCCGATCAATCACGCTTTTGATACTGGGTAACGCCATGCGGATTCGACGGTCATCGGTGATCTTTCCCGATTCGTCCAAGGGCACATTGAAGTCGACCCGCATGAGGACCGTCTTGCCAGCAACATCTGTTTGATCGATTGATTTCTTTGCCATTTCTTCTGTCTCTCTTCGCATTTCCCTCGAAAGGGGCCCGCCCTCCTGTGAGGTGGGCTGATTGTTCGTGGTTAAGTCGGCGATTATCGGCAAACCACGCGAGGTGTCGAGTACATGTCGCCGGCGCCCTGCTTTAATGCCGCGTTTTCCTCAACTTACTCCCACTCAGCGACCGAAAAATCCTCACAAGCCTTGTACCTGGCGCACCGCCGGGGAAGGATCGCTCCGCAGTCGGTGGCAGCCATGGTTTTGGCGATCCCGACACCCAAGGTGGAACTGGGTGGAGCCATACACGATGAGGGGACGTCGGTGGCGGGGGGATCGATCCGAAAGATCGCATGCGGATGGTGCCTTTACGCGCTCTTCGTGACAACATTGACTCCATCGGTCCGCGCGGCCGATCGTGGCGGATTCCTATTCCAAACGTCTGGCAACAAGCCACTGACTGCTTACCAGCAGCGACGGCAGGTGATTGCTAGCTTGCCGCTTCAACGCCTGACCCCGCAAGCTCAGAACCGGATTCTGTCGATCGCCAATTCGCCAACGCTGTACCGGCGGTTGCCGACCCAAGCGATCGATTGTGATCGTGACATGTTCTTGTTCCTGACCCGGAACCCGGAAGTCATGGTTGGGATGTGGGACTTGATGGGCATCACCAAAGTTCAGACACAACCCACCGGGCCCTACCAATTCGAGGCCCAAGACGGTAGCGGAACCGAATGTTCCGTTGACCTGGTGTATGGCGATCCAAACATGCACATCTTCGTCGCCGAGGGCAGCTACGATGGCAAGTTGGTTGCCAGTCCGATTCGTGGCAAAGGCGTGTTCGTACTTCGCAGTAACTACGCGATTTCAGCCGATGGCAGAACCACGGTCACCGGGACCCTGGACAGCTTTGTTCAGATCGAAAGCCTCGGCGCCGACCTGGTGGCAAGAACACTCAGCGGATTCATCGGCCGTTCCGCAGACAACAACTTTGCCGAAACGGCACGCTTCATTGCCCAGGTCTCACAAGCGTCCCAAAAGAACTCGCCAGCGATGATCGACGTTGCCCAACGGTTGCCGCAAGTCAGCGAGCCAACAAAAACGCAGTTCATCAAAGTCATCACCACGGTCGCCCGCCGCGCCGAACAGGAACTGCGATTGGCGCGTTACGGCGCCGAGAGCAGCGACCAGTAGCATGTTCACCCGCGGTCCAGCATCGCGTGCATCGCCGCGATGTGGCTGGGGCCAGTGCCGCAGCAACCTCCCACCAACGTCGCTCCAGCGTCGATCCACTGTCGCACCAGTTGCACGTAAGCTTCACCACTTGGCTCGGTTGCCGATCGCCATCCGATGTTTTCGTCGGGCTGTCCGGCATTCGCGTAGGCACCGATCGGCACGCCCAGTTTTGCACTCGCGAGTGCCTCGACAAAGCGAATCGTGTCGGTCGCCGGCGTGCAATTGACCAGCACGGCGTTTGCCCCGATGTCGACCGCCCGACGGGCTCCCTCGGCCATCGCCGTCGGCGTTAACAGGTTTGCCTGGGGGCCGGCGGTCAACGCTACCCAAGTTTCAGCTCCGGTGCGTGACGCTTCTGCCACCGCCACGATCGCCTCGCCGACATGCGGAAAGGTCTCGCACAACAACAAATCACAACCGGCATCGGCAAGAACCTGGGCAAGTTCGCGATGCTCCTCGCGAGCGTCTTCACCAGGGGAAAGGTCGGGCCGATAACAATCCTCCAGCGGCGCGATGCTGCCGGCAACGCGATGGCTTGCGGGAAGAGCCTTGCGAGCGATTTCAACTGCCTTGCGTGCCAGCCGTTCCCAGTCGTGGCCCGCTGTACGGCGTTTCGTTCGAAAGGTATTGGCAGTATGGACCGTTGCGCCGGCATTTGCGTAGTCGCGATGAATTGCTGCGATCACGTCGGCCGCAGTCTCGATGGCCGCGGCGCTCCAGAGCGGTAAATCAGTGACGACGCCGCGCGCGTTTAACTCCGTCCCCAGCGGCCCGTCCAGCAGCGTGATGTCTGTCATTCGCAACTACAACTCAACGCCGAGTTTCTCGGCAGCGATCACCTTCGCCTGCTTCAAATCCAATTTTCCCGTTCCCAACATTGGGATCTCGTCGACTTCGATAAAGCTGTCTTGCGACGGGATGAACAGGTTGGGCAAACCGGCTTCGCTGAGCCCCTTACGGAGCGTTTCAATGTCCTTCTCTGTGGGCAAGTGCAATACGACCAGCCGTTCCCCTTTCTTTGCATCTGGAACCGCGGTTACGCAGACCCGAATCGTTTCGTCGTCATCGTTCTCGCAAAATGACTTGCTAAGTTCTTCTTCGATCCGGCCATGGGGCACCATTTCGCCGCCGATCTTCGAGAACCTGCTCAATCGCCCGGTGATGTGAATGAAACCTTCATCATCCACGTTTGCGATATCACCGGTGATGTACCAACCGTCGTGGATGGCCTTGTTGGTCAAATCTTCGCGGTTGGCATATCCGTGCATCACGTTCGGTCCGGTCACCAACAGCATCCCGTCCTCGCCCGCACAGAGTTCGTCGTCGGTATCGGGGCAGACGATGCGAGCGGAAATTCCCGGCAGCGGCCTGCCCACGCTCCCTTCGACACGATCGACTTGATATATCGCGGGCGAACGGCTTGGCGGAATGTTGACAGAGACAAGTGGACTCAGTTCCGTCGCGCCGTAACCTTCCACGGGTCGGACACCGAATTTCTTCTCAAAAGCATCGAACAGTTCCGCTGGCATCTTCTCTGCACCCACCACGACCACATCCAGCGAGGCAAACTGTTGAGGTTCCACTCGCCGGAGGAAACCACGCAAAAACGTCGGTGTACCCAGCAATACGGTTGTCTTGTATTTCTCGGCCAGCTTGCCGACTTGCCGCGCATCGAGAGGATTGAAGTGATAAACACCTCGAGGGCCAATCGCCATCACCGCCCACAACGTCACCGAATATCCGAAAGAATGGAAGAACGGCAGGATGCCGAGCACGGTGTCGTGAAAGTCGAGCCTCACAGCTCGCTCGATCGCGTCGACGTTGTGACTGATGTTTGCATTGCTGAGCATCACGCCCTTGGGCATCCCGGTCGAACCACTGGTGAAGATGACGGTCAGCAGATCGTCGCCGTCGACTTTGTGGAGTCCAAGCATTCGATCAAGGATGAAGGCGGGCACCAACGTCGCTCCAATGAAAGCGATCGCCTTATCGGTTCTCGTGACTTTTTCTTTTAACGACTCCAACAGCACCACTTCTGCCGTGAGGTCAAACTCAAATTTGCTGAGAAACTTTTCACTTGTCAGCACATGTCGGATCCCGACCTCTTTGATGCAATGATTCAGCACATCACTGCTCACGGTGTAGTTCAGGTTCGCAGAGATCCGGCGGTCCATTGCCAACGCGACATTGACGGCCACTCCGGCAACACTTGGTGGCAGCAGCACGCCAACATGTTGCTCGTCGTCCGCCAGGATTTCACGTCGCAGCACGCGTCGAAGTGCCAACACACGAATCAACAATTCGCGGCCGCTCACCTGTTGACCGAGCGAGTCTGCCGCTTGCATGCCGCCGCCCCGTTTCCGCCAGACGCGAATCACGCGACTGGCAAGCACGGGAAAATCACCGCGATGATCGATCGTGGCTCGCGCACCGAGCATCTGGACCTGCGTTCGCATCTTTTCCAGCGGCGTCGCCGGGTCCATCGGCTTGCCGATATAGAGCGTCACCGTCCTGCGGAATTTCTTCGGCCATTTAAAAAAGAACTTTCCGCCGGAAAAGCTGAAGATACTGCCCCACATTCCTTCCATCCACATCGGGACGACGGGAGCCTCCGTGCCCTTGAGCATCTTTGTCAGGCCCGGTTTGAAGGCTTGCAGTTGACCGGTGCGAGAAAGTGTACCCTCGGGAAAAACGCCGATCACGTCACCCGACTTGAGACCCTCGCGCGCGGTCTTCAGTGCGCGGCCGATCGACTTTGGGCCGGACGACATCAAGATCGTGTCAAACGCCGCCCCCAAATATTCCGGAATTCGGCCGTCAAAGTTTGCATCATCGACCACAAATCGCACATTGCGCGGCAACATCCACAGGATCAGGATCCCGTCGATCCACGAGACATGGTTGCTGATCACCATGCAGCCTTTGTCCCGCGGCAGGTTCTCCAGGCCAACGACCCGTTTGCGATAAAGGATTGCCAGCGGGACTCGAAACAGTCCACGCACGAAATGCCGCGGTGACAGAATGGCGAGGGCGATGGCCGACACCAATACGACAACCCCAATCGCCAATGCTATCTGCCATCCGTCCACGCGTTGTTCCTATCTCGATGAGTCTCTGTAGAGGGGATCGATCCGACATGATCTCTGCGCCGCACATAGAGTAACGAATTGTGACCGATCGTACGCTACCGATTGTCGCCGACATTTCGTCTCCCGATTTGATTGGGCTCAATTGCCAGGCCTCGATTTGATAAGAGCCTGCGAATGATGCTGCTGGACGCTATAATTCCGTCCCCAACGCATTCTTGTTCCGACGGAGGCACCCGTGGATCGTCGCGATTTCGGCAAACAGACCCTCAAATCACTATTGACCTTTTCGCTGCTGGAGTCGGTTCTTTCGTCCGATGCGCTGGGCGAAGCGGTCAAGCCGATCGCCGCTAGCTGGCTGGCGGAGGTGAATCGAATCAGCGAGGAGTTGAAAGGTCAGGCACTGAAACAAACCGCCTGGCAAGATCAAGTGGAACAGCTGTTCGAAAAAGTCGACTTGGCCGACTTTCTGAGCTACGTCGATTTCGAGAAGCTGATCAAGAACGTCAAGTTCAAAGAGCGCGGCGAACGTTCGTTTCGTGCAGAGTTTCCCAAGGTCGAAGGACTGCCGACGGAACTTGTATTCGGGCACCAAATGTTCGCATTGCGAAAAGATCGTTCGGTCGTGCCGCACGGTCACAACAATATGGCGACCGCGTTTTTAGTGTTGCAGGGCGAGTTTGAGGGCAAGCACTACGATCGACTAGAGGATCAGAAGGAGCACATGATCGTCAAGCCAACGATCGATCGTAAATTCACATCCGGCGAGTGCTCGACTGTTTCAGACCATCGAGACAACGTCCACTGGTTCAAGGCCACCAGCGACACGGCCTACATTTTCAACATCCACGCTATTGAATGTTGATCCAGAGATCAAAAGGTCCGGCCGAGTCTACATCGACCCCTTCGGCGAACAGTTGTCTGGTGGACGCATCAGGGCTGAAAAACTGAAATCCGCCGATGCTTACCGACGATTCGGTTAGGCCGCTTCGCTCCGTGCAACTGCCAGTGAGCGAAATCGGGCATTCGATCGCCCATTGGGAATGGAAAAGGCTGCGAAACACCTGGCAAGTTGCTTCGCAGCCTCTGATCGACTCACTCTCGGAATGAAGCTGCTTGCATCAAGCCGATTTCACTTCGATTTTCTTGCTCTTGACGTCTTCCGTCTTGGGCAAGTGAAGTTCCAATACACCGCTGTGATAGCGGGCGTCGATCTTGCTGTCATCGGCGCCGTGAGGCAACGTGAAGGTCCGTGTGAACGAACCATATCGGTAACCGTTTCCATTCTTGCCGCCGGTCGTCTGCTCCTTATGTTCGGCATGCACCGTCAGCACGTTGCCGCTGACTTTGACGTCGAAGTCCTCGGGCTCGAAACCGGGCAACTCGGCGTTAAAGATGTACTCGTTGCCCTTGTCTTCCCAGCCGAGATCCCAGTTCCAGTGGAAATTCGAATCGTCCCACAAGCTTGGCAGACCGCTGGACGTGCGGCTGCCGAACCACTGTTCGTCGAAGAATCGATTCAGCAGCGAGTCGAATTCTTGACGGATCTTAGCCAACGGATGGTTTTCGGCGTCTTGCTGGCGAATCGGCTCGTCACGATGGACAGCGAGCTGCCCGCGATGTTGCTTCCATGGGATTAAGTTCTTGAACATTGTTTTACCTCCAAGGTCGGCCGCCCGTGCCCACACCTTGAACTGGATCTCTTCGTGCTGAGCACGGTAGCTGGCTGACACAAATCACTTGGCCTTGACTTCAATTCGACGCGGCTTGACGGCTTCGGTCTTCGGCAGATGCAAGGTCAATACGCCGTTATGCATTTCTGCTGAGATCTTCGCACTATCGATCGTTTCACCAATCGTGAACGTTCGATGGAAGTCGCCGATGCCGTATTCCCCATACACGAAGTTGACGTCGCTGTGACGTGATTCGACTTTGCCATGAATGGTCAGCACATCATTCTCGAATTGGATATCGAGGGTTTCAGCACTGACACCGGGCAAATCACCGTACAGGATCAACTCTGCGTCGGTTTCCCAAATGTCGAACCGCGGGCTAAAGGTTTGACCGCTTCGCGTTCGCTCGACGGTGGTCACTTCAGCCGGCTGTTCTGCTTGCTTGACAATCTGCTCTGACATGGTTTCGTTCTCCTATTTGAATTGGTTTGGTTTGACTTTCCCCCTATTGTCCGCGATCCACGCAGGAGCCCCAGCCAACGCTGAGGCTCAGCCCGTCGCTCCGCGGTGTCAACCGATCGCAAACGCGAATCGCTGCGGAGAGACGTCAAGTCGGCTTGACTTTGATACGTCGAGGCTTCGCTTCTTCTCGCTTGGGCATCGTGATCGTCAGCACGCCGTTGCTGAATTCCGCGGAGACTTTGTCCGCGTCGACAGGTTCCGGCAACTCGATCATGCGGCTGAAGTTGCCAAAGCCTCGTTCTTGTCGGTGCCAGGTTCCGCCCTCGTGCTCCGGCGGCTTCCGCTCACCTTGAATCGAGAGCTGATTGTCACCGCTAACAAAAATGTCCAAGTCGCTCAGTTCAAACCCGGGCAGTTCCGCTTCGACGTACAAGTGCTCGTCATTGCCCCACAAGTTGAGGGGCGGGTAGACCGACTGGCTGACTCGACGAAGCCCGTTTCCGCCCATCACGCGATCCATTTCCTCCCGCAGACGGTTCATTTCGGACCACATTCCGCGGGGTTGCCAACGTGTGCTTAACATGTCTATACCTCCGATTGAAAGTGAAGGAAGTTGTTGTGAGTTTTCAAATTTGACGTCTGCCGATCAATTTGGCAGATTCGCGTTTCTGCTCTATCTAGATGCAACACGCGTGCCAATTCTCTTTCGGTAAGCCGGCCCCAAAACCGAAAAGATTCGGTGTGCGTGTTTTCGACTCCCCGGAGCAAATTGGCACGCAGACATGCCACATTCTGTCACACAGACATGACGCCTTGTCCGGAAACCAAAGTTGCCGTCACGCTCCGCCGTGACGATAGCCCGGCATTCTGCCCAATCAGCGTGATAGATTCATATCGGAAACATGATGATTTGGGGGTGTCTTCTCTACGATCCGCCGATTCGTTTTGGCACGACACAGCGTCGGGCTTTCATCACGGCGGAGCGTGATGGCAACTTTACGCGTGCGAAAGCCGACAACACAAAACCCCACGAATCAATTCGATTTTCCGATCCAAATGATCAAACGCACCTCGCTCGACCACTCGATCAAACTCGACCGCCGGCCACCCCGTCGCGCAGCTTGAATCTTGACCTGGCCCATCACCTGGGGCGGATCGATCAGCGTCGTGCGATTACGACAGCAGTTTGGCCAAGGTCGTGGCCAGGCTACGCAGAGCTTCTTCGTTGGGAAGCTTGATCGTCAGCTGCGGTTGGCCCTGTTCGTCTCGGTCCACGCACTCGGAGAGTCGCTGTGCGAGGTTGTTGACGGTTTCCTCCGGCGGCGGAGCCGATGCGTCTCCACCGATCAATTCTCCGGCTAGCGCGAGCGCCGCGCCGATCAATTGGCCACCCGCTTGGGATACCTTTTCCTTGCGATTTTGGATCGCGGCGACCTCCTGCTCGACTCGACGTTGCTGACTCTCATCGACTGGCGCAGCCGGCGCCGGTCCGATCATCTTCTCCAGTCGACGTTTCAAGTCTTCCATGCCGCTGACCATCGCCACCGCCTCGACGTCCGAGTCGAAGTCGATCGCCGCATCGGCTAGCTGTTGTTTCGAGGCGAGTGTTTCGAGCAGTCGTTCTTCGATCGTTTCGGCGGTCACCAACTTATAGACATGAACGGGGTTCTTTTGTCCCATGCGGTATGCCCTTGCGATGCGTTGTTCCAGCACCGCCGGATTCCACGGCAGGTCGACGTTGATAACCGTGTTGGCCGCCTGCAGGTTCAAACCGGTCGACCCGGCGTTGGTCATCAAAATCACGCGACATTGCGGATCGTTTTGAAACTTGGCCACGATCTCGGGCCGCTTCTTTTGCGGCACTTGGCCGTCGAGTCGAACATAGTCGCAACCAATGGCATCGAGTTTCATCTCGATGCGATCGAGCATCCGTCGCCATTCGCTAAACAACACGATTTTGCGAGTCGGATCTTCGATCAACCCGTCCAATAATTCGCCAAGTCGCTCCAGTTTGGTGCTGTATTCCGGTTCCTCTTTGTCGATCAGGAACGTACTGTCAGCCGACATGCGGGCCAGCAACAGTGCCTTTTGCAGCCGCAGCCGATCCATCTCGGTGAAGTATTTCTTGCGGATGATTTGCGCCACGACCTGCATTTGACCGTCATGGATTTCCAGTTGTTCGGCCGTGGGGGCGATTCGAACAATCTCGTCGGTGCGATCGGGTAACTGCTTCGCGACTTCGCCGCGGGTCCGCCGCAACAGAATCGGCCGCAGCGTTTCGCGTAGTTCGTCCAGGTTCCTGTAGGCAAGCGTTTTCCCATTGTCGTCTACGACGTGGTACTTGTTGAAGAACTGATGAGCCGGCCCAAGCTGGTGCTCGTCGACAAAACGGGCGACCGTAAAGAGTTCGCCGAGCCGGTTTTCCAGTGGCGTTCCCGAGAGCACCAGGCGGAACGGGCTCTCCAGCATGCGAATCACATTACTGGTTTTTGATTCGTAGTTCTTAATCCGCTGGCCTTCGTCCAGGATGATCAAATCCCACGGCACCGATTCGACCGCCGATAGATCTCGCAAGACTTGTTCGTAGTTGCAGATTGTGAAGAACGTGTCGCTGGCGTATTGCTCGACCCGCTCATCACCGCTGCCCATGACCAACTGCACGCTCCGGCCGCTGAACTTTGCGATCTCGCTACGCCACTGACTCTTCAGCGATGCAGGACAAACGATTAGCACGCGGCGGATGTCGGCTTCCTTCGCCAGCAGTTCCGCGACACCGATGCCCTGAATCGTCTTGCCCAGCCCCATGTCGTCAGCCAGGATCGTACGGCCCGCACCGACGGCAAACGCGATTCCATCCAGTTGGTAAGGAAGCAGCGTTGCGTCGAGCAGTTCGGTCCGCAGCGGATGGTTGTCGACGTCCGCGCGAATCGCGTCGCATTGCTGTTTCAAACGCAACTGGACAAGTTGCCGCTGGATGAAGTCTTCGGCGTCGGGATAGATGCGAACATCGTGACCAGCTTCCTCGATCGCCCGAATACGCTCCATCGCCTCCTCGGCAACGAGGATCGATTGCTGATCGAACCCGCCGGCCAACTCTTCCAGCTTATCGTCGCATTTCGACGGCAGGTTGAATCGGACCCCTAAGGGCAACTGATAGTGCACCCGTAGCGAGACATGTTTGCGGTGGTAAGGAGCACGAATCTTGGCTGCCGAAAAGCGTTTCTTGATCTTTGCCGACACATGCAGGATGTGCTTGCAGGTACCCAACATGTTGGTACGAAAGTCTGGGCACGAACAATACGAGTCGCCTTCGCTGAGTCCCCGGATGGCGACGCGATACGTCCGCCCGGTCGCTTCACTGGTGACGATGTAGTCGGTCCACGGACGCTCGGTGTTCGTGGAGCGGACGGTCATCCGTTCTTCGCTCGCTCGTTTCTGCCGTTCGGTCAGCATCCGCCGCCGCAGTTCATCCGCAGTCAAGTTTTCCAGCGGCACCGACTCATCGGGCGGTGCGGCGAGTCCCAGCACCGACCGGGCATCGAGCAGAAAGTCCACCGTCGCGCCGAGGTGCGCACACGGGGTCTCACATTGGTTGCAATTGGCCAGCAATTGCTTTTTCCGGCCCGAATGCAGCGTGATCGTCGTTACCGCTAATCCACCGTCGATCGTGGGATCGAGCACGCGAACACGAAACAGATCGCCGCCGAGATAGACATCGCGATCGGACTGAATTTCAAACTGCCGCGAACCCTCGCGAAGCAGTTTGTCGCCTTCCTCGCCGAGCATCTGGCAAGCCTGGTGATACGTCAGCGAAGCGAGTCGTTGGTGGAAAACGTTGACCTTGGCCGATTTCTTTTTCGGCTGGCCAGAGGCATTCTTCTTTGCAGTAACGGTGTTCGCCATCGTCAAGTCTTCCTTCCACAAGTCGTGGTTCCGTGACAAAAACTGATTGTGATGGCTTCATTAGATCCGGGCGCAAGAGAGGCGGCAATGCAGGTTTCTGCAGTAGCGAGAACGCGTTATTCGATCGTGATCTTGTACGTCAGCGCGCCGATTGCTTGACCTTTCGGGATGCCTTCATAGTTGTCGTGGCACATGATGCATTTCTCGAAGACGACCGGAACCGGTGTGGCGACTCGCAGTACCCGTTTGCCGTCGGCGGATTCCTCCTTTTCATACCAGGCCGTCTCGCCAGCGACGAGTGATTTGAGTGCATTCTTCTCGAACGCATCGATCGGCGCATTTTCGTCGTTCAGTGGCTCGCCAAGACCGTCCACCAATCGCACAGTGTGCCACCCTTTCTCTTCCGCCGATTTGAAGACTTGCTTGAAGGCAGTCCCGGCGGGGATCGTGTCTTTGTCGTTCACGTAGTTGGCGGTAATCGCCACGATGCCACCTTTGTAGATGTCGTCGAGCATGCGAACCGTTTTGCGAGTCCGCTCAAGTGCCGCATCGGCCGATTCGGTCTTGGCATCCTCGCCAATTGCTTGCCGGCTTGCCAAGTCGTCCAGGGCGATCGAGCAGATCAGCCCAAACAGCGTCAGTGTGAAAAGTGCGACGAGAGATCTGGCGTGGTGATTCATGAAGGGTCCTCTGGTGTTGAAGCCGACCGGAAACTTAATTGCGGACATGTTTGTCTTGTTTTAGAGGCCGTGCAATGGGATGTCGGACATTTTTGTCCTTTTTGCCTCTCGCGGACTCTGCGACCGCTGGTCCCCCTGGGGCTGGTCGATCAGGATTGAACGATCGTTGAAGGATGCACGACATCCCCTGTTCCGAGTCATTTGTTCCGAGTCATTTGCTGCCGCGTGCGGCGCAGAGTCATGTTTTCGCAAACCGTTGAATACGCGCTTCGCGCGGTCGTCTATTTGGCCCAGCACTACGATGGCGGGCCTGTCGATAGCGGCCGCATCGCCGCGGCGACGCAAGTTCCCCCCAGCTACTTGGCGAAGATCATGCAGGACCTTGCTCGCACCGAGATCCTGAACTCCAAGCGAGGTGTTGGCGGTGGGTTTGAGCTGAGTCGATCGCCGGATGATCTGTCGATTCTGGACGTGGTCAATGCGGTGGAGCCTCTCCAGCGGATCACCGGATGTCCACTGTCTCTGCCGACCCACTGTCAGCGACTTTGTCCCATGCATGCACGATTGGACGAGGCCTGTGCTCAGGTCGAAGCGACTCTCCGGCAATCCCTGATTCGCGAGATGATGTTCGATCCGAGTCGGCCAACGCCCTTAAGTCAGGACTGAGCGACTGCGGGAACATCTTCCACTAGCAGAGCAAGTACAATTGCAGGGTGAAGATCATCAGCCCTTTGGGTCAAATGAACCCGCCCCATCACTTCTTTTCTGAACGACGGTTCCAATCATGCGCAACCTCTCCATTTCTGCACTCTTGTGCGTCTGCTGTTCGGTCGTCACTGCCCAAACGCCGGCGACGATTGGTCGGATCGAGCGTCTTGATCCCGCTCTGGATAAACTCATTCCCACCGACGCAAAGATCGAAGTCTTGGCGGGCGGGTTCACATGGACCGAGGGACCGGTATGGGTCACGGATGAATCTGGCGGCCATCTTTTGTTTTCCGACATCCCGCGGAACAGCATCTTTCGCTGGTCCGAGTCGCGCGGCATTGATCTGTTTATGAATCCGAGCGGTTATACGGGAGTCAGCTACTACGGTCTCGAACCGGGAAGCAACGGTTTGGCGCTCGACGCGGAAGGAAGATTGACCGCATGCGAACATGGTGACCGACGTGTTTCCGTCTTAACACGCGGCGGTGGCAAGCGAACACTCGTCGACAATTACCAGGGTCGAAGACTGAACAGCCCGAATGATCTGGTCTTCGATTCAACTGGATCGATCTATTTCACCGATCCACCGTACGGGCTTCCCGAGCGTGCCTCGGACCCGCGTCGTGAGCTTGATTTCTGTGGCGTTTACCGGCTTGATCCCGATGGAGGGCTGACGCTGCTGACGAAACAGCTCGCCCGTCCCAATGGGATCGGACTTTCGCCCGATCAGAAAACGCTGTACGTGGCCCAGAGTGATCCTGACAATCCGATTTGGATGTCGTTCCCGATCAAGGATGACAAGACACTTGGCGAAGGCAAAGTGATGTTTAACGCCAAGCAGTACATTCCGAAATTTCCGGGGTTGCCTGATGGATTGGCTGTCGCGGGGGACGGAACGATCTTCGGCAGCGGACCTGGCGGAGTCTACGTACTCACACCTGAGGGGAAATTGATTGGTCAACTGATCACTGACGGTCGCACCAGCAACTGCACGTTTGATTCCGATGGCAAGACGCTGTACATCACTGCGGACAGCTATCTCTGCCGCGTCAAGATGAAGTGAGTCGTCGGTTTTCCCCTCAACGACGTACGACACCATCGAGCACATGATCGATCTCACGGCACGTTGCACTGTCGAGCTGAACGCCGACCGCACCAACGTTCTGCTGAATCTGTTCCGGGCGGCTGGCGCCGATGATTGCTGAGCTGACGTTTTCCTCCCTGAGGACCCAGGCCAGTGCCAGCTGAGACATCGACAGCGAAAGCCCGTCGGCGATCGGGCGTAGCCGTTGGACCGCCTCCAGCACTTTTTCGTCCGTGTAGCGTCTGATTCGGCGGCCTGCGGCTCGCGAATCGCTTGGCGGTGGCTGGTTGGGAGCGTACTTGCCCGTGAGCACGCCCTGGGCCAGGGGAGACCAGACAATCTGACCGATGCCGAGCTCTTTGCACAGCGGAAAGATCTTACGCTCCGCCTTGCGGTAGAGCATCGAGTACTGCGGCTGGCTGGAGACGAAGCGGGTCACGTGGTCCAGTTTGTGTGCGGCCTCGACCCGCCTGCGCGACCACTCACTGAACCCGATATATCGCGCCTTGCCGGCATCGACGACCTCGCTCATCGCCTCCATCGTCTCCTCAAGCGGAGTGTCGTGGTCGTAACGATGGCACTGATAAAGGTCTACGTAGTCGGTTCGCAGCCGCTTGAGCGACGCATCGATCTGCTTTCGTATCTGCGCCGAGAGAGTCCGCGGTCGGTATCGGACATCGGAAAATAAACCTTCGTCGCCAACACGTAGGCATCACGCTTGTACGGTGACAACAGTTCGCCAAGCAGCGATTCCGCGGCACCACGGCCGTACATGTTGGCAGTGTCGACAAAGTTAATTCCCAGATCGAATGCACAGCGAACACAAGCATCGGTCCGTTTCACGATCCACAGTGACGCCGTAGGTCAACCACGATCCGAGTGCTAGTTCGGAGACTTGAAGTTCGCTGTTACCAAGCCGTCGATATCGCATAGCAAAACAAGCGTCTCCAACGCGTTCTTGTTCGTAGTGACCGCATTCATGCGGTTGTTCGCAAAGACCCGATGAATCGGGCCACTACGAACCTCTATTTCGGGGTCGGCTTTTCCGCGCGGTTCGATCCCCGCATCTCTCAAGCGAAGCGTAGATCGAGCCGTCGTAATCCATGCACATCGGGGCTAAGGGGCGGCGCTGCCAGTAATTGACTAACAAGGTCAACCGTAACTCAGCAGACTTACGTTTGTGTTTGCGGTCCCGCCTCATTGATTCCGGGTCGGGCGTGACGCCATGGCGAAGATTGCCGGGGAAAACCATATAATGATTTGCAACAGCCTCAATGGATTTTCCGAACTCCGGTTCCTCCGGGATCCTCGTTTTGCCGTCCGGCCCCAGCACCTGATCGACGACCACCGTCGGGCTGGAAGGAAAAGTGTTCAGATAGAGAACGCTTGCCAGCAACGGATGGACGGTCTGACCGGTCTTTTTCTCCAACACCATGTCGCGGTCAAAATGGAAACGCAATTCTTTGCCATAGCCGAGCCGCCCCAGCCACCACTCCGTTCCAATGCACTCGGGACCGGGGTCCACCTGACGCATCAATTCTACAATGGCTTCCTCAGCAACATTGGTAGGATCTACGCCGCGGGAAACCAAAAAGTCGTTGTATAGCTGCCATTGTCCTTCATCCGCTCATCACCAAGCGAACGAACGGCGCTGAACAAGCCGCTCGAAGAGCTCTGTCGGGCAATGCATCCTCGAATAGACAGACCTCAGCAACTTGAGAAGATTCTGCGCTCTCACTCATCTTTACACTCTCCAGGAATGATCGTCATTTACTGATAGGAATGTTAACTCCCAGGAATACAGGTCACCAGCAAACACGCTCTTTCCCGCGTTTTCTCGGTGGCACGACTCAGTCCTGCGATCCGTCGGTGGCCAAACGTGGATCAATGCCTCGAAACTCTTTGAGAACGCGATAGTCGTAATACGCATCGGAATCGTAGACGTAGTCCAACGGGGGCACGAAATTCAGTTCGCGGCCACCGAATTTTCTCTTGAAGGCACTGAAGTTCGCCCAGGCATGATCTGGCTCGTTTGCCGGTGCAATGCCGTAGAAGTCGTACCACTGGCAGCCAATGGCTTTCGCTTTTAGCATGATCTCGAACTGCAGTAGGTCCGTCGCTTTGACGTTGAGATTTGTGCATGACGAACCGCTGTATTTATAGGTCGCCGTATCGCCGGCATAGACAACCAATGCTGTTGCCAGTCTTTCCCCTTGATACTCCGCAAAAAAGATCGAACCGCGACCAAATGGAAACAGCGTTTTCGCCAGATTGCGAAAATACCCGCCTGAGTGGCGACGGATGCCCAACCGCTCGACTGTCTCGCTGTAGAGGCTCAGGAAATCTGCCAGCCCCTGAGACGAGTTGTCTTCGACGACTGAGACCTGATGCCGGCGTGCGACGCGGATGTTGTATCTTCCATTCCTCTTCATCTGTTTCAGGATGTCATCTTCCGACAGGCTCAAATCAACGCACAGTGTGTTTCTTGGTTCGAGCCAGCTCTTTGACTCACGGAACCCGCGGATGAACTCTGGACAGGACAACCATCGCGGCTCAAGTCTCAAATGGCTCACCATCTGCGACTTCTCTTGGCGGCGATCATCGACGTACGTCATCAAGTCGTCAAACAACTCGGCCGCATCGGTCTGATCCTCAGGAAGCACGGGACCATGAGGAATGTAGTAAAAGTATTTTCCAGGCAGGAACATCTTGACCAGAACATTCGCACCGCCGCAGATCGCGCCGCCATCCCTGGCCACAAGGCTGAAACTCTCCCAGCCGCGGCTCCGCTGAAACTCCGCCCACCATGAAGTCTGCTTGTAGCCAATGTCAGGCCGTGACGTCTGCAGAAACTGGTCCCACTCGGTGATTGGAGATAACAGGTCAGAATCGCGATCCGCATTCAAGTCGTTCATCGAGAGGGTTGAGATACTGCATCCGTTGGGTGTCCATTTGCCGGCCAAAGACCAGTTTGGACAGCGTACGCCTTGGCGATAGCTTGATTCGTCCCGTCCCGGCAATACACCCGAAACTCAGCCCCTTGCCAGATTTTTTGCGGAATCTCCGCCTTGCCGGTCCGCTGGTTCCGCATTGTCTGCTCGGTCAGAACCGAGTGAGCGTCATCAGATCATTGTGTCAGGATGCTTGGTGATTTGGGTGGATTGGCGAAAGGATTCGGTGGCGGGTGTCCGCATCAGCGGCGAAAAGGATCACTTTGTCTGCACTGCATTGTCCGTGCAGATCGAAAAATGAGAGCATGCGCTACAATTGCCACGTTGATTTGCTAGCTAATTCATGAACAGCAAAAAACTCATCCCGACGCTTTTGCTGGTCGTCACGACTGTCGTTGGTTGCCGCTGGCGCGATCGGCGTGACCAACACTATTTGGACGTGTCGTACCGAGGCAATCTGCATCAGCAGCAGCAGACGATTCGCACGACGCCCGTCCCTGCGCCACCGCAGGAAGTCGATTCTCCGTCAGAAGTCTTCAACGTCGATGGGGCCGAAGCGGAGACTACGATTGCCGCTTCACGAAGCGATCGAAATCGCTCTGTCTCAGCCGAGTATCACACGCGTGACGCGTGGCAATGTCGTCACCGCAAGTGCCGGGACCTTCTATGACGTCGAGATCTCCGAGGAAAGGCTGCGAGCCGCGTTGGCGGCATTCGATACACGATTCGAGTCGGAGTTCTACACCAATCAATTCCAGAATCCTCCCGGAACGCTTCTTCGGTGCCTGGGTTAGCTCAACCTGGATAAGCAAGACGAGGCGGCGATCACCGCCGGATTGGCAAAAGCCGTTGAGCCGTGGGGGATTGCTGTCGGCGGCCTACAATCCGAGTCCCGGCTATCTGTTTCGAGCCCGGTTCGACAAGTCCAGCGGATTCAATCCGCGGTATGTCAGCGAGCTGGAGATTGCGCTACGCCAACCGTTACTTCGCAATGCCGGACTGCAAGTCAATATTGCACCGATTCAGGTTGCCCAGTTGGCGGTAGATCAGTCGGCATGGGATTTCAAGCGATCGCTGATTGACTCGGTCCGAAGTGTCGCGGAAGCCTATTGGGATCTGTACGCCGCCCAGGTCGCGGTGGACGAGTACGAAAGACGTGATTTCGGTGCTCGAAGAGATCGTTCGAATTCAAGAGGAATCGTTGAAGGCGAACTTGGTGATTGCTGCCGATGTGGCCAAGGCACGAGCCCAGCTTAACGAGTACGAACAAGATTATCTGCGATTGCAATCAGCGGTGGTCACGCAAGAGCTGCGTTTGAGAAATCTGTTGAACTTGTCGCCGACAGGTGGTGGCGGCAAATTGTTACCCGTCACGGAGCCCACGACGGCAAGAGTCCAAACCACTCCCAATGAATCGTACCTGGTCGCGATCGATAACCGACCCGAAGTCGTGCGTCAGCGACTGAACGTCAGCATTCGTCGACTCGAAGTCTTGGTCGCCGACAACCAGCGGAAACCGGACCTCGACTTTACGGCGCTGTATCGGATGAACGGTCTGGGAGAAGATCTCGGCGACGCATTGGACCAAATGGTCGAGTGCCGAATTCACAGACGTCGAATTGGGTCTGACTCTGACGATGCCGATCGGATTGCGTCAAAGAAAAGCAGAAGCACAGGAAGCCCGATATCGACTCGCTCGAGATCGCCGCCTGCTGGAACAGGAAATGTTTTCTGTCTCGCATGAAATCGCCGAAGCTTCGCAGAGAATCGAATTTGCCTACCGCGAATACGAAAAAGCCAAACTGTGCGCTCGAATCAGCATCCGAGTGGGCCCGCGGGGCGCGATTGCGATTACATGAATCCGGCACCCGATTCAAGCGACAGCAACTGGATGCTTCAATACCTGGACGACTACTATCGCGCCATTCGTTTCCGCACGGACGCGGCGATCGAAGTTGCCGCGACACTCAACCGATACAACGTCGAGCTCGTGCGATACGAAGAAATCCAAGGAACGCTGCTGGAGTTCTTTGCGGTGGACTATTGTGGCGATCCATGTCGGCAAGCAGCAAAGCTGCGGAAATCAGGAACCAGGCGTCCGCCCGTGTTCGTGAGCACCGACCCAAGACGCTCAGCCGCTTCCGGTACCCGATCACGCTCGATTGGATCCAGCTAACGTCAGTACCACCGGCGATGAAGAACTACTGACATCGAATGACGAAAAATGCCCGTGCCAATCGAAGACCGGCCGGCCACTCAACACCGCAAGCGTACTCGACGAGTCGTGATCGCTCAAACCCGAAGCAATCACCTACGTCGTGGCCGCAATTAATTCACCAAGAGAACTCCGTTCGCAGCAACCGCAATCCTGCCTGAAACATGAGAAACGCCGATCGGTTGTCTGTCCGAACGAATTCGAGCAAAACCGGTCATGCCATCTCGCAGCATGCCGTCGGAGTTGTCGATCTTGCAATACACGGTCACCGTTCGCGAAACGCCGCAGCTTGATCCGCGCTGCCTGACCTGCGGGTGCAATCCGATCAACGGTCGCTGTCAGTGTCGTCAGTGCAAGTGATCTCGGTTTCAGCGTGATCGGTTGCCCTGTGACCAGACCCTGGCGTCCTTTTCGGAGACCGAGATCTCCGCTTCCAGAGTTTTGCAGATCCTCGATGACGCACAGTGGCGTTCCGCGTTCGACAACGTGCCAATCTCTCTTTGAAACGCGGAGTGATGATCGTTCCGGAAACAGGACAAACGACAGTCTGCTTTTCTTCCTGACGAAGGAAGTGGCTCAGTTCTTCCTCCAGTCGTCGCAAACGTGCCTGCTCCGCATCAATGTCTTCGTGCCGAGAGCCTGCTTCAAGCATCGTGAACGCGGCCTTCGCGTCGGCCAGATTCCTTCTCACGCCGGGCAAGTTCACTCTCGTAAGTAATCACCCCCTCCGCCTCGCGGGATCGCTTGTCAGCCTCGGCCTGGCTGGCACTGAGCAGTGCATCTTGATACTTCTTCTTGTAGCTTCAATAGCTGTTGGCCAGCCAAACCGCCACGATCATGAAGCGTCTGCATCTGCTCGAGTATCTTGCCCTGGTATTCGAGCTCGCTCGTTCGCCTTCTCAATCGACAACTCAAGCGATGCCATCTCTTGATCAAAACCTTGGCGTGCCTTTTCAAGGTCGCTTTTCGCCAAATCTCGCCATGCCGTCGCACGCTTGATTCGCTCTCTTCTGGTCATCGATTTCCTCTTGCCGCGGACCGCATTTCAAACGTCGCAGAATCGCTTCGGATTCCGCAATCTCCGCTCTCTTTCTCGCGATGTTGCTGGTTAGCTCCGGGACTTCGATCACCGTCAACAGCGAATCGGCCGAACACGAGATCTCCCTCATCCGCGTTGATCTCGCGTAGAAAACCTGCGATCGGTGCTCGCACCTCACGACGAACGACCGGACGGACATGAAATTCGCCTCCGGCCCGATCGTGGATCGGGATCGCAAGTAAACCTGCGATCAACGCCAACCAAATCAGAACTCTTAGTTTACGTGCGCGGAACATGCTTCTGAAATCCTCTCCAAGACTACCCTTGAAATAGCGCCTCGTTAGCAACCGAAAAAAAGCCGAATGCGGCGATGATGCCACCGATTCCGATCAGGATCGGAGATATAACGATGCTTGAAAACTCATGAACCCCAGGAAACCCACCGAAAAAATCCAGTTTGCCGTCCCGTAGACAATCAGGATGGTGTGCTCTTTGTGCGCCAGCGGTTTCTCGGCACCCCATAGTAACCAGCGGATATGCCCAAGATAGTGAGCGCGCGCTCGCTTTCGCAGGTTATGCGTGTGCAGCAAATCGCACAGCGCATAATAGCCGTCCAGCCGCATCAACGGGTTCAGATTGAACGCGACTCTGACACCGCACGTGGTCACGATCACCCAGGCGGCGAAGTTCACCGCGCTGTCAAGCGATGAGATCCGCCAAACAAACACCGCGACGATCCACACCAGAAAGTCGACGTAGGTACCGGCAAGACTGATCAACAGCCGTTGCCAACGACTCGGACAGCAACCACGCATCCGAGACGTTGCAGTAGAAACAGGGCGTGAAGAAAATCGACAACGCCCCCATCTCATGAACGTCGCCGCCGTAGCGTTTGCAAGCCAGTCCGTGACCAAATTCATGGAAGACGGTCGTGACAATGATGGTGAGCCACGCGACACGAGAAGGCCTGCCAGCCAAAGTTTGTCGTGAATTGTTGGACGAGCTGACCACGATCGACCCACACGATTCCCAAAGCAATCGCTCCGGTCACCATTGCCATCAACGCCAACGCGGAACTGAACAAGAATCGCGTTTTCGGTTCCAACCAATTCAGCGTCTCATCGGGATCAAATAATTTGACCCGAAAGAACAGCGGACTCTGCTTCTTGGCTTGCTTGATGCACTGCCGAAACAGTTCCGGAACGCTCCGCGGTGGCGACTCCGCGATGGCATCTTTGGCAGCTCTGACGCTTTGATCGTTCTAGCAGACCCTCTTTTTTGGCCAACGCGACGAATTCACGTACATCGTCATCCGTGATCGGCTCGCCAAATTTTTCTTCAAATCGCTTGGCGATGTCACTCACCGTCCGTTGCCGTCAAGCGACGACAACAAGAAAGCTTCCTGCTCTCCCATCCGCATGTAGCGATGTTTACGAGGGTTCTTGACGACACTGACCCCGTCCTTATCAGGCTCCGACACGCGGATGTCGTAACTGACGGTTGGAGGTATTTCGGTGGCGACAGGAGGTTGAGACGACATGGGGACCGATAGGGCGCAGTATCAATTGCCGCGGATCATGGCGGCATCATCGATCACTCGGACGAGACCGGAACCTCTGCGGGAATGATATGCTCAGGCCTCGATCCTTCGGGACTCTTCGTCAACACCGCAAGACTCTCTTCCTCGGTGAGCACATAGACGTAGAACGGCAATCCGTCTTGTCGGCAACGGGTCGCACGATGATGACCGTCGATCAAGCGATGACCATGTGCGTACGTCCCGTCATCATCTCGAAAAAACAAATGGCCAACAATCCCCGGATAGCTTGGGTCGACGTGGGCCAAGTGCCCCTCATTGATCTGACAACGATCGATCGAGTGATCAACGTCGCCTTCATCAAGTTCCACAACCTCGCGTCCATCCGAAACCATCTGTCTCGCAAGATCGATGTCGAAGACGTAGCTCTTCTTGTAGCAGTAAAACGCTTCACCATTGCGAGTGCAGCGAGAGCAATCGCCAGGATTTCGTTTCTTCTTTTTCCGTTTTTTCTTCTTGCTGCTCATCGTTGTGTCGAATTCCAAAGATCGTTGCCGTACCGCACAGGCTACCGTGTATCTAAATAAGAGTGGGTGAGAGAATCGCGAACGACTCCATCACCCACTCTTTATTATAGCCACCATCTCTTCAGGCTGCCCGCGTTAGCGTCACGGGCTCTGAGAAACGCCTACTTGCTGCCGGATTTCGATCCGCTCTTGCTCTTGCTACCCGACTTCGACTTCGACCCGCTACCGGATTTTGACTTCGATCCGCTCTTGCTACCCGACTTCGATTCGATCTGCTACCGGACTTCGATCCGCTCTTGCTACCCGACTTCGATTCGATCCGCTACCCGATTTCGACTTCGATCCGCTACCCGATTTCGACTTCGATCCGCTACCCGATTTCGACTTCGATCCGCTACCCGATTTCGACTTCGATCCGCTGCCGCTGCCAGACTTCGATCCGCTACCACTGCCGCTGCCAGACTTCGATCCGCTACCGCTGCCGCTGCCACTCGACTTCGATCCGCTACCGCTGCCGCTGCCGCTACCAGACTTCGATCCCTGAACCACTGTCCGCCAGACCTGATCCACTCTTTCCACCGGAACCCGAGCCACCGTAGATCTTGCTTGGAGCAATTCGATCTTCTAGTCGTTCTAGCTTAAACTTCTTCATTGCATCTTCCTCGTGCTGAGAATTAACCGTCGCGAGCATACGGATGCCCGCGAGGGGGATTCTAAGGGTCCTATTAAGGTAGGTCAAACAGTTTGATTAAGAAGGATGGAACATTTGGGTGGCGACGGCTTTTACACCGCGTCCGCCCGGCTCTCAGCTGTTGCTGGGCGAGGTAAATGGAGTTGAAATGCCACATGAATTGCGATTTCCGGATTCAAACACCATGCCGATCGCAAACGACACGATGCAATCTGAAATGGAGAGTGCACCTTGCGGTTTGCCGGCGGAAACAAAAAAGTAGCCGTCACGCTCCGCCGTGACGAAGCCCGACCGTGTCGCGAACCATCAGATTTATTCTCGTCGAAAAGATCGTTTGGCCACGCCCCAGCTACGATCAACCGTGATTTCAATGGAAAACGGTTAGGTCGGGCTACATCTCGACGGAGCGAGATGGCTACTTTGCAAACCGCAAGGTGCAATCTGAATGCAAGCATTGGCAAACTGCTCTGGTCGGGCGGTTCTAGATTTGGTTAATCTCGCCAATTCGCAAGCGCGGAGGCTCCGTCCTCCTCGTTCAATGAAGTAGCAATTCAACAAGTCTGAGCCTACCCACAACCGCGATTGTGCGGTTGTGCAAGTGCGGCCCAGTCATGGAGGACAGTCGTGCAAACGCTGAAAACCGCAGCCATCGTCGTTTTGCTGATGACGGTGATGTATGGTGCCTATGTCTCGCTGACCACACCACCGGAGCCGCTGCCCGTCGGCGTCGAGGAGATGCTGGTGCTCAGTGACGAAGGGACACTCGCCATCGATGCCGGTTTGCCGGCCGGCTTGGGTGAGCTGGAAATCAATGCTGGCACGCAGACCGCCGGCTTGTCATCCGGACGATGAGAATGTTTTGGCTCGCTGGACCTGCCGTCGGATGGTTCGATCGCAACCACCAACCCGGCGGATTCGATCGACGCGAGTCACGCTCGGTGAGATGTCTGAAGTTGGGAACGCTCTCGATGCACTCGACAATGCCGTCACGACGCATCTGACTGACGCTCCAGCGGCCGACGCCAGCGTGGCGGCTCTCGGTGCCGCGGCCGCGTCTAGTCCCTACCCGACGACCAACAGCACGTTCAGTCTGCCCGACCCCCATGGCGTCGCATCCAGCTTCAGCGCCTTCGCCAGGCGGCGTCGACCTGCCCGAAACGAATCTGGCACTCACCAGCGGTACTTCCGATCCCAATTCGCTCGACGCACCGCCGACCGGTCAAGGCATCTCGCAAGCTTCGGCGCTCGATCCATCACGCTCTAGCGGAACATCGGACTTGGGATTGGTGAACGCGATTCGAACTGCCGACATCCAGTATGCGGAAGACAAACGCAAGGATGCTCTTGCCACGCTCAGCATTTTCTACAACACGCCAAACCTCTCGGGCGAACAACGTAGCGAGCTGCTTTCGCGACTCGATCCGCTCGCTCGCGACGTGATCTACTCGCGGCGTCACTTGCTCGAGCAGCCGCATCGCGTGGGGCAAAATGAAACGTTGATGCAGATCGCTGCTCGATATGAAGTCCCTTGGCAGTTGTTGGCAAACATCAATCAGATCAAAGACCCCGTGACAGTCTTACCCGGTACGGAGCTGAAAGTCGTGCGTGGACCGTTCCGCGCCGACGTCAGTGTGTCTCAGAAAGAATTGACTTTGTTTTTGGGCGATCTGTATGCGGGCCGTTTTCCGATCGGAGTTGGCAACGACCCGGCGCCCAAGGCCGGCACGTTCACCGTCCAGGACAAACAGACCTCGCGAACGTTCTACGACGCGGCGGGCGCGCCAGTGCCTCCAGGTAGCCCCAACAATCCTTACGGCGAGGTCTGGCTTGATCTTGGCGGCCAACTGTGCATTCACGGCAGCCCCAGCACGACCAGCCCGAGCGAAAAGGGATGCATCAGCTTGGCGGCCGATTACGCGGACGATCTGTATGGCATTCTGTCCCAGGGTTCATCGGTAACGATTCGTCGGTAAAACATTGGGGCACACATTCGCCCCCCAACGACGAGAAGCCAAACGATGTCCTACGACCGCGACGCGCTGTTAGACCTGATCCGCACCGAAGCACTGCAGCGAGGCGAGTTTACGCTGGCCAGCGGCAAGAAAGCCTCGTACTACCTTGATTGTCGCAACATCACGTTGCACCCCAAGGGCGCCAACGTGATCGCCGCTGGGATGCTCGAGGTGATTCAGTCCGCCGGTCCGCTGCCCGATGCGGTTGGCGGGATGGCGATTGGTGCCGACCCGATCACGGCGTCGATCATCACACTGGCCGGCCAGCAAGACCTGCCGCTGAAAGGGTTCATGGTTCGCAAAGAGCCCAAAGATCACGGTACCGGCAAGCAAGTCGAAGGTCCCGTCACGCCGGGTCAGCGAGTGGTGATCGTGGAAGATGTGATTACCAGCGGCGGCAGCGCACTGAAAGCCGTCGAAGCCGCCCTGGAATTCGGACTGGTCGTCGAGCGTGTGATCGCAATCATTGATCGATTGGCCGGTGGCGAAGCCGCATTTCGTGCCAAAGGACTCGAGTTAATCACGTTGTCAACGATCCGCGACTTTGGGATCGAACCGGAATAGGCGAGTCGCGTGACTTGATTCTTGCTCTCAGCTGCAAGCTCCCCGCAAGATGCACAAAGCATGAATCATGGAAAACACTCTTCACCAGCAACTCAAGCGTTGTTACGCCGAAGACGACTCCAGCACCGAAGTCGTCATGGGCAACTATCGTATCGACGCGGTCCGCAACGGAGAACTGATCGAGGTTCAATGTGCATCGCTGTCGGCCATTCGCGACAAATGTCAGAATCTGTTGAAGCGACACCAGCTGCGAGTCGTCAAGCCGGTCGTGATCCGCACACGCATTGCCAAGGCCAAGAAGCGTGGCGGCCCGATCACATCACGCCGCTTGAGTCCCAAACGTGGCAGCCTGTTGGACGTCTTCGACGAATTGATCTACTTCACTCGCGTCTTCCCCCATCCCAATCTGACGATTGAAATTCCGTTGGTACATGTCGAGCAGCTTCGTGCCCCGGCCAAAAAGCGAAAACGACGCTGGCAAAAAGACTATCAGGTCGAGGACGTCAAGCTGGAGTCGATCGAAGGATCGGTAGAGCTTCGTGAGCCGGCGGATCTGCTGTCGCTGATCGATTTGCCGGCCGATACCGAATCGTTCAACACGGCCGATCTGGCGGCGGCGATTGACCGTCCCCGATGGACAGCCCAACAAATCGCTTACGTGTTAAGAAAGACCGGCGCAATCGACTCGACCGGCCGCAACCGCGCCGGCATCATCTATGCTCGCAGCTTAGCACTCGGACCTGTCAGTCCGCCAGTTTTTCATTTTGCAGTTCTCATTTTAACTTTTTCAATCTCCGCATTCGCACGCCGTCGCGGATATGTGGCAATCGATTGCTGAAAGCAAAAATGAGAATTGAAAAATGCAAAGTGTGAGACTTGTCCCGCTAAGACGCAGGTTGAAACATGTCCATGCAAAGCGTGGGCATCATGCTCTTTGTAATCCGCATTTGCTGCCCCGGTTCATCGACGACTGGCCGCTTGATGTTGCGTCCCGAGTCTCTCAAGACCAGCGAGTCCGTTGCATGTGCTCCGTCAACTCGAACGATTGGTGTCGCGTAATGATTGCCGTCGCGCCGAATCACTGTGGCTCGCTGCCCGTTATCAAGTTCAACTTGGCTGCCGATGGGGAAGTACGCGATTTGAGTCAAGAACGCCCGCATGGTGGCAGCGTCGAACAAGCCGCGGCCAACCTCGAATAGCAGATATCCAATCGCGTCATGCGGTACCACGGCTGGTCGTCCAGGCCCGGGTTGGATCAAAGTCAAATAGGAATCCACGATCGCGAGAATGTTCGCCAACGGATGGATCAGGTTGGCGTGCAAGCCCCGTGGGTAACCACTGCCATCGCGTCGTTCGTGAACCTGATTCGCGATCACGCGAACCTCGTCCGTGACGATCGAAAGTTTCGCAAACGCGTTCATGACCAAGGAAGGGTGTCTGTCGGTACTCCCAGACTTCGTTGGCCGTCAGTTCGGTCGTCGGATCTCGAAAGTGTGCGGGCATCAGGTACAGGCCAAGGTCGTGCAGTAGCCCAGCTGTTCCAAGTTGAATCACCTCTTTGTCCGACAACCCCATTTCGATACCGGTGTTGATTGCCAGCAGCGACATCCGGGCGCATCGCTGCGGTAACGCACGGGGATCCTCCGACTCGCCGGCGGCATAGATCGATTGGTCAGCGTCTTCGAGCAACATGTCCGTGATCTGGTTCGGAATGTCGCAAAGTTCTGAAATCGACTGGCTGAGTCAGCGACTGAATCTGTTCACCAATCTGGGCGACAACGCCTGCGGCGGCAGCTACTTGCTTCGCAAAACGCTTGGCACGAACGGGCGAGTAGGGTTCACGACTGCGATCGACGCGTCTCGAGAAGAGTGACTCGTCCGACGGCTTTGACGGTTTTCGCTCAGGGCGTTTCCGTTCCTTTTGAGGCGCGGCCGCGCTCGTCAAAGCATCAACGTCGTTTGGGTGCACCTCTAAAAACGAAGCACCACGGTTGAGTATCTGATCAAGAATCGTCTGCGTGAGCGGACGCCCCTTGCCCAGCAGCAACAGGCCCTGGTCGTCACGAATATCAAATTTGCAGATCGCCCCCAGACACAGGTCGTCAAGAGACACCTGAACCCGATCTAATTGATTCACTGCCCACAGCCCCGGATGCATCGAACATCGAGCGTTTTGCTCATCGCATGGGCCTGTGCTACAGGCCCCTCTTCACCATCGTTCAATTGGAGCGGTCCTCGCTAGGCAATTCCGGCGGCATTTCGGCTATCCGCAAGTGGCCTGGCGGCTTCCCGCCGGGGGGCGTGCAGTTTTTCAGTCATTGCTTTGCAAAAGTTTGCATCACCCTCCTTCGGGAGGGTCGGACGTTTGAGGGGCGGGCTCTCCCACGCGGAGAGTGAAGTAAGTCGTTGCCAAGCAAAGACTTAAAAACTGCACGACCTCCGGAGTGAGAGTGAGTTCATGTTCGTAAACCATTGCATTACCGCAACTTAGGCAAAGTGGTGCGATCTCCTTGGCGGACGGTACGATAGCGATGCAACGACGGAATCTAGATTCATCCTGGTAAACAGAGCGAATGGACGCGGCCGAATTCTGTATCGCTGAAGACGTAACCCTTGGAGTGTTGCCGAGCGGAACGGTGGGACTTGTCTCGGACCCGCTCGCTGAGTCGAGGGACTCGACCCGTGGCGGCAAGAGTGGGGTTGCCAGGCAGTCATTGCCGCCGGAATTGGTCGATGCATTTGGCGAATCGGCGGCGGCTGGTTTGACGTTGCTGGCGTCCAGCCGATTGCCAGTCTGGTTTGTGATCGACGACCGAATTCTGGCGAGACTTTAGCCGCAGGTACTTTCGCTCGCTGTGCCGCCAGTCTTCACAGCCTGTCCACGGCGATTGGTCGTCGCCTGAACCGCCCGGCGAAGAGGTCCTCCAGTGAGATTCTGCAGTCGGCTCCACCGATGGTTGGCGTGGAGTATCTCAGTCGCGACTCGCTGAGCGCGGTTGTGGAAAGAACTTGACGAACACACTCGCCGACAAGTCGTTGCACCGCCCAGGTGACACGAAGGGAAAGAAAACGACAGGGCGATCTTGCCGCCTACTTGCGTGACCTGGATCCCGCCTGGAACTTGGTGGGGCGGGTGACGTTTCACTTGGCCGAGAACAAAAAGAACGAGTCCAAGCCGTTCGCGTTCTTGGCGACTTACACGGACGATCGATCCAAGTCGCGTTCGCTGCAACACATTCCGCTGGCCGAAGCACTGAAACAATCGATCGAATCGGGTGACTCGCGAGCGATTGGACCAGTTGCTTCAACCCGTCTCGCGTGCGGCGGGCGAGAGTGAACTGGTGAAAGATTTGCTGGAGTCTCGCGCGTTGTTCTCGCCGCAGGCTTGGACGATTCAGCGAGCATTCGCGTTTCTGTCGGCGGTGCCCGCGATGGAACGAGCCGGAGTGATTGTTCGCGTGCCGAATTGGTGGAACGCATCTCGACCGCCTCGCCCACAGGTCTCAGTTCGTGTCGGAAACAAACGCGACCGCGACGCTCGGTGCGGCACAGGCACTCGACTTTAAGGTCGACGTAGCGATTGACGGCGAGCCGCTTTACCGCAGCCGAGCTTGCCAAACTGATGAAAGCCCGCGAAGGAATGGCACTCCTGCGCGGCAAGTGGGTGCAAGTCGATCAGGAACGTTTGCAATCGGCACTCCAGCACTGGCAAACGCTTGAGCAGCAGCATGCCGATGGCCTCGGTTTCTTGGAAGGCATGCGATTGCTGTCCGGTGCGACGTTGCCGGGCGAGGAACTGGACGAAGAGGTGCAGCAATGGACGCGAATCCAACCGGGACCTTGGTTGAAAGAGACGATGCTGACACTGCGTGATCCCAGCGGCCATGTCGCGCTGAAACCACCCAAGCGATTGAATGCGACCTTACGACCGTATCAAGCCGACGGTCTGCGCTGGCTTTGGTTTGCAAACCAATTGGGGCTGGGCGTTTGTTTGGCCGATGACATGGGGCTGGGGAAAACGATCCAAGTCATCGCGCTGTTGTTGGAGATGAAGTTCCCCAGCGGCAAAGCGAAGCTCGAAGCAATCGTCACCCAGTCTGTTGATCGTGCCGACGTCGTTGCTCGGGAACTGGATGCGCGAGGCGGAGCGGTTTGCTCCGGATTTGGATCTGTTTGTTGCTCATCGCTCGGTCACCGACGCGGCGACAGCTGAAGAAAGTCGCGACCGATCCGCAGCAGGAACTTGCCGGCTACGATCTTGTCGTGACGACGTATGGTTTGGCGAGACGAGACAAGTGGTTACGCTGAATTGGATTGGCGGTTAGTCATCTTGGACGAAGCACAAGCGATCAAGAACGCCACGTCCGCGCAGTCCAAGGCGATCAAGAAGATTCCGGCTCGGGGACGAATCGTGTTGACTGGCACGCCGATCGAGAATCACTTGGGAGACGTTTGGTCGTTGTTCGATTTTTGCAGCCCGGGACTGCTGGGGACGGCAGCGGAGTTCAAGAAGTTCGTCAAAGCGTCGGAGAAAACGGGACGATCCGTGATGGGCTGGCATCGCTTCGTCGATTGATTCAGCCTTATGTGCTTGCGACGAATGAAAACCGACCCCGCGATCGCTCCGGATTTGCCCGACAAGACCGAGATGCGTGTCGATTGTGGACTGACCGCGACACAAGCCGCACTCTATCAACAAACGCTTGACGATCTGGAGCATTCGCTCGACATCGCCACCGGGATTCAGCGACGCGGGATGGTGCTCGGTGCTCTGATGCAGCTGAAGCAAATCTGCAACCACCCCGCATTGTTTTTGAAGCAGCCGGATTTTGACTCCGGCGCATCGGGCAAGTACGCCGAACTGCGAACGATCGCCTGGGCGCTGATGCAGAAACAGGAAAAGATGTTGGTGTTCACTCAGTTTCAATCCATGTGCGAACCGCTACGAGAATTCTTGAGCGGCGTGTTTCGACGTGATGGATTGGTGCTGAGCGGAAAAACGGCAGCGGCGAAACGAGCCAAGCTGGTCGCCGAGTTTCAGCAGGAGTCGGGGCCGCCATTTTTTGTGATTTCGGTCAAAGCGGGCGGCACGGGGCTGAATTTGACGGAGGCCTGTCATGTGGTTCACTTTGACCGCTGGTGGAACCCCGCGATCGAGGATCAAGCGACCGATCGGGCCTTTCGGATCGGACAGCAGCGAAATGTGATGGTGCATAAATTCGTCTGTCGCGGTACCTTGGAGGAAAAGATTGACGATCTGATTGCCTCAAAGAAGCAACTCAGTGAAGAACTGTTCGGAAAAGACAGCGAGATCAATCTGACCGAGATGTCGAACGAACAACTGATGAGTTTTGTGTCGCTCGATTTGAACAAGGCAACCTCGACTTAACTGGCCGTTGGAGGAACGCGGATGTCACGTTATGGGTATGGATACGATGGTGGATGGGATCCGTATGTGCCGGTTGCTGAGCGAAAACGGCTGGCCGAAAAGAAAGCCAAACGTCGCCTGAAGAAGGGCCAATCGCTCGCGCCGATTCGCATCACCGCTCGCAAGATCGCGACGACATTTTGGGGCACCGCGTGGTGTGACAATCTGGAGCACTACAGCGACTACGCCAATCGGCTACCGCGCGGACGCACGTATGCACGCAACGGTTCGATTGTCGATTTGCAGATCAATGCTGGCAAAATCACGGCATTGGTCGCCGGTTCGACGCCATACGACGTCGTGATCACCATCAAAAAGCTCGATGCGAAGCGTTGGAATCAATTGCGAAAGCAATGTGCCCAGTCGATTCACAGCTTGATCGACTTGATGCGTGGCAAACTCCCCGATGATGTATTGCACCAACTGACTGATCCCAAGCAGGGCATGTTTCCATCGCCAAGGGAAATCAAGCTCTCGTGCAGCTGCCCCGATGGAGCGTACCTGTGCAAGCATCTTGCAGCCGTGCTGTATGGCGTCGGCCATCGGCTCGACTCTGAACCTGATCTGTTTTTTCAGTTGCGAGGTGTCAATCAACAAGATCTGATCAGCGAAGCGTTGTCCGACCAGAGTGTCGACACAGCGTTGGGGCTGGATCAGGAATCGGCGATCGAGAGCGGCGATTTAGAGTCGATCTTCGGCATCGACCTGGCCGTCAGTGATGCTCAGTCGGTGTCCAAACCAACGAAAAAGCGGACCAGCAAGAAACGTGCGGAAAAGGCAACGAAGAAGACGGTCAAGAAGAAAGTGACAAAAAAGAAGGTGACAAAAAAGAGAGCCGCGAAAAAAGCGACAACACGAACGAAGGCAAACGCTGCACCGAAAAAGGCGAAGGTTGCGACAAAAAGGAAGACGGCGACTCGGAAAAGGGAAAAGGTTGCGATTCACTCTTAGCAGTTGCCTTCAGCGTGTTAGCGCGAGCGCAGGATCAGAACGAAGATCGACCAATTCCATCCGCGAATGCTCACATGTCCCACGAAGTGTTATTCGAAAAATTGGCCGGACGATGGCAGGGCACTTGCCGAACTTGGTTCGAACCGGGCAAGCTCGCCGATGAGTCAAAGGTGACCGGCGAGATCACAAAAGTCCTTGAAGGTCGGTTTCTTCGCCACACCTACGAGAGCACGATCCAGGGCAAGCCGCGACGCGGAGAAGAAATGATCGCGTTCAATTCCATCACCGCCTACAACATCTATCCCGAGGGCATGGAAGCCAAAGCAGTCGAGACGACTTAGCATCGTGCGGGAAATAACTGTCCTGTATTTCCGGCGATCATCACGACGGAGCGTGATGGCTACTTTGAAGTCGCGACAGTTATTTCCCGCACGATGCTTATCGGCGTGTCTGATCGAAGAACCCTTGGATCCTCACGATTCGTTGACGGCGATCGCGCTCAACAACCGCTGACCGGCAGCGTCGGCGATACGCGCCCGCCGATCAAGAGGGAGACGAAGGAAGCGGACGACATGATGGAAATGGATATAGAGATGATGATGGGTGGAATGATGGAATCTGGCGAATAGATGGGATTCGCCGCCTATTTGGCGTCTTCGGGTTTTTGATGTCGATAGGGATTGAATAGCAGATAGTTCAGGTGACGATACAAATCGCTGCTGCCGAGCAGATCCGCATGCTTTCCTTCGCCGACCAGTCGTGGGCCATTGAGCAACACGACTCGATCAGCTGTCCGCAATGTTGGCAGTCGGCGTGGCAACATCACGACCAACGTCCCCTGATTCACGAGTTTTCGGATGGCTTTGAGGCAGGGATCTTCGGCCAGATGCTCGGCCGGCGGCGGCGGTTCCATGGCCAGCATGATTGGCGGCTTGTGCAATAAGGCTCTGGCGACAGCCATCGCATAAGTCGTCTCCTTACCAAGCATCGAATCGCCGGCGGTGACGATCGTGTTGAGCCCTTCGGGCAACCGCTGTAGCCGCTCGTAGATGTCGACTTCCTCCAAGGCTTCGACAAGGTCACCGTTGTTGATCGATTCGTCGCTGCCGCGCACGTTCTCTTGAATGGTGCCGTCCCAAATCGGCCCGTTGGGCTCGATCCACATGACGTTCCGTGATAGCGCCTGCGGGTGAACGTCGCGGAGCGGAATTCCATCGATTGTCACGCGGCCTTCGGCCGGCATGCCGAAGCCCATCAAGAGTTCGGTCAACGCACGCGTCGACACCGATTCGGTCCCCAACAGCGCTACCAACGATCCTGGGGTCAGTTTCAAGCTCAAGTGGCTGAGGATCGGGTGGCCGGTCGAATCACTGAGCGTGACGTCTTGAATTTCAACGCCGTCACGCAGGCCGGCCAGACCGACGCGTTGCTCGCTGGGCGCGATCTCGCTGCTCGGTTCCAGGTAGTGATAGACGGCATCGCTCGCTTCCCCGCTCTCGCGAAGCTGTGTTGCCAAGGCCAGCAAACGACCGGCGGCGGCAACCACGCCGACCAGCGCCAGCCCGAGCACCAACGCGGAGGGAACACTCAGTCCGCTATCGACTTCAAACAAATTCACGCCCAGGCCGAGCACGACCACAGCGATCGCAGCAGAAATCGCCAGGAACAACAAAGGCCAGATGCGTCCCAGCCGCGAGTCCTCGTCACTGATCCGCCGATAGAGCGTATCCAGCTCGGCTCCGAATGATCGATCCGCCAGCCCTTGCGTTTGCAGCCGGGCTAGCAGCGGTGCTTGTCCAACTAACTCGGCCATTCGTCGACGGGCGCGAGGAACTTCCCAGTGAGCCAAATTGGATTCATCGTCATGACGCAGATTGCGAAACAGCTGCCACAGCAGCACTCCGCTAACGACTGCCAACAACGCCAGCCAGACGTTGACCAGCAAGGCGACGACAACGCAGCCGACCAGCAGAAGTATGCTACGCGGGATGGCGCGGTACCAGAGGGACAAACCACGCTGGATCGAGGGCAATTGCTGACCAATCAATTGCTCGGCGCGAACATGTTGCGCCGCGGCACCTTCCAGCTCCGCGCGGCGAAGACTCTGCTTCAAAACCCGACTGTGCAATGACTTCACAATGCGACGTGCACGCGCATCAGCTTCACGCCGATGCAACCAAACAGCCAGTGAAAAAATGGCGGCCAGAATGAAAGAAGAGCCGACCAACTCGGTGAGCTGCAACAACGGGGCTTGGTCTGCAAAGCCCGCGGTCACGGGCACAGACAGATGAGTGCCCAGACGGACACTCTCGTTGCTCAGCCCGCCGGAATTCAGCAGTACCGCAATCAGTCCGATCATGACGACCAAGACCGGTACCAGTAGTCCCGCCAACGCCGACCACAAATACGAGAGCAGTGCGCCGCCCGCCTCAGGTTCGGATCGCGGTTGGGCAAGGGTGTTGAATCGACTCAACCTCGTCGGCTCCCGGAAGAAGAAAGATGGGCCAGACTGAGACTGGGCTTCGATTGACGCCAGCTCCCTCTTCTTTCGCCCAGGTAGCCAGATTTTGCTGGTTGTTCTGGGCGCATGTCCCGTTTTAGGCCAAGTCTCGGTCTTCGAAAAGTAGCATCGCGAGCATCCAAACCGCGATCGCGAAACACACAAGATAGTTAAAAGACCCAGCCAAGTAGATCATCGGAATGGGATTTCCGGCGTCAACGGCCGATTGAACGTTAAAAACATTCAGGTTTGGCACCACAACGGCGATCAATTTGCCCACAAATCCCACCAATTCGTTGTTCCCCTCGGTGGAGGCAACCAGGGGCGAGGTGAGGTTGCCGATCACGTAAATCACGAAACAAGTGATAAAATTGGCCAACAACGGCAGGCGTGTGGCTAGAGCCACCGCCACCGCGCCGATCGCCATCGTCTCCATGAAATACAGTCCCAGCACCGGAATCGTCGTCATGATCTCTTCGTGGCCGTTTTGCCATGTCGTCACCGCACGTGTCGTTTCTCGAGCATCGTAAATCGGCTTGTAGCTGATCACGACCAACAAGACCGCAGCAATGATGACGAACAGCACCAGGACTGCCAGCATGATCCCCGCATACTTGCCCAGGATAAATGATCGACGGCTGACCGGTTTGCTCAAGACTGTCAGAGCCGTCCGCCCTTCGATCTCGTCACTGACCGTGGTCCCTGCACTCCAGACCGCTTGCAACATGCCCAGCACCATGATCAACGTCACGCCACTATCCTTCAAGAGACGAATGTCATCGCCGAGCGTGTTGAACGGGTAGATGCCGAACAGCAAAACTCCGAACAAACCAATCGCAAGCAGCAACAGATACAGCGGTTGAGCCATCTCATTCTTGGCGGTTGACAGAGCCAACGCCCAAACTCGCGGTGCGGCCTGGCGAAATACCATCAGCCCCGTGATCGATAAGAAGAACGAAACGGCGATTGCGACGATCGACGAAGCCTCGGGGACCATCGGAACGTTCTTAAAGGTAAAGACAACCGTCGCCGGGTCGATCTCGCGGTTTTGAATGTGTAGTCGCGAAGCGTCACCCGGAATCGGCGGCTGATCACGATCTTCGTAGCGATATCGCAGTGCTTCGCCGGCGTTGACGCGAAACGGAGTTCGTGAGAAGGCTGCGGTATCAGCCGAGTCGGCCAGCAAGACTGTACGGTCGCTTTCGATGATGATCTCGAACGCGCTGCGAATGTTGTAAACAATGTTCGCCGGAACAAACGGCGCCGCATCAGGATCGATGTCAGCCGCAATCGCCGGGATCGTTACCGGTGTGCGGACCGTTCCGTCACCGACCAAATTGACTTGCGCAATCGAATCAATGAAATCCATCGGACGGGCAACCATCGGAGTGGAGACCAATCCGATCAATCCGAACAGCCCGGCAACCGAAAGCAGGTAGGGAATGACGCCTTCGCCCAACATCTGGCCCCATTCTTCGCGGGTCCGGTGCCAGAGCCCATAGATCACACCGAAACCAAGAAGCTGGCCAATGCAGATCAGCGGCAAGTACAGAGATTCCGCGTATTGCTCCGCCTGTGGTACGTAGATCGCGCAAAGTGCAGCCGCGAAGACTCCGCCGATGATCACGGAAGCCATGACGCCGCGCCGCGGCGAATCGGCCATATTGCCGAGACCGGGAACAAACGACAATAGCGCCAAGACCCCGTAAACGACGACCGCCGCGACTGCCCCAAAGGCCAGGCCGACGGCGATCAACCACAGCGGAGTCAGCCAGGCCGGCAGCCATTTGAGCGCCTGACCGAGGATCAAGCCTGGCTCCAGCATCGCAAAGGTGCCTTCAAGTCCGTTTGTTCCAACCAAGATCTCAGTGAGGCAAGACACCATTTCGCGCCGACCGTTCGAATTCAAAGGGTAACAAGACAAATTACATCGCGAAATTAACTCGCAATTCTCAAACCAGCCCGTATTCTCGGGAGCTCGTTAGGCCTGTTACGCAGTGGACCGCAAAAAGGTTTGCCATCATTGATGCGTCGCCAGCAGCTGGCGGATGACGTCCGGAATGGCGGTTTTTTTCAGCCTCAGGCGAGCTTCTGAGATCAGCTGACAGCAAACCGCAGTCATCGAACCTTCGGCAATCAGTTCGTCTTCCCGGCTGAAGCGAAATCGGTATTCAACACTGCTGGAGCCCATTCGAGCGACCTGGACCGAAATCGTGAGGATGTCCTCGAAGTGGGCAGCCGACACATAGTCGCAACTGGCCGAGACACGAGGCCAAGTCACCGTTGGGAGATCACCCTGTCCACCGATGGGGAGAACCGACATCCCCAAGGCCCGCAGCATTTCGTGCTCGGCCGCTTCCATCATGGGAAAAAACGCCGAAAAATGAACAATTCCCGCCGCATCCGTGTCACGAAACTCGACGCGGCGTTGAATGGAAAAAGTCATTTTCAAATCGCACGTATCAGTTTCCAGCAGGAGCCCTATCCGAGAGGTTGGCTCTGGTTGGTTTCTGTGGCCGCCCCTCAACGAATGTTCGCTGCGGAACGAATGTTCGCTGGAAGGAACGAATGGTTGCTGCAAGGAAGGGAGGCTGGTAGTCGAGCGTCAGCGAGCCCCCAGTAGCGATAGTGGAATTCCGGGGGCTCGCTGACGCTCGACCGCCGGCCACCCAGAACCTGAGCTGTTAGCTGTCAACTGCAGACTGGTAACTGCCTCTTATTCCCCGACGTAGGGCATCAGAGCCATGAATCGGGCTCGCTTGATCGCGGCAGTCACCGCATGTTGGCTGGCAGCCGTGCAACCACTTTTTCGCCGGCCAACGATCCTGCCTTGGCGATTGACCATTTTCTTGAGCAGCTCGACGTCCTTGTAATCGACGTACATCGGGCGTGGGCGATGGCCATCGACGAAGATCGGGTCCTTCTTCCTGGTGCGGGAGCGGACTCGTGAACGTTTGCGGGCACGGCTTCGCGTGCTCATAGGACGTGGGGGCATGTGGTTCTCAAATCAGAGGCGAACGGTCTAACGGTCGACGACTTGATCAGCCACCGACTCGCCGAGAGAAAGTCTATTTGGAGTCGCCTGTCGCACCCAAAACAGGGTCCGACACGACTCAAGGGACGCAGTATGCCGCCCAAGAAAGTTGCTCGCAAGGGGAAATTGGACCAAGATTTGCCCTTCCGCTCGCGGCAAACCTTTGCCATATTTCCCAATCGTCCCTGTGGGTGGGGGAAATGCGCTCTTTCGCGAGCTTCTGGGCTGACCTGGATTATTGGGATTTCCCTCTAGCTGGGCCAAGTTACATGCGCGTGACGTTTCAGAGCGAGCCACCCCATGGGGATATGGGCCGCAATGGTTTGCATCTCATCAAGATGCTGGCCGCTGTCTCAGCCTGTGTTCGTTGACCGCACCGGGTTAACCGAACTGGGATTGCCCAAAAGGTGTCCGAATTTGGTTCCTGGCAGAGAGGTTTTCCCACATCGGGGCGTCCAAACCTCGAGGCAAGATCTTCCCAACCAGGGTCGAGCTGCTGCCCGATCAAGCTGGTGCTTGCCCTCAATTTACTGTACTGAAAAACCGCATTCCACAAACCATTGCGCCGCGTGCGCGGAAATAAAGACTGAGCCTGCGTTTGCCATCTCTTGGGCACCCAAACCTTTGACGCGATTTGTAAGCCGCGTCCCCGAGAAACGAAGCACCCGCACGCACTGTTTAGGTGAAAGTTATGAGTCTGGAGAAACTAAGAAACATTGGGATCAGCGCTCACATTGATTCGGGCAAAACGACGTTGAGCGAGCGCGTCCTCTTTTACACCGGACGGATTCACAAAATCGAAGAGGTCCGTGGCGACGGTGACGGTGCCACGATGGACCACATGGAACTGGAACGCGAACGCGGGATCACGATCACCAGCGCCGCCACCAGCGTCGAGTACAAAGGTCACAAAATCAACCTGATCGACACGCCGGGCCATGTTGACTTTACCGTCGAGGTGGAACGCTCCTTACGCGTGCTCGATGGCGCGGTGTTGGTGTTGTGCAGTGTCGGCGGAGTGCAAAGCCAGTCGATCACGGTCGACCGCCAAATGAAACGATATGCAGTGCCCCGCCTGGCGTTCATCAACAAGATGGACCGCACCGGTGCGAATCCTTACCGAGTTGTCGAGCAACTTCGGGCAAAGTTGGGCGCCGAGGCCTTCATGATGCAAATCCCGATCGGCGCCGAGGACAACTTCAAAGGCGTTGTCGACTTGATCGAAATGGTTTCCTACACGCACGAGGGTGACGAAGGCGAAAAAGTCATTGAAGGTCCGATTCCCGATGACCTGAAGGACGAAGCGGAAGACAAACGAGCCGAAATGCTTGAAGCGCTTTCGATGTACAGCGACGAATTGATGGAGCTGCTGCTTAGCGAAGAAGAAGTGCCCAAAGCGTTGATCTACAAGGTCACTCGTGACGCTGTGCTGGGCGGAGCGACGCCGGTCTACATGGGTACTGCCTTCAAGAACAAAGGCGTCCAACCGATGCTGGATGCGGTCGTCCGCTTTCTGCCCAGTCCGCTGGATCGTGAAATCAAGGGTCGAAACCCGAAAGACGAAGACAAGAAAGTCTTGCTGCTGCCCGATCCCAAGGCCCCCTTCGTGGGAATGGCTTTCAAGATCGTCGACGATCCGTTCGGCCAGCTAACCTTCATGCGGATCTACCAGGGCTCGATTGAAAAGGGTGGAACCTACGTCAACCAGCGTACCGCCAGAAAGGAACGGTTCAGCCGAATTGTCCGCATGCACAGCGACAAACGGGAAGAAGTCGATAAGGCCTCGGCCGGTGACATCATCGCCGTGATGGGGATCGATTCGGCGTCCGGTGATACGTATGCCAGCGAACGTGACTTCTGTACGCTCGAGTCAATGTTCGTGCCGGATCCAGTGATCAAGATCGCAGTGGCACCGAAGACTCGCAGCGATGGCGACAAGATGGGCAAGGCGCTGCAACGATTCCGCAAAGAAGACCCGACATTCCGCGTCTTCACGGATGACGAAACCAACGAGATCCTGATTAGCGGGATGGGCGAGCTTCACTTGGAAGTCTACATCGAACGAATTCGTCGCGAGTACGGCGTGGAAATCGAAGTCGGTGCTCCCAAGGTCAGCTATCGCGAGAGTCCGACCAAAGAAGTCAGCTTCGACTACAAGCACAAGAAGCAGTCGGGTGGTTCGGGCCAGTTTGCTCATATCAAAGGCAGGCTGAAACCGATCGAATCAGACAGCGAAGACAGCTTCGTATTCGAGGAGCATATTGTCGGTGGTCGTATTCCCAAGCAATACATTCCCGCCATCGAAAAAGGTTTCCGCGACAGCCTGCAAAAAGGACCCGTGGCGGAGTATCCGGTGGTCGGGACGCAAATTGACTTGGACGACGGTAGCTTCCACGAAGTCGACTCATCGGAAAAAGCCTTTTACACCGCTGCCCAAGGTTGTTTCCGTGAGTACTTCAAGCAAGCCGCCCCGAAGTTGCTCGAACCGATCATGAATATGGAGATCGAGGTCCCCGAGGACTTCCAAGGGACCGTCGTTGGTGACGTCATCCGTCGGCGTGGCATCATGGCCAGCAATGACATCGTCGAGTCGGTCAGCGTGATCAAAGCCGAAGTGCCGCTTGCCGAGACGTTCGGGTACGCGACCGATCTGCGCAGCATGACGCAAGGCCAAGGAACGTTCACGATGGAACTTGCCCTCTATCGCCAAGTGCCATCGAACATCCAAGAAGAAATCATCGAAGCCAAGAAAAAGCTGCAGCTTGTCGGAGCAAAGTAGCGAGCTTTTCCTTTGCTCCAAATCAACCAACGGCGGCGTGCCCAGGCACGCTGCCGTTTTTTTTTCGCATCAAGCCGGCGATCAGTTAGTCTTAAGGCGCTACCGTTCGTATTTTGGAGTCGTTGCAACGAGATCGTTTAACGGCAAGCCGCAGGCGACTCCTACGGGCGGACGCAGTCGGCTGCGGCTTGCCGTTACACAAAACAGGAACGATATTCGTTTTCAACGCAAACACGATGACTCTATTCACTCCTCAAAACACTTCCAAAATATGAATCGAACATTCGCAAGCTTGCTGTTGATGGGCCTTTGGTTGGTGTCGCAAGTGGTTGCCGACGAGCGTCCGAACTTCGTCATTTTCGTCGCCGACGATATGGCTTGGGAAGACTGCGGTGCCTACGGACATCCAACGATTCGGACGCCGAATATCGACGCACTGGCGAAAGCCGGCATGCGATTCGACCGGGCGTATCTAACCTGTTCCTCGTGTAGTCCCAGTCGCTGCTCGATACTGACGGGACGTTATCCACATTCGACCGGTGCAGGCGAACTGCATTTGCCCCTGCCCGGCGAGCAGACGATGTTGACCAAGCCTCTCATGCAGGCTGGCTACTGGACCGCGGCCGTTGGTAAATGGCATTTGGGCGAAGCGGTTGCGGATCAAGTCGATTATCGCAAACCGTCGCAACCGGAAACGATGGGCGAAGCATGGCTGACGGCTTTGCGTGATCGCCCCAAGACCAACCCTTTTTCTTGTGGGCCGCTCACAGTGATCCCCATCGTGGTTACAAACCGGGCGCCGTTGATCCGCCGCACAAATCAGCGGACGTCGTCGTTCCGCCGTTCCTTCCAGATACCCCGGCAGTGCGCGAGGATCTGGCGTTGTACTACGACGAAGTCAGCCGCTTTGACGGGCACATCGGATTGGTGCTCAGCGAGTTAGACAAACAGCAGGTCGCCGACAACACTTTCGTGTTGGTGATCAGCGATAACGGGCGGCCGTTTCCACACTGCAAGACCCGCGTGAGTGTTCCGGGAGTTCGCACGCCGTTTATCGTTCGTTGGCCGCGGGGAGTTCGCGCCGGTTCAACTTCCAAACAAGTTGTCAGCACCGTCGACCTCGCTCCGACGATCTTGCAACTAGCTGGCCTCGTGCCCCTGGAGAGCTTCCAGGGAACGAGCATCGCACCCTTGCTCGCCGGCGCCAAAATCCGGACGCGTGAGTACGCGTTTGCCGAACACAATTGGCACGACTATCGGGCGTTTGAGCGTGGTGTACACAGTCAGCATTATTGCTACGTTCGCAACTGGCTTCCCGGAACTCCGGGGACACCACCAGCCGACGCCGTCAACAGTGCGACGTACAAGGCGATGAAAGAGCTTCGCGCAGCGGGAAAGCTTGATGACGCGCAAAGTGAGTGTTTCGAGGCCCCCAGGCCGACCGAGTTTCTGTTTGACGTCGAGGCAGATCCAGATTGCATAGACAATCTAGCCGACGATCCGGCTCGCAGGGCGACGCTCGATCAGATGCGGACCGCGCTCAAGCAGTGGCAAACTGAAACGGACGACCGTTTTCCCAGCGAGGATGATTTGACCCCGGACGGATTTGACCGCGAGACAGGCAAGCGACTGATCAAAGCTGCCCATCCCAGCCTGGCAAAGTAGTCCCTAAATCGACTCGAACAATCGCGGCAGCTGGCGATCGAACTGGCCGTTTGTCATCACCATCGCGATTCCGGCTGCACGTGCCTTGCCGAGTTTTTCGACTTGGACGTGCGGGCCGTAGGCAATCAGCTTGGCTTGCGGACATCGCTCGTTGCATTGCGTGACGATCTCGTTTGCCAACTTGCTTCGTGTCGAGAGGTCCAAAACGACGAAACGAATGGACTGCGTCTCGTCTTCAGGCAGGTTGCCGGCAACGCGAAACTGCAAGCCGGCTCGCTCGGCTGCTGCTTTGACTCGCGATGAAAAAATCAAGTCGCCGGAAAGCATCACGACGCTTCCGCCGGACTCTTCGCCGGTGTCCGATGGCGTGGCTTCGCTCATGAGGTGCGTTTTTCGATTTCGCCCTTCATGAACTTCAATCCCTCAGTCGCGAGCGTGATTTCATCCGCATACATCCGTCGCCAGATTTTCGTCGCCGCGGCGATCTCAGGCAGCGCCAAGCCGAACGCTTCGATCACAAGCCAGCCATCGTAACCGCTGGCGGTGATTGCGTCGAAAGTTTCGTCCCAGCGCACTGCACCTTGGCCGGGAGTGCTGCGGTCGTTTTCGCTGATGTGAATGTGAACCAATTTATCTCCGCCTGCTTTGACCGCGTCCGTCACCGACTTTTCTTCGATGTTGGCATGGAACGTGTCGTACATCATTCCGCACGCCGGATGATCGACTTCGCGAACGAAACGAGCGGAATCGGCATGCGTGTTCAAGAAATAGCACTCAAATCGGTTAAGTGCTTCGACACCCAGATTCACACCGACTTTGCCGGCGTACTCGGCGACTTCTCGCATGCTTTCGACGCCCCACTTCCATTCGTCTTCGGTTGGGCCGGCACCGCTAAAGTAACCAAGCGCGGAATGGTAGGGACCGACCAGGGTCTCAACTCCAGCGGCGGCACAGCAATCAAGCGTTTGCTTGTTCAGAGCAATGCCCTTGGCACGCACGGCTGCGTCTGGCGAGATCGGATTGTCTTCTTCGCCGCGAATCGTTACCGCCGTTCGCGCCAATCCGATCGAATCGAGTTGCTTGCCGAACGCCGCGTAGTCGAGGTCAAGATTGAACATCGGCAATTCGACACCATCGTATCCAGTGGCTTTCAGCTGTTCGCACGTTGGCATCATCTTGTCGGTGACTTCGCCGCTCCAAAGCAGCAGGTTCATTCCGTATTTCATCGCAGGCGTGATCTCTTTTTAGTGCTGGGGAATTCAGGAAAAAACAAAAGGTCGCGATCCATCAGGCGGCGTCAGTAGCCGCTGACGACGTGATTCTACCAACTTCTCAGCGTCGGGAAGCCAGTCGCGAACTTCCTGGGGCAGGAACGTCAATCCGACCCGTTTCATCACCTGGTTCAAGCGAAGCAAGAGTTGGTCATGGTCCAGATAGTCGTACAGAAACTTGACCTCCGTAAATCGATCGATCACGGTCGCAAGTTGGTCGGTCGGTTTCCCCGTGATCGCGTTGACGCAGCGCTCGATCGTGGTTGCCGGAATCGCACTCAGCGAATCATAGTAACGTTTCCCGATGGCAGGATCGTCACGGATCCAGAACGCGTCCAATAGCATCTCGATCAAAATGTGCCCCACGAACGTCGGGCGAAAACCAGCATCATCGGGCAACAATTCGCGAAGCTCGACCGCCAATCGCATGTTGGTTTCGACGAACGCTTGTGTTCCATGGAACCAGCGATCGTCTTCGATGTGCCGAATCACGCCACTGGCAACAAGCTGCAATTCCCAGTCGTCGCTATCGATGAACTGGCTGGCCAGCTTTCCTCTCGCGCGAATCCTGCGATCCACCACGCTCAGCCAATCAGGTACACCCGTGGAAACCGCCAGCAGCGGATCGTCAAGGTAGGGCATCGCGTGACACAGAAAGTTCATCTCGAAAGCCTATCGGCTCCCACACCCGCTCGCTACCCGCGAACGTGTGGACGACGACGTATCGCTACAGGCCCAATCGCGACAAACGCCCTGACCGCTGCACGAGCGACGCCGCCTCGCTGCACCACGTCTTGACATGCGGACTGGCGAGGCAAGTGATAGCAGCGCTGATCAGCGCGACCCAGGGGCCGGCCAACAACGTTGCCGGAATGATCGTCGCGTAGAACGTAGTGCTGTCCAGTTCGTAACCATAGCGAGCCATCGCACTCCAGATGCCAATCAGGACAATTGCGTTGGCAACCAACGTGGCCACAACCGCACCGTGCAACCCCCACAGCGGCAACAGCAACATGTTCAATACAACATTGGTGACCAGTCCCGCACCGATGGCGACAGCGACCCACTTGCCGCGCTCGGCGACCCATAAATAGTTCTGGCCGATCGTTGCAATGGCAAACCAAATGCAAAACACAAACGCCATCGGCATCAAGTTGAGTCCGTCGGTGTAACGATTCTCCAGCACGGCGGAGAAGAACCACGGTGCCAGCAGCAAGGCAATCGCAGCACCCACGGAGAAACTGACCGAGACGGCAAACAAAATCTTGCGAAGTCGCTCACGCACTGCGTCGCACTTGCCAGCTTCCCAATCGGCCGACAGGTACGGCAACAACACGCCACTGACCAGCGTCGCCAAACTCATCAACAACACCGGAATGATTCTTCCGCTGTGATATTGCCCCACCGCAGCCTGACCGGTTATTTCGCCGCGGGGCAACAAATGCAGGATCATGTATCGATCCGAAAGCGCGAAGACATTGGTCAGCAAGTTCATCGCCCACAACGCCCCGGCATACGGCAGCAATCGTCGCCACATCGATCGAGCATCGAACATGGTTCTCGATGTCGGCAGACCACTCCAACCAGTCGTCAACGACAATGCTCCGGGAATGATCGCCAGCATCGTTGACGCCGCAAACGAGTAGACCAGTCCAGAAATGCTGCCGCCGCAAGTCAACCAACCGATACCGATCACGGTGAAGCCGACGCTCTGCACAAATTGCATCGTCGATGCGACGCGAATCTGCCGTAGCGACGAGACGAGTTGGTAAACGAAATTGAAGGCGATAACCGTCAACACTCCCGCGCCAACGCTGTAAACCAGCGATGTGCTTTGTGGGTCGAGAAAGACGAGCCAACCGAACCAACTCGGCAGCAACGTCAAGGAAGCGAGAAAAAGCACGCCCAGCACGACGGTGGCAATCAACAACCGGCGGACGAAAGAAACCAGGTGTCCTTGAACACGAAAGTGTTCGACATATCGAGGCATCGAGCCGGGCATTCCCAGCAGCATGACTGGAGTGACATAGGCCATGAAGTCATGTGCCATCGCCCACTGCCCGACAACCGCATCGTCCAGTAAACGGCAAAACCAAATCCCGCGAAAGAAGCCCAGCCCTCGCTGGACGACCGTCATTGCCAACATGATCAGCATACCCATGGCAAGCGAGTCGGCGACGAAGCTGGCTTTGGATTGGGTGGGGGTGGCGGACACGGCGCAAAGATAGCTGGGATTGAGAGAATGTTGCTGAAATTTTGCATAGGTGGGCCTGCTCAGAGCCCGATTTCCCCGCCACTGTGAACAAAACTGCCCGATCCGACGTGACCACTCAGGTCATACAGGTTGTGCTGGCTATATCCATTTGAATCCAGGTGCATCGTTTCGACGTTCCTATAGAATGATGCTTCCCAAGTTTAGTGGCAGATGGAGAGTTGCATTCACGAGCGTGGCCGGCCGTCGAGCGTCAGCGAGCCCCCGGGTATCCCAGCAGCTCGCTGCTGGGGGCTCGCTGACGCTCGACCATCAGCCACCCACTCATTGCGAACCGGTCGCTAGAGTTCATGAAGAGTCGTTTTTATTCTCGCCTGAGAGTGTTGATTCCGATCGAAATGCGCATCACCTCCTCTTCCGCTGCAACCCTGGTACTGATCGCCTCTGTGTGCGTGGCGGACGATCGTGTCCGATTCAACCGTGACATCCGGCCAATCCTGTCAGAGAACTGTTACCACTGTCACGGTCCGGATGCGGCCGCTCGTAAAGCCGACCTTCGTTTGGACACCGAGCAGGGCGCGAAGGACTACGCGATTATCGAAGGCGATGCCGAAGCGAGCGAAGTTTTCGCCCGAATCGCTGCTGATGATCCCGACGAGGTCATGCCACCGCTTGACTCCGAGCGATCGCTTACGAAGCAACAAATCGAGTTGATCCGCCAATGGATCGACCAAGGCGCGGCCTACCAAAGTCACTGGTCGTTCATCCCGCCGCGGCGGCCAACAGTTCCTCAGGCCGAAGTTCCTCAATGGAATGCGTCCTCGCGGAACCCAATTGACCGGTTCATTCGGGCGGCGCTGGGAGAACGCGGGCTGGAACCATCGCCCCCGACCGATCGTGCTACGTTGATCCGTAGAGCGACATTTGATTTAACGGGATTGCCGCCGACGCTCGAAGAGATTGACGCGTTTGTGAGCGATGACTCGCCGCAGGCTTACGAGCAATTGTTGGATCGTCTTTTGGCACGCGACGAGTATGGCGAGCGGATGGCGTCGGATTGGCTCGACGCGGCTCGATACAGCGATACCTACGGTTATCAGGTCGACCGTGATCGCTTCGTTTGGCCATGGCGTGATTGGGTGATTCGCGCGCTCAACGCCAACATGCCCTACGACCAGTTCATTACCGAGCAACTCGCCGGTGACTTATTACCGGATGCGACCACTGACCAGATATTGGCGACGACGTTCAACCGATTGCATCCTCAGAAGGTCGAAGGGGGCAGCGTCCCGGAAGAATTTCGCATCGAGTACGTTGCCGACCGGACACAGACGGTTGCCACCACGCTGATGGGATTGACGTACGAGTGTTGCCGTTGCCATAGCCATAAGTACGATCCGATCAGTCAATCAGAGTACTACCAACTGTCGGCATTCTTTGACAACATCGACGAAGCAGGACTCTATTCCTTCTTCACGCCCACCGCCGTTCCAACTCCAACGCTGTCTCTGCCGACACCGGATCAGGAGGCTGCATTGAAAATACAAAGCAATGCAGTCACTCAGCAGGAATCGGCCTATCGCAAGACGCTGTCTTCACGCGTGGAGATAGCGACCGAGTGGGTCGAGCAAAAGAGCACATTGGAAATGGACGACTTCTTTGCCAAGCCGATCAAGTCGCTCGAATTCGACGAGTCTCCGCCCGGCAAGAATACTCTGGTTGACGGCGTCGTTGGAAAGGCATTTCGTTTAACCGGTGACGACGCGGTTGGCACCGATGTCGGCAATTTCGCCCGCTGGCAGCCCTTCTCGGTGTCGATCTGGATTCGATCACCGGATGTAAAAGAACGCGCCGTCGTCTTTCATCGATCGCGGGCGTGGACCGACGCGGCCAGTCGAGGATATCAGCTGCTGATCGAAGATGGAAAACTGAGTTGGTCGCTGATTCACTTCTGGCCTGGAAATGCGATTCGCGTGCGTACTGCGGATGTGATCCCAGTTGACCAGTGGCTTCACGTCGTCGTCACCAATGATGGTTCCAGCCGTGCCGATGGCTTGCGAATTTACCTGAATGGCCAGCGGGCGAAGACCGAGACGATCCGCGACTCACTTTCCAAACAGATCACCGGTGGCGGGGGCGACACGATTGCGATTGGTGAGCGATTCCGCGACAACGGCTTCAAGAATGGATGCGTCGATCGGTTCCGCGTGTTTGACACCGAATTGACGGAACTGGAGATCAAGAGACTGGCGACTCCCAGCGAATCGATCGAGCAACTGCGCGATCAGGTAAACCGCGCACAGCTGATTGACCATTACTTGCATCGTCATGACCAACAGGTCGCCGCACAACGCGAGCAGCTCAAGCAAGCTCGAATGGAAAAGTGCCAGACCCAGGATGCGATCCAAGAGATCATGGTGATGCGAGAGCTTCCAAACAGACGAAAGAGCCACCTGCTGGTCCGCGGAGCCTACGACAATCACGGACCCGAGGTGAGCCCGGGCACACCCGCGGCATTGACTCCATTTCCGGATGACGCACCATTGAATCGATTGGGTTTAGCGCAGTGGCTGTGCGATCCGCAGCATCCGCTGACCAGTCGCGTCGCCGTCAATCGACTTTGGCAAATCTGTTTTGGCAGCGGATTGGTTCGAACCCCCGAGGATTTCGGCAGCCAAGGGGATCCGCCGACGCATCCCGAATTGCTCGATTGGCTGGCGGTTGATTTTGTGGAGAGTGGTTGGGATCAGAAACGAATGCTGAAACGGATCATGATGTCGGCCACCTATCGACAATCAAGCAGGCATCCCAACCCGAAGGTAACGCAGTCCGATCCCACCAATCGATGGTTGGCTAGGTTTCCAGCGTACCGCTTGTCGGCGGAGATGTTGCGTGATAACGCGCTTGCTGTCAGCGGGCGTTTGGTCGCGAAGATCGGGGGACCGCCGGTCAAGCCTTACGACCTTGAGGCTTCCTTCAAACCATCCAAGCGAGATCAGGGTGAGGGACTTTATCGGCGGAGTATCTACACCTACTGGAAACGCACAGCACCGGCGCCCGCCATGATGACGCTGGATGCGGCCAAACGCGACGTCTGTCGGGTGCAACGCGAACGGACGTCATCACCACTGCAAGCGTTTGTATTGCTCAACGGGCCGCAGTACGTCGAGGCGGCCCGCGGCTTAGCGGAACGATTAACACGACAATCTGGCGGCAATAGTGAAGCCGCCGAAAACTCCATTCGCGATGCCTTCCGCATCTTGACCAGCCGGCCGGGCAGCGGCGAAGAACTGGCCGTGATCCAGGAACTGTACGCCGCTCAGTTGGCCTACTTCAGCCGAGACGAAGGAGCAACGAGAGCTTTCTTGAATATCGGCGACGCAATACCGGATGAATCACTGGACGCGCCCCCCTTGGCCGCTTTGACGGTCGTGGTTGGGACGCTGATGAACTTTGACCAGAGCATGATGAAACGATGAAAACGGCCACCCATCGAAACGCGTTTCTTTCCCGGCGAGCGCTGTTGACTCAATCAGGCTTAGGTCTGGGTGCCCTCGCGTTGGGCCAAATGCTTGCCGATGAAACGGATGCTGCGGAACAGAATCGTGCGGTCATGAATGGCGTTTTGTCCGCTTTTCATCATGCCCCCAAAGCCAAACGCGTGATCTTTCTGTTCCAATCGGGCGCGCCGTCCCAGATAGATTTGTTTGACCACAAGCCACTTTTGAACGAAAAGCACGGCACGGAACTTCCCGATGAAGTCCGCCAGGGTCAGCGTCTGACCAGCATGAGCGGTAATCAATCGAGTTTGCCGTTGGTCGGTTCGCCATTCAAGTTCAGCCAACACGGTGAAAGCGGAACCTGGATGAGCGAGTTGCTCCCGCACACCGCAACGATTGCTGACGACATATGCGTGGTTCGCTCGATGTACACCGAAGCGATCAACCACGGTCCCGGCGTAACGCTCATGCAGACAGGCAGCCAGTTTCCCGGCCGACCAAGTATGGGAGCATGGCTGGATTACGGTTTGGGCACCGAGAATGAAGACTTGCCCGCGTTCGTTGTGATGGTGACCAAGGACAAAGGGGGACAACCGTTGGTGTCGCGTCTGTGGGGAAGTGGGTTTCTGCCCAGCAAGCATCAGGGAGTCCGCTTTCGGAGCGGCAAGGATCCAGTGCTCTACCTGAGCAACCCTGAAGGAATTGACGCGACGAGCCGAAGAACGGCAATGGACGCCTTGGAACAGCTGCACAAGATCCAAGTATCGCACGCCGCCGATCGGCAACTCGAAACACGGATCGCGCAATACGAATTAGCTTTTCGAATGCAAGCGTCCATTCCGGATGCGACCGATCTATCGGACGAGCCGCAACGGGTGCTTGATGAATACGGGCCTGATGCAAAAAATCCCGGCACTTTTGCCGCGAATTGTCTGCTGGCACGTCGGCTGGCCGAGCGCGGCGTGCGTTTCATCCAGCTCTATCACCAGGGCTGGGATCACCATGGCGGCCTGCCCAAGGGTCTGCCGATCCAGTGTCGTGAAACGGACCAACCTTCCGCGGCACTGGTCAAAGACTTGAAACGATTAGGTCTGTTAGACGAGACGCTGGTGATTTGGGGCGGCGAATTTGGTCGCACGAACTATTGTCAGGGCAAGTTAACGGAAAAAAGTTTTGGTCGCGATCATCATCCAAAATGCTTCAGCCTGTGGATGGCGGGGGGCGGTATCAAACCGGGGGCTGTCTACGGCCAAACCGACCCGTACGGATATAACATTAGCGAGAACCCCGTCCACGTCCACGATTTGCAGGCCACGATCCAGCATCTTCTCGGGATCGATCACGAGCGATTGACTTACAAATATCAAGGACGCCAATTCCGGCTGACGGACGTGCACGGTAACGTGGTCAAGGAAATCCTGGCCTGACAAGAGTACATTCGTTCGATCGGCGATAGCTGATGGAACCGATCGTGACCAGCCACTAGACTGGCGAGACTCAGCGAAGAGTCTTATCGCTCAAGAAACCAACAACACCTTTGTTTTTAATCGTTTCCATGCCAATCCGAATCAACTGCCAGTGCGGCAAAGCTTTGAACGTTCCCGACACGATGGCGGGAAAGGCAGTCAAGTGCCCTGGTTGCGGAAAGCCGGTGAAAGTACCCGCTACTGCCGGCGGGGCAGCCGCACCAGCGGCGCGCGCCGGCTCAGCCTATCGTGCCCGTAGACAGCAGCATGGACGATCTGTTCAGCGAAGAGGGGTTCAGTCAGCACGTTGCCGCAGTCTGCCCCTCCTGCCGCGCAGAAATGCCCGCCACCGCGGTGCTCTGTACCAAATGCGGATATAACAAAGAGTCCGGCGAGAAGTTGGCCGGCCACCTGACCGCAGGCGTCGACATCGACCATGGCACACTGGCGCTCCAGAAAGCCGAACTGGACATGGTCAAAGACAAAGAGATGCAGGAGAAGTTGCTGTCGGGCGCCGGGTTGCCATGGTGGGGACTTGCGCTCGTACTGTTCATGCTCGGGAGCGGCTTGACGATTGCCGTTCTGACCGTGAACGCTTCGCGGCGTGTCGACGAGGATATCAGTTTCAACCCGATGGGCTTGTTCCTAACACTCGCGGGTGTTGCCTTCGCGTTGGTTGCGTTGGGAGCCTACTGGATGATCGTCGTGCATGCGTTTAAGAACCGCGGCAAGACGGGACTGCTGGCCCTGATCCCGCCATGGGCAATCTACTACGTCTGCAAGAATCCCAAGCAGACTTGGAAATTCTTGGCTGCATGTGTGGTGTTGGGCGGTGTCGCCGGCGGACTCTTTGCCGCGGCCGCTTCGCAGGGCGGTGTCTGACCGGATGGAGGTGAAAAGCCCTCCCGGCGTCGTATTCGTCCTCACGTGAACGCTAGTGGCCAATCCGCTTTGAGTGGGTGGCTGGTGGTCGAGCGTCAGCGAGCCCCCAGTGGCAAACCAATGTAATTCCCGGGGGCTCGCTGACGCTCGACCGCCGGCCACGCTCGTGAATGCAACTTTCAATCTCCCACTCATAGTCGCGAAGAAACCTTCACGAAGGGGACTCCAGTTCAATGGCTTTGGGGAACAGCACGTTGTTCTCCTTGTGAATGTGCTGATGCATGTCGCTCTCGAGCTGCTGCAGAGCGTCCAACATCGCTCGGTAGGTATTGCACGCCCAATCTGGCGGAACAAAACCGTCCGTCGCTTCACGCAAGATCGCCAATGCATTACCGGCCTGGTCGTGTTCATGCTCCATTTGGCGGATCGGATTGGCGACGCTGCCGCAATGAAACTCCGGGCGTGAAGCAGACGCTTCCAACTGACGCACGATCGGGAACAGAATCCGCTCCTCCTTGATCATGTGAGGTTCGAGTTCGGCTCGCAGCGCAACGAAGGCTTCGCGAACTTGCAGCAATCTCGGCTCTTTGTCTCCATGAACACGAGAGACTTTTTCGGTCATGAAGTCCAATCGGGGCAGTTCCTCTCGCAAATAGGCGTGATGCGTTTGCTCGATGTGATCGGCAAGTTCCGTCAGGCTCATCGCGTCCGCGTCGACGGCCTTCGTGTCGTCATCATCGGCATCGCACTGCCGCAGTTGCTCCAGCACTTGTTCCGGATCAATCTTGCGGCGCCGGCAGGCTTCGGACAACGGAATCTTGCCACCGCAGCAGTAGTCGATCTTCAGCGACTCGAAAACGCGGGCACGATTTGGGCTCTCGCGGACAAGTTCACCAACAGTCGATTCAACGTCGATATTGAGCATTTTAGGCTTCCTAAAAAACGAGAAACAGTTTGTCGCAACGAAGCTACGCCGTCTTTTTGAACGAATGCCCGGTTTTCAATCCGGCAACGAACACCACCAAAGCGACGGCACCCAAGAAGAACAGCGTATCGCCTGGAACACGCATCCATCGCAGTGTTTGCATCAGATCTGTCTGCATGAACTCGCTGCTTCGTGCGTACCAATATCCGTGCTCAACCGAAGCTTTGGTCTGCAACAGTCCGACCGGCAACAGACTCAGCACACACATGCCGAACAGGCCGATATTCATACCCCAGAAGGCAAAACGTAGCAGCCCGTCTTTCCATTCTCGGGCCGGAATCAGCACGCGCAGGCACATCAGCATCAGGCCAATCCCGAGCATGCCGTAGACACCGAACAACGCAGCGTGGCCGTGCACCGGCGTCGTGTTCAAACCCTGCATGTAGTACAACGCGATCGGCGGGTTAATCATGAAGCCAAACAACCCGGCCCCGACCATGTTCCAGAAGGCGACCGCGACGAAGAAGTAGATGGGCCACTTGTATCGCTGTACCCACGGTGACGTTGCGCGATCGCCGCAGATCGTCCATCGCGTCAAAACCAACGAGTGTCAGAGGTACGACTTCGAGAGCACTGAACACCGATCCCCAGGCAAGTGCCACCGTTGGCGTGCCGGAGAAGTACAGGTGATGGCAGGTGCCGATGATGCCGCCAGCCAAGAAGATCGTCGCAGAAAGAAGTGCGGCGGAAGCGGCCAGTGCCGGCCGAACCAGATTCAAACGCATGAACACGAACGCGATCACGGTGGTCGCAAAGACTTCAAAGAAGCCCTCGACCCACAAGTGAACGACCCACCAACGCCAGTACTCGACCATCGATAAATGCGTGTGGTGGCCCCAAGTCAAACCGGCTCCATAGAACAGGGCAATCGCGGCCGTCGCCACCGCCAAGAGTGCTACCAATTGTCTTTGGTGGCCCGTTTGCCGAAGCGCGGGCAGCAAGACTCGTATCATCAGAGCCAGCCAAAGCAGCAAACCGGCCATCAATGCAATTTGCCAAACACGACCGAGATCGACGTATTCGTATCCTTGATGACCGAAGTAGAACGACACCGTATCGGTCATCTGGTTGTGAATGCTCAACCACTCGCCCGAAAGCGACCCAACGACGACCAACAGCAACGCGGCGAATAGAATGTTAACGCCGAGTCGCTGGCCCTTGGGTTCGTGATCGCTGACGAGTGGTCCAATGAACAGTCCGGCGGCCAGCCAAGCTGTCGCAATCCAGAACAGACCCATTTGAACGTGCCACGTGCGTGTGACGCTGTAGGGAAGCCAATCCGAGAGCGGGAATCCGTAAAAACCGTCCCCCTCCACGCCATAGTGAGCAGTAACCACTCCAAGTCCCATCTGGACAAGAATCAAAGCGGCGACGACCCAGAAGTATTTGATCGTTGCTCTTTGGGAAGGCGTTGCTTGCCAGCGTGCAAGCGGATCGGCATGATTGGACGTGAACTCGCTCTCGTCTTCCTCTTTTCTGGATGCGTACCACCAACCCATCGCAGAGATACCAGCCAGCAGCATGATGACACTCACCCCCGTCCAGACAATGTTGTCACCGGTGGGTCGGTTGCCAACCAACGGCTCGTGCGGCCAGTTGTTCGTGTAGCTAACGGTGTCATCCGGACGATTGGTCGTCGCTGCCCAAGAAGTCCAGAAGAAGAACGATGACAGCTTGTGCAAACGGTCCGTGTCGGACACCGCGCCAGCAGGAATCGCGAAGTCTGGATTGCCGCCGATGAAAACGGTGGAGTAGTAGTCGACGTTGGCAGCGAATGCCTCGGCCCGGACGGGGTCGATCGTGACCGTACCGGTCGCCTGGTCATAGGTATTGGATCGCAACCGCTCAGTTAGTCTTGCGGTCAGTTGTCCCTGCCTTTCCGCATCGAGTTCCGCAAACGGGCTGCCAAATTCATCGTTGGCCCAGCTATCCAAGATGAAAACTGCTTCGCGATGGAGCCAATCGGCGGTCCAATCCGGTGCGACGTAGCTACCGTGTCCCCAGACCGAGCCGACTTCCATTCCACCCAGCGCTTGCCAGACGTTTTGACCAGCCCCGATCTCGCCGCTGTCGATCAGCGTGCGACCATCGGTCGTGACCACCTTGTCAGGGATCGGAGGCATCTCTTGATAAATGCGAGTTCCGATCCATCCGAGGATCAAGAACGAGACAACCATCACAGCAGCGAAGGCAAACCACAGTCGGCGCATATCTTCCTCATCACTCTGCAAGAGGGGATTTCAATCCGGGCAAGGGATCGGTTCGGTGGCCGACGTGGATTCCGATTTTCGGCTACCGTCAGCGGCCCGGGCGTATTCTGCACCAAAAGGTATAGAATAGAACCTGCACGTCAAGGTGTAGGTTTCGTTTTGCGGAAGAAAAAAAGGGCTCTTCCAGAGTTTGAGCGGCAGGTTGAGAGTTTTGCATCCAGGGGCGGCCGGCGGTCGCGAAGACTGGCCCGCGACGGAGGGATGTGCCCGGCGGCGGAGCCGCGACGGCAGGCAGCTGCAGGCGTCAGTCTGCAGAACGGCCTCTTTAGGATCGCTCGTGAAATGATTGACCGATATCGAACGTAGCTGCCGTCGCGTTCGTGGCGGAAATCCACGCTCTGGCGAGCGTAGCTACGCCAGACATTTCGCGAGCGCTCCTTATCGCCGAATAGGCCCTTGCGCTGGCCGGTATCACGGCTGAACGTCGAGAAGCCTTCTTCACCATTTCGATATCGACCGATGGAGTCGATTCTCCGGCAGCCACCATGGTGCCTGATTCTTGGAGCGTCGGGATCGAGATCCCAGGCCTGGCCGCGTCGGTGGGTAACTTTGATTCGATTCTGCTGCGGCGAGGAATCGTGGTCGTCGTCAATCCCGACGTACGCGTCGAGCCGGACTCGGTGGCTTCGAGATACTTGCGGTACTGCGTCGAGAATTTCGCGATCTCATTCGCCTCGGCCGTTTCCGATGAACTGCCGGGCAATAGGATGGTGGCCGGGATTCCTTGGACCAGTTTTCCTTCGGCGGTTTTGAAGGACGCGACAAGCGAAATGCGACGCTGCTCGCCGCCGATCGCATCCCACGGAATCCAGACGCTGTACGAAGCGCCCAAATCGGTTTGGCTGAAATGACGAGTGAATTGTTCCGGTGTGAATTCGAACCGTTTCACGCTCGCTTCGGGATCCGTTGCGGCGTCATCGAATCCGTGTACGGTCAATGTTCCGTCGACGGGAACCGGTCGCGATTTTTCGTCGTAAAAGAAAACCCGTCCTCCGAACCCACGAGTCGGCGTGCGCCCATTTGCACGAGCGTATCGGGGGTCCAGGTGGCGGCGAGCTTGACTGGATTTGGATAGGGCTCGGGAGTCTTGTCTTTCTTCCTTCCTAGCAGGGGCAGGCGATCAAGCAACGACTTCTCTTGGGTCTTGCCGGAAAGCAAAGTCTTATCAGGAGTCGTGGCGCAGCCCAGTGGCGCACACGCCAGAATGGAGGCTGCAGCGGCAGTGAATTGTCGTCGTGTTACTTTCATGACAGAGTCCGGGAACGTCGTGTGATGAACGGGTTTGGGTCAGTTTGGAGATGCAGTCAACGATCAATTGTCCGTGGGTGTCCTGTCGCCGGATCCCAAGCGGATTGGTTTGGGCCCCAGCGCGGGGCTTGTTGGGGAAATCGCTTGCTGTTGTGGCGAAGAAGATCTCAACTGCACGTCCGTCCAGGAAGTCTGTCTGGCAGTCGCGGGGCCCTTCGGGGGCACCGGATAAACGGACGGCTTGACCATGGCATCGGTCCCTTTTGGCAGGGAAAAATTGCTTTGCGGCATCGTTGCCGATGCCGGCAGATTCCTCGTCTGATCGTTGATCAGCTGCGGAAACATCTCGGTCTGCAGCAGTCCGGTCATCTCCGGCAACGCTTGCGGACTGTATGCTTGCGACGTCGAACCAACCTCTGGCATCGCGGGAACATCCAACGTTTGGTTCAACGGTAGGGTTTGGTTCAACAGGATTCCTTCCGCATTGATCGGAGCGACCGGTGCACCGACGGCGGGTGCCTGAGTGGGAGCCATGGAACCACCCGACTCAATCATCGTGGGACCCTGGCCCATCGGTAAACCGGCATCCTGACTCGGATACGAATCGTGAATGATCACGTTTTCGATCGTCGGCTGCAGGTCGGGATAGATTGTGTTGCCCATGGCGGGTCCCCACAAACCGTTTCCGCCGCTGAGCCCGACATCGCCGTGCGCTTCTACGACGTCGGCCAGACACCAGCTCATGCGGCTCGATTCGACTTCTTTGATGTAGTCCAGGTCTTCTTCGCCGGTCACCAGCATCGGTGTCATGATCACCAACAATTCCGTTCGACCTTCGATCTCCACGTCATACTTGAACATGTGCCCAAGGATTGGAATGTCAGCGACGATCGGAACGCGTCGGCTGATGTTGGCGCGGACCTTCTGGATCAAGCCTCCGAACACGACCGTTTGCCCGCTGTAAGCAGCGACCGTGGACTGCGCGGTGGTTTGCCGAATGTTTTGGATAATCACGACGCCGCCGTCGATTCCACCGGTGGGAATCGGCGTGCCGTTGTTTTCATCGACCTCCGATCGGGTCGCGTCGATGTCCATGACAATCAAACCATCAGCGCCAACTCGGGGCCGAACTCGCAAGATCAAACCGACTTCGACGTCTTGAGTGACGACTTGTGTGCCGGCCACACCGTTGTTGATCACGCCGGTGACGCGAGCGACCAAATCACCCACTTGTACAAAGCCGTCGGTATTATCCATCGTCGTGATTTGCGGCCGGCTGATGACCTGGAGCCGTTGCGCGTCCTGCAGTGTTCTCAGCAACAGACTGACCGAATCGCTGGCGGCACTCAGCACGAAACCACCGTACCCAAGATTGGAACTGGTAGTACCCACACCGAAGTTCGACAGTCCACGAGCAGCCGCATTGCCTTGTCCGAATGAGTTTCCGGCTGGCAGACCAGCTGCGTCAAGGCCGTATCCGAGACCATTGCCGTTCCAGTCGAATCCAGGGGGGATGCTGGGTGGTGTGGCACCCGGGAATGCTCCAGCGGCAATTCCGCGGTCGTACAGCAGCGAATCTTGCAGACCGACTTCACCGCCAATCTCAAACTGGTCATCCAGCCTGACCTCGGCGATCATGACTTTGATCATGACCATGGGAGCCCGGCGGTCCAGTTGGTCAATCATTCGCCGCACTTCCTCGTACAGTCGCGGCGATACGCTCAGCAACAGGCTGTTGCTGGCTTCTTCAGCGACGACGATCAGGTCACGATCGGGTAAATCGAACGGCCCCAGTCCCTGTTGGAACTGCTGAATTGTGTTGACGGTTTGAGTTCGCTGCTGAACGTAGCTGGTGATCGCTGCTGCCACATTACCGGCCGTTTGGTGTCGCAGCCAAATCACTTCCGTAATCCGTTCGGCGAAACCTTCGCTGTCGAGCCGCAACAGGATGCTTTCGACGACTTCCAAGTCCTCGGCCGACCCACTGGCGATGATGCTGTTGGTCCGAATGTCGGTGCTGAAACGAAGCGGTACCAGCGAGCTTTCGCCCGAGGCGGTGGACGGCGGCAAGCCTGCTGCATTGGCCGCCCCCACGCTCGTGCCGAGCGTTCCCGCGTCGGCGCCGAACAGATCTTGCAGAGCAGCGGTAAGTTGAGTTGCATCCCCGTTTTGGACCGTGAAGACTTTGACCAGCGAATCGATCCCCGGTGCTTTGTCCAACTGGCGAATCAGTTCGGCAATCAGCGGCATGCTCGCCGCGGGGGCCCGAACAACGATCGCGTTGCGCCGGCATCGGCGGTCACCACGGCACCCGCCAAGATGCCCGAGTCGAGGATCTGATCGCCGCTGGAGTCAACGGTCACGATCGATAACGAAGTCGATGGAGCGGTGATGTTATCGTTCGCCCCTCCTTCGCCTTCACCGTTGATCGCCGACTGAATGACGGGAGCCAACTCTTCGGCGATCGCGTTATTGAGTGGAAAAATCTTGATTTGGTTCTGGGCCGTGATCTGCTGCACATCCAAATCGTTGATCAATCGAGTCACCTCGATCATGTCGCGCGGTGCGGCGCTGATGATCAGAGAATTGGTTCGGTAGTCCGCCAGCAAACGTACCCGTGTCCCCAAGCCAGGCCGCAAATCGTCGCCGCGAGCCGGGACGGTCGGTGAAGAAGTCACGAATCGTTTGCTCAGCGTCGATCGCGGAGGCATTCTTCAGCCGAAAAACTCGCATCCGGTTCGACTCTGCAACCGGTTGGTCGATCTTCTCGATCAGCTCTTTCAGTCCGTCGATCGCTTCGGTACGTCCGATCAGCAACAGTGCATTGTTCGTATCCAGCGACGAAATGCTGACTTCGCCTTGACGTGCCGATAGCACGTCTTCGTACAGCTGTTGCAACAGCGTGCTGACTGCATTGGCGTCGGCGTACTTGAGTTCGATCACTTCCACATCTGGTTTGGTGATTTTGCTCTGCTCTTCAATCTGCTGGATCACATCCATCACGCGTTGGACATCGCGTTTTGCTCCGCGGATGATGATCGTTCCCAATTCGGGGACGAACTGAATTTGAGTGTCGCCGATCACACCTGCACCGGCCTCTTCCTCGCCACCGTCGCCGGCGGGTGGTTCGCCCGCGGGCACGTCGCCAGCTTGTCCCGCGTCAGCACCTTGCTGAAAAACAGCATTTCGGAACGGTGAATTCAACGGCACCGGCGTTGCCACAACGGTTTCGCTCTGAGCCGATTCCAACTGTTTGAGCAGTCGAAGTGCACGTTGGATCGGCGCCGGTTCGGAGTTTTCCAATCGCATCAATTCGGTCACGTCACCGCCGCGTGCTGCACACCTGATCCAACGTTGCAATCATCTTTTCCCAGCCAGGAATGGATGGCTGCGGTGCGACGACCGTGACGGTGTTGTTCCGTCGATCGACTTCGATGGTCGTTCCTTGCAGCGGGGCCACCGTCAATTGGAACGCCGCTCGTTCGCCGTTGCGACTGGTGGTGACCGGCAATGGACCCCCGGCCAAACGTCGCATACTGTCCTCAAATTCACGCCACGTGATGTACGTCAGACCGACGTTCAATGGTCCGGATTTGCCGCCGGGAGAAGGCAGCATGTGGGAGGCTAGCATCGCCTTGACATCTTTGGCGATCGCCCGCTGAGCTGCTTCGGGCGCCATCACAACGAGTTCTTCGTTGCGAACGTCGGGCGCGATTCTGACTCCAGGAATATCCTGGTACTGCAAGTTCAGTTTGGTCGCGATCAACTTCGTCTGTGCGGCCGGCACCGGCAGTTTCTGCAAAATCGGACGCGAGTCCTGTTGCGCATGAAGACTGCTGATCGAACCAACAAGAACCGTAGCGACTGAAAGCAAAGTGAAGATGAAGCGGCGCATCAGCGACCACCCTTTGGCCAAGAGTATGTGCGGAAATAGAACGGGCCTCCTAGAACGCTCGCCCGTTCAATCGGGTTCATCGTCGGATTGCGTAGAGTCCCTACAGTCAAAATCTTGGGAGTGGGTTGCCAGACCCGCAAACATGCAATGCAAGCAATTACCTGGAACGCTTGTGATCTGCTCTTTCGATCAATTCTGAGTTTTTGTTAAAGCTCGACTTCAATTCACCCGATACCCGACCGCCAGGTGCTTGGACATGCGCAGAATCCAGCTCGCAACTCTGCTGTTAACCGCCATTTCGCTGATTCTGAGTGGATGTCGCCAGACCACGGGACCGACAAATACCGGTCCCCTGACACCGATGGGCGCACTCTCGCCGGTCGGACAAGGGCAAGCTCCGGTTTTGGGACCATTTGGCGGTGCGACGCGGGTTACGCCACCTGGGACAGGATCCTATTTGGCGCCCAACAACTACATGGGCGGCGTCGCTCCGGTCGATCAAGCTAATCTCGGCGTCAATCCAGCGGGTGGGTTCGCGTCGCAACCCTCCGGTGGCGTGATTGGATCGGGCGTACAAGCCGCGGGATGGACAGAGACGAACTCCAACTTTCCGTCGGCTGATCTCAATGCGATCGGCACACCGACCTTCGGGATCAATCCTACGCCAGCCAGCGATCCGCGCAGCGGTGGCATGCAAATCATCGACCTGACCGGCGCGCCTGCGCCCCCAGGCTACCGGCCAGCCTACCAGGGAGCGGCCGCACAAAGTTACCCAAACCAGATTCCCGCAGGTGTGCAGGCGAATCCAAATCTGCCGCAAGGTATCCAGCAGGGATGGCAGCAAGGTCAGCAACAGCCTGTTCCGCAGCAGACCTTTCAGAATCCCAGTGGCTGGCAGAATCCCAGTGGCTGGCAGAATCCCAGTGGTTGGCAGAATCCCAGTGGTTGGCAGAATCCCAGCGGCTTGCAAACGATCACCACGCCCAACCCAGGCGAGATCGCCAATAGCTTGACGCCGATCTCGAGTGACTACCCACCGGCGTCTGACTACCCGGCAAACCTATCGCGAGTCGAATCGGTCCCTCGAACCGCCACGCTGCCGGCCCAGGGTCCATCCACCGAACCGGTCAGTTCCGGCAACCAGAACGAAACCCAGAATCTGCCATGGCGCCGCCCAGGCACCAGGTACTGAGTCGCTGTTCTAACTCTGGAAGATCACTGGGACACCAAGCTTACGATGGATTTCGTTGCAACGCTGGGTGTCGATTCGCAGTCCATGCGCAAGATCGGCTAAGTACTCCGCTTCCGTTTGCTCATCCAGATCGATCGCGATCAGCGAGATCGTGTAGACCTGTTCTTCCATGCCTTGTGGTACCGACCATGTGAAGTCCCGCACGTCGACAGGCTTGCTGAACTCACTGCGCAAGAAATCGATTTCTTCTTGCGAGACGTGATCGAGTTCTTTGAGGATGTTGTTCTGTTCGTCTTGCGTAATCTGGCCGTCTGCTTTCGCGGCGTTGACCATCGCCCGAACCAGGACTTTGGCCTGCTCGTTCATGGCCTCTTCCTGCGGCGCGAGCTGTGGGGCACGTCGCGGTGTGGGTTGTGGGGTTGCTTGCGGTTGCGGCGTCTGGCGACGTTGTTGATGATGATCAGTGCTGACGCCAAGCAGCTCTTCCAGGCTCTTGGAGGCCTCGCCGATCGTTCTCGGTTTTCGCGCCTGGGGATGTTGTCGTGGTTGTGATGGCGGTTGCGATTTCGCACGTCCGCCACCAAGAATGTCTTTCAAGTACATTGCCGCCTGAACTTCCCGAACCTGACTTTCGACCCAACAGCGCACCCAAAACATCCATCGCATCCATCGTCGGAACCTTTCGCAAAACAAACTCGAGTCAAACCATCTGCAAACTTATCCTAGACAATGAGGGGGTCGCATGGCACCAGAGAGATCGGTTCTGGAAACGCTGGCCGATCTGGTCCGCATCAACAGCGTGAACCCGAATTACGATGGCGGAGTTCCGGAATTTGCCATCGCTCAGATACGTTGAGGAATTCTTCGGCCGGCGCGGCATCGAAACCTGGCGTCAGCCCATTTTTCCAGATCGCGAAAATGTGATCGCCAGAATTCAGGGTCGCAATCCTGAGCGTCGCATCGTCTTCGAGGCGCACATGGACACGGTCTCGGTCGCCGGAATGACGATCGACCCGTTTCAGCCCGACATTCGCGGCGGTCGAATGTACGGCCGCGGTTCGTGCGACACCAAGGGCGGAATGGCAGCGATGATGCAGGCCCTGGCGTCGCTGGCCGACAGCCAGACCACGCCGCCGTGCGATGTTTGGTTTGCCGCAACGATCGACGAAGAGTTCTCTTACCGAGGCGTCGCCGCGCTGTGTGAAGACCTGCAGGCTGATGCTGCGATCGTCGCCGAGCCAACCAGTCTGCAGCCCGTGATCGCCAGCAAGGGACTGGTCCGCTTCAAGATCGAAACGATTGGCCGGGCAGCACATTCGGCGAAGCCAGACTTGGGTGTCAATGCGATCGAGCACATGGCGATTGTCATTGCGGCGATTCAAAACGACACCAGCCAACTCGCTGAGTCGGTTCATCCGTTGCTTGGCCCGGCGACCTGTAACATCGGTGTGATTCGCGGTGGCGTTCAGATCAACCTGGTTCCGGCCAGCTGTGAAATCGAGATCGATCGACGCATGCTGCCAGGTGAAACATGCGAAGCTGTGCTAGAGCACTACGGGCGGCTACTCGGCGCGCTTGCCAAAGAGCATCCAGAAATGCAAGCCATCATGCACCCACCACTGCTGACCGACGTTGCTTTGGAAACCAACGCCGATTCCGCTGCGGTGCAGCGCATGAGTCGCGATCTTGGAAGACATGCAGCTTGATGCGGTGCCCATTGGTGTTCCGTTTTGCAGCGACGCCAGCAAGTTCGGCGCGATCGGGATCCCCAGCATGATTCTGGGTCCGGGCAGCATCGACCAGGCACATGCGGCAGATGAATACATTGAGTGCGATCAAGTTCCGATCGCGGCGGAGATCTACCGCCGATTCATGATCGAATTCGAGTGATCATCGGCCACACACTTGGCGTCCTAGGCGGCCTGAAGTGCTCGCTGGTGCTGTGCAAATTCGATCCACTCGGTGACTTCCTCCAGATCCGGCAACTTTCCGCCACGGATGATTCGTTTGCCTTCGCTACTGCGGGCAATCAAATCGACCATGCCGAATAGGTCCTCCGCCTGCGACGTGGACAATTCGGCTGGTGTTGTCACTTCCGCCGCGACCAGCAGTTGTGCGTCATGTCCACGCAGCATGGGAACGCAACAAACCAGCGTCGATTGCTGTTGCCATTGCAAGATCGTATCGGCGTCGGTGCGGCGATGACCAAGCTCCGCTGCCAATGTCTCCGGGTCCGCATTGAGCAGATCATTCACCGTTTCGATGCCAAGGTCACTGAGTCTTTCAGCCATTCGTGATCCGATCGACGGAGCGTCAACAACGGGGCTGTCTCGATGCAAGTAGAAACGCAGTTCTCGCTCTGAGTCATGTGGCTGATCCTCACGTGATTCCCGGGCGTCGCGCTGACGGTATTCACGCGGTTCACGTTCATGACTTTCACGCGTGTCTCTTGATTCTCGATCGGCGCGTTCCCTTTCGTATCGAACGACATCGCGAGCTGGGGCGTCAACTTGAGCGACGGTGCGACGTGATCGGCGTCGGCGGGAACGTCCTGCAGTTCCATCACCCCTGGTGGCGTCGGTTCCACTGCCGTTGCCGGAGCCATAACCGCGAGCACGACCATTTCCGGATCCACTACCATTGCGGTTGCGGCGGCCCGAATCGCGGCCTCGCGCCGCCACTCGCCGAGCCGACCAGATCCGTTTCCGGCGCCGGAACCACGTCGAGATCGGCCACGACCGTTTCCGGTCGAATCGTCGTCGTGGTTGCCGTCCGCTTCAACGAAGTACCCGTTGTTGCGCAGCGAACGTGCCCGATCACCAGCATTGGAGGCGGCATCCCGCTGGTTCATGGTGCGGATAATGCGACGACGACGTCGAGCCTCAGCTCGCCGGCCAAGCGTTCCATCCTGACCCTCTTGGTACTCGTACCCGTCGCTATCGAAAGCGTACCCGGATTCGTCATCGTGGTTGAATCCGCGATAGTAGCTGCGCCGACGTTGGCGTGGGGCGTCCGCACGTATCACGCGGCCACGCGAATCACGACCACGACCTAGTGCGGCGAAGTCCCGATCCGACGAGCTGTTCGCCGCAGCGATCCAACTGGTGATTCGCGAGAGCTCATGACTGCTTCCGCTCAACAAAATCCGCTGACCTCGGTCCGTCGTCAAAAACTCCTCGACCTCTTGCAGCAAATCGACTGGATGAATCGATGCCAATTGTGCAGGAGTCGTGATACCGCATCCGACCAAGACGCGAGCGTCGAAGCCACGAAGCTGTGGAACACGGCACACCAGTCGGCATTCGGCCTGCCAACGTCGAATCGTAGCCGCGTCGACATTGGCCAATCCCAGTGCATCGGCCAAACGATTGGAATCCTGCTGCATCAGATGATTGATATGTGTCACGTTGAGCCCACGCAGGCGGGCGGCGGCCACGGCATCGATCGATGGAGCCTGATCGATTGGACTATCCACCGACAAGTAGAAGGGAGAAGCGGGAGCTTGAATCCCCGGCACGGGCGCCGCCGCGCCGGGTGGCTGGCCGACAGCCGCAGTCCTTGCCGCACCATTACTTGCCGCACCATTGCTTGATGTGTGGCTCGTCCAGCGTCCCTCCGCGTCGCCACGGAGGGGTGGTGCGGAAGCGACCGTTGTATAGGTGTCAGCAAAGTAGTAGCCATCACGATGGTCAATGCCGTCGCGAGCGAAGTCGGTGAACTCTGACGCATTGACAGGGCCGCGGGCACGATCCGGGTTGTCGTAGAACCCGTAAGCTTCTCGCCATGCCATGTCAAAATCCCGATTGACATCGACAGCCTGCGCGGCCCGCTGGCTGCGGCGCACGTTCGTTTGGACTTGCGAATTCACGTCCACAAAGTGACGGTCGTACCCGAGCACCTCGTCGGCCCCGCGATGGCCGTAGGTGTGCGGATGCGGACCAACGTAATGTTCAGCGTCGTAATGTGGTTTCCACAGCGGACGGTGGGCATGTACGACTCGCTGGGCGTGGATTTGGAATGTCCGCGCCCCGACGCGTTCCAGTTGGGCAGCCAGATTTTGATTGCTGGTCAACACGACCACTTGCCGACCGGCGCGAGAGTAATCTCGCAGGGCGGCTGCGATTGGATGATTACTGCGGAATTGATCGCCATGCTCGTGGTATGCCAGTGGCATGGCATCGTATCGATGCGCGGTGCACCGCGTCTGCGAACAGTTCTTGGTGCGTTTCGAAAACCAGCGGAACGGGCCGGCCGGTACGGGCGAGCAAGTCGCCGGCCGCCATCCGCACCGCCATCACCGCAAGTGCGCGATCAGCGGCCGTGCACGTTGATTCATCGCGACCGTTGATGGTGACACCGGTTCGTTGGTAGCTGTCACGGTGATACGAGTTCGCATTGTCGCGAAACAGATTGAACGGCCAATCGATTCGGCTGAGTCGACCGGCCGACAAACGGACCAACCAACTGCTTGCCGCATCGGATAAAGGTGACTTGGTATCAGAGTGCCGCGTGGCCACGCGAAGTTGTCCGAGCAATTGCGATCGACGCTCTCGTAGCGAGCGGACGCGGGAATACGAAGCTAAACGATCGTCAATGCGGCGAAGTTCCGCAGTCAGGGCATCGCGGTCAAGCCCGTCATAGCGTTGCGAGTCGTACCACTGCGGATCAATGATCGGAAGCGACCGCATCGAGCGCCGAAGACTCGCCGCCTCGCTCAGACACGCATCGAGTTCCGCTGTCACGCGGTCGAGCTGAGCGATGCTTTCGCGGCGATCGCGACCGAGCACATCGTGGTCGTAGTGGCTGTCACCAGACCACGTGTCAGCCTCTGCGTGGTGCGCGGCCGCGTAGTCGGCAAGCAATGATTCGCGATGACGATTCAACTGTTCGATCGCAGCGACCAACCATTGTTCACTGCGACGGATTTCCTCCAACTCGCCTGTGGTCTGTTGGGCACGATGATCGTTCCAACGCACCGTATAGCGATGGACTTGACGCAAGTCTTCGCGGATCGCACGCAGAGTGTCGCCGAGAGTCGTAGCCGAGCGATAACTCGCCGTTTCAGGCAATGTCTCATACCATGCGTGTTGCACTTGGTTGGGGCTGGCGTAACGCTCGAGCAACCAGTCGATCTGTCGAGTTGCCGAGTCGATCCGGTGATCGATGTCATCGAGTCGGTGGATCGGACGATACGACTGCGGAAAGGAATCGTCCCAACTTCGCGAGCGGCCGTAGCGATCGAGCGCGTGCAAGAATCCATCCAAGCGAAGCCGCCGTAGGGAGGACTCGTCCAGCGGGAAGTGCGGATCGGCGGCAAAGTGACTGTGGCTGGAAATCACTGCCGATCGCAGGCCGCGAACTTCCAACAAGGCCCGCCGCCAGCGGATCATCTGTGCATCGAGATCATCCAGCTGGCGTCGCAAGTGCTCGTCGGAGATCGCGGCACGGTACTGGTAATCGGCCGATTTTGATCGTGCAGAGTAACGCGTGTCGCCGCGAGCTGTGTGACTGTCAATTTCCACAATCCAGCGTCGCAGCTCACTCTGGCGTGCGCGTAGATCACGGGCTCGATCATGCAACTGCGTCAATCGATGCTGCCACTTGCCGTCACGAAGATCGGCATCATGCCGGCTGTTGTCTCGCGATTGGTGCGGTCGTGCGAGTCGTTGAGTCAGCCAGTTGCGGCGTGCAACCAAAGCTTGATGGTCGGCTTCGACATCGCCGAGTCGGGCCAACTCGGCTTCCACGTCTGCCAACTGTTGGCGGAGTCCGCGATTTCGATCGTAGTTGTGATCGTCATTTCGATAAGCCACGTTTTGCCCGTGAGCGACGTGACCATCGCGATCGTGGTAAATCGAATCCTCTGTCAACGGCAGCACGAAAGATTTCCGCTGAGTCGAGTCCGCTGCGCAGGCAAGCCGAGACAACGCGAGCGACGCTGGTCACGGCGGTGTCGGTAATCACGCCGTCCACAATCGACTCAGGCAACTGGATCGAACGGACTGCGCGGCTCGAATCGGTGCTCGAGCAAATGTCGCCAAGCCAGGAATGCTGCAACGAACCGAAGTTGCGATCGACGTCGCCGCGAGACTCGAATTCGATGGTGCGGCGACCGGTTGCTGTGCCGTCTTGTTCGCGGCGGCAGTGAACCAGACCGTTGCGGTCGGCCCACACGATTCGTCCCGTGGATGAACTGAGCATCCCCAGCGGGTACTCGCGATTGACCAGCGAGTCGCGAATGAAGCGTGAAATAGCGGTTTTACCGGAGCCTAAGGGACCCGAAACGATGTTCAGGTGTTCGGCGAAAGGTCCAAGTTCGACGCGTTGCAGGGGTCCGTGAGCGTCGATATCGATGCGATCCAACAACATGATCTGGCTCCTCCATGGCCATACCGGTCAATGTCCGGCAAAGTCCTTTTCTCCGCGGTATTCTCTGCCTTCGGGGCGTTCATGCCACCAGCAGAGAGACCGCACTCAATTGCGGGATGATGCCGGACCTTAGCGAAGGTGGTGTTTCACGGAAAGAGAGAAAATTTGCTTCGTGGTCGATTATGCACCCGTCGACGAGTCGCATTCCCTGGCGTGGCGATTGCGGTCGAATGCTAGCGGAAGCACAAAGTAGCCGTCACGCTCCGTCGTGACGATGCCCGACCGGAGGACGCCCATGAATCTTCGCCGTGTCGAAGATCACGCATAGCTATCATCTCGCTACGAGCGACCTGGATCTCACTGGAAAACGGTTCGGTCGGGCTACATCTCGACGGAGCGAGATGGCTACTAAGGGACTGGCGTGCCATCAAGTGGACCGAACTGACCTTGGCTGGTTCGGAGTCGCTTTGCTACATGCGAAAGCTCCGTGGTCGAACTGCGGGCGGATCAGAACTACCGTGCGAGCCAATTGAGAGCCAGGATGTCGAGTCAAACCAAGCAAGCTTCCTCACAGGCAACCGCTATTCAGCCTGGAATCATTTGTATTTTTGCATTGGTCTGTTGTGCTTCGACTGGTTGCCAAGATGGTCCGCTGTATGCCCTCAAGGCGATCAATCCGTATTACGTGATGGGTGAGTGGAAGCGGGACGAAGCCATTGGCGTGACCGATCACGAGCGACTCAAGCAACTCAACTTGCTCGCTGAAACGATTGATCGAATGCCCGCCAACAAACAGCAGTTTTGGGCGGGACACTTGGAAAAGTTGATCGAAACCGACGAAAGTCCTGAGATGCGTCGTTTGGCAGTTCGAGCCGCCGGACGGCTGCGCGATCCGGCTGCGTTGGCGATGATCGACAAGGGACTTGACGACGACAGCGTGAAAGTACGAATGGAAGCCTGCAGCTCGCTCGGTCGTATGACGGGTGAGGAGGCGGCCCGAACACTCGCCGCGACCGTTGGAACCGACACGAGCGAAGACGTCAAACACGCCGCGCTCAAGGCCCTGGCCAGTCATAAGAATCAAATTGCCGTCGACGCTTTAAGGGTCGCTCTCTCGGATCGAAACCCTGCCACACGCGACCTAGCGATCCTGTCACTCAAAGACGCGACCGGAAAAAATTACGGCGACGATCCCCAAGTCTGGATCGCCGCGTTGGACGGAAAACCGACGCCGCAAGTTGAGACGCGCTTGGCGGAACGGCTTCGCGGTATTTTCTAATTCTTCCTTGTTTCTTCTGAATCAATCCACGTTTTTTTAGCCTCTGCAGTGAGCGGGCAAGTATGAATCGTTCTCCAACGGCCCTACGTTGGCACCCCAGTCACCCGATCCAATTCGCGATCAGCGTTTTGATCGTATTGCTTTGTGCCTGCACATCCGAGGCCGCCGATTCCACGCGAATATGGGTCGATGCCGATGGACTGTTCTCGGTCGAAGCCAGATTGGTCGAGGTTTACGACGACAAAGTGGTTCTGCTGAGGTCTGACGGCGGGCAGATCACGATTGAAATTGAAAAGCTAAGCGATCGCGACAGAGAGTACCTGAAAAAGGATTGAGGAGCAGAGGTCCCAAAACGACAATCAGAACAATCCGCTGCGAATGCGAGCACCGAAGCCTCCGCAGATCAAGCCACTTCCGATCCTGGATCTTCCCCCGGCCAATCGAGTCGCCGATGATGGCTCGATCATGACGCTCGGGGACGCCGGTGAAAGCGAAATTGCTGTTGAGGCTTCCCGGTCCGTTGGTAGCGGACCCCTCCCCGTTTACCTTCGGCGTCGCCAAAGCTCGCATCCCGATCTTGAAAGTCGGCAGCTACGACAATTGCTCGAGACCGCTGGCGGTCACCACCATGACCGACAGCGGAACGCGAAGAACATCCATCGCAATGTCGATCAGTCGCGGGCTTTGGATTCCCGGTGAAAAACCGCGGCACCAATTGGTCCGCTTTGACGTCGACGACGGCAAAGCGTTCGTGGCGTTGGACCACGACAGCACGATCGCACTTCTGGATCATCATCCGAAAAGCGGTCGCTCACTGTTGCTGGTTGGACACAACTCGTTGGGCGAGGGCGGCGAGTTGCGAATCGGCACTCGGTGGGATAATCGGGGCGTCCAGCTTAGTCACCAACGTAAATTGTCCGGGAAAAGAGCGCCGGGCCAAAGAGTCCCACACGTTCGCTGGGCGCGGTGGGTCGATGAAGAACACTTCATTGCCGTCATCGACCAAACACTTGGATTGTGGAACATCGTGTCGGGAGATCAGGTATATCGCATCGATGGCATTCACCAACGTGCTCAGCCGGCGATCTCAGGGGGACGCCGTTACGTCGCAGTCCCGTACCAAGGTTCCGTGCAACTCTTTGAAACGCAAACTGGCCGACCGCTCGGACGGATTGGAGTCGAGAATCAAGTTCCGGGCGTTGAATTCTCGCCACAAGGAAACTTGTTAGCGATCGCGACGACGCGGCGACTGCGAAACTGGGATCTGCCTTCAGGTGCGTTGTCGGCCGATATCGAGAGTCGTCGTGGCCTCGGCGTGGACCGACCCATCTGGATCGATTCGGATCTGGTGATGTCCAGCTCAGGAGTGTTATTGAGCATGTTTCGTGGCTTGCCGATTTGGCGTTACGACATCTCATCCAGCGAGACGGTCTCGATCGGTAAGCACGTCGTGATGTTTCGCAAGCAACCCGTCTCTGAGTTATCGATCGTCTCGCTGCCGCATGAGGGCGCTGCCAGTGCGATGCGTTGGATCGACAACAGCCCGGCGGACGTCGACAATGAGAAATGGCGAGTCGCAGGAACAAGTGTCTGGAACGCCAGTGGCTGGCAGGATCGTGATGTCCAGGTCAGCGCCCTACCGATCCAGTTCCGCTAAGAACGTGTTTGAAAACGGGGTCTGACCCTCTGGAAGTTTCTCTCGGAAAGGGTCAGACCCTTTTTTCAAACACGTCTCAGGGATCAACTACACGGTCGCGGTCGACGCATCGACATCCGGCTTCGGTGAACGCAAGCGACTCCACGCCGATCGCAGAGCGCCTGTGATTGGTTGCTCGATCCGATTGGTGATGATGATCGCCATCGAGAACGAGAACACGACCGCGATCAGGAAACATGCCAGTGGTGGGATCCCCGATTGATCGAATCGGTGAATCAATGCGCATCCCAGATTGTTGTGGCACAAGTACAAAGCGTAGGAAATCGTGCTCACGTAAACCAATGGTTTCAGCCGCAGGATTGGCACCTTCCCGTACGCGCTCATGGTGACCAAACCAATGATCAACGCCGTGGCAGCAGGATTATGTTTGCCATGGTCAATGCTATGGAAGACACCTGCGGCCACCAAAATTCCCAGTATGTTTTGCCAGCGTCGTCCGGTGTCGGTCTTGATCATGTAAAGCAAGAAGCCGATCGCGAACAGCGGCACGAAGTCCAGCAGCATGACTCGGCGAACCGCTGTGGCAACAGCGAACCAGCCGGCCTGGGCATGCGTCGCCGCCATCGAGTCGAGTGTGGGACAGGCAACCAACGATAGAGCTAGCAGCGTTCCCCAGCCAATGAAGTACCTTTTCAACGCACCGATTTTGAACAGGATCACCAACGTGGCGTAGAACATCATCTCGATTTGCAGCGTCCACATCACTGGATCGACGCATTCGTATCCAAGCACGCGTGGCAGCAGAGTCATGTTGGCAAGAAATTGCGACGTCGAAACAACCTCGTTCATTGGGGCCAGACGCAAAATCCACAGATTGGCGACGATCACCATCAAGAAAATCGGAATGATTCGGATCATGCGTGCGGCAACGAAGTCAATTGGCTGTCCACGACGCATCAGCGACATGCTGTTGACGAACCCACTGAGGATGAAGAACATCTCGACGCCGTAGGCGCCAAATGGCCATTCGAATCCGAGCGGCGACGAGTAACCGAACTTGTCCGCATAAACGTGCGTGTAATGAAACAACACCAAATTGATGGCCGCCAACGCTCGCAGCGCATCAAGCTCCAAGATCCGTCGATGCGGTTTCAGTGCGGTTTCGGTTGGGGCGGAGGGCATGCGGTGATCCTTGCGGAAGGAAATCAGTGGTTGCGGGAATAGGACTTATGTTTGTCGATCACATACGAATTGCGTTGTTTGTCCATAATGCTGGGATTCGGAAAGACCTAAATCATCGCGTCTGTGGACCCAGTATTTGTTGCTGGTCCGTCGATACGGACCGTCGTTAGTGTGCGATGGTGTGTCCGTTTCTGTTTCTGTTGTTCGGGAATTCATGTCGAACGCAGTTGCAAAAGGACCACAACCGGCTGTGCAGAGTATCAATACCGTCGCGGCCATCAGGATTGCAGATCGCATGAGCGGATCACTCCTCTGTCAACAAGGCATGCTTGGGTTGGACGCCAGGAAAAACGGCTGATTGGGGGCTGTAAAGTCGAGGATCTGAGTCGGTCCGGGTTGTTTCTCGTCGTCACGACCATCGCGTCAATCGTGAGATGAGCCCACAAACCGACACACAGGAGCGTCTGTGCGGCGACCAATTCGATGAATTTCACGAATACTCTCGTGACGAAATGGGAGCCCCCAACACCTGTCTTGAAACCTAAGTCGAGATCTTGCGAGACGAGAAGCGAGGGTCGCTTTTGGCCCGTGGCAGCGCCAGAATGTGCCGGTTCAAAGTGGTTTTGACGGTCGCGATGCCTGAGAGCGTGTGAGTCAGCGGCGTCTCAAACCCCCTTTCGTCGAAGGGAAACCTAAACGAAACTACCGCCTGAAGATGCTTTCCAAGCCCTCTCGACGACCGGAAACGGCGCAGGATTCGCCATGAAATACGTGATTGTCATTCCCGATGGATGTGCCGATGAACCGATCGATGCGCTCGGCGGCAAAACGCCACTTCAAGCGGCCAACATGCCGGTCACCGATTCTCTAGCCGCGCGAGGTTCGCTGGCGCTGGCAAACAATACTCCCGCACACCTGCCGGCTGGCAGCGAAGTAGCCAACCTGTGCCTGCTTGGCTATGACCCCGACGTTTATTTCACCGGTCGTGCTCCGCTGGAAGCTGCCGCACAAGGCATCAAGCTCGGACCAGACGACTGGGCCGTCCGCTGCAACCTGGTCACGATCGAAGACCAGATCATGGTTGACTTCACCGCCGATCACATCAGCACCGAAGAAGCCACGAAGCTTATTGCAGTCGGCACAGGCTGAATTGTTGGGCGACACCGAGGTCGATTCACGTTTGGAGTTCGTTCCCGGAGTCAGCTACCGCAATCTGTTAATCTACCGAGGCGTTGCGGGGGAGCCCGCGCCGTTCTCGCGAGAAACCCGTACGTGTGCGCCGCATGATTTGACCGACCTGGCCGTGACCGACGATTTTCCGCGCGGCCCCGGCAGCGACACGCTGGTACGTTTGATGAACAGTTCTGCTGAGCTGTTTGCCTCGCATCCGGTCAACACCGCGCGCGTCGCTGCCGGCAAACGACCGGCAACGAATGTTTGGCTTTGGGGGCTCGGCGGCGCACCGAATCTGCCGTCCTTCCAAGAGCGATTTGGTGTCAAGGGCGTGATGATCACGGCGGTCGATCTGTTGCGAGGAATCGCGGCCCTGGTGGGTTGGCCTCGCATCGAAGTCGAAGGCGCGACGGGCTACCTGGATACGGACTACGCGGGCAAAGGACGCGCCGCGGTCGAAGCACTCGACCAGTACGATCTGGTTTGCGTGCACATCGAGGCGCCCGACGAGGCATCGCACGAAGGCAGGCACGACGCGAAAATCGAGGCGCTTGAGCAAATCGACCGACACATCATCGCGCCGCTTGTCGACGCCCTCGGGCGACATGGAGACCATCGGATCTTGGTCACGCCCGACCACCCGACTCCCTGCGGCACCAAAAAGCACAGTCACGGGATGGTTCCGCTGGTGATGGCGGGCACCGGAATCGAACCTGATTCGCAAACCACCTACGACGAAGACGCAGCCGCGTCGAGCGGGCGTCGCTTCGACAAGGGCTGGGACTTGATGGACGCGTTCATCAAGTCGTAATTCACCTGCTTTCCCGCGGACTTGTCCTGACCAGAATTCGTTCGGATACCCTTTCACAGTGACTTCCCAATCCGCTCACCCATGTCCCAATTTTCCTGACCCATCTCCCAATTCTCCTGACCCATGTCACTGATCGTTCAGAAATTCGGCGGCACCAGCGTCGCAGATGTCGAAAAAATTCGCGCCGCCGCAAGAAAGGCGATTCGCGCTCAACGCCAAGGTAATCGCGTCGTGATGGTCGTCAGTGCGATGGGCAAAAACACCGATTTGCTGCTGGGATTGGCGGGCGAGATCTGCGAAGATCCGCCGGCGCGTGAAATGGACATGCTGTTGAGCACCGGTGAACAGGTCAGCGTCGCGCTGGTCGCGATGTCGATTCACAGTCAGGGTGCCAAGGCGGTGAGTTTGACCGGTGGTCAAATCGGCATGAAGACCGACAACAGCTTTAGCAAGGCCCGTATCCAGTCGATCTCCACCGACCGAATCGAGCGTCTGCTGGACGAAGGCAACATCGTCGTCGCCGCCGGCTTCCAGGGAATCGATGACGATTTGAACATCACCACGCTCGGTCGCGGCGGCAGCGACACCACAGCGGTGGCTTTGGCGGCTGTGCTGGGGGCCGACGCCTGCGAAATCTACACCGACGTTGACGGCGTCTATACAACCGATCCAAGACTGCTGCCCGAAGCACGGCGCGTCGATGTGATCAGCTACGACGAGATGCTGGAATTGGCCAGTTTAGGTGCCGGCGTGATGCACAGTCGATCCATCGAATTCGCCAAGAAGTTCGGTGTACCGATTCATGTTCGCAGTAGTTTTTCGGATACCGAAGGGACAATGATCGTCGCCGAATCCGAGTCGACCACGCAGCCGGTCGGTGGTGCGGCGATGACTCCCAACGAAGCACGGGTCACGGTGTTGGGCGTTCCTGATGTGCCCGGTATTAGCCGGCAGATTTTTTCGGCGATCGGCGACCATAAGATCGCCGTCGACATGGTCGTTCAAAATGTTGGCAAGAACGGCCGTGCGGACATCTCGTTCACGGTACCGCAGCACGAATTGAAAGTGACACTGGCAGCCGTCGAATCGGTGCTCGATCAGATCGGTGCCGAAGGCATGGCGCACGATGATCAAGTCTCAAAGATTTCCGTGGTCGGTCTGAACATGGAGACGCAAACCAACGTCGCGTCCCGCATGTTTCGCGCATTGGCTGATGCCGGCGTGAACATCCAGATGATAACCACCAGCGAAATCAAGATTTCAGCACTCGTGCCGAAGGCCCAGGCCGCCGCCGCACTCCGCGCCGTTCACGAAGGTTTCTCGCTGCACCAGCGACCGGCGGATGCAAAGTCATGGAGCCAAATCAAGGCCGAACGGGGAACAGCCGACGTCGACACGCTGATCAGCCGTCTCCGCGACGACACCTTGGAAGCATTAACGTTGACGGGCATTTCCGTGACCAGCGATCAAGCTCGGGTCACCCTGCACGGAGTTCCGGACCGACCGGGGATCGCCGCAGACATGTTCGAGACGATCGGAAAAGCAAACATCGTTGTCGACATGATCGTGCAGGGCTACGACGGCGAAGATGGATCCACCAGCGTCAGCTTTACCGTCGACGCGAAAGACTTGGACCAGAGCCTCGAGGTGGCCAAACAAATCCAAAAAAAGCATGGCATGCGAGATGTTCAAGGTGGCAGCAATATCGCGAAAGTCACCGTCAGCGGCATCGGACTTCGCAGCCACACGCATGTCGCCACATTGTTGTTCCAGCAATTGGCGTCGGCTGGAATCAACGTGGAGATGATCGGAACCAGCGAATTGCAAGTCAACGCAGTGATCGATGCCGGCAAGGTAGCTGCGGCGACCGCGGGACTGAAGCAAGCGTTCGCCGATTCGCTACTTTGATCCACGTGATTCCTGTTCATGATCTGGTACGATGCTGCGAACTCGTAATGGTCATGAACATGAAACGAACACTGATCCTCGCCGCATTTCTGTTGGCGTCGTCTTGCCTTGGTCACGCCAAAGATCGACTGAATGTCTTGTTCATCATCTCGGACGACCTGACCGCAACAGCGCTTTCCTGTTACGGCAACACGGTTTGCCAAACCCCCAACATCGACGCGTTGGCCGCTCGCGGAACCCGGTTCACGCGAGCCTATTGCCAGGGAACCTACTGTGGGCCGTCTCGCGCGTCGTTCATGTCGGGCTACTATCCGCATGCGACCGGCGCGTTGGGCTACACGAATCCACGTCCGCAGATCGGTGATCGGGCAACGTGGTCGGAGCACTTCAAGAACAACGGCTACTATGCGGCGCGAGTCAGCAAAATCTTTCACATGGGCGTGCCCGGTGGGATCGAAGAGGGCGAGTGACGGTGCCGACGACGAGCGGTCGTGGACCGAGCGATTCAACAGCCCCGGTCCCGAATGGAAAGCGGCGGGCGATGGCGAAACGCTGGAAAACAATCCCGACGGAAAGAAACCTGTCGTGGGTGGCAACACGTTTGTCGTGGTCGAAGCCGACGGCGACGATCTGGTTCACTCCGACGGCAAGACGGCTGCCAAAGCGGTCGAACTGATCGAGAAGCATCGGCGACGAACCGTTCTGGCTGGGCGTCGGTTTTGTTCGACCGCATGTCCCGTTCGTCGCTCCGCGTACGTACTACCCGCCGTTCTTGCCGTACGAAAAGATGGTGTTGCCCGAGAAAGATCGACGGCGATTGGGACGACATTCCCAAAGCTGGCATCAACTACAAGACCAGCGTGAACATGAAAATGGACATCCGCCGCCAAAAGAAGGCGATCGGTGGCTACTACGCCTCCGTTGCGTTCATGGACGCCCAAGTCGGCAAGGTCCTCGACGCGCTCACGCCGCAATGGACTCGAGGATCAAACGATCGTGATCTTCACCAGCGACCACGGTTACCATCTTGGCGAGCACGACTTCTGGGCCAAGGTGTCGCTGCGAGATGAGTCGGCGGCGGTGCCGCTGATCATCTGTGTCCCCGGCAAGCAGCCCGCGGTTTGTCACAGTCTGGTCGAACTGCTGGATCTGTATCCGACGATCTCCAGTTTGTGTGGGCTGGATTCGCCGGGGCATCTGCAGGGCAAGGATATCTCGAGAACTGCTCGACGACCCGACGTTCGCGGTTCGCGACGCTGCCTTCAGCGTTGCGCCTTCGCGAAAGGGATTTCTGCTCCGCGAGGACAAGTGGGCCTACATTCAATACAACGAGGATGCTTCCGGCGGGATCGAGCTGTTTGACACATCCACTGATCCGCAGCAGTTCACCAATCTGGCTGCATCGGCGGAGTACAAAGCGGTGGCAAACAGACTGCAAGCCAAGTTGACCGAGAAACTTGTTCAAGTCCGGGACAACGATTTGTAGAGATTTGTGCCTAATTCCCCGCCGATCGGGTTTCGTTCTATCATAGGGCTCAGGCACTTCAATACATTTTTTGCGAACCAACGAAATCGTGAACAGCACCAATCCCATCCGGATCGTGATCGCCGAGGACAGTCGTATTCAGGCGAAGATGTTGATCAAGCGGCTGGAAACCGCCGATTACCAGGTTCGCTGGGGCGACAATGGCCAGAAAGCGTTGGATTTGGTCAAAGAAGATCCGCCCGATCTGATCATCAGCGACATCGAAATGCCGGTGATGAACGGGTACGAATTCTGTCGCAGCGTGAAGAATGATCCAGCACTAAAGCGAATACCGCTGATTTTGCTCAGCACGCTTGCGGCGCCCGAGGACATCATTGAGGGCCTGCAGGCGGGTGCGGACAACTACGTCACCAAACCGTACGAAGCGGAATACCTGCTCGGACGTGTCACGTCTTTGCTCAACTCGCCGATCGAAGAAGAAGACGACGATTCGGATACGCCTGCCCTGGAAGTCAACCTGAAAGGCAAGACGTATGTAGTGAAGTCGGGGCGTCAACAAGTTTTGAATCTCTTGATCAGCACGTTCGAGAACGCCGTTGCGAAAAACTCGGAGCTGATTCACGTCAACCAGGAACTTTCGGCCAGTCGCGATAAGCTTGCCCGTCAAAACGATTCGCTTGAACTGTTGAACAGGCAGCTGGAAGAAAACAACGCCCGGATGACTCGTGACTTGGAGGCAGCCGCTCGGATCCAGCATTCGTTGCTGCCTGGCGGCGACGTCAGCATGGAGAATCTCGAGATTGCCTGGCGTTATATCCCCTGCGACGAGCTGGCCGGCGACTTCTTGAATTTCTTTCCACTCGATGACGATCACATTGCCCTGTACATCGTCGATGTCAGCGGTCACGGCGTGGCTTCCTCTTTGTTGAGCGTCACGGTCGCACGCTCGCTGACTCGGCAAGCAACCACGAGTTCCATTTTGGTTCGCCCTGACGAAAACGGAGGGCTTGTCGTGACTCCGCCAGGCCTGGTCGCGTCCGATCTGAACCAGCGTTTCCCGATGGAAGATCAAGGCGATCTGTACTTCACGATGTTCTACGGAACGCTGAATATTCGAACAGGAGAACTGCGATACGTTTCCGCCGGTCACCCGCCTGCGGTCCTCTTCCGCGGTGGTGACGCGGCGCCTGAATTGCTGCCCGCCGAGGGTTTCGCGATCGGCTGGATCGAAGACATCGATTACGACGAAGAAACCGTCACGTTAGCTCCAGGCGATCGATTGTTCATATTTTCCGATGGCGTGCCCGAGGCCATGGACAAGGACCTGGAAGAACTGGGGGACGCCCGAATGTTGGAATCGATTGCCCAAACGGCCGGGAAGAGCATCGACGATGCGGTGGCCCACGTCAAGCAAACCGTCGACCAATGGTGCCGTGTCAACGGTCCGAAAGATGACGTCAGCATTCTGGCAGTCGAGATGCCCAAGCTTTCCTAACGGGAAGACGGCGGAATCACTCGCTGGGCCAGCGGATCAGTGATTTGCCGCTGGCGTCGCGCAATTGCAACTGGTCAATCGTCGAGTCGCCGCTTTGGCTGCACACATCCAATCGCAGCGCCTTGATGGTTTCGGTAGTCTGCAAGTCCAAATCCATTTCATGCCATTGGCCGTCATGGATGACGTCGAATTCAAGATGTTCGCCGTTGGGAAGATTTGTTTTCTCGTCCACCGTGAAAAAAACCTCTCCGCTGCCACCGGCTTGGCTGCGAAGACGAAAGGAAAGCACGTAAGGACCCTTCGGTGGATCGCCCGGGATGCGATCGATCGCGATCCCCGAGTCGGTACCGCTACTGGTCAGCCGAATTTCGGTTTCCACAATCTGCATCGTTGTTTCTTTCCGAGCGCGAATCTGCTTCTTGTTGCTGCGACTGCTTCCAGCCTTCAGGCTCGACTTCTTGCCGGGCCCATCGCTGGGCTCTCTCGAAAAATCAGTCCACTCGGCGTGCTGATGGGATGAAGCATTCGTTTCGACCGGCGCCCAAGCACGTGCCGGAGCCTGCAGCACGTCTTTGCCATGGTCGTCCACCGTTGCGCCATGCGTCGACCCGCTCGGGATGTTGATCAGCAACATTCGTCAACTCAGTGCGGTCGTCGGCCAAGTTGTAGAGTTCCCATGGCTGGCTGCGAAAACTGACCAGCTTCCAATCACCGTCACGTAGTCCTCGATCGCTTCCGAACAAAAGATGGATCGGCGGACGATTCACCAGACGCTGTCCGGCGAAGACCGGGGCGAGTGACACGCCAGAGACTTTTTGAAGATCGCGGCCGGTCCACTCTGTTGGAATCGGCGCATTGCAGATCTCCGAAAGCGTCGGTAACACATCGATCAAATGAGCGGGCTGCGACGTGAACGATCCGGGTTCGGTTTTCAGTCCCGCTGGCCAATGCACGATGGCCGGCGTTGCGATGCCCCCCTCGTACTGGTTCTGCTTGTAGTAGCGAAACGGTCCGTTGCGTGCCCAGGCCCAACCCGTGCTATCGCTCCAGGTGATGGATCCGTTGGTCGGTTCCGCATCGATCTTGTTCGAGTTTCGATCGTAGGGACAGGCTCCGTTGTCGGAAACGAATAGGATCATCGTATTGTCGATCTCGCCGGATCGCTTGAGATCATCCAGCAACCGACCCAGCTCCTGGTCGACACGGTCGATCATCGCCGCCAACGCGGTCATGCGTCTGCTCTCCCAACCACGACGTTTTTCGCTGAGCGTGTTCCAAGCGGGCACGTGGTCGGGACGCGGGCTTGGTTTCAAGTCGTCACCGAACAGGCCGAGTTGCTTTTGCTTTGCGAGCCGAGCATCGCGAATCACGTCCCAGCCGACGTCGTAACGTCCGGCATATTTTCGATAGTCTTCCTGGAGTGCCTGAAGCGGGGCATGAGGCGCGTTAAATGCCACGTACAAATACCAGGGCTGTTTCGTTTGTCTCGCGCCGTGCAAAAAGTCGATCGCAAAATCAACATCGGCAACGGTCGTATAAAAGCCCTGCTCCGGAACCTTCCAGGGCTCTCCATTGAATCGAAACGTCTTGTCGCCGTGAAAGTAGTTGCAGGCGCCGCTGAGATGTCCGAAGTATTGATCGAAACCAAAGTCCGTGGGCTGATGATTCAAGTGCCACTTGCCTGTCATAGCCGTTGAGTAACCCGCTTGCGAAAGGACTTCCGCCGACGTGACGGCTCGATTCAATTTCGTATCGCCCGCCTGAAACGCGTAGCAGCCGGTGAGCAGAGAAATTCGCGAGGAATGACATTTTGCGGTGTTGTAGAACTGGGAAAACCGAAGACCTCCGGCTGCCAGTCGATCCAAGTTCGGCGTCTCGATCTCGCCGCCGTAACATCCGATATCCGAGAAACCTAGGTCATCCACCATCACCACCAACACGTTGGGTCGCTCTGCAAGAGCGAGACTGGCAAATCCGGTCAGCAACAGAGCGACGCAAAAGAAACGTTTCATGTGAGATCTATCGGTTCGTGGAGCGGAGTTCGATCCTCGATTGTAGCCGTTGGAAGAACATGAGACTGGTCCCTCCTTCTTCGGTGGCCCCCAACTTTGCTACAGTATTTGTGCGCGATCGCCTAACCTTGCGGCGACGGTGGTACACGTTCTCAGAAAAAGCATGTCCGACGCACCGACGATTGACGATACGTTTGCCGAAGCGTTCCCGATGCGGGCCACGCGACTGATCATCACGGCGGTCGATGAAGAACTCGCCTTCATTGCCGCTGGTGCGTTCTGCGGCAACGCCTCAAGTGTGATTGGCTGTGACACCGAGGCGGGCATCGAAGGCAACGTATCGGCAGCCGAGACGTTCGATGGTCGGCCCGGCGTCGCTGTCCTGGCTTTCGCGTTCGACAAGAAATCGTTGGAGAAAGCGGTCACCGCGCGAGTCGGACAAAACGTGCTGACCTGCCCGACAACGGCCTGTTACAGCGGGTTGCACAGCGAAGAAAAGAAAGATCGCATCAAGGTTGGCGCACAGCTTCGGTTCTTTGGTGACGGTTACCAGTTCTCAAAAAAGCTGGACGACCGCAGGTTTTGGCGAATTCCGGTGATGGACGGTGAGTTTCTCTGCGAAGATGTCGTGGGCACGGTCAAGGGGATTGGCGGAGGCAACCTGTTGGTTTGTGGACGATCGCAAGCTGAAACTCTAGCCGCGATGCGAGCTGCGGTGGACGCGATCAAGCTCGTGCCCGATGTCATTCTGCCGTTCCCGTCGGGCATCGTACGAAGCGGGTCGAAAGTCGGCTCGAAGTACGCACCGCTGAAGGCGAGCACCAGTGAAAAATGGTGCCCATCGCTGCGCGGCCAAACCGACAGTGTGCTGCGGGAGGGCGAACAAGCGGTTTACGAAATCGTGATCGACGGACTATCGCAGCAGGCGGTTGCCGCTGCCATGCTCGCAGGGCTCACGGCTGCTGCCGCGGCACCAGGCGTCTTGCGAATCTCGGCTGGCAACTACGGCGGCAAGCTCGGCCCGCACCATTTTCATCTGCACCAGCTCGACAGCGAGCGGACTGCAAGCCCCGGCGTGATGCGGGCCTGACTCGCGGTTTGTAAAGTAGCAAACCGAAAGGTGCACTCCGCGGGCCTGACTCGCGTTGGCTCGCATTGCGATCGGCGGGCATCCTTCCTAGAATTCAGTCTTCGTGTTCGCCCATTTTTGCAAAGAAATACTCGTATGCCGTCGATACGTCTTCTGCTCAACCCGATGCGCACCGCCAAGCAGGGTGTCCAAGTCAACGTTGGCAAGGACGGCGTGGAGTACCAAGAGATCGTCACCACGGTTTCCATTCATCCTCATGACATGGAAGCGATGGGAGCCTCGGATGGCGATGCAATTCTCATTCGAACCGAGTTCGGCGAAGCGGAATTTCGATGCGAGTCCGCCAAAGTCCCCGAGGGCATGGCATTTGTACCCTACGGTCCTCCAACGTGTAGACTGATGGGCGGAAGCACTGACGGGACAGGCATGCCAACCTCCAAGGGCTGGGACGTCGAAGTCGAACCGATCGGCCAGCGCACGTAAACCCAAGATTGACATCGCCATGACACAGAAACCTGACCTCAACGGTCCCGATTCGCCGCACTTCAACCTGCAGGATCCTGAATCGAAACCTGTCGCTTGGGAAGAAGTGGAAGCGGGGCGGTTCATGCCCAAACGCATTCGCGGCAGTTGTCAGGGCCGCGCCCTGGGCTGAACGTTTATTGTACCGTCGTCCGGTCCGGACGACACCGAACCCCAGCAAGATTGAGATACATTGAAGCCGACGGCGAGAGTGGACTGTTGATTCAGTCGTTCAACGGCAAGCCGTTTAAATTTCGTTTAACGGCAAGCCGCAGGCGACTGCGTCCGCCCTTTGTAGTCGCCTGCGGCTTGCCGTTAAACGAAAGAAGTTCACAAGCAGTCACGACGAGAGACTTCCGAGGGAGAGCCAACATGGATTTGAGAGTTATCGATCATGCGACGTGTACGTTCTGCGGATGTGTTTGCGACGACATTCAATTGCATGCCGATGACACGCGAATCCACCAGGCCAAGGGTGCCTGTGTTCTCGGCAAAGCCTGGTTTCTGAATCATACCGCTGAGCACAAGTATCCTGACGCGTTGATCGATGGCAAAGAAGCGACGGTCGACGAAGCGATCGAAGCGGCCGCCGATCATCTTTACAACGCCGACATGCCGTTGGTCTATGGGATGAGCAATACGACTTGTGAAGCCCAGCGAGAATGCGTGGCGATGGCCGATCACCTCGGTGCTTTGCTGGACAGCCACACCTCGTTGTGACATGGTCCAACTGAAATAGCCGCCCAGTTGGGTGGTAAAGTCACCTGTACTCTGGGCGAAGTCAAGAACCGAGCTGATTTCATTGTCTACTGGGGAGGCAACCCGGCGGAGTGCCATCCGCGTCACTTCACCAAGTACACGCTGATGCAGAAGAGCAAGTTTCTGCCGCGCGGTCGTAAAGACCGCACGATGGTCTTGGTCGACATTCGCGAAACCAAAAGCGTCAAAGCATCCGACATTTTTCTGCAGGTTCGGCCGGGGAAGGATTTCGAGCTGATCACGATCCTGCGCGATGATCAAGGACCAACCGGTCAGCGAAAAGCAGGTCGCCGAGACCGGTTTGACGGTCGCACAACTCGACGATTTCGTCAGCCGTATGAAGGGCTGCAAGTTCGGCGTGATGTTCTTTGGGATGGGCCTTTCGATGACTCGCGGCAAGCACATGAACTCGGCCGCTCTGCTGACGCTGGCAGCCGAAATGAATGCGTTTACCAAGTTCGTTGCCATGCCGATGCGTGGACATGGCAACGTCACCGGCGCGGATGTGATCATGCGCTGGCAAACAGGTTATCCGTTCGGCATTTGTTTCAACCGTGGCTATCCGCGTTACAACCCAGGCGAGTTTTCGACGGTCGATGTATTGGTGCGAGGCGATACGGATTGTGCTTTTATCATCGGTGCCGATCCGGGCGCGACCATGCCGCAGCCTGCGATCGATCATCTGGCTCGGATCCCCACGATCGTGTTGGACCCGCATGTGACTCATACCAGTCGGATCGCGCGAGTTCACATCACCACGGCACCCGCCGGCATCAGCGCTCCAGGCACGGGTTATCGTATGGACGAGATCCCCATGCCATTGCGTCCCGCGCTCAAGTCGCCCTATCCTAGCGATGAAGAAGTGGTGCGGCGGATCAAAGAGACGATCGCCAAGAGGCCTGATTGGATGGGCAAGCAACCACAGATGTTAGAGACGCAAGTGTAGGGCCCACGAACGAATGCTTCGAATCACCGGCGGTACTGTTTACGACCCCGCCAACGGCATCAACGGCGAGGTTCGTGACCTCTGTATCTCCGGCGGCAAGTTTGTCGCGTCGGTCAGCGGCGGCCGCACCATCGATGCCACTGGCATGGTGATTTTTCCCGGCGGCGTTGACGTTCACACGCACGTGGCGGGTGGCTCGATCAACTTTGCCCGTGCGATGACTCCCGAGGACCATCGACGCACGCAGGCCTTTATCCGAACGCAAACGCGACGCAGCGGTCTTGGCGGGATGGCGCCGACAACCTTTGCCACCGGCTATCTCTACGCCGGCATGGGTTTTACGACGGTCAACGAAGCCGCTGTGCCGGCGCTCTCGGCCCGACACACGCACGAAGAACTGACCGACATTCCGATCGTCGACAAGAGCACTCTCGTGCTGATGGCCAACAACGAAATCATCCTCGATCTGTTGGAGGAGGGTGAGTACGAGCGGGCCAAGCAGGTGCTTGCCTGGTACGTCTGGGCGGCCAAGGCGTACGGGGTCAAAGCGGTCAACCCAGGCGGTGTTGCGGCTTGGAAATGGGGTCAGGATGCCAAACAGTTGTCCGATCACATCGAGGGCTACAAGAAACTTACGCCCGGCGCGATTGTGACCAATCTGGCACGGATGGTCGAGGAACTTGGTCTGCGGCATCCCATTCATCTGCATTGCAACAACCTCGGCGCGCCGGGCAACATCACGACCACACTCGAGTCGATGAAGCATCTTGAAGGTCACCGTGCTCACCTTGCGCATCTGCAGTACCACGCCTACGGTGGCGACGATTGGGGCACGATGAAGTCCGAAGCGGCGCAACTGGCCGAGTATTTCAACGCACATCCGAACATGACCACCGACGCCGGCGCCGTATTGTTTGGCGACACGGTCACCATCACCGCGGACGGCCCATGGCAACATCTGCTGTACAAGCTGACCGGCCGCAAGTGGGGCAACCTGGATGTGGAGAACGAAACCGGCTGCGGAATCGTGCCCTACACCTACAAGCCGAGCAACCTTGTCAACGCGGTGCAATGGGCAACCGGGCTGGAGTTGTTGCTGCTGATCAATGATCCGTGGCGTGTCTTTTTGTCGACCGATCATCCCAATGGTGCTTGCTTTTGGCGATATCCCGAAATTGTTCAATTGTTGATGTCGGCCGATTTTCGCAACGAGTGCATGGCAGGGCTGCCAACCAGCATCAAGAACCGGATTACACTACCGGAGATCAATCGCGAATACACGCTGTACGAAATTGCCACGATCATGTCGGCCGGTCCGGCACGAGCTCTAGGACTTGTCCCAGAAGGGAAACCTCGGCATCGACAAGGACGCGGATTTGGTGATTTACGATCATGACATGGATGTTGCCAAGATGTTCGGACATCCACATTACGTGATCAAGGGCGGGGAGATCGTGATCGAAGAGGGCGACATTCGAGCCACCCCCGAGGGCCGCGAATTCATCAGCAAACCTCGCTACGATCCCGGTACCGAAGAATTCTTGCGGCCGCTGTTTGAGGACAAGTACTGCATGTCGTTCGAGAATTATCCCGTCGAGATCGAGCGGATCGATCGCCCCAACATCCAAGATTGCGTTGCACCGGAATGATCACGCTGACGTTGAAACGAGAACCGGCGGTGGCGCTTGAGGCGGAAGCGATTTCGCCGGATGGTTTTGTGGGCCTGTCGAATGATGAGATCCGCGGCAGCATCGTCTATCACGGCAAACGCCAGCTACCACTGGGCGAATTCTTTGATGTCGACGGGGAACGCAGCGACACGATTGAGGTGCACGGGAATCTGCATCGCGTCCGTCATGTCGGCCGCGCGATGACCCGCGGAAAGGTGACCGTTCACGGCGACATCGGCATGCATCTTGGTGCCTACATGTCGGGCGGCGAGATCGAAGTTTTCGGCAATGCTGGTGATTGGGTCGGCGGCGAAATGAAGAACGGTTTGATACGAGTGCACGGTAATGGCGGCCAACAAGTCGGCGCCGCCTACCGTGGCAGCCTGGCCGGGATGCGTGGTGGAACGATTATCGTTGACGGTTCGGCCGGGATCGAAGTGGGCATGCGAATGCGCCGTGGCACGATCGTGGTGGGCGGCGTAGTTCGAGATTTTGCAGGTCTGCAAATGAAGGGGGGCACAATCATTTTGCAGAGCGGCGCCGAGATTCGCAGCGGTGCCTGGATGCAACGTGGCACGATCATCTCGTTGAAGGAACTGCAATTGATGCCGACCTTCGCCTATAGCGGCACCTACAACCCCACGTTCATGAACGTCTATGCAAGACACCTCGAGAAACTCGGTGTCTCGCTGCCGTACGCATCGGAGGCTGGCAGTTTCTCACGCTACAGCGGCGACCGGTCGGTTCCCGGAAAAGGCGAGATACTGGTGTGGCAACCGTCATCCGCTGGCTTGTAGTTTGTTGGGGCTACTCGATGCTGAGTAGTTCGACCTTAAAGTGCAGCGTCGAGTTCGGCGGAATTGTTGGCGGTCTGCCCTCCGCGCCGTATCCCAACTCGGCAGGAATTTCGAGCTCAATCATCCCCCCCTCGCCAATGAACTGCAGGCCTTCGGTCCAGCCCTTCACGACTCCGGTCAGACCGAACGTTACCGGTTCCTTCCGCTCGTACGAACTGTCGAATACGGTGCCATCGTCGAGCCACCCGGAGTAATCGACTTTGACCTGATCGATTGGTTTCGGCTTGCTGCCGTCTGACTTCCGCAGAATCCGATACTTCAATCCCGATTCGGTCGTTGTGAACTCCGATGGTGCGTCGGGATCGATCACGGTTGGTCCCAACCGTTGCCGCGAGCAGGAACAGATCGCCAGCGAAACGCCGACAAGAAATACGGTAGAGGCAGTGTTTTTGAAAGACATGTGCATTCTGTGTGAGTTCAGTTCCGGCCGAGACGCTGGAAATCAGCCGCTTGGCGATAGCCCAATGCCATTGGGCGATAGCCTGCGGTTCCTGCCAATCGGAAACAAGAAAACCGCATGCTATCGCATTTCAGCTGATTAACCATGAGGCTGTCCGACTACGGTACCTCGTGGTTGGTACCTTCAAGTTCGTTGACGGCTCGGTTGAGGACACGAACGATATATTTGTTCGGTTGATCCCTGAGTGCCTTTTTCAGTCTCGGTAGCGCGGGCTTGGCCTGGTCATCCATCTCATCCAGGACAATCGCCGCGGAGAGCCTTCCCCAGGGGTGCTCGCTCTGCAATTCTCGCTGCAGCACTTCGATGGCACCAGCGGCATCCCCGAGTCGCGCGACCGCCCGCGCCGCGGCGATCCGGACGCTGGGTGATCGATCGGTCATCGCGGACGAAACCGCCGACTTGGCACCCATCGCCTCGGCACCGATGTTGCCGATTCCAGTCGCGCTCCAGTATCGTACCGATGGATCATCATCAGACAGACCGGCGACCAGATCGTCCAATGCATCGGCACCCATCGATGCTTTTGTGGCCGTGTCGACCAAGCGGCTGAGCATCCGTTGTGAAGTGTGGCCGGCGTGTAGGATTTCATACCGCGAACCGGCCGCCTGCTCTTGGATCTCAATCTCGGCTTCGGGAATCAGCCCGATGTCGCCAACTTCGTTCTGCCAATCTGCCAACGCGGTTCGCATCTCGGCAAGCTTTTGCCGCCTGTGCCGGATCAGCAGCCAGATTGTTGATCTCATGTGGATCGTTTTCCGAATCGTAAAGCTCCTCGACCGGCTTTGTCTGCGGCGGTGAACAGAGCAACGACTGGAGGCACGGAGCCCGATTGCTCGATGCGGCGAATCTCTTGCATCGTCGCACCCTTCTCGGGAGTGTTCATGTACTGGTAGTACGGCTTCAGCGGTTCGAAGTTCCGCATGTAGCGATAGCGATCATCGCGAACGCTACGAATGATGTCGTAGCGTTCATCCATCCGATCCCGTGCGCCGTAAACGTATGACCGCGGCTGGCTAGATTCTCGCCCAGAAACGCGCGTCCCTGCACATAGTCCGGAATCGGTAAGCCGGCGCAGTTCAACACGGTCGGGCCAAAGTCGATCGAGTTGATCAGCTGAGAATCGACCGTTCCCGGCCTGCCCTGGCCATCGACACGAAACTTCGCAGGAATCCGCACGATCAACGGAATCCGCGTGCCTGAGTCGTACAACCAGCGTTTCGCACGCGGCAAGCCGACACCATGGTCCGACCAGAAAAAGATGATGGTGTCCTCGTAGACTCCAGCCTCTTTTAACTGATCGATCAAATCGCCCGCCCACGCGTCCATCGCCGTGATCAACTCGTAGTTGCGTTTCCAGTCCTCGCGTGTGATCGGTGTGTCGGGGTAGTACGGCGGCAGCGTCGTCAAGGCGGTGGCGTCTTGGCGTTGATCGGGACTCAGATCCTTCGTCACCATTTTGTACTTGCTTTCGCTCGCGATGCCGCTTTCATGGCAACCGGTGAAGTTAAACACAGCGAAGAAAGGTTGGTCCTTGGACGAGCGGTTTTTCCAATGAGCTTTCCCGCTCGACTCGTCCCAGATTTCGCCGGCGACGGCTTCTTGAACTGGTAGTCGGTTTTACTGTTGTTGGTGCAGTAGTATCCGGCTTCGCGAAGCGACATCGGGAACGGCTTGAGCCACTTCGGAAGCGTGGCATTGCAGCGCATGTGATGCGTTCCGATGCTGTTCTGATACATCCCCGTGATGATTGTCGATCGGCAGGGAGCACAAACGCCGGCAGCCGTGAAGGCATGCGTGTAACGAACGCCTTCGCTGGCCAGTTGGTCCAGGTTCGGAGTGATCGCGTGCGGGTCGCCGTAACAACCCAGATGCGGGCTGATGTCCTCGCACGAAATCCAAATGATGTTTGGTTGCCTGTCGGCGGCTGCCGTGACACCGGTTAGCAATAACCAAGCGGCCAAGTGAGTCAAGCGTTTCATGACGTGAACCTTTTTGATCGGATGTTCAGCTAACGGGCGGTGAGTAAGGGTTCTCACTTGGGGCGGGAGCAAGTTTACCAAGCGAATCTGGTTGCGGGTCCGACGAGCGACCCGCAAAAACCGCAGCGATCAACAGACTCATCCCGAGCAAGTGCAAGACTGTTCCGACGAACCCGCTGATACCGTGAAAAAAGGCGTAATCTGCAATCACAAGGTACCGGGCCAAAACGAAACTGGCTGCAAGTCCGAGTATCTGCCTGAAAAGCAAAATGCCGATGCCAGCAACTGCGAATGTCTTTGCGGAACTGTGATCGCTTTGCTTGAACATCACGAATAGCAACGCCGCTACATAGAACAGAAAATGCAGGAAGCCGGGAATCAAGAGTATCCAAGTCGTTGGGGATGCATTCATGTTTGTCTCTCAGACCTTGCAGCTGACCTTCAGCCTTCTATTCTATCTGGGCGTCATCTCACTGAGCATCCGTGTGATCCGGGGGGAACTTCGGCATGGTCAGCCATCGCATCTGATCGGAAATTATCTGTCGCGATTGACGAATCTTGACGCGTAGAATGAGTATGTAGAATGAGTATTATGGAGGTTTTTGCGTGATTGTGTTGCGTGTCTGTCTGGTTTTGTTTCTGGCAACGTGGATGGATGTCAATCTCTGCCGTGGCCAAATGATCGTCGCGCACCGTGGCGCGTCCTATGATGCCCCTGAAAACACTTTGGCCGCCTTCGAACTTGCCTGGCAACAAGGGAGCGATGGGGTTGAGGGTGATTTTTATCTGACGGCCGACGGCAAGATCGTCTGCATTCATGATCGCGATACGCAGCGAACGGGCGGTCAGAAACTTGCGGTTGAACAATCGACGTTGAGCCAACTTCGCAGCTTAGAGTACGGCGGTTGGAAAGACGCGAAGTACAAGGGCGAGCCCATTCCGACATTCGAGCAGGTATTGAAGACAGTACCCGAATGGCAAGACCTTTGTGATTGAGCTGAAATCGAAAAAGGTGATCGTGCCTGTACTGGCAGCTGAATTGAAACGATTGCAGACGGAGTCGATCGAATTGCTGATCATAAGCTTTGATCAAGAGACCGTAACCGCTTGCAAAAAGCTGATGCCCGACATCCGAGTCCATTGGCTGACAAGTTTTGACAACAAGAAGAACCCTGCGGTGTATCAGCCGACCGCCGAGCAAGTCGCCTCAACCGTACACCGTGTGGGAGCGGACGGCGTGGGCATGAAAGGGGATCGCGCGGTTGTCGATGCCAAGTTCGTCAAAGAGCTTGTCGAAAGTGGCTGCCCTGAATTCCATGTGTGGACGGTTGATGCGATTGATGACGCGGAATTCTTTCAAGGGCTCGGTGCGGTTGGGATCACCACGAACCGGCCCGGCGAAATCCGTAACGCGATTCGCCGGCACTGGGCACCCGCTTGCGTTCGAGTGACCGCATCGCGGTGGCCCGGCGTCCTTGCTTGTTCGTAGTGACCGCATTCATGCGTTCCTGCGCTCGACCCGCCGCATGAATCGGCTTACTGACCCGAACTTACTTCTTGCGAACCGACGATCGTCGCGATCTTGCCGGCGAGTTGGTTGACGCTTCCTTTGCCGTCGGGGTGCAACCGGTTGCTCAGAAAGATAAAGACGCGGTTCTGCTCAGGATCAATCCACATCACCGTCCCCGTGAATCCTCCGTGGCCAAATGCGGCGTCGGAGAATCGATCTCCGCGGTTACTCGAGTAGGGCGAACGATGATCCCAGCCAAACGTACGCGTTCCGCGTGGAACGACTCGTGGCTTTGTCATGGACGCAAAGGTCTCCTGATCCAACACCGTAACCGTCGGCGTACTTCCGCGACCGAGCATCATTTGTCCGTAACGGACGAGATCCCTGGCGGTTGAAAACAACCCCGCATGTCCGGCCACGCCGCCAAGCAAATAGGCGCGTGGGTCATGAACTTCGCCTCTGATCCACTGATCATCGCGGCGTTCCGTTGGCGCGGCACGACGCTTCAATTCATCGCTGATGTTGAACATCGTCTCGTTCATCCCCAGCGGACGAAAAACCTGGTCGACGGCGAATTGATCGAGCGTTTTTCCGCTTGCTCTGTTCGACCAGTTTTCCAAGCACAATGAAGCCAACATCGGTGTAGGCAAACTTCTCTCCTCGTGCCGAAACTGGTTTCAGTTCGCAGATGCGCTGCCACGCTTGCTCGGGACCATCTTGGTAATCGCGCAGCGAATTGTCGGGAATCAAACCGCCGATATGGAGAAGCAGATCGCTGATCGTGATTGCTTCTTTGCCGTTGGCAGCGAACTCGGGAAGATAGGTGCCAACGGTCTGATCGACGTCCAATTTTCGCTGACCGACCAATCGCATCACGGAGGTTGCGGTCGCGACGGGCTTGGTCAGAGAGGCCAAGTCGAACACCGTGTCGATCGTCATTGGCTGGCGGGTCGGTTCGATTTGACGATCGCCGAACGCTTGCTCATAGAGGACTCGCTCTCGATCAGCGATGACGACGACCGCCCCAGGCATCTCTCCATCGGCGATCCCCTGACGCACGATTGACTCGATTCGCGCAACGACAGTCGGATCAAGTCTGCGTGCGGCGTCCTGAGCTGTCGCGACATCACAGCACAGAACCAACAGAATCACGTTTGCGAAGAACAACGCTGCTCGAATCATTCGGATCTCGATAAGAAAGGGTGGAAAGACAAACCTGTTGCCTAGCGTGCTCCATTCAATGGTTCTTCCGGAGTTTTCGTGGCAGATTGACAATTAATTTCCGGGGGTGGCTGGTGGTCGAGCGTCAGCGAGCCCCCAGTTGTAAGCCAATGGAATTCTGGGGGCTCGCTGACGCTCGACCACCAGCCACCCACTCATTGTGGATCGGCGGCTGAATTCGCAGAAGTGCCAGTTTAATCCGGCGATGGGAAGACTCGATACGGGTACCAAGCCCCTTTTTTCCAACGCACGATCGCCCGCACGTGATCCCTGTCAAGCATCGCGACCGCTTCGCGTACCATCGGCCCATTGGCCGCTAACTCTTTCAATTGAATCGGACTCACTCACCTGATCGGCGTTGAAATCCGGCTCGCCCGTAATGCACAGTCCGTGGCCGAGTCGCTCGGACTCCGTATCATCGATCGCGAGCCGCGGCATGTGCCGCACCCCTAGGCTCGCCGGTAACAACATCGACTGGATGTCGTCGCTGCGGAGTTGGTCGACCGACACCGCATCAGAGACGACGAACGGTCCAACACCATGTCGACTCAGGTGTGCCATCACGGCTGTCGAACCAGCGGCCAGCCCAAGATCCAATCCGATCGTGCGAATGTACGTGCCGCTTCCACAGACGATGTCCAGATCGATCTCGGGAAACTCATAACGCAGGATCTCCAACGAATAGACCTTGACCGTCCGCTTTGGCATTTCAAACTCTTCGCCAGCCCGAATTCGCTGGTATGCGCGTCGACCATCGACCCAGATCGCCGAGTGCGCTGGAGGCGTCTGTTCGATTCGGCCGATCAGCCCCGCGGTCGCCGCTTGCAGTTGCTCGCGGCTTGGCACGGGAAGATCAGGATGCCTGGTCACATCCCCCTCGAGGTCACCGGAGATGCTGGACTCGCCCAGACGGAAGGTGGCGCGATAGTGTTTGGGGAGTTGTTGCACGTAGGGAACCAATCGGACCGCCGGCCCAACACCCAGCACCAGCACACCTTCGGCCAGCGGATCAAGTGTGCCCGCGTGGCCGACTTTTGCCACCTTTCGCAGTCGCCGCTGCACAACGTTAACGACATCTCGGGACGTCATTCCCGGCGGTTTGTGGCAATTGAGAAAGCCGACAGAGCGTCAATTGATTCGTTTCTTTCACAATGCCTGACAGATTAGCTGGGGAGTTGAAAAATCGGTGTGGCCCGATAGCTTTACACGCGCGGCCGACCAACACAATCAAGGATTCTGCTGAATCCCCAATCGGAAACTCCCGACACATGGACACAAATCACGAGAGACTGGTTCTGGAAGGAGTCCGTTTCAATGTGCACGAGATGCAGCTGACCGGCAGCGACGGGAAACAGTACGTGCGCGAGGTGATTCGCCATCCGGGCGCCGTGGTGCTGTTACCATTACTCGACGACGGCACAGTCGTGATGATCAAAAACAAGCGACCAACAGTCGGCGAAACGTTGCTCGAGTTGCCGGCCGGGACGCGAGAGCCAAACGAATCAGCCGCGCGGACGGCGGCCCGCGAACTTGTTGAAGAAACTGGATATCACGCCGGTAGCCTGACGCAGTTGCACGAGTTTTACTCGGCACCCGGGATCTGCGACGAGCTGATGCATCTGTATGTGGCGCGCGATCTGATCCAAGGTGAGCACCAGCGGGAAGCGACAGAACAAATCGAAAATCAAGTTGCCAGCCGCGACGAAATCGCAAGCTGGATCGCCCAGGGCCGCATCCGCGACGCCAAAACGCTGGTCGGACTTTACGCGTTCCTCTACTCGCCGCTGATCAACACCTAATTGCCAGTTCCCAGTTCCGTTCTCCAGGCTTCAAGCTCCGCATGCCCGCTTCACTTTCGCGTCGTTGTCTGGCGGAATTCATCAGCACGTTTTGTCTCGTGCTGATGGGTTGTGGCGCCATGGCCGTCGATTCACGCACCGGATTGCTGACGCATGTTGGGGTCGCGACGGTGTGGGGGCTGGTCGTGATGGTGATGATCTACGCCGTCGGCAGCATCAGCGGCGCGCACATGAACCCGGCAGTCACGATTGCTTTCGCGGTGCAGCGGCGGATGCCATTCAAAGATGCGACTGGTTACATTCCGGCACAATGCGCCGGTGCACTGTGCGCCGCGCTGGCCATTCGATCGATACTCGGTCTGGACTCAGCAATGCTGGGTGCGACGTCGGTCCAGCTGGATCTTTCGCCATTGGCGGGTGTGGCCATCGAGGTGATGATGACGGCAATCTTGATGTTTGTGGTGATGGGTGTTTCCACTGGTGCCATGGAGGAAAGTGTAACAGCCGGTTTAGCCGTCGGCGCAACGATCGCGATCGAAGCTTTCGTCGCTGGCCCGCTGACGAAAGCCTCCATGAATCCCGCTCGCAGCCTTGGTCCAGCGGTCGCGTCGAGCGATGTCAGCGAGCTGTGGATCTATTTCGTCGGTCCCATCGCCGGCGCGTTGATCGGCGCAGCGTTGTACGACCTCACACAGGAATCACAGACGCAACCTGACGAGTGAACCACTCGCCACCCTGGGAATTCAACCATCAATCCAGGTCGGGTTTGCCGCAGTCAACTCCATCGGCTCGCCGCTGCTAGGATGAACGATCGACAACTTCGACGCGTGCAAACACATGGGCGGCTGATCGACTTCAAGAGTCTGCGACGCTGACCTTTGTCCGTCTTTCAAATAGGCGGGATCGCCCACGACTGGCATCCCCATTCGCCATAAATGGATGCGAATCTGATTGGTGCGGCCGGTCAGCGGACGCGCTTCCAGTAACGCAGTTCCATCGCCTGATCGCCGCATGACATGGAACTCTGTCTCCGCCGAGTATCCATCAGGGTCGATCTCTCGTGCACCGGCCTGACTGCGATGTCTTGCGATCGGATCATTGCAACAGAAACGGTCATTGGGTGGGTGGCCGCTGCAACGGACGAGGTAGGTCTTCCGAATCGTGTTTTGCTGGAATTGTTGCCGCAGATTCGTCGCCGCATCGACCGACCGCGCCAACAGCATCACACCTGTCGTGTTGGCATCCAACCGATGCACGACCCTTAGATCAGTCGGCTGGTAAACGTGACTCAACAGCGAAGTCAGCGTATTCAGATTGAACCGCCCACATGGATGCACCGGCAGCGGGGCCGGCTTGTGAACGGCAATCAGGGCCTCGTCTTCCCACAGGATTTCGATGCCAGCGTCAACATCCGGTTCCACCGTATTGGGAAAGAGATGTTGATATTGTTGTCCGCCACGAACGATCTGGCTGACCGACATCGGTACGTCGCCATGCAAAATGTGCCCTTGTTGAAACCAACTTTGCCACTGGGCGGGACTAACGTGCGGGTGCATCCCACATACGCACTCCAACAGCGTCCGTCCCTCAAATCGCGCCGGAACATTGATTGGGCGAATGTTATCGTACGGTACGCTCCCAGGCAGAGCATCCAGCGATCGGCGAATACAGTCGTTTCGGCGTTGGAGAATGTCTTTCATCACGAACCGCTGTCAGAAGTTTCGCGTAGCCGATCGCCTCCACTCATGCGTCGCATGATACCAGTGGGTGGATATTGGCGTGCAACGCGAAACTGGCGACATCGCCACTTCGTCTCTGCTGTGGTAGATTCAGATTGCGGTTCCTTTCAAGTTTTGCTGGTAGGTAGAGAATGGCATTCTTGGGGTGTCCGGCGGTCGAGCGTCAGCGGGCCTCGGAATTCCTTTGGCTGATTGCTCGGGGCTCGCTGACGCTCGACCACCAGCCACCCGTTTCATTGCAGACCGGCCACGAAAAGTCCCGAGGAACGAAGTTTTCAAAAAGGCACTTTCCATTGGCCGCAAAGAAGACCACAGCTAAGAAGGTGAAACGAGCCGAAGGTGCGCGCAAGACGGCTGTCAAGAAAAAAGTGGCGGGCGGTGGCAAAACCGCGAAGCCCAGAACTGCAACGAAGAAAAAGAAAACGGCGACGAAGCGTCCGTCGGGGAAGTCGGCCAGAAACTGCGTCGGTCTTTCCGATTGTGGGTCTTGGTGCTTCCGCAGGCGGTTTGGAAGCTCTGGAAGAGTTCTTTCGGCAGATGCCCGCCGACAGTGGCATGGCATTTGTCGTCGTCATGCATCAAGCAGCCAAGCACGTCAGCTTGTTGCCCGAGTTGCTCGGAAAGTGCACGGACATGGACGTTGCACCGATTCGCGAGGGGATGACAGTCCAAGCGAATTCGGTGTACATCGTGCCGCCGGGAAAGAATGTTGACTTGCTCAACGGCACGCTCTTCTTGAGCGACATTGGGCCCAAGCATGGCGCGCCGCTGCCGATCGATCATTTCTTTCGATCGTTGGCCGAAGACCGGCAAGAGACTGCCGTGGCGATTGTCTTGTCCGGTACCGGTTCCGATGGCACCGTGGGCTTGTCAGCGATCAAGGGTGGTTCGGGAATGGTGATGGTCCAGTCGGTCGACTCGGCCAAGTTTTCGGGCATGCCGCACAGCGCGATCGTGGCGAACCTGGCCGACTATGTACTGCCGCCCAAGGAAATGCCCCGCCAGTTGATCACTTATGCGCGGGGGCCGTTCTTGAAGACACCGAGCGCCGTCAAGAAGCCGCCTGCGGACATTCAGGATTCCTTGCCCGAGATCTTTTTGTTGTTGCGACGTCGTTGCGGTCACGACTTCTCCGGCTACAAGTCGAGTACGATTTGCCGCCGCATCGAACGCCGGATGAACGTGCATCAAATCACCGAGCCCAAACACTATCTCCGCTACCTCCGCGAGCATGAGCCGGAAGCTGAGACGCTGTTCAAGGAGTTGCTGATCGGCGTGACCTCTTTTTTTCGCGACTCGTGGGCATTCGAGGCACTTGCGAAACACGCGATCGCGCCGATGCTGAGTGAAAAACCGGAGGACGCAACCGTGCGTGTTTGGGTACCTGGCTGCGCCACCGGCGAAGAAGCGTATTCAATTGCGATTATGCTTCACGAATGCATGGATGAGCTGAAGGTCCATCGGAACGTGCAGATCTTTGCTACCGATCTGGACAGCGACGCGATCGAAACGGCGCGCAGCGGATTGTTTCCTCGCGGCATCGGCACCGACGTCTCGGCTGCACGACTGGCCGAGTTCTTTCGCAAGCAAGATGGGCACTATCGGATTCGCAAGGAGTTGCGAGACTGGCTGGTCTTTGCGCCGCAAAACGTGATCCATGATCCGCCATTCACCAAGCTGGACTTGATTTCCTGCCGCAATCTGCTGATCTACCTGCAGAGCGATTTGCAGAAGAAACTGTTAGCGCTGTTTCACTATTCGCTGCTTCGTGGTGGCTGTATGTTTTTGGGGACATCCGAATCCATTGGCGAGTTCGGTGATCTGTTTCAAACACTCGACAGCAAAGCCAAACTTTTTCGCCGCAAGGAGGCTGCGTCTCGGGCCGAGCATCCAGTCGAGTTTCCGATCAGCGGGGCGACGGCGCGGAAAACAGCGGGTCCGACGGATCGCGCGGCAATCCTTGCGACCACGCCCGTGGGCCAGGCTGTTTCGGAGTTGCTTGTCACCTGTTTCGCGCCACCCACGGTCGTCGTGGATGCCAACGGCGAGATCGTCCACGTCCACGGTCACACGGGCCAGTTTCTGGAGCTGGCTCCCGGCGGGCCCACCAAGAATGTCGTCGCTCTGGCCCGCGAAGGTTTGGCATTGGATCTTTCCACAGTGCTCCGCATGGCAGCGCGTCAGGATGAACCGGTGGTCCATGACAACGTGCCGGTCAAGACGAACGGGGATACGGTCCTGCTCCGGCTGACCGCGCAGCGAATCTCGCGAACCCGAATCAATCAGCGGGCTGGTGCGGATTTCGTTCGAGGCGATCACCAGCGTGATTGCGCCGGTGTCGGAAGAGAAACGGTCGGCCAAAGCGAAGAAAGGTCGCATCAGTAGCCGCGAGCAAGAACTGCAGCGGGAGTTGCAACATTCCCGTGAATCGTTGCAAAGGACGATTGAAGAGTTGGACGCGTCGAACGAGGAAATGAAATCGACCAACGAAGAGCTGCAGTCGACCAACGAGGAGCTACAGAGCACGAACGAGGAATTGGAGACTTCGAAGGAAGAATTACAGTCGCTCAATGAAGAGTTGCAAACCGTCAACGCGGAATTCCAGGACAAGATCACCGATCTGTCGCGGGCCAACGACGACATGATGAACCTGTTGAACAGCACCGACATCGCGACCATCTTTGTTGACAGTCAACTCCGTATCAAACGCTATACCGAGAGCGCCAAGCAAGTCATCCACCTGATCCCAACCGATTTGGGCCGGCCACTGCGCGATCTGACTTCGCGATTGCGGAACGAAGACCTGGTGGCGGACGCCCAAGAAGTACTCCGAACGCTGGTCTTCAAGGAAGCCGAGGTCCGCTGTGAGGAGGGCCGCTGGCTGCTGATGCGTATCGTGCCTTATCGAACCTCCGAGGACAGGATCGATGGCCTGGTGATGACGTTCGTTGACATTCACGACATGAAACGCGGCCAACACCTTCGCGACTATGCGGAGAACGTCGTCGCCGCGATCCGCGAACCGCTACTGGTGCTGGACGGCAATTTGCGTGTGCTGTCGGCGAACGATTCTTTTTTCAGCAAGTTTCGAGTGAAAGAGAAGCAGACGATCGGCAAATTGATCTATGATTTGGGCAACGGTCAGTGGGATATTCCCTCGCTTCGCGAGTTACTGGAAACAATCCTGCCTCAAGACAATACCTTCAATGACTTCGAAGTGGAGCACGATTTCCCGTCGATCGGCGTCAAACGAATGGTTCTGAACGCCCGTCGCATCACCAGCAGCGAAGGCGAACCCAATTCAATCCTCTTGGCGATCGAGGACATTACCGAGTGGCGGCAACCGACGATTCAAGAGGGCAACCGATGAACGACCTACGGCAACAGGCGGAGCAGCGTGTTCCGCACGTTGCGACTGACGTGTCGGGCATGTCTGCCGGTGAGATTGAAAGACTGGTATACGAGTTGCAAGTCCACCAGGAAGAACTGGTGATCCAGAATGAGGAACTTCGTCGGATTCAAGCTGATTTGCAGGAAGCGAAAGATCGCTACGCTGATCTTTATGACTTTGCACCGGTCGGATACCTGACCATCGATGCCGGCGGCAATATCATCCACGCGAACCTGAAGGCGGCATCGATGTTGGGGCGGGAACGCTCGAGGATCGTTGGTGCGCGGTTGGCACTCTATTGCGATCAGGGTTCGAGAGCCCGATTAACGGATCACGTCGTACAGGTGATTTTCGGTCGGCAGGACCAGAACTGTGAGCTGCTCTTTACGATGCCGGGGGGGGGGCATGTTCGACGCCCGGCTTGAAAGCAACCGTGTGTCGGCCGGTGCCGGCGAAGAATGGCACTGCCGCATGATCATGATGGATATCTCGCAGCGGAAAAGAATCGAGAAGGCGCTGATCGAAAAGGACGAACAACTGAGGTCGATTGCCGACGCGTTACCGGTGCTGATTAGTTATATCGATGCGGACTTGCGATTTCAGTTCAGCAATGCCACTCACGAAGAGTGGTTTGGTGTGCCCGCTGAGGCGATCCATGGTCGGCGCATCAAAGAAGTTTTCGGTGAGAAATCTGCACAGGAATTCGAAGACTATTTTGCCGACGCGGTTGGCGGACGTCGTATTGAGTTTGAGACACAGCTCAATCATCAGAAAAAGGGATTGCGGCATGTGCAATTCATGCTCGTGCCTGACACCGGCGCGGATGGAACGACCAACGGGATTCACGGTTTGTGCGTCGACGTCACCGAACGTAAGGTTGTCGAACAGCAGGACTCGCGCCGCCGCGATTTTGCTGGGCGATCAGTTCGCCTGAATGCCGCGGAAAGAGATGTCTACGAATTGCTGGTTCGCGGCAAGTCGAACAAGGCCATCGCGATCGAACTCGATATGGGACTGCGAACTGCCGAGAGAAGACGGCAGATCATCTTGGAAAAGTTGGAAGTCGAATCGGTGGCCGAATTGCTGCAACAACTCGCAGATATCCAAGGCGTCGAACCCGGTTGATTGGTCACTTCTGGTTCTGAGTGACCCGATTCATCGGGTATCAGGGTGAGTCCACGGCGGAAGCCGCGGGCCTTGAAACACTGTTTGCCAACAGCCAGGCCTCGACGCCAGCGTCTGCGTCGCACTGAGAAATTTAATTTTCATCAACGCCCAGCACGTCCTCTCTGACGAGAGACGTCTCGACGGAGGGACCCGCATGGAAGGCGGCAATCCGCCTGCAGGATCGCTACTGGAAATGCGATACAAACGTTGACGGATGGATATGCATCAACGCCCGCCAGGGTATTTTCGCATGGTCCATTCGATTGATTGTGCTCCGAGAAGAGCCTGGCGGCCTGGGGCAGGCCGCCAGGCTCTCCGGCTTCCGGTACGGGCGCCGCCGGCTATCTACATGCGTCACTCTGTCGCAACTGCTTGGACTGGCGAAAAGTAATACCGCTCGTTTTTCGTTTAACGGCAATACCGTTCATTTTTCGTTTAACGGCAAGCCGCAGGCGACTGCGTCCGCCCTTAACAGTCGCCTGCGGCTTGCCGTTAAACGATTTCGTTGGATCGATGCTGAATTACGAACGGAATTGGCTGATGAAGAGTGCGCCCGCGAGTTCTGTCGGAGGCAGACTTGCCGGCGCGGTTCGGGTAAAATGTACTTGAATCGACAACACAAAGATCTCGCGTCATTCCAGACACGCAGGAGGGCACGGTTGTGACTCCATGGCTTCGTTTGATATTCACGCGCCGCATCATTTTTATCGGTGCAGTGATCGGTTTCGCCGTCCTGGGTTGTGACCTGCCCAATTCGCTAGCACCGGCGGACGACCCGGTCACCGCTGGAGGAAAAACATTGCTTAGTGAGGCGGACGACCAGCAGCGGGCTGCGATGGTGAAATATCAATTGCGCGGTCGCGACATCATTGACCCGCAAGTGCTGCGTGCCATGCAGGCGGTGCCGCGGCATGAGTTTGTGCCGAAGCAGTTGCAATCGAGTGCTTATGACGATGGGCCTCTACCGATCGGAAACGGTCAAACGATCTCGCAACCCTACATCGTGGCCTTGATGACTCAGCTTGGGCATCCCACACCCGACTCGCAGGTCTTGGATGTTGGTACTGGGTCGGGTTACCAGGCCGCGGTGTTGGCGGAGATCGTCAAGCACGTTTACAGCATCGAGATTGTTGAGACCTTAGCAGACCAGGCAGACCAGCGACTGAAGCGGTTGGGATACGACAACATCGAAGTGCGATGTGGGGATGGATATCAGGGATGGCCCGAACATGCGCCGTTCGACCTGATCATTGTCGCCGCGGCCCCAGATCACATTCCGCAGCCATTGGTTGATCAGCTCGCTCCGGGCGGTCGCTTGATCATTCCGGTCGGCAAGTTCGCTCAGGTTCTGACGGTCGTTGAAAAACAAGCGGATGGCACCACCAAGAAGAAAAGTGTCGCTCCAGTCGCCTTTGTTCCCATGACCGGTCAAGCCCGAGGCGACCGCTGAGCACACGGTCGATCGTTAAACACAATGGTTGCTCGTTGGCCCCAAACGAGATCTGCTGATTGTTGCTCGTTGGTCCCAAACGAGTTCGATTCCTCGCTTCGGACAACCGAGCCACAATAGAGCTTGGGCTCGGAAAACAGCAGGCTTGGGTTAGACTATTGGGATGCCCGCCTCCAGAACTCACCATTCGCATTCGCCCGTGCATCGCCTGATCCTTTCAACGATCGCCCTCGCGTTCATTGTGCATCATTCGCTGGCCGATGAAGTCGATTTCGCTGGCGACATTCGTCCAATCATTTCCGAGAACTGTTCGTTCTGCCACGGACCGGATGAAGCGACGCGTGAAGCCGATCTGAGGCTCGATACGCCGGAAGGCGTCTGGAGCGTGCTGGAGAAGAATCACAGCGACCAGAGCGAGCTGCTGCGACGCATCACGACCGATGACGCGGACGAGTTGATGCCGCCGCCGGATTCGAATCGCAGCTTGTCATCGAAAGAAAAGGAGCTGATTCGCCGCTGGATCGACCAGGGAGCCGAGTGGGACCAGCATTGGTCCTTTCGCCCGATCGTTGCGCCGGAAATTCCCCATGTGGAATCCAATGCCGACGCGCCGATTCGCAATCCGATCGATGCGTTTGTGCAACGCGAACTCGCCGAGAACGGGTTGTCGCCCTCGCCGCAAGCTCCGCGCACGACTCTGATTCGCCGGCTCTCGCTCGACCTGACCGGACTGCCTCCGACGCCTCAGCAGGTCGACGCGTTTTTGGCAGACGACAGACCTTCTTCCTACGAGCGACTGGTCGATCAATTGCTCGACTCGCCAGCCTACGGACAGCGGATGGCGTGGGACTGGCTCGACGCGGCTCGCTATGCCGACACCAACGGCTACCAAGGCGACCGCGAACGAACGATGTGGCCTTGGCGCGACTGGGTCGTGGAATCGTTCAACCACAACATGCCGTTCGACCAATTCACGCTCTGGCAGCTTGCCGGCGACCTGATGGTCGATGCGTCGCAGGAGCAGAAATTGGCAACCGCGTTTTGCCGCAACCACATGATCAATGGCGAAGGTGGACGGATTGCGGAGGAGAACCGTGTCGAGTACGTGATGGACATGACGGAAACGATGGGCACCGTTTGGCTCGGACTGACCCTGAACTGCTGTCGCTGCCATGACCACAAATACGACCCGATCAAGAACGAAGAGTACTATCAACTCTTTGCGTTCTTCAATCAAACACCGGTCACAGGAAGCGGCGGCGATCCGCAAACGCCGCCGAACCTGGCAACGCCCTCGTCCGAGCAAGCAGCCGAACTTGCATCGATCAAGAATCGAATCGAATCGCTGGATGCAGAGATGCAAGAGTTGTCCAAGTCGATGGCGTCGGACAGACCAAGCTCGACGCAGGTCGCGGACCAACTGCTCGCGGCGCTGGAAACGCCGGTGGACCAACGCGACGACACACAGCGCAAGCTTCTGGCCAAGCGCATCGCGAGTCGGCGCCCCAGTACAAGGCGTTGCAGGATCAACGCGACAAACTTGTCAAGCAACGCGACGACCTGGAAAGTAGAATTCCCGTCGTCATGGTGATGGCCGACATGGCGACACCGCGTGAAACATTTATGTTACAGCGGGGTCTGTACAACAAGCCGACCGATGCGGTCACGGCGAAGCTGCCGGCGTTCTTGCCCGCCCCGGCGAGTGAGCAGAACGCCAATCGGTTGACGCTGGCCCGTTGGTTGGTTGATCCGCAACATCCGCTGACCGCTCGCGTCACGGTCAATCGATTTTGGCAACAGATCTTTGGCAGCGGACTGGTCAAAACCACGGAGGACTTTGGTGCACAAGGCGAAATCCCCGTTCACATGGACTTGCTCGACTGGCTGGCGAGCCGTTTTCTGGCAGATGGCTGGGACGTCAAGAGTCTCCTCCGCTTAATCGTCACCAGTCACACTTATCGCCAATCGTCGAAAATCAGCGACTCGAACGCCTACGAACAAGATCCAGCCAATCGACTGCTCGCCCGCGGTGCGCGTTACCGCATGCCATCTTGGATGTTGCGTGACCAGGTGCTCGCGGCAAGCGGTTTGCTGTCACCGATCGACGGCGGTGCGGCGGTCAATACTTACCAGCCGGCGGGAATCTGGGAAGAGGCTTCGTTCGGTAAGAAGCAGTACAAGCAAGACGCGGGAGAAAAGCTCTACCGTCGCAGTCTGTACACGTATTGGCGTCGCATCATCGCGCCCACCATGTTCTTCGACAGTGCGACACGTCAAAACTGTACCGTCAATTCGAGCCGCACCAATACGCCGCTGCACGCGCTGCAAACGCTGAACAATGTCGCCTATGTGGAGGCGGCTCGCGTGCTGGCCGAAGCTTCCTTGAAAGCTGACGTCGACACAGATGCAGAGCGGGTCGACTTCATTAGCCGTCGCACCATCGCTCGGCCGGCATCCGATGCAGAAAAAGAAATTTTGCTTCGGAGGTCTCCAGCGGACGCGAGCACAATTCGGCGACCACGCCGACGATGCTTTCAAAACTGGTGACGATTGGCGAGTCGTCGCGGGACGAGTCGATCGACCCGATCGAGCATGCCGCTTGGACCAGTCTTTGCCTGGCCGTGTTCAATTTGGACGAGACATTGAATCGAGAGTAACGCTCCATCGAGAGACCAGGGCATGGACCCACTACGACAGAACAATCTGCAACTCAACCGCCGACACTTCTTTGGTCGCACGGCTACGGGAATCGGCACCGCTGCGCTGGCATCGTTGCTCGAGCGTGATGGATTGGCGGCGAGTACCGGCAGCGGAACGAGTCGGTTCGGCGGTCTTCCTTCTTTGCCGCATTTTGCACCGAAAGCCAAACGGGTGATCTATCTGTTTCAAAACGGCGCACCGACGCACGTCGACCTGTTCGACTGGAAACCGAACCTAAAAAAGATGCACAAGGAACCGGTGCCGATGTCGTATATCGGTGACCGTCGCTTCAGCACCATGACCGGCAAGGCCGACGGAAAACTGCTGCTGGCACCGATCGAGCCCTTTGCCCAGCACGGCGACAGCGGCGCGTGGGTCAGCGAATTGATGCCGTACACGGCCAAGGTCGCCGACGAATTGTGCTTCGTCAAAAGTATGCACACCGAACAAGTCAATCATGCACCGGCGATCAACTTCATGCTCAGCGGCGGCGAGATGCCGGGACGCCCCACCGTCGGCGCATGGCTCTCCTATGGATTGGGCAGCCAGACCGACGAATTGCCGTCGTTTGTGGTCATGACCAGCATTACCAAAGACACGTCCTGCGGTCAGATCTTTTACGACTTCTATTGGGGAAGTGGTTTTCTGCCCTCGCGATTCCAAGGTGTCAAGTTCCGCGGTAGCGGCGATCCGGTCCTTTACGTTTCCAACCCCGCTGGGATGAGTCGCGAAATGCGGCGCGGCTGGCTGGACGATATTGCGGCGATCAACGAAATGAAGCTGCATGAGTTTGGCGACCCCGAAATTGCCACGCGAATCGCTCAGTACGAGATGGGCTTCAAAATGCAGTCGAGCATTCCAGAGCTGGCGGACTTGTCGAGCGAGTCACGCGAGACACTTGAAATGTACGGCCCCGGCGTCGAACAGCCCGGAACGTTTGCCCACAACTGTCTGATCGCGCGTCGTTTGATCGAACGAGGCTGCCGGTACGTACAACTGATGCACGCCGGATGGGACCAACACAACAGTTTGACAACCGAGCTCTACAATCAATGTCGCGATACTGATCAATCGAGCGCCGCGCTGGTGAAAGACCTGAAGAGACGCGGTCTGCTCGAGGATACGTTGGTGGTTTGGGGTGGCGAGTTTGGACGCACACCGTTCTTACAAGGCGACATCAACAATCGCCCTCGTTGGGGCCGCGATCATCATCCTTACGCTTACACTCTTTGGATGGCGGGTGGGGGCGTGAAACCAGGGATCAGCTACGGCGCCACCGACGACTTGGGGATCAACGTGGCGGAAAACCCCGTTCACGTTCACGACTTCCAAGCGACGCTGCTGCATTTGCTCGGCATCGATCACGAGCGATTGACGTACAAATTTCAAGGCCGCCAATTCCGGTTGACCGATGTCCACGGAAATGTAGTGAAGGATGTGCTCGCGTAGTGTTGCGCGTTTGTCCCAAACGAGTTTGTCTCGCGATCTTTGCAGATCGACCACTCGGTTGGGACAACCGAGCAACAATCAGGCAACTCATGCTCGGAGGAGGTAAACTTTGGTTATTCAGAAACGTATCGCATTGTCAACGCGTGATCATGGACAGATGCACGACATTACCGAAGACGTTGCGGAGGTCGTTCTGGACAGTGGCATCCAAATCGGTACCGTCAATGTCTTCAATGTTGGCAGCACAGGCTCGATCGGCACGATCGAATTCGAGCCGGGATTACAGCAGGACTATCCCGAGATGCTGGATCGGCTGATGCCGCCAAGTCGCGACTACGGGCACGAGAAGGCGTGGAACGACGGAAACGGTCACTCGCATCTGCAGGCGACGACCGTTGGGCCATCAATCACAGTGCCTGTGGCGGATGGTCGACCTGTGCTGGGGGCTTGGCAGCAGATTTTCCATCTCGAATGTGACATCAAGCCTCGGCGACGCGAGATCGTGGTGACCGTCGTTGGTGACTGAGACACCGCGTCCGCAGCGAATCAGCCGGCAGCTCGCCTTCCCCGTTCCTTGCTCAACGCCGTTCATTTTTCGTTTAATGGCAAGCCGAAGGCGACTGCGTCCGCCCTTAACAGTCGCCTGCGGATTGCCGTTCAACGATCTCGCTGGATCGATGCCAAAATGCGAACGGTATTGCGTTCCTTGCTCGCCGTTTGCGTCCCAAGGGGGTGGTAGGCGGTCGAGTCGCGATTTGGCTGGCAGCGCCACACGACAGCGGGAACGAGTTCTCTTTATACTGGGTCGTTGACGAGCCTTGCGAAATACGAATTATCTCGATTGGTGGACAAATGACAGAACCTACACGACTACGACGACGCGAGTTTCTTCGCGCTAGCGCGGCGACGACTCTGAGTGCGGCCTGTGTTTCGATCGACCCGCTGTCCGTTGCTGCGGCTGCACCCGATATTCCATGGCTTCGCAAAACACTGAAGATCGGCATGATCAAGTCGAATGGATCGCTTGCCGACAAATTCACTCTGGCCAAGGAAGCTGGATTCGAAGGTGTCGAGCTGAATGTCCCTGGCATCGATGTTGAGCAGGCGAAGGAAGCAGCCCAGGCAAGTGGCTTGATCATTGATGGCACGGTGGGTGGCTATCACTGGGGCGAGCGACACAGTGACCCGGATCCAGTGGTCCGCGCCACGGCATTGAAAAAATTGAAGTCTGGAATCGCTGAAACTGCAGCCGTCGGTGCCGACACGATGTTGTTGGTCCCCGCCCATGGCAAAGATGGTTCAGCTGCGGAAGTTTACGAACGTGCCATGGCGGCGATCAACGAGGCCTTGCCGGATGCGGAAAAGCATGGCGTGTCGATCCTGATCGAAAACGTTTGGAACCATTTCCTGTACGACCACGAAGGCGGCAGTGATCAATCGGCGGATGAATTGGCGAAGTTCATCGATGCGTTCAATTCACCTTGGGTTGGTGTCCAATACGATATCGGCAACCATTGGAAGTATGGTGATCCGGCCGAGTGGATTCGCACGCTTGACAAGCGGATCAAGAAACTGGACATCAAGGGTTTTTCTCGCGAGACCGGCAAATTCACCAAGATCACCGAAGGGGACATCGACTGGCCTTCGGTCGAAAAGGCGCTCCACGATATCGGTTTCACCGGCTGGCTGGCGGCCGAAGTGGGCGGAGGCGGCTTGGAACGATTGAAAGAAATCAGCCAGCACATGGACGAAGCATTGCACTGTAACAAGAGCGTCGCGAGTGCCTCCTGAGCAAGACAAAGCAAACACTTCGGCTGATGTATCTTGTCATGTTTCGGTAATGCCCGACGAGATCGTGCAGTGGCTCGGCGAAATCTCACCACGTGTGATCGTCGATGGCACGTACGGTGGCGGTGGACATTCGCGACTGCTTGCCAAAACGCTCGCTGACGGGCAAGGCTATCTGATTGGACTCGATCGCGATCCCGCCGTCAGCGAGCGGGCCGAACGTGAAAACCACGACCCTCGCGTGACCGTTTTTTTGGGCAGCTATGAACAGGTGCCCAAGGCGTTGGCCGCCTTGCAACTCGATTCGGTCGATGGCATGCTGCTGGACCTCGGTCTTTCCAGCGATCAGCTCGCCGACGCCAACCGCGGTTTCAGCTTCACGCAGCAAGACTCGCCGCTCGATTTGCGATTCGATCCCGAGTCGGGGCATGCCGCGTCCCAATGGTTAGCTTGGCACAAAGAGCCCGAGATCGCCGACGCGATCTACAAATATGGCGAAGAACGGTATAGCCGCAGGATCGCTCGCGAAATCGTTGCGCGACGGCGCAATGAACAACCGGTGCAAACTGTCGGGGATCTGGTCGAAGTTTGTCGCCGGTGCGTCCCCCGCAGCAAGAACCATGACATCCATCCTGCCACACGAACGTTTCAGGCGTTACGAATCGTGGTCAACGATGAACTTGGAATCTTGGAACGAACATTGAAAGCGGCACCCGATTGGATCGCGCCGGGCGGGCGATTGGCGGTCATCAGTTTTCATTCGTTGGAAGACCGCATCGTCAAGAACGCATTTCGAGATGACGAGCGCTGGATCGTACTCACGAAGAAACCGATTCGACCGAGCGATGCCGAAGTCCAAGCCAATCCAAGAAGTCGCAGCGCAAAGCTAAGAGTGGCCCAGCGCGCGTAGGTCGACTTGTCCCCAGTCGACTCTGCCGGCGGACCGATACATGAGTTCGGTTCTGCACTCGCCCACGCGTACCTGCAACCGAGTATCGTGCGCCCTCGTCGTGCGGATTGGCAGACTTCGCACAAGTCAGCCTACACACATCAATCGCGGTAGCTCGGATAGTATCCATCGTAGTACGGCGCCACGGGATAAGGCGTGCCGGCTCCCGATGGATACGGATTCAACGGCCCTTGTGGAACCGGGAACTGTCGATCCCGATCACTCGGCCATCGTCCGCCGCCCAGGACGCCTCGCTCCTGATCACCGAACCTCGGTTCGTATCCTGGTCCGGGCTTCTCAGTTGGCTCGCTGCCGTCAGGCAGTTCTGGCCGAGGTCGGGGGCCGTAGCCGCCGCCAAAGCCGCCACGCCCAAAGCCACCGCCGACCAGTGGGTTTCCGAAACCAGTGTTCAATCCGGCCAGCGGTGCACCCCAATTGGGATAAGGAGTGCTGTAAGGACGGTATGGGAATCGCCATTCACCGTAGGGTCTGACTGGATCACCCCATTTTTGCACGCGATGGTAGTTGTCCGATGATGCTCCATAGTTCAACGAACTTCGCGTGTGCGTATATCCGCTGGAGCGAAAGTTCGCCGCAACCGGCGCCGTCGGCACATCGATTGGCTCGTACTGAGTGACTCTGCTGCCCGACACATCATGACTGTAGCTACTCGGCAGCGTTAGCCAATCGGCAGCAAAGCCGATCGACGAGAGAGAGAGCAAGACGAGAGAGAAGGTGATGCATCGCATGCACGCCAAAATAGTTCGCTTTTGGTCGTGCGGTGTGATTTCGTACGATCAAACGGGGTATTGTTAGCCCGGCTGGGCCGGGCAATCGTTACAGTCGACGCAGTCCGTCTTCGGTCATTGGGTTGGGGATCTCCGCATCGACCTCGTCGATGCGCGCAAGTGTTTCGTCGTCCAAAATCAGATCGCGCGCAGCCAGCGTTTCCTCCAGTTGTTCAAGCGATGTTGCCCCGACGATGGTCGATGCGACAAAGTCATGCTGTCGGCTCCAGGCAGCGGACAATGCCGTGACGGTGATCCCGATTGACGCCGCGATTTCGCTGAGCCGACGCGTTGTCTCGAGAGTGCGGTCGTTGACAAACCGCTCTGCCATTAGCTTCTGGCGGTCATTTCCATTCACTAAATAGTCGGTAAAGCGAGCCCCCGGCGGCGGCCCATTGGCGTACTTGCCTGTCAATACGCCACCGCCCAGAGGCGAATAGGGCAGCAAACTGACTTTTTCCTGCCGACAGATCTGCGCGAGTTCACTTTCGCATCGCCGATTGATCAAGCTGAAGTTGTTTTGCACCGTCTGATAGCGGTCGACGTCGTAGACATCGGCCGCCCACAGACTTTTCATCAAACCCCATGACGATTCATTGCTGCAGCCGATGACGCGGACTTTTCCGTCATCACGGAGTTCGGATAAAACGCCGAGTACTTCTTCGTACGGCAGACCATGATCGGGCCAATGCGTTTGATAGAGATCGATGTAGTCCGTGTCTAATCTTCGCAGTGACGCTTCGCAGGCCGCGATGATTTGCCGGCGATCCAGTGCCGTTTTTCCATGACGTACCGGCGGCGTGAACCAACCGTGGCCGGGGCCGGTAATTTTCGTGCCCACAATCACGGCTTCGCGAGGTTTGGTCTTCAACCAGCGACCGAAAATCTCTTCCGTCAAGCCAAACAGCTCGGCCGATGGGGGTACCGGATAGAGTTCCGCAGCATCAAAAAAGTCGATGCCTGCTTCCCAAGCTCGGTCACAAATGGCGTGGCTGGTCTTTTCGTCGCACTGTCCGCCGAACGTCATCGTCCCCATGCAGATGTCCGAAACCACTACTCCGCTGCCGCCTAACCGTCGTCGCTGCATCAATGAATCTCGCTGTAAATTACGAGTCGAAAAACAACGTCTGTCGCTGTCCGTCGAACGTGTTTGAAAAAGGGGGCTGACCCTTTCCGAGCAAACTTCCAGAGGGTCAGACCTCCTTTTTAAACACGTTCGGAAACAGATCGCTGCTAGAATAGCGTTTGGAACCCGCCTTTCCCTCCCCACCTCGCGCCGAAGACCCGCCCATGCGACACGTCCTAACACTTCTTGCCGTCTGCCTGGCATGCACGCTTCTTCCCTGTTCATCCGCGGATGGCGAAGAATACAAGCATGGTCCCGACTCAATGCCCAGCGACTCGGTGCCCCATGGCAAGGTAACGCAACACGTTTGGCTCGACAGTCAGGTCTTTCCTGGGACCAAGCGGCGATACTCGGTTTATGTGCCCGCCCAATACGACGGGTCCGAACCAGCGGCTTTGATGGTTTTCCAGGATGGGCATGCGTTTGAAGGCACCGGCGGCGATTTTCGTGTGCCTGTGGTGTTCGACAATTTGATTGCCAAAGGTGACATGCCAATCACGATCGCCGTCATGATCGATCCCGGTCACAAAGGCGAGCTTCCCGAAGCACGCGGTTGGCGACCGAGACCGGCCAACCGGAGTCTCGAATACGACACGGTCAGCGGTGATTACGCCGAGTTCCTATTGACCGAGATTCTGCCCGAGCTGGAAAAGGATTATCGCATCACGGACAACCCGCGGCTGCACGCGATTTGCGGCAATAGCTCCGGTGGCATCTGTGCATTCGGCGTTGCCTGGCACCGCCCCGACAAGTTTCAAAAGGTGCTTAGCCACATTGGCAGCTTCGTCAATATTCGCGGCGGCCACAATTATGCGGCGATGATTCGAAAAACCGACAAGAAGCCCATGCGCGTCTTCCTGCAAGATGGCGAAAACGACTTGGATAACGAACACGGTAATTGGCCACTCGCGAATCAGCAGATGGCGAAAGCGCTCGCCTTCAAAGAGTATGACTACAAATTCGTGTACGGCACTGAAGCGCACAATGGGATCCACGGCGGAGCGATTTTCCCGGAATCGTTAAGATGGTTGTGGCGCGATTGGAAAGAGGAGACACCGTGACGATCACCCGATCGACATGAAAGCGACGACCCGCAATTCCAAAACCCTGCAACTTGATGCCCGAAGAGCCTTCTGAGTACTCGATCGACATACCTTTCTCGGTGCCGTTTGTGCACCGTCTGCGAGTGACTGACGATATCGCGGGTAGCGATTTTGCGCAGCTGCTTGGTGTATTGGACTCTGGCGACGCCGGGCCGGCAAAGGTTCTCGTGGTCGCCGAGTCGGCTCTCGTCGATTCCGCGAACAAGATTGGCCATCAACTGAGGGCGACCGCCTTGATCCAATTGGTTCTGCGCTCCGCTGCTGATCGGCGGTGGCGAAGAAGTCAAAAACTCGACCGCAAGCGTCAAACGGCTTCTGAATGAAATCAATGATGCCAACCTCGATCGTCGCAGCTACATCATCGCCATCGGCGGCGGAGCAATGCTGGATGCCGTTGGATATGCAGCCTCGATCGCGCATCGCGGCATTCGCCTGGTCCGTTTGCCAACAACGACGTTGGCCCAAGCTGACTCGGGCGTTGGCGTGAAGAACGCGATCAACTACTTCGATAAGAAAAACTGGGTCGGCACGTTCGCGGTGCCCTGGGCGGTGATCAACGACAGCGGCTTGCTGCAATCGCTATCCGACCGCGATTATCAAAGCGGCTTTAGCGAGGCGGTCAAGGTTTCACTGTTGAAAGACCGAGACGAATTCACGTGGCTGTGCGACCACGCCGATGACATTCGCCGCCGCGATGTGGCGGCATCCAAACAGGCGATTCACCGATCGTGTTTGTTGCATTTGCGGCACATTACCGAGGGTGGCGATCCGTTCGAGATGCTCGAGGCCCGACCGCTCGATTTCGGTCATTGGTCGGCGCATCGATTGGAACCATTGTCCAACTTCGAGATCCGGCATGGTGAAGCCGTGGCCATCGGTGTGGCGATCGACAGCATCTACTCGACCATCAGGCACGGTTTTCCCGAAACGGATATGTTGAAAGTCTGCCAATCTCTGGCCACGCTCGGGATGCCGTTGTGGCATCAAGCACTGCATCCGATCGATCGGCTGATGAGTGGATTGGAGGAGTTTCGCCAGCATCTGGGCGGACGTTTGACGATCACGATGCTGCGAGGCGTGGGCCAGCCCATCAACGTGCACGAAATCGACGAAGCGGCAATGAGAGCTGCGATTGAGAAGTTGCATGAGCTGCAATCCCAGCTTTCTAGTCGCACCAACGGACCGTCGTCCGACAGCACCGGCGTTGATATTCTGACCAGAGATCCTCGGCATCACGCCTCGTCGTGAAGGTGTTCTGAGGTTCTTCCGCCAGCCGACTCGTTTTTCCGTACCTGCCATGGAGCACTGGCATCTACATACCTCGATCGGCGGTACGCTCATCCCTTCCGCGGGAGGGCAAGTCACATCAGTAGACCCTTGCCCAACTGAATTTCCACTACGGGAGGGTCGTCGGATTGCTCCTTTTATTTTTCGCAACGGCAGTTGTCAAAAACGGCGATTTCTGCAACAGTGAGTGCATAGGCGTTGAACGGCAAGCCGCAGGCGACTGCGTCCGCCTGTCAGCCGACGACTCCGGCTCCAGTAGTTGCCCGCGGCTTTCCGTCCAACGAATTACCAACGGTTTTGCTTCACAGCACCGCTAGCTCAATGAAACAGACCAGCTGCAACAGCGAAGACATTCGATCGGTCGACCGAGAATTGCTGATGGCAATGCGCGGAGGTGACGCGATTGGCATCGGCGAATTGACCGAGAAACTTAGTGTGACGGCGACGGCGGTGCGTCAGCGGATCGAGCGACTCTTGGAAATGGGGCTGATCGATCGCGAGAAGATTGTTGCCGGTCGCGGCCGGCCGACTTACCGATACCGGCTGACCGTGGTCGGCTTTCGCCGTGTTGGTGCGAACCCAGCTGATCTGGCGGACGCGATGTGGCGAGAGATTCTAGCGATTGAGGACGAAGTCGTTCGGGACAAGGTCCTTTCTGCGCGTGGCAGCACGCCTGGGACGCCAATTTGCAGCCCAGGTTTCCGGCGGCGTGGATATTGAGTCGTTCGAGACGCGAATGCGGAAATTATCGGAAATGATGGTGGCTCGTCACATTCCCACCGAGGTGTCACATTCAGGGGAGTTGCCGGTGTTGGATATTGGTGAGTGCCCGTATCCATCCCTGACCGATGCATCCGAGGACCGTGCGATGTGTCGGCTCGAAGAACAGATGATTTCCGAAGCACTGGGCCAACCGGTCCACCTGAGCAGTTGCCGATTGGACGGTGACGCGTGTTGCCAGTTTTCCGCTGTGAAGTCCGAATAACGAAATGGCGACCTGACAAATTGTCGCCAACACTTTTGCACCGATGACATCCCTTTAAGATCCGTTCATTACTCTCGAAGCCTTGACGATGAAACACGTTTTAAAAATTGAAGACCTGCACGTTTCGGTTGGCTGACAAGCCGATTCTTCGTGGAGTCAACCTGACGATCAATCACGGCGAAACGCATGCCTTGATGGGACCAAACGGCAGCGGCAAAAGCACGCTCGGGTTGGCGATCATGGGACATCCAAGTTACGAAGTCACCGCAGGCAGCATCACGCTGGACGGCAAAGATGTGCTGGCGATGGCGCCCGACGAGCGGGCACGCGAAGGGATTTTCATGGCGTTCCAGCGGCCGATGGCGATCCCCGGTGTGAAGATGGCCGACTTCCTGCGGCACGCGACCACCAACGTGCGCCGACCCGATCGCAAGGAAGGCGAAGAGTTGATTCCGATGCGTGAGTTCCGCAAGGAGCTGAAGGAGAAAATGGATCACTTGCGGATGGACGTGGAGTTCGCCCGCCGCTACGTCAATGACGGGTTCTCCGGTGGTGAAATGAAGCGTGCCGAGATCCTGCAGCTGGCGATGCTGCAGCCCAAGTTTGCCGTCCTGGATGAAACCGACAGCGGACTCGATGCTGACGCGGTTCGTTTGGCGAGCGAGTCGATCGCCGACATCGGCCACCAGAAGATGGGTCTGTTGATCATCACTCATCACGACAAATTACTCGAACACAACCCGCCCGAGTTCACTCACGTGATGTTGGGCGGTCGCTTGGTCGAGACCGGAGGCAAGGAACTGGCCGAGGAATTACACGAAAACGGTTATGACCGAATTCGCAAAGCGTACCCTGAGGCTGAAGCAGCCAACCAAGAGATGCTGGCCGAAGAAACAGCGGTGTAATTGGATTCCAGCGACGAACCGATCAACCTGAACAGGAAAGAAAATGGCTACCGACGTCACAGAAAACGCCGAAATTGGCGAAATCAATAAATACAACTTTCGCACCGAAACCACGGGTGTCTTCAAAGCCGAGAAGGGGCTGAACGAGGAAGTTGTCAACCAGATCTCGGACATCAAGAATGAACCCGATTGGATGCGAGATTTCCGGCTGAAGTCGTTGGAGATATTCGAGGCTCGCCCGATGCCCAAGTGGGGCGGCGCGATCGACATCGATTTCCAAGACATTTTCTACTACCTCAAACCAACCGATCATCAGGGAAAAACCTGGGACGACGTGCCACAGGAGATCAAAGACACGTTCGACAAGCTCGGCATCCCGGAAGCTGAAAAGAAGTTCTTGTCCGGCGTGAAGGCTCAATTCGAGAGCGAAGTGGTTTACGGTTCACTGGAGGAAGATCTGGCGAAACAGGGTGTGATCTTCACGGACACCGACACTGCCGTTCGCGAGCATCCGGACCTGTTGCGTGAGTACTTCGGTACGATCATCCCGCCCAACGACAACAAGTTCGCAGCGCTCAACAGCGCTGTCTGGTCCGGCGGTTCGTTCATCTATGTGCCCAAGGGAGTCCACATCAACTTCCCGCTGCAAGCCTACTTCCGCATCAACGCCGAAAGCATGGGCCAGTTCGAGCGGACATTGATCATCGTCGACGAAGGTGCCAGCGTGCACTATGTCGAAGGCTGTACCGCGCCGATGTACACCACCGAAAGTCTGCACAGTGCCGTCGTCGAAGTGGTCGTCAAACGCAACGCTCGTTGTCGCTACACGACGATCCAGAACTGGGCCAACAACATTTACAACCTGGTCACCAAGCGTGCCTACGCTTACGGCGACGCCACGATGGAGTGGGTCGACGGCAACTTGGGCAGCAAGTTGACCATGAAGTATCCGGCCGTCCACATGATGGAACCCGGTGCTCGCGGCGAGATCCTGTCGATCGCGTTTTCCAGCGCCGGACAACATCAAGACGCTGGGGCAAAGCTCGTTCATGCCGCCCCCAATACGACCGGCCAAATCATCAGCAAGAGCATCAGCAAGAACGGTGGTCGCAGCAGTTACCGCGGCTTGGTTCGGGTCGAGCCAGGTGCTCACAACAGCAAGAATAACGTGGTCTGTGACGCGTTGATCTTGGACCCCGAAAGCCGCAGTGACACCTATCCCTACATCGAGATCCTGGAACAGGATGTGCAGGTCGGTCATGAGGCCAGCGTTTCACGGATTGGCGAAGAGCAGATGTTCTACTTGCTCAGTCGTGGCCTGACCGAACAGGAAGCCAGCACCATGATCGTCAACGGTTTCATCGAGCCGCTGGTGAAAGAGTTGCCGATGGAATACGCGATCGAAATGAACCGATTGATCCAACTTCAAATGGAAGGAAGCGTGGGATAGGAGGAAGTTGGCAGTTGTCAGGTGCTGACAGTTGACAGAGAACAGCCAAAACCTCCTGAATCGTCTCTCCTTCCTGAATACTGCCAACTGACTACTGACGACTCTCCCCAATGCCCCAAACTACTCTTTCAACCTTTGACGCTGCCGGCTTCGATTCATTTCTCGCAGTCGCGTGATGAACCTGATTGGCTGCTCGAGATGCGGCGTGAAGCCTGGCAACATGCCGAGGCGATGCAGTGGCCCGAGCGGCGAGCCGAAGAGTGGATTCGCACGGACATTCGTACGTTTCAGATCAACAAGTTCGGCGTTCCCGAATCGCCCAGTTCGCAGCAAACGTCAGACTTCGACCAACTGCGAGAGGGTGTCGATCTGGGCGGGTCCATTGAAACGTTCGACAGCTTCGTGGTGAACGAATCGCTGGACGAGTCATTGGCTGCGAAAGGCGTTGTCTTTGGAAGCTTAGAGCAGTTGTGCCGATCGCAGCCCGAGTTGGTTCGCAAGTACTTGTGCACCATCTTTGACCCCGACTACGACAAGTTCGCAGCTTTGCATGCAGCCTTTTGGTCCGGTGGTCAATTCCTGTATGTCCCTCGCGGGGTCGTCATCGATCGTCCACTGCACATTGGTTCGGTGATGTCCGATGGCGGTACGGACACTACCCATACATTGGTGGTTTTGGATGAAGGTGCCGAGGCAACCGTTTTGCACGAATCCAACAGCGTTTCTCATGACGCCAAGGGACTTCACCTCGGTGCCGTCGAACTGATTCAAAAACCAGGATCACATCTGCGTTACGTGAATCTGCAGGAGTGGGGTCATAAGACCTATAACTTTGCACATCAGAAAGCGACGATCGACCGCGACGCAACGTTGCAGTGGACGTTGGCAGCGATGGGCTCGTTGCTGTCAAAGGTTAACCAGTCAGTTGATCTGGTCGGGCCGGGCGCCGACAGCCAAGTCAACGGCGTGATGTTCACCGAGGGCCGCCAACACGTTGCCTACCATACGCAACAGCATCATCGGGCACCAAGTTGTCACAGTGATTTCCTGTACAAAGCGGCACAGCAGGATAAGAGCCGCACCGTATGGCGTGGGATGATCAAGGTCGACAAGGTGGCGCAGAAAACCGACGGCTATCAGCGTAATGACAACCTTGTGCTGTCGCAATCATCACGAGCGGATTCGATCCCCGGCTTGGAGATCGAAGCCGACGATGTGCGTTGCACGCATGGAAGTACCACGGCCAAAGTGGACGAAGAGCAGATCTTCTATGCACGCTGCCGCGGATTCACTCGCAAGGAAGCCACGCGGATGATTGTCAGCGGATTCTTTCAACAGATTTTCGATCGCATTACAATCGAAAGCGTGCGTGATGCTTTGGCTGCGGCAATTGCCCGACAAGTTCGAGAATACGAATAAGACAAATCGGTTTGCAATGAACAGTTGACAGTCAACAGCAGCGACTGGACGCTGCGTTTTTTCTCTTCCTGTTCAATGTCAACTGGTAACTGGTAACCGTCGACTGGAGATTTTTCATGGCACTTGCAGAAGACAAAGTTCGCGAAGCCCTCAAGCAAGTCATCGATCCCGAACTGTACGTCAACATCGTTGATTTAGGACTGATTTACGTGGTGGCGATTGGAGAGGAAAAGGAAGACGGGCGTCACGATGTGACGATCGAAATGACGATGACCAGCCCCATGTGCCCGGCCGGCCCGCAGCTGGTAGCGGGAACGAAAGCCGCCGCCGAAGGATTGGAACAGGTAGACGCCTGTGAAGTAAAAGTCGTCATGGAGCCGGCTTGGTCACCCGAAAAAATGACCGATGAGGCCCGCGATCACCTCGGTATTTTCTGACGAAATCACTTATAATCCCGCCTGTCGAGTATGATACAGGAAGGCACTCATCTTCTTGTCGCCTGGTCCTGCTCAGGGATTCGGTTTCGTTGGGGTATCGCAATATGCGAATCTTTGTTGGTGAATACGTAAGTGGCGGTGGACTCGCACATCAAGCACTTGATGAAATTCCGCTGAGTCTCCGTCAAGAAGGTGCCGCAATGTTGCGTGCGATCGTCAGCGACCTATCCGAGGTGGCTGAGACCGTGGTCCCGCTGGACCCCCGTTTTTCGACGCTCTTGAGCGACGCCTTCGAAACGGTACGAATCGATGCCCAAGAAACACTCTGGGGGCAGTGGATTGCCGCGGCTCGTGAATGCGACGCAGCCTTGGTCGTCGCTCCAGAAAGCGACGGCGTACTTGCCAAAGCAGTTGCAGTGTTGCATGCGTCGGGAATCGACGTCATTTCCGGCAGTGGCGACTTTCTTCGCGTGGCCAGCGACAAACTGCTCACCGCCAAGTCACTGCATGCCGCCGGCGTCCCGCATCCCTTGTACATGGCTCTTTCCGATCGGCGATTCCAAAAGGAACTCCAACAGCACAGCAAGTTTGTCGTCAAACCACGTGACGGGTGTGGCACGCAAGAAATCAAGATCCTCGACTGCTTCAACGATGCCCGCGCTGAGCTGGAAGACAACTTGATTCTGCAACCTTGGATGCCCGGTCGTGCGATTTCGATCGCGATGGTCGGTTCCGCAACCCAGCAAACGTTTCTGCCGGCGGTGGCGCAGAACCTCTGTGATGTGACGTGCGAATACGCCGGAGGACATGGTCCTCTGGATGATGATTCGCAACGCCGTGCCACCTCGCTGGCATCACGCGCGATCGCGGCGATGCCTCCGACCGTGCGCGGCTTCGTCGGGCTGGATCTCTTGCTGGGAGATTGCGCAAGCGAAGATTGCGTGATCGAGATCAATCCGCGGTTAACGACTTCTTATGTTGGACTGCGGCGAATGATTCATGGCAACCTTGCCGCACGGTTGTTCGATTTGGAAACCGGGCCGGTCTCGTGTTGTACTTCCGTTGATTCGGTTCGCTGGACGCCCGATGGGCAAGTCTGGATTCACGACGCGGTAGCCGAACACGCGTGACCACACGGGCCGCGAAGCATATCGTTGGTGTCGACATCGGCGGTGCGAATCTGAAATATGCCGCTACGAACCGCGTCGCTGTATCCCGAGCCTTTCCCTTGTGGCGCCAGCCGAAGCAACTTGTCGATGCACTTGCCGAAGATCTTGGTCGGATGAACAAGATTGATGCCCTGGCAGTCACGATGACAGGTGAACTTGCTGATTGTTTTGTTGATCGAGCGATTGGCGTGGACCATATCGTTTCGCACACCTGCCAAGCGGCAGCGCAGCTAGGAGTTGATCAAGTCGGGTTCTACGGAATCGACGGCCGGTTTCGCGATGCTGACCAGGCACGACACCATGTCGATCTCGTCGCCGCTGCCAACTGGCACGCCTTGGCAAGTTTTGTTGCAGGCGAGATCATGTCCGATGGAACACTGATCGACATCGGATCCACAACCACTGACATCATTCCCATCGCAGATCGTCGCGTTGCTACCGCCGCGACGAGCGACTATGACCGATTGGCGGAAGGATCGCTGGTTTACGTAGGCTGTCGGCGCACTCCGGTTTGTGCGTTGGTCGACCGACTCCGGTTTCGTGATCGAGAAGTGAGCGTGATGAACGAAGTCTTTGCAACCATCGACGATGCAAGAATTGTGCTGGGAACCGTACCGGAGGACGCCGAGGACAACGATACGGCCGATGGCATGCCTCGCACCCGCGAATTCGCAGCCAATCGGCTGTCCCGCATGATCGGTTTGGATCGTCGAACGGTTTCGGCAGTGGATGCCCGCGAACTGGCTCGCGACGTTGTCTTGTCGGCCCAAACGACTGCTGACGGACGCTCTGCATAAGATGCCCAGGACATCTACCGTCGTGCTTAGCGGTCACGGGCAAGATCTGGTCGACCTGGCCGATGACAAGACCGTTTTGCGACTGTCCGAGTATCTCGGATCGGCGGTGGCCAGGTGCGCCCCGTCGTACGCAGTTGCAATTTTGTACCGCACTGAAATCATGGCGGCTGGAAATTGATGCGACGTGTGGTCAAGGTTGGCGGCAGTCTGCTGGTACGAGAGGACCTGCGGGTGGCTCTGCCGCGCTGGATTGCCTGCCAATCCAAGGCCGAAACGCTGGTAATCGTCGGGGGCGGCGAATTGATCGATGCGATCCGTAATCTGGACCGAGCTCACGGCGGTGACCCAGTGGAAATCCACTGGTTATGCGTTGATCTACTGGAAACGACGTTCCGACTTTTTTCGTCGTGGTTTGATTGGGAATGCATTCGCACACACCCGGCGTTGCTGGCGGCAATCAAAAGTGGGTTTCGCACCGATTCACCAACACTCGTCTCGGTCAGCGCGTTTTATGATCGCAACGATTCGATCGATGGCATTCCGCTTGACTGGCGGACCACCAGCGACACAATTGCCGCCCTGTTGGCGCAACGCACCGCCGCGGAAGAGCTGGTGCTGTTGAAGTCTTGCCCGATCGACTCTTCGGCCAGCATTCAGCAATTAGCGGACTTGGGGATTATCGACGAGGCACTTCCCTGCATCGAATCGACGGTCCGGTCGATCCGCGTCGAATCGCTCGGCTGACGATCACTCACTCGGTTCCTCGTCAACTAATTTGGCAAGCAATCTCGCTCTCAATCGGTTGCCATGTTCTTGCGGGTCACCATCGGTCTTGTAGAGTTCAATCGCTCGATCGGTGTCTCCCAACCGTTCGAGGGTGTGCGCGAGGTTGTAACGCGCATGAGGTTCCCAGAAAGACAGCTGCTCTTCATTGAGCACCCGTTTGGTAAACCAACTCTCGGCAGTGTCGTATCGGCCGTCATCGTATTGAATCAGACTGATCCAATAAGTCGCCGTGCGCTTCCCCAAACGCATCATCATTTGAGCTTGCTGGAGCTGGCGGTTGTACGTTTCCGCATCGATCCCAAGTTCGCGACGAACTCCGTAGGCCTGCTGTAGATCGACATCGATGCGAAGATCTTCGATTTCATATTCCGGCGCACGCTCCGCCAGATAGAGCACTCGGGCACCCTCGGTGTCTTCCTCTTCGTCGGTATCGAACTGCCCATGCAGATGACGCCAGCGACCCAGGGCAAGTTTCTCGGCGTTTGCCAATTGTGACTCCAGGATCGCCCATCGTGAAAAGTACCAAAAGGCAAGCAGCGGATCACGCTCGGCGGCCTTGGCCACTGCTTGCGCGTACACCTCGGCCAGCAGCGGCACCTTCCAAAGCCGCACTCCGGCAATCCCAGGGACTTCGTCAATTCGTTTGGCCAGGGCGTCGGCGTCCACGAAGACTTTCATACGTCGGTCGCCGGTCAATCCGGACTCTAAGTTTTTCATCCGCGGGCTGATTGCTTCGGGCAACACATTCAACAAGGCAACGCATTGCTGAACATCCTGTTTCGTCAGCGGGTAGTCAAAGAAGCCGGGAACGTTCAATCGACGCAGCACCGATGCGTCGCTACGTGCTTGAGACAACGTTGCGATCCCGACCTGATTGGGCCCGGGGATGAAGGAACCGACCTCAGGGTCAAACAAGTAGACCTCTTTGCCAATCAACACGCCGACACACCACGGATCAAGCTGGCCGGTTTCGATCGATTGAATGGCCAGGATAAAAGCGGGGATGGACGATTGTCGACAAAGGTTTGTGAAGACGCCGGCCCGCTGCAGCGAATCACCAGTACCTCGCCAAACGGTTTGGTAGTCCGTCTGGCGGATGCCCGCCCCGCGAAACTTCATTCCCAATGGAAGCGCTGGTGGATTCGGCGCTCCATCGATCGGAACGAGCGGCTCGAAAGCGATGTTGCGAATGGTCCAATCGAATAGCCGAGTCGCCGTTCGAAGTTGCTGCGCCTGGTCTTCGCTCAACTCCTTGTCCATGCTGGTCAGCCAATCGGCCAACAGTGGATCATCACTTTGCTCTCGATCTACCCACTCGACGATTCTGCGAAACAAGTACGAATCGCGGAGGTGGTTAACGTCCGATGGCAGGTAGTTCTCTCTGGCAGTCCGTTGGGTCGCCTCGTCGGTCAGGCAGTACCTCGCTGACTGTTCGAATCATCTCGGTGACCGGCACGTTCTCGAACGACTTGCCCTCGCGCCATCGGTTCAGGTGGTAGGCGATTTGACGCTGAGCTTTGTCTGGATTCAGTTCCACCAGCCGACTTAACAGACTGAATGCCTCGCCCAAGTGATCCTGATGCGTCTGCGACTGCATCCGACTCTGTCGCTCGGCTTGAATCTCGCGAACCGTCTCAATATCGTCACTGCATCCGGGCAGCAGCAAAATCACCAGCGTGGAGAGAAGAACGAGAGCGAACCGAGTTGAAGAAACCATCGAGTGTGAGCGAATTTTGCGGGGGGGCATGTAGAAACTCCGGCTCCACTACTTACTGGCAGCGGTGATCTCCGAAGCGACCTCCCGCAGCCGCAGCAGCCGCATCATCATCTGCTCGAAGGCTGCCAGCGGTATCATATTGGGCCCGTCGCTGGGCGAGGTTTCCGGATCCGGGTGGGTCTCGAAAAAGAGAGCATCGATACCGATTGCTACGGCGGCCCGGGCCAATGGTTCGACCATTTCCCGGTTTCCGCCGGTCGCCCCGCCCAAACCCCCAGGGCGTTGGACGCTGTGCGTTGCGTCAAAAACGACGGGAACACCCAGGGATCGCATGATGCGGCAGCGATTGCATGTCGTTGACCAAGCGACCGTAGCCAAAAAACGTGCCCCGTTCGCAAAGCATCACCCCACCGTCGCCGCTGCCGCGAACCTTTTCAACCACATACCTCATGTCTTCTGGTGACATGAATTGGCCCTTTTTGACATTCACGGCTCGCTGCGTGCGGGCAGCTGCCACCAGCAAATCGGTCTGGCGAGCCAAAAATGCCGGGATCTGCAACAGCGGGCAGACCTCCGCGACGCTGGCCGCCTGCTCGGGAAGATGCACATCGGTGGTCGTGGGCAACCCGGTGCGCTTGCCAACCTCCTCCAGCATCCGCAGCCCTTCTTCCAAGCCTGGGCCACGCTGGGCCGCCAAACTGGTCCGATTCGCTTTGTCAAACGAAGCTTTGAAGACAACGTTGACGTCGCTGCCGCTCATTCAAACGCGCAATCGTTTCAGCGATTTCCAACGACAGATCGAGCGATTGCAGAACGCATGGCCCGGCGATCAACAGCAACGGCTCTCCGTCGCCGCAGCGGTAGGAACCCACCGTCACCGGCGTGATCACTGGTCCCGGTCGTTTCAGTCCATCAGTCATTCCGGGATTTTCGGTGATCGAGCTCGCTCGGGCAATCCGTCTCAAAGTTCCCGAAAATCACTCCGCCGGCGGCACCAATAAATGGACTCGACCCGGCAGCGTCGTGATTCTCAAAGGCAGCCGACCGATGTAATCACCATCAAGTTGATAGGGAACCCGGCTCTCAGAGCTGATTTCAATCACTTTGCCCCGACGTCGAACAACGTCAGAAAACTTCAAATGTCGTCCCAGCAAGATTCCGGCCAGGTACCGCAATCCACTCAAAATGGAACCGCGCTGGAACGCGATCACATCCATTTTTCCGTCGTCACCGATTGCAATCGGTTCAATCGCCAAACCCGCAGCGTACCGCGGCAGGTTAAAAACCATCGCCCAACAACACTCGATCGTATCTTTTTCGTCGATACGGATCGTGACTCTGGGAAAGGCGTAATTCCGCAATGCGCGAACGATTGGCCCCAGATAACTAATCCGACGAATGTGACCTTTCCTTGTTAAGTGCATCCCGCGAACCACTTCCGCATCAAAGCCACACGTCGCCATGATGAGAAATGTATTGTCGTTTGCAATCCCCGCATCAAGCCGGTAACTGGTTCCGTAACGAATCGTCTTGACGACCGATTCGGCGGTCGCAGTATGGCCGAATTGCCGTGCCAGCAAATTCTCGGTCCCCAGCGGCATCGGCACAATCGGAACGTCGCGTTCGGATCCAGCGTTGGGGGGTAACGATTCAGCTGATGACGTGACTGCCAGCGACATCGTCCCGTCTCCTCCCGCTGCGACGACCACCACCTCGCGAGTTTGCTCTCGCGAGGCGAGCTGGTGCTTCAATTCATCGGGCGAATGAACGACAACACAGTCGATTGCCGACTCCTCCAGCAACTGCAGCAACCGCGAGACCTGTTCGCGACTTGCACCACTACCCGCCTTGGGGCTAGTAAAGATAAGCACGCAGCACGGTTTGCCGTCATTTGACTTAGCGTCATCCGGACTGGTGCTGCGAAACCGATCGATTGTCACTGGTTGATTCACATGTAAAGCCGTTAGCGTTTTCCGCCAGATTCTAAGGCACAGCGCTGGTTCGTAATCTACCCTTGAGTGGTTGCTGGCTCCAACGATCCTCCGTGTAAACGGATTGAATCGCACAATCGGCACAGGATTTCCGGCTTTGGGCAGTCGTATGGCCCGGAGTCTACATCATTCGTTGCATCAGAGACCTTTTCGTGAATTTCATACGTCGCTACTGGGGTGCGGCCCTTATTCTGACGATGGTTGCCGTTCACGCGGGAGTCATCGGTTACGTGCGTAGCCGTGTCGCTCGTCTCAGTCGCGTCGAAAGCACAGCCATTGAAATCGGAAATTTTCGATTTCAACCGGTTGCCGACCTGTCAAAGGTTTACCACTTTCAACTTTACGCTGTCGTCGATCCATCGAAACGACATCGTGGCGCGGAAAGACTGGCGCAAATGCAAATGGAGATCCGCGAAGCCTCGGAACAGTTGCTTCGTCAAGTGGATCCTGCCTGGCTGAACGATCCAGCACAGATTCAGATTCGCGAACGGCTAATGGAGATCGTTTTGAGGCACCTGGACGAACCTCTCGTGCAGCGTGTCTTGATCACCGATTGGCTGGAACTTCCGGTACAGACGATCGATCTATCGCTCGAACCGAGCGCCGCGAACCTGGCGTCGCGATAGCCAAATATTTCGTGGTTCTTCCGGCGTTCTAGTGGCAGATTGAAAGTTGCATTGCCAGGGTGGCCGGCGGTCGAGCGTCAGCGAGCCCCCGGAATTCCATTGGGTCGCTACTGGGGGCTCGCTGACGCTCGACCACCAGCCACCCGCTCATTGCGGTTCGGCCTCCCTCTCTCCCTCACGCGTTCTTTTCCGTGAAACGTCCCTGGCGTGAAACGTGCTGGGTCTTTTTTCGACAATCGTTGATCGATTCGTCGTCTGGTGAACCAAATCCGGCTTGTGGCAACGGTCGCAGCATTGGTAGTTAACGACCACCTGCCTTCGCCCCCTGGGTGTGAATGGCAGCCAAGAAAACTCTCTCGCGATGTTGGTCCTCACGGTATGCCCCAACGTATGCCCCAAATCCAAATTCTTCGACACCTCACCGGCACGTGTCATTTTGTGGCGCGGTGTCTGCTGGGCGTAATGCTGATTCCGCTGCTGGTCACCACCGCCCCGGCTCAATTCGGCGGTGGCGGAATGGGCGGCGGAGGCGGTGCGGCTGCACCGGCACCTGAGGCGAAGCCAAAATTCCGTGAACACGTCCATAGCCGCGATGGGCTGGCGCTACGGCGTGAAAAAGGGGACGCCGTCGTCTTGGATGTCAAGGTAGTAGGCAATCGCGGTGTCAGCATTCACAAAATTCTCCAGCAGTTGCAGACCCGGAAAGATCGTTTCTACGACTATGAAACCGTACTTGGCGACGTCCGGCGGTTGAACAACATGGGTTCGTTCGATCACGTCACGTTCAAACTCGACGAACAGCCTGGCGGAGTCGCCGTGACCTACATGGTTCACGAACGGCCGATGATCACACAGGTTGTCTTTCACGGCAACCGCTCGATCAACAACCACGAACTGAAAGGCCGAGCGGGCATTGAAAAATCTGACCCGCTCAATGAGTTCTCGATTGAGTCGGCGCGCCGCCGATTGCTCGATTACTATCACGAGGAAGGTTTCAATCAGGCCGTGATCAGCCATACCACGGGAATCAAGGGTGACGCCGGCGCAGTCGTCTTTCGGATCAACGAAGGCCCGAAGGAACGAATTTGGAAAATCCGAATCCAGGGCAACACGATCGTCACCGAATCGCGGCTGAAGAAAATCATCAATAGCCGCGGCCCGATGGCTGGTGTGCTGACATACGTCAACAATACAGCCGACCTGACAAAGATCGATCAAGATGTCGACGTATTGGCTGCCTACTATCACAACCTGGGATTTCTGACCGCGACCGTCGGTCGCCGGATCGAGTACGACGATAGCGGCAAGTGGCTCACGGTCACCTTTGTGGTCAACGAAGGCAATCGCTTCAAAGTCAATGACATCCAGATTATCGGCAACCAGTTCATCACCGAGAAATCACTCCGCGAAAGACTCGAGTTGGAACCGGGCGACATGTTCGACGGTACCATCCTCCGCCGCGATGTCGGTGAATTGGTCTATGGCTACGGCGAACTCGGCTTCATCTACGCAGAGATCGAACCAAAAACGGTGATGCGAGATGAAGCAAACGTCGTCGACTTGGTTTACGAAGTTACCGAGGGCGACCGCTGGAAAGTGGGTGAGATTCGCGTCAATATCGACGGCGAACCTCATCTGATGAGAGAAACGACAATGCTCAATCTGGTTGATCTTCGCGAGGGCGATTGGATCGATCGGCGTACGTTGGAATTGAATCGGCGCCGGCTGGAACGCAGCCAACTGCTCGAAGTAAATCCACAGATCGCAGACCCGCCCGACATCAAGGTCGTTCCACGAGATGACGGCGACACTTTTTGAGCCGGACACCTCGAGTTCTTACCGGACATTCGGTGCCGACTCAAACAACGCAGCAACGAACACATTCATTTTTTTAGCCACACTTCAGACGAAGCTGACCGCATGAAGGATTCAATTCGCACACCGATGGGCCGCTCGCTCAGCTGGCTTGCGATTTGGGGATCGTTGGTGTGTCTTGCGGGATGCGCCGGACTTACCGGACCCTCGCAATCACCGGCCGGGATGTTCTCCCCATCCGCCACATCAGCACCGAGCCAAGCAGTACCCAGCCGTGTAGCCTCACCCGGCTTGATGCCAAACGGTGCTGCGCCAAATGGCGTGTCACAAGCCAATTCGATCACAACAAGTTCTGCCCCTGGCTATGCGGGCAACCCTAGCGCACCGAGCAACACGATTGCTCAAACCGGTGCGACCGCGCCGTATGTCGCGCGGCAATACCCAAACAACCCGCCAGCGCCCAGCTATAACTTTGCTTCGCCTGCTGGTCCGCCCCTGCCGCCTGGCAGCGATTTTACACCCCCGGCAATTTCCAATACCGGATTGCCGGACCCGTATGCCCCGGTCGCTCCCTACGCCAATTACCAACCGGGGCCGCGCAGTTCGAGAAGCCGACTTGGTGATTAACGGATTCCCGGCAAGAACCGGACGCATCATGCTTGGTGGTGCCGTCAACAGTGACGCCGGATTGACCGGTCAACTGACAGTCGATGAACGCAACTTCGATATCTCGCGGTGGCCAACTTCGTTCCAAGACCTATTCAGTGGCACGGCGTTTCGTGGTGCTGGCCAGACCTTCCGGATCGAGGCCGCACCGGGCACCGACTTCAAGCGGTACACGATTCAATTCGCCGACCCGAACTTGTTCGGCTACAAACCGGTCAGCATGTCGCTCAGCGGATTCCTGTTCGATCGACGCTACAACGATTGGGACGAAGAGCGACTCGGCGGCCGACTCGCGTTTGGTTATCGCGTGACGCCCGACTTGTCCGTCTCGGCCGGAATCAGCGGTCAAAACGCCAGAATCACCGACCCGCGAGTGCCGAACGTGCCGCAGCTCGACGCCGTGCTCGGTGATAACGCACTCTACAGCGGCGAAGTGGCGCTGACGCACGACAGCCGAGATAGTCCCATCCAAGCCAGCCGAGGTCACTACTTCGAATTCAAATTTGAAGAAGTCTTTGGCGATTACGACTACGCCAGGTTTGAACTGGAGTACCGCAAGTACTGGTTGTTGGCCCAGCGAGCTGACGGATCGGGTCGCCAGACGCTGTCGTATTCGACTCAAGTCGGATTCAGCGGTGAGGAAACACCGATCTTCGAGAACTTCTTTGCCGGTGGCTACGCGACCATTCGCGGCTTCGAGTTCCGCGGTGCCAGCCCTGTCGATTTCGCGACGCCGCCGACGGTGGGTGCAATCGAGGCGGGCGGTCGATTCCAGTGGCTCAATACGGTCGAATACATGTTCCCGATCACCGCGGACGATGCTTTTCGCGGTGTTGCCTTCGTCGATTTTGGAACGGTCGAAAAGAACGTCGAGATCAATGCGGACCAGTACCGGGTGGCCCCTGGTTTGGGTCTGCGAGTGGCGATCCCGATGCTCGGTCCCGCGCCGCTGGCATTCGACTTCGCCTACCCCGTGGCGAAGGCCGATACCGACCAAACACGGCTGTTCAGCTTCTACATGAGCTTGATTCGGTAGGACGACTAGTCACCAGGAGTCAGGCGGTAGGAGTCAGGCGAACAACCAAACATCCTGCCCCCCTGGCGTCTAGTACAGTCCAATCACGCGAACCCCATCTGCGGAGGCCGAGTCTATCACCGCAGCACCAGGAGGTCGGTTTCCCATCTCGGCTCCCTGACGTCTGGCCTGCTGACCTCTGACGGCCCAAAAAGCCGCTGCCCTTGCGACTAAAAGCGTGCTTCAGTAAATTTCCTGTTCACCTGGGCCGGGAAACGGGCCCGAGGTGCCAATCCCCTGTAGCTCAGTTGGTAGAGCAGGCGGCTGTTAACCGCCTTGTCGCAGGTTCGAGTCCTGCCGGGGGAGCTGAATTTAAAAAAGCGAAAACTCTCGCGAACCAGTTAACGCCCGTCGGTCCAGCATGACCCGCGGGCGTTTCTCGTTTCCGCCCCCTTTTTCGCGGTCTTTCGCCACCGCGGCGCCCAATCCCAAAGTTCTCACTTTCGCGGAGAGACTCCGGGCTGCCGAATCCAACCACCCTGGTTCGCCCCGCACCCCAGAGACAACCCCGAGAACTCTCTGAGTCTCTGTTTGACATGCCGGTCTCGGTTTACACGACGTGACTCGCGACCCGGAACCGTCGAACGAAGCCGCTGGCGCGGCGGTGGCGGCAGAGTCTACGCAGTCGTCAGGACGGTTGGTGCAGCCAACTTCTTCGCTGCATCCCCTTTGAATTCATTTTTCGCTCTCGGTCTCGGCCCTCATCGTAACTCTTTGGTTTCCATTCCACCACCAAGGAGCAAGCCATGGGACAACTGAAAAACCGCATGGAGCAAGATCTGATTTTCAAGAATTACAGCCCGGCGACGCGCTGCAACTATCTCCTCTACTGCCGTAAATTTGCGGCACACTTCGGCTCGAGCCCCGAAGAACTCGGCGAAGAGGAACTGCGGGAATACCTACTCCACATCCTGCAGGTCGAGCAAGTCTCGTATTCGACCTATCGCCAGGTGTTGGCCGCACTGAAATTCCTGTATTGCGTCACCTTGGGCAAGCCATGGGAGGTCGAGCGGATTCCGTTTCCCAAACGCAGAGAACGTCCGTTCCCCGATGTCGTCGGCCATGATGATCTGCTGAACTCTTCAGCTGCATCAAGAGCATCAAGTATCGTGCTCTTTTTCTGGCTTGTTACGCAGCGGGACTGCGGATCAGCGAAGCCTGTTCGATGCGAGTTGAGGACATCGATTCAAGCCGAATGGTGATCCGCGTTCGCTATGCCAAGGGAAGCAAGCAGCGTTACACCATGTTGTGCCCCAAGTTGCTGGAGGTCTTGCGGGTTTACTGGAAGATCTATCGACCGCCGGAGTGGATGTTCCCCGGCCAAGGAAAATCACCTCATCTGTGCCCCGACACGGCGAGACAGGTGTTTCGCAATGCCCGCGACCGCTGGATCGGGACGCTCGTGCACGCCTCATTCGTTGCGGCACAGTTTTGCGACCCATCTGCTGGAAAGCGGCACACAGCTGGTGGTGATTCAAGCTTTGTTGGGGCATCACAACATTCGGACAACCGCGGTCTACACCCACGTGCAAACCGATCACGTGGCCGGACTCAAAAGTCCCCTGGATGCTTTCGACGTTGAGTCACTCAAGAGACAGGATCAAAAACCGAGGGAGGGTCGGTCTTGATGACACCGTGTCATCAGGCTGTGCAGCGTCAGTCGGCTCACCACGACATCCAGTGTTCTCCAGTACCGCGGCCCTCCCTGGAAGTCGGTCACCTCTTTCAGCAATATGGTGATCGCTACTTGGCGGGCCATCGCGTCTCTCCGATGCAGGCCAAGGTGATGCGGAGGCTGGCTGCGTGTCGCACCGCCACCCTGGGAGGACATGTCGATGCTTGCCAGGATGTCATACGATCCGCATCAGTTACAACTCATGTCGTGATCGTCCTCACCGCCCAAAATGCAACGCCTCAAAGCAAGCCGCTTGGCTGGAGAGTCGGCTCAATCGCCTACTGCCGGTGCCGTATTTTCACGTTGTTTTCACCGTGCCGCAGCAACTCCATCCGTTGATGCTCAAGAACCAGAGGTGTCTTTACAACCTGCTGTTCAAAGCGGCCAGCGGCACACTGCTGGAGCTTTCACGCAATCCGAAGCGATTAGAGGCGCAGATCGGGTTCACGGCAGTCTTGCATACATGGGGACAAAACCTGTTGTTTCATCCCCATCTGCACTGCGTCGTGACCGGCGGTGGATTGTCGCCTGATGGTCAATCTTGGGTGGCGGCCAGAGAACGATACTTCCTGCCGGTGCTGGTCCTGGGAAAGCTCTTTCGCGGCAAGTTCTTGGCCTGCGTCAAAGCGTTATGGGAGGCGGGAGAACTCAAGCTTTCTGGCAGTGTTGCGGGACTGGCCGGGGCCGAGTCATTCAATCGGTTGCTCGGCGAACTCTACCGTCAGAACTGGGTGGTCTATGCGAAGCCGCCATTTGCCGGAGCCGAGCATGTCTATCGTTATCTTGGCCGGTACACACACCGTGTCGCGATTTCCAATGGCCGGCTGCTGGAGTTGAAGAACGATCGAGTGTTGTTCCGTTACAAGGACTACGCTGACGAAAGTCGCTGGAAGACCATGTCACTGGAAGTCGATGAATTCATGAGGCGATTCCTATTGCATGTCTTGCCCAAAGGGCTGGTCCGAATCCGTCACTACGGCTTGTTGGCTGCCGGCAATGTCAACACCAAGCTGGCACGCTGCATGCAGATCCTCGGCGTGGAAGATACCTCGACAATCATCCAATCCGAGCTTGATTCGACCGACTCAGAATCCGCATCGGATGAACCATCCCAGGAATCTGACGACGCAACCGGGCTGGACTTGCCCGAACTGCGGATGCATCATGACACGATACCCACTTGAATCGATTTTGGCGTTACGCCGTCGGGTTCCTCCCAAGCCGATTGACAGCTCGTGATCTCGATCAACCCCCACTCTCGGCCACGATGTTTTCCAGCACCCATCCGCTGCCATCTCAACTTCGCCCAAGGCGGAGACCGATCAATGTCTATTCCAGAAAGAGATGACCCAGTGGAGGCATACTTCCCGCCACCGATGCATTCATCCAACCGCTTGAGTCAAACACCTCACCGTCATCGCTGCCTAGCATCGATCCCTTGCCAGACGCCATTGAAACCTCAAGCATTCTCCAACCTGCAGCCCCTGGTCGGCGTCGGTCGGGTCGAATCCGACATCAGACAGTGGCTGCGCTGCCAACTTCCCCATAGCCGCTCCGCGGCTTCGTCAACATGCAGTTACGGGGATGCTCGCTGCGCTCGACCCCCGTAAACCGCTTCTGCG